>NZ_VKNW01000004.1 GCF_007474535.1 Chryseobacterium echinoideorum | reverse complement strand
TAAATATTTGAATGTCAGAAACTTAAATATACGAATTATTGCTATTTTTTACAAAGTTTATCTCAATTATTATCCCGAACTCAGGTTACTATAAATAGATTAGAATATTATTTCTACACAGCTAAAACTCTGATGAAGTTTGCTTTTTGCAAAATCAATTTTAATCTTTTATTTACTTTAAACAACTTCAATAAAAAAGCATCTCCAAAAGAGATGCTAAAAATAGTATTTTGATTGATTATATTCTATGTTTACTTTTTGATCATTTTGAATGTTTCTGCGCCCAATTTTGTTTTGCCGGTAACAATATACATTCCACTTGGTAGTTCAGAGACATCTAATCTGCCTTGGTTGGCATCTGTTTTATGGTACTGAACTTTTTGCCCGACACTGTTATGAATAATAATTTCACTTACTTTTTCGCTACTCTTATAGTTTAAAGTATTCTCCACAGGATTTGGATAATAGCTTATAGAAGATTTTACCGATCTAGAAACATCTTTTGTACTCAGGTTAGACCCTGTTACTACTACTGCATCTACTAATGTTGAATACCCGTAATCTGTTTCACATTCAATTGCAATCTGATAAGTATCTGATGGAATTCCCATCGCACCGGAAGGCGTCCAAGTTGTTATATTAGAATGAAATTCAGCAATTTGAACCCATGCGGATGTAGCTGAAGTTCTGTAAAATACTCTTAACCAGTTCTGATCTGGACTCCATAATTTATTAATGTAATGAAAACTTACCGTAGGATTGGTAACTGCAGATAGATTTAGAACAGGACTTACCAATTTAGTTTTATCGAAATTATGGGAAGTACCTGGATAATTTGCAAATTTTACTCCTTCATAAGCTGTACTTACTGATCCTGTTGAAGACGTTGAAGCAAAAGTCCAAGACATATTGTTTACCTCGTAAATCTGAGTCCAATCTCCTCTTGTTGGTGAACTATCTTCAAAAGTTTCCGTCCAGGGAAATGTAGTGATCTGGGCATTGATACCAATTGCTGCAAAAATTGTAAATGCAAGACTTAATCGATGGATAGAAAATACAGAGAATAATTTTCTTTTCATAATATTGATTTTTTTGGGTTATTTTAACATCAAATATATAAATTTATTTTAAAAAAAATATCAAAAATATAAAAAAAATTATGAAAGTATTAAAAATAAAAAATTCCATATTCAAAATTGTGAATATGGAATCTTAATATTTAGACACTTAAAAACTAAACCTCTACTGCAAGTTTGTCTCTCCAAAAAATAGTTTATTTAAAATTTTCGATGGCTTTATTGATCTCGTCAATCTGAGGATTAATGCTTGAAGCTTTTTGGGGATTCTGTTTAAGCAATTCCATTTTCTTGTTCAGACCCTCTTTCAGCATTTGGCTGATCATCATTTTCACCTGAGGATTTTCTCCCATCTGGCTTTTTGCCTGCCCAAGAATTTTGGTAATACTTTTTGTCGCTTTCATATTATCGGAGGACATGATCCAGTTATAACCTTCTTCGGCAACTTTTCCCAAATCAGGATTCTGAAATTTTATGAAAGGATAAAAAGCAGCAAGCGGAGCAATATTTGCCATTTGAGATGCTATCTTATTTTTTACAACAATAGGCAAAAGCTGGGTAAGCATATCTTCTGATGCGCCTTCCAAATCAATTTTATCAGCTAAAGTATTTACTTTTGAAGGATCTACCGCTACAATTGCAGCCAAGGAATTTCCTTTTACAGAGTTAGAAACAGCATTAACTCCTTTTTCAAAAATTGAAACGTATTTTTTATCTTTTGTTTTGGCTAATGCGGCAATTGCAGCACCTTGTACCAATGTTTTAGGGTCATTTACTGCCAATTTTTCTACCTCGCTTCCAAGAGTTTTCATCATGTCTGCATTGGTAAGGTCAATAAGTTCCAAGGCTTTTATTCTGGTTCTGAAAAACGGATCTTTTAATGCTGCAGCCAATAATTTTGTAGTTGAAGGATTTTTTCCAACCTGATCTTTAATTCCGTTTAATGCAATATATTTACTTTTAAATTCTTTAGAGCCTAGGAACTGCATCAGGTATTGTTCTGGAGTTTTAGATTCTGCAACGTCTGCAAGCAGAATTCCGTCTGCGTTGATGTTGATCAAGTCAGGATTTTTGGAAACATCAAAAGTAAAGGAGTTTTTTGCTTCAGCATTTACCCAGACCTGATGTCTTTTAGGTTTGCCATTTTCATAAACATCAATCGCTAAGGGAAACTGAAAAGGTTGTTCCTGAGACTGATTGATTGTTACGTTTACCTGCTTTTTCACAGGTTCAAAGTTGTACGAATAGTTCAGCTTAGGATTTCCGCTCCCGAAATACCATTGATTGAAAAACCAGTTCAGGTCTTTTCCTGAAACCTTTTCAAAAGATAATCTCACCTGATGTGCTTCTGCTGCCTGATATTCATTGGTTTTCAAATAATCGGTCATTCCTGCAAAAAAAGCATCATCTCCAAGATAATTTCTCAGCATGTGCAGGATTCCGCCGCCTTTTTGATACGTAACCAGATCAAAAACATCTTCTCTTGATTTATAGTCGAATCGCACAAGATTTTTTTTAAAGTCTGAAGGATTATGTATATAGTTATTCACATCCTCCATCTGATGATAATCTGCCTGATCTTTTCCATATTTGAATTCATTCCAAAGATATTCGGAATAGTTGGCAAAAGATTCATTCACGGTAAGATTGCTCCAGCTTTCTGCGGTTACAAGATCACCAAACCAATGATGAAAAAGCTCATGGGCAATAGTGTCTTCCCACTTGTTTTCGTCAATTAACTGACCTGGCTTTTGTAGAATATCGCTTCCGTGAAGCGTTGCTGTCGTGTTTTCCATAGCTCCGGACACATAATCTCTTCCCGAAATCTGTGCATATTTTACCCAAGGATAATCATAACCCAGCTTTTTAGAAAAGAAATCGATCATTTCCGGAGTATTTCCATAGATCTGTTTAGCATACGGTTCGTATTCCTTCTCAATATAATAATCTACAGGAATATTTTTCCACTTGTCTTTCACCACAGCATATTCTCCAACTCCCATAAAGAAAAGATAAGTAGAATGTCTTTTATCCATTGCCCAGTGGTCTGTTCTCAATCCGTTGGCTTCTTTTTGTGAAGACTTCAAAACTCCGTTGGAAAGGGTCACATATTTATCAGGAACTGTCATAAAGATTTCCTGCGTTGTTTTTTGATTGGGTTTGTCAATGGTCGGAAACCAAGCAGAAGAAGCCTCAGTTTCCCCCTGAGTCCATATTTGGGTCGGCTTATCAGTATCTTTCCCTTGTGCATTGATAAAATAAAGACCTTTAGCATCATTGATGGCTGCACTTCCTTGCTGTGTCACTTCGTTTGGACGTGAAGTATATTTGATGTAAACAGTATAATCCTGATTTCTCGTGTAGATTTTATCTAAATTGATTTTTAAAACATCATTTTTATATTCATACTTCAGAGGAGCTTTTTTACCATTGTTATCCAAAGCCACTTCATGGATGAGCATTGCTTTTGCATCAAGAATCAATTCATTGGCAGGATAGAAATAAGGTGAGGCAGTAAGCCACTCTTCCCCATTCATTTGCTCTTTTTCATAATCGAAATTTACCTTTAGTTTGGTATGTTTCAGTTCGGTAAGTTTCGTGTGCGTTGCTCTGTATACTTTTTCTCTTCCGGATGTTTCGGTTTGGGCAAAAGTTACATTTGAGTTAAAAAATGCACCTAAAAATAACGATGCAATGAATATTTTTTTCATTCTGACGAATTTTATATCGTGGATTATATTTTAAATAATAATAAGTAATTCATTATATGAAATTGTTACAAAAAAAGTGGGATTTTCCACCTTATTTTATATTGCAACAGGAGCTTTAATTCCCGGATGTGGATCATAATTTTCCAAAGTAAAATCTTCGAAATCAAAATCAAAAATATTTTTAATCTCAGGATTCAATTTCATGGAAGGAAGAGATCGCGGATCTCTTGAAAGTTGCTTTTTTACCTGTTCGAAATGATTGTTATAAATATGAACATCCCCGAAACTGTGAACATAATCCCCAACTTTGAGTCCGGTAACCTGAGCAACCATCATGAGTAGAAGAGCATAACTTGCAATATTGAAAGGTACACCCAGAAAAACATCTGCACTTCTTTGGTACAATTGTAGCGACAATTTTCCATCAGCTACATAAAACTGAAATAGAGCATGGCACGGAGCAAGTGCCATATTCGGAATTTCTGCTGTATTCCAGGCAGAGACGATTAACCTTCTGGAGTCCGGATTTTTTTTGATCTGTTCAATAACTTCAGAAAACTGATCTACCACTTTTCCGTCTGCCCCGTTCCAGCTTCTCCATTGCGCACCGTAAACAGGACCTAAATCCCCATTTTCATCTGCCCATTCATCCCAGATAGAAACACCATTGTCTTTCAGATATTTGATATTTGTATCCCCTTTAATAAACCATAATAATTCATAAATAATAGATTTTATATGAACTTTTTTGGTGGTTACCAAAGGAAATCCTTCAGACAAATCATACCTCAGCTGATAGCCAAAAATACTTCGAGTTCCTGTTCCCGTTCTGTCGGTTTTATCGGTTCCATTCTCCAGTATATGTTTTAGTAAGTCAAGATAATTTTGCATCGGGAAAAATTTAAGCATCAAATGTAAGAAAATGATTTTTTTTGATACTATTTTATGAATGAAAGTTTTATACAGATTCTAATTCTTTATCATAGTGAGATGATTGTGCAGTTACCACATTATTTTGTTTATAGTAATTATTTCATAACTCTTATCTTTTTTTATTAAGCAAAAACAAGTTTTTCAGTTCCACAGAAAAACACTAATTTAAGACCTTTAAATTTTATACTTAAAATGATCGATAAAAGAGTAAAAAATGCACAGGAAGCGATTGAGGGAATTCAGGATGGAATGACCTTAATGCTAGGAGGTTTCGGACTTTGCGGAATCCCTGAAAATTCAATCAGTGCCTTGGTAGAAAGTAATGTGAAAGATCTTACCTGCATCTCAAACAATGCAGGAGTTGATGATTTCGGATTGGGATTATTGCTGCAAAAAAAGCAGATAAAAAAAATGATTTCTTCGTATGTAGGAGAAAATGCCGAATTTGAAAGACAAATGCTTTCCGGTGAATTGGAAGTTGAGTTGACACCACAAGGAACACTTGCCGAAAAATGCAGAGCTGCGCAAGCGGGAATTCCTGCCTTTTATACACCTGCAGGTTTCGGAACCGAAGTAGCAGAAGGCAAAGAAGTGAAAGAATTTAAAGGAAAACCGCATATTCTGGAACATGCATTTGAAGCAGATTATTCTATCGTAAAAGCTTGGAAAGGAGATCATGCAGGAAATCTTATTTTTAAAGGATCTGCAAGAAACTTTAATCATCCGATGGCAGGAGCAGGTAAAATTACTATTGCTGAAGTAGAAGAACTGGTTGCTCCGGGAGAGTTAGATCCCAACCAGATTCACATTCCGGGAATTATGGTTCAAAGAATCTTTCAGGGAGAAAAGTTTGAAAAAAGAATCGAACAACGAACTGTGAGACAGAAAATATAAAAATGATCTGCAAAAAGTAATAAATATCTTTTGTAATTTTTGCTGAGTGGAAAGCCTTTGCCGATAAATTTTATTGTTTTAAAGGAATCGGCGAATTTCATTTGCAAACTTAAAAAAAACAGTGAGAATTAAAAAGATTTTTATATACTTTGAATTAAAACTAGGTGGTAGTCAATTTTAGAATTGGCTACATCAATAAATTTTCAAATTAAAATATATGTTAAGTAAAGAAGATATAGCCAAACGTATTTCCAAAGAAGTAAAAGACGGATATTACGTTAATTTAGGAATAGGAATTCCAACTTTGGTTGCCAATTACGTGCCTGATAACCTCAATGTAGAGTTTCAGAGCGAAAACGGCGTTTTAGGAATGGGACCTTTTCCTTTTGAAGGAGAAGAAGATGCAGATGTCATCAATGCCGGAAAACAGACCATTACCATTTTAGATGGCGGTTCTTTTTTCGATTCGGCTTTCAGTTTCGGGATGATCAGAAGTCAGAAAGTTGATCTTACAATTCTAGGAGCCATGGAAGTTTCAGAAAACGGAGATATTGCCAATTGGAAAATCCCTGGGAAAATGGTCAAAGGAATGGGTGGTGCGATGGATTTAGTCGCTTCAGCAGAAAACATTATCGTTGCGATGATGCACGTTAACAAAGCAGGAGAAAGTAAAATTCTTAAAAAATGTACACTTCCTTTAACGGGAGTAAACTGTGTAAAAAGAGTCGTTACCGAATTAGCAGTTTTGGATGTTACTCCTGCAGGTTTCAAGCTTATTGAAAGAGCTCCCGGAGTTTCAGTAGAACACATCATCAAATCTACCGAAGCAGATTTGATTATTGAAGGAGAAATTCCTGAAATGCAGTTTTAGATAATTTAAAGAATAAAAAATAAAAGTCGAAAAATGTATATGCTTTTCGACTTTTTTATATAATTTATTTTAATTTTAAAACTGAGTTGGAGATCTCTAAATTTCCATTAAAATAATTATAAATATTACTGTCTGGAGTAAAATATTGTATTCTGTACAATTTGTTTTTATCCTGATATTCTGAAGTTATTAAAACATTAGGCAGCTCTTTTGAAAACCTGATATTTTGTCCATTGTTATTACTGTAAGATGTAATTCCGTAACCTGTTACCAAATAAAAAATATGTTTCCGTTCTATTATCTGTTCCGAATATTCATTAAGCTTGGTTTTATTGGTATATGAAAAGGATAAAGTCGGAAAGTTTACCGGAATTGTAAAATGATTTGTTCCGCTTATACTGACAGAATTATTAGCTTTATCAATTTTTAATTCAACGGATTTTAGGGTGTTTCCAGCCTTAATATTGCAAAAAATTTCCAACTGATCGACCGGAATGTTTTTTTCAAAATCAATTTTTAAACTAAAATTTGCGCTTCCGGAAGCTTGAGCGAAAAATAATTTTGAAAATAAAATGACGATAAATAAAATAAGACTTTTCATTTAATATTATTTCCCGTCCTGTGCTCCAAAAACCTTTTGCAAAACACTTGTAGTTCTCATTGCCGGAGTATTTCTGATACCACTTTCTTTTTCAGCAACCATTTTAAAAACACCGTTGATGGTTTCGTTGGTTACATATTCATTAAGATCTGTGGAAACAGCTTGTCCGGTTAAAGTATTGTATTTTGAAATTAAATTCGTCCAGACTTTATCTGCACCCACTTTTCCTAAAGACGCCTTTACTTTTGGCTGAAAAGCAGTAAATAACTGATTTTGGGTTTTTGTCTGAAGATAATTGGTTGCGGCATTATTACTTCCCAGTAAAATATTTTTTGCATCCGTAATAGTCATCGAAGTAATTGCCTTAGTAAAAATAGGAGCAGCTTCAACTACAGCGTCTTCCGCAGCTCTGTTCAATAATTTTACACCCTGATCGGCTAAACTTCCCAATCCTAATAAACGAAGCTTGGTGTCAATCACTCTCAGTTTTTCAGGCATTAAGATTTTTACGGCTTCATTTTTTAAAAAACCATCCGTGACGCCCAATTTTTTTACACCTTCTGTAACTCCGAGCGATAAAGCTTCTTTCAAACCTGATGAAATTTGAGTTGATGTAAGGCTCCCAAGGTTAATGGGAGAATTTTTAGCTGGAGTGGTAGCCGCTGTAGTGGTAGTAGAAGTGGTTGTTGTCGTTTTTACAGGTTTATTGAGATCAACTCCTGTTTGATTTTTAACGGTAGATTTTATAACGTCAAAAATTTGTGCGTTTGCAGAAACGGAAAATAATAATCCGCCAACTAATAAAATTGTTTTTTTCATCGTCTATTTTTCTGCAAATTTAGATGTTTTCCAGCTTTATAAGTTAAATCAGTCATTAAATTTTTAAGAAAAGAATTATATTCGCTTAATTCAAATCAAATTCGGAATGCAGCGTTTCTTACTTTTATTTTCAATATTAATTTCGGGATTATTTTTTTCCCAGACAAAACTCAATCTGATTCCTTATCCTCAGAAAATTGAGTTTCAGGAAGGTGAATTTATTATTCCTAAGAATTTTATATTAGATAAAAATTTACCAAAACAGGAAACAGAATATTTCAAAAATCATGTAGATAAGAAACTGAGATTCAAATATAGGAAAAAAGACGAAGCAGTTCAATTGATATATTCTACATTTCCACCTATATTGAGTCATTCACCTTCAAGTCGGATTCCGCCAAAAGAAAGATATGCAATTCATATTTCTTCAAAACGGATTACGATTAATTCATATACTGAGCAAGGATATTTTTTAGCACTTCAAACATTAGTTCAGTTGTTTGAGCAATACAAAGATTCAGGAAAAATTCCTGCCATGAAAATTCAAGACGAGCCAAAATTTGCTTGGCGCGGAATGCACTTAGACGTTTCGCGTCATTTTTTTACGGTTGAAGAGGTAAAGAAATACATTGATTATTTAGCAATGTATAAATTGAATACTTTTCACTGGCATTTAACAGACGATCAGGGTTGGAGAATAGAGATTAAAAAATATCCTAAATTAACGCAGGTTGGCTCCAAACGTAAAGAATCAATGATCGGAGCTTACGTGGATAATACTTTTGACGGAAAACCTTACGGACCTTATTTTTATACTCAGGAACAGATTAAAGAAGTCGTGAAATATGCCGCAGAACGCCACATTACGGTTGTTCCGGAAATTGAAATGCCGGGTCATGCTTTGGCTGCTTTATCGGCTTATCCTGAATTGGCTTGTACAACAGAACCTTTTGAACCTGCGACAAAATGGGGTGTTTTTGATGATGTTTTCTGTCCGAAAGATGAAACTTTTACCTTTTTAGAAAATGTTTTGGATGAAGTAATGACTCTCTTTCCTTCACAATATATTCACATCGGTGGTGACGAATGTCCGAAAACAAGATGGAAAGAATGCGCACATTGTCAGGAATTAATCAAAAAAAATAATCTGCAAGATGAACATGGGTTGCAAAGCTATTTTATCCAAAGAATTGAAAAATACGTCAATTCAAAAGGTAGAAAAATCATTGGTTGGGATGAGATTTTGGAAGGCGGTTTAGCACCAAACGCAGCGGTAATGAGCTGGACTGGCGTAAATGGTGGAATTGAGGCAGCCAAATCGGATCATTTTGCGGTAATGACTCCTGGTTCTTATTGTTATTTTGATCATTATCAGGGAGATCCTGCAACCGAGCCGAATGCTTTCGGAGGTTTTACGCCATTGGATAAGGTGTATTCTTATAATCCTATTCCGACTGAATTGAATGCAGAACAGGCGAAATATATTTTGGGAGTTCAGGCAAATTTGTGGACGGAATATATTTTGGATTTTAAGCAGGTTGAATACATGATTTTTCCAAGAATAATGGCACTTTCGGAGGTTGCATGGGGAACTTCTGATCCAAAAAATTATAAAAAATTTGAAAACAGAGTGGTGGAGCATTTTAAAGTTTTAGATAAAATGAATGTTAACTACGCAAAAAGCATTTACAACATTTCAGGAAAAGTGATTGCTGCAAATAGAGGTATCTTTAATGAACTTTCCACTTCACAAAATCCAAACGGAATAAGATATACTTTGGATGGAACTGATCCTACTGCAAACTCTCAAAGATATGAAAACCCTATTCCGGTTTCACAATCATTGACGGTAAAATCAGCGTATTTTGAGAATGGAAAATTAAAGTCAGCCATTTCTTCTCAATCGTTTTCAGTTTCTAAAACCACTGGAAAAGGTATTGTTTTAGAAGAGCAACCCAGTGAAAACTATTCGTTTGGAGGAGCATTTACTTTAGTTGACGGAATTATCGGAAATCAAAGACAGTTGGGAAAAACATGGTTGGGTTTCCAAGGGAAAGATGTTGTGGCAACAATAGATTTTGGACAAAAAACTCCGTTTTCAGAAGTTTATTTCAACACTTTAGACAACAAAGGAAGCTGGATTCATTTAGCAAAATCGGCTCAGATTTTTATTTCTGATGATGGAACAAATTTTAAAATGATTAAAGAAATCGGAAAAGAAGAAATTCTTTCTGTAAAAGGAAAAATAAAATTAAATGTGGGAATTCAAAATTCTAAATACCTTAAAATTAAAATAGAAAATGCAGGAATTATTCCTGCCGGAAATCCCGGAGCAGATTCAAAAGCATGGCTTTTTGTAGATGAGATCGGAGCTAATTAATTTTAAATAAAATCTAAACCCCACAACCTAAAAACTAATATAATATGTCTTCACGCAGAAAATTTATAAAAAATACAGCATTGGTATCTTCCGCATTATTATTAAATCCATTAGATTTTATTACAAAAGATTTGCCTGAAAATGATAAACCTTTAAATAAGCCAATTGTGCTTTCCACATGGAATTTTGGTTTGAAAGCAAATGAAGAAGCCTGGAAAATTTTAAAAAGTGGCGGAAGAGCTTTGGATGCAGTCGAGAAAGGTGTCCGTTTGGTTGAAAATGATCCTACAGAAAGAAGTGTTGGCTACGGAGGTCGTCCCGACAGAGACGGAAGAGTGACTTTGGATGCCTGTATCATGGATGAGAACTACAATATCGGTTCAGTTGCAGCTTTAGAACATATTAAAAATCCGATTTCTGTAGCAAGAGCGGTAATGGAAAAGACACCTCATGTGATGCTTGTTGGTGACGGAGCTTTGCAGTTTGCCGTTTCTCATGGTTTTAAAAAAGAAAACATTCTCTCTGCCGAATCTGAAAAAGAGTGGAAAGAATGGTTGAAAGATAGCAAATATCAACCGATTGTCAATATTGAAAATCATGATACAATCGGAATGATTGCTTTGGATGCACAGGGAAATCTTTCCGGAGCATGTACAACCAGCGGAATGGCTTTTAAAATGCACGGAAGAGTAGGAGATTCTCCCATTATTGGTGCAGGTTTGTTTGTAGATAATGAAGTTGGTGCGGCAACGGCAACAGGTCATGGTGAAGAAGTAATCAGAACTGTGGGAACCCATTTGGTGGTTGAATTGATGCGACAAGGCAGAGATCCGCAACAGGCTTGTAAAGAAGCCGTTGAAAGAATTGTGAAAATTACTCAAAAAAGAAATAAAAACTTAAAAGATATTCAGGTTGGTTTTATTGCCATCAATAAAAAAGGAGAATATGGTTCATATTGTATTCAGGATGGGTTTAATTTTGCGGTTTATGACCAAAAAGGAAACCGTCTCGAAAAACCTAATTTTGCTTTGAAATAATCTTTTAAAAATAAAAAGTATTTTAACTAAACCTCAAATTTTATGTTCCTGGAAATAGCCACTTTCGATATTACTTCTGCTGAAATCGCTCTCAATTCTGTTGCCGACAGGATTGAATTTTGTGCAGACATCAATTTAGGAGGAATTACACCGAATCTTGAAGAGTTCGGATATTTAAAAGAAAAATACCTGAAACCGATTCATGTGATGATTCGTCCTGTGGGTGGAAATTTTTTGTACAGCAATCATGAATTTCTGCGGATGCAGAAAGATATATTGGCTTTTTCAAAAGCTAATGCAGATGGTTTTGTATTCGGAATTTTAGATGAAAATCATGAAGTTGATGTAGAGAAAAATAAAATTCTTGTTGATCTTGCGAACGGTAAACCCTGTGTTTTTCATAGAGCCATAGACAGAACAAAAAATATTTTTGAATCAACAGAAAAAATCATTGAATTAGGTTTTAAAGAAATTCTTACTTCAGGCGGGAAAAATTCTGCTGTTGAAGGGAAGGAAAATTTAAAAAAACTGGTTGAAGATTATTCTGATGAAATTAAAATTTTAATTGGAGGAGGTGTCCGTTCCAGTAATATTTCCGAACTGAAAAATGTAACTGGTGGAAATTACTTTCATTCTTCGGCTGTCCTGCCTTATGAAAGTTTTGCGAATGCAGAAGAGATTAAAAATCTTAAGTTTAATTTTTAAAGAATTGATTTTAAACGCAAAGTTTAATAAAAGTAATTAAAACTTAAGGAGCAAAGAGTAATCAATAAATTGATTTAATGCTCATGTATATTCACGATTAAGCAACTTGTTTGCTACTCTTTGCATCTTAAAATGTTAAATAAAAAAATGATCTTTGCGTTAAAAAGTAGCATTTAAACGCAAAGCTTAATAAAAATATTCAAAATATAAGGAGCAAAGAATAATCAATAAATTGATTTTATAAAGCGCATGTATTTTCACGCTTAAGCAACTTGTTTGCTATTCTTTTGCACCTAAAAATAATTATGAAGAAAATAACTTTGCGTTTAAAAACTGCATATAAACGCAAAGCTTAATAAAAATAATTAAAATTTAAAAGAATGATCTTTGCGTTAAAAAAATAACATTTAAACGTAAACAAGCTTATTTAAGTAAATATTAAACACAAACACAAATGACAGAAAACGAATTATCCTATAAAATTATAGGTGCAGCATTAGAAGTACACAAAACAATCGGAGTTGGTTTATTAGAAAATGCCTATGAGATTGCTTTAGTATACGAATTGAAAAAACTAGGGCTAAAAGTTGAAAATCAAATTTTATTATCTTTAAAATATAAAGAATTATCCATTGATAACGCTTACAGAATAGATTTAATTGTTAAGAGTAAAGTAATTATTAAAATAAAATCAGTTTTAGATATTCATCCGATATTTTACTCGCAGGTTCTGACTTATTTAAAACTGACCAATATCAAACTTGGTCTTCTAATTAATTTTAATACAACTTTAATCAAAGATGGAATTCATAGAATTGTAAATAAATTATAATGAATAGAAGCTTATTTTTTCTTTTTTTCCTTATTCAAAATATAATATTTGCTCAATCTTCTGAGCGGAATTTATCTTCTGAAAAATGGCAGTTCAAAAATGCAAAAGATCAAAAATGGCTTACTGCAACAGTTCCGGGAACTGTTCATTTGGATTTGATGAATAACAACATCATTCCTGATCCTTTCAAAGATGAAAACGAAAAAAAAGTTCAGTGGATTGAAAGTGAAGATTGGGATTATCAGACTACATTTAAAATTTCATCTAAAGAAATAGAAAATCAAAATATTGAGTTGGTTTTTGATGGTGTGGATACGTTTTCCGATATTTATTTAAATGGAAAATTGCTGCTTTCAACCGATAATATGTTCAGAAAATGGACAAGTCCAGTGAAGCAGAATTTGAAAATTGGAAATAATTTATTGCAAATTAAATTCAAATCTGCGGTAAACGTAGGAAAAGATTTAGCAAAAAAAGTTTCTTTCACCACGCCGGAATCTCCGAGAAGTTTTGTACGAAAAGCGCAGTATCAGTTTGGTTGGGATTGGGGACCGATATTGGTTACCGCTGGAATCTGGAAAGATGTAAAGTTGAACTTCTGGAATAACGCCAAATTTGAAAATATAAAAATCGAACATAAAAATTTAACAAAGCAAAAAGCAGATTTGGATATTCATGCAGAAATATTTGCTGAGAAAGAAGGGAAATATAGCTTTTTAATTGAAGATAAAAGTCATAATATCTATTTAAAACAAGGCGTAAATAAGATTTCAATTCCGTTTACGATTGAAAATCCGCATTTCTGGCAACCCAACGGATGGGGGAAAGCACATATTTATCTGCTTAAATTTTCTTTAAAAGATGGGTTAAATACAATCAGTAAAAAAGAAGAAAGAATAGGTCTGCGAACGGTAGAGTTAATTCAGGAAAAAGACGAAAAAGGAAAATCGTTTTATTTTAAAGTTAATGGAAATCCTCTGTATGCAAAAGGGGTGAATTGGATTCCCGGTGACAGCTTTTCGCCCAGAATGTCTAAAGAAAAATACCATAAACTAATCAAAGACTGTAAAGATGCCAATATGAATATGATTCGTGTTTGGGGTGGCGGAATTTACGAAGATGATGAATTTTACAAAGCCTGTGACAAAAACGGAATTCTCGTGTGGCAGGATTTTATGTTTGCAGGAAGTTTTTATCCATCCGATGAAAATTTTCAGAAAAATGTAGAAATTGAAGTCAAAGATCAGATCGAGAGATTACAAAATCATCCTTCTCTGGCTTTATGGTGCGGAAATAATGAAATTGATGAAGCTATTGTCAACTGGGGCTATCAAAAGCAATTCAAATATTCCAAAGAAGATTCTTTACAGGTTTGGAAGGATTATAAAACTATCTTTGATGAAGTTATCCCGAATGCAATAAAAAAATATGCAACCGCAGACAAGCAAATTTATTGGGAAAGTTCGCCTTCAATCGGATGGGGACACAAAGAAAGTCTTACAGAAGGCGATTCTCATTATTGGGGAGTTTGGTGGGGCGAAGAACCTTTCGAAATTTACAACAAAAAAGTTCCAAGGTTTGCTTCTGAATACGGTTTTCAGGGAATGCCGACTTTGGAAACCACAAAATTTATGTTTTCGGGGAAACCAGATTTAAATTTACAAAATCCAACCATAAAAGCTCACGAAAAACATTCCAGAGGTTGGGAAATTATTCAGAAATATATGGAAAGAGATTATAAAGTCCCGACTGATTTTGTAAAATATAATTACGTTTCCCAATTACTCCAGGCTCGAGGAATGCAGATTGCCATTGAAGCACACCGCCGTGGAAAACCTTATAACATGGGAACGCTGTATTGGCAGCTGAATGATTGTTGGCCTGTTGTTTCGTGGTCGTCGATTGATTATTTGGGGAATTGGAAAGCTCTTCATTATCAGGTTAAGAGAAGTTTTGAAAATCAAGTGATTTTAATTTCGGAAGAGAATATAGAACAAGATGAAATTTTAAACTTTTATGTAGTTAATAATAATTTAGAAAAGGTTGAAGATTTATATTTAGATTTTGATATTATGAAGTTTAATGGTCAAAAAAAAGGCTCGGGAGGATTAGCCGATTCTAGTACTATAGAGCCAAATGGAATATTAAAATTTCCTTTTTCACTTGAAGAAATTATAGGAGATTTAAACAAAAATGAAATTTATCTAGCAATTTCTGTTAAAGATGAAAGTGATAAAATTTTTGCTCAGGCTAATTATTTTTTTGTAAAACCAAAAGATTTAAAACTTCCAAAACCTAATATTAAAATCAAGAAAATATCATCCACAGAAATCGAAGTTTCAACTGATGTTCTGGCGAAAGATGTTTATTTGATAGGTGATACTCATTTCAGCGACAATTTTTTTGATCTGTTGCCGAAAACTTCCAGAAGAATCAAATTATCTAAACCATCAAAAAATATTGAAGTGATGAGTTTGTGGGATACTATTTCCCAATAAAAAAGACCGATCCCTTAAAGACCGGCCAATTTCAAAATTATTTATCTACCTCTACATATTTTTAGTCTGAATTTCCGCATCATTATTAGCATAACGTACAAATTTTATTTTTATTTAAAAATTTTAAAAAATATTTTTATAAAATGAAAATTCTGCTGACAAACTGTTGTCATCAACTGCTCTTACCTTTGTTTAACATTAACAAATAAAACAGAATTATGACAACAACAGCAGCGAAAACCCAACAGTTTATCTCATCAGCACAATTACTTGAACATTGGCAAGGTCACAGAAATTTGACAAGAAGGGTTATTGAAATGTTTCCTGAAAAAGATTTGTTTGAATTTTCGATAGGTGGAATGAGACCCTTTGCAAAATTGGCAGTTGAGCTGATCAGTATTGGAGGTCCGGCTTTGAAAGGGATTGTAAATCATCAGATTAAAGAATTTTCTGAAGAAGAATTTAAACCTAAAACCAAAGAAGAAATTCTGACAAAGTGGGATGAAGAAACAGAGGTGATTAATCAGTATTTTAATCAGATTTCTGAGGAAAGATTTCAGGAAACATTCAATCTTTTCGGGCAGTACGAGTTTCCTGTATATCAGAATATTCTTTACTTCATTGATAATGAGATACATCACCGCGGTCAAGGTTATGTATATTTAAGAGCTTTAGGAATGGAACCGCCTTTCTTCTGGGAAAGATTTTAGATTTTCCACCATTTTTACGGATAATTTAGATTTTATCTCCCACAGGTTTTGATGTTGAATCAAATTAATTTTAGAATCTGTGGGAGATTTTTATTAAAAATTCTTAGAAACTTTCTGGATCAGTTCTTTCATCTTAAATTTTAAAGATTCGGGTTCTATAATTTCAGCGTAGTCAGCAAAAGTAATCAGCCAGCGAGGGAACCCTTCATTAATCCATTCTGTTTCAAAAGTCAGTTCAAAACCACTTTCTGTTTCTATTTCTTTGGTTAAACCATAATAGATTTTAGAATTTCCTAAATGCCCCATGATTTTTTTATCAACCAAAAGTCTGACGATCGTTTTATTTCCATTGGGGTTTTTCCGGTAATCGTTGATTTGTCCGTATTCCTGAAAAAAAGGAATTTGCGTCTTTGTTAATTTTAAAATCCGGTCGATTCTAAATTGTCTGAAATCATTCCGCAAAGTACAATACGCAATAATATACCAATAATTGAACTCAAAAAATACACCGACCACTTCAATTGTTCTGGTAGAAATTTCTTCGTTTACTGTTTTATAGTCAATCTTTAGCTGAACTTTTTCTGCAATACTTTCCAAAATAATCGGAATGATATTTTTTATTTTATCTTCAGTTTTTGGATAGTAATCATAAATATCAATTTGCTTTTCGATGTTTGCCAGTAAATTCCGGTCAGAATATTTCAGTACCGAGCGTACCTTTTCCATCGCTGTTTTATAATGACTTCCTAAACTTTCATGTGAATAGCGCTGCATCAGTTTTTTAGCGGTAATAAAGCTCAGAACTTCTTCTTTAGTAAACATTACCGGAGGAAGCTTGTAGCCGTCCATCAGAGAATATCCGCTTCCTGCTTCTCCGATAATAGGAATTCCGGCATTTTCCAAAGTTTTTACGTCACGGTAAATGGTTCTGATACTTACATCAAATTTTTCAGCTAAATCTTGTGCTCTTACCACTGGTTTTGATTGTAACTGAGTGAGGATTGCAGTAACACGGTCGAGTTTTTTTAGATAATGATCGTTCATTTTTAATTAAAACGCTCTTATTGGTTCTGAGGTAATACAAATTTAGCTTAAATTAATAATTTATATTTTTTCATCCATAAAAAAACTGACCTAAGTCAGTTTTAATTTAGAATTTTTTTCAAAAAAAAATTGAATTCAATTTTAGATATAAATATTCATAACATTTTAGCTGATTGATAATCATCCCTCAAAACTGTAACTGGTAAGATAATGTAATTCTGCTTTACTTATCGCCTTTGATTCGGCTTCTGCCTGTTCTAAAGAATAAAGCGAGTTGATTTCTTTCTTCTGAAAAACAAAAGAATTATTGGCGGTTTTATCAACAATTTCACTAAAGATATGTTCAATTTCAGAATTAGCAAGAGAGGCAAAACTAATGTCTTCAAAACCGTACATCAATCTCAAATCATTAAATTGAGTGAAATTATCATCCACATAGTTTTTAAGCTGCGATTTAGAATCAAAATTTCCTGCCCAGATATTATAAACATATGTTTTCTTCTTAGGTTTATCAAAAATACTCTGATAAACAAAGTTTTCTCCCAGATACGCTTCTCTTACCTGCGGGTCATTTGCCAGATCTTCGGGAAGACCTTCCTTCAGAATCTTTCCTTCAAACATGATATAGGTTTTGTTGGTAATTGCCAAAGTTTGCTGTACATTGTGATCGGTAATCAGAATTCCGATGTTTTTGTCGGTTAAACTTCTTACGATTTTCTGAATATCTTCTACGGCAATCGGGTCAACTCCGGCGAAAGGTTCATCCAGTAGAATGAAACTTGGGTCAGTAGCCAAGCACCTTGCAATTTCGGTTCTCCGTCTTTCTCCTCCCGAAAGCAGATCGCCTCTGTTCTTACGAACGTGTTGCAGAGAAAATTCTTCAATCAGTTCGTCACATTTGATCTGCTGTTCTCTTTTTGAAAGCTTGGTCAGCTGTAAAACTCCCAGAATATTATCTTCAACCGAAAGTTTTCTGAAAACCGAAGCTTCCTGAGCAAGATAACCGATTCCTTTCTGAGCGCGGCGGTACATGGCATCATTCGTAATTTCCTGTTTGTCGAGGAAAATTTTTCCGGAAGTAGGTTTTACCAATCCTACAATCATATAGAAAGAAGTGGTTTTTCCGGCTCCGTTCGGACCAAGCAAACCAACAATTTCTCCCTGCTGAACCTGTACAGAAACACCTTTTACGACTTTTTTAGGGCCGTATTCCTTGATTAAGTTTTCTCCTCGTAAAATCATAGTCGCAAAGATAAAGTTTTTTTGAATTGGAAATTTGTATTAAAGAATTCTTGATAATATTTTAAAACATTTTATGATCTGATGTTTCCAAGCAAAAAAAGCGTTGAGGTTTTGTACTTAGGTAAAGAAAATCTAATTTTACACTTTAATTATTCCCTTGCAATACGCTCAGATTATTTTACCGCTCAATCTTAAAGGAACTTTTACTTATAAAGTTCCGGATAATTTAATAGCATCCATTCAGTCAGGAATGAGAGTTTTAATTCCCTTTGGCGGAAAAAAAATTTATACGGGAATTGTATTTGAGCTTCACGATGAAGCTCCCGAAAGTTTTGTTCCGAAAGAGGTGATCAGTATTTTGGATGATCAGCCGATTTTACCTTTGCAACAAATTAAGTTCTGGAAATGGCTTTCGGATTATTATCTCTGTAATTTGGGTGAAATCTACAGGTTTGCTTTTCCGTCTTCTTTAAAACTGGAAAGTGAAACTTATCTTAAATTAAAGCCAAATGCAACAATTGAATTTGAAAACCTGGATGTCAATGAAATGTATCTCATTCAGGCACTGGAAGTGAGGCAGCTGATTAACTTGTCTGATATTGAAGCTTTTATCCCGAAAAAAGATATTATTAAAACCATCAATTCATTAATTGATTTACAGTATATTGAGATTGATGAAAAAGTTGCTGAAAAGTATAAAGCAAAAGAAGTTGCCTATGTAAAAATAAATGATGAGGTTCTAAAAACTAAGAATCTTACCGATATTCTTTTACAATTAAATAAAGCTAAAAAACAGAAAGATCTTTTTCTCCATATTCTGGAAAAACAGACGGAAAATCCTGATCTGCCCATCAGAAAATCAGAATTATTTGAAGACGGATATTTTGCGAGTTCACATTTTAAATCTTTAGCAGACAAAAATCTTGTGCAGGAATATTATCTGCAGAAAGATAGAATTGAAAGCTACGAAGGTGAGATTGAAGAAGTAGAAAAACTCACGGAAATTCAGAAAACAGCGGTGGTTGAAATTGATGAGGCTTTTTCGGAAAATAGAAATGTGCTGCTTCACGGCGTAACTTCTTCGGGAAAGACTCACATTTATCTGGAAAAAATTGAAGATTGCATTTCTCAGGGCAAAAATGTACTTTTTCTTTTGCCGGAAATTTCACTTACCAAGCAGATCACGCAGCGTTTAGAGAAAAAATACGGAAGGCAACTGGGCTTTTACCATCAGAAACTCACCGATTTTGAAAAAGTAGAAATCTGGCGAAGAGTCAAAAATAATGATATAAAGGTTTTAATTGCCACAAGAAACTCCTTATTTCTGCCATTTCATAATTTGGGATTGATTATTGTGGACGAAGAGCATGATTCCGGATACAAACCCCGTGAAGTTTCTCCTTATTTTAATGCGAAAGATGCAGCATTGGTTCTGGCTAAATTTTATGAGGCTCAAGTGATTTTAGGTTCTGCTACCCCTTCTGTAGAAAGTTATTATTCTGCCAGAAAAGGAAAAATACAGTATGTTTTTTTGAGTGAAAGATTCGGAAATGTGAAATTGCCTGAATTTGAACTTATCAACTTCAAAGAAGCTCAGGATTCTAAAAAAGTTTCCGGTAATTTTTCTTTAAAGCTGATTGATGAAATCAGGAAAACGCTCGAAGACAAAAATCAGACGATTATTCTTCATAACCGTCGTGGTTATGCAAGTGTTTTAGAATGCGAATCTTGCGGCTATGTAAATTATTGCTCCAATTGTGATGTCGTGATGACGTATCATAAGTCTGCTAATGAAATGAAGTGTCATTACTGCGGACAAAGAGCTTCAAAGCCTAAAGTCTGCCCAAAATGTTATTCTGAAAATCTCAATGAAAGAGGAGTGGGAGTGGAGCAGATTCATGAGGAGGTTTCAAAAATTTTTCCTGATAGTGAAGTTGACAGGATGGATGTAGATTCTATGCGGAAAAAGTTTGCCTACGAAAAACTGTACGAAAAAATTGAAGAAAGAGAGACGGATATTGTTGTAGGAACTCAGATGATTTCCAAAGGTCTTGATTTTGAACATATCGAACTGGTAGCCATTCCGAAAGCGGATTCTATGTTGTATGTGCAGGATTTCAGAGCTGAAGAAAGAGCCTATCAGCTGATCACGCAGGTTTCGGGAAGAGCAGGAAGAGTTTCGGGAGCCGGAAGGATTTTAATTCAGACTTTCAATCCTGATCATTCTGTTTTTCAGTTGATTAAAATGAATAATATTCCTAAAATTTATAAATATTTTCTTACAGAACGTCAAAAATTTCATTATCCGCCTTTCACTAAACTAATTATGATCGAACTGAAGCACAGGAAGGATGATAAAGTCAATCGTGCATCGCAGTTTTTAGGCTCAGTTCTAAGAAAATACCTTCCTGAAGAATGTGTTTTAGGGCCGGAAAGATCGCAGATTGCGCGTCTTAACAATCTTTATCAGTTTCAGATTTTGCTTAAATTACCGCGTGGCAAAAATTATGAGATTTATAAAAAGCTGGTTTTGTTAAGTTTAAAAGAATTTGATGAAATTACTGCATATCAAAGCATTAAAAAAGAAGTATTAGTAGATTTTTAACAAATTTTAACAAATTTTATAGTGTTTTATAATCAACCGCTGACTCAATGTACGGCAATAATCTCTACATTTGACCGTTGATTATATGTTTGGATTGTAATTAATCATTTAACCAATCATTTTTTATGGCATCCAAATTATATCAAAAAGAAAATTAGATGGTAAATTTCAGAAAATATATTTCAGGTGTAACAGTGTTGACAGCCGGCTTATTATTGGCCCAGACTACTGTTTCTACAGTTCTTTACTCTCACAGTAATGACAACTCAAGAAGTTTAAGTCTGCCTTCTCCCGTTGATGTTTTAGAAAAAGCTGTTTTGTCGCCCAAGGATATTGTAGATATCAATGTCAATACCATGATGGCAGATCCTGTGCTGAAAAATGCAACCTGGGGATTTGTAGTTTATGATCCTGTAACTAAAAAAGTAATTTCTTCTTACAATGAAAATACACCTTTGGTTCCGGCTTCAACAACTAAACTTTTGACTACAGAGACGGCTTTGAGCTTATTGGGTGAAAATCACAGATGGATGACTCAACTTGAGTATTCCGGTGAAATTGATGAGAACGGTATTCTAAACGGTAATCTTTATATCGTAGGAAGCGGGGATCCTTCTTTAGGAACAAATAAGGCCGGAGCCTGGTCTTATAAAGATATTGTAGCAGATTTCGTGTCAGGAATAAAAAATGAGGGAATCAAAAAGATAAATGGTGATATTGTCATTCAGACAGCGCTTTTCAAAGGTAACTTATCGAGACTTCCGGAAAATGTTGTGTGGTTGGAAAACAATAACTACTATCTTCCTGTAGGGACTACCAAAGAAATAAATCCTGCCAAAGAAAAGCTGATTGTAAAAAAATCTTTAACTACCGCTACAGATAAGAAGTTTTTTTATGTTTCGCCTTACGCCAATCAAATGGTGTATGCAGAAAAATATGATGGTGACGGAACTTTGACTACTAAACTTCCCGATGCACCGGCTTATCTTGCCAATTCGTTTAAAGCTAATCTTGTGAAAAGCGGGGTTGGAATTACAGGAAAAGTAAGCCCGAAAATGACTGATGCAACTCCAGAAGTCAGAAAAAAGATAAGTGTCTATCAATCTCCTACTTTAGCGGATATTGTGTATTATACAAACCAGAGAAGTGATAATTCTTTAGCCGAAGCTCTACTAAAGACAGTCGGATTCCAGAAAATGGGAGATCAAACATCTGAAACAGGAAGAATTGTTGTAAATAATCACCTTAAAGAGATTGCTTTTGATTTGGATGGATTAAATTACATAGATGGAAGCGGTTTGTCAAGAAGCAACAAAGTAACACCTATTGCTCAGGTAAAATATCTTTCTTCGCTGATGAGTTCTAAATTTTATAAAACTTATTTTGATTCATTACCTATCGGAGGACAAAGTGGAACATTAAAAAGAATGTTTTTAACGAATGGAAACGGTCAGGTTTTTGCTAAAACCGGAACATTAAATAAAGTGAAAACTTTAGCAGGATATCTAAAAACCAATTCAGGTAAAACTCTAGCTTTTTCATTAATGGTTAATAATTATTCTGGTTCTGTAGATCAGGTAAAAAAGAAAATGGAAAAAATTATAGAGCCTGTATTGGATTTATAATATAAAATAATTCATTCCTCAATAAACCTTTTAATCTTTGATTGAAAGGTTTTTTTTATCTTTAAGCCCTAATAATATATAGATGAAGAATATATATCTTTTGCTTTTAAGTCTGTTAATGACAAGTATGTTAAAAGCTCAAAATATAAATATTGAAAAAAAGGGGCTTATTGATAAAGAGATGACAACTTTTTCTGCAAAAATGGGAGCGGATAACATCAACAGCAATACCTTAAATTATGATCTTCAGTATCAAAGAATGGATGTGTCTATTGATCCCGCAATACTTCAGATTTCCGGTACCGTAACTTCTCATTTTAAACCCAGTCAGACAATCAACAATATTTATTTTGATCTCAATGACAATATGCCGGTTTTTCAGGTGGTTTTCCATGGTCAGAATCTGAATTTTCAGCAGCTTTCAACAAGAGAATTAAAAATTGATTTTACATCATCTCTTCCTGCTAATGTTCTGGATTCTCTTACTATTCATTATTCGGGTAGCCCTTTCTCGTCCAACAATGCATTTTTTAATGGATCTCAGAATGGTAATCCGGTTTTGTCAACGCTCAGCGAACCTTATGGTGCACAAGATTGGTTTCCTACAAAACAAAGTCTTAATGATAAGATTGAAAAGTTTGATATAAAAGTAACAACTCCTTCGCAATATAGTGTTGCAGCCAACGGCAGACTTGTTTCGGAATCTATTTTAGGAAACGGACAGAAACTTACTTTCTGGAGAACTCAGTATCCTACAGCAGCCTATTTGATAGCTCTATCAATCACTGATTTCATTAAAATGAATGATGTCATTGGAAATCCTCCGTTTCCTTTTGTAAATTATATTTTTCCTTCCACTTTTTCAAACACAACAAGTATGAATAATATTGAGTGGACGAAAACACTGATGAATACTTTTGAAACTTATCTCGGAGCATATCCTTTCAGAAATGAAAAATACGGTCACATGCAATTTCAGGCAGGAGGCGGAATGGAACATCAGACGATGTCTTCGATGGGAAGCTGGGGCAGATCACTGATTGCTCATGAATTGGCGCATCAGTGGTTTGGAGATAAAGTTACCTGTGGTGCCTGGAACGATATCTGGCTCAATGAAGGTTTTGCAACATTTGGAGAACATCTTGCAAATGAAAAGCTTTTGATGACCAATGCACAGTTCATGAATTATCTGCTTAGCGAAAAAAACTATATCACAAGCTCTACAGGAGGAAGCGTATATGTTGCAGATGCAAATCTTACAAATATTAATGCAATTTTCAGCAGCAGACTTTCATATTCCAAAGGCGGATATGTTGTAAGGATGATAAAGTGGATTTTGGGAGATACTGTTTTTTATCAGGCAATAAAAGATTATCACGCAAGACCAAATTTAGCGTACAGTTATGTGAGCACACCGGATCTTAATACTTCTCTTTTACAATCCACAGGCAAGAATTTTACAGAATTTTTTAATGATTGGATTTACGGTCAGGGCTATCCTATTTATGATATTCGTTGGAAACAGGTCGGGAACCAACTGACATTTAAAGCATCACAAACCCAAAGTCACTCATCAGTAAGTTTTTTTGAAATGCCTTTACCGATAAAAGTAAATGGAACAGCTGGACAAGTTGCTTATTTTATTTTAAATAATACCTCAAATAATCAGTATTTTACGGAAAATATCGGTTTTCCGGTAGCAAGTGTTCAATTCAATTATGAGTACCAGATTCTTGAAAAAAATTCTACTGTTTCACAAGACAGCAGCCTGAATACTTCCGAGTTGATCAGTAATAGTTTTAATATATATCCTAATCCGGCTAAAAATGAATTGTTTATTTCAGATCTGAAAAAAGAAACAGAGTTTTCAGTTTATACAGCAGATGGCAGATTGGTTATCAAAGGAAAAACACAGAATAAAGTAGATATATCTTCCCTGGAAAAAGGAATTTATTTTATAACGCTGTCAGATGTACATCTGAAATTCATTAAAGAGTAAAAATATCCTTGATTAATAACTAAACTTTGTCTTTACAGGCAAAGTTTTTTGTTTTAAAACCCCTCAGAAAATTGTATTTTTGTTGAAACTATTAGATTTTATGGAATTTTTAGACCGATACCAACAGATCGTTGCAGATGCTATTAATAAATATACTTTTAAGGATAAGCCGACGGAATTGTACGAGCCAATGAATTATATCATTTCTCACGGCGGAAAAAGGCTCCGTCCGATTATGGTTTTGATGGCTTGTGATTTATTCAATGGTGATCAGAAAATGGCAATAAAGCCAGCGTTGGCAATAGAGTTTTTCCATAATTTTACACTGATTCATGATGATATCATGGATGAAGCTCCGCTTAGAAGAAACAAACCTACCATTCATACTATTCATGGCATCAATACCGGGATTCTTTCAGGAGACGGATTAATGCTGAAAGCATACAAATTTTTTGAAGATCTTGAACCCGAAATTTTCAAAGCCTGTATCAGGATTTTTACCCACACAGGATTGCTTCTGTGTGAAGGTCAGCAATATGACATCAATTTTGAAACACAAGAAAATGTAACTTTTGATGATTATATCAGAATGATCACATACAAGACCGGAGTTTTGAGTGCATCTTCATTTGAGATTGGTGCTATGATTGCCAAAGCTCAGTTCAAAGACGCCAAAGCAATTTTTAATTTCGGAAAACATATCGGAATTGCATTTCAGATTATGGACGATTATCTTGATGTATTTGGAGATCAGGCTCAGTTTGGTAAAAAACATGCAGGAGATATTTACGAAAACAAAAAAACAGTACTGTATCTCTTAGCAAGAGAACATGGAACTGATGAAGAACGTAAAGAGCTGGATTACTGGTATTCTAAGAAGACCGATAATATTGATAAGGTTTATGGTGTAGAAAAGATTTTCAGAAGAACAAAAGTTGATGAGAAAGCATTGCGTCTGATTGAAAAACATAATGAGATAGGACAAAGTTATCTTTCTAAAATTGATGCTCCGGAAGAAAAGAAAAAACCTTTTACCGAGCTTGCAAATTATTTGTTGAGAAGAGAAAGCTAATTTGCTATTTTTCAAATTTAATGAATGAAATTCCGTACAGAAGTTGACATTTGCGAGTCTCAGAGAAAGATAGGAGTTGAGGATAAAATATTTTCAATAGGATCTTGTTTTGCTTCTGAAATGTCAGATTTGTTGGCGAAAGGTCAGCTTCAAAGCCTTAATAATCCTTTTGGAACGATTTTTAACCCATTCTCTATTAATAATGCAGTCAAAAGACTTCATGATTCGGATTTTTACAAAGAAGATGAGCTGATCGTTTATGACGAAAAATATATTTCTCTGGATCATCACACCAGTTTTGATACAAGATACATTCATCAGACTTTAAAAAAAATTAATTCCGGAATAGAAGAAGGAAATCTTTTTCTGCAGCAGACAGAATGGGTAATTATCACGTATGGTACTTCTTATATTTATGAGTTCGAACCTAAAAATAAGCTGGTCGCCAACTGTCATAAAATTCCTTCAAAATTTTTTAATAAGAGACTTTTGACTCATCAGGAAATAATTGATTCTGTTTATGATACAATTATTAATCTGAAAGATATCTGTAAAGATCAGCTTCAGATTCTGTTTACCGTTTCACCCGTGCGTCATACCAAAGACGGAATGATTGAAAACCAATTGAGCAAGTCGAAATTGATTGCGGCAGTTCATGAAGTTATTGCGCAGTTTGACAATTGCCATTATCTGCCTGTTTATGAGATATTGATGGATGATCTGCGTGATTACAGATTTTATAAAGATGATATGATTCATCCTAATTCTCAGGCGATAAACTATATATTTGATAAATTTGGCTCGGCTTATTTTTCGCCGGAAACAAAAGATTTTATCAAAGAAAATTTTAAAATTATGAAAGCTTTGGAACATCGGAGTGATGACGAAAAAGATCCGAAACATATAGAATTCAAAGAAAAATTACATCTAAGAATTGAAGCTCAAAGAAAAAAAGTAAAGCACAAAGTATTTCCAAATGATTGATTTCACGAAGATAGATTATCTGAAAACTGGAAACGAAAGGCAAAAAAGAGCCTATAAAGTTTTAACAAAATATCAGGTTTTTAGAAAACTCAAGTCTTATACGCCCATTTTAGCAGGAACGATTCCTATAGAAATTGATGTTGACGGAAGCGATTTGGATATTATTTGTGAGGTTAAGGATAAGATCAAGTTTGAAAAATTTTTGATTCAGGAGTTTAAAGATTTTGATTTGGAGATTGAAAAAATATCATTGAATACGAACGAAACAATAGTCTGTAGCTTTAAAATAGAAGAATTTCCCATTGAAATTTTCGGGCAAAACAAACCTTCAAAAGAACAAAATGCTTACCGTCACATGATCGCAGAATATAAAACATTGCAGGAAAAAGGCGAAGATTTTAAGCAGAAAATAATAACATTGAAAAAAAAGGGAATAAAAACAGAACCCGCTTTCGGAATGTTGCTCAATTTGGAACATCCTTACGAAGACCTGTTAAAATTATAAAAATGATAGACACACATACGCACTTATATTCTGAAGAATTTGATAATGACAGAAAAGAAACAATTCAGAGAGCTTTAGAAAAGGGAGTTACAGCATTTTACCTTCCTGCGATTGATTCCGAATCACATGATAAAATGCTTCAGCTGGAAAGCGAATATCCGGAACATATTTTTTCTATGATAGGATTGCATCCTTGTTATGTAAAACCCGAATCCTGGGAAAAAGAACTTGAAATCGTGAAAAACTATCTTGACCAAAGACATTTTCCCGCAATTGGCGAAATCGGAATTGATCTGTATTGGGACAAGACTACTTTAGATATCCAGGTGAAAGCTTTTGAGCAGCAGATTGACTGGGCTATTGAAAGAGATTTGCCTATTGTTATCCACACCAGAGAAAGTTTTGATGAAACTTTTGAAGTTTTAGAAAGAAAAAAGCATCCGAAACTGAGGGGTATTTTCCATTGTTTCTCAGGAAATTCAGATCAGGCAAAACATGCATTAGATTTAAATTTTCTGTTGGGAATTGGCGGAGTTGTTACATTTAAAAATGGCAAGATTGATCAGTTTTTACACGAAATCCCATTAGACAAAATTGTTTTGGAAACCGATTCTCCTTATCTTGCTCCTGCTCCTCACAGAGGCAAGAGAAACGAAAGTGCATATCTTGATCTGATTGTAGGGAAATTGGTAAATATCTACGGCAAAGATTTTTCTGAAATAAGCAGAATTACAAGTGAGAATGCCAAAAGAATCTTTCAATAAAATTTATTATTTTATCAGTAGATGAAAACAGTAATTTTAAAGTTTTCGGATAATACGAAAATGATGAAAATCATTGTCTTTACAATCTATTTTGTCATCAATTTCTTATTTCTCATAAAATATGGTATTCGTCAAAATTTTATTCATCCATTTTTATTAACAGTTGTTTTTGCCTGTTTGCATGTAATACTGTTTTTTGATCGTTATTTTATCAAAACACTTAAAATTGATAGTAAAAATATAAACTTTTTAATTGTTTTAAGTGGAATTTTTTATCTTTTTCTTGCTCATCTTATTACAGATCCCTATTCTTTAAAAATAGACAGATGGCAAACTGTAGAATATTCTCTTGATTACTGGTTGCACGGAAAATATATTTATGCCACCAAAAACTTCATGGGAAATATACCGTCTTATCTGCCGGGACAGCTCTTACTGATGCTTATATTTTATCTTTTAGGAAATGTGGGGTATATGCAGGCTGCTGCGATGATTTTATTTGGCTGGATTATAAAAAAGGAATTCCATTCTGGTAGAATATGTCTGTTGGGTATTTCTTTGCTCTTATTTTCTTTATCATACATCTACGAAGCCGTTTGCAAAAGCGATTTTATATCTTCATTTATAATCACTTCGTTTTTTATTTTATATTGGCATCAGAAATATAAAGTCAATTATTTTCAAAAACCAATTATTTTGGGACTAATTGTAGGGGTACTATGTTTAACTAGAAGTGTTGTGATTTTACCATTAGTTTTATTTTTATGCCGTTCCTTTTTTATTGCAGCATGGAATGAAAAAATCAAATTTGCAATCACTTTCTTTCTGACGGTAGTTTTTCTGATGTCTACTGTAATTCTTCCTGCAGAAAATATTAATGAAGTTTTAAATTACAATCCGTTGGGGATGCAGGGGCAGTTGAGCCTTACTGTAGTTTTGTTTTTCCTTTTCACAACAATTTTCTTATCATTTATTCTTCAGAAAATAAAGCATGTTTTCTTGTGGTCTTCAATTATTATATTTGCTGTTATGGCATCACACATTATAGAGCAAATTTTGAGAAATACAGCAGTAGAGTTTTTAAATGTTACGTATCTTGCAGCAGCATTACCTTTTTCTATTATAGGTTATTGCTATTTATTACAAGACGAAAAATTATAATTATCAGAATTTAATAAGTTGTTTCAGAGTTCTTTTTAACAGTTGATAATCTTTATCCTTCATAGATTTTTTCGGAAACATATAACTGTATTTGCCTTCAATAACAATGCATTCCTGGTTACTATCAAAATATTGAAAATCTTTCCATTCGCTGATTTCTTTATCACCATTGATGCTTACTGTGAAAAAATTTTCATCAAACCTTATTTCATAGATTTTACAATTTTCTATTTTTAGAAGATAACTGTTTACCTGTTTCTTCCATCGGGAAACTTTATTGATGCTTACGGAAAGAAAAACGGCACAAAGGAGAAAAAGAAAGCTTACAAAATATAAAATTCCTGCTTTTTCCTTGGTGAAATCATTTCGGAAAACAAAAACAATTAATAAAATGATGGCTACAACAATGGTTGTAATAGTTTTTCCTCTTGTAGTAGATGAAAAAAATAAACTTCCCTGATTTCCATTAAAATAAATTTCTTCAAAATCTTTTCTCCTAGGTTGTAAAATAATTATCTTCACTTCACTCATAACGATTAATTATAGTGCAAAGATAGTTTTTTCAGATTTCGAAAAAAGTATGAATATCATTCCTTAAATACAATCAGGCATCCTCATATTTATCACTTATGGCAGAAAGTTTACTCATCAGTTCTCTATTTTTTTGGTTTAAATCTTCCATTTTTTTTAGCATATCATGGATTACTTCCAATCCGGGAAGATTAATTTCCAGATCATAATGCCAATTGGTAAATTTCTCGAAAGAGGGGAGGTCTTCATACAAAAGATAGATAATTTCGTTTTCAGTTTCAATATTCAGCAGCCCTGAATCTACCAGCTCATCAAAGAATGTAATTTCGATATTGTATATTTTTACGAGTTCTTCTCGTGATATTCTTTCACCCATGACTTAGGAGTTTTTAATTTGTTCAAAAAGTTCTTTTTGCTTATCGGTAAGACCTGTTGGCAATATCACTTCGTAGGTCACGAACAAGTCGCCAAACAGCCCGTCCTTTTTATATACTGGAAAACCTTTGCCTTTCAGTCTCACGGTTGTACCATTTTGTGTTTCAGGTTTTACTTTCAGATTAACGCTTCCGTCCAGAGTATTTACCTTTACCTCGCCACCCAATATTGCAGTGTAAACGTCAATGGCAACTTTGGTTTTAAGATCATCTCCTGCTCTTTCAAAGTTTGGGTCGGCTTTAATATTGAACGTAATATACAGATCTCCGTTTGGACCTCCGTTAAATCCGGGATTTCCGTGACCTTTTAATTTTATCTGTTGTCCGTCATAAACTCCTGCCGGAATGGTGATTCTTACTTTTTTTCCATTGATTTCAAAAGTTTGAGGGTGTGTGGTCGCTGCGTCTTTTAAAGTTAAACTAAGCTCTGCATTAACATCCTGACCTTTAAATTTTCCTGAAGCGCTTCCTCTTGAACTTCTTCCGAACCCTCCTCCTTCTCCAAACATGCTTTGAAAAAAATCTGAAAAATCTTCTCCTCCAAAATCAGTACCTGAGAATTCTCCGCTGTAATTTGCACCTTGGCTCTGATAATGTTTTTGCTGTTGTTGTGCTTTTTCATATTCTTCACCGTGCTTCCAGTGTTCTCCATATTTATCATATTTAGCACGATTTTCTGCGTTACTGAGAACTTCATTGGCTTCGTTAAGCTCCTTGAATTTTCTTTCAGCCTCTTTATCGTTTGGATTCAAATCGGGATGGAGTTTTCTAGCTAATTTGCGATAGGCTTTTTTAATGTCATCCTGAGAGGCATTTTTATCTACGCCCAAAATTTTATAATAATCTATATAAGCCATAGAAACAATTTTTATTAAAATTACAAAATTAAGACCGAAAGTGTAAAGTGAGAATATTAAAAATTAGTTTTTATCTTTGACAAAAAGCAATCATTGAAAGACGTGTTGAAAAACTATTCAGGAATTTTATTTCTCCTTTTGGGAATTACAATGGGAAGCATCATTGGGATGTTTGTTCCCGATGTTGTTGATTATCTAAAACCTCTGGGAGATATTTTTTTGAATCTGCTTTTTGTAAGTGTTGTTCCTTTGGTATTTTTTGCAGTATCCAATTCTATTGCTTCACTTGAGCAGCAGTCAAAATTCGGTAAAATAATGCTTACAATGGCATTTACTTTTCTGTTTTTTATTTTAACAGCAGCTGTATTTACAATTTGTATGGTGTATCTTTTTCCTGTTTCAGGAATTTCAGGAAGTCAGGAAATTGTGGAGGAGACAGTAAGTAATGACACTTGGGGAAATAGGATTGTTGGCTTTTTTACTGTAGGAGAATTTACCCAGCTCTTCTCACGGCAAAATATGCTGGCTTTGTTGATTTTCTCTTTTATGACAGGTTTTTCAGCGAGAAGGGCAGGTGAAAAAGGACATTATTTCAGAGCGTTTATTGCTTCAGGATATGAAGTGATGAAAGAGTTGCTTTTATTGATTATGAAGGCAGCACCCATTGGTTTGGGAGCATATTTTGCATACCAGGTTGCGACTTTAGGACCACAGCTTTTCGGATTTTATGCTAAACCTCTAGGGTTGTATTATATTGCAGGAATTGTTTATTTTTTTGTATTCTTTTCTCTTTATGCATTTATGGCAAAAGGTCAGAGTGGGTTCAAAAGTTTTTGGGCTCATGCAATTTATCCTTCATTAACCGCTTTGAGTACATGCAGCAGTTTTGCAACAATGCCGGCGAATTTGCAGGCGGCTTCTGATATGAAAATTCCAAGTCAGATTTCAAATATTGTTATTCCTATCGGAACAACGTTGCATAAGAATGGATCTTCAATGTCTTCGATTATTAAAATTTATATTGCTTTTTTGATTATAGGAAGAGATTTTTTTGATCCTGTCAATTTGCTTTTGGCTTTGGGAATTACTGTTTTTGTGAGTGTTGTTGCAGGTGGCATTCCAAATGGAGGATATATTGGAGAAATGCTGATGATTTCGGTTTATCAGTTACCTCAGGAAGCAATTCCTGCAGTGATGATAATAGGAACTTTGGTAGATCCTCTGGCAACTGTTCTGAATGCAGTCGGACAATTGATAGCCTCTCTTTTTGTAAGCAGATTTGTAAAAGTTTGATGTGATTATTTTGTGAAATTTGAGATCACTTATAAAAAAAAGAGACTTTCTAATGTAGAAAGCCTCTCTTCGTATGTGTTGTTGTCTGAATTATTTCTTGTAAGGAACGTCTTTAATTCTCGCTTTTTTACCTCTAAGGTCTCTGAAATAGTAGATTCTAGATCTTCTAACTTTACCTCTTCTGTCAACTTCAATTTTTTGTAAAGCCGGCATATTGATAGGGAAAACTCTTTCTACACCTACATCACCAGACATTTTTCTGATGGTGAAAGTTTTTGTAGAACCAGTACCTCTCAATTGGATAACTGTTCCTTTAAAGAACTGAGTTCTTGTTTTTTGTCCTTCTTTAATTTCGTAATACACAGTAATTGTGTCTCCTGCTTTGAATTCTGGGAATTCTTTTTTAGCGATGTACTTGTCTTGTACGTACTTTAATAAATCCATTATTAATTAAAATAAAATGTTAAAGCTAAGCAACTTACACGTTCTTCGTCAGAGGTTGAATAACAGACTGCAAAAATAAAACAAATTTTTCTGTTAACCAATACCTTATACAATATTTTTATTAAATTTTTATAAATCTTATCGTGATACACTAGACGGCAAAATTCTTAATGTTTATGATTCATTTTGATTAATAATATTTTAATTAACACTGTTTTTTTCTACATAAAAGAATAATTTTTGCTAAGACTATTTTCATGAAAAAACTTTACTTGCTCCTTACTGCATTTTGCAGCTCGTTTTTATTTTGTCAGGAGAAAGATTCTGCTTCAATAATTTCTGAAGTTACGATAGATGCTTATAAGAAACCAGGCAAACTGATCAATTCCACAAAATCTGTTGCTGTAATTATCAAAAATCTTCTCAATCAGAATATACCAGAAAGATTGCTGGAATCTGTCAACCAGATTCCAGGTGCAAGAATGGAAGAACGTTCGCCGGGTAGTTACCGTATTTCTCTTCGCGGAAGCACTTTAAGATCTCCTTTTGGAGTGAGAAATATAAAAGTTTATCTGGATGATTTTATCTTATCAGATGCCTCGGGAAATACTTATTTTAACATTGTTTCTCCTGAATTGATCGACAGAATGGAGGTTTTCAAAGGTCCGGAAAGTGGTGATTACGGAGCTGTAACAGGCGGAACAATAATTCTGAACACTAGGAACTTGGAAAGTCTTTCTATAAATTCTTCCATCGGCAGCTACGGAACATTTAATCAAAGTGCTGTTTTTTCTAAGCAGGCAGGTAAACATTTTTTCGAAATTTTTCAAAATTATTATCAGACGGATTCTTACAGAAACCAGTCATCTGTCAAAAGAAAGCAGATTTTTATGAAAGATAACTTTCAGTATTCGGAAAAAGGGATTGCAAAAGTAATGGTCATGTATTCTGATCTCAATTATCAGACTCCGGGCGGGCTGACTTTGCAGCAGATGGAAACCAACAGAAAGCAGGCAAGACCTAAAACAGCAGCTCTTCCAGGCGCAGAAGAACAAAATGCAGGGATCACAAACAAAATGATTTTGGGTGGACTTTCCAATGAATATCAGTTTAGTCCTAATTTCTCTCATTTTATTTTAGTTCAGGGTTCGTACGTAGATTTTGAAAATCCGTTTATCATCAATTTTGAAAATCGATTTGAAAAGAATCTGGCATTACGAACCCATTTTAATTATGAAAAAAATTGGGATGCGCTTTCTTTAAGTTACCGATTAGGTTTTGAAGGTGGAGTGAATGATATTTTTGTTAAAAATTACGATAATAACAGAGGGGTTGAAGGAAATCCACAAAATTTTGATCAGATTAAAAATACTTCCGGATTTTATTTTATTTCTCAAAGGCTGAATTTGCAGGATAAGTTGTTTACCGATATTTCTCTAAGTCTCAATTCCAATTCTTATCAATGGGAAAGGTTATTTCCGAATGCCGAATCGGGCAGTGCGAAATTTAGAAATCAATGGCTTCCTAATTTTGGAGTAACCTACGCATTTACAAAAGGATTCTCAGTTCGAGGTAAAATAGGTAAGGGTAATTCTGCACCAACGAATGAAGAAATCCGCTCTTCTAATCAGGAGTTTAACCAAAATCTGAGTCCGGAATTTGGTTGGAATAAAGAAATCGGGATCAGAAAACAGCTGGGAAATTTTCTTTTTGTGGAGGGAAGTTACTTTGATTTCAGGCTTATTGATGCCATTGTGAGAAGACAGAATGAGTCGGGGCAGGAATATTTTATCAATTCAGGAGAGACGGTTCAGAAAGGTTTTGAATTTTTATTGGAATCTAAAAATTTCAATCTTAAAAATGATTTTTTCAGCCATTTTAAATTCAGATTTTCAGGAAGTTTATATGATTTCAAGTTTAAAAATTATCAGCATAATGAAAAAGATTTTTCAGGAAATGATTTGACGGGAGTTCCGCGAAAAACCATCAACAGCTTACTCAATTTTACTTTTTTCAAAAAACTTAGTATTGATTATTCTCATTTTTATACTTCAAAAATACCTTTAAATGATGCTAATTCTGTTTGGTCGGAATCTAATTTGATTGCAAATATTCAGTTCAGATTTCCAATAAATTTTGAGAAAACCAAAGTTGACTTATATCTTCAGATTCAAAATCTATACAATGAAGATTTTGTTCTAGGTTTTGATATCAATGCTTTTGGAAACCGTTATTACAATCCTGCTGCCAAAAGAAATTTTGTTTTGGGAGCGAAAGTTGATTTTTAAGTCAAACGGATTTTTTTGAAAGAATATTTTTTATGATCAATTCCGCATGAATTCTGGAGTTTTCGATGAACCATAAGTGGGTGTCTTTTCCACCGCAGACAACGCCTGCCAAATATAGATCAGGAATATTGGTTTCCATGGTTTCAGAATTGTAGGTAGGGTTTAAACATTCACCATTCAGCTCAATTCCGGAGTTTTTCAGGAAATCAAAATCAGGAAGATAACCTGTCATGGCGAGAACGAAGTCATTTTCAATTTCATTCATAGTTCCGGTTTCATCTTTAAAAATAACGGAATTTTCTTTAATTTCAATTAATTCAGCATTAAAAAAAGCTTTGATAGATTTTTCTGCAATCCTGTTTTCAATATCTGGTTTTACCCAATATTTTACACTGTCAGAAATTGCCGAATTGCGGATGATCATGGTTACCTCTGCACCTTTTCGGTAGGTTTCCAAAGCAGCATCTACAGAAGAATTGCTTGATCCTACAACGGCCACTTTTTGTTTCGCATAAGGATAAGGCTCAGTGTAGTAATGTTTCACTTTTTGAAGCTGTTCTCCAGGAATATTCATTAGGTTCGGAATATCATAAAATCCGGTCGCAATAATTACATTTTTGGCAAAGTACTTAGATTTTGAAGTCTCAATATAAAAAGTCTCTTCGTTTTTGGAGACTTGTACAACTTTTTCGTAAAGTTTGATGTTGAGGTTTTTCTGCCTTGCAATTCCCTGATAATATTCCAACGCTTCCTGTCTTCCCGGTTTTGGAGCTGCAGAAATAAAGGGAATTTCTGCTATTTCCAGTTTGTCGGCTGTTGAAAAAAATTTCATATAAAGAGGATAGTTGTATAAAGAATTTACGATTGTTCCTTTTTCAATAATGAGACAAGAAAGATTTTTCTTTTCAGCTTCCAAAGCACAATTCAGTCCGATAGGTCCGGCTCCGATGATGAGAATGTCTAGAATTTCCATTACACAAATTTACAAAATCAAAAGTTTCCTGTGCGAAATTACCAAAGTCTTTTAGATCAATTCGGCATTGGTTTTGAACTTACCGGACAAATTTTTAGTTATGAAACATTTCCTTATCATATTTCTGATGTTTTTTTTTATTTCATGTGAAAAGAAGGTGAGCGAAAATTCCGCAGTTTCTTCTGATACTATTAAAAAACCAGATGAAAAAGCCGAAATTAGTCAGAAATCATTTTCTAAGGAAGTGATATTAGAGAAAATGAATGATGATTTGCTTCAGGCAATAAAGCTGGGTAATTATGGAACATTTTCAGATTGTATTCATCCGGAAAAAGGGGTGAGATTTTCTATGTACGCCTTTGTTAACAGAAATGAAGATAAACATTTTTCCAAAGCGGATTTTCAGAAGTATTTTCCTACCAAAACAATATTTACTTGGGGATCTCGTGACGGAACAGGTGAAATTTATCAGGCGACGATTAATAATTATTTTAAAAAATGGATTTTTAAAAAAGACTTTATTCAATCAAAATACTCATTCAATAGGTTTCAGGGAAGCGGAAATTCTTTGAACAATCTTAAAGAAATTTATCCTGATGCTGATTTCACAGAGAATTACATTTCAGGTTCGGAAAAATACAGCGGTATGGATTGGAACTCACTCCGTTTTGTTTTTGAGAAATTTGAGGGCAAGTATTACCTGGTTGCTGTGATTAATGATGAATGGACGATTTAGCAATTGTCATTTAGCAATTTAATAAAGCTCTTTTTAAATTATTGAATGAAATTTTAAAGAGACCTTTTATCCAATATTTCTGCTAACTGTTTCGTTAAGTTTCTTCTTGAAAATTGTTCAATGTTTTGAGTATTTTGCGAAAAATCTCCATTTTTCCATGATTCAAATTTGTTTAAGATAAAATCTTCAATTTCTTCAGAATCATGATAACTGAAATGTCTTCCTGCTTTTGTTTCATCTAAAATTTTGGAAACATCGGCTTCTTTGGGTCCGAAAGAAATAATCTGTTTTCCTGTCGCTAAATATTCAAAAATTTTACCCGGAATAATTCCTTTAGAAGCTTCACCCGGAAAATTGGTAATGAGAAGTAGTGATGATTTTGACATTTCTTCTACAGCTTTTTCATGCGAAACGTAGCCCAGATTCAAAATGTGATTTTTCAATACAGATTTTTCAATGGTATTTAAAATCTTGTCGTCGATTCTTCCAACAAATTTTAAGCTGAAATTTTCAGCAAAATCTGAGTTTTTTTGCACTAAACTTTCTAATGCTTTCCAAAGGTTTTCAGGATTTCTCAATTGTTCTAAAACACCGATATAGCTGAGTGTGAATTTAGCATGAGTGTCTGAAAGTCTGAGAATTTCAGATTTTGAATCTGTCTCATCAAATCCATTAGTGATACAGATTGCATTGGCTCCGTTTTTTCGGAAATTTTCCGCATCAGTATAGCTTGTTGCCAAAGTAATATCTGCATTTTTAAAAACTTCGCTTTCCAAAAAACGGTGTTTTTTATCGGATCTGTTGGTGAGTTTTAAATGTTTGTAATAGGAAATTTCCGTCCACGGATCACGAAAATCGGCAATCCATTGTAATTCAGGAAATTTCTTTTTTAGATTTAAACCAATCAGATGCATGGAGTGGGGTGGTCCTGAAGTAACAACCGTGCCTATCTTATTTTCTTTCAGATATTTTTCAAGAAATTCGGTAGAAGGTTTTACCCAAAAAACTCTTGCGTCAGGAATGAAAAAATTTCCTCTCACCCAGATCGAAAGTTTAGATTTCCAGCTTTGGTTTGTGCCTACATCAAACTGTCCTGCTTTGAATTTTTTATTGCTTTTATTGAGTTTTTCAGCCAGTTGATAAGGTTCCCATATTTTTGTTCTTACAATTTCTAAATCTTCAGGAACATCTTTCATTAGAGTATTGTCTAATAATGGGTAACTGGGATTTTCCGGGGTGTAAATAATAGGTTTCCAACCAAAATCAGGAAGATATTTTGCAAACTTAAGCCATCGCTGAACGCCCGGTCCTCCTGCAGGAGGCCAGTAATAAGTAATGATAAGAATTTTTTTATCTTCCATGAGTTTTAATGTAATCCTGCTTTCTTTTGTCATTCTGAATGAAGTGAAACGGAATGAAGAATCTCATTTAATTTCATCATTTAGGAACCTCCAAGTTGGATCGCTGTATTTTTTCATTGTGATTGTATTTAGTTTTTGGAGATTCTTCACTGCGCTTTGCTTCGTTCAGAATGACAATATAGCATTTAAGCTTCTTCTTTAAACTGAGTTTCTTTCTTTTTCTTTTTGTTTATCCAGAAAATCCCGAAAGCACTCAATGCAATGAATAATCCAAAACAAATAAGAGAAATCCATTTTCCTTTTTCGATTACTTGAGGCTCAAAAATCATTTTGATATTGTGAGTTCCGGAAGGAACGTGTACGGCACGTAAAAAATAATCTGCTTTAATGTAAGGAACTTCTTTTTCATCCACAAAAACTTTCCAGCCGTGAGGATAATATACTTCCGAGAAAACAGCCAACTGTCCGGTTTTCGACTGTGATTTGAATTCTAGTTCGTTCGGTTCATATTTTGTGAGATTGATCGAAGCGGTAGAGTCCTGCTGTACATTTTTACCATTGAAATACGCTTTGTCTTCTGCATTGATTACCGCAGTCTTTTTAGTGTCAATGTCTCCAATTAATTTAATTTCTTCGTCCGGTGTACTCACAAATTTCATATCACTTACGAACCATGCATTTCCATTGGCATTCGGATTAGGAACGACCTGTGGTTGTGAAGGATCACCGAAAATCATATATTTTGTATTGAGGAGGTTGAGAATTTTTGGTGTTTTGATGCTGTCAACATTAGAAATATATCTGTTCATTACATCATCAAATCTTCTCAGTCTCACTGCATGATAACCTCCTACTGAAGATTTGAAATATGAGGTATTGGTTTCACTGGTTACCCCTAAAACCTGATTGTAAATTCTGTAGTGTTTTTTATCTTTTTCGGCAATAGTTTCCAGAACTTTGTTGGTTGGAATGCTTGCCAAAATTGATTGCAGATTAGCATTGTCACCCACTTTTTCAGCCAGATATTCTGTGCCTTCTGTCTGAAAAGGGTTTTCAGCAAAAATTTTATCTACGTAATTGTCGTCATTCAGATAGCGTTTATTTACTGTCCACAGATCAAATAAACTTACTGCTCCGATAATAATAAGTGCAATATTCTGATTGAGTTTTTCTTTTAAAGCAAAGAATAAAACTGCTGCAGTAATTCCTATATATAATAAGGCTTTGATGGCATCAATTCTGAATAATTTAAAACGATCTTCTTTCAACACATCCAAGATGAAAGTTGGTATTTCGGCTTCTCTGGAATTCGTTAAATCTAATAAAGATTTTCCGAAAAAAATAAGGGTGAGGGTAAAGACGAATATTGCTCCGCTTACGTAAGTAAGAATTTTCTTTTTGTAGTCTGCGTCCAGTTTTTCACTCTTGAAAAAACTGTACAATCCCATTATTGCAATGAGTGGAAATAACAATTCTACCACCACCAATATAGAAGAAGGAGCTCTAAATTTGCTGTAAAAAGGAACATATTCAATAAAGAAATCCGATAGAAACATAAAGTTGCTTCCCCATGCTAATAAAATTGTTAAAATAGTGGCACCTAAAATCCAGTAGCGGTATTTCTTCGGCGCAAAAAAGAATCCTAGTAATGCTAAAAAGCATACTACAGCTCCCTGATAAGCGGGTCCGGAAGTTCCGGGCTGGTCTCCCCAATAAGGTGTTGTCTGCTGACTGATGCTCTCAATCGCCTGTTCTAATTGTTGCCCATCATCAATCTGACCCGATAAAGATTCTCTTAGTTTATTTTTATAAGAATCGGTGAAATTTTCCTGGCTTCCGCCTCCCATCAGTCTTGGAATAAAAAGATTCAGTGTCTCAAGTTTTCCGTAGCTCCACATCAGAATACTTTTTTTATCCATTCCGGAGTTTCCTGCGGTATTATTTTCAGTGTTGAGAATCTGTTTTCCTCTTACTGTTTCTTTAATGTATTCGGAGTTTGCCATAATTCTCTGGGAATTCATTCCGACTCCAATTGCCAATGATGCAGCAACAATTCCTGACGAAACCAGAAAATGTTTCATCGGAACTTTCTTCTGAATGGCTCTTACCAATTCGGAAATAAATAAAAATCCTAATCCCAAAAAGAGGTAGTAGGTCATTTGCGGATGGTTTGCAGCCACCTGCAATCCGAAGAAAAGAGTCGTAATAATAAATCCGAGAATGTATTTTTTTCTAATATAGACGAGTAAAATTCCAGCCAAAAGCGGAGCGAAATATTCTATGGTATTTACTTTTCCGTTGTGTCCGGCTGCAATAATGATGTAAAAATAAGTGGAGAGACCAAAAAATGTGGCTCCCAAAAGTGCATATTTCCAGTTTCTTACAGCAACCATTCCCAAAAGAAAAAAGCCTGAAAATAATAAAAAGAGATAATTGACCGGTCTCGGCAAAATATTGAGATAGCTGTCGATTTTTTTGATAATATCACCTTCGAACCGACTTCCCATCTGATAGGTTGGCATTCCTCCAAACATAGAATCGCTCCAGTAGGTTTCTTTATCGAAGTTATTTCTGTAGTCAATGAGTTCTTTAGCACCTCCTCGGTATTGTACAATATCGTGCTGGAAAAGCTGTTTTCCCGTAAATACAGGAGTAGAATATAAAAATGCCAATAATAAGAATACAACCAGTGAAGCTGCAACGTATATTAAGTTTTTATTTTTTGCCATTTTGGTCATTAGATAGATTTAATTTTCAATCTTTTTTAAAATTATTTTTTGTCTTTCACCTCTTCATAGTCAACAGTTTCCGCATCCCATTTCACTTTCTGTTCAATATTCGGTTTTGAGCTTTTCTTTTGTTCCTGCTGATTATTTTGCGGTCTGAAACCAGTGTACTTGTAAAAAGACTTAAAAAACATTCTTTTTAAAATATTCCAGACAAAGAAAATAATAATCGTTGCGAGAATTAACTCAAAAATAAATTTCATAGGTAGATATTTATTGTTTTTTTAAATGATGTTATTGCTTATTTCAGAATTTATAGGGAAATTCTGGTTTGGCAATTTCATAATCTTATTACTTTAATATTCAATTTTGAAATTCGAGGTTCAATTTAGATATATGACTGAACCTCAAATTGTACAATTCATTTATTTGGATGAAGGATTTACCATCACCGATGAATTTGAAACACTTTTCATAGATTTAGACTCTTTTCCGTCTGAAATGGTTTCTACCTGAGTGGTTTTTACACTGATGTTCTGGTTTTGAATCCATCCTGTATTTTGATCAAACTTTATCGTTCCGTTTTGCTGAAGCTCGCTGCTCATGCTGTGGTTGATTCCGTTCTGGCTCTGCTTCTCAGTTTTTTTAGGAATTCCTCCGGTAATGGAAATCTCAGCAACCCCGTTTCCTACACTTTTCAAAGCATAATTTGAGGTAACTTTTATTTTTCCTGCTTCATCAGCACTTTCAGAAGTAGTCCATTTTTCTCCGATTTTTACTCCTTTTTTAGGAATTACAGAAAGATTTTTTTCAAACTGATCTTTTAGCACTTTTTCGTTGAAAGTTTCTTTAAGACTTGCCACCACGCTTGCTCTCTGATTAGCATCTTTTACAATGTTTTTTAGTGCATCAGAAATTTTGGTGTAAACTGCATCAAAGCCAGTAATGGAAATTACCTTGCCGCTCGTGTCCATTTTCATATTCAGTTTATTTCCGGTAAGTGCTTTATTAACATTCCAGATCATTTTAAGATTGTCATCTTTTGGAATCGGCTGATTGGTGTCTACCACAATGGTTTTCCCTTGTGCGGACTGTGAGTTTCTTTTCGAAATAAGATTGATGGTCATATCATACACATTTCCTTTAATATCGTTTACGGTAAAACTCATTTCATCTGTAGATTCGCTGCTTCCGCTCATGCTTTTCCCTTCTGGGTCAGTCATGGTTTTGGTATCTCTCTGGTAAGTTGTTAAAGGATAGGTTTTTCCTTTTTCCAGTTTAAAAGTCTGCTTAAAAATACCTGCTGAATCTTTAATTGCTGCATCGGCTTTTACTTCTTTTACAGAATCTGCAGGAACTTCTACCGTAATGGTTTTACCGGTTTTAGGATCTACTTTGGTGATGGTTGCCGTTTCTTTTTTACATGAAACAACGGCTAACGAAATTATGGCTAATGCAAATATTTTTTTCATAAAATTTTTCTTTTTGAATCAGATAGATTTTTCAGATAAACGAAAATTTCTAATTGATATGAATGTAGGTTAAATTAAATCTTTGTAAGTTTTTGTCTCATTGCTTCATATAAAATAGCTCCACAAGCTACAGAAACATTAAGAGATTGGGTTTTTCCTTCAATAGGAAGCTTTATTTTTTCGTCGGAATGGTGCAATACTTCTTTTGAAATTCCTGTTTCTTCATTTCCCATTACGATGGCGCAAGGTTCAGTAAAATCTACATCATAGATCAGCTTTTGAGCTTTTTCTGTTGCCGAAAATACAGAAATTCCGCTTTGTTGCAGGAAATCTACCACATGCGCCAAATTGGGTTCTTTACAGATTTTGATGTTGTACATTGCACCTGCAGAAGTTTTGATGGCATCAGAATTAACGGGAGCTCCGCCTTTTTCAGGAATAATTACGGCATCAATTCCCACACATTCTGCGGTTCTGCAGATGGCTCCGAAATTTCTGACATCTGTCAATCGGTCTAAAATCAGAATGAAAGGAGTTTTCCCCTGCTCAAATAATTCGGGAACAATATCTTCAATTTTGTGGAATGGTACATCAGAAATAAAAGCCACCACACCCTGATGATTTTTTCTTGTAAAACGATTTAGCTTTTCTACAGGAACGTAATTGGGACGGATTTTATTTTTAGCTAAAATAGCTTTCAGTTCTGCATAAATCTCTCCCTGCAATGCGTTTTGTACAAAAATTTTGTCAATCGTTTTTCCAGCTTCAATAGCTTCTAATACGGGACGGAGCCCAAATATAAAATCGTCTTTCATATGTATCGTTCAACGTTTAAGGTTTAAAGTTCAATGTTTTTTACTGTCTGTTATTTGAACTTTGCCCCTTTCAAGTCTGTATTCTTTAAATAATTTATAAATGAGCCTATTTTTCTGCTCAATATTTCTGTCTGTTCTTTTAAATTTTCAAATTTTTCAGGAGTTATAAAATTCCTATCAAATACTCTGTACAATTGTGATCTTGTTTCTCCACAAGATGCTTTAGCGATTGAAAGGAAATTAATGAATTCTTTATTTCCGTTTCTTTCAAATCCTTCAGCAATGTTATCCATAATTGAACCGGATGAACCATCAATCTGGTTACTTAATCTAAAGTTGTTTTTAAGATTTGTAGTTTCAATAATTTCAAAAATCTCAGCGCATAAAATTCTTGATAATTTCCATATTTCCAAGTCTTCAAATTTATTGACTGTTGCCATAACCTTAAACTTTAAACATTGAACCTTAATACTTTTCTCCCAAAACTGCTCTTTTCTGCGCCATTGCATAGCCATAATGCAGACTTTCGTGAAGGTTATTAAAAATAATAGCATCCTGAATACTTTTCAGATCCATTCCGAAACTTGTGGTATAAGGAGTATAGTCTGAAAAAAAATCGCTGTCAAAATCTTTCATTAAAGTTTTAGAAGTTTCTGTCAGCAAAAATTCAAGATCTTCCACTTCAGATTTTTGAACATTCAGGTTAGGTAAAGTTCCTTTTTTGTAGGTTTCTATCCAGTATTTATCTATTCTGAAAGGATTTCCGCTCAGATAATAATGCAGCAGTTGCTGTGTGGCAACTGTATGGGCAATATTCCAGTAAATATTATTGTTAAAACCATCGGGAATCAGCAAAAGATCTTCATGAGAAGTATTTTGAAGAATATCTAAAAGGTTTTTTCTGACTTGTCTGTGTGCTTGAAAATGATAATTCATTTTGCAGAATTTTAATCTCCAAAATTAGTTTAATAAACTGAAAATGACAATTCTTAAATCATCTAATCCTTGAAATATTACATTTTTTTATGAAATTATTCCTTGTGTTTATTGGTTTTATGAGAAACTATTCGCAAATAATAAATTTATTTCGGAATTTATTTAACAAACTTTAACTCAAAAATGGCATTCATTGTGTTGATTAATGCAAGTATTTATCAGAAATTTACCCATTATTTTAAATTAAACTATGTCAGATTCATATCAAGCAGAAGACATCCGCCAACTTACAGAAAAAGTGAAAGAACAGAATTACTTTTTTACTCTTCTGAGGCAGGAAATCAATAAAGCAATTGTCGGGCAGCAATACATGATAGACCGACTTCTGGTCGGGCTTTTGGGAAACGGGCATGTTTTGCTGGAAGGGGTTCCCGGTTTGGCAAAAACTTTAGCAATAAAGACTTTGGCAGAGGCTGTTCATGGTGAGTTTTCCAGAATACAGTTTACGCCGGATCTGCTTCCTGCAGATGTAGTGGGAACGATGATCTTTAATATCAAAGACAATGATTTTTCTATAAAAAAGGGACCTGTTTTTGCCAATTTTGTTTTAGCGGATGAGATCAACAGAGCTCCTGCAAAAGTACAATCGGCTCTTTTGGAAGTCATGCAGGAAAAGCAGGTAACTATAGGAGACGAAACGATGGTACTACCAAAACCTTTTTTGGTTTTAGCCACTCAAAACCCGATTGATCAGGAAGGTACTTATCTTTTGCCTGAAGCGCAAAGTGACCGTTTTATGCTGAAATGTACAATAGATTATCCTGAATTTGAGGACGAGAGAAAGGTTATGAGAATGGTTTCTACCTCACATCAGCCGGAAATCAGGCAGGTGATTTCTCTGGAAAATATTATGGAAGCAAAATCTTTGGTCAATCAGATTTATCTGGATGAAAAAATTGAAAAATATATTCTGGATATGGTTTTTGCCACGCGTTTCCCTGAAAAATACGGACTTTCTGATTTGAAAAATTATATCAGCTTCGGGGCTTCTCCAAGAGCATCAATCAACCTGGCTATTGCTTCCAGAGCGTATGCATTTCTTAAAGGAAGAGCATTTGTGATTCCTGAAGATGTGAAAGCTTTGGCACATGATGTTTTAAGACACCGAATCGGGTTGACTTTTGAAGCGGAAGCAGAAGAGATTTCGGCAGAAGAAATTGTCAATAGAATTTTAGCAAAAATAGAAGCACCATAATAATGTAGCAATTGACCAATGTAACAGTTTGGCAATTTTTGAGATTGTTATATTGATAAACTGATACATTGTTACATTTGAAACTATGCAGATAAAAGATATTGTAAAAAAAGTAAAGCAGATAGAGATCCGAACCAGAAGGAAAACGGAATCTTCGCTGATGGGACAGTATCATAGTGCCTTTAAAGGGCAGGGAATGACGTTTTCGGAAGTGCGTCCTTATCAGTTCGGAGATGAAATCCGTAGAATCGACTGGAATAAAACAGCGCGTTTTCGCGAACCGTTTGTAAAAGTGATGGAAGAGGAGCGGGAATTAACGATGATGATTCTGGTGGACATTTCCGCATCCATGGATTATGGAACAAAAACTCAGCTCAAAAGAGAATATGCAGCAGAAATTGCAGCAAGTCTCGGTTTTTCTGCGGCAGGAAACAATGATAAAGTGGGTTTAATTCTTTTTGCTGACAAAGTCTATAAAGTGGTTCCGCCACAAAAAGGAAGAAAGCACATTTTATCAATCATCAGTCATATTTTAACGGCAGATTATATACCTGCTGTTTCAAAAATTGATAAAGCTTTAGAATATATGATGGGAATTTTCAAAAGAAAATCTCTGGTATTTCTGATTTCTGATTTTGAAGATGGATATGATCCTAAAACATTGCGTGTGGCATCCAAAAAACATCAGCTTTTGGGAATGAGAGTGTATGATGAAAAAGACAATGAAATTCCCGATGTAGGATATGCATTGCTGAATGATGCAGAAACAGGAAAGCAGATCTGGGTAAATACATCCAGTGCAAGATGGAGATATACTTTTGCGGAAGCCCAAAAACAAAAAATAAGAATGCTTGAAGAAGATTTTGCCAATTCTTCCGCAGAGTTGCTCAATATCAATACTGGCACAGATTATTCTAAGCTTTTATATAATTATTTTCAGAGAAAATAGATAAGAATTGAGATTTTATAACCTCACGTTCTAACTTTAACCTTGAATGATAAATTAAATTGAAAAAATTACTTTTATTACTCTCCTTTTTAATTTGTGTAAGTTCTTTTGCACAACTCCTTTCTTCCAATCTGGAGAAAAAAACTCTGGCACTGGGAGAGGTAGATCATTTAGTTATTAAAATTGATAATCTGAGAAGTAAATCTGTCATCACTGCTCCAGAAAATGAGCTTTTACCTTTTCATTTTGAAGAAATAAAAGACAGTATCGGTATTAGTGCTAATACTTATGAAAGAAAAATAGAATTTGCTGTTTATGAAGAGGGAACTTTTAAAATCCCCGAACTAGAATTTAAAGTAGGAGAAAAAATTCTGAAAACGATTCCTTACGAAATTGAAGTTGTTAATACTGCGCAAAAAGAAGATCAGATCAATGACATTATGAGTAATAAAGAAGTGCAGCTGGAAGTTACAGATTATTGGGAATTGTACAAATGGTATCTTTTGGCAGCTTTGGCATTGATTGCCCTCATTATTGCTATTGTAATGTTTATGAAATATGGAAGAAAAACCAAGGGGTCTCCGGTGGTTGCCACTAATCAGACCTTAAAGGAACTGGATTCATTAAAGAAGAAAAAATATATTGAAGAAGGAAATTACCGCTCGTTTTATGTGGAATTAATTGATATTTCAAGGAAATTTATTACCAGACAATATAATATTCCGGCAGATGTTTTGCTTACTGATGATCTCATTTCTCTGATGAAACAGAATAATACGATTTCACAGGAAAACGAAAAAATTGTGGAAGACGTATTTTTGAGAGGCGATCTGGTAAAATTTGCCAAAACTTTTCCGGATCAGCAAATGATGGAGAAAGACTTCAGCGAAATAAAAGATTTCGTGAAACGCTCATCCGAAGACATAGAATTTGAAAACCTTAGAAAAGATGTTTGATGTAGATTTCGAGTTTTACAGTCCATGGTTTTTATTGCTTTTCGCTGTTTTTATACCTCTTTTATTTAGAGATTTAAGTCAGAAAAAAAGAAAAGGAATCAAAGTTCCGACTACCAAAAATATGGAAGTGAACAGTGGTATTTTGCCGGTTCTTTTTCTTTTGAAAATTTCCAAATATATCATTCTTTCTGCATTGATTGTTGCCATGGCAAGACCCAGAACTTTTTCTGTTTCTCAGGATAGAGACGAAACAAAAGGGGTAGATATTATGCTTGCTGTGGATGTTTCTCTGAGTATGTTTTCTAAAGATTTTGATCCGGACCGATATTCTGTCTTAAAGAAAATTGCCGTTGATTTTATCAAAAACCGTCCGAATGACAGGTTTGGTTTGGTTAATTATAAATTGGAGGCATTTCTGAAAGTTCCGCTGACTTTTGATCATGATGCGGTCATCAATGAAATTCAAAATCTTAATCAGAGAGAAATGATAGATGGAACTTCTGTGGGAGACGGTCTGGCTGTTGCGGTGAATCATTTGATAAAAAGTAAGGCAAAAAGTAAGGTGGTAATTTTAATGACCGATGGGGTGAATAATCAGATCAATGGTTTGTTTCCGCCACAACTTGCTGCTGTACTTGCGAAGGAAAATGATATCAAAGTATATTGTATAGGAATCGGAACCAACGGATATGCGCTGATGCCTGTAGATGTGGATGAATTTGGATTTTTTTATCAGGAAATGCCGGTTTCTATTGATGAGGATACATTGAAAGAAATTGCTTCTACAACGGGAGGAAAATATTATCGTGCAAATTCTGAAAATAAACTTCAGGAAATTTATTCAAATATTAATACGCTTGAAAAAACAGATCTTAAGGTTGCAAAAAATTATAACTATGAAGAGCATTTCAGAATTTTTCTGTGGATAGCATTAGGAATGCTCGTCTTTGATGCTCTATTACGTTGGGTACTTTATAAATTTATAAGCTGATGAATTGGTATTTAGGAAATAACGGATACTTACTTCTGCTGTTGCTTTTACCGCTTCTGGCATTCATTGTCGTAAAATATCTCCGTTGGAAAAAAAGAAAGAAAAATCTTTTTGCAGAATCAAAATTTCATGACAGCTTATTTGAGAAAAACACCTCTTTTATCAGATTTTTTCCAGTGCTTTATTTTTTGGCGGTACTGTTTCTTATTTTTTCGATTGTGGATTTGCTGAGCGGATCAGAGAAAATAAAGTCTGTTCAGAAAATGAATAATGTGATGTTTGTAATGGATGTTTCCAACTCAATGAATGCGGAAGACATCAGTCCGGATCGTTTGACTCAGGCCAAAAATATTATCATCAATACCATTAAGGAACTTAAAAATGATAAGATTGGCATTGTCATTTTTGCGGGCGAAGCAGTTTCAGTAATGCCATTAACTACCGATTACAGCTCTGTGGAAACTTATATATCAGATTTAAAAACGGATAATATTACGATTCAGGGAACTGATTTTCTTCAGGCAATGGAAATTACTTCCGGAAAATTTAAAAATATCAGCAAAGGTTCCAGAAAGGTAGTTTTAATCAGTGACGGAGAAGATAATGAAGGAAACGATAATGCTGCCATTAGACTGGCCAATAAAGAAGGCATTACTATTACTTCTGTAGGAGTGGGAACTGATGAAGGTGCACCTGTTCCTGTTTATGAATTTGGTCAGCTTGAAGCATATAAATTTGACAGAAATGGAGAGACGGTTATATCTAAAAGGCAGACAGAAGCGCTCAAAAAAATGGCAGAATCTACAGGCGGGATCTATATAGACGGAAATAATATGAATGATGCACCTCAAAGAATAGCCCAGGAAATCAGTAAAAAAGCTTCCGAAACGGATACGGTAGTCAATTCTCAGAATGCGAATCATTATTATCAGTACTTTTTAGGAACTTCAATATTCCTATTCCTGTTTATTTTTATTTTTAATCCGAAGAGAGACTTTAATCTTTAATTATACAAGTAATTACTTTAACCCAATTTTAACAATTAAACCGCTGTTTATTAACATATAAAGAGATAATTTTGCAATAGATGAATACTAAAATTCTATTTTCAGCGTTAATACTCGTTTTTGTATTCTCAGGTTTTGTATCTGGGCAGGAAAATTACAGAACTTTAGTGTTTGAAGGAAATCAGAAGTTTAAAGGAAATGACTTTGATGGTGCATCTTCAAAATATATGGAAGCTATAAAATCCAAAGGAAATGATTTTACCGCACACTATAATTTAGGAAATACACTTTATAAAAAGCAGAAATATCAGGAAGCGCAGGAAGAATATTCAAAAGCGGAAAAGCTCTCACAGACTTTACCGGACAAAGCTGCAGTACTGCACAATCTTGGGAATACCATGATGCAGATGAGCGAACCAGAGAAAGCTGCAGAATATTACAAGCAGTCATTGAAGCAGGATCCTTATAATGAGGCAACAAGAAAGAATTACGAAATTGCCAAGCTTAAAATAAAGGAACAACAAAGAAATAACGGCGATAAAGATAACAGCCAAGGGAAAAGCGGAGGCGGAGAAGATCAGAATAAAGGCGAAAAAGGAGATTCTAAAGATCAGAAAAAAGATCAGGGAAATGGTCCTCAACAAAGTAAGGGAAAAGAGAATAAGCCAAATGGAAGCGGACAGGAAGGGAAACTTCCGAAAGATCTGCAAAAAGCGATTTTAGACAGTATTGACGGCAGAGAAAAACGTACTGCGAGAAGAATATTAAATAATAAATCTTATTCTAAGCCCGAGAGCAACGAGAAAGATTGGTGATGAAGCAAAAAATTATTTACGCATTTTTTACCCTCCTATCTGTAATTTCTTACGGACAGGTTGAGCTTTCTATGAAGTCTGATAAAACCGACTACAATGGCAAAGATATCGTAAACCTCACCATCGTTCTGGAACTCAACGGAGACAATCTTGTACAGCAAAGCAAAATAATGCTTCCTGATCTTTCCAAATTCAACATGATCGGAAACGGTTCATACAGCCAGGCTTTTATGGATGGCTCTACCAATACTTCTGTAGAACAGTACGTAACCAGAATTGCTCTGGAACCTAAGCAAAAAGGTAAGGTGAGAATCGGATCTGTATTGGTTACCGTAAACAATAAAATTTACAAAACCGAACCTTTTGATATTTTCATAAGAGATATAGATAAAAAATCTGTTGCGAATGTCAGCAACGATGTGTATCTCAATATGGAAATCGAAGACAGAGAAGTTTATCAGAGTCAGCCGACCATTGCTGTTTTGAGGGTGTATTCAAAAAATATGGATCACTTGAGAAAAGTAAAAAACATTCGTCTCCCACAGCGTGATAATATTAATGTACATCCTGTAAGTTTAAAGAGATCTGAGATCGACCCGAATGGTTTTGGAAATATGGCATCGCAGATTCTGGCGGTTTTCATGGTGTTTCCTAATGAATCCGGGTTTGTAGAAGTTCCTCCGGTATCGGCATCAGTCAATACTTTTTCAAGTAAAAATTCAATTACTTCCAATAAGGTAAAATTAAATGTAAAAAAGCTTCCTGAAGGTTCTCCTGAATCATTCAAAAATGCTGTCGGAAATTTTAAAGTAGATGTTTTCTGTAGTTCCAAAGAAAAAATTGAAGTTAAAAAACCAGTTAATGTTACCGTAAAAGTTACCGGTGAGGGAAATCTCTCTGATATGAATCTTCCTAAAATAGAAGAGTCTCCTTTTTATGATGTGTTTACCCCAAAAATTTCGTCATTTGTACGTCCCGGTACAACAGGAATGAAAGGAGAGATCCTGGCAAAATATGTTATCATCCCCAAAAAATCGGGTGATCTTGTTATAACAACGGAGTCTTTTTCGTTTTTTAATCCCGAAGAAAAAGAATATGTTGATCTAGGTGAAAAAAAGCTTGCCGTTACAGCATTTTCACATGATGAGGTTTTGGAAGCAAAATCAACTGTTGAAAAGGTAAATGAATACACCAATACTTTTCTGGAAACGGTTGACAGTCCGGTGCTGAAAACGACTTCTTTTAAGGTAAAAGAAAAAAGCAAACTCAACTGGAATATCTTTCTTACCAATATTGCTATTCTTTTAGGATTAATCATTGCCTACTTTCTATTTAAAAATTGGCAAAAAAAGCGAAATATCATTAAGGAAAAGTCAACTTCTAAACCTTTAGGTTCTGTCGCTGAAACAGAAGCAGAGATGAGACAAAGTCTAAAAACAGATATTACCGACTATTTTGCTTATCTGGAAAATCTTAAACTTTCGGCAGAAAAGCAAAAGTTCTTTGAAACATTTGAAGAAATGGATTCGGAAGTCAGAAGCCAGTATTTTCAAAGCTCTAAACAGGATTTCACATCTTTCCTCGAAAGACATAATGGTCAGGATATAGCAGAAGATTATCAAAGGCTGCTTCAAAAAGTTCAGATGGAGAAGTTTTCTCCTCTTACTTCCGAAGAATCTCTTCATGATCTTCTTAGTCATATTGTTAAATTATATTCTGTAATTAGCAAATAATCATTTTTTATTCATATTTTTGCGAAATTAATAATTTTAAGTGATGGAAATCTTTGAAAGTTTTGCTATTAAAGAAGTATTTACCAGTTTTATGGTTCTTTTTGCCGTGATAGATATCATAGGTTCTGTGCCTATTGTTGTAAGCCTGCAGCAAAAATTTGGTCAGATAGAAGCAGGAAGGGCTTCTGTTACTGCGGGGCTCATCATGATTGTATTTCTTTTTGTAGGAAATAAAATTCTAAAATTTATCGGAGTTGATGTAAACTCATTTGCCATTGCAGGTGCTTTCGTCATATTTATCATAGCCCTTGAAATGATTTTGGGAATTGAGATCAATAAAACGACTGAAGCCAAATCGGCATCTATTGTCCCAATTGCATTCCCGTTGGTTGCAGGAGCGGGAACATTAACAACGACGTTATCTCTTCGGGCAGAATTTCATGATATTAACATTATCTTTGGCATCATTCTCAATACAATTTTCGTATATTTGGTGCTGAAATCGGCGAAATGGATTGAGAAGAAAATGGGAGAGGCATCACTGGCAATTCTTCAGAAAGTTTTCGGAATTATTCTTCTTGCTATTTCAATTAAATTATTTACCGCTAATTTTGCTCAGCTGGTGCAGAATTACATTAACTTTTAATGATCATGCAAAAATTTTATAAAGTATTTCTGGTAGTTTTTATCGTTTTTATTGCTATCAATTTATATGCAATCGAATGGAAATCAAGTGTTTTATCTGAAGATAATCTCAAATTTGTTTTTTCAATTCTTGCTGCGTTTTTAGGTTTGATTTTGCTTTTTGTTCTGAATACATGGAGCAAAATAGGGGTAAAAAAATAATATAGATCACATCAATACAAATCCTCTTTCATCATTGAAAGAGGATTTTTTTATGTCAAAATTTTGTCCTTATTATTGTAATCCGGACCAGCCGATTGCCCAAACCGGAGTCAACACTCCGTTGCCTGCACCTGATGCATCCGCTTTTTTGATGTAAGTAGAATCTGCAATTGCGACTGCTGTACCTCCGGAAGACATTAGTAAAGCCTCTGTTGCAACATTATCAAATAAAATATTGTTGATTTTCTTTTTCCCGTTGAAATAAGTAACTGACTGATCACTTTCAATCATAATTCCCTTTTTCCATTCAGATAAAATGATATTATCAAGACTGGCTGCAGCTCCTTTCTGTAATTTAACTGCAACGGAATCTCCTGCATTGGCTCCAATAAAAGTAGCATTTTTGATCGTCGGATTAGATTGCGGAAGTGCATTGTCGTTGAGGTCGTTATTAATTCCTTTTAAGCCCAAGTTTCCACTTCCGTCTGTTTTTCTTTTCGTGTAAATATTGGTGGCTGTACCAATCCAGCCATCTCGGAAACTGATGGCATTATTTGTATTTCCTATCGAAACAATATTAGAAATATTCACGGTTCCACCATAAATTTCCATACCGTCTTCGTCATTGTTAACAGTTGCAATATTCTCAATTTTTGTTTCGTTACCTACACCATATAAAGACAAACCGTTGAATCTTTTTCCGCTGGTAAATTCTGCACCCGCGTATTCAATTCGCACATAGTTTAAGGATCCTGAATTATCATCTGAATCCGTTCCGCCATAGGCTGCATTTCCGATTTCAGTAATACCCGAAATACCATTGTTGACAGGAGCTTTACCACAGATAATAACTCCGCCCCAGTTTTCAGAGTCAGGGTTTTCTGAAGTAAAGACTACAGGTGAAACGGAAGTTCCATTAAGATATATTTTTCCTCCCTGTTCTACCAGAACATATGATGAAGTGCCTTCAGTTGCTGTAATTATGGTTCCTGCAGGAATAACGAGTATGCCTCCACTTTTAATGACAACAGACCCGGAAAGTTTGTAATTTATCATGGCATCCAGCGTTACGGTTTCCCCATTTTTTACCTCTCCTTTAAAGTTGTTCGGGTCTAATGCAATTCCTACAGGAACAATAGAAGCAAAAGTTTCTTCATCTTTGCTGCACGAATGGATTGATATACTTAGTGTGAAACTCAGTAAAATTATTGTTAGCAGGTTTTTCTTCATTCAATAAATTTTATTTTAGAATTTTTAGATCTGAAATGTTAACTGTACGATAAATATATCAAAATTAAATGAATGTTTTAGAGCTTTTTTTGACAACTACATTTATATCAAAGCTAAAATAAATCGTTTTTCGATGAATTTGTAATTGTAATTTGTTTTATTATTGAACTTCTAAGGAGTTAAATTTCTTTACTTGCACTATTTTTAGACAGATTGCACTACATAGGAGCGGGATGTTATTTATTCTTAGTCATTTAGATTTACTTCGTTTTCATTTATTCCGTTTAAGTCCATAATTGTAAAAATTATTTCCTCGGTTTTTTTGCAAAGTACTATCATTTTTTGAACATTTACATCTTCAACATCTTCAAAATGATTTAAAGAAAATGAATAAATATCCCCTTGGTCAAAAACATCTTTTAAATGACTGAATTCATTTGACATTGCAAGATTTATAATTTGTTCAAAAATAGTATATCTGGTTTCGATTAATTTGTTTATAGATTCAATAATTTGTTCTCGGTACGTCAATTCCATACTTATTCACCTTTAAAAAATGCAAGCTCCAAAGCTCTGTATTCAGTAATTTCATAGCCAACCTTTTGTTTCATTAATTTGTAAAAAGTCTTAAAAGTCTTTTCGTTTTTTGAATTTTCTATAAACTCAATATATTCGAGATAAATTTTTGGTTTTTCAAGTTTGTATTTATGAGGTTCTTCTTTGTTTAAAAATCGAAAAACTCGGCTATCCCAAATTGCGTACTGCTTTGGATTAATAAAATGTAGTAGTTTTGAAGTTCCTACTAGTGAATTGTTAAATGCTGCTTTCACAGTCGCAAGTTGTTCTTCGTTTATTTTTTGTCCCTTTTTTACTTCGTTTAAAATCGAAATTACTTTTTCAGAATTTTGGAGTTTAATTGATTTCAGTATTGTTGGCATCCAAGAATATGTAAAACTTATTCCTATGATTAAGTTCTCTAAATTTATCGTATCAAGTTTTTTAAAATAGTTCAAAAAGTGTGGGTAGGAGAGAAGATAGTTTTCTTTTGTTGGGTCGAAATTCTTAGCAATTTCGGACAGTTGTTCAATAATTTCTTGGTTAGATTTTTCGGATATTTTCATATTGTGAGTTCTGTTTGGAAGTAATCCCAGCTAACATTAAATAAACAAGTATATTAGGACTTACTTTGATTCAATTCTACTCATTAATTTATCAATTTTCTGCCAGTTTTTTGAACTCTTCAATTTTATTTTGCAATTCATTAAGCGTTTCAGGATTGATGATACCGCTTTCGAGATCAAAATTTTCATAAAACTTTGGAAGTGAAAATGTTTCTTTAATCTCTGCTCCGAAATTCGGAAAGAAAGTCTTTGCAGCATTCATCACATTTCCTCCGCCATAGCCGCCCGGTGAAGTGCTCATTAGAAGCATCGGTTTATTTTGAAAGACTTTTACATTAATTCTTGATGCCCAGTCGAAAATATTTTTGAAAGCAGCCGTGTACGAACGATTGTGTTCTGCCAACGAACAGATGATAGCATCACAGTCTTCAATTTGTTTTAAAAACAAATGTGCTTCCTCAGGAAATCCTTTCTTTTCCAGATCAACTGAAAATACAGGCATAGAATAATTATTCAGGTCAATGAGATTGATTTCATCGTTCGGAAAACTTTTCAATACAAATTTCACAAGTTCTCTGTTGATGGATGTGGAAGATATGCTTCCTGCAAAAGCAAATATTTTCATAAGTAGATTTTAATTGTTTTTATATTGTTATACGGTGTTGTCAGGCATAGTTAACTTGGTATTGTTAGCCAATGAGAACATTTCGTGTGATTTTAATTAAATTTAATAAAGCTATTTTCTGTTTAGAATTGCCTTTGGAAGAGGAACATATTCCTGATCATCGCCCGGAATCAGAGGAAATAGGTCGTGATTCTGGTCATGCCAGTTGACCTTTGCTTCTTCTATTTTTTCTTTATCCGAATGTACAAAATTCCAGAAGATATGTCTTTCTTCAGGAAACGGTTCTCCCCCGAACAGGTAAAGTGTAGTATTTTCGTTGATTTCAAACTCGCAGAGCGAAGCGTTTTTTGCGATCAGAAGCTGTTTTGTACCATATTCATTTCCTTCAATATTTACCGAACCATCCAAAACATACATTCCAACTTCACCAAAAAGGTGTTGGCCAATGTTTAGCTTTTGTTTTGTTTTGCTTTTAATTTCTACAAAATACAGTGCGCTATGAACAGGAACAGCCGATTTTTTACCAAAGGCTTCACCGGCAATAAGTTTGTATTGAATATCGCCTTCATTCCAGAAAGGAATTTCGTCTGCTTCGATATGAAAAAATGAAGGTTCGCTTTGTTCCAGTTCTTTAGGAAGCGCCACCCAGATTTGAAAGCCATGCAAAAACTGAGGCGAATTTCTAAGGTATTCAGGAGTTCTTTCAGAATGCACAACCCCTTTTCCGGCAGTCATCCAGTTGACGGCTCCTGGTTTTATTTCTGTGGCTGAACCCATGCTATCACGATGAAAAATTGAGCCTTCGAAAAGATAAGTGAGAGTAGAAAGACCAATATGAGGATGTGGCGGAACATCAAAATTCTGGTATTCCTGAAGGCAAGTAGGTCCCATGTGATCTATAAAAATAAATGGACCTACCGAACGCTTTTCACGAAAAGGTAAAAGTCTTCCTACAAGAAAATTGCCTATATCTGCAGCTCTTTCTTCTACGACAAGACCAATATTTGACATCATATTTTTTGAATTTAGTAGTTAAATATAAGTAAGTTTTTTAATCAATGGAAATTTAAGTCTCTATTTATATTTAATTTTATAGTACTAATTTTTTTGATTAAAGGATAAGTTTTATAACTGATAAAGGGTATTCAAAGAGCTTTAAAGTTTTTCGTAACCTTCAAATCTTTCATCTACAAGACGTTTCCATTCAGGATTTTTTTTGATGAAAGCAAAAACATACGGACAATAAGGCAAAAGCTTCTTGCCGCTTTCTTGAATATACATTAACGTTTTTTCGACTACTGCAGCTGCAGCCCCGCTTCCTGCCAGTTCTTTTGGAGCTTCTGTATGAATAAGCGCAATCTGTCTGCTATTCTCTTTATAATCTATAAAAGCAAAATAACCATTTACTTCTATTTCAAATCGTTTTTTATCTTCGTTTTTTACCAACGGAATGTTATCAAATTCTGGTTTCATAAGTTTTAAATATTTTAAATCAAAATTATCATTTAATACATTTTTGTACATTGATGTGTGATAAGTTTGGAAAATTATTCCTGAGATTTCATATTTTTTCCGTCATAGACATGAAGTCGTCTGAAAACTAATGAAGACAAAATTGTAAGCAGACCAACCGTAAGAAAAGTATAACGGAAAGCCTGATGTACTTCATTATTGATGAGTTCAGCATTGTTTTCATAAATTTTTAGAACAATCAACCCAAACGCAATTCCAAAACCAACCGCAAGCTGTTGATTGACTGATAAAAGGGAATTTCCGCTGCTTGTCTGAAAATTTCTGAGATCTGCAATGGAAATGGTATTCATCGAAGTAAATTGTATAGAGTTAAAAAATCCCATGATAGCAATTATAGGAACAAACCAATAAATGGAAGTTTGAATACCCGGAATAGCAAGACAGCAAATCAGTATTCCGATGACAGAAGTATTGACCATCAAAGTACGTTTGTAGCCAAATCTATTCAGAATTTTAATTACATAAGATTTTCCGAACATGGCTGTTAATGCCATTGGAGCAACAATCCAGCCGGAAACTACAGCTGACTGCTGATAGGCAATCTGAATCATTAAAGGAAGCAGCAAAGGTACAGCGCTGATTCCTAATCTTGTAGCAAGATTACCTACGATCCCAACCCGGAATGTCCTTACCTGAAACAAACTTAAAGGAAATATTGGGTTTTCACCTTTTTTAGCATGACGGTAATAATAATAAAGAAATAAAAAGCCTAATATAAAGACAACCAAAACAGGAGTGGTATTCTGCGATTCACCGAAAAGTTCCAGCGAAATTGACAATAGAAGTGAAGCGGCGGCAAATATGAGAAATCCTTTCAGATCGAAGTCTGTTTTTTTGGAATTGTAGTTGGGCATAAATTTCAAGCCTAAAATAATTCCCAGGATTCCGAAAGGAATATTGATAAGAAAAATCCAGTGCCATGAAAGATAGTCTACCATATAACCTCCCACTAAAGGACCGAGAACAGGGCCTATTAATGCAGGAATGATCGCGAAATTCATCGCTTTGAGCAATTCATTTCTGTCAAATGTTTTAATAAGGGCTAATTTTCCTACAGGAGTCATCAGACTGCCTCCAACTCCCTGAATTACCCTTGATATGACGAGCTGTGTAAGGTCTTGTGAAACAGCACAAAATAAAGAACCCAAACTGAAAAGAATTAATGAGAAAACAAAAACTTTCCTTGTGCCGAATTTGTCTGCCATAAATCCGCTTACAGGCATAAAAACCGCCAAAGTAAGAACGTAACTTATGATCGCATTTTGCATATTGAGTGGCGATTCGTTGAGGTCTTTCGCAATAGATGGAAGAGAGGTATTGAGAATGGTAGAATCCAGCATCTGCATAAAAATAGCAGTTGCCAAAATCAGGGGTAGTATTTTTTTTACGGTTTGTCGGGGCGTAGAAGATGTTGAAGGCATTAGCTCAAAAATTACAATCAGTTTAGATTTATAGTTTGATATTCAGTTGTCTCGGATCAATAAATTTAAAAATCTTACAAGCATTTTTTATAAAAATAAATGGTAAAAAAAATTCAAATTAAAATATTTTCCAACAAAAGCAGATATCTATTTTAAATAAAAACAGAAAACATCATTCCAAATCAATTATTTTACGAAATTTGTTTAATAAAATAAATCTCAAATATTATGACTGAAAATAAAACATATCCTAACCAGCCCTTAATCACAATGAATAATGGTGTAGATATTCCTGCTTTAGGGTTCGGAGTCTGGCAAATGGAAAACCAGGAGGAGTGCGAAAATGCAGTAATGAAAGCGATTGAAACCGGTTACAGGATGATAGATACGGCTTCTATTTATCTCAACGAAACGGCAGTAGGAAATGCCATCAAAAAAAGCAATGCAAATCGTGAAGATCTATTTGTAACTTCCAAACTCTGGGTACAGGATTTCAGTTATGAAAAAGCAAAATCGGCTTTTCGCAGAACACTTGAGAGGCTGCAGCTAGATTATCTTGATATGTATCTTATCCACTGGCCTTTCGGAGATTTTTTGGGAGCATGGAAAGCAATGGAGGAGTTGTACGAAGAAGGGAAAATTAAAGCAATTGGTGTCTGTAATTTCACCGTTGAAAAGATGGAAGAGCTTACATCACGTTCCAGCATTATTCCTGTTGTAAATCAAATAGAGCTGCACCCGATTTTTCAGCAGAAAGAACTTCAGGTGTATAATAAAGAAAATAATATCATTACACAGCCTTGGAGTCCGCTCGGTAATGGAAATGCAGATCTTCTGGATAATCCTTTATTAAAAAAGATTGGTTTTAATCATAATAAGTCGGTAGCTCAGGTGATTTTAAGATGGCATTTACAGGAAGGTTTTTGTGTGATTCCTAAGTCTGTAACTCCTTCAAGAATTGAACAGAATTTTGATGTTTTTGATTTTCAGCTTTCAGAAGAAGATATGGAAACAGTCCGTTCTTTAGACACCGGAAAACGCTTGTTTTTTGATCCTAAAGATCAGGAATGGGAAAAGAAAATGCTGAATGCTGTGGCAGATATTTAATAGTTTTTATTCCTGATAAATGTTTTTTGTGCAAGTAAGAAATTAATCATACTCAGCAATATCAAATTATAACTAAACATCATCCCTCAGAATTTAGCCTTTTTAAAATAACAGCGCGTAAACGCTCTTCATTTTTGTCACCCCAGTTTCCTAAGGTGGAAATTACAGGAATCAGCGTTTTACCAAATTCGGTGAGGCTGTATTCTACTTTTGGAGGAACTACAGGATAGATTTTCTTGGTAATTAACTCGTGCTCTTCCAGTTCCTTCAGTTGGATATTCAAAACCCGTCTTGTTGCATCGGGTATTTTACGTTGCAATTCGCTTGGACGTTGGTGACCTTCATTGATGAACCACAGCAAACGGATTTTCCACTTACCATATAATACTTCGCCTATTAAATCTAAACCGCAGTTCAGATTGGGTAAAATTTTTCTCTCATACATCATGTAAAATTAAACCTATGTTCCAAAATGTGCAATAGGGGATAAATTTATCCCTATGTGAATCGTATTTCCGTACTTGTGAGAAGGGTACATAAGTCTCAACTTTGTCCTAAATAATTCAACAATGAAACAGGATTTTAATTTTAACAATGAACTATCAGGGAAAATTGCTTTGGTTACCGGTGGTACAAAAGGTACAGGAAAAGCCATTGCACAACAACTTTATCAGGCGGGAGCAACGGTAATTATTACTGCAAGAAATGCACCCGAAGTCAGTAACGAACAATTACATTTCATTTCAGCAGATCTGAGCACCACAAACGGAACTGAAAAAGTAGTGGATGAGGTTTTGACAAAATACGGCAGATTAGATATTTTAATTAATAATTTCGGTGGCTCTGAAACGAAAGGCGGCGGTTTTTCGGTTCTCAACGACCAGGATTGGGAGCATTCCATTCAAACCAATTTACTTGTCCCGGTTCGCTTAGACAGAGGTTTTTTACCGAAAATGCTGGATCAGAAATCGGGAGTTATTATTCATATTGCTTCTATTCAGGGAAAATTGCCTCTTTACGATTCCACATTGCCTTATGCAGCCGCAAAAGCAGGCTTAATCAATTACAGTAAAGGCTTATCTAAAGAAGTTTCGGCAAAAGGTGTAAGAGTTTTGACGGTTTCACCCGGCTGGATCATGACTACATCGTCCGAAAGAATGATGGATCGCATTGCAGAAAGTTCAGACATGACCAAAGAAGAAGCCACAAAAAGTGTGATGGACGCATTGGGCGGAATTCCCATTGGCAGACCTGCACAACCGGAAGAAGTTGCAGAGTTGGTCGGTTTTTTAGTTTCGCCGAGAGCTGTTTATCTTACAGGAACTGAATTTGTAATTGACGGCGGTACCATTCCTACTATTTAACATTTGGGCGTGTCCCTTTGGGTCGGGCTATCCGCTGTATCTTTTGCTTCATTTCATTTCGCAAAAGGATGCCGCTGCTATCCCTCACGCAATAAAAATAATATTAAACATCAAAATCTAAAAACAATGAATTTACCAAAAGTAATCACAGATCTCGTAATGGCACAGGACAGTTTTAACAGTACTGCTTATGCCGATTGTTTTACCGAAACAGCGGTAGTTTTCGATGAAGGCAAAACATACAAAGGAAAAAAGGAAATAGAAAATTGGATTGATAAAGCCAACAAAGAGTATCAGGCAACAATGAAACCGCTTGAATACTCGGAAAAAGATCAGACACTGAAGGCTGAAGTTTCGGGTACTTTTCCCGGAAGTCCGATAGTTCTGACTTATCACTACGAATTTCAGAAAGGCTTAATCCAATTACTGGAAATTGTATAAAAATCAAAGGTTGTAATAAACTTTTTGTGATCTAAACAATATTAAATATTCTAATATTCATTTTAAACATAAAACAAATCCGTCTCAAAAATGAGACGGATTATTTATTTATTGAAGTTTATTTTGTTAAGTCCAGACCTCCGAAGTTTCCTGAACTCATCATCATGTAGACTCCTTGGGTTTTGTCTAAAGTGTTCCAGTACTGATGTAACTCTTCAGCATTTGTAAATACTTTTAGATTTTTATTTTTAAATTTTTCTTTAATTAAATCAGGAGAAATAGGTTCCATTCTTTTGATTTTTAAAGCATCTTCAGAATAGAAAACAATGGCTTCCTCCAACCCATCCATTGCGTGGTCGTATTGCTCAAGAAAAACAGGATTTAGGCTAGAATATGTGTGAAGCTCCAGAAAACCGTATTTTTTTTCGTTTTTAAACTGTTCGCAGAATGCTTTTACGGCAGCTTTTACCTTACTCGGAGCGTGGGCAAAATCTTTATAAAGTACTCCTTTATCTTCTCTTTCTACTTTTTCCAGACGTTTTGATGCTCCTTTAAAGCTCATGATTGCCTCATAAAATTCTTCATCCATAATGCCTAAAGTCTGGCAAATATATCTTGCTCCTTCAAGATTTAGTAAATTGTGCGCTCCGAAAACAGAAAGCGGGATGTCACCCATTTCAGTTTTTAATAAAACTTTTCCGTTGCTGATTTCGTATTCCGGAGTTTTGTATGGCATTTTTCTGAAATAATTTTCAGCATTTTCTACTACCTTTACAACTTCTGCATCTTCTTCGTTATACACTAAAACACCTCCGGGAGTAATGCTTGCAACAAATTTTCTAAACTGCTCTACATAATCATCAAATGTTTTAAAAACATTGATATGATCCCACGCAATACCGCTCATTAAAGCGATATTTGGCTGATACAATAAAAATTTAGAACGAAGATCAATAGGAGAGGAAAGGTATTCATCACCTTCCAGGACTACAAAATCATTGTCTTCTGTTAATTTTACCATACAGTCAAAACCTTCAAGCTGTGCTCCTACCATGAAGTCTACTTCCTTCTGATGAAAATTCAAAACATGAAGAATCATTGATGTAATGGTCGTTTTACCATGTGATCCGGCAATTACGACTCTGGTTTTACTTTTTGATTGTTCGTAAAGAAATTCCGGATATGAATAAATTTTCAAACCCAGCTCTTTTGCTTTTGCCAGTTCTGGGTTATCCTGATGAGCATGCATCCCCAGAATAACAGCGTCAATATCTGAAGTGATTTTTTCAGGAAACCAGCCCAATTCTTCAGGCAGAATTTCTTTTTTTTCAAGTCTTGATTTTGAGGGTTCAAAAATAGCATCATCCGAACCTGTTACCTGATAACCTTTATCTTTTAGAGCTATAGCAAGATTGTGCATGGCGCTTCCGCCAATAGCGATGAAATGAGTTCTCAAATTTGTGTTAATTTTTGATTTTTTTATTGATAATTTTCTGAAAAGCAGTTACAATATTTCCCCAGTTCTTTTCATAATTAGGCATTATTGCGCTTCCGTCGTTTTTGCTTCCTGCATTTGTTCCTTTCTTTATATTGACAGAAGTCGTGATATTGTCGTATATTTTCTTATGATCTTCCTGAATCTGTCTGAAATTATTTTTAGATAAAATATCATTAAGATTTTTGATTTCGGAATCTGAAATATTAATTTTTCTTTTTATTTTTTTTTCCTGTCCTTCAAAAGAATAATAAGCTTTGTTGTTTTTAATCAGAAGATTTTCGTAGGTAGGAGCAAAGCCTCCACTACGAGAAAAACTGATGTCATAATCCGAATACATTTTTTGGTTGTTACAGGAAACTGCAAATAATAGCATTAAAATGATTCCTAAAATCTTTTTCATCTAACTTTAGTTTTGAGATTTATTCTGTTCAGATTTTTTTGCTTTTATTTCTTCATCATAGGTATGAAGCACGTTGAAATCTTCAGTCTGCTCAATGGCAGTCATGATTTTATGAAGAATTTCCTGTGCATTTTCGTTGTCGTAATCAATGTCTAACGGTTTTTTAAATTCCATTGTTGGTTTTACGCCGGTTACTTTTACGCGAAGTCCTTTCTTATCAAATGCTCTTCTGAATCCGTTTATTTTAATCGGAATAACGATTGGTCTCTGGTTTTTAACCAACTTTGCTGTTCCCTTTCTTCCTTGGGCAAAAGCAGCAGTAGTACCTTGAGGAAAAGTCGCAACCCAGCCATTATCCAAAGCTTTCATAATATTATCAATCTCAGTGAGATCAACCATTCTGTTTACATTTTTACCTTCTGCTCTCCATGTTCTTTTTACGGTTACTGCGCCTGCAATTTTAAAAATTTTGGGAAGTATGCCTTTATTCATAGTTTCTTCTGCCGCAACATAGTAAAAGTCTACTCTTGGATTCAATAAATAAATAGGATTCTTAATGGTATTCAGGTATCCGTTATTGACAGCACAAAATGCATGATACATGGCTGCAACATCTGCAAAATAAGTTTGATGGTTGGAAACGAAAAGTACATTGGAATCGGGAAGATCTACCAAATTTTCTGTACCTGTGATTTTAAGTTTGTTGAAACCATTAAATCTTCTGTAAGAAATAATTCCCAGAACAAAAATGATTAATCTTTTTAAAAAATAAGGTGTTCCGAATGAATCGGTGAAAATGTTTTTCTTCGCCATATTTCAATTAAACATAATATTTGCAAAGTTACATTTTTTTAATCAACTGGCTGAATTCACTTAAAATCATTGCTGTGGCTCCCCAAATAATATATCCGTTAAAATTAATAACCGGAACTTCATGTCCTCCTGCTTCCTGAAGAGCCATTATTTCAGGGGTATCAGAAAGGCTTAGGAAGGAGTTTATAGGAAATTCGATAACTTCAACGGCTTCAGTTTGCTGCAAAATAAATGCAGGGTTTCTTTTGGTGTAAGAAATATAAGGATAAACGTAAAAATTACTTGGCGGAATATAGATTGGAGATAAATCACGGATTATTTTTACATAAGGTTTTTCGATACCGATTTCTTCAGAAGTTTCTCTGATGGCAGTTTCAGCAAAATCCTGATCCATTTCTTCACGTTTTCCTCCGGGAAGAGAGATTTGCCCGCTATGCCTGTCGTGCTGGTTTATAGATCGTACAATTAATGGGAAATGCCATTCATTATTTTTAAGGTATAAAACGATATTTACTGCTGCAAATTTTGGATTTTTTTCTAAAATCTGCTCATGACTAAACAATAGTCTGTAAGGCGGAGAGAAAATTCCGTGCGCATTTTGACCTTCAAGAGAAGCATTTTTTATTTTTTGTAATAAATCTTTTCCAAAACTTTCCATATTTCAAATTTACTAATATATCGCTATAAACTGAGGGAAATGGGAGCTGTTTAATTTAAAATTTTTTAATATTTCCGTCTATAGTGTTTTTACGGTATATTTTATAACTGTATTAAGGTATATGCCATTTCCTGAAATGGGTACGATTAGCACGGTAAGCAGTGATTTTGTTAATTTACACTTTTAACGTGATTTTTGTCATGTTTTATAACTCTAGCTTTGTATCACTAACCAACAAAAAAATTTCACCATGAAAAAATTAGTTACCGGAGCTTTTGCTTTATTATCAGCGAGCTTCATCTATGCACAAAGTACCAACAGCTCAAACACGGTGTCTCAAAGTGGAAACAATAATTCTGCCACAGTTTCACAAAAAGGTTTGGAACAGCTGAACGAATCTACACAGACCGGAAGTTTTAATACAGTAAATGTAACTCAAAAACATCAGTATAACGAAGCAGCTACTACGCAAAACGGACTTGCTAACAGTGCTACAGTTGTACAGGGGGTTGCATGGGCAAATAAAAATTATGTTACTCAAAATCAAGATGGTATTTTGAATAATGCGAGTGCTACTCAAGATAAGACTTACATGAACGAGATCAATCAGGAGCAGGATGGTATGCTAAATGGAGCAACAGCTTCACAAAGCGAAGGTTCCAGAATGTATATTGATCAAATTCAAAACGGAATGGGTAACTCGGCTACTGCTTCACAGGTAGGAGATTCCAGCCCGGGAAGTGCTAGTGCTGATGCTAATGATATTTATCAATGGCAGGATGGTCTTTTCAATTCTGCATCTGCTTCACAATCAGGATGGAAGAATGATTTGGATCAGATTCAGGATGGAAATTTCAATTCAGCAAATTCAAGCCAGACAGGATATTTTAATATTGCCAATCAATCTCAAACAGGAAATTTGAATGACGCTGATCTGATGCAGGATGGAGATGAAAACTCTTCTATGCAGACACAGGCAGGAAACAATAATGACGCTGAAGTTCTTCAGGACGGTAACAGTAATATGGCAACACAAACTCAGACCGGAAACGGAAATGATGCTTATCTTTCTCAGGTAGGAGATATGAATTCCGGCTCACAAATTCAGAGTGGTAACAATAATGATGCTACCGGTGAACAGCAAGGTAATTCAAACATGCTATCTTCTTCACAAACAGGAAATGGTAATGCAGCTTATGCTTCTCAGGCAGGTAACTCCAATTCTGCAATGCAAATTCAGACAGGAAACAATAATAACGCAACCGCTTATCAGTTAGGAAACGGAAACTCGTTATCATCTTCACAAATCGGAGACGGCAACATGGCTTACGTTTCTCAGGATGGTAATTCCAACCAGTCATCTTCTGTACAGACAGGAAATAACAATGACGCTTGGGCTTACCAGACAGGACTTTCTAACCAGTCTACTCTCATCCAGACAGGTAACGGAAATTATCACATGGGTACACAAACAGGTAATGGAAATTCTATCACAGTAACACAAAACTAGAGTTTCTTTCAAATGTATAGGAGAGCAATCTCCTATACATTATACCAAAAAAACAGACTATGAAATCAATTATCATCATATTGATGCTATTTTTTCCGATGGTATTTTTTGCACAGCAGAATATGGCTTTCGAGAAAATAAACAGCCAGAATATTCTTCACTTATATAATGAAGGAAAGATAATTGATAACTCCGTCAATACAGTTGTACAGATCGGGAATTATAATGATGTGAAAGTATACGATAAAAACCCTAGAGAGCTTACGATTGTTCAGCAGGGAGATTACAACACAACGCTTTACATCAATGCAGGAAATAATCCGACTAAAGCATCTGTAAGTACCAAAGGAGATAATAATTATATTGATATTACAGGAAGCAACAGCATTTCCGAAAAGATGAAAATCAATATCAATAACAGTGACATGACCATTTTTGTAAGAAATTACTAGCCATGAAAACCCGTTTTTACTTTTTCGTTTTGTTTTTGTTTTGTGTAAGCAGCATTTCTGCACAATACGAGAATCTGAGCGGAAAGATGAAGGCTAAAATTATTTCTGAAAATGCAGATGGTCTGTATAATTTTGCGGCAACAGCCGAAAACAATTCGGAAATCCATTACCCAATCAAATACATTCTTTTAGCTTTAAAAAAAAGCAGTACCGGAAATACATCTACCAACAAACAGGAAGGCAAATATGTGGTGAAGCCCGGCGAAACCCTTAAACTTTCTGAAATAAAAACCAATCTTGATAAAAATGATGCATTGAAGGTATATCTTTTTATAAAAGATGAAGAAAACGACAAAGTTATTTCTAAAGACAGCATTGAAATTAATCCTGAAAAATTAGCAGCTAAAAAACCTCAGTATATTCCTGAAAATGATATAGAATTAGTAGGTCTTACGATAGATGAAACCCGCACCAAAATAGGGAAACACTATTACGATCAGTTTTTTATGTATTATCTTCAGAACGACAGAAAATTTCCGGGAACAGTAAAAATTGTAGAAATCCCCGGTTTGGCAAGAAGTACAAGAATATCGGTTTTTTACAACGATCAGGAAATATATAATTTCAATACAACTCCGGATGAGGAGGTCACAGAAAATGAAGCCAGAAATACTTTGGAAATTTTAAAAAGAATCACATTACCTAAAAACGAATTGTTAAAAAGTTCAACTTAAAAACTTTAATCATGAAACTCTTTTTTAGCGGATTACTATTTCTTGTTACCACAAGCAGTATATTTTCCCAGCAGCTGGTTTATACACCAGTCAATCCGGCATTCGGAGGCAATACATTCAATTATCAGTGGCTGCTGAGCTCAGCTACTGCCCAAAATCAGTTTGATGACGATAAAGGGAATCTCTTTTCTAATCAAAGTTCATTAAGCAGTTTTACTGAGAGCTTAAACAGGCAGCTTCTCAGTCAGCTTTCCACAAAATTATTCGGTGAGCAGTTTGGCGACGGAGATCTTAAACCGGGAACATACGTTTTTGGTTCAATGTATCTTGAAGTTATTCAAACCAACAGCGGAATGATGATCAAAATTTTAAACACCAGTACCGGTGAACAATCTGAAATTGTAATTCCAGGTGCTAATAAATAATTTATACCATGAAAAATCTAGTTCAATATCCAAAATTTTGGGTAACGATACTGTTGATTTTTTTGGTGTTAAACAGTTGCAGTACATTATTTAATTTACCAACAAACAGCGAAAGATCAACTTTAGGAGAAGTTACCCAGTACACATCCAAGATTAAAAACCTTCCATTACCAAACGAAAAAATAGTTGTAGGGGTGTACAAATTCAGAGACCAGACCGGTCAGTACAAACCATCAGAAACAGGAGCCAACTGGAGTACCGCAATTCCTCAGGGAACAACCACAATACTTTTGAAAGCTCTTGAAGACAGCAAATGGTTTACGCCTATTGAGAGAGAAAATATCGGAAATCTTCTCAACGAAAGACAAATCATCCGTACCACACGAAAAGAATATATGCCCAACCAGAGCAATGAATCTGGCAATCTTCCTCCGCTTTTATATGCAGGAATTATTCTTGAAGGCGGTGTGATCTCTTACGATACTAATATTATGACAGGTGGGGTGGGAGCAAGATACTTCGGAATCGGAGCATCAACTCAGTACCGTCAGGATCGTATTACCGTTTATCTTCGTGCCGTTTCTACCCAAAGCGGAGAAATTCTTAAAACAGTATATACTTCAAAAACAATTCTTTCTACCAGTGTTAACGGAAGTTTTTTCAGATATGTAGATACAGAAAGACTTTTTGAGGCTGAAGCAGGTTTTACACAAAACGAGCCGGTGCAGCTTGCGGTAACTGAGGCTATTGAAAAAGCAGTGCATTCTCTGATCGTAGAAGGTGTAAGAGACAGAATCTGGAGTAAGAGAGTACATGATCCCAACAAATTTACAAAAATCATTGAAGAATATAATACTGAACAAAATAAAAATAATGACCGATTGATAGGAGATAAATATCCTGTAAGCCAGAGAGGTAAATCTTCTTTATTTGTTGTAGCAGAAGGAACTCAGATCAAAGGCGACTATGCCAATCCTAAAATGAATATCGGCGGAAAAGCGGGCTTCAAATATTTTATTACCGATCATCTGAATGCTGAAGCCAATATCAGTTATCTTACCTTCGAAAACGAGAATATATACAAGGCAAATGTTTTTACTACAGAAGCTAATGTAGAATATCTTTTATTTCCTAAATATAAAGTTACACCCTATCTGTATGGAGGTTTAGGCTCGTTGTTTTTTAACAGTAAGAATGAATTTAAAATGCAGTTCGGCGGCGGGATAGAATATCTTTTTTCAAAAAGTCTGGCTGTAAGAATAGGAACGCAGTATGATTTCGGATTCAATGATGGATGGGACGAATATGTCGGCGGAAAACGAAATGACCAAAGTATAAGAATTGGTCTTGGATTGAACTGGTATATCAACAACAGACCTTTCAAAAAAAACTAAATCATGAAAAATTTTAATCTATTCTTATTGTCTATTATATTGTTACTCTTCGTTGGATGTAGCGAAGATCTCGTTGAAAAAGAACTAAAAGGCACTATAAAAGGAGTTGTAGTTGCAAAAGGAACCAATACGCCGATTGCTAATGCAAAAATATCTACAAGTCCTTCTACAAGCAGTCTCTTTACGAAATCAGACGGAACCTTTGAAATTACCGATGTTACTTTGGGCGACTACTCTGTGAAAGCAGAGGCTTCAGGATATGTTGCATCTTTTCAGGGAATTAATCTAAAGGGTGAAGCACAGACCGTCAATATAATTTTTGAACTGGCAGATGATAATTCGCTCAATTCACCACCTACAGTTCCGGTTCTGGTTTCACCGGCAGATAATTCTGAAAATCAGCCACTGTCTGTAAACCTCACCTGGACCTGTACAGATCCGGATCAGGATGATGTATTGAAATACGATCTTATCATCAAAAACAGTATCAATACCAATGTCTTAAACATCAATGATATTTCTGCTACCAATTATACTTTAGACAATCTTCAGTTTGGTGTAACCTACTTTTGGCAGGTAGTTGTTTCCGATGGTGTCAATCCGAAAGTGTACAGCGAAACAAGACAGTTTAAAACCAGCACTACACCCAACAACAGATTTCATTATGCTAAAAAAGCAAACGGAAATTATTATCTGGTATCTTCTGATGAGGCAGGAAACAATTTTACAGTTACCTCACAGACCCAAAACAGTTTCAGACCACGATTGAATAATGATGCCAATAAAATTGCTTTTTTAAGAAATGTAGGCGGAAACTTTCAGATTTTTACAGCCAAAAGGGACGGTTCGGATGTTACACAAGTTACCAATCTTCCCGTAACGGGCTTCAATAATGCAGAAATAGATTTTTCGTGGAATACCAACGGCAATCAGTTTATTTATGCTAATTTCAATAAACTATATAGAATTAACAGCGATGGAACTGGCTTGACCTTATTGTATACTACAACAGACGGAAGCTTGATTTCGGAATGTGACTGGAGCTACGATGGCAGCAAAATAGTTTTGAAAACCAACGGACTGAATGGCTACGGAGTGAAGATTTTCATTATAGACATGGCGGGAAATATTACCAAAACAGTCCTATCTTCTGTAACCGGTGGAGCAGGAGGAGTCAATTTTTCAATTGATGGAAAAAAATTATTATATACCAGAGATGTTTCAGGATTCGAAGATATTACCTACCGTCAGTTAGATTCCAGAATATTTATTTACAATCTGGAAAATAATACCGAAATAGATTTGTCAAATTTGAGCCAGAAAGCCAACGGAACCAATGATCTGGATCCGAGATTTTCGCCTAATGATTCGGAAGTCATCTTTGTCAATACCTCCAATGATAATATTTCAACAAGAAATGTTGTGAAAATTACCATCAATTATAACAATAATACTTATCTCAGGACCACACTTTTTACCAATGCAGAAATGCCCGATTGGGAATAAAAAGTCAATCACTTTATCTATTCTAGGAGAAGTGCCTTCCAAAACGGAAGGCACTTCTTATTTTATTTTTTTCTGGAAAAGTTGCTCTTGTTTTTTGGTTTCTTAAAACTAGCCTCTTTTCTCTGTTGAGAAGGGTTTGCAGGTTTGGGTTTTGGCACAAAAGGTTTGTTGTTAGAATCTCTCTTTTGAACGATGAGATCATCGGTGTGGAAAGGATGATCTTTTACCACAGGAATTTTCATCCCGATTAGTTTCTCCGTGTCTTTTAGGTTCAATAAATCCAGTCCGTCTACAAAAGAAATAGAACTTCCTTTTGCTCCGGCTCGCCCGGTTCTTCCGATTCTGTGAACATACGTTTCAGCGACATCAGACAATTCATAGTTTACCACATATTTCAATTCATCAATATCAATTCCACGCGCTGCAATGTCAGTAGCAACTAGGACTCTGGTTTTACCTGATTTGAAATTGCTCAAAGCATTTTGTCTTGCATTCTGCGATTTATTTCCATGAATGGCTTCTGCTGTAATTTTGCTTTGCTGCAGTTTTCTTGCAATTTTGTCGGCACCGTGTTTTGTTCTTGAAAAGACAAGTACAGAATCCGAAATATTATTTTTTAAGATGTGCGTAAGCAAATCCAGCTTATTTTCTTTCTCTACAAAATAGACCGATTGTTTAATGGTTTCAGCGGTAGAAGAAATCGGCGTTACCGATACTTTAATCGGCGTGTTGAGTATAGAATCTGCCAGTTTCTGAATTTCACCGGGCATTGTTGCCGAGAAAAAAAGAGTCTGTCTTTTTTGAGGAAGAAGTTTGATGATCCTTTTCACATCGTGTACAAAACCCATGTCCAGCATTCTGTCGGCTTCATCCAGTACAAAAATTTCAAGATTTTTTAAGCTGATAATTCCCTGCGCAATAAAATCCAGTAATCTTCCGGGAGTTGCCACCAGAATATCAACTCCTTTCTTCAAAGCAGCTTCCTGATTGCCTTGTTTTACACCTCCAAAAATCACCAGTTTTCTGAGAGGAAGATTTCTTCCGTACGCATTAAAGCTTTCTTCAATCTGTATGGCAAGTTCCCTTGTTGGCGTAAGGATCAATGCTTTGATGTGGTTGTTTTTAGGAGCTTTTCTTTCGGTAAGATTCTGAAGGATAGGGATGGCAAAAGCGGCCGTTTTTCCTGTTCCGGTCTGGGCTGTTCCCAAAACATCTCTGTGTTCTAATATAGAAGGTATTGCCTGTTCCTGAATGGGGGTAGGTTTTTCATAACCTTCGTTTTGAAGCGCATCCAGGATGGGCTTAATCAATTTTAAGTCGGTAAATAACAAATTCGTATGTGTATTAAAATAATGCGGTTGAAGCAGTTTACTTCATCATTTTTAGCAGATCTGCTAATTTTTTTTTAACAGAATTTTTAAGTAAAATCAATTACTTTCTGGCTGAGAATGCCGCCGAATATACTACAAAGATAGTCTAAATTAATTAAAAGCCCGCTACTGTACTTTTTGCCATTGCTGATGATGCTTCAGATCTTCAAAAAACTGGTAAACAACAATCAGTTTTTCGGTTCCTCTTTTACCGTAGTCTTCAATAGTTTTTACAGTACCGTCACTGGATTTTATTCGGAGATAAGATGTTGGTAAGTCGCTCACATTCCGTGTTCCGTACTTGTCTTTCAGGTTTTTGATTTCCAATTCATCAATAAGTTTTACCAGCCTTAAATAATCTTCTTTTTTGATCGTTGTTTTAAAAGTTCCTTCTCTTGGTTTATCAAACTCACTTTTAGAAAAACCTTTTGAAAAGTTAAAATGCTCAGCTTCCAAAATAGCAGTTCGGTCTCCCTGAATGGTCATTTTATAAATCGGACACGACCCGAAGCAGGCTCCTGCTTCATATTCAATTTCAGAATATTTTGATGCTGCTTTTTGAGAATTGCAAGAACATAAAAAAATCAGGGTACAGATGGCAAATAAATATTTCATTGTAAAATTTTCTAAAGTCTTTCAATAGTTATTCCAAAAAACAGATGATGCTTTACAAATTATTATTTTGGTGGCAGATTCTTTTTAGATAAGAGAATTCGTATAAATTTTTGTTATTTTGAAGTCAGAAAAATTATTTCATGTATAATTTCTTAAAATCAGTTGTAAAGAATATCATTTCAATAAAAATTCTCATCAAGAATGAAGATAATTTCAGAAAGCTTCTCAAGCCTTTTTATCACGGGAAAAATCACGAATGTATTATCTGCTCTACAAAGCTTAGGAAGTTTGCAGAACTGCAAAACGGTCAGCTTATCTGTCCTGTTTGTGGAAGCTTACCCAGAACGAGAAGACTCAGTCAGCTTTTGGAACATGAATTTTTAAATTCCGGGATGACTTTTCTGGATTTTTCACCTTCTAGAATGCTGTATAAAAAATGGAAAAAAAGAAGTGATATTTTTTATTATCCCACTGATTTTGAAAATGAATTTCTTTCTGATTATCAGTTTGATATCACCAATATAGAAGCTGAAAACGAAAAGTTTGATCTCATTGTATGTTATCATATTCTGGAACATATTACTGATGATAAAAAAGCAATGAGCGAATTGTACCGTGCCCTGAAAAAGGAGGGAGCAGTTTTGATTCAGACTCCTTTTAAGGAAGGTGAGATCTATGAAAACTATAATATTGTTTCTCCGGAAGATCGTCTGAAACATTTCGGACAGGAAGATCATGTGAGAATTTATTCGGTTTCCGGTTTAAAAGAACGGCTGCAAAATGCAGGATTTAAAACCGAAGTGAAAGTTTTTGATGAGGATAGTTATCAAGGGTTTACGAAAAATGAAGTTGTAATTGTCTGTAAAAAATAAAGGAGAAACATGATATTTCTCCTTTTGCTTTTTATTTAATTTAAATGAAATCAATCATTTATTTCTATCCGTGAAGTCTTTTCCAGATGGCATCTTTCAGCTCCATCAATCCTTCTCCGGTAACTCCTGAGAAAAACAACGGCTTTCGGTTTTCGGGAAATTCTGCAGAAACTTCTTTTTTCAGCTCATCATCCAAAAGATCAGATTTGGAAACTGAAATAATAAAATCTTTATCCAAAAGTTCAGGATTATATTCTTTCAGCTCATTTTCCAGAATCTTAAACTCCTGGAAATGATCTTCGGAATCTGCCGGAATCAGAAATAATAAGATTGAATTTCTTTCAATATGTCTTAAAAAACGGTGTCCTAAACCCTTTCCTTCAGCTGCCCCTTCAATAATTCCCGGAATATCTGCCATTACAAAAGATTTGTAATTTCTGTAATCCACAATTCCCAGATTGGGTGTTAAAGTGGTGAATGCGTAATTGGCAATTTTAGGTTTTGCGGCAGAAACAGAGGATAAAAGCGTAGATTTTCCGGCATTGGGAAATCCTACCAAACCTACATCTGCCAGAATTTTAAGCTCAAAAACTACATAACCTTCCTGCCCCTCCATTCCCGGCTGTGCAAATCGGGGAGTCTGGTTGGTAGAAGATTTGAAGTGTTCATTTCCTTTTCCGCCCATTCCGCCTTCCATCAGAATGATTTCCTGACCATCTTCAAGGATTTCACCGATGATTTCGCCATCTTCGTTTTTAGCGATCGTACCAATAGGAACTTCAATATATACATCGGCTCCATAAGCTCCTGTAAGCTGATTTTTCCCGCCGTTTTCCCCACGTTCGGCTTTCACATGACGAGTATATCGCAAAGGAAGTAAAGTCCATTCATTAGCATTTCCTTTCATGATCACATGACCGCCTCGACCACCGTCTCCTCCATCGGGTCCGCCTTTGGGAATGTATTTTTCACGGCGAAGATGGGCAGAACCTGCACCTCCGTGACCGCTTTTACAATGAATCTTTACGTAATCTACAAAATTTGACATTTTTTATAATTATGAGTTATGAGTTATGAATTATGAGCTATGAATTGGAAAACTATAACCCATCACTCATAACTTTTAACTATTTTACTTTCTCTACTTCAGCAAAAAGTTTTTCAGAGATTTCGTTGATGTCTCCGACACCGTTGATTTCTACATATTTTCCTTGTTGTTTGTACAACTCGGCTACTTCTGCTGTTTTTGTGTAGTATTCTTTTATTCTGTTTTCGATGATTTCTACATTGCTGTCGTCTGATCTTCCGCTGATTTCACCTCTTTTTAGAAGCCTTTCAACTAAAATTGAATCTTCAACAACTAAAGAAAGACAAACATCAATCTCATCATTCAGCTCTTCTTTTACAATTTTTTCCAAAGCTTCTGTCTGAACTGCTGTTCTCGGATAACCATCAAAAATAAATCCTGCTGCATCAGTAGGTTTTCTGATCTCATCAATCAGCATATCTGTAGTTACCTGATCCGGAACCAGCTCTCCTTTGTCGATGTAAGATTTTGCCAGTTTTCCAAGTTCAGTATCATTTTTCATATTGAATCTGAAAAGATCGCCTGTTGAAATCTGCTTCAGATTAAATTTCTCAATCAGATTTTGAGCTTGTGTGCCTTTTCCGCTTCCCGGAGGACCAAACAGAACAATGTTTATCATAATGTGGTTTCGCTGTTGGCAATTGGCTGTTGGCTTCTTGCTCTTAGCATTTTTAAATTAATAATTACTTTTTATTTAGATATAATTTTTAAAAGCTAATAGCCAAAAGCTAAAAGCTAATAGCAATTTAATGATTGATTTGTCCGTCTTGCAATTGATACAAATTCGGTAAGTTTCTACCCAACTCATCATAATCTAATCCGTAGCCTAGAACAAATTTGTTCGGAATTTCTTTTCCGATATAATCAAGCTTAAAATCTTTCTTATATACTTCAGGTTTTAATAAAAATGAAGCTAATTTTACTGACTTCGGACGCTGTGTTTCTTTAAAATATTTGAAAAGACTTTCAACCGTATTTCCTGTATCCACAATATCTTCTACCAGAATAATGTGGCGGTCTTTTACATCTTTGGTAAGTTCCATTTTCTGGTAAACAATACCGGTAGACTCTGTTCCTGCATAAGAACTCATCTGGATAAATGCAATCTCGCAAGGACCCGGATAATGTTTCAAAAGATCTGAAAAAAACATGATGACACCATTTAAAACTCCAATGAAAACAGGTGTTTCATCTTTGTAGTCTTCGTATATTTTTAAAGCGGTTGCTTTTACGATTTCCTGAATTTCGGCGTCCTTTAAATAGGGTACAAAAGTTTTGTCGTGTACTTGAATACTTTCCATAAAATTTTTCGTAGGCTGCAAAGTTACGTTTTTTTGATTAAAAAATAAGAGCGTTGAGTACTGCAGTTTTTATAGACTTACCTGTAAAGTGTTTGGCTAAGCTTAATTTTAATCAGTAAACAGCTTTAATTTAAAATGCCTGATCTAAAGATAAGCCTCAAATCAAAGATATTCTGAATAATGCGCTTTTATCTTAAGAATATGGCTTTTTTAATTATTGATAATAATTTGCATTTTTTGTAACAAACGATGTAAATATGAGACTTTTTAGATATAACTCAATTTACATGGAAAAAGTTTTATCAGTAAAGAATCTGACAAAAAAATTCAAAAGAGTAGTGGTAAACAATATTTCTTTCGATGTAGAAAGAGGGAATGTGTACGGGCTTCTCGGTCCCAATGGAAGTGGAAAATCTACAACATTCGGAATGCTGCTTTCCACTATTAATCCTACAAGTGGTGACTGGTTTTGGTTTGGCAAAAAAGGAACTGATCCGGAAACACTGAAAAAAATCGGGGCAATCATAGAACAGCCTAATTTTTATCCGTATCTGAGCGCAGAAACTAACTTGAAAATTGTTGCGGAAATCAAAGGAACTCCCGTATCAAGAATTGATGAAGTGCTGAATACCGTTAAGCTTTTAGAAAGAAAAAAAGACAAGTTTAAAACTTTTTCTCTGGGAATGAAGCAGCGTTTGGCAATAGCATCAGCTTTGCTGAATAATCCTGAAGTTCTGATTCTGGATGAGCCCACCAACGGACTGGATCCTGAAGGAATTATCCAGATCAGAGAAATTATCGCAAGTATTGCGAAGCAGGGAATTACGATTATTATTGCAAGTCATCTTTTGGACGAGATAGAAAAAATATGCAGCCATGTGATTGTTTTGAAAGAAGGAAATTCGATCTATTCCGGAAGAGTAGATGAAATGACCAGCAATCAGGGCTTTTTTGAATTAAAAGCAGATCAAAATACCGTCCTTTTGAGTGCCTTGGAAGAATTGAAATGGTTCAGCTCTGTTTCTGCTGAAGGGGATATCATTAAAGCTTATATCCGTGATGATGCTTCAATTTCGGCTTCTGCCCTCAATCAAAAACTTGCCGAAAAAGGTATTTACCTTTCTCATTTGGCAAAGAAAAAGAAATCTCTTGAAAATCAATTCCTTGAACTTGTAAAAAACAATAACTAATCATGATGAAATTATTAAAATTAGAATACTATAAAAACCTTAACTATACTCCGTTTAAGGTCTTTACAATCATATATTTTGCCATCCTGATTATCTTCCTTTTTATGGGTTTGGCAGATCTTGAATTATTTGGAAGTACCATTAACCTGAAAGAGCAGGGAATGTATAACTTTCCTGAAATCTGGAATTTCACGACTTGGACGGTGGCTTTGCTTAAAATTTTCCTTGGTTTTATCATCGTATTTTCTATTTGTCAGGAATTCAGCAACAGAATGTTTAAGCAAAACACAATAGACGGTTTGAGCAGAGAGGAGTTTATCGGCTCGAAGCTTCTCACTATTACTGTTTTTACGATTATTTCTACTGTTCTTGTTTTTGGGATTACGTTATTTTTAGGATTAAATTATTCTACAAAAACAGATTCAGCCTTAATCTATGAAGAAATGTATTTTATCGGAAGCTATTTTCTTAAGCTATTTACTTTCTTCTGCTTTCTGATGTTTCTGTCTATACTTTTGAGAAAATCAATGTTTGTATTCTTGGCGTTTTTTGTCTTGTGGGTTGGTGAAAGTATCATTGGCGGAATTGAAACCTTTATGAAAGTAAAAGGAACACAGGCGGCAGAACGAAATGAAATTCTTCAGAATGACTTTTTTATTAGTAAACTACTGCCTCTGGAAAGTATGTCAAGTTTAATTCCTAATCCGATGTTGAGACTAAATATGGCTAAAGCCTTAGGTTTGAAATACGAGTTTACCTATCCGATTGATAGTCTGATTGCCTGTTTGGTTTGGTGCGGCTTATTTATTTTGGGATCTTATCTGATTCTAAAGAAAAGAGACTGGTAAAATTTTTTAAATATTGTTCAAATAAAAAGTGATTCCTTACTGGAGTCACTTTTTTTCATTTAATCCTTTCAGCGAAATTATTAAAGCAAAAGCCCCGAAACCGAAATTCCGAGGCTTTATTAAATCATTTATTAATGATAATTTATTACCCAAGATATGGATATTTATGATCTTTTGGCGAAACAAAAGTTTCTTTAATTGATCTTACGGAAGTCCATCTCAGTAAATTCATTTTAGAACCTGCTTTGTCGTTTGTTCCGGATGCTCTTCCTCCGCCGAAAGGCTGTTGACCGACTACAGCACCGGTTGGTTTGTCGTTGATGTAAAAGTTTCCGGATGCATTTTCCAATGCTTTGAAAGCTTCATTCACAGCATATCTGTCCTGCGCAAAAACAGAACCGGTTAATGAATATGGAGAAGAAGAATCTACCAATTTGAGAGTTTCAGCCCATTTTTCGTCTTCATAAACGTAAACAGATAAAATTGGACCGAAGATTTCTTCTACCATACTTTCATACTGAGGATTTTTGGTTTCAATTACAGTTGGATGTACGAACCAGCCTTTAGAATCATCACATTTTCCACCGATGATTACTTCGGCTTCGGTGGAAGCATTGGCTCTGTCGATATATCCTTTACATTTTTCGAAAGAATTTTTATCAATTACGGCATTCACAAAGTTTGAAGGATCTTCAGGAGAACCTACTTTTATAGAAGAAATCTGAGTTTCCATTACTTTTTTCACATCAGCCCAAAGAGATTTCGGAATGTAAGCTCTGGAAGCTGCAGAACATTTTTGTCCCTGATATTCAAAAGCTCCTCTTACCAAAGCTGTTGCAACTGCTTCTACGTTTGAAGACGGATGAGCGATTACGAAATCTTTTCCGCCCGTTTCTCCTACGATTCTTGGATAGGTTCTGTAATTGTGAATATTGTCTCCGATCATTTTCCACATTCCCTGAAAAACTTTGGTAGATCCTGTAAAGTGAAGTCCTGCAAAATCTCTGTGTGCTAAAACTTTTTCCGCAGTTTCTTTTCCGTCTGTAAAAATCATGTTGATCACGCCTGCAGGAAGTCCTGCTTCAGTCAAAGCATCCATGATTACTTTTGCAGAATAGATCTGCTTGTCAGAAGGTTTCCAAACCACTACGTTTCCAAGCATTGCCATACAAGTTGGTAAATTCCCTGAAATCGCTGTAAAGTTGAACGGAGTTACCGCAAAGCAGAAACCTTCTAAAGGTCTGTATTCTACTCTGTTCCAGATTCCTGCATCAGAAATCGGCTGCTCAGAATACATTTCTGTCATAAATTCTACATTGAATCTCAGAAAATCTATGAATTCGCAAGCGGCATCAATTTCAGTCTGATGAACATTTTTAGACTGTCCGATCATGGTTGCTGCATTGATGACATCTCTGTATGGTCCGGCTAGAAGATCTGCTGCTTTCAGAAAAATCGCTGCACGATGTTCCCAGCCAAGTTCGTTCCATTGTTTTTTTGCAGCTAAAGCTGCATTGATGGCATCATCCACATGCTGCATAGTTCCTTTATGATAAAAACCGAAATCATGAGCATGATCCTGCGGAGACTGTAACTGAACTTTGTCTCCTGTGGTTACTTCTTTTCCATTAATAATCATTGGAATTTCAATCTTTTCAGACCACATTTTTTTGTAAGTAGCGAGAAGTGATTTTACTTCTGATGATCCCGGTTCGTAAGAAGTTACCGGCTCATTTACTGCAAATGGTACTTGCGAAATTGCTTTTGACATATCGTTGTATTGTTTGTTTTTGCTTTTTTACAAATTTACAACATTTTAAAATTTATTATGTTATAAAGTATGAATAGTCTATTATCTTTGATTATTGATTTCCGTTTATCAGTTCTGAATGATTTTTAGCTGCTCTCAAATCTGACAGCCATTTTTCACTATGCTTATTCTTTTCTAATTCTGAAACTCGGTCAATTAAATATTTTCGCAATTTTTCAACTGACCAGCTTTTTCTGGTTGATTGAAAAATAATTTCTCGCTTCCATACATTGGGAATGAATCGTAACCAGTGTCTCCATTTTCCTTGCAATTCATATTTTCCAACAGGAATAAAGATATTTCCGTCACAATCAATAAAATGTTGATTTCTATAAAATTGGTTAAATATTGATTCGTCATCAGAATATATAAATTCATCAAAAATAATATATTCAAGCAGATATCCTACATCCCATTTTTCAGCAGATATATTAATTATTGGAAAGTTCATCATAAAATGGTTACCACCCAAAAATACATCAAAAATTAATAATAGAGTAATAATGATTTTAGATATTAGAATTTTTCCTTACATCTTCTCTGTTTCCAAAATTTTCAGAACCAGTTTTTCTTCGTGGGTAAGGTCTGCTTTACCGTCATTTTCTTCAATAACTTCCAGTTCATCAAGGTATTTCTTGATGGTGTTATTTTCATAAAGATTAATAACCAAAGGATGTACATAGTATTTTCTGCACACAGTACTCGTATTTCCCAGATGTTCGGCCACAATTTCCAGAGCTTCTTTTACTTTTTTCTTGTACTCTTTATTATTTTCTGCGTAGCCGATTTCCTTGAAGGCAATAAGCGCATTTACAGTTCCCGACCATGTTCTGAAATCTTTTGCAGTAAAATCTTCTCCGCTGATTTCTTTAATGTATTCGTTGACCATTCCGGAGTCAATTGTATGTCTGTTTCCTTCTTTGTCAAGATACTGAAAAAGTTCTTTGCCGGGAATCTCTTTACATTTCATAATCAGCTTTGCAAGGCGTTTGCTTTTAAGACTTACATCATGCATTACTCCTTTTTTTCCCTTAAATGAAAATCTTATTTTCTGCCCTTCGATTTTAACATGTTTCCCCTTCAGAGTTGTAAGTCCGAAAGATCCGTACAGTTTTTCGTAGATGTTGTTTCCGATACGAATATTAGTACGCTGCATCAGACTTACGATTAGAGCTAAAATCTTTCTTTTTTCAAAATTTCTCAGAGCCAGATCTTTTTCAAGATGAAGACGTATTTCCGGCAAAGCATATCCAAACTGGAGCATACGGTAAAATTTAGTATGATTTCTCAAAGCACTCCACAACGGATGATAACGGTACTGCTTTCTTTTTCTGGCATCCAGACCAGTCGCCTGAAGATGACCGTTGTCTAAAGCACAGATCCATACGTTTTCCCATGCTGGAGGAATTACGAGTTTGTTGATTCTGGTAATCTCTTCCTTATTTTTGATTTTTTCTCCGTCTTTAAAATACTGAAATTTCTTTCCTCTTTTTTTTCGGATAATACCGGCAGTTTCTGCATCAGAGGTATAGATAAGGTTTACCGCCTTTGCAGAAGCCACCGGATCTTTCATAATTTTAATGATTTTTGAAGGCTTCAGATGAGAAATGATTTCTAATTCCGGCTGATTCATAAAAATATTGGTTAAGAGTTTCTACCCCTAGAAAATAGCCATAGTAATAATCCTATAACTCCGACAACCAGAATGATTCCCCACCACATTCCTGCTTTGAAAATAGTTTCTACTGCTTCACAACTTGTTAAAAGCATCAAACTCATTACGGTAATACTGAATAGTGTTAATTTTTTCATAGGTAAATATTTTATTGTTTTAATTTAGTCAGGTTGATTGGGTGTATGATAATCGTTATTTATTCCAGATAATAAAATTTTATTGATTTAATAATTTAAATTCTGTGGTAATCTCCTTTCCAATTTTTAATGGCTTTTTTTATTTCATCACCAGAAGTTTTTTCTATTAAAGCCTTGTTCAGGAGTTCCTTAAATTCATCATCGTAAGCAAAACGCAGTGCAGCAATCTGTCCGAAGCTTAGTTTTTCTTCTGCTTCATCTGATCTTATTCCATAAAGCTCAAAATATCTTTGCTTAAATTCTAGTCTTACCAGACGGTTTTGTAATCCTAAAGCATAATGCTGACGAACCATAATAGATAAGTACAGCAGCAGAAAAATAACAACTGAAAATAAAATCCATACAAGTTGGTTTTCATCATTTTTCAGAGCTTTGTAAATGCCGTAAACCTGTAACACCAGTAACAGCGGAAGATAAATAAAGTGATGTGGTAGATAAAATTTTCTGTGATTCTGATAATTTTGGGTGTTCATATATTGTATTGTTATTTTTTTATGGTTTAGTCAGTCATGTGATCTCTGTAAGTTTTATATCACAGCGAAATATAGAGGTGTAGTAGCAATAACCTTTCCAAATTTTTTTAATTTTATCTATACTTTAAAAGAAATAGAAAGACAGATGCTGGAAGTAATCTCATCTCTGAACGATGATGCGTTTTCTTAAAAAGAAATGTACCAAAAAAAAGAAAAACTTAATATGATGTTTTAATCAAAGGCCGCTTCCGTTATCAGCAACACATAAACTTTGTATATATTTTAACCTTTCCGTTTATCCGCAAATCTTAAAAATCCGTAACTTTCCGTTCTTAAATAATAAATAAATTAAAATGACTTCAAAAGATAAAGTAGCTGCGCTTCGTGAAGAAATGCAGAAAAATAATGTAGATGCATTTATTGTTTATTCGGCAGATCCTCACATGAGTGAATATTTACCTCAGGAATGGCAGGAAAGAGCATGGCTTTCAGGTTTTATGGGCTCGGCTGGTTTTGTGGTAATTACAAAAGATAGAGCAGGTTTGTGGACGGATGGAAGATACTTTACACAAGCTCCTGTAGAATTGGCAGGTTCGGGAATTGATCTTTTTAAAGATGGTATGGAAGGAACACCTCATTATATTGACTGGATTATTTCTGAAATTCCTGCTAACGGAAAAGTGGCGGTAAATGCTTTGGCTACTTCTCATGCTAATTGGGAAATGCTTCATTACAGATTTAACGAAAAAAATATTCAGCTAATAGATCTTCCGTTATTAAAGGAAGTCTGGAAAGACCGCGGAACTCCTTCGCAGAATCCTGTTTTTACACACCCTGTAGAAAGAGCAGGCAAATCTGTAACCGATAAAATTTCTGCCATCCGCCAGAAAATGGAAGAAATGGAAGCTACAGTTCATATCATTTCCAGTCTTGATGATGTAGCGTGGACTTTAAACTTGAGAGGAAGCGATGTAGAAAGCAATCCTGTATTCCTTGGTTATATTATCATTACTAAAAATGACGCTATCTTGTTTACAGGGCTTGAAAAAATGGAAGTGGAAGCCAGAAAGCAACTAGATGAATCTTTTGTGAAAATGATGCCTTACGAAGAATTTTATAAGCATTTAAAGACAATCAAAAACGAGAAGGTTTTAGTTTCACCCAACAGCAATCAGTCGATTTTTGAATCGCTGAAAATTGATAATGAATTTATAAAAGCTGCTCCTCCGGGAAATCTTATGAAGGCTCAAAAAAATGAAACTGAACTGGAAGGTTTCAGAAAAGTAATGGTGAGAGACGGAGTGGCGATGGTGAAATTTCTGTACTGGCTGACTCACAATGCCGGAAAAGAAGCGATGAATGAATATTCTATTGGCGAAAAGCTGCGGGAATTCCGTGCTGCAGGACAGAATTTTGTAGGCGAAAGTTTTAGCAGCATTATTGGATATAAAAATAACGGTGCTGTGATTCACTATTCTGCAAAACCGGAAGGAAGCAATGAGGTAACCAACGAAGCCAGTATTTTGGTAGATTCAGGAGGTCAATATCTGGAAGGAACGACGGATATAACAAGAACTTTGGCTTTAGGAACTGTTTCGGAAGAGTTTAAAATCAATTCTACATTGGTTTTACAGGGAATGATTCGTTTATCAATGGTGAAATTCCCAAAAGGAACAAAAGGGGTGCAGCTTGATGCCATTGCAAGACTTCCTTTGTGGATGAACGGAAAAGATTACAATCACGGTACCGGACACGGTGTTGGAAGTTTCATGAATGTACACGAAGGTCCGCAGAACATCAGAAAAGATATGAATCCTCAGGAACTTTTAACAGGAATGGTTTGTTCTAACGAGCCGGGATATTATGTAGAAGGCGAATACGGAATCCGTCATGAAAATCTGATTGCGGTAAAAGAAGCTGAAACAACAAGTAACGGAATTTTTTATGAGTTTGAAACTTTAACGATTTGCCCGTTCTTTAAAGATACTATTGTGAAAGAAATTCTTTCTGAAGAAGAGATCAACTGGCTGAATGCTTATCATAAAACCTGCGAAGAAAAACTTGCTCCGCATCTGGAAGGTGAAGTGAAAGAATGGTTTTTGGAATTAGTCAGTCCGATTTAATTGAGGTAAGTAGACATTATAATATGACATTGAGCTTGTGAAAGTGCTTTTAATGGAAATAGCTTGCTTTTTTTCAGCAAAAACCCTGATATTTTATTAAATTAAAGAATTTATTTTTGCAGAATTAAGCCCAATAAAAGTATAATTAATTTTTACAATCATCTTTTCGAAGGTGATTGTTTTGTTTTTGGGGATGAAGTTTAGCCCTGATTGAACGGCATGTCTGAGCTCTTTTTGCAGAAAGGATAAAGAAAGGGTGCAAAAAAGCGAGTAGTGAAAGCAGGTTCCCGGCTTCCTTAAAAAATGAACGCATTAAAGTAGCTGAGTTTACCTTTAGTACTTCTAACTTTTAATATTAAACATTTTACAGCTGAAATTTCCTTAATTTTGTAGCATGAATCAGGATACCATCTGCGCATTGGCAACAGCCAACGGAATAGGAGCAATCGGAATTATAAGAGTTTCGGGAAACCAGGCTTTTGAAATTGCCAATAAAGTTTTTCAGGGAAAAAATCTTGAGAAATCTGATTCCCACACTGTCCATTATGGTTTCATTATAGATGGGGAAGAGATGATTGATGAGATTATGATATCGGTTTTCCGAGCGCCAAAAACTTTTACCGCAGAAGATTCTGTAGAAATTTCCTTTCATGGTTCCCCTCACATTGCCAAAAAAATTCTTGAAGTTCTGATCAAAAATGGAGCAAGAATGGCAAAAGCAGGCGAATTTACCATGCGGGCCTTTATGAACGGCAGAATCGACCTTTCTCAGGCAGAATCCATTGCTGATTTGATTGCTTCTGAAAATGAAGCTTCCCGAAAAGTTGCCTTAAATCAGTTAAAGGGTGGAATTACCAATGAAATATCTGTTTTGCGTGGAGATTTGCTCAATTTTACTTCTCTTATAGAGTTAGAACTTGATTTTGCGGAAGAAGATGTTGAATTTGCAGACCGTACTGCCCTGAAAACACTGCTGAAAAAAACCGAAGAAAAATTACGTTCATTAATCGACAGTTTCCAATACGGAAATGCCATTAAGAATGGAGTAGATGTAGCCATCATCGGTAAACCGAATGCCGGAAAATCTACGCTTCTGAATGCTTTACTGAAAGAAGAACGTGCCATCGTTTCTGATATTGCAGGAACAACAAGGGATACTATTGAGGAAGTTTTGCACATCAAAGGCACAGCTTTTCGTTTTATAGATACGGCAGGAATTCGTGAAACGACTGATCTGATTGAAGAAATCGGCGTGAAAAAAGCCAAAGAAAAAATAGAGACTGCAAAAATCCTTCTGTATCTGTATGATGAGACAGATTCCACACCTCAGGAAGTGATTAATTTTATAAAGGAATTTTATCGTAAGGATCTGAAAATCATTCTTCTTCATAATAAAATTGATCTTCAGAATGGTTATTTTGAGAATGAATTTGACAGAGAGCTAAGTTCTGCTCTTTTCCCTGATTATACGACCCAGATCATAGGTATTTCAGCCAAAAAACAAACCGGAATTGAGGCTTTGAAATCAGAACTTTCAGATTATATTCAGAATCTGGAAACTCAGGAAAATACGATCATCACTAATCAACGTCATTATGAAGCCCTGCAAAAATCTCTGGAATCCGTAAAAAAAGTGGAAGATGCCATCTCCGGAAACATCTCTACAGAATTATTAGCATACGAACTTCGCTACGCTTTGGAATACCTCGGCGAAATTTCAGGAGAGTTTACGAATGATGAGGTTTTGGGAAATATTTTTTCTAAGTTTTGTATCGGCAAATAATTTACGTTTCTTTTGATTTCTTTTGTAATCTTATGTTTGATTATCAGATAATTAAATAATTTATTTTTTCTGATGTTAACCTTTTTTTTCTATATTTGTACCAGCGTAGTACTACATCATATCAAAACGTAGTACATTCGTACTACATTATGAAAATCTCACTATATAAAAGAAATATACAAGGTGGTAAAGTTAGTTTGTTTGTGGAATACTATAAAGGTTCAGAAACTTCTGCGGACGGAAAAAGAAGACATATAAGGGATTTCGAAAATCTTAAGATTTATATTTACAAGAGCCCCAAAACTGCAGAAGAAAAAAGGCATAACAAAGAAACCCTCGCATTGGCAGAAAGCATTCTAGCAATTAGACAATCGGAATATGTGCAAGGTAGATTTGATATTAAGAATAAATCTAAATCTAAAAGAACATTTTTAAATTACTTTGGTGAAATGACTGAAGAGAAAATGAAAGCAGACAGTTCCAATAATTATGGAAACTGGTTTTCTGCTTTTCAACATCTAAAAAAGTTTATTTCTCCTAATCTAACTTTTGACGATATAGATGAAGATTTTGTAAAGCGTGTCAAAAACTATTTTGAAAATGAAGCGAAAACTAAAAGCAATTTGGATCTCTCACAAAATTCAAAATATTCCTATTTTAATAAAGTAAAAGCAGCTCTCAGAAGTGCTTTTGATGAAGGGTATATTTCCATTAATTACGGAAGCAAAGTAAAATCGTTTGATCAAGCAGAAAGTCAGCGAGAATACTTAACTTTTAATGAAGTAGAAAGCCTTGCAAAAGCATATTGCAAATATGATGTGTTAAAAAGGGCATTTTTATTTTCATGCTTAAGTGGATTACGATGGAGTGATATCAATACATTAACTTGGTCTGAAGTGAGAGATGAAGAAGACGGTTTTAAAGTTAATTTTAGACAGGAAAAAACGGACGGTGTTGAGTATTTATATATTTCAGAACAAGCAAGAGAATTACTCGGTAAACGTGGAGAACCAAAAGAAAGAGTTTTTATTGGATTGAAGTATGGAGCAGTATTTAACCACGAAATTGTAAGATGGAGCGTTCGTGCAGGTTTAACCAAACATATCACTTTTCACAGTGCTCGTCATACCAATGCGGTTCTATTGCTTGAAAATGGAGCGGATATTTACACCGTTTCAAAACGGTTAGGACATAGAGAAATCAGGACTACTGCAATTTATGCTAAGATTGTAGATAAGAAAAATAAAGAAGCTGCGGAACTCATTCCAAAATTGAAACTTGAAATATAGTGTAGTTTTTTTCTGTCATTTCAATCAAAATATTGAATTTATCTGAATCCATTTGCTTCGTTTTGTACTATTTTGGTCTTCATCATCTAAACTAATCTAAATTATTCTTATTTAGACTTTTCACATTCCAAACTCATCTAATTTAATCTTTTTTAGCCCACAACCCATTGATTGTATTGTAATTATAGTTTTCTATATAGACCTTTGCTTCATAAAATTAAACAAAATGTAAGCAATGGAAAACGAAATTATTTTACAAAAACTCAGTCGGATAGAAAAGCACATTTTCGGTTTAAAACCAATTCTTAATGTCGAGGAATTGTCAGATTATACTGGATTCAAAAAATCGTATATCTATAAACTCGTACACGGCAATCTTATCCCATTTTCAAAACCGAACGGTAAAGTTCTATTTTTTGAACGCCAAAGGATAGACGAATGGTTATTGTCTAATAGCGAAAAATCCACTGATGAAATCCAAGCTGAAGCAATAGAATTTGCTTTCAAAAAGAAAAAAGCATAACCCGCCAGTTATGCTCTCAATTTTTGTTTCACCTTGAAACTGATGCAAATATACTAAAATATTTGCTCGGTTTTGGTATATCCTAAACTTTATGGAGACCGAAAAAAAGTTGTATCAAGTGGATACAGCTACCAATACGATATTCGATCGTATCAGAAAATACCTTGCAAAGAAATACCAACTCCGCTTCAACGAAATTGCTCATGAATTCGAGATAAAAACAGAGAATGGCGATTGGACGGAATTGAATTTAAACTCTCTGTACATCGAACTCACTCAGGCAGGAATCAATATCGCTTTCAACAAACTTGAAATATTGATGCGAAGCCATTTGATTTCGATTTTCAATCCATTCGAGAACTATTTTCAGAACCTTGAAAAATGGGACGGTGAAAACCACATCCAACGATTGATAAGCTTTGTCAAGACTACGGACACGGAACCCTTCCAAATCCATTTTGAAAAATGGTTGACAAGATCTGTCTTTTGTGCATTGAAAAGAGGCTACATCAACAAACAATGTTTCGTGTTCTACAATACGAAGCAAAACAGTGGAAAGACAAGTTTTTTGAGATTCCTGATTCCGCCAAGTTTGGAGAAATACTACACCGAAGATATTGGTGTGGACAAGGACGGACTCATTGCGCTTTGCAAAAACTTCATCATCAATATCGATGAACTTTCGGTGATGTCCAAAACGGATGTCAATATTTTGAAGGCGTTTATTTCTAAGAATACCGTGAATGCAAGATTGCCTTATGACAGAAAATCGTCGTTGATGTTTAGAACTTCGTCATTCTGTGGTTCGACCAATCGTTCCGATTTCTTGACTGATGAAACAGGAAGCGTTCGATGGATCATTTTTGAGGTATTGGAAATTGATTTTGGCTATTCCAAAGAAATCAACATCAATCAAATATGGGCTCAAGCATACTATAATGCTTTTGAAAGGAAAAATTACAATCCTGAACTCACTGCAGAAGACCTTATTGAGAATGAAAAACGAAACGAGAAATTCAAACAGGTCAGTTTGGAACAGGAAATCCTCATCTCCCATTTTGAAAAATCAGAAAACAAAAACGATTTCCTCACCGCAACCGAAATTATGCTTGCAATGAGCAATGCTTTAGGAGTTCGGATGAACAATGTAAAAATCGGGAAAGCATTGACCGCCTTAAATTTTGAAAGAATAAAGCATTCCAAAAAGCAGGTTTATGGCTACTTGATCAAACGCAAAATTGAGGATGAAAAAAATGAATGAAAAAATAATTAAAAATCCACTTACCTAATTACCTGCTTACCTAAAATTCTTTAAAACCATTATGAATAAACACTTTTATAAGAGGTAAGAATAGATGTTTAGACTTACCTAAAGTTACCTTTTAATAGAATTTAGAAATAAAAAAATATTAAAAAATACAGGTAGAAAGGTAAGTCAAGGTAAGTCAATCAAATCACTCTCAACACTTTCTGCTAAAGGCTTAGGTAAGAAGGTAGGTAAAAACACCAAAAAACTTTATAAAACAAAACACAAAAATCCCAACATTATGAATTGCAAACAAGCCAACGAAAATATCAGTATCAGGGAAATCTTGGAGAGCTTTTCTCTTTTCCCGAGCAAAGACAACCGAAGAACCGCTTTTTATCTTGCATTTGACCGTGAAGAAAAAACGCCAAGTCTTTCGGTGAATTTTGAAAAGAACACCGCATTTGATTTTGGAACAGGAGCGAAATACGATAATGTTTCCCTAGTTCAAGGCATCAAAAAATGTTCAGTTTCCGAAGCGTTGGAATATCTGAAGAGATTTGATTATTCAATTCCAACAATGAAGAAAATCGAAAATGAAGATTTTAAACCAAAATTAGGATATCAGATTTTGGAAATGAAAGAAGTGGAACATCCAAGTTTGATTGAATATTTAAAAACAAGAAAACTTGCTTCCCTGAAATCCGAACTCAAAGAAATCCATTACGAACTGAACGGAAGGAATTATTTCGGTTTGGGATTCAAAAACGATTCGGATGGATATGAAATTAGAAATCCATACATCAAACTTTGTCTTGGTAAAAAAGACCTCACTTCGATAAATAATCAATCCAATATGTTAAGAATTTTTGAAGGATTTGCAGATTATCTTTCATTCAAAATTTTGGAAAAATCACTCGAAAAAGAACCTTCGGATTACATCATATTGAATTCCGTTACGATGATTTCAAAGGTCAAAAATCAACTCGAATATTATCAAAATATTGAACTCTTTTTGGACAATGACAGGACAGGAGATTCTGTTACCGAAATCCTCAAAAAACAAAATTCCAAGGTTTCTGACGAACGGATTTTATTCAAAAATCACAAGGACTTAAATGAGTTTTTAATCAATGGGAACTTGCGCAAAAGAGATACAGGTGGCATGCTCAAAATAGATACAGGTATAGAGGAAACAGACCTGCGTAAAATAGATACAGGTGTCGAAAGTGAAGAGGTCGGTAAAATAACTACGCGCAAAATCGGCAGATAGTTAGTGCAAAAAGTACCCAATGTTTACAATAAGCGTGTCCGATCATCGTAAAATTGGAACATTTTGGTTTTCTCCTATCGTCGAAAACTATAAAACAGAACGCTGATTTAGGAAAAAAAATCAGACAAAATTTCAGTTGAAATTCAGGGGAATTTTCAATCAAAATTCAAAGAGAATCTCAATAAATAATCAGACAAAATTCAAAAAATATTAACAGCAAAAAATAGAAATTTTTGCTTCAGAAAAGAAAAAAATATCAAATGGAAAATGATCAAATAAAACAATTTGTACAGCAAATTTCAAGAGAACAAGAAAAGAAAATTGCACAGGAAAAACGAAGAAATTACTTCAAAGAAATTGGCAGAAAAGGTGGGTTGAAAAAGAAGACTTCCAACCAATTCACCAAAGTGGTTTCGACGAGATTGACCCAAAAAGAGTTTGATGAAGCCATACAAGAAGCGAAGCGATACAATCTCAAATTTTCAAAATATACTCGACTAAAAATTACAAATGGCGAACTAAGGATAAAAGAGTTTGTGGATGACAAAACTTTGCTCGAATATGGAAATAACTTCATCAGAATAAAAAATATGTTTCGGCGCAGTGAGTTTTCACAATTGGATCACACCAAAGTGATTCTAAGAGAAGTTGAAATTGTTACGAAACTGATTTACGATTATCTCTACAATAAAATGAACGCAAGAACGGAAGCGGAATTTCAAGAAGATGAATAACAGTGCAACCACAAGACGAATTTCCAAAATCGCTGTGGAATACAACGGAAACGACAAAGGAACTGCGGAGATGGTTTACGGCAATAATCTTTTGAGCGAGGATCCCGAAATACAATTCAAGGAAATGAAAGCAGTCGCCAACAGAAATAAAAATGTAAAAAATTGGGCATTAACAGGATATATCTCTCCGGAGAAATCTATTGGCGATAAGCTGACAAATGAAGAACTGACTGATTTAGCCTTGAGAGCATTAAAAAAAGTCGGAGTTACGGATGATAATCAAATTCGTTTGGATATTCATTCTTCCACGAAGCAAAAGCACATTCACTTCATTGTAAACCGAGTGAACACTTTTGGCGAGAACACGATTACCGCACACAAAATCGGAGAAAACTTTGGTAAAGCAGTCCGAGAAGTTTGTCAGAAACTGAATCTGAAAACAGATATCGAGATTGGAAAAGAGAAGAAACAGATGATGTATTATGCTTTGACAAACTCTTTGAAATACGCTAAAAACTTCGATGATCTTGTAATGAAAATGCATCTAAAAGGTTATCGAGTAACTCTTTCACAAAATGTGAAAGACGGAATTTCGGGAATGCGGATTGTGCGATATGAAGACATCAACTACCAAACCGAACGACAATACAAACCCGGCTATAAACTTTCAGAAATTACCAACAAACTGAAAATTGCAGATATCAAGACAACTTTGAATTCCAACTTCGAGAGGGCTGAACATATTCAAACCTTGCTTGAGCAAATGCGAGAAAATGAAGAAACGGAAATTTCAAGAACCAATATCTCCAAAGAGATTGGAAAAACGGTTGATGAGTTTTTAAAACCAACGTACACCGCTCCCGACGATGAATTATTAAAACGAAAAAAACGAAAATTTAGATAAAATGGAACATCAAAACACAGCACCAAACGAACCACAAATCGATATTTATGAACTGCTGAAAAAGGTGGTTGAAACAAATGAAGAAAGCATTAAATCTGCTAATCAAGCAGAGACAATTCATTTAGAAGCACGTAATTTTTATCAATCTGCACAGAATGCGATTATTGGTTCAACCAATATGATGCAGAAAGCGATTCAGTTTGTTAGAACAGAACTTGATTCTATTTGGGATTACAAAACATCAATTCCTGAAAGCATTCCTGCGCATCTGTCGGAAACCACGGTCAACTTTTTTGAAAGAATTGAAAAACACATCAAATTTATTTTTCCAGGAAGCATCGGTATTTTGTCCTTGGCGGGAATTATTACATTTGGTTCTGGACATATTGCATTCAAATGGTACTCCGAAAGCATCCGAGCCAAAAGTGAAATTCGGCAGGAAATTTTGGATGAAATCAAGAAAGATGGAAAAGTTATTTTCGAAATCAGAGACTATGACCAATTGAAGTACAATACAGATTTAATGAACAAATGGATGAAGAAGAATCCAAAAGATGGTGAGAAATTTATGAAATTTAAGGAGGGGTTTGAGAGTAAATAACTTCGCCAAAGTTTTATTATCTTTACAAAACATTGACGCACTGCTAAGCTTGGCAACGAGTATTGAATGAGAACAAAAGTTCTCATTCTTTTTTTGCTTTAATTTAAGTATTAGAATTCCCCATAATCATTTTGTTTTCTTTAAGTAGTGCTGAAAGTATTGAACAAGGAGATATACTTTACAACTATTTAAAAAGTATCGACAAAATGCCAAGTTTGGATTATACAAACTATTCTGAGCAAATAGATATTGCAGGTATGAAAATTACTTTTCTATCTCCTACGATTGGCAAACTTAAAAACTTAAGAGATAAATATAATATTGTCACTTCAAAACCTTTTGAATTAATAGAAGATGAATCAATAAGTGAAGCTGTAGGGGTAGTTAAAAATGATTATCAGACAAAAATAATTGATTTTGATATAGATAAATGGAAAGAAGACGTAAATATTGAAAATGGTAGTAGTATTTCATTTATAACAGAAATGGGAGGAAAAAAAGTTTTATGGCTTGCAGATTCCCATCCATCAGATGTAGTGAAGTCTCTTCTTAACTTTGGATATTCGTCTGAAAATAAACTCAAATGTGAATTAGTAAAAGTAACTCATCACGGCAGTAAGGGAAATAATAGTAATGCATTGTATGAATTAATTGATTGTGATAATTACATATTCAGCGCAAATGGAGAGAATAAATCTAAACTTCCAACAAAGGAATCTATAGCACGGATATTGAGAAGCAAAAATAGAAGTATTACAAGAAAATACAAATTGTACTTTAATTATGACAATGATACATTACGAAGTATTTTTACTTCAGAAGATAATACCATATTTGACCTTCTAAATTTTAAAGTGTTTTTTTGTAATGACCCCGAATGAAATTTAATATTTATTAATAAAATAATATTAAAAATTTTAATGACTTATTCTCAGTTACCACAGTCATTGAACCTAGACACAAAAAACAACAAACAAATATGGGTGTAAAAATGGGTGGCTTATATTTAATTATTTGATATTCAACATGTAATTAAGTTCATTTAAGAAGTATGATGCAGGAATAAATCCAACCGAATTATTTAAGGTTAATGTAATGGGATTCCAAACTCATAGAGACCATTTCTGTATGGACGATGATAAAACAGTTCTTGAAAAGCGATTATCAAATTTTTCATCATCAAGCGAGAGCGAGAGCGAAATTTCATTGAAATATGGAGTTAAATCTTCATCAGATTTTAATATTAATGATGCGAAAAATTTCATTTCTAAACTTTCAATTAAGGATGAAATTTCAATTTGTTCTTATCGTCCGTTTGAAAACAAATACATTTTATTTGATAGAATAGTTGTTGATAGACCTCGAAAGGAATTAATCAATCATTCAAAAAATAGAGATAATTTACTTTTGGGTATGGGAAGACAAGGACTTGCCGTTGGTGATATTGAATGGTGTTTGGCAACTGTATCTAGAAATCCAACTGATGCAAATATGTTTAGACGAGGTGGCGTTAATTTATTTCCACTATACTTATACCCTGAAACAAAAGGACAGATTTCCGACGAAATTTTAGAAAGAGTTCCAAATCTAAACATGGAAATTGTGGACAAAATTGCAAATAGTCTTGGATTATACTTCGCACCGGAACGACCAAATTATTCTGAACAAACAGAAGAGACCAATCAATTTTATCCTGAAGATATTCTAGATTACATTTATGCTGTTCTTCATTCGCCGTCATACCGCGAGAAGTACAAAGAATTTTTGAATATTGATTTTCCGAGAATTCCATATCCAACCGATAAGAAATCTTTTTGGATATTAGTAGAATTAGGAAAACAGATAAGGGAAATTCATCTGCTCGAAAGTCCAAATGTAGAGCAATTTATTACACAATATCCCATAGATGGAGATAATGTTGTTGAAAAATCTATGTATAAAAACGGAAATGTTTATATTAACGCAAATCAATATTTCGCCAACGTTCCCGAAATTGCTTGGAATTTTTACATAGGAGGTTATCAACCCGCACAAAAATGGCTGAAAGACCGAAAAGGAAGAGCCTTAGATTTTGAAGACATACTGCATTATCAAAAAATTATTGTGGCTTTGACGGAGACGGATAGGTTGATGAAGGAGGTGGATAATGTAGTTGAAGGTTTTCTTAATTAAAAGTTTTTACCAGAAAAGTGATTACGAATCGACCGGAATTCCTAATTAGGAACTTGCCTCACTATAAAAATTTCCCAAAAAGGAAAAGCCTTAAAGTAGATTTAAGTAATCTTCCTTTACTGTTGAATCTTGACTTTAATTATTTGGATGGTATTCAGCCAATTACAAAATCAAGAATAAATTATTTGTTAAGTCACAACGTTCCTCCGATTATTCATGCAAATCCAAGTGAAACTGAACTTGAATATTATGAAAGTATGGGAGTAAAGGAATTTCAATGCGTCAAAATCGTTCTAAATTTTTATGTAATAAAAGACATTGATGAAAATACGATTGAAGGGATTCCTTATAATGTGTCACTAATGCCAATGCTTAAAAGAGGTAAAATTGATACGTTTTCGATTGAAAATTTTAAAATTTTTGATTTGCAAAAAGTCAATGAAAACTCAAATTTGGTATATACCGAATTCAATCCATTTCAAAAGTGGAATCAAGGAATGGGCATGAGCTATGAGATCTTTGCAGAAATAGGATATAACAACTTTATTGATTCATTAGGCTTCAATTGGGGGATGTTCTTTTTGTCACCAATTTTCGATAAAAGAGATGTTCAATTACCAGAAAATGAAGATTACACTAATGAAATGAACGCAAAGTTTAGAAGATATAAAACCAATTTATATTTCAAAAACTTCAAAAATTCAGTTCCACGTAGAGTATTTGGTTGTGGATCTCCAATAGAATTATTTTTATTACAAGGTTTATATGTTAAAAATCTTACACCAAATATGCAAACAAGTATTTTTAAAACGGGTGAAATAGTTTCAAATTATTTTGATATGCAAAGAGATGAACTTTGGTTAGGTCAAGAGCGACTGATTACCGAGGTAGATCTGTATTTTCCTGAAAAAAAACTCGCAATTTTTTGTGATGGCAAAGAATTTCATGATGCTGAAAAGGATCGAAGAATTGTTAAAGAATTGGAGCAACTTGGCATTCAGAGTCTAAGATTTAGCGGAAAACAAATCACCGAAAATTTGGAAGCGGTTTTAAATTCTATTGAAAGACAATATTGACATTGATTAAATAATTAAATGATGGACACAAAAGAAGTAGGTAAATACAGAGATTTTCTATTATTTCTAATTTTCGTAATTGTTTTGACGGCACTTACTCCCTTAATTGAGAAGTTTTTCTTAGAGCATTTAGTTCATAATACTATGGATCAAGTGAAATCTACTTTTTTTCTTGATTTTATCTTAATCGTTGCGGTGATAATTTATAGTGCTCTACAGATGAATTTTTGTAATTCTGTAAAGCCAAAAGCCACAATGACTTTTGTTTTACTGCTTTTGACTGGTTTGTATACTTATGAAAGAGCGTTTAATGATTTTTTTACTTTTATAACCTTCAGATTAAGTAGCAGTATTGCGTATCTTGATACAATTTTTTTAGTTTTAATGTTTCATTTGGGAGGTTATCTAAAATTTTTGCAGACTAAGAAAACTATACAAAAACATAATCAACTATTTGAAGATGCTCCAATTTCTGATCCTGTAGATGATAAGTTAGACGGATTGTTTGATCTGGCATCTAAAAAAATAGCAAAGATTATCTCTAAAAATAGTTTTGAGACATCATTTACAATAGGCTTAAATGGAGAATGGGGAGATGGTAAAACTTCAGTCCTCAATTTTGTAAAAAATAATTTAGAGGGAGAAAATACAATTGTTTTTGACTTTAATCCATGGATGGGATATGACAAAAAAGTTTTAATAAAAGATTTTTTTAATTCCTTTTCGGATGCATTGGGTAGAGATTTATCTGATGATTTTTCAATCTATTCGGAAGAATTATTAGATAATGGGAACAGTTTGACTTTTTACCGTTTCTTTCGTAATATTTTCTATAGAAAGCAGAGTATACAAACTATTTTTGAAAAACTAAATGAAAAAATAGGTCTTGTAAATAAAAAAATTATTGTTTTTATAGATGATGTAGACCGATTGGATAAAGAGGAAATCTTTGAACTTTTAAAGTTGATTAGAAAAACCGCAAATTTTAAAAATACATTCTTCGTACTGGCATATGACCGTAATTACGTAAATGAAAGTATTAAAGGTCAGAGTGCGGAGTCCACAATAAAATATCTTGATAAAATTATTAATGTAGAAATAAATTTACCATATTTTGAGAAAAATATATTAAAAGATTATTTTCAAGAAAGTTTGCGTGAGGTTTTGCCTGCAAACGTTTCTTTTAAAATAGATAATTTCTTGAGAAGTTACGATCAAGATCCTACAATCTGGGATTTAGGATTTAGAGAAAATGACCTCTTTTTATTTTGGCTCAATAATTTTAGAGAAATAAAGAAAGTAATTAATTCCATTATTGTAAACTATGAAGGAATATATTTAAATCTAAATTTCTTAGATGTAGTTCACCTGGAAATTCTAAGATTAAAGCATCCTTATCTTTATAGACTTTTATTTACAAAGAAAGACGAACTCTTTAAAGAAGACACCAATACCGGAGTCTATTATTTTAGGCCGATAGATGAAACCAAAGCAGCGGCTAAACAATTTGCAAAATTTTTAGAGAGAAATAATAAATCTGGAATGGATAGTTCCGAAAAAGAAATTACAGTATTAGATTACTACTTGTCTGAATATGTTGAAATAAATTGTATCGACGATATTGAAAAGGAAAAGATTAATGATTTAATTCATCGCCTTTTTCCTAGATATGAAAATAATTCATTTAGTTATGATGTTGATAGCAAAATTTTGGAAGGAGAACTGTCTGTGAGATATGCCACCAAATTCGAAAGATATTTTTCTCAAACGATTTTCAGGAATAATATTGATGAAAAAACCTTTTTGGATTTTATTGAAGGAGATTATATGCAAATAGATTCTCAAATCCATAAATGGATTGAAGAGAAAAAAATCAAAGATTTATCAACAAGACTTAACAAGATTACTCATTTCAAAAATGGAAAAGCATATGAAAACACAATAAAAGCCTCGTTGGAGATTTTGGGCAAAGACGTTAAAGGTAATCTGATTGATTTTCAGAAACTTTCCTATAAATTGATGGAATGGGAGGATGTTGCTAAATTTTACAGCAATGTTACTGATGGGAAGAACTTCTTAATATCAGTATTTGAAGAAGATTCAGGAAATATTCAAAGTAAGGCCAACCTTCTTCATGATCTCAAATTAAAAAATAGAAGAAGGGGAGAAACTGTGAACAAATTCCCTCTCACAGAGGAGGAGATTTACGGAATTCAGAAAGGCTATCTTTTGAAATTTATAGGAGAAGAAACTGAATTTACCGAAGGGTTTTGGAATTTGTATTTCAAAAATGTAAAACAAAAAGATGATGGCGAAAAATATGTTGATGCTGATATTAATGAAAAAGTAAAGTCAATATTAAATTCTTGTAATTCAAAAGAAAATTTTTTACTAAGTCTGATAAATAATGTTGGATACTACGAAACCTCGATAAAGAAAGAGGGGATTAAGTTGCTATTTGGCAAATCTGAAGATTTTGAAGATTTTTTCTTTAGAGAAATTTGTTCTGATATATTACAAGAGTTCGCCGATTTTTATGAAAAAGTTAAAGGGAATAGTTGGAATTCTGTAGATTTTCAGTTTTCACATATTAAATTACCTCATGATTAATATAATTTGAATAAATTTAGAAAAATAAACTATGAACAAAATCAACTATAAAGCATTACAGCAGGAAGTTTTTGACTGGCTAAAATCAAAGTACGACAAAAACCACAACTTTACTTTTTCGGTAAGGCAGAAAGCAAATAAAGGTGCGGAACTGAATTATTTTATTGGAACGGAAAAATCAAAATACTTTTCCACAACGTTTTGGTTTATTCCGGTTGCATATCCCGGTTCTTCGGGGGATTTAATTAACCTTGTTTTTGATTTACGCCCAAAGTCGGGAATGGAATTTTTCATTCAGTTCAATCAGACAAAAAAACCTCACGATGAACAGAATGCTTTAGCACTTGAGTTAATCCGAAACATTAAAAAAAGGGTTGAAGGGAAGTTTGAACATATGTACATTGGTTCCGATACCAATAAAATGGAATTTTTTGGAGTGTATTCCACACCTAAATTTCAGAGTTTTGATGAAGCAAAAGAAGAACTGGAAATAATGATGAATGCAATTATTCCAATTGTTGATGAGGAAATTACTTTGCTGAAATCTCAACATCCCGAATTTATTGCACATCGTTTTACTGCGGATGAGCAGGAGAAAATGTTCCAGAAAATGGAAGAACGATTCAATAAATATAAAATTGTAGAGCAGTTGGATGAAGAACTTGATGCTGAAGAAGAAACAATTTTTATTTCTGCGGAAACAGAAGATTTTCGTCCTCCTTTAAACCAAATTCTGTTTGGCCCTCCCGGAACCGGGAAAACATACAGCACGATTACAAAAGCAGTCCGCATCGCAAACCCTCAATTTAATATCAATCTGGATAGATCTAAAATAAAGGAAGAATATCAAAGGTTGGTGAACGCGGGGCAGATAATGTTTACGACTTTTCATCAAAGTATGTCTTATGAAGATTTTGTTGAAGGGATAAAACCACTTGTCGAAGAAGACGAAAAAGGCGAAAAGAAAGTAATTTATGAAGTTCAGAAAGGATTATTTAGAAAAATTTGTGACCAAGCGAAAAAGCAACATTATGAGGTATCAGAAGTAGTTCAGGAATACAGTTTTGAAGATGCTTATCCCCAACTTATTTCAGAGGTTTTGGAACATCTGGAAGAAAATAATCCACTTGTTTTGCCATTGCGAACTTCAGGCATGGGTATGAAGTGTGTGGATGTGTCCAGCAACGGAAATTTAATTGTCCAGCCAGCAAATACGGTAGATGCCAGAGAATATACTGTTTCCTATTCAAGAGCGGAAAAACTGCAAAAAGCATTTCCGGATCTAAGCATAGTTAGAAATATCGATAAAGAATTTCGGGAAGTAATTGGAGGTTCTAATTCATCGGCATATTGGGCAGTAATAAACTATATTAATCAGAAAATTAAGCACAACAATTCGACAAAAACTGAGAATAAACTTTTACCACAAAAACCTCATGTCCTGATTATTGACGAAATAAACCGTGGCAATGTTTCGCAAATATTTGGAGAACTGATTACACTCCTCGAAGAAGATAAAAGAAAAGGAAATGACGAAGAACTTGAGGTCGTTTTAGCTTACAGTAAGGAAACATTTAGTGTTCCTGCGAATCTGCATGTTATTGGAACAATGAATACCGCTGACAGAAGTGTTGAAGCTTTGGATTCGGCATTGAGAAGGAGATTTGTGTTTGAAGAGATTGCACCAGATTACGACTTACCAGAGTTAGATTACAAGCTTTATGACTTTAAAGTAGCTGAGGTTTTAGAAAAAATAAACTTGCGAATTGAAAAATTATTAGATCAGGAACACATAATTGGTCATGCCTATTTCATAGGAAAAGATGAATCCACAATTATAGATTCTTTTTACAGAAATATTATTCCATTACTTCAAGAATATTTCTTTGGTGATTTTGGTAAGATTGGTTTGGTTTTAGGAAAAGGTTTCGTATCCCGGAAAACGCAAAATTCTGTTTTTGCTTCGTTTGATTACGATAATTCGGCACAATATGACGAAACTGAAATTTTTGAAATAACTGATTTAAGAGACAATCACGCCGGTTTTAGTGAAGCACTTCAATTGCTGATGAACTAAATTAATGAAAATAGATAATAATAGAATAGTAACTTTCGAACATTGCAAGTTAGTTTTTGACCTTTCAAACAAGGATCAAAAATTAATTCATGATGCTTTAGAAAACTATTATGGAAGTTACTCACCGTATTTCAGTTTGATAAAAAATGGCGTTCAGTTTAATTCTTTTGTTGGAGTGCTTCAGGTGGGAAAAACAACCATTGAAGTCTTGCCAAAAGCAGATTATAATAATGAAATCGTTTGGCGGAATATTCTTATTGATATGCTGAGAACTGTTTGGGGATTCAATGTTCACAGTACAGGAAATTCATCGTTAAAACTAAAAAGTAATTCCTTGCTCGATCTTTACATTGAAATTTTTATTACTGAAATTGAAACCTTACTCAGAAAGGGTTTAGTAAAAAAATATATTATAAAAGAGGATAATTGCAATGCTTTAAAAGGCTCCATTCATTTTGCAAAGCATATCACAAAAAACTGTATTCATCACGAAAAATTCTATGTTAGGAAAACAGAATACAATAAAGAACATAAAATCCATCAAATACTCTATAAAGCGGTAAAATTTCTTCCGAGGATTAATTTTAATTTAAGATTGAAAAGTAGAATTTCAAATCTTCAATTATCTTTTCCGGAAATGCAGGATATTAGAGTTAGAGAATCTGATTTTGAGCAAATTCATTATGATCGTAAGAATAATCCCTACAAAACTTCGCTTGACATAGCAAAACTGATTCTTTTGAATTATCATCCAGATGTTACCAAAGGAAAAAACGATGTTTTAGCTCTGATGTTCGATATGAACGATTTGTGGGAGCGGTTTATATTAGTTACTCTAAGAAAAAGAATGGTAAATTATACGGTATCTGCACAAATACCTAAACAATTTTGGAAACCTGAGTTTGGAAAAAATTCTACAATGCGACCGGATATCATTTTGAAAAATAATACAACACAGGAAATTGCAGTTTTAGATACCAAATGGAAAAACCTGAATGGCTACAATCCTTCTCCTGAAGATTTACGACAAATGTATGTATATCACAAATTTTATAGAGCAAAGAAAACTGCACTACTTTATCCTGGCATTGAAAGTTATACCACAAAAGGAAAATATTTTTCGTCGATTGATAAAGAGTTGCTTTCTGCAAAAGAATGTTCGGTTATTCAACTTAGAACAAATAAAAACATACAGAATTGGCAAAGTGATATTTGCTCGGAGGTCAGTAATTTTCTTAACTAGATAAGGGTATCAGGTTTAATTAATTAAATATTATATGTTGAGTCGTTCAACATGTAAATCTCTTTATGCTCTCTTCTAACTTTACTGAAAATAACGAAATTACTTTAAAAATCAAAAGTAACAGGAACATCATATTTGAATGATTTTAGTATATTTGTAATACAATAATACTAATTAGATAGAAAAAATATAATTAAATACTATCATGATGTTATTTATTTCTCTTTCAAAAGCACACCAAAAACTCGTAGAGAATATCCGTGAACGAAGATTGCAGATGGATCTTACTCAGGAAGGTTTAGCAGAAAGGTGCGGTGTTCCATTATCAACTTTGAGAAAGTTTGAACAGACTGGAATGGTTTCTTTAGAGTCTTTTTTGAAAATTCTTTCTATTGTTGGTGGCTTAGAAGAGATGATTGAAGGTTTAAAGCCAATTACACCTGCTTTTAAATCGATAGGCGAAGTCTTAAAGAGTGATGAAAAATCTGTAAAAAAAAGAGGAAGTAAGAAATGAGAACATCAATTAAAGAATTAAAAGTAGGATTGAATTTGGGATCAGAAATTCAAAAAGTAGGACGATTAGCGATTCGTGATGGAATCATCTATTTTGAATACGACAATGCTTTTCTTGAAACTAATTTAGAAATTTCACCAATAAAACTTCCACTACAACGTGGAGTAATAGAACTTCCTAGAACACCTTTTGAAGGATTGGCAGGAGTTTTCAATGACAGTTTGCCCGACGGTTGGGGAAGATTACTTTTTGACAGGATGTTGAGAGCTGAAGGCATTTTACCGAATGAAGTTACTGCTTTAGATCGCTTAGCGTACGTTGGATTAAATGGAATGGGAGCTTTGGTTTATGAACCAGATGAAAGTCCTAACCATTACGATGAAAAAATTAACCTTGACGTTTTGGCTTCGCAAACTGAGCGAGTTTTGGAAGGCGAATCTGGAGAAGTCATAAATGAACTTTTGGCATTGAACGGATCTTCTGCCGGAGCGAGACCAAAAGCATTAATTGGGGTTGATTCAGAAAGGAAAAACATTTCTCACGGTACAGGTGAATTGAGCGAAGGTTTTGAACATTGGATTGTGAAATTTCCGAACACCCAAGATGGAAACGATTCAGGAGCTATTGAGTATGTTTACTCGATTATGGCGGCAAATGCAGGATTAGAAATGCCTGCAACACACTTATTTCCTTCACAAAAAGGGAGTGGATATTTTGCCGTAAAAAGATTTGACAGAGATAAAAATAAGCGCTTCCACATGCACACTGTAAGCGGATTGATCCATAGTAATTACAGGTTTCCATCTCATGATTATGAAGATTTATTGGCTTTAACTAGTGCGATTACCAAAGATATTCGAGAGGTTGAAAAAATGTTTCGATTGGCTGTTTTCAATGTAATGGCACACAATCGAGACGACCATGCTAAAAATTTCAGCTTCTTAATGGATGAATCTGGCGAATGGAAATTGTCACCCGCATACGATCTCACATTTTCAAATGGACCAGGTGGAGAACAAAGTACGATGGTTATGGGAGAAGGACGAAATATTACTCGAACTCACATTGAAAAATTAGGTTTGGAAGCAAAACTTTCAAAGGCATTTATAGATGAAGTCATTCAAAATACAATTGCTGCATTGGGAAATTGGAAAAATTTAGCGAAGGGAAATGGTGTTAAGATTGAAAATATTGAGTTGATTGAGAAGCGTTTTCTAATGTTTTAGATGTCCGTTAGTATGAAAATTTATAATCGCATCAATTAGATAGTCATCATTTGTCCGTTTGCTTGTTTATCTTTGACCTATAAAATTTAAACAATGGCAAAAAGAGACCAAATGTTGCGTTTGATTCATATTTCAAACTTGCTACAATCCAAGAAAAATGTAGGTGCGACTTATGATGAAGTACTTAATTACTTGGAAGAAAAACATTATTCAAATGGTTTCGATAATGATTTGGCGTTCAGTGAAAAAACATTCAAGCGTGATAGGGATTTACTTTGGGAACTTTTCGGAATTGAAATCCAATTCAAGCGATCGACCATGACTTACCAAATTGTTGAAGATGAAAACTTGGAGCAATCCAAAGGTGTTTTCGATAATTTACTGTTAGTAAACGCTTACCGACAAACCGCTGATCATTCTAAAATAATGCTTTTTGAAAAGCGTCAAGCATCTGGATTACACAATCTAGAGGGACTTATTTATGCGATTAAGAACTCGAAACTCATCAGTTTTAATTACACCAAATATTGGGATGGAATTCCTCAAAGAAAAGTCGTAGAATCTTATGCAGTGAAAGAATTCCGAAATCGCTGGTATTTGTTGGCGAATGAAAATGAAGGAAAAGGTTTTTTCATAAAAACCTACGGTTTAGATCGACTCACCGATTTGGAAATTCATAATAAAACTTTCAAAAATATTGAAACAGATATTGAAAAACTCTTTGTTAACTCATTCGGAATTGTTTCTACACCTGGTGAAACACCAAGGAAAATTGTTCTTTCATTTGATCCGTGGCAAGGAAAATTTGTAAAGTCGCTGCCAATCCATCATTCACAAAAAACATTGGTTGAAAACGACGAAGAATTTCGAATTGAATTAACATTAGTTCCCACCTACGATTTCTATCAGGAATTGCTTACACATGCGGAAAGATTGCGAATTATGGAACCGAAAAGTGTTAGGGAAGAATATTTGAAATTTCTTTCTGTGGCGCTGGAAATGAATGAAAAAGATAAGAAATTTTGAGCAAGAAAATTATGAATCTATATCTGGATGACCTTCGTTCTACTCCTGAAAATTTTGAAAGAGTTTATGACTATGATGAATTTGTAAACTTCATCAACAAAAATGGTGTTCCTGAGTTCATCAGTTTCGATCATGATTTAGGAGAAGGAAAAACAGGTTTCGATTGTGCGAAGTTTTTGGTTGAATTCTGTTTGGACAATGGAGTTTCGGACATCAATTTTCAAGTCCATAGCCAAAATCCTGTGGGAAAAGAGAATATTGAGAAATTGCTTGATAATTTTAACAGATTAAAAAATCAGAATCATTAAAAGATGAAAATTTTGTCGCAAAATTAGTAGATATTTGCGACAAAATTTCGTTTTTTTCCATTTTGACAATCGTTAAACTGATGATTCTTATTAATTTCATCAGACCGGAATATCAAGTGATAAAATAAAAGCGACGATAAAAACTACGACTAAAAATAGCAGACTAAAACCTAATCGCTTCAAAATTATTTTTCTTTCTTCATAATGTTTCTTTTCAATTTCTTCTGTAACTTCTTCGAAGAAATGATTTCTAATTTTTATTAAAATGCTCATATTTTTTTTCAAAGATAAGTGCTGATGAAGACAAACCGCGACTATGAAAAATATTTTTGAGGGACTTGTTTTGACGGTTTAATGGACTAAATTTGTATGAAATATAAATTATATGAAAGAAAAATATCCGAAAAAATTGATTGATTGGGCTGAAAAAGTTATCAATTTATGTACGCCAATCGCACAAAAATTTAATTTAGAATATTATCCCCTACAGTCAAAAGCAAAATTAAATCCTGATATACTTTTTATTGGATTAAATCCAGGAGGAGGATATGGTTATGAATGTCAGATAAATAATCCTGATTGGGAATTTGACAAGATAAATTCAAGATTAACCGCTGATAGAATCTTAAATGGGAATCCTTCATTTGATAGAGAATTTTTAGCAGGCAAATGGAAATATGGAAATGGATTAAGAAAAATAGATTTTTTTAAAAATTCAATTGATAAGTATGATTTTGTATTTACAAATTATGTTTTTTATAGTTCAAGGAGATTCTCTGAAATAAACAAAAATGAATTTAAGGAAGCGATTCAAGAAAATATTAAACTTACACTTGAGTTAATTGATATTATTAATCCAAAGAACATCATAATCTTGGGAACAGGTAGTGGCATAGATCAAATTTCAAAAAAAAATAAATTAATACTTCAAGGTTTCCGAAAGAGATTGCTTGTTCAGGGTGAGATTAATGGAAAAATCGTTTATGGAATTCCGCATCCTTCTTATAATAATTTTTCTGAAGAAGATGAAGCAATTAGTGATACTCTAGAAAAGCTTTTGAATGGTGAACCTATTGAACCTTTTTCTCTTTCCACAATGCATCCACAAAAAAATATTATTCATTCAAAAAAATCAAACTTTGACACTGATGAATTTTTAAAGCATTTTGCGAAATACAACCCAAAAAAACATAAAAAATGGATTGATATTAATGTTGATGGAATAGGCAATGATGAAATACTAATCAGAATAAATCCTAATTACAAGGAATTTGGTGTTAGAAATATGCAAAAAGATAAGTTTAAAACATTCGAAAATGAAATGGTTTATGACCAGTTTTTTGATAATTCTTTTGATCGAACAAATAACAGTTGGTTTATAAGAAAAGAATTTAAGTATTTTACTAATTTAAATACTGAAATTATAGAGGCTGTAGAAGGGTTTTTATTACATATAGAATCAGAAAGAAAATGAAAAAAATCCACCCTTGGCAAGCCAATGATTTAGCCGGAGATTACGAAGAAAGAGGTTTCCATCCAACTGATTGGGAAGAAGTAACAGATTTTGATGAAGAAGGATATGGTTGGGTTTGTACCGATGATGGTTTTGGCTTTGTAAACAGAGAGGGATATCTTATTATTCCCGATGAATACCAAAGTATTTCCTATCCTTTCTTTCAAAACGGATATTGTGTAGCAAGGAAAAATGACAAATATGGAATTTTCGACCGCCAAAATAATCCTCTAATACCGTTTATTTACGACAATATTTCTGCTGACCTTTCATCCGAGAGTCCACGAATTGCACTTTGCTTTGATGGAAAGTGGAAAATCATCGACATTGATGGAAACCTTATTCTGCATTTGAATTATGATGATTTTTATAGTTTCAACGAAGATTTGATCATTGTTGGTAATGACGATAAATACGGAATAATTGATTTTGATCAAAATGTTATCATGGATTTTGAATGGGATCATTTGGAGTTTGTTGGTGACAATTTTTGTGCAGGAAAAACTGTGGATGTATTCTTTGATAGAGAAAAATTGGAATTAGAAGGCGTTCATTATAATAATTATTTCAAATACTTTAACAAAAATTTTCAGAAAATAAAGTTCGGAATTATCGACATTCATAAGAATATCCTTTTCCCTTTTGTTTCTGATTCACCAGTTCGAGAATTCAATCCCAAAAATGGTCGAGCAAGAATCATAAAAAATTATTGGGAAAATCCTGATTTGGATGATGATGATTTGTGTTTTGTTGCAGATTCTGAAGGAAACAAAATTCCTTTTTCACCATCTTTGACGAAAGAAGAAAGAAGCAAAAACTTTCATAAAAGATGCCACGAACTTATCTTTGGAGAAGGAACATTCCCATATTAAATCTGCATCCAATACGAACCAGAATCCACCGACCGAAACCTTCCTTTTGAAGTCGTTGCATAAATTGTTTCGCCTCTTCGGAAAATATCCCAAAATTCTCCTACTTCGGTCGAGCCATTAAATCTGATTTGCCAAGAAATCCCTGCGTTATCAGAAATTTCGAGCAAAAAAGGATTGGATTTTGAAATGCGGATGAGTTTTATTCCCATCGAAATAATTTGAGCCATAATGAGTTTTTTTGAAAATTCAGACATTCTGTTTCATTTTTGATAATATATCCTGCTTCATCAAACGATCATACATAACGATTGAACCAGCAACTGAAACATTCAGCGATAGTTTTCCAGGCAATTGCACAATTTGATCACAGTGATTTTTTGCATCCTCGGATAAGCCTTTTAATTCAGACCCTAATAAATAAACGGCTTGGTTCGGATGTTTGAAATCACTAATCGGAATGCTATTTTCAGCCAATTCAATTCCGATAAGTTTACTTTCCATCGGAAGCGATTTGTAGAAATCTTCAAAAGTTTCAAAGTAGAACAGAGGAATATGGCGATAGGAAGCAATGGTGTCGGTCTTCATTCTTTTATACTGACCACCAATGACAAAAATAAAATCAGCTCCCATAATTTGTGCTGAACGCCAAATAGTTCCGATGTTTTGGGTTTGCATTGCAGTTTCAATTCCGATTCCGAAAAACCCTTTTGTTTTCGGATAATCAATCGCATTAGGATAATCTTTCATTGTAATTTTTGTAAAAATAAACAGGCAATGCGACAAAAGATGTCCGTTTATTGTTTCAAAAAAAAAATTATAAATACGGCGATTGAGGGTTATTTTTCGATATCAAAAACAATCGGAGCGTTCACAAGTTCATAGCGCTCATTAAGAACACTTCCATTAATGAAAGTAGTTTGTCCATTTTTGAAAATGCCATAATCTTCATGAATATGACCGAACAAGTGGTATTTCGGTTTTACTTCTTCAATCTTTTTTATTAATTCTTCGCAACCAACATTTAAACCCGAAATTGTTCTGTCTAAAACTCCAAATGATGGACCGTGCGTTACTAAAATATCGGTATCAATCGGAATGTTCTTCCAAACTTCGGAAATGTCTTTTCCACGGTCAAGATTAAATGCCCAATTGAAAAATGTTGGAGTATATGGAGATCCCCAAATTTTAATGCCTTCAATTTCAACAGAAGAATTATGAAGATAAATCGTATTTTCATTTAGAAAACGCTTGATGCTTTTAGGGGTTTCGTTTTCAAAAAAGAAATCGTGGTTACCTGCAATAAATATTTTGTGAGGATTATCCAACGCACAAAACCACCGCATGAAATCCTCCACTTCATGATCTCTTCCCATTTTTGAAATATCTCCACTATGAATTACAATATCTGCATTCGGCAAATCTTTCAGTTTTCGGTGCTGACTATGAGTGTCGGATAGAAAGAGGATTTTCATTTGGTTATATAAAGAAGTGAAATTAATTCAAATTTTTCAAATCTCCTGTTAATCTTTAGACTTTTCAAACATTCTTGCAAATGGATTGTACACAACTTGACAAGTAATTAATCCTTCTTCCTCCTGAATTAGTGTTGTGTGATTTTCAGTAACCAGTTCTGCAGGTTCTTCAATTAAATAAGTTTCGTTGATTAAATCAAGGTTGATTACTTTTTTTGTCTTTGTAATAAAGTGTCCATTGTTTGAAGATGGAGCGATGTTAATTTTCATTTCAGTTTTCATGATATAAATTTTTAGAATTCGTAAGTCATTTTTGCAAAATATTCATCACCAGAAATTTTGGAATATTCAGTGATTTCTTTTAGAGATTTTAGCTTTTGATAACCTTCTTCAGTAAAAGTGGTAAAGAATCGCTCACCTTGTCTTGAGATGCTTTTTATATCGTTTTTCACTATTGTTGGAATTTGATACAATGAAGCAATTGCATTTTTTGCCGATTTGTATTTTGGCTCAACTCCAAGAAAAAACATTCTGTCAGTTGAAGGGCAGTAACATTGAACAAAAGCAACACTGATTCGATTGATTTTCCCTCTGTAAAGCGTGTAAACACCGATGTTCATTCCTTTGGTTGTTCCTTCTAAAAAACTATCTTTCTTTTTATCAATGTAAACATCAGTTTCAGTAAGATAAGACTTGAAAAAATTACAAATTCCGATTTCACCATCTCTTTGCTGAATGAAAGAAATAATTGCTGACTTAATTTCTTCGTTCTTTTCATTGGCAAAATCTTCCAAAGTATATTTTCTTTCTTTTATTTTAATGTATAAATCTTCAGGCAATTCAATGCCGTTGATGTAATAATGTCCTGTTCCATCAATCCACTCAAAAGCTTTTCCAGAAATTGAATTTAGTCTTCCTTGATTGTCTCTACAAATATTTTTGGGAGGGTGAATTGCAAGAACGAAATTTCCACAATCGTAAACTTGGAAAAATCCAGAATTTATTAATTTTTTGAAATTTCCAAAAATATCATTTTCAAAAGTTTCAATTTTCTCTAAAAAATCTGATCCTATTAATAAATAAAAATATAATTGGATGTTCTCGAACTGAGATTCTTTTCTATGAAAATCGAGAATGTTAGTTTCAAAGTTTTGATCAATTCCAGAAATGCGATAAGATTTCCAAACGGTACGCCAAGTTTGATTAATTATTGAAATATTTACCGACTCTTTAATTATTTCTCGAATACACTTCTGGACAGATGTGTCAACAGAATTTTTTAAAGTTTCATTAAAATGCCTTGTAAGAAAAGTCCATAGAGAAGGAGATATAGTATTCTCATATGAATTTTCTTGATGCTTTAATTTATCAATTTTAGAAAGTGCATCGAACCAACTGTTGCAATAAATTATTTCAGGATTATCCCTTTTCAAAATTTCGGAATAAAGCCAATTAATTCCTCCTTCAAAATGAGTTATATTTATTTGTTGAGAAAAAAGGAATTTTTCAATTCTTTTTTGAACTATGTTAGACAATAATTCTGTTTGCGCTTGATTTAACTTTTGAATTTTCATTTTGATAATTTTTTAAAGATAAAACAAAAGTAAGCAGCTAATAAGACGAAAGATGTCTGTTTAAAATAGTGATTATGAAATGTTCCTGAAGATTACTAAATTTGGAACTAATTCGTCGGGAAGTATTAATTTCAAAAAGTTCGTCGGGAAGTATTATCTGATTGACTATTAATGAAATACATTGTTTTCTGGGTACAAAAGTAGTACAAAAGTGTTAAAATTTTCAATTATTTCACTACTTCAAAATGAAAAAACCTTTGTTAATGGTGCTTTGCAAAGACGAAAATGTTGACGGTATCTACACCCAAAAGATGTTGCAGCACCTTGGAACTGTACTACTTTAGTACTACATGATTTAACGTAAAAGCTTATTAATAAAGGAAAGTTAAGATACTGCATCGGGAAGTAGTTTTCCTATATTTGTGATAATATCAAATGATACTATCATAAATGAGACCACCTTATACCATTACCGATAAAATTGTAGCGTTAGTTGCTTCTATTTCAGAAAAGATAGGAGAAATTAACGCTACTCATTTATATAAACCCGCTACTGAATTACGAAAGAAAAATAGAATCAAAACCATTCAATCATCTTTAGAAATTGAGGGCAATACTTTTTAGATTCTATTTTTATCACTCCACTTCTTTGGTTTTAATCCAAAGTGTTTTTCAAATAACCTCCCGAAATAACTCAAATTGCTAAATCCTAATTGATAGCCGACTTCTGAAACTGATAGATCTCCTTGTCTTAATAGTCTTGCCGCCTTTTGCATCCGTAAATGATTATAATATTCGTAAATTCCCTTGCCAAAAACTTGTGTAAATATCCTTCTTAGTTTTAGCTCATTCATTCCACTAAGTTTTACCAGTTCATCTTTTGTAAGTGGTTTTTCCAGATTTGATTCTATCATATTTCGAACCAAATAAACTGCATCAATTTCAGCATTGCTAAGATGATGGTGCTCTGTTTTTTCTCTTTTTAATAAATTGCTGAAAAGCAAATAAATAAGTTCAAGTGCTTTTAACCGGTAAAAGGCTTGCGATAAAATGTTTTCTGTTGAAAGATTGGCCAGTTGAGCAACCAAATCAGACATTTCAGGTGACATAAATTCTTCTATCCAAAAAGTTTTTTCTACATCAAAAAGATAAGATAGTTTATCGGCATCGTTTCCTACAAAACGTTTCAGATATTCCAGTTCAACTAAAATGGTGATTTGCTGTACGTGAACATCTCCAGGAAATAGCACTTCGCTTTCTAAGTGCGAAGGCATCATGCGAACATGTGGCTGATTGTTCAATACTCTTTTACCAATTGCTTTATCCGTTTCTTCCGTAAGAAAAATATTTTGAAATGAAATGAACAATCCTTTTTCTATGACCCCGATTGGTTTTCTTTTATAAGCAAAAGTCTGGCTGGCAATTAAGGAGCGAACCATTAGCAACATCTCGGGCATCAAGTCCACAATGTTCAATTGGTTGAAATGCAAAAGCTTTATCTCTTCTTCAATAGAAGATAGGGAGAGGCCGAGTTTTTCAGCGAGTCGTTTCATTTTAAGCTTTTCATTAAACATGATTTTTTGGACTATTATTGGTTTAATTTGGGCTATTTTATCTGTAAATATAAAAATAAATTTGCAGTATAAAATTAAAGTTTAGAAACAATGAAAAAAAATATTGTGATTTCAGGAGGAGGCATCGCCGGATTAACTGCAGCAAAACTATTGAGCAAACAAGGTCATAAAGTGACTGTTTTGGAAAGAGCTGCATCATTCAGCAAATCGGGGTTTCTTATTTCTCTCAAGAGTTTTGGGGTTCGTATTATGGACGAATTAGGATTAGCAGAACAATTGCAGCAAGCATCATCACCATCGGAATTTGTAAATTTCAGGGAATCAAACGATGCAATTATACAAGGTCTTAGCTATGATAAAATGAACGAGAATATTGAACGTTCGGTATTGATAACACGAGGCGGACTGCATCACGTTTTATATAACGACCTAAAGGATGACGTGGATATTCTTTTTTCATCTTCTGTTGAAAAACTAATGCATGATGAAAACAAAGTCAACATCTTACTCAACAACGGAACCGTGTTGGAAGCCGACCTTCTTATCGTTTCAGAAGGATTACGCTCTACAACAAGACAGAATTATTTTCCCGAAAGTACACTGGAGGATTTTAATGTGCTTTATATGGGCGGACGATTGAAAGAGCATCATTCTTATGAGGTGGGCAAATTCAATATTTATATTGATGTGAATAAGATGCTTTCTATTTATCCCATTGCTTCCGATGAAATAGCCATTCAGTGTTATATACACGACAAAGGAGATTTAGCATCCATTCAAAATAAAGCCGATGAAATACTCAGAACATCTTTTACTGGATACAATAAAGATGTACAGCATTTGTTGGATCGTTTCGTGAATAATGGTCTTATGTTTATTGATAAAATGGGGATGATAAATTCACCCACTTTAGTAAACCGAAATGTAGTTTTATTGGGAGATGCGGGCTACTGTCCTACTGCACTTTCAGGAATGGGGGCATCGTTATCTATTTACGGAGCAAAAGCCTTGGCTCATTTTATTTACGAAAATCCCAATGATTTAAAAACGGCTTGTGCCAACTATGATACGATCATGCAACCTATGATTCAGAAATTTCAGGGAAATGCAAAAAATAATGCGGCATCATTTATCCCTGATAATGAAGAAAAATTAAACAGGTTTGTCTATTCATTCAGAGCTGCATCTGATGCAGATGTACAAAAAATAATGACTGATCCAATTGTATTAACGGAAGACCAATTGAATTTTAAAATAAATTAAATCATGAATTACATAAAGATACTTTCCGTCATAGTAGGATTCTTAACGATAGGATTATTGAGTTCTCTTTTTGCCAAGGTACAAGGGTGGTTGTTCGCATCATCTTTGGAAATGTTTATCAATCAGGAATTAGCTGTCACCAATATTTCTCAATTTATCATCAAACTTTTTTGTGTCTGGGTTAGCTGTTTTTTAGGAGGATTAACTACCACAAAGATCGGAGGCAAAGCAAGAGAAAATCTGATAGTTGGTAGTTTAATCATGCTGGTTGTGGGTTGGCTATGGTTGTCGGCTGTGAACCCTATCTGGTTTTGGGTGTTAATGATTTTAGGTGTTTTACCCTGCGTATTTTTAGGATATAAAGTAACTTCTGCCATGTCTAAAAATAATAACTATTTTACCTAATTATTCTTTCTCTGGCGTTTCCTTTTCTTCCTCATCTTATTGGCAAAATCCTGTTCTTCGTAATCTTCGCCCCAGACTTCGGACAATAAACCGCCAATGCTTCAATCAGACCGTATTCGTGTTTTTCCTTAATGTGAAATTTCTTTAAGAGACTATTTCGGGAAGAAAAAATAAGCTGGCAAAATGTGTATTATTTTTTTAATAAATGGAGTAAGGACGGCAGTTTTAGGAACCACTTTAGTATCCGCAAAGTATGCGGAGAACAATTAGTTTATTTACTGCATTAATTAGAAAACTAGGTTAATTTTCAATGAAATAAACAAGATTTTATTTTTCTATTAAGCGAGGCTAGATAACTGCAAGGCAAATTTAGGCAAAATTGAAATCCTTGATTTTGAATTGAAAGATAAAGCCAATTTAGAAGCATTGATTTTTGAGATATTTTAAATTAACAATATCAATTAATTCTTATGGTGTAATAGCTTGAGTTTTGGGATAAGGTATGGCGTTATTGATCTCTATCGGCAAATAATATTCTTTTATACCTTCTTGCAGAGATTTTTTTCTTTGCCTGATTTCTTCAGCAGAGTTGATTTCTTCTTTAGAGGCTATTGTACCCCCTTTTTTGGCAAAATCAGTGAGTTCTTCTATAACATTATGATAAGAATCCAGCTTTACTTTATGATATTGTTTCAAGCTAACAGCAATGGGTTTTTTACCATAGTGAGTTTCTAAAAAATCATTAGTATCAAATGCTTCGGAAAGTTTAGTACTTTTTATCAATGTATAATGAAAAATATTTTCGGAATCGGATATTTCAAAAATTAAACCTGATAATCCTCGAAATTTGTAAGGGCCTTCTTGAAAAGGAATTTCTGGACTGAACCAAGCTGTCCATTTTCTTCCACCAAAGTTAGCTGTTGCTTTTTGAAGTGTATAATCCTGTACGTTTTTTGTTTCTTTTTCTAATTTCCAGTCAATTTTATCTGTTGATTTAATCACAAAATAATCATATCCGTGGGAGAAAAACATTCTGTTATCAAAACTGTTTGGTTTTCTTAACAACATCTGATCAGATTCAGAAAAATATTGCGAATTTTTTCCTGATTTTCTGATTGAATCTCGTCTTACAAATTCATAATCATAGAACTTAACGGAACTTTTATTAATATCCAATGCCATTTTTGTTTTTATGACATCATCATTTTTATTGATTTTCAGTTCGTAAATAAATCTGTGTGTCTGAGCTGATGATAGACTAAATATGAATAATAAACTTAATAATATCGTTTTCATTTTATATCTTATTTTAATTAACATTGAATAATTACCAAATTTTAAGAATAACTTTTCCTATAATATCATTCTCTTTAACAGGTCCAAAAAACCTTGAATCTACGGACTCTGTTCTGTTATCTCCAATTAAAAAGTAAAAATTGCTAGTAAAAATATACTCATTTTCTTTGGAATTTTCATTTACTTTAAAATTATCACTTATACTATTCTCAATAAGTTTTTTGTAAAGTAAAATATTTTCAGAATTTAATGAAACCTTTGTTCCGGTTTTTGGAATTAAATAGGGTCCAAAATTATATAATGTCCAATCATTTTTTTTATAAGTATGATAAATTTCTGCCTTCGCAATTGCATCGGCTTCCGAAATATTTCTATTTATAGCTTTGTTTGGCATTGGGAGTATTATATCATCGCAGTAAGTCTTTCCTTCAATTATTTTAAACGTATTTCCTGGTAATCCGACACAACGTTTAATCATTTTTTTGTTGAAATGTTTAAATACCAAAATATCATTATAATCTACGGAATATAAATTTTTTATAATCAACACTTTATCACCTGATTTGTAAGTGTTGTTCATCGAGTTTTGATTAATAGTATATATCTCGAAAAAAAATAATCTTAAAACAATTAAAATAAGAAGAAAAAGAGCAGCAGAGATAATTTTTTTTCTCATAAATTACATTCAATTATTTTTGAAAAAAAAGACTTTGCCTTGTCATTATCATAAAATGCACCGAATAAAATTACTTCTTGGTTATCGTTGAGAAGCATTGTATTATAAAGATCATTCGAAACAGGTAATTGATTAGTTGTCTTGAATGAATAGTATTCTTTTTCGTAATATATTGGATAAGGAAAATTTACTTTTTTTATTGCTTCCGATACATATATTTTGGTTGGTGCACTTGCAATAAAAATATAATTTATCTTTGATTTTTCAGGCAAATTTTGAATTGATTTTTTAATAGCCTTCAATTCATTTATACACTTATCACAATCTGCAGTAAAAAAATGGACAATTGTATATCCTTTCAAGTGTGAAAAATCACTCGTATTATTATTTATTATGGGGCTATTCGTAAGCATTTCCATATCTTTTGGGAAAATTATCTTTTTCCGATACCAGTTTTTCATCATGTTCTTTATTTCCTGCTCTGTGTTTTCACACTTATTTTTACACGAAGTAATCGTAATAAAACAACAAAATAACAATATTGTGAATAATTTCATTATTAAAATTTTACTTGAATTGAAAAAATACTTTTTATTTGATCATCATAACAATAAAGAGTTTCTGTGATCGGGTTTATGCAAATTTTGCTTACCTTTCGATCTAAAGAAAGTTCATTGATAAAATTACCTTCCCAGTCATATACTAAAATCTTATCTGAAGAAGTGTTGCCATTTTTATCTCCTGAAAAAAGACAATAAATGCGATCTTTCGTATGAGCAACAGATAAATAAGCATAAATTGTTTTTGCATAATCTTCAACAGAAAATCCTTTTTTGAGTTTTGTTACATACATTTTTGGATTAAATTTACTTTTATAATGTATAGCTTGTGAAAGCTTGTCATTTGAGTAGAATTCGGCTCTATTTGTTTTATTATAAAAAATTGCAACTTTATTATCTATGGGATGTTTAATACTTATTGCTTTAAATATATAAGCTCTGTTCGGAAATTTTGTATTAGGCTGATCTTCAAGAAACTCATCATTAGTTATATCAGGAAGCTTTCCCACTTTCTTTTTTATTTTATTAAAATCTGTATATAAATATCTAAAATCATCAAATGAGTAAGTAGTAGCTAATACCAAACTGTCATTTATTATACTAGGTGAAACTATATTTTTCAATTTTGGAGCTAAACTTATCTCTTTTTGTATAAGACCAATATTTTTGGAACTATCAATATTAATCTGGAACAACTTGCTTAAGGTAATATCATATATCCATACTGATCGATTACTCCCGACAAATATATTGGCTATTGATAATCCTTCATTTTGAGCATTGCCTCTACTTATAATCTTATTTATCAACTTATTGCTATTTAATGAATAAATATTGATAAGTTTTTCAGATCTTAAATTTCCGCATATCAATAAACTGTCAACAACTGCTATATCTGTAAATATGCCTTGAATATTTGTTGGTTTTAAAGTAATATGCTGTGTTCTATCCTCATCCAAATAATTGACGCTATTACTTTTGTCTTGAATTTTGAATTCAACATATTTGTCACTGCTTTGTTTACAATTGAATAAAATTAATAGAATTAGAACGTAAACAAAATTTGAAATATATTTCATAAATATGGTTATTAAAAAAGTAAAAGGAGATAAATCTCCTTTTTTAATGAAACAAAGTGTATTCTAAAGAATACACTTTCAGATAATCTTATGGCTGTAAACCCATTCCCAATTCCGTTCCCCCAATTGTTTGTGCTTTATAGCCAGTATAAATTTGCCCCGTTGAAGCAGATCTGCAATCACTATTTGTTGCTTCTACACATTTGGTTCCGGCATTAGCACTAAGACTCTCTAAAGAGGAATCTTTTAAAGTTAATGTGAAAGCTAAAGCAGTAGCAACTACTGCAAATCCTGAAAAAAGAATCGTTTTAATGTTTTTCATAATAAAAATATTTTGTTTTGTGCTATTATTAGCATTGCTAAATTAAAAACACTTTTTAAACTTTGAAATGCAATTAAAAACATATATATTGCAAATCACAACATATTATTTTTTAAGTACACCAAATGCTAAAACAAAAATTAATAGATAAAAGACTAGAAAAAAAATTTACTCAAGAAGAATTGGCTTATAAAATAGGTATAGAAACTTCAAGCTATAACAGAAGAGAAAATGGCGTTACCAAAATATCAAAAAAAGAATGGGTTAAGTTAGCAAAAGAATTAGATGTTAAATTAGAAGAAATTTATGAGCCTGAGGACGGAATTTATTTTTTTCAAAATGAAAATACAGCCAAAAACCCCGTAAATATTACAGAATATGGCTTGCAAACAATGAAAAAGTACATTACTAAATTAGAAGAAGAGAACAAATATCTCAGAGAAGAAAATAAATTATTAAGAGAAACATCTGTAGATATGTCATCAGGAAAGGCAGAAAAGAAATTTCCGCAGATGAAACCTCCACACTAAAACCTGTGCTGTCTTGGTCAAAACTAAAATCAATATCAGAATGCTAATTAAAAAAAATCAAGTTGAGAATCCTTTTAAAGCTTATTAATCGAAAATAAGAGAATTAAAAGGAGAGTTGACAAATGATTTTTACTAATTATGATACTCCTATTTTGTAAACCTGCATAGACAGGAAGTAGTCTGTTTTCTATATCGAATTGCGAATATAAAAAAAACGATTACAAATGGTCTCTATTTGGTACAAATCAAAAACTTAAAAAACAAATACAATAGAAGTAGATAATCAAATAATTAAAATAAAAAACGGTTTTCAAAACATGGATATCAAAGCCATTCATCAATTTTTAAGTACAGAAAGCTATTGGGCAAAAGGTATTCCGTTGGAAACAGTAAGTGCCGCATTGAAAAATTCTTTTTGCATAGGATTATTTGAAGATGAAAAACAAATTGGCTTTGCCCGTTTGATAACGGATTATGCCACTTTTGGTTACTTGGCAGATGTGTATATTTTGAAAGAATACAGAGGTAACGGATTATCAAAAATGATGATGAAATACATTATGGAATTGGATTTTGTAAAGGGTTTGCGAAGAACACTATTAGCCACATTAGATGCTCACTCGCTTTACCGTCAGTTTGGATTTCAATCTCCTGAAAACCCGGAAAGATTGATGGAAATAAAAAATAATAACTTATACAATGCAGATTGATTTCAATATAGTAAAAAATATTCAGATTATGAAAATCAATTTTACACAGGAATGACCCAATGCCTGAAACAGTCACAACTTGGAAGCCCTAATGAAACATTACAGCGAAAATATAGATTTTGTTTCGCCCATTATTCAGCAAATAGGATAACCGCAGAAGGCAAAATTTCCAACAAAAGAGATTTAAGAGATTACTTTTCAAGAGCCCTGCAAAAATACCCCAATCTGGATTTCGAGCTTTATCACGAACTCAAAGAAGTTAATTCATCCGTTTTGTTTTACCGAAGCGTAAATAATTCATTTTCGGCAGAATATATGGAATTGAACAATGAAAGAAAAGCAAGTAAAGTCAGGGTACATTATAAGTTTGAACATTAAAATCTTAAAAAAATGGACAGCTATTTAGAAAGTATCAAAAAACAATTTCTGTATTACAAAATGCTTGGAGAAAAAGCAATGGAACAATTACAGGAAGAACAATTATTTTGGCAGTATAACCAGGAAAGCAACAGTATTGCTATTCTGGTCAATCATATTGCAGGAAATATGTTGTCGAGGTTTACCGAATTTCTGACCGCAGACGGAGAAAAGTCCTGGCGAAACCGTGATGCGGAATTTACCAACCCTTTTCAAAACAAAGAAGAACTGATGATACATTGGAATAATGGTTGGGATTGCCTGATGAATGCTTTAAATCAACTTACGGAAGCAGATTTAGAGAGAATAATTTATATCCGAAATGACGGTCATACTGTAATTGAGGCCATCAACCGCCAATTGGCTCACTATCCGTATCATATTGGTCAGTTGGTTTTTGTAGCCAAAATGCTGAAAAATGAAGACTGGCATACTTTATCCATTGCCCGTAACAAATCGGCAGATTATAACAACCAAAAATTTTCGCAGGAAAAAGACAGACGACATTATACTGACGATTTATAAAGAACTCTGTTATGATTATAAGTAAACCCAATCATTATCTGTTTTCCAAACAACTGCTTAACGTATAATGATGGGAGAGACTACCATAGTTTTTAAGGATACGGTGGAAATGTTACCACAAAACATCTGGTTACATTAGGAAATGAAGCTAAACTATCAATAGAATCCATAGAGAATATTTTTGATCAAACAATTTTCGCCTTAGTAAGTTAGTAAATCTAACAAAGAATTGATATAGATGAATTAAAACATTTTAATTTAAAAATTTAACTTTCCTTTTTAGAATTTTAACCCTATTTTAGTCCAAAAAATTAGATGAAAATTGAGGTTTACTGGCAACATACAACAATGATCACAACTGCAGTCGGGAAATAAATTTTTTAAATTAATACATTAATATAAACCATGCAACCATCCATACTTACTTCAGAATTTACTTCTTCGCCTGAATTGGTTGAGAAGCTTTACAAATACGGAGTGACGAAAACCTATCAGGAAGGAGATATCATTTTGGATGAAAATTCTTCTATCCGCTCGATTCCGATTGTGATGAAAGGGATGATGAAAGTCATCCGTACTGAGGAAGACGGGCGTGAAATTCTTCTGTATTACATCAAGGCAGGAGAAAGCTGCATCATGTCTTTTCTGGGCGGAATGCACAACGAAAAAAGTATCGTAAAAGCCGAAGTAGAGGAGGATACGGAGATTCTGTTTTTGCCGGTTGATAAAGTATCTCTGTTCATTAAAGAATATCCGGAATGGCTGGATTATATTTTCAGGCTGTATCACAAACGCTTCGAAGAATTGTTGGATATTATCAATGCCATTGCTTTTAAAAAAGTAGATGAAAGACTGCTGAATCTTCTCCATAAAAAATCTGAAATTCTTAAGTCCAAAACCATTGTCATTACCCACGAACAACTTGCTAACGAACTTGGAACAGCCAGAGTTGTTGTTTCCCGACTCTTGAAACAGCTGGAGGATTCCGGTAAACTACAGCTTGGAAGAAATAAGATTACGATTTTAGAGGATCTGTAAAACCCTTTTCTCACTGCTTTGCAAACTTAAAAATCAACAAAATTTTAAAAAAAAGAAAACTTTGCGCTCTTTGCACCAAAATAATTCATAGCTAAGTTGTCTTCTGTAACAAAAGTAGCGGTACATCTTTTCCGATATGTTCAATTTTGCAACATAAAGTTGAGAATATGGAAGTTTTTGGATATATTGCATCGGTTTTAATAGGAGTTTCATTGGGCTTAATTGGCGGTGGCGGAAGCATTCTTACCGTTCCCGTTCTGGTCTATCTTTTCGGATTAGACGCATTTCTGGCAACAGAATATTCACTTTTTATTGTCGGAATCAGCAGTATGGTCGGCTCAGTTTCTTACTTCAAAAAGGGCTTGGTAAATTTCAAAACGGCTCTCGTTTTTGGAATTCCGTCCATTATCTCCATTTTTCTTACGCGCAACTATATCTTACCTTTAATTCCGGATAAAGTAGTCACAGTCAGTGATTTTGTGGTGACGAAAGATATTTTGCTTCTCCTGATTTTTGCGGGATTAATGATTTTGGCTTCCTATAAAATGATTCAGAAAAATACAGAATGTGCCGTTGAGTCACTTAACTTACACAAAAATAATACACTTTTGGCAGCAGGAGAGGGCTCGGTTGTCGGAGTTTTAACAGGCTTAGTCGGTGCAGGAGGCGGGTTTATGATCATTCCCGCACTTGTCAATCTCCTCAAAACTCCAATGAAAGTTGCCATTGGGACATCGCTTGTCATCATCTCGCTCAATTCACTTATCGGATTTTTCTCTTCTATGAATCATGTGGAAATCGACTGGAAGTTACTGGCTACCATCTCATCAATTGCAATCGTCGGGATCATCATCGGGTCAAAATTATCCAAAAAAATTGACGGGAAAAAGCTAAAGCCTGCTTTTGGCTGGTTCATTCTTTTGATGGGAATTTACATCATTATAAAAGAAATTTTCTTGTAGATTTTTTTGGGCAGCTATTTCCGTCCTCCGTTCCCGCTTTTTTGTTCCGTTTCACTTCACAAAAAGAGCTCCACTCAGGCCGGGCTGCGATAAATTTATTCAAAGAAAGTATCAAATTCATCTAGAAGAATCAGTATAAAGGCAAGCAACTCTTTTTCTAAGTATTAGCAGAATTTGCAATTAAAAAAATTAAAGTTGTTTATGTAACAAAAGTAGCGGTACACAAAATCTCAAACTCAGAAATTTGTATCAATAAAAAATAATTAAAATTTAAAATTCATAAAAATGAAAATAGAACAGATTTATACAGGATGTCTTGCACAAGGTGCATATTATATCGTTTCAAATGGTGAAGCAGCTATTATAGATCCATTAAGAGAAACTCAGCCCTACATTGAAAGACTGGAAAAAGATGATGTTACCCTTAAATATATTTTTGAAACTCATTTTCACGCAGATTTTGTAAGCGGACATTTGGATTTAAGCAGAAAAACAAAAGCACCTATTGTCTACGGACCAACCGCAAAACCAGAATTTGAAGCCATCATTGCAGAAGACAATCAAATTTTCGAAGTAGGAAATGTTACGATAAAAGTCCTTCATACGCCCGGACATACGATGGAAAGCTCATCTTTTCTTCTTATTGACGAACATGGCAAAGAAAAAGCATTATTTAGCGGAGATACTTTATTTTTAGGAGATGTCGGTCGTCCTGATTTAGCACAGAAAGCAGCAAATATGACACAGGAAGAACTGGCTGGTTTGCTGTACGATAGTTTATATCAGAAGATTTTGCCTCTGGATGATGATATTACCGTTTATCCGGCTCACGGAGCGGGGTCAGCTTGCGGAAAAAATATGCAGAAAGAAACAGTAGACTCATTGGGAAATCAAAAGAAAACTAATTATGCGCTGAATCAGAAGGATAAGGAAAGTTTCATCAAAGCTGTTACAGACGGACTTCTTCCGCCACCTGCTTACTTTGGAATGAACGTGGCAATGAATAAAAAAGGCTACGATAGTTTTGATGAGGTTTTGTCAAAAGGTTTACAGGCACTTTCTCCCGAAGAGTTTGAAGAAATGGCTGAACATTCCGGAGCTTTGATTTTGGATGTAAGAAATAATGAAGATTTTGCAAAAGGTTTTATTCCGCAGTCTATTAATATTGGTTTGAATGGGGATTTTGCACCTTGGGTCGGAGCCTTGATTGTGGATGTAAAACAGCCGATTCTTCTCATTACCAACGAAAATGAAGAAGAGGAAACGGTGACCCGATTAAGTCGTGTAGGATTCGACAATGTTCTCGGATTTTTAAAGGGCGGATTTAAAGCGTGGAAGAATAGCGGAAAGGAATACGATTCTGTGAAAAGAATTTCAGCACAGCAATTCGAAGATGAAATTAAAGGAAAAGAAGTCAAAATTATTGATGTCCGAAAAGAAAGCGAGTACAATGCAGAACACGTAGATGAAGCCTACAATAAACCTTTAGCTTATATCAATGATTGGATACATCACATCAGCCCCGAAGAACATTTTTACCTGCATTGTGCGGGAGGTTACAGAAGTATGATGGCGGCAAGTATTCTTCAGGCAAGAGGTTACAGAAATTTTACCGAAATAGAAGGCGGTTTCAATGAGATTTTTAAAACAGGACTTCCGAAAAGTGATTTTGTTTGCCAAAGTAAAGTTTTGAAGTAGTTTCAAAAATTAAGAATCTTACTTGTTATTTGAATTTTTGTCATTCTGAATAAAATTTTGCCAAGCATTATGAAATGAAGGATCTAATTAGTTTAGTTTTATATTTCCTATATTTTATAATCCTAAAGTTTATGTTCAGAATGACCATTTATAAATTGGAACAAAGCATATCATCTTAAAATAAAACAGTTAATAAAAATTGAATATCCGTAATAAATCATCGTAAAAATCTTTGTGGACTTTGTGTTAAAACATTTTTTAATAGGATTAAAAGCGGACAATCACAATAAGAATATAAATAGTTTAAATATAATAATCAATGTTAGAAATTATAAAAGAACCTTGGCCGTGGTATGTTGCAGGTCCTTTGATCGGGCTTACGGTTCCGGTTTTGCTGATTCTAGGAAATAAATCTTTCGGAATCAGCTCGTCACTCAGGCATATCTGTGCCGCTTGTGTTCCTGCCAATATCGGATTTTTCAAATATGACTGGAAAAAGGAATTATGGAACTTATTTTTTGTTTTCGGAATCTTATTAGGCGGAATAATCGCTTCTCAGTTTTTAATCAACCCGGGAGAAATTTCTGTTAATCCAGAGCTGAGAACCGAATTGTCAACCTACGGAATTACAGACTACAGCAATTTGGTTCCGGTACAGCTGATGAATTTCACCAGTCTTTTTACCTTAAAAGGTTTCATTGTAATGGTTGTTGGCGGATTCCTGGTTGGTTTCGGAACACGTTATGCGGGCGGGTGTACAAGTGGACATGCTATTATGGGATTGTCTAATTTACAGTTACCATCACTTATTGCAACAATATGCTTTATGGCAGGAGGTTTTTTAATGGCGAATGTGATTCTGCCAATTATTCTTTCACTTTAATTTAATAAAATGACAAAAGAAAAAGACATACGACATCAAGACAGTATCTGCACCAATGAAAGTCACCTTAAGCATCAATGGTATCATCATTTAAAATATCTTATAGTAGGAGTTTTATTTGGAATTGTATTCGTAAAAGCGGAAATTATCAGCTGGTTTAGGATTCAGGAAATGTTCAGACTGCAATCATTCTTTATGTATGGTGTGATTGGAAGCGCGGTGGTTACCGGGATGATCTCAGTATTGATCATTAAAAAATTCAATATAAAAACCATTTACGGAGAAAAAATTTCTATTGCTCCGAAAACCTTTAATAAAGGGCAAATTTACGGCGGATTGATTTTTGGCTTTGGTTGGGCAATTACAGGAGCCTGTCCGGGACCCCTTTTTGCACAGATCGGAACCGGAGCTTTGGCGATTGTGATTACTTTAATCAGTGCTATTTTTGGAACCTGGGTTTACGGTTATTTCAGGGATAAATTACCGCATTAAATCAGAGTTATAATAAATATTTTTTAAAATGATGCGTAATCTCTTTAAAAATTGGAACTTTGTAAGGTTGCTGCGTTTGGCAATGGGAATCTTCCTTGTGGTAGAAGCAGTAAAATCAGAAATATGGTTTCTGATAGCAGTTGGAGCAGTTTTTGTTGCGATGTCTGTATTGAATATCGGTTGTTGTGCCGCAGGAAATTGTTCTGTGACAACACGCAGTTCAGAGAAAACTAATGATGAAATAGAGTATGAGGAAATCAAATAAAATCAATACAATGAATAAGTTTCAGGAAATAATAAGTCAGGACAAACCTGTTTTGGTAGATTTTTTTGCAGAATGGTGCGGTCCATGCAAAATGCAGGCTCCCATTCTTCAGGATTTGAAAAAGAAAATAGGAGATACAGCCAATATCATTAAAATTGATGTTGATAAAAATCAGGCAGTGGCAGCTCAGTTCGGTATTCGAAGTGTTCCGACACTAATGATTTTTAAAAACGGAGAAGTAAAATGGAAACAGTCCGGTGTTTTTCAGGCAGATGAATTGGAAAGATTAATCAAGCAAAACAGTTAATATGTATAAAAATATCATCGTTGCATTCTTTCTGATCATACTTACAGCCTGTGGTAAAGCACAGAATAATAAACATGAAAGCAGTCTTTCTGTTTCTGAATTTTCCGAAAAATTAAATAAGACCAAAGACGTTCAGCTGGTAGATGTAAGAACATCTGGTGAATTTCGGAACGGACATCTGAAAAATGCAATGAATATTGACTGGAATGCAGGTGATTTCAGTGAAAAAGCAAAAGCTCTCGACAAAGACAAACCTGTTTTCGTATATTGTATGAGTGGTCCCAGAAGTACGGCTGCGGCTGCCAAACTTCAGGAAATGGGTTTTGAAAATGTTTATGAAATGCAGGGTGGAATGATGAAATGGAGAAACGCCGGTCTTCCGGAAATCAAAGCTTCAACTTCTGCCGGAATGAGTCTTATACAATACAACGAACTTTTAAAAAATGAAACACCTGTCTTGGTAGATTTCTACGCTGAATGGTGCGCTCCGTGCAAAAAAATGGAGCCTTATCTCAATAAAATGGCTGCTGAAATGCCCGATAAAGTAAAAGTTGTAAGAATTAATGCTGATGAAAATACCAAGCTTTGTAAAGAGCTGAATGTTTCTGCACTTCCGGTTCTTAAACTATATAAAAATAACGATCTAGTTTGGGATAATCTCGGTTTTGCGAGTGAAGAAGAAGTGAAAAAGCAAATATCAGAAATTAACAATTAAACATTTGGAAAAATTTAAAATATGGCTCCGTAAAAACTGGAGCACCATGCTTTTAGTTGTAATGTTTCTGATATTGCTGATAAGTCCGGACGCAAAAGCCTGGCTGATGCGCCAGATTCTTTCCACGGGATTGCTCAATTCAAAGATAGAGGAAAGAAAAAGCGAAAGAAATTTACCTGAAAATAATTCTGTTTCTGTACAAAACTTTAGTGTTATTGATGATAAGGGTAAAATTATCAATATTTCCGACCTAAAAGGCAAAGTAGTATTTATTAATTTTTGGGCATCGTGGTGTCCGCCTTGTCGTGCAGAGTTTCCTTCTATTCAGAAATTTTATAATCAATACAAAGGAAACGAAAATGTGGTATTTTTTACCGTGAACCTTGATGATGAAACAGCCAAAGGGAAAGAATATCTTTTAAAAGAAGAACTTAGCATTCCGTTTTTGATTCCTGCAGGAAACATTCCGAAAGAATATTTTGGAGGTTCGCTTCCGACAACTGTTGTTTTGGATAAGTCCGGAAAAATAAGAATGCACCATGCAGGAATGGCAGATTACAGCAAAGATTCTTTTTATCAACAAATCAATGATTTACTGAATGAATAGAAGGGGTCTAAAATAAAGATAAACCATAGAATAATTTTTCGCAAATTTGCGGATATTTATTCCAAATATATGGGTAGAAATTTATCAATAGATGTACTGAAAATTATTCTTGCTTTTTTTGTTGTCTTTCTGCATATGAATTTCCTTAAGGAAAGCAATCCGGTCTTGAGCTATGTTTTGGTTAACGGGCTTTTCAGGGTTGCAGTTCCTGTTTTTTTAATTATTACCGGATTTTATTTTCTTCATATTGATACTACACAAAAGCTTAAAAAATGGCTTTTCAGAACAATTGTTCTGTACATTATATGGATGGCGGTGTATTATTCTTTCTGGAAAAGCAGCGAAAATGTTTTCCTCACTCTTATTTTCGGTTATCATCATTTGTGGTATCTTGTTGGAACTTTTTTTTCAGGAATGATACTTTATTTTTTAAGAAAATGCTCTTCTGCTATTTTGTTGAGCATTGCTCTGGGTTTATTTCTCATAGGTTATGTCGTTCAGATCTTAGGTAATCTTCATTATTTTGATAAGGAAAATGACTCTTTACTTAATAATTACTTGATGTACCGTAATTTTCTGTTTGTATGTTTGCCGTTTTTAAGTATTGGTTTTTTAATTCATAAAGAAAAAATAAACCTTTCCCAAATCAAAAGTTCTACAGGCGTGATGATTTTTTCTTGTGCTTTGGTAATTGCTGAAGCGTATTTTAACTATCAAAAAATCAGTAAAGAAAGCACCGATATTCTACTGTCGCTTTTTTTAGCAAGTCCCGTTCTGTTTTTGTACGGACAGGAAAAATATATCAAAAGCAGTTCAAAAATTTTAGCAACATTATCTACAGCTATTTATTTTATACATCCTTTTCTGATGAAATCTGAATGGTTTTCAAAAATAGAATCTTGCAAAGTTTTAGTTTTTATTGCAGTTCTTATTCCTGTAAGTTTAGGATTGGTTTTAATCAATAAAAAAATCAAATATTTATTGTAATTAAATAATATCGAAGCCTGTTTAATGAAATTTAAACTCATATAATAATCCCGACAAAATGAAACACTCATCCATAAAAAAAGACCGGAACAATCATTCCGGTCTTTTTTTGTATTCACTAATGTATTAATCTACAATAAACTTAGTAGAAAAACGCTCTGTTTTCAAAATATATACCCCTTTTACAATTCCGTGTAAATTGATTTTATTAGAATGTCTGAAAGGATTTTCAATACTTTTGATCATTTTTCCAGAGAGATCGTAGATTTCAGCTTTTGTAATGCTTGTCAGATTTTCGCCTTTCACAGACAACTCCTGATTTTTTACAGGATTAGGATAGACCACAAAATCTTTTTCTCTTGAAACTTCCGAGGTAGAAAGTGTTGCACATGTCCAGCTAAGGTCATCAATTGCTACTCTGTTGGTTGTTATTGGATTTACCAATGTTATCACAATATTTCCTGAAACATTAATGTTGCTGATGGTGGTTGTAGTAACCGCTGTACTGTAAGGAACTGTTCCTACCAAAACACCATTTACCAATACATTCAGATTTCCAGATGTTCCGGAATATTTTAACTGTGTTGTAACAGTAAGATTTTGAATTCCGCCTAAAATTGAAGAACTTGTTAAACTTCCGTTTCTTATTGTAACTGCTTTTCCGTTGATTGTTTCGTCAATTCTTGCATCCGTGGCTGTCCATGTTATATTATTGTTTGTCCAGGTCTGTGTACTGTAAGTTGGATTGCTTGTGGCAGGAATGTTAGAAAAATCTTCTGTACCGCAAGTTCCGCTGCCACCTCCTGCAAGGGTAGTTTCTGTGGCAGTATTGCTCTGAACGGAAGAATTTCCGGCTGCATCTTTAGCAATGATATAGAAACTGTACGTTGTAGACGGATTCAGGTTTGGAATAGTTGCAGATGTTGTCGTAACAGTAGAATTTAAAATTCCGTTTACATAAATTGAATAGCCTGTAACGCCTACATTATCGGTAGAAGCTGTCCAGCTAAGAGATATTGTGCTTGAAGTAGGGTTGTTTGCAATCAGATTCGAAGGAGCTGTCGGAGCCTGTGTATCTGTTGTAGGGGTTCCCCAAACTAAATTGACATAATTAGGATTGTCAATATAAGGATTTCTGTTTCCCTGATATGCATAGGAAGCATTATTTCGACCAACTTCAGCAGGTGAAACAGGATCCATAGTATGCCACGCCATCAATTGATCTAACTGCCATTGCTGAAGTCCCGGATAAGCAGAATTTCCAAGCATATTTCCTGAACTGAAACCAGATAACTGTGTTTCATATCTGGTCACAAAATAGAAAATCATTCGGGCAACATCTCCTTTAAACTCATCAATAGGTTCAAAAACAACGCCCGCATAACCTGGTGAAACAGAGCTTCCTCTTTTTGATCCGTTATTTGAAATGTAATTGGTAACACCTACTTTCCCAAAAGGCAGACTTCCCCTCATATTGTTTACATAACCATCTGTAGCACGTATAAAATGCACATCAGAAACCATCGGTGACGCTTCATTAAACAAACTTTGAGGAACGATGTGCTCTCTGTTGTAGCAATCGGCTTCGCTATTGTAGTTACCGCATTGGTTAGCTCCTACAGTATAATTGTAGGTATCTGCAGCAGTAGGGTTTTCAGAATAAATATCTAAAATTGTTCCGTCATTTTCGTAGTAATAATCACGGTCTGTGGTTTGATAAGCTGTCCATAAGCCGTTATAAGAACCCGGATTATGTCCTGCGGTAATAATGTTTTTCAACTGGGTTTTCAGAGTAGCTCCTGTCCCGGTTGCTGTGGTGTAATAATTAGCAGGAGCCTGAGCTGATGCACCCACTGCTAACAGACCTAAAAGAAAAGAATAAAAAATTTGCTTCATTTTTTTTTAATTGGACGGCAAATTTACGAATATTCTTAGTATATAAATGTTAATTTTTAATAATATAACTTTTACTTATTTTTGAAAAAAACCATGAGATTACAACTCCAAATAGAGCAGCAATTGCCGCTACAATAAAGTAATTTTTTGTAACAATTTTCACCGGAAACGGTAAATCTTCTACGGCTTTAAACAATTCGGTATAAATCTGGAAATAGCAAAGTGCTGTTCCTAGAAGTAATCCTGTGACGATCCCCGTAACAACGATCAGAAGACCGGTATAGAAATAGGTCATTCTAAGATGGCTCAGCGGAAATCCTAACGAAATCAACGATTTTGCCTGCTCTTTTTTATCCAGCTGAAGAATAATAATGGCTCCCGCAAGATTAAAAGTCGTAATGAAAATAACCAGAGCAAAAATAAGATAGATAAACAGTTTTTCGGTGTTAATCATCTTCCAGAATGCTGCATTTTCTTCTTCTTTTGTTTTGATTTCAATGTTTCCTCCGATTTTTTTCAGTAATTTTTGCTTTACAGAATCTGCGTTTTGAGGATTTTTTAATTTAATAACTATTTGATAAGCTGAGTTTTCCGGAAGATTTAGAAGTTCTTCTGTAAGTTCAACAGGAGCAATGATATAATTGTTAAGTTGTTCATTTCCAGGAAAAATACCAGTAACGATGATTTCTCTTTTATTATAAATATCTTCTTCTTTATTGATGATTCCCGTTCCTGATTTAGGCATAAATACAGTGGCGAAATCAGTGTCGGAATCTATAGCTATTCCCAGCCTGTTCTGGAGACTGTGTTCCATAATAACCTCGTTGGTATATTCGAAAGAAGGGTATTTACCGTAGAAAATATTTTTGTTAACAGGGTTTACTTTGATGTAATTGGTGTCTACACCGCGCAAATAAGCTATATCGCCTTTACCGTTAAAATTCACGTAAGTTTTCTCCTCAATTACTCTGGAGAAGTTTGTGATTTCTTTTTCGTTCTTTAAAATTTCATTGATTTTGCTGAAATTTTTAATGCTTTTTCCTGATGTACTTTTGATGGTAAGGTCAGCATGTAGATTCGAAATAAGATTTTTATTAAAATCTTCAAGTCCTGAAAATACAGAAATAATAACAAACATCGCAGCAACTGCGACACTCATCGCCACGGCAGCAAGCCAAGTAATAAATGTTACAGCAGTGCTTCCTTTTTTCGATAAAAGGTAGCGTGAGGCAATATAGAAGGCAATGTTTTTCAAAGCAGCTTATAAAACCGGGTTTTCTCCTTCTCCACGCAGCTCTTTCTCAATTCTCTCCACATCATCCAATGTTGTATCAAGATAGAAATTCAATTGTGGAATAATACGAACTTGTTTTGCCATTTTCTGACCAATAAAGTTTCGGTATTGTGCTTTGTTTTCTTCAATCTCTTTCATTACAGCATTACGAAATTCCTGCGGAAAAATACTGAGATAAATTTTGGCAATCCCAAGATCAGGAGTTACTTTTACATCAGAAACAGAAACAAGAATGTTTTGTTTACTTTCTGATGACTGCTTTCGGAAAAGTTCTGCGAAATCTTCCTGAATAATCTGTGCTACTTTTCTTTGTCTGTTACTTTCCATAATTTATGCAAATTTAGTACTTTTGTTTGAATTGGTCGGCTGAAATTAAGCATAAGATAATAATAAAATTTTAGTTTATCTAATCAGCATTATTTGAAGAAGAGGCTGTGATAATAAATAATATTTAAAAGAAATAAAATAACGTATGAAATTAGAGCATATTGGTATTGCTGTGAAATCTTTGGGAGTTTCTGATGAACTTTTTGCCAGACTTTTAGGAAAAGAATCTTACAAAAAGGAAACGGTAGAAAGGGAGGGCGTAATTACGTCGTTTTACGAAACAGGTGAAAGTAAAATTGAACTTCTGGAAGCGAGTAAAGAAGAAAGTCCCATCTCAAAATTTATTGACAAAAAAGGAGAGGGTATTCATCATTTGGCATTTGGCGTTGAAAATATCGCAGAAGAAATAAAAAGATTAAAAAAAGAAGGGTTTCAATTTATTTCAGAAGAGCCTAAAGAAGGTGCTGATAATAAATTAGTTGTCTTTCTGCATCCTAAATCTACGAATGGAGTGCTGGTAGAACTTTGTCAAGAAAAGTAAGAAAAAATTTTGTAGAGAAATAAATTTTACTATTTTTGCAAACACAAAATTCAACCAATTTTGCGGTCCTATAGCTCAGTTGGTTAGAGCACCTGACTCATAATCAGGTGGTCCCTGGTTCGAGCCCAGGTGGGACCACCCAACTGACAAAGTCGCCAATTTGGCGACTTTGTTGTTTTTAACTATTTGATAAACAGATATATCCGCTTGCAAACGGTTTCGAGAAGTCCAAAATAAAATTACAGATTTTTTTGAGGCAATTCTCGAGCTGTTCTCTTAATTAGTGTGTATTTATTAATCAATGAGTTATTGGTATTTGGGGATTCCCATTAATTTGGCAACCAACTTTTTTTTCTTCACTTCCTGTTGTAGAAAAAACGAAGTAACGGTAAACTATACTTTCAAGAATTTCATTTTTCATTTTGTCCCTCTTACTTTGTATAGTTTCCTTTTTGTGATACTCATATCCGTCAACTTCTATAGCTAATACAGGGTTTTTACCCAGTTTATTGTAAATAATCACTCCTTAACAATAAATATATTTTGATTTATCAGAAATCGGGGTTTTAAATGTCCGATGATAGGTTCTATTACCGCTCTGATTCTGAATTTCTTGCGCTCTTTTGGGAAGTTGTTGAACATTATTTTCCATTTGTTCCAAAAGCGGTTCTATAGTGTGACCATCGTAAGGCGTTTGTAAAAATGCCCGAGTATAATTTTCTTGGTGGTTATCAAGCCTACTTTATTACCAAATTGTTCACAATAGTTTTTATTTTGATTTTTGTGTTCACGAATACTTCGTATTTCATACTGTTTATGGGCTTTTCCTTTGGCAATACATAGGGTAAAGGGTTTGTGAATGCTGTAAATTTTATCGGTATCATTTCTTTTTTGCGTGACAACCTTGGTGTAAAGTATCATTAAATCTTTATAAAATTCTTGCTGTTATGCATTAAAATTCCTTTGCAATTCACGAATCAGTCTCATGGCGATGGTTTTGAGTAGTCGCCCAAACTTTCTTGCAATTTTTGTTCGCTTGGGATGTTTGCCATTGTAGGTTTTCTAAACCATTTGTTTGCTGATTTTCGTGTAACGCTGCCTTTGTTTTATGTCTTCATTTTTGGCTATTTTGTTACAATAATCAATTACTTTTTTTGCATAATTTTGCATCGGTTGGAAAAGTGGTTTTGTTTTCCTGAACAGTGGTATCAGACAAAACAAAATTCAAAGTATTGGTCTTTGCATCGTGCATTTTTATATTGTAGGAAAAGATTTTTTCAATCCCATTTTCGCCAATTCTTTTTCGGAAATGAACAAAATTTACTCGGATCACACGGAAACTTGTGTTCAAAGAAAACTCTCCCACAAAAGTACTCCACGTAAGGATTTATGATCCAAGCTTTTTCTAAAGTCTCATCGCCCAAATTATACAGGTGCTTCAGTAGTAAACAGCCCACCATAAAACCAATCTGATGACTAGCCTTACCTATTTTGGAGTACAGGGGAGAAAATTCCTGCTCAAAATAGTTTCAGTATATTTTTTCTGAAAGTAAAACGAGTCCATGCTTATTATCAATAAAATCAACCAACATCAGGCTGAATAATTGGCTTCACAGCACCGCTACGTTAGGTTTTGGCTTCTTTTCTGGATTTTTTTTCAACATATTTGCAACGTTTTAAAGTTCTTTTGTATGAAATCCTGCAAGAAAATACTAACAATTTTAAATTCAAAATATTAATAATCAATACTTTAAATACTTTTTAAGGAGTGGCTAATTATACGATGTGATAAAGAAATTGTAAAAGAATTTCTGAATTTCTCGCATAAAAAATTTTTATTGGTGACATAAATTACGCAATTTTGACTTAACAAAATTTTATTACCATGAAAAATGTTTATTTACTTACAGTCTTTTTGTTTTTAAGCGCCCTGAATGCTCAGACTAATCTAAGGCTTCTCACCGGTTGGGGAACACGTCTTTATGACATCAATAGTAATGGAAATGCCGTGCATTCCGGAGGTTATTATAACTACAATACAAATGCAAGTACAGCGATAGAACCAGTTGCTGATGCAACAAACCGACTGAATAACATAGAAAACATAGCAGGAAGCATGCCTTTTACTGCTGTTGATGGTTCTAATCTAAGTCAGGCTGCTTACCGTAAAAATGGAGTCTGGAATCCTATTGGATATTTTCCCGGAGATATACCTGGAAACAGTTGGTTCGGAGATGCAAAAGGAATTTCTGCAAACAGTACGTATGTTACCGGGCAAATGACATCAGGTAATGCAGGAAGCAGTTATCCATATATTTTTAATACAGTCACTAATACACTCACCAAGCTTACTGGCGACCTTCTTTATACTAACGGTCGCGGAGCAGATGTAAATGATAATGGCGTTGTAGCTGGTTGGGTAGATCGAGAAGATATATTCGGAACCGGAACTTTTCGAGTGCCTGCATATTTTGATGCATCTGGCGTTTTACATTATATTGATTTTAGTACTCCGGAATATGGTGAAGCCGGTGATGTGAACAATGCAGGGCAAGTTGTAGGCTATAAAGGAAGTAAAGCCTTTATTTATAATATTAATACTAATGTTTATCAATCCTTCAATGCACCTGCAGGATATACCGATGCGGTATTTGTGTCAGTTTCAGAAAATGGTGTTGCTGTAGGATATTGCGGAATGATCGGAGATAGAGAAACAATCATTTATCATCCATCCTTAGGGGCAAATCCCATTTTACTTACTGATCTTTTAACTTCTCAAAATATTCAGGTAACTACTTTTGATACAAAACTCGGCACCGGAATGGGAGTTTCGCCAAACGGTATGTACATCTGTGGGTTTGATAATTCTGTTCCTCCAATATTTGCGGCAGGATGGGTTGTTAAATTAGACAATTCAATACTTTCTACAACCGATATAAAAGACAATACTTTCAAATTTAATATTTATCCAAACCCAGTACATGATATTCTCAATATTTCAAGTGAAATAATAATAAAGTCAGTATCAATATATGATGCAAACGGGAAAATGGTTATCGGAGATCTGCCAATTAATAAAATAAATGCTAAAATTGATGTATCTATGTTGAATACAGGTATGTATCTTGGAAGCGCAACTTTAAATGATAGAACTATTAAAACTTTTAAGATCATAAAAAAATAGATTTATTATCTGATTTTTTTAAGTAAGTATTTAAAAAAGCGATCATTAAGGGATACTTGTAAATACTTGTGAAATACTAAAAAGGGATATTTGAAATTTTAAATATCCCTTTTTGATAAAGTCAATTTTTCAAATGAAAATTTATACTACTGGCAAATCCGGTAGAAACTACACTTCCTCTTGTTTTTCGTTTCTCAGGTTTGATATAAAATACGAAGGACTTACCCCTGTTTCTTTTTTGAAAACCGTGGCGAAAACTTCTCTTGAGGCAAAACCGCAAACTTCTGCTAAATAGCTGATTTTGTATTCTCTGTATTTAGGTTCTTTATAGAGTAGCTCTGTTATGTAATTGATTCTAAGTCCATTAATGTAGTTGTTGAAGCTCTTGCCGGTGTGTTGTTTGATGATTTCTGAAAGATACTTTGTATTGGTGTTAAGAGAATTTGCTAAGTAAACATGGCTTATATCTTCCCGGATAAATTCTTGTTCTTCTTCAAATTTAGATAATTTTTCCAGTAAAATAGCACTTGTCTTAGAAGTAATATGAACGCTGTTGTCGTGAATAATTTTATTACTATCACCATCATTTATGGTCTTTAGCTTTGCTTCCTCTTTATTCTTAATAGATTCTATAATTATTTCATATTTCCTGTGAAGTAAAATTTTATTTCGTCGCCAGAAAAACCAGCCTGTTATGATAAGGAGGATAAAAAGTAATGAAGATATTATAATAATTTTTTGAATATTACTCTTATTGATCTTCCTTTGTTCATCTACCATATGCTTGGAGGGAGTATTTATTGTCTTTTTTTCCGCATTTACCAGACTGTCGTTCAGACTTGTATATAGATTCATGTATTTTGAGGACTCTTCTTTTTTTCCCATTTCCACTTGTGCTTTGAATAGAACTTCGTAAATATCCCTTCTGATATAAGGCTTGCTAATTTGCCTTTCAAGTTTTTCTGCTTCTACTGCATTGCTTATTGCCTTATCATATTTTTTTTGATCATAAAACAACCAGGCAAACTCATTCAGAGTAGTTACTTCTAGATCTTTACCTACAGTATACTTCGGGTTTCTGCATATTTGCAAAGCTTTGAGAAAATACATTTCTGCATCTTTTACATTTTTCGAAGCATTACTTGTCATTCCCAAATTAATATATGCCAATGTCAAATTATGATATTTCTTATTCAAAAAATCTTCACTATCATCCATTTTAATTGCTGTTTCCAAACTTTTTTTCTGATAGTAAATTACTGAGTCTAGTGGTGCATTGATATGAGCATTATAAGAAGCTAATCCTACGTAAATGAGTGATTTTTGGTAAAATTTATAATTTTTACGTTCTATTTTATCGGCAACAGCAAGAGCTTTTAAAAATTCTTTATAACTATCATCATTAAAACCCAATTCCGTAAAAGAAGATGCTCTTAGTCTGTAAGAATTGGAGAGAATTTCATAATCATCAGTTTCTAAGGATAATTTTTCTGCATCTTTACTAATTTCAATAACTTTTTTAAAATTTCCGGCATCGAAATATTTTGCCATCAGAATATTGCCGCTTTTCTTCATCCCGTTTTTATAATCTATAATTTTAGAAAGGCGGTATGCATTGTTAGAAATGGCTATTGCTTTTGTAGGATTTGTTGCCGATAATTTTCCTGCTTCTTCTATATAGTAATCAATTTTTGCTTTTGTAATGAGTTTCTCAGAGTTTTGGGAATAAGTGATTCCGAAAATCATACAGAATAGTAAATAATAAAGATTTTTCATAAGGTGCATTTTATGTGTTTTTAAATTAATAGCATGCAGAAATGCAAGGCAGAAATTACTGATATTAGTAGTCTGCAATTTATCACAAATAAAATTATAATGTAAATATAACGATAATAAATTTTGTATAAAAGCACCTGTTTTTAAGCAGTGTGTATTTGCGAGATCTGGATTTTCTGTAAGATATTATTTGAATATTATTGTTTTTTTATCCATTGATAATCAGTGGTTTATTCTGTCTTTAATTCGTTTTTCGGATAGCCTCGTTGTTAGCTTTTCGGAAAACCTTACATACTATTCTTTCAGCTGCAAGAATTAAGCTATAATATTGCTTTATTATTTGATGATATACAAGAGTTGTATTCTCCTCTTTTATTAAATCCAAATGAAGAAAATTTATTTATTTAACAGCAAAACTTATGTTGCATTTTGTGCAAGGGTTTTGCTGTTTCCCATTTTCTTCGCTTCTACAATTTTAATATTTGCACATCCAAGTGCAAATGTTGAGGTAGAAAATACAGAAAATAAAATTTCAGAATCTTTACAAGACACTCTTTCCCTGAAATCGAAGGTTGAGACTGCAAAAATCTATATATCAGAAGGTACTACTTTTTACAACACTCAGGAGATCCACGGAAATGTAGAGATTGTAAAAACAGCAAAAAATAATACAGGACATCAGCTTGCAAAAGCTCTTCCAAAAAAGCAAACCATTGCTAAACCCAAAATAGAAGGAGAAAAATATACGGTTAAAGCCAGGTTCACGTATCTTCCTTTTGAGTCTAATACTATTTTCTCAGGAAGCGGAGAAAATAGTATAACGGTACCTACCACAAATTCACAATTCAGATTTGTGGCATTAACGGTACAGTATCAAATTTCTTTCTATATTCCTTTCCGGGAAAAACACAATTCTAAATATATAATGTCTTTTGCCAATGAAATTTGTCATTGGCAAATGCACATTCGCCCGCCACCAAAGGCTTAGAAGCAATAGCAAATATAAATTCTCAAAAAAACACATCCTTCATTCAATTGCAATGTTGTTCAGAGCAAATTGAAGCAAAGGGAGTGCGGTTCGGCGTAGCCAATCTTAATTAACAGATAAACTATTTGTGTGTTCGTGTGTAAAACAAAGCAGATACCGTGAATGCACTAATTAACAATTTTTTAAAAAAAACAATTTTAAAATGAAAAAAAATATCATTTTTTTAGGAGCTTTATTATTAAGCTCAGCAGCTTACTCGCAGGTAGGTATTAACAATGAAACCCCGAAAGCAACTTTAGACGTTACGGCAAAAACTACAAACGGTACAAAACCCGAAGGGATCATTGCTCCTAGACTTACAGGAGACCAAATAAAATCGGCAGATACCCAGTATGATACCCCTCAGATCGGAACCATCGTCTATGCAACCGCAGCAGTTGGTACATCAACTCCTAAAACCGTAAATATTACATCACCGGGTTATTATTATTTTGATAACAATTTAGTTTGGCAAAAATTTGGAAGCGGTACAGCAGCAGTTGATACAGAACCTTGGTACATACAGAATACAAGCACACAAGCTACAACCAATTCAGAAAATATCTACCAACAAGGAAAAGTAGCCGTAGGTTTCTCTGATACTGACGCGGTATCCGGGAAGCAATTCGAGGTAAAAGGGGATGTAAAGTCAGTTGTGAATAATGCAGGCACATACAGCATTTTAGAAACCAATAATACCGATTTTTTTGGAATACCTATAAATTTAATGGGTTCTGCTGATAACACAGACGTATTGGCTGCTAATAATTATGGCTTATTATCTTCATACTCTGGTTCTACTGGTAGCGGGACTACAATAGAGGCGAAAGGAGCCGAAGGAACAGCAAGCGTGGGCGCTAATGTTACTCCCGGACCCGGATCAAGAGCAGAAATGAGAACAGGCAATTCCACTGTAACAAATGCGGTCATCGTAGGAAGCAATGGCGCAACTGATGGAAATGAAAAGGTGGTATTGCTTAGCGAAAACACTGCAGCAATCACAGCAACCAGACTGCATGTCGATAAAACAAATGGAGTAACCCTTAAATATGGAGGTATTATGTCTCCGTCAGGCAATTATACCTTCCCGCAAAACAATGGTACAGCGGGCCAGGTGTTGGTAACCGATGGTGCTTTACCTACACTAACTACGGGAGCACAGCTTTCGTGGCAAAATGTTTCAGACCTGATACAAAATAACGATTGGCATATTACAGGTAATACAGATATTGTTGCAGGAACCAATTTCTTAGGTACTACAAGTGCAAATAAAGTAGCTTTAGAGTTTAGGGTAAATGGCGAAAGGGCTGGATATATTGGCGATGATAATACCAATACAGTTGGTGCTCAAGGTCTATACAAAACCACTTTAGGGTATCAGGCAGGTATGGGCACTACGGGCGATAGAGTAACTGCCATTGGTAACCATGCGTTAAGCCAGAATACAGCACAAAACAACACCGCTATAGGTGCATTTGCATTGCAAAAAAATGTCACAGGACAGAATAATATGGCAGTGGGTGATAATACTTTGGTTGAAAACACAGGAAGACGAAATGCGGCTATTGGTTCTAATGCATTAAATAGTAATACAACAGGTGAAGGTAATACGGCAATTGGTTACCGTGCTAATGCATCTAACGTAGCAGGGTCTTTCAATACTTTTATAGGATCGCAGGCAGGGGAAGGGGTTTTAGCAACTGGTGCAGTAACAGATGCCAACTCCAGTATTGCTATAGGTCGTGGTACTACTATGGGTGCTGGATTAACGAATGCCATGGTTATAGGTGCTTATGGATCAGTAACCCAAAGCAACAGTATGGTATTAGGAGCCTTACCGGGTACCTATGCTGGCGTAACTGTAGGAGCCACAAAAGTAGGTATTGGTACAACAGCACCAAGTAATACTTTGCACATTGTAGCTACGGCTGACCCTTTAAAATTAGAAGGTTTACAAGCAGGTACCGCAACCGATGAGGTTTTGGTAGTAAACAATAATGTTGTGAAAAAAGTTACAGCAGGAAGTTTAGCATCATCGTTAGAACCATGGCAAAACCAAAGTGATGCGACAAAAGCAACTTCTAATACTGCTGCTATCTATCAGACTGGAAATGTTTCCATAGGTTCACAAACACCTATTGCTCCTTTTACATCCAACGGTTCCACTATCACTCCAAAATTATCGGTTACCGGTGATGTGGCTTCTACAGGGGCATTTTATACCAATACAAGTAAATATGCTGACTACGTTTTTGAAGATTATTTTGACGGTTCATCTACGATCAATGAAGATTATAAATTCAAATCATTAGCAGAAACAGCTGCTTACATTAAAGAAAACAAACACTTACCAGGCGTGACTTCTATCAAAGATGTTCTGAAAACTGAAAACGGCTACACCGTTAACCTTTCAGAATTATCGATCCAGCAATTAGAAAAAATAGAAGAATTGTATCTACATACCATTGAGCAGCAAGAGGAGATTGCTAAACAAAAAGTAGAGATCAGCGATCTGAAATCCCGTATGGAGAAGCTGGAAAAACTTCTGTTAAAAGAAAATAATAAGTAATTCAAATTCCTTTAAAAAATGAAAAATAAGTATAAAGGAATCAACACAATATTGGCAATGTCAATATGGTGTTGCTCAGTCGGTTTGGTCTCTGCTCAGACAGGGCAAACCGGGGTTGGCACCAGAAACCCACAGGGAGCGCTGCACGTAGATGGAGCCAAGGATAATGATGCTACTGCACCCACAGCACCTACTGCAACGCAGGCAGCCAATGATGTGATTGTAGATAAAACGACAGGCTTTATTGGTGTGGGTGTTTCAGCTCCTACAATACCTCTCGATATGAGATCTACAGTAAATACAGATAATGCTTTGGGTATTGGTACTACCACAATGACAGCCGCAGCCGCAGCCGCTGGTGCTGTACGTTATGATGAAGTTAATGTACCGGTTGGTGCAAAAATTGAGGTGTCAGACGGTTCCGTTTGGAACAAATTATACGTTGCCCCACAAAAAGCTGTAGTGGTAGCTCGTAAAATTTCGACTAAAGCAATAGGAACATCAGCTACTGTTATTGACGGTTGGAATGAGATATACGATTTGAGTAATAGTTTTACTCCTGCAACAGGTGTTTTTATGGCACCACGAGCAGGAACGTACACTTTTCTATTAACTTTTAACCTTGTGAATACTGTGATTGCTGATGCTACTCGAGTAGAATCGCAATTTTATAAAACTTCTGGAACGCCTGCCATTTTGGCAAGGGTGTATAAAACATTCGCTCAGTCGATGACCGGTACTCCGGATGATGCTAATGCAAGTAAACAGACACAGGCAGGAGGATCAAGCACTGTTACATTAACCTTGGCTCAAGGAGATACTGTAGTGCCTAGATTATTACATAATTTAACAGGAGGCAATATTAATTTGAGGGTAACCACTAATTCTTCCGATCCTGCAAACCCGGATGACGGATTTAATAATTTAACCATTATAGAACATTAAAAGTAGATTATGAAAAAGAAAATGATATATCAGTTGCTGGCTTGTACTCTTATTTTTTCTACAGGTACTATAGCGGCACAAACAGGGGTGCTTACCCAAAACCCGTCTACTCCTTTGCATATAGATGCGGCAGATGATAATGCGGCTACTGTTACTACTGGTCAGGCAGCAAATGATGTGGTGGTAACAGCGGCAGGTAATCTGGGAGTGGGAGTTTTGGCTCCTGTTACCAAGGTAGATCTCCGCTCTGCAGATCAAAAGGGGATTATTGGCGTAGGCACAAATACACAAACTGCTAGTGTAGCCGGTGCTGGTGCTATACGATATTTTGTAGGAGATGACCCTAATACTCCTGCTGTAGAAGTTGGTTATTTAGAATATTCTGATGGCGAAAAATGGGTGGCTTTGTCAACTGCGCCGCCAATCAAAGCTCTCGTAAATGCTAATAAAAATTCTGCTCTAGCCATTGCTAACGATTCAGAAACATACATAACGAGTTGGACGAATGAAGATGTTGATACAGGTAACGATTTTGATTTAGCTACGGGTACATTTAAAGCACCTCGTACTGGGTTTTACCTGGTGGCTTTCAATATTACTTTAGATACTGGACCTATTAATAGAAATACCTTTATTGAAACGATAATTGAAAGCACGGGAACTACCAATAATATTCCGGTGTATAAAACAATAAATTCTTTTCCGGCATTTCAGGCTACTATAAGAAGCAATTTTGTAAGTGGTAACTGTAATGCTATTTTTAACCTTGTAGCAGGTGAAACGATAAGGTTTAAAGTGAGACATACCTTGGGGAGTAGTAGAAACACCCTTAATGACGGAACTTTAAACAATATTAGCATTAGCGAATTATAAAAGTATAACAATGAGAATATTACAACATAAAATAAAAAGCTTGGCGTCTACTTGTTTACCAGTGGTATTGTTTATAACACAGGCAAATGCCCAAATGGGAGTAGGCACAAAAAACTCTACAAATGCTACCGAAATTGTTACTACGGCAGGTAATGTAATTGTAGACAATACAGGCAAAGTAGGGGTGTTGGTTGCAAGCCCAAAGGTAGCAATGGATTTGCGAAGCGGCGGTACAAACGGTTCTGTAGCCATAGGAAATACCACCCAAACAGCGGCAGCTGCCGGTAAAGGCGCATTGCGATATGTTAATAGCCCCGCAATTGGGGTAAAGGGCTATCTGGAATATTCTGACGGTACCAAATGGATAAGTTTTTTCCCATATGGCAAACCTCGTATAGTGGTAATGGCCAATAAAACAACACAGAATACTGAAGTGTTTGAAGGAGCAGATTCAGGTCCGAAAGCAGGTTTAATGCAACGTCGTTCGTCTTATTTAACGAACTGGACAGAGAAATTAGATTCTGATTCTGGCGTACCAACAGCCAATTTCAATCCTACTACGGGTGAGTTTGTAGCGCCAAGAGCAGGGGTATATTTTGCCACGTTTACCTATGCACTCTTAAACCAATTTGTACAATCAGTAAGTAGCACTACCAACCAAACAGAAGCTATTTGGGAAGTAAGGAATTCAGCCAATGTTATTACTCAAAGGGTAAAGACGAATAATGGGTATGCTTCAGATTCCGGAAATGCTACGGGTAATAAATTACCGGTAGGGTCTGCATGTACGGTAAGTGTTTATTTAAACCAAGGGGATAAGTTAAGACCTTTTTCTTGGATTTCAACAGAATTTTCCGACACCTATCTTAGCCAGTTCAATACTGCAGATAGTGGGGTTTACAATGCCCTTACCATTGTAGAGCAATAAGGATATAAGATGATGGATGATAGCAAAAATGTTGTCATCCATCACTTTTGCCTTTTAGAGCATAGTAAAGAAACCGAACTGGTTCTCAATTCAATAACCATTAAAATAATTAATCTATGCCTTTTTTAAATTTTGAAAGCCGTCATTTTTCCGAAGCAGAAAAAGCGGCAATAAGTACAGCATTACAAGATTTGCAAACAGCATTGTCGGGAAAGGTAGCAACGCTAACAGTTGTAAGTATCAACGAGCAAAACAAACAGATAGTAAACAAAATGAAGGATTATAGAGATAGTGATCCTCAGCTTTCCAGCCCAGAAGTAGATTGGGAAGAGTTCGGAAAAGATTGTGACATCCGCCGTGGCTTTTGCAATCACTTACAAATACTTTGACAGAACTAAGCAGAGGACTGGGGAATGCAAAAATCCTGCATGATTGGGACAACTATCAGGCTTCTTTGATAGATTACCAATATTCTGTATATCGCAATGATTCCGGCAGCACCGGTTTCCATACCAAAGTAGAGGAGATCAAACAATTCTTCAACCGTACAGGCAGTGGCAGCGGCAACACGACACCTTCTAAACCTACCGAATAGCTGATAATTCTCATTTGATGTCCTGAAGTGCACAGTCCCAAATTTGGGGTTCAAAGCGCCAAAAAAGTTCTTTATCTAAAAAATGACTTTTTTCAGCGTCAAATTTTGTGCTGTATAACTCCAAACTTGAAGTTAAGGAAGGCAAAAATAAGGTTTCAAACCTCAAAAATGGACTTTTGAACTCAAAGGGTTCAAAATATTAAGTACTTGAAATAATCGGTGCTTTGATTTATAACCAATAGCTTACTCAATAGGCTTAGGCGTAACCTGTGTATGGAATGTAACAATAGCCTATCGAGAGATTTATAATTTATTAAAAAAACAAATAATCTCAAAATGAAATATTTATGAAGAATCTAAACGATTTAAAGCAGAAAGGAAGTACCTTTCTCAGAAAAGCCGCCCTGCTTTTGGCTTTGGCAGGAAGCATTACTGCTTTCTCCCAGGATGCGGCAGTAGCCCCCACCAATGGCTACGCTGATAACTCACTATTTCCAGCCGAAGTTTTTAAAATCCCATGGATAACGGGCGGTGGTAATGGTATCGGTGGTAGTGCCGTTCATTTTGGTACGGTAACGCCCACCGTAACTGGAACAGGAAACGGAACCTGGACTAACCTAGGTAATATAATCAACAGTGGTCTTACAGATTTTGCCACAAACACAGTGGCTGTTCCCACAACACTTGGTACACTATATACCACTAGTCCAGTTAGTGTAAGTGATGGCAATACCTACAATACCACACCATTTACAGGGTATCGTGTGGGAGTAAAGGTAAGCAGAAGCACCACCGGTGCTACCGCTGCTAGCTTAGGTAATATTATTATAAAGACGTATTTGGGAGCCAATCCTGTAGAAACCAGCCCTGCTTTTGGGTGGGCGCTGACAGGAACTACAGATGTAGGTTTTTTTGTCCAACAACCATTTGACAGGGTGGAGATTATTCTTTCTTCAACAGGCTCAGGTTTTGGTGGTGGTACACTGCTCCAAAATATACAACAGATTTACCTGCAGCGCTACACCCGTACCGGTGGCGGTTATGATACCGTCGGCGACAAAGTTTCCACCTGCAACGCTCAGATACCGCTTACAGGTAGGGGAGTAACAGCAGGAGGATATGCAGCAGTCGCAATACCGGTACCACCGTTCATTGTTCTAATTCCTGCAGCTTCTTGGCCTACTTTGGTACCTAATCTGGAAGACGAAGACCCTGTAAGCCACGGTACGATTCCTTTTATCAGTCTTGGCTTGGCAACTTATAGGGGTACCTTAAAAGATGAGGGTGTAATTTACCCAGCCGGTACTTTTGGTGGCGGTGTTTACCAGCTGAACGCCGTATCCGGAGGAGTAAATGTGACAAAAAGGCTCAGGTTCTATTTAGATGGTGTTCAGCAAGGTTCAGATGTAGTGAATGAAGAATTTCTAAGTGCCTCTGCCAGTGGCGGTCTTCTGACAGTAGGTGCAGTTTCTGACCTTCCGTTTGATGCCATAGAATTTGAAATTCAGATGAATGTAACAGCAGCTGTTGGCGCACTAGAGATTTATTACCCTATCGTTCAGCGTTTTTGTGATGCTGTCATTACGTGTGGTGCACCAGTAAGTCTTATTGCCGGAGAGATTAGCCCAAATGGTGTACAAAACCACCCAGTCTATACAAGAGCCCTTGGTACCAGTATACTTACTGCTTCTCTTGGAAACCCGGGTATTACCAACGTACAAAATGTGATAGACACAAATTTGAATAGTTATGCAGAAATAGGTGCTGCCACAGGTGCATCGCTATTTTCTAACTATGGTATCTCGGTTATTTCGCGACAAAAATTGAATCCTGGTGACCCGGATAATACTACTAACCGTGGTTACCCGGATGGTACTTTTGCCGGTTTCGAAATTCAGGACGACAGTTTTGCAACAGCAAGTGCTGGTAAGAATTTCATCATCAGTACTTATAAAAATGGAATAGAAGTAGATAGATATAGCACCACAAATGTATTAGCAGCTAATCTCTTCACGCCCAATAATGGAAAATATATTATAGGCTTTAAAAGCCCCGCTTTTGACGAGGTAAGAATTACTGTAGAACTGATAGCGGGTGCGTCTGCTGGCTCCAGTACAAAAGTTTACCGTGCTGTAATAGAAACGTTTTGTGTAGTACCTGCTCAGGCTTGTAATACTGTTACAAATCTTAAAAGACCAGTTTATCCTGTATTTATAGATGCTGCAAACACAGGCGTAGAAGGTGTAGCGACAGGGAATACTTATTTTGAGGATTTGGACAATCTTGTAGCAAATACCAATCAGCCAGCTAAATTGTATACTGCCATAGGTGGCATAACCAATGCTTCGGTAGCGGTACAAGATGGTAGTAAAGCAATTGGTGTCCCGGGAGATGCTACTTATGAGTTGTATCCTGCTGGTACTTTTGCCGGTTTTGACGTAGCTTTTCCTACACTTGTTGCAGCAGAATTGGCAGGTAGTACTATAACTATTTCAACTTTAAATGCAGACGGAACAGTTGCAGACTCAGCTGTGATGAATTCAAGTTTCTTCGGTTTACATACATCTATTCTTAATGGGACTGCTAATCGTCAGATATTAGGTTTTGCTTCTGATGCTCCATTTACAGGTGTTAAGCTTACGGTAAATAAAGCTGCAAGTACCAGTGCAGGTGTTTTGGAAATCTATTCGGCAGTTATTGAAAGATTCTGTGCAACGCCTGTTATTAAGTGTGATGAGATAGAAAACATAAGCGTTCCTAAATATCCATTATATGTAAATGGAGAAAGAACTGGGGTTACTGCTTTTATAGATGGCAATAGCTCTATCAGCCTTTCTCAGAATGCCATAGATAATGACCCAAACAGTTATGCAGCAATGCAGCTTGGTGCTAGTGTAGGTTCAGGATTAGGTTTCAGTGTGGCTAATGGCTTTGGCGATTTTCCTAAAGATACTTATATCGGTTTCGATATTAGCACATTAGATATAGCGCAGGCAAGTGCTTTTGAAAGTAATAAAATAGAATTATACAAAGACGGTGGTCTGGTACAGACCAGTACAGGTACCCAGCTTGCCGGCGGATTAAGTACAGCTGCAGTTGTAGGAGGCTTCCAACGTTTGGTAATAGGAACAGTGGCTCACGTACCATTTGATGAGGTGCGTTATGTGATAACCCGTGCTGCGGGTGCTTCTGCTGGTGAGATTAGAATCCACAATGTAGTAGCAAGAGATTTCAGCCCTACTTCTTCTACTACATGTCCGTTAGTTTTACAATGTGATGGTACTTATGTACTTACAGATGGTCCTAATGTAATAACTTCTCCGCGAATCCCTGCGGTAATAGAATATGCCAATACAGGATATGAAGGTTTGGCATCTGCAGGATATGGTATTGATAATGTATGGAATGCGGTAAGCTCAGACCCATCAGATTTTGCAACGATACATTTGCCTGCATCAGGAGCCGCAATTGGGTCTATCTCTGTAGCTATTCCCAAAGTAACTTTACCGGCAGGCACATTTGCAGGATTTACGGTAGATAAAGCGAACTTTCCTTTTTCCGGTGGATTTTTAACAAATGTTAAGATAACTACATATCTAGATGGACAAGAACAAGAGTTTAAAAACGGTAGTGCACTGGCAGATTTTTCTTTCTTTGGGCAATGGTTTGGTACTCCTGCAAACATCTATACACCAGGTTTCCAAACAACAAAACCGTTTGACGAAGTGAAAATCTCTATCGGAAGTCTTGCCTCATTAGGAGACCAAACATTGAGGGTGTATTCTGCATATATACGTACAGTACCATCAACTACTACCACGCTTCCTGGTGGTGGTACCACAACACCTATTACCTGTATTAATGGCGCTTGCTACAAACCGGGAGCAACCGGCGGTACAGTGTTGGAAACTAAGCATGGGATTACCGCACTAAGCAGAGCCGGGTCGTCTGATAGTGATAACTGGCCAATGGTAAGAAACGGCGCTTGGACAGTTCTGGAATCCAAAGAAAAAGGATTTGTAATCAATAGAGTGGCATTAACAGCAAATCTATCTTCAATTACAAACCCAATAGAAGGGATGATGGTATATGACGAAGAAGCAGATTGCCTGAAAATATATACCATCAAAGACGGTGATACTACAGCAGCTTGGCATTGTTTCAATACACAGGCGTGTCCTGATTAACATTAAATAGAAGATAGCGGGGGTGAGCTAAAATATAAGGTCACCTCCAAATCTTTACAATAACAAAAAATAAAAACTATGAAAAAGTTTACAACAATACTATCAGTATTATTTGCTATGACTGCATTTTCGCAGGTGGCAATAGGCAAAAGTTCTACCACAGCAGGTTCAGCTGTTTCACTCGAGTTCTATGATTCTCCAGACAATGCAAAAGGCATCATAATACCATGGGTATCTACAGTGGCAGACAATCCTGTAACTTATAATTCTACCTCAGGTGCGGGTTACAGAGGTATGCAGGGAACAATTTCCGATGGTACTATTATCTTTGATCTCTCTGATAAAAAAGTAAAATATAGAAAGGCAGGGGTGTGGTTTGATCTTACAGGAAGTCCTACCTTTCCTTTAGTAGTAAAAAATTCATCTAATCAGGATGTTACTTTTACTCAATTCAATAGTATAGATTCTTCAATACAAGATAACAAGAAAGAGTTGGAAAATGCAAAAGCGGCGATAGGAACTAACGGAGTTACAGATACTACTAATGGCATTCTGGTACTCACAGATGCCGATAAAGCAATGGTTTTGCCAAAGGTGGTAAGCCCACATCTCACTATTCAGGATCCTGCGCCGGGAATGATGGTGTATGATACTGCCAAAAGACAGTTAGCAGTGTATAACGGAACGGTCTGGAGCTTTTGGAAGCCTTGATATTGAGTTAGTTATTTCTTCAACCAGGTGAATTTTTTAATTAAAAGTCAGTTTTCAGTCACAATATTCAAAATAAGCATTCTTTTGTCATCCGTTGGAATCTATATGATTTTATTTTAGAGTTTTTGAGATTCTTTCGGAATGACAAAAATTCTGCTAAGACTAAATTATTACCGATTGTGGGCATTCAAATTTTTTATTATTTCATCATAAGTTTTTTTTTCAGTTTACTCTGGTTGGAGATTTTTTCATCGCTTTCTTTTATTAGTAAAAGGAATTTCATATTACACAAATGGATAAGAAAACACAAAAGCTACAGGACTATATGGACAAATATTTGGAAAAGACATATCTGCAAATTGTTGCAGAATTGGGAGTTCCAATTGCAAAATATGATAATAAAACTTTACATTATGATAAATTCTATAAGTTAGTATTCAAAGATGAAATTACCTTTTTTCTGGAAGATGGTATTGTCTCAGATATCGTTATTACCGAATTTTTTCTTGGGTTTGGTATAAGAAATATATTCTATTTCAAAAACGAAAATCCTGAGTATAAAGTTGCAAAGATATTTAATAGAAAAAAAAATTAAAAACCAAATAATAAAAATATCTGATTTAGAACCTGAACAAAAAAAAATAATAATTGATGTTATGCTTGTAGAATATATAGGAATTATAAACGTAAAATCTTAAATTTTGATAAAATGGAGAAACGTATATTCCACGACGAGAAACCAATATAGTCTTGATAATGGGATAAAACCCCATCAAAAGCGAGAAAATAAATTGACTACCAAATTCAATTGGTAAAACAGTATAACAAATGAAACAAACGATGTAAAAAAATGAATAACAACCAAACAGTTTATTTTTATTCTGTAATATTGATGTTGCTTCAGGTGTTTTTAGCCTTCTCGGGAGCTGTTCTATTCCTGCTAAAACCTACAACTTTCTATCTCCCTTTTTCACTGATATGTTTTATAGGATTTATCTTAGTTTTTTATGCATCTCTAGAGATGAAGACATTTGAATACGAAAATACTATGCAGTTTATATCCATAAAACAGTCTTATTTCTGGAAATTGAACAGAACTATCATTCCTATAGAATTTCCCAATTATAAGTTGATAGGTTTTAGTATAGATAAAATAGTATTCACCACATTACTGGTGCTCGTTGTAAAATCAAAAGAGCAGAAAATCAAAAAAACTGTATTGTAAGATAATAGGACTTAGTAACGAGCAGATTTTTGAGTTGAAACAATCACTCCAATACACACAAGATTATGATGAAAATAGATATTAAAGAAATTCATCTCGGAGTTATAATCCGTCAAGGGGTTATAGAAAATAATATAGAAACATCTCGTATCTGTAATTTTTTTAAGTGTTCTGAGAAAGACATTGAGGAAATGTATGAATCAAAAAGTTTGGATACCGAAATATTGCTACGATGGTCTAAACTTTTAGAATATGATTTTTTCAGGATCTATACACAACATCTTATTTTGTATGCACCACAAGGAAATACACAATCCAAAGATGTATCAGATGAAAAAAAATCTCAACTTCCACAATTCAGAAAAAACGTATATACCAAAGAATTGATAGACTTTATTCTTGAAAGAATAAAAAATGGAGAGATGACAAAGCTTCAGGTAATTAATGAGTATAAAATACCAAAAACAACTTTATACAAATGGATAGAAAAGTACAGTTCAAAGTAAAATTAGTAATACTTTGTAGGAATTTCTGATTATAGAATTGACACAATGGAAAGATTAGATTATAAATATTCAGATGAATAGGTTTTGTGTTTCGAAGATTTTTTTTTTTCGGATTGCTACAAAAATATTTTTTCAAAAGTGATAGTTTGGAATCACATCACCATTTAATTAAAAATACTTACATCATCTGTTAGCAAAAAGTAAGAAAGGAATTTTGTGAGACTTTAAGGAAGAGTTTCGCTTTTATCCATCAGAAACCTAGACATATATTATGTATACCAATTAGTTTGAAAGGCAAATCGTGCTTTTGTTTTTTTAAAACGAATGGTGAAACTTATTAAAATAAAAAAATACTATGGAAAAATTGACCCCAGATTATAAGCGCATTTATTCTGATATTATTAATATAAAATACCCGAATAAGAAAGCAGAATGTCAGATTTTATTAGCAAAATCAAATCTGTCCGTATTTGACATAATAGAACTTAATCGAATAATTTTTGGTAGTACGAAGGAAAAAGATACAGAAAAAGTCAATCAAAAACATCGCTCATATCAAAAATCTGATATTCTAAAAATGCTAAATTATCAGAAAAAAAATAAACTAAATAATTCTCAATTAGCAAGTCATTTTAATCTAAGTAGAAATTCTATAGCCAAATGGAAGAAAATGTTTGTGTAAGTTTTTATTACTCCCACAAATTTTTAAATTGTTTATTTTCAAAGTAAAACGTACAAAATTCTATTTATCAAAAGTCGTATTTAGCGTTCGGAAAGCTATTATTTTATTAGTAACTGTTTTATATTTAATGTTTTCGAAAGGCACTCTATAAGCAAAAAACAAAATGTTTTTTAAGGCAATATTATATTTAAAAAGATTATTTTAAACACCTGCCTGATTTTGAAGATCTGTCAGGTGTTTGTTTAAATGTAAGATTAATTAAGCTGCGAGATTAATCTTACATTTATAATTAATAAGATTTCATGTATTTTACGGTTTCACACGTAAGTCATTACCAACTCTGTACAAACCTCCGCTTGGAAATGCTGCAGGTACAGCGCCGTCCGATCCATAACTTGGTAAACTTTCTATAATTACAGGAGTAAGACTTGCTGAGGTAGCATGTTTTAAAATATGTAAAGGTGCTTGTGGATTGGCTTGTCCAACTCCAAAATTTCCTCCTTGATTGCCGCTGTTCACAACTACTTGAGCTGCAGCAGTAGTATCATTACCGTTGATCACTAACCTGTTGCTTCCAACCACATAAGCTATATTTGATCGCAAAGCACTGGCGCTTTTAAAATCGATATAAACATTATTGTTACTTGCACCTATTTCCACACTACTTCCAGTACCAGAACCATTTTTGAAACTCGCTGCGGCAATCCCTGATGCGGCATCTGCACCTACTACCTGTAACCTGTTTGTTATTGTATTTGAACCGGTACCGATACCCAAATTACCATCCGGATCAAGTCTCATTTTCTCCGCGGCTGTTGTACTTGCTGTGGTGAAAAATCGAAGGTCATTTCTACGGTTTGTACCGTCTCCTAGATAATTGGACATAATTTTTGAGCCGTCACCGTTTGTAAAGCCAGTTGGCGAATAATAATCAAAAAGGTAAGATGCGATCACATCTCCATTCTGTAAAGGTTGCTCACCGCCTTTTGATCCTCTTGAACTTCTAAGATTAATTTGAGCTCCTTTATTACCTACCGTACCAACATATTCCGTTAGCATTATTCCTGAATTTGGCCCCCCGGTAGTTGTTCGTTCTATCTCCAAAGGTCTTCCCGGCGTTGTTGTACCTATTCCCACATTCCCCATTTGATAAATATTCTGTGTGTTAGATATAGCCTGTGTATTGGTAGCTGCATCGTACCAAGGTTCTGTGTTTGCAGCACTAAATTTTTGCCAGATGGCACCATCAAAATAATAGTAACCTTCTGCCGTGATATTTGCTGTTTTGACAGAAGGTGTACCAACAGCTGATGTTGCATATACAATAGCTCCTTTTTGATCTGCAAGATATTGTCCATCTTTTCCTTTAATATCATCACCCGATAGTCTCGGAGCGATAATTCCTTCTGCTGCTGTACTGGGTGTTTTTGCAGAAACGTCTAAAGTTGCTTTCGGAGTTTCGTTGTTAATACCCACCTGTGAGTAAGCCAATGAACTTACTACTAAAGCACCTAAAAGAATAATGTTTTTTTTCATTTTAAAATGGTTTTTGCTTAAATTTTTAAATATTGTTTTTTATAATTTCCGTTTACATTCCTCCCATTTGGAAAGGTGCAACTCGCCTTTGGAGATATTGGTTGGTGATTTCCTTTTCGTGGTTTTTGTTTTTTTTAAAAATATCTTTCAGGTATCTCGTCAAAAACCACCCACCAATGGACGGGAATTTTTATACACCCCTTATCCCAATTTTTAGATCTTAGAACCTCATTTTTGAGATTGGTAACGTAAAAAATGGGGGCTTCAAGCTTCAATGCCGTATCTCAGAACTCCCCATTCCCGAAACACAAAATCGGATATCCGTTATTTTCAGAAAACAAAGAGAAACAACTTACCGAATACAAGCAACATATTAGCAGATATAATTCGGAATTTTGTAGATCATTTTCCTATTGCTAAAACTCATTTTTAACCTTTCCATAATATTTTCTGATGACAATCTTTTTTACGGTTTTATCTTCAAAAAAAAGATACAACACAGTTTTCTTGCCCAGCCAAGTGGTATGGAGAATGTACGTCCAAACTTCTGCAGGATAGTAATTGAAATCCTGACCCATTTCTTCCAAAATTTCTTCCTTGCTCTTTCCTGCCAAATGCTGTAATGTATTCTTCATTATACGTTTGGGTTTGCTATAAAGTATCTTAGATTGTTGAGCCATGTAAAATTTCCTCTAAAATTGGTACAAATGGATCGCTTTTACAATTACTGTAGGTACAGAATCCTGTAATTCGCCTACATAATTCCGAATTATGTAGATGTATTTATTGGATAAGATATCGAATCGGAATGTTGTTATTTATCTTATAATCAATACTTTAGTAATCGAAAGGATATCTTTAAATTAATATAAACTGTTATGAATTTCTTCTCTAGAAATCGGATTGTAATATCCTAATGTTATACATTTGTGGTATTATGAAAACACAAGTACTTCTTTCCTTTGCATTTCTGCTGATCTATTCTCTGTCTTTTGCACAGATCGTCGAGATTCCCAAATCTTATCAGATAAAAATAGGACAATATCAGGAGGAGCTGAAAACCCAGCCGGAAGCAGCACAGAAAAAATTATTGACTCTGATAGACGAAGCCGAAAAAAAAGGGCTCCATCTCGTGAGCATCCGTAGTTATGAAGCCATTACCTATCATTACTCTACAAGAGATGACAGTCAAAATGCACTGAAATATGCAAAATCAGCTGCGGAACTTGCAGAGCAACACAATTATCCCGCAGAAGCTGCGGTGATGTATGGCGTTATCGGGCAGCAATATGGCAGAATGGGGATGGATGATGATGCTAAAGAATATATGCAAAAAGGCATCAACCTCATCAAAAAACCTAAGAATGATGCCGAAAAGCATCATCTGGGAAATCTGTACACCTATCGTCTTTATACAAAAGAAACAGGAAAAGACAGCACACAGATTTATATGAATTATGCCAAACTTGCCCTTGAAACCTATCTTACCATAAAAAATAAGGAGCTGCGCGAAAAGACCAGTGCATTGGGATACGGAAATGTTGGGATGTGTTATATTGATCTGAAGGAGTATGATTCTGCTCTTGTAGCGCTAAACAAGTCACTCATTTTAAATAAGGGAAAGAACATCTACATATCCGGAAATCTGTATTTACAGAAGGGAATACTTTTTCTAAAAAAGAAAGAACTGGATTCGGCTGAGGTCAATCTAAAAAAAAATGAACAAATTTTCTTGGGAAAAGGATTCATCAATGAAGAAAAGGAACTGTACTCCCACTTTATAAAACTGTATGAGCTAAAAGGAGACCTCAATAAACTGAAAGAGTATAAATCTGCTTACCTAGAGCTTGAAAACCGCCAACAGAAATCAAGACTTGGAACCGCCACCGAATTGTTGAAAAATGAAAATAAGGAGAAAAAAACAGTGATTTCCAATTTCTACAAAGTTGCTGTGGGACTTGGTATTGTCATCATCTCATTGCTCATTATATTGGGTATCCAGAGAATAAAGTACAGAAGAGAAAAAGCAGCTTTTGATGCATTTCGGTATAAAAAAATGTCAGAAGAGAAATATTCTGCCGGAGACAATTTAAAAGAAAATAATTCTGAAATCAACGTAACCCCGGAAGAAGTGCCAAAAAATGATGGCCTTAACGAAGAAACCGAAATCAGATTGTTACACGGTCTAGAAAAATTTGAAAAAGCACACGGCTATAACGAAAAAGGAATTTCACTTGGGAAAATTGCATCTCAACTTAATACCAATACCAAATACCTTTCTATCATTATCAAAAATCACAAAGCCGATAATTTCAGCAATTATATCAATACCCTACGCATCAATTATATCATAAATAAAATAGAAAATATTTCGGATTACAGGAAATACAAGCTGAGTTATCTGGCAGAAGAAACGGGTTTTTCATCAGCCAATGCTTTTTCCAAAGTTTTTAAAGATTTCACGGGAGTTTCGCCATCGTCATACATTAACTTACTTAGTAAGGAAAAAGAAAATAACAAGATCATCGCACCATAGAATAGGGCTGCCTAATCAGACAGCCCATTTATTTTTATTTTATACCATATTTGTTCAACTTTGTTGGAGAAATATTTAAATATTAAATCTTATTTACTTACAAAAATTCACTCATCAAACTCGTTGTTTTTCGGGTTTCTAAGTCTATATAGTCAAATCGCTTGTACGAACAAAAGGAACCCATATCCTTATCACCATTAATGAAAATTGCGCCAATAAGAATCACATATTTGCAAGGATAATTGGCTTTACTTACCAATGTTTCAATACGTTCGTTGATGGCTTCATACATTACCTCAGTGGCTTCAAAAATTTGGTTTTCGGCTGATCTTATCCTCTCTTCTTGTTTCAGGAATATTTGTTCGATGGTGTTCATTTGATAATCCAAATCGGTAATGTTTCCTGCTTCAATTTGGTTGTTCAATAATTTGCCTAATGCTCCTTTTGCTGCTCCGCAACAAGCAGAATTTTCGCTTTGCCCAATTCTATGGATTTCACCAATGGTTCCGTCTTTTGTAATCCCGATATGTGGTGCATAAAACACTACAACCGCACCATCTTCCGGAACGTGATGTGCGAAGGCATTCATCCCTGTGATCCCTGCAAACGGATAACCGTTTAAACCACCCATATGAAAAGGGCCTAACATTTCGTATGCTCTTGGCGGATATTGGATGGCATTCACATCATCACAACACATACTGTCGGCGTGCATCAGTAAGTTAGGTTTTAAACCTAATTTGTTTTCGATAACGTCTAATAATTTGTTTATGGTATCTTCTGTTGTTTTAGCGTTGGGATACCATTTTTGTACTGTTTGTAAGTGTAAATTGTTCATCATAATCTGATTTTTTTTATAAAATAATATTGTTTTGAGGTTGAATTGCTGGTGGTAAATCTTTTTCGCCCAGCATTTCTTTTAAATCAACTTCTATATTTCTACTGATCTGTGTAATCGGAATATCGTTTGCACTGCCTTCAAACGGATTTTCGGTGCTTTCGCCTATCTGTTCCAAAACCAAAAATACCCAGCCCAAAATAATGCTGAAAGGAATGGTCAGCCAAACAATATTTTCGCCAAATTTTTCTATTAATTTTGAAAATTCACCAATGAACCCAAACGGCAACAGGATACAAAATAAGTTGGTGAAATAAATATTGATGCTCGAAAACTGGCGTGGATATGGGAAGTTTTTAATACGTTCGCACTTGCCTTGCTGGTCATACAAATCTTTTAATTGAGCTTCCATTGATACATAATTGTAATCGGAAATCACGCCAGTTTCATTCAATTTTTTGAATATGGATGATTGTTGGGCAATGATTTGAGTGGCTCTGTTTTTGGTAGCTAAAATATATTGACGTTCTTCTTCATTTAAAAACGGTTTTAATTCTTCATCCAAACTGCTTTCCCACTCCGGTACTTTATAATAATTGAGATATTCACGATTGTAACTTTTGGTTTTTATATTTTCCCAACTTTTTGTTTCACGAAGTTGAAATCTCAAAGCCGTAAGCCAGGCAAAATGACGGTAAATAATTTCCTGATGAAGTTGATTTTCGAGTGCTTTATCTTCTGAACGGATAAAATCTTTCACCATAATTCCAAAAGCTCTGCTGCTGTTGATGATGGCACCATAAATTTGCCTGGCTTCCCAACTACGGTTGTAGGTTTGGGTATTTTTGAACCCCGAAATGAAAGCGGTTGCCGTACCCAACAATGCCACTGGAACCCACGGAATTGCCAACCATTTTACATCTAAAAAATAGAATAATGCAGTTGGAATAATGCTTAACAAAAGCATTTTGTAAATCTTTGTTCTCGTCCACGGTATAAAATGTAAGAGTTTGTAATGGCTTGATATGTTCATTTATTTATTATTTGAAGAAAATTTACTTAAAAGAATACCCACCAAAATAACGCTGTAAAACTGTCCGGCAATGCCGATAAAAGAAGTGATGAGCTTGGTAACGTGATTATTGGGTGTAATGTCGCCAAAGCCAATGCTGGTAAAGGTTATCGAACAGAAATAAACCAAATCCGTATAGATGGAAGCAGAGGATGAGGTATCAATTCCTTTAAAAGATTGCGGGTTTTGGTACATAAAATACTGCAACATGAAAACGGAAATCTCTATCAATAAAAAATAACCGCAAACAGATGCCGAAATAATATCGGTGTTGATGTATCCTGGTTTTAGCAAGAATCTTAACAATTCTATAAACAGAAAAGCAAAAAATATTACATAATTAATATTCAGCAAAGTAAAATACCACGGAATATCTTTAAAAAACGGTATCCCGATAGGCAACAATAGCACCACCATAAATTGGATATTACGGAACCAATGTCTCCAGCTGTGTTTTCCCGTAAACATAAAAATGCTTCCCAGTCCCAAAACTAACATATTGATGGGCCAGACAACCCGTGTATAAAACTCGAGATCTGTAATAAAAATACCGATAAACAGATGCTGAGCTAGTGCAAAAAGTAATAATTCGTACTTGTATTTTTGAAGAATAGCAATGGTTTTATTCACTTCATTCATTTGTTTTTTTGTTTGATTTTTTTTAATGCCACAGATGCACAGATTTTTGTATCGTTTTTAATCTATGCATCTGTAGCAAAAAATTTTGTGGTAAAACTTTTAGTTTGCCTGTCCAATATCTAACTTTTCAAATTTCCCATCGGCATTTTGGTGGAATTTAAAAAAGACAGGAAAAGTACCCCATTGTCCGGCTTTGAAGTTTCCTTTGATATCCTTTCCGTCGTTTGTTACAGTGTCAATGGTTAAGAAAATTTCTTTTCCGCAGGCTTCTTTAACAAAGCTTTGAAAATTTCGTGGATTTCCGTCATCGGTCATTGTAGCATCGGAAGTAAATAATGAAAGAAAAGTTTTGCTGTCGCCGGTTTGCCATGCATCGAACGCTTTTTTTACAGTTTCGTTTGTCAATTTACTTGTGTCCATTTTGTTGTTTTTTTGAATTATTTTTGTTTCTGATTTCGGTTCTGATTTTAGGATTTTGTTTTGTCCGCAAGCTGTAAACGATGAACAAATCAAGAAGAAAATAATTGTTTTTAATTTCATTTTAGTAATATTTTATGTGCCATAAATGCACTAATAATTAATCTCTTAAGTATTAGTTTTTCAGTGGATGCTGTAGGTAAATGATAACCAGATTTAGCAAAAGAAAAGGTAATTCGATTGCCACACCTTTTAAATCTTTATCTAATAAATGAAGGCAGATGATTAATAAAATGCCTGTTGCCATTAAGAAATTACCATAAACAAACGTTTTTGGAAACAGAATTAAGATGGCTGAAATGATGGTAACCGCTCCGTTTATCATCAGTGCAGTTTTGGAGAAATTCCATTTGCTGAACATTTCTACCATTTCAGGCTTGCCCGAAAGCATTGCATAGCCTTGTTTGAAGCTCATAAAAACGGCTACGAGAATTAAGGCGGAGTTAATAATTTTTAGTATCATAGTTTTTGAATTTTATTGTTTATTATGAGTTGTTTTTATTAGATTAATATCACGGATGCACGAATATTTTTATAAAATCTAAAGCCTTGTTTATTTGCGTTCGTGACTAATTTTATTTTTTTGCCACGATTTTTTTTCTTTTCGCAAGGATACAAAGATGTTTTTATTAAATCTCATTCGTACATCTGTGGTAATTTAATCACCCAAAAACACTTAAATTTTTAGCAATATCTTTTCCTTCATAAGGCGGAAAAACATCCAGTTCCAAATCGGGATTGCCTATCAACATTGCTTTTGTATTGCTCAATGCATCAAAACCTGCTTTACCATAATATTTGCCCATTCCGGCATAACCCACACCGCCAAAAGGCAAGCTGTCTATCCAGCAATGCAGATTGGTTTGGTTGATACAACCACCACCAAAAGAAACCGAATTGATGAAATAATCGATATTCGCCTGATTTTTGCTGAAGAAATATGCCGCCAAAGATTTGGGTTTGCGTTTGATGATTTCTACAATTTCCTTTAAATCGTTATACACCAAAATTGGAAATACCGGACCGAAAATTTCTTGTTGCATCGCCGGATCTTCCCAAGTACTCGGATACAAAATGGTGGGTTCCACATATCTGGCTTTCACATCGTATCTTCCACCCAAAACCACTTTTTCTGGAATAATGTAAGATGCCACTCTTTCGGTATCGTGCTCGCTTATCATCCTTGCAAAATCGGGACTTTGGCTTGGATCTTTGCCATACATTTTAATAGTTGCTTTTTTCAGCTTATCAATAAATTCATCAGCGATATTTTCGTGAACATACACATAACCTGGAGCGATGCACCATTGCCCTGAAATTGCCATATGTGCCCAAAGAATTCGGTCAACTGCAATGTCAAGATTTGCCGTTTCATCTACAACCGTCGGGTTTTGACCACCCAATTCTAAAACGATTGGTGTTAGGTTTTCGGCAGCAGCTCGCATTACCACTTTGCCCACGGCAGAACTTCCTGTAAAGAAGATGAAATCAAAAGGCAACTCCAATAATGCCGTGATTTCCTCTCTTCCTCCGGTAACGATGTTTACGGCTTCCGGTTCAAAATATTTTGGAATTAAATCTTGAAAAAGTGCAGCGACAGTAGGTGTTGTATTGGCTGGTTTCAGAATAACCGGATTTCCTGCCGCCAAAGCAGCAATTGCAGGGTCGAGCAACAATAAAATGGGAGCATTGAAAGGTCCAATAACCAAGGTTACGCCAAAAGGTTCTTTGTAAATAACACCTTTGTTGCCCGTTTCTTCCAAACCGTTTGGGATAGCAACTTGTTCAGGAGCCATGAGTTGTTTCAGGTTTTCCTTGTAATATTTAATATTGCTCAAGGGAACCGTAATTTCAAACAATTGCTCAAATGGCGGTTTATTAAAATCAGTTTTTAATGCCTGGCAAAATACTTTCTGGTTTTCGGCAAGCATTTTTTCCAGTCGGTTGAGCTGGTCTATACGCCATTCGTAGGTTTTAGAAAGATCGGTATAAAAAAACTCTTTTTGTGTGTCGAAAATTGATTGGTATTTGTTCATAATTTTATGTTTTTTGAATTAATTTAGGTTTAAGCAGATCCACCATTTATCCCAATATTTTGTGCAGTAATCCACTATGCTTCATCAGAAATTAAAAATGCAATCATATTTGCAATATCATCTGTTTCGCCAATGCGGTTAAATGCCGGCATTGGTGCTAATCTGCCAATCGGGTTGAGGATTCTCTCATTGTATTGAAAGTGCCTTTTACGTTGATGCTGAAAATCCGGGCGAAATCTTCATCAGTGGTATCTTTAATTGATTTATAAATGGTAATTCCTGCATTATTAATCAATACATCTACTTTTCCAAAATGATCAATGGTAGCACAAAAAAGATGTTTTATTTCTTCCGTTTTGCTTATGTCGGCTTTTATGGCAATTGCTTTTCCTTCGTTATTTATAATTTCGGTTATTACATTATTGGCATCAATTTTTGAAGAGGTATAGTTAATCAACAATGTAGCACCTTTTGAGCGTTTTGGCAATGGTAGCTCCGATATCTTTGGATGAGCCTGCGATGATGCTGTGCTGTGCCGAAAAAACAAAAAGCATCATACTGAATGCTAATGTTTTAAATGGTTTTAAATTCATTTTAATTGAATTATATGCCACCAATGCACGAGTTTTTTCACCTATAAATTTATTATTCGTGCATTGGTGGCATTTAATAACTTAAATTGAAAAGTGTAAAAAGACAACTAAACATTCTTAGCTGCCTTTTTCAGATTATCATTATCTTGTAGTGTAACCACCATTTGCAAAAATGGTTTGTCCGGTAATCCACCATCCATCAGTTACTAAAAACTCTACCAATGGTGCAATGTCTTGAATATTAGTAAGACCTCCTAAAGCCGAAGCCGATTTGTGATATGCAACTGCATCTGCACTTTCCTGTCCGTAGAAGAAAGGAGTATCCATCGGACCAGGAGCAACTGCTGTTACAGAAATTCCACGTTCGCCAAATTCTTTAGAGGCTGCTCTGGTAAAATGTTCTACCGGAGCTTTTGCACCTGCATATGTAGAATATAAACCTGTGTAAGCTGCCAATAGTGAAGTAACTATCGTACAAATTTTGGCATTGTCATTCACTTTTTTACCTGCTTCTTGCAAGAAGAAATAAGCCGCTTAGGAGTTGATGCCAAACATAGTATCATACTCTTCTTCTGTTGTTTCTGCGAAAGGTTTTTTCAATACCATCCCAACAGTGTTGATTGCGATATCTATACCTCCAAATTTCGCAATGGTTTCATCAAAAAACTTGGTAATGTTTTCTACTTTGGTTAAATCGCCTTGAAACAAAAATGCTTCTGCACCCAAAGCTTGCACTTCTGCTAAGGTTTTTTCGCTTTCAGCTCTTGAACCTTCACTGTTATAGTGTATTGCCAATTTTGCACCTTTTGCTGCAAAATCTCTGCTTAATAATCCGCCTAGGTTTTTACCACCTCCCGCAATTAGAACTACTTTTCCTTTTACATCGTGTTTACTCATTTGTATAAATTTTTAAATGTTATTCTACAAAAATCAACAATGAAAGTCATATTTGTATGATGAAGTTTTGATTAGGTGTTAGAATTTCGGAAATTCTCTTTTAAAAAATAAATATAAAATACATTATAATTGTTGCTTTGTGGCTACATCATTGAACATTAGAAACAAATTGTATTATTGTAAAAATCTGTGAAAAGATTTTCTTATACGATGGTTTTGGAAGTATTAATATACTTAACGAAATTTTCCAGCAGATAATCTTACTGAATTTTCTATTGGTATTAATGTATTTTTTGAACAACTTAAAGTTGGAATTAGTTATTCAGCGGTCTTACCTTGAGTTGTGAATTTTGCATCTAACACAGCAAAATACTTTTTTGCCGAATGATAGAATTTATACATTAATTTGAAATCTAAAAAAGATTGCTTGATCTGCATTTTCTGGATCCCTCTATTCAACACGCCCAAAAATAAACGAGTAAAATAATACGAGTAATTCTCTATCAATTCATTCAAAACTTCAAATTACGTCTTATAGAGTAAAAGGGGATTTTTTTCAAAAAGAATTCGGAAGAAAAAGTATGTTTAATGGTTTGATTTTCAGTTAAATTCAAAAATAAAAAAAGTTCATCGGTAATAATGATTCGATTATTAGAAATAGGAGGGAAGAGGTGTGAAATTTTTAGATTTTCGTACTAAGCCGAAATCTTACAACAAAAATTACGGTTCTCTCCAGCCTTGCTGGTTAGATTTTTCTAAGACGAGTTTGAAATTTGCAAGTTCGGGATTGTCGTGGACTTCATTTGGGGTATAGTATCTTGTGTTTATAACATGGGCATTATTGTTATAACCTTCGATGAAAAATTTCACTTCTTGATAAATCACAGTAGACAATATTTCTTTGGAGCGGAAGTATAGGATTTCATAATCTTGTAAGGATGGATCTTCTACAATGGAATTGGAAAAGGTAACATCTTTGTATTTTCTAAACTATTCGAATCCGAGACTCTAATGTTTCGAGCCCTGTAAGGTTTGAGAATTAGTGTAATGTATTGATTTATATTGTTATATGGTTCGATATTGTGACTAAAGGGACCACTACAAAAACTCGACAAGCCCTTATTTATGGGGCTTTTTTATTTCCAAAAACCACAACGCTGAAATATACGCTTTTAAACGGTAGTGTCTTCTGTAATTTCATAAATGCTGCTTTTCGTTTTTATAATTGTTTTTACAGATTATTAATGTGAAAAGCCTAAATTTAATTTCCGATATATGAAAGTTTTGATCCCTCAATAAACGTTTCCAAAGGCATTTGTTTTGTCGCTGAATTATTAATCAATTCAAAATAATAAACAGAATTTACTTTAAGGCGACGGTCTCTGAAGTTAGTTTTAAACCTCTTTACTTTTATATTGTTATTTCCGTTGATAATTTCTGAGGTTTCACTCAGTTCAATATTATTCACATCAAAGGCTGCTCTCGGATCTTTTTGTAGTTTAAAAAATCTTCTCTGAGTTTTATCCGTATTTTCATCCAAAAATTTCTGCATTTGATAATCGGTAAGGAGCTGTGGATAAATTAGACCCTGTTTCAAAACAGAGGTAATGATTTTATCTTTTTTATCGTAAAAAATTGTTTTGTTGTCAAAAACAATCACATTTTCCTGAAAATTTATTTTTCCGGAAAAACGGTTATAATTTTTCTTTTTGTAATGGTTTTTAAAATGTTCAGTTGCTTTTTTATCATTTGTAATTTCTGTCTTTTGAGCATAAAAAAATAGTGACAGCAAAATACACAATATCATCACACATTTGTTTTTCATAACAATTCAATTACTTTTATGTTTTACTTTTTAACAAATCTTCTAATGCTTTTTTCAAATCCTGAAATTTGAATTCATAGCCTGCTTTCTGTATTTTTTCCGAGGATGCTCTTGAACCTTCAAGTAGTACCTTTGAAAGTTCACCAAAAATTAATTTTAAGACAAAACCGGGAATATTTGGCATAAATAATGGTCTTTTAAGGACATCTGCAATCATTCTTGTGAACATTTTATTGGTTGCATGTTGTGGTGATGAAGCATTAAAAGCTCCTTCCATATCAGGATTTTTTAGGGCAAACTCATAAATACCGCAAATGTCATCAATGTGTATCCAAGGCATGTATTGCTTACCGCTTCCAATGGGCGAACCAAATCCGAATTGTATCGGAGCCATCATTTTATTGAGCGCACCATCATTTTTAGATAAAACAACCGCAGTACGGATTTTCACAACACGCTCTGCAATATTTTCGGCTTTGAAACGGTCTGCAGCATTTTCCCATACAACTACAACATTGCTGAGAAAATCATGTCCTGCAGGATCATTTTCCACAAATATTTTTTCGGAAGTTGTTGTTCCGTAATAATTAATTCCGGATGCGGAAATAAATGATTTTAATCTGATGTTTTTCTGTTTTAAATATTCCAGAATAAGATTTGCAGAGTTTACCCTGCTCTCAATGAGTTCTTTTTTCCGGTCTTCGCTCCATCTTTTTTCAGAAATATTGGCTCCTGCAAGATGGATGATGTGATCTACATTTTCAAAAGCTTTTTCATCTGCAATATTATTTTCCAGATCCCATTCAAACTCGTTTTCAGCCTCTTTTTTCCGGGTAAGAAACCGTATAGAATAGGTGTTTTCCAATTTTTTTGAAAGTGCTTTTGCAATAGCTCCGCTCGCTCCTGTAATGAGTACAATTTCTTTCATTGCAAACTTAATTTTTAACGATTAAGACAAAATCTTCTTCCAGTATTTTGTATCCCTGGTCGTAGATAAATTTGTATTCCGAACCGTTTTTGTAAATTTTTATATTGGTAAAGTAGTTAAAATCAAAACCTAAGCCATCAAGCTTCTTTTTTTGGATTTTTGTTTTCCCTTCTGTATTGATTTCGCTCAAAATTCGGTAGTTTTTGCGCAGTTTATTATTTATGTTGCGCATCAGGTTGGTAGAATCTTTATTTTGTTTGTTATTGTAAGCGTTTCTGCATGCATCGTTACAGAATTTTTTATCAGATCTTCCGATAATTTTTTCGCCGCATTCCATACATTCCATAGTCATTAATTTTTCAATTTGTGTTGATGATTCTTTCTAATTTTAGAAGTTTTCAGTACTTTTTTCAATACTTATTTTAGCTTAAAGATACAAAATATCCATTTGTAAATGTTTGTTATTAAACATTTTTATTGCAAAACACGTGGGGATTTTCAACGTAATCAATGCTAAGATTTTTCTATGGTTGAGAATACTTTTCATTTGCAAAAGGTATTTGACTATGTCGAATCTTCGATTTCACTCATTCATGAACACGATCAGCCTTTGCTGGATGAAGTGTTCATGTGAACGAAGAGTGTTTTCAATTGATATAAATTAATCTTGCGCTCATTGCGCTAAATAAGATAATTATATTTAAAAATATGAAAGATTTTTATTTTTCAGAAAAAAGTCTCACATTTGCGCTATCAATGGGGTGCTGCAATAGCGGCTGAGATGATACCCGGGAAATTTTTCCACACCTGATTCGGATAATGCCGACGTAGGGATTTTTTAGATTTATCATCTCATCATTTAATTTATATAAGTTAATTTGATGCAGGAAATTTTACAACAGACTACATGGCAGGAATGGCTGGGTGTTGTCTTTTCAGTATTTCAGGTGTTATTGGCACGAAAAAACAACTCCAATAACTATATTTTCGGAATTGCCGGAATTTCACTTTCGCTTTATGTCATGTTTTCTGCAAAACTTTATGCAGAGTTTACCTTAAGTCTGTATTATCTCGTGATGAGTATCTACGGATGGCTGTACTGGAAGTTTGGAAAACGGAAAAATGAAACACCCATTTCTGAAACCACTCGTCTGGAAAAACTAATTTCTTCAGGAATTGTAGTAGGAACATTCAGCCTTTTTTGTTTTTTTTTAACGCAGTTTACAGATTCTGATGTTCCGGTCTGGGATTCTCTGGTCAGTGCTTTTGCATGGTCGGGAATGTGGCTGATGGCCCGAAGAAAAGTTGAAAACTGGATTTTACTCAATATGAGCAACATTATTGCAATTCCGCTGCTGATCCATAAAGGTCTTTATTTGTACGCTATTCTAACAGCTTTTTTATTTATTGTCGCTGTTTCTGCTTATCTGGAATGGCGGAAAATTATTAAATCGAAAGTGGTCGTTGTGTAATCTTTAAATGAATAAAAATAATTAAACACAAAGATTTAAAATAAAAACTACAAATTTTAAGAAGCAAAGATTGAGACACGTCGCTTTATGAAGCTTGAAAATAGACGCACGCTTAAAATCAATTTTATTGATTATCCTTTGCTGACTGGAATAAGCAGAGTGTAAAATAAATCTTTGCGTTTAAAATAATTAAAGTCAAGCACGGATTTTATTAATCATAAAAATTTTCAAAAAAATGATTAAAATCCATCCATACTAATTTAAAAGAAATGTTGATACCTCAGGAAATCAGAATTAAAATGCAACAAGTTTCAGAAGTTCCTGCTGAAATTATTGAGCAAATTCATCAGGAAAGACTGCTTCAGATTTGGGTTCCCAAAATATATGGCGGATTGGGATTACGCTTGAATCAGGGTTTAAAAGTGCTTTTCAATTGGTCAAAAATTGATGGAAGTCTGGGTTGGATGCTGACTTTATGTTCGGGAGCTAATTTTTTTTCAAGAAATTTAAAACCTCATATCGCAAGCAAACTTTTTGCTGATGTTACCACCTGTTTCGGAGGAAGCGGAATGATTGGCGGAACTGCCGAAAAACAAACTGACGGAACTTTTTTAATCAGCGGACTTTGGCATTTTGCAACCGGAGCGCCACATTTAAGCCATTTTACACTGAATGCAAAGCTTACCGAGAATGGAATTCCTTTGCTGGATGAATCAGGAAACGAAATGATCAGATCATTTATTATTTCTAAAAATCAGGCTGAAATTATCCCGAATTGGAAATCAATGGGCATGAAAGCGACCGGAACATATTCTTTTAAAATTGAAAATGTAAAAGTTTCCGAAGATTACAGTTTTGTGTACGATGAGTTTTTTACGGATGATGTTTTAGATAAAATTCCGTTCAGGATTTTTGCGGATCTGACTTTATTGGTCAACTATCTTGGAATGGCTTCTCACTTTGCAGAAGAAGCGGTTAAAATTCGACCACATCTAAACTTAGATTTATTTAATAAAAAAATAGAAGAAGCAATGGAACAGGTTTTTGCATTTGCGGATGAAATTGAATTTTTGTTAAATAACTCTAAGTTAATTATTTCTGAAAAACAAGATGAAATTCACACTTATTCATCCGATTTGGTTGAAAGTTTATCGCATCAGTTTTTGGACATTTATTTTCAGTTAGGAATTAAGGCGAGTCATACGGATTCTGCGGTTTATCAGGTTTTTTGTGATTATTTTACCGCAACGCAGCATGCTAATTTCAGGAGAGAGTTTTAAAAGGGATTAAGTCATTTAAAATTTTGCATTACATTTTGTGGATATATTTATTGATTTACTAATTCTATCCAATAATTTATTAGATCCTCTTTAGAAAAAAGTTTGGAAATATCTTTTTGAATATTTATACTTTGTCCACTTGTATTCAGTATTTCATCTTGAAAAGGTTTACTTATTGAATAATACCATTGTTTTTCAATCAGGAGCTCTTTTGCTGGAAATTCTTTAATTGAACCAACAATTTTATATGAATCAACGATGATTGTGTCAAATTGTAAATCTTCATACGAGCTCTCTATTTCGATTAAATCATTATGTAATACTTCTTTTGCAATTTCTCGATCTGTAAGATTTTTATAAGAAAATAAATAACAAATTTTTACTTTTCATATACGTTTAGGAATATAGTTTTTATGTTTTAACGTTTCGTGGAAAGTTTTTAATCTAACTAAAATGTTTTGATATTTTTTTTAGTCCCATCATTATTTATAAATTTAAATTCATAGTCTTGATTGATAATTTCTCCGCCTGCTTGCAAAAAGCTTTCAAACAAATCTCGCCAATCCTCAAAGTCATTTTCTTTTTCAGTATCCCATCTAATTAAACCATATTCATTTCTGCCATCACTTTTATCTATTATAACACCAAATTTATTATGAAGTAAAACTTTTGTTCCTAATAAGAAGTCTTGGTTTCTTTTCCACTGGTCAGTAATACGAAAAACATTGCGTCCAATTTTTTGTCCTTTATCACCAAGCAAAATTTCCCATTCTTTTGCGGGTTTAAACCATTCCCAAATTCTTGTGAAGTCTGCAACATTATCTCCTTCAATTTCATATAGCTCTTCAATAAATTCGTTCTTGAATTTAATGAGTTCGTCATTATTTTTTTTATCTAAAATATCAATCAGAAAATTTTCTGCTTTATGCAACTCGTCAAACAATTCAAATATCTCCCATTTTTTCCAATATTCAATTTTGGAAATTCCGTCAGATTTACGTTTTTGAAAAAATCGTTTGTGCATAATGTTGATTTTTAAGCTTGCTAACGGTTCTCGGCTTTGCTAGGTTGCGAAGTCTGGAATCGATTGATTTCTGCGAAAAATAAAATTTCTTGCGAAATGTAAACGTGAATTTACCACAAAATTCGCAATCTTGCCAAACGCCTGTTATACGATGTATTTTACAATTCCTTCTTTAAATTCTTCGTAATGATTATGAATATGGTCAAAGCCTTTATTTACTATCCATTTTTTACCATTATATAAAAAAGAAACAAAATAATTAATGTAAGGTCGTATAATTTTACCATTTATGTTTTCTATTACATATTGAATTTCCATTCTTATTTCATCATTTTCATTAGGTTCATATTCAAAATCAAAAACAAAATCATCATTAAGAAACTTTGCGATTTTTTCCGCTGTTATTTCATCTGTTAGTCTATCTTTTGCCGACATTGGAGTGAAATCTAAACCATCATATATCACAGGTCTGATATATTTTCTTAGTCGCCAAGAGATTTTAGTTTCTTCACATTCTTCCTTACTTAATACGATTTTAGTTTTATGGCGACGAGAATTTTTGTAATGAATAATTGGTTTCAGTACATCAAATAAGTCATTTTGTGTGTTGACTGTAATTAATTCAAATTGAAAATTTTCTATATTCATTTTCTTATGATGTCGTTTTTTAATATATTGTATAACGTTTTCTGGCTTTGCGTTCGGGCAGGAAATCGAAGCACAAAAGCTGATATTATATAAAGCTCATTTGAAAAACTACACTTGAATTTTGCATCTCATCCAGCCTGATGCAAAAAACCTTATTAGCTGCAGTTTTTTTAAAGTTTATGAAATTTATCAATCATAGCTTTTAGATTTATGTTATTAGGAAACTTTTTCTCTATATTAATTAAATAATTATCAATTTCCGTTTCATTACTTTTCTTTACGCTTTGAAATATTAACTTGTAATATTCGTTGAATTTTGTACTAGAAATATCTTCTTTTAAAATATCCCTAAAATAGGTAAAATGGTTTTCAAGATTTGCTCTTTGATCTATTGAAAAAATATCAATTATTTTTATTAAGAATTTAGTTAGATAAACATTTGGATTTTGATTGTAAATGATCTCTTTATTCTCAATAAGTGCATCAATATACGCATACTTTGGACCCACCGCTCCAGGAAATTTATTTATCGTATTTTCAATTTTTTTTAGATTGAGTATAAAATCAGAGTAATTTTTTACCTTTTTGGGACTTGGATTCTTTTCCACAGTTGCTAAATTTAATCCTTCATTCCATTCTCCATAATAAAATGGATTAGTTTGTAAAAAAGCTATGTATTTTTTGTTGTCACTTCCAACTATATCCTGAATAGGATTACCATACATTACAAATAAATAATCTTCAAAAATTTCATCGTTTGGTTCATCTTCATTTGTGAGTTCAAAATAGTGAGCAGAATTATTAGATTTAAGTTTGAAATTAATTTTGGCATATTTATCATTAAAAAAGGATTTGTAACTTTTCCAAAAATTTGAATATTCATTCATAATTTTGTTTCTTACAGTCTTCATAGATTCGGTATCTGTATTTTCATAATATTCACAATCTAATTTTAATAAGTTAAAAAGAATTTCATCATTCTTAGAAAGCTTATTATTAACAATTATTTTATTAATATTTTGTATTATATTTGAAAAATCAATCTCTGTATGAATTAAATCCTGACGATCTTGTAATTGTTTTCTTATTTCGATTTTCTTTAACTCAATGTCATTCGGATATTTATTTTGATTTTCATATAATTTTTTATCAAAGTCATCATCGTTCTTAGTTACTGAAAATAACCACAATTTTAAAACATCTCTTTCTTTTTCGGATAATTGAGATTTTTCTATATTTTCAAATGTAGCCACTTTCCCTTCGGTTTGAAAATTAATTAAATATTGTAGATAGTTTAGATTTTTTGGATTGTTCTTTAGATTATCATTTTGCTGGAACTTTAATGCTTCCTCAAGGCTCCCATCTTTAGGATTACATAAACTAACTCCATAATTTAAAAAATAATTGTCATTAATAGAATCAGAAAACAAAGGAAACCTAAGATTAAGTTGCGCATTCACAAAAGTTGAAATTGAACAAAATATGATTAATGAAAATTTATACATTCTTTATATGGTGATTAATATAAAATTAAAGGTTTCGGGGTCTTGCGGAGCAGCATCTTTAAAGTTAAGATTAATGTTTATTCGGAGCAGAAAAGTTTCTGTCACCACGAACGCCTGTTTTTGCCAATACAATGTTAGGCGATGTTTTTTTAATAGACTATGCAATCTCCCCTTTTTAAATAAAATCCTAAATCTTTTAATTTATTCAGTTTTCCATTTTTATCCACTGTTACAATATAACTTTGTTTTGTCTCTGGACAACTATTATAAATCATCACTTTGAGTTTGTATCCATATTTAGTTTTTTCAAACCCATTCCCTTTTGAATTTGAATCGATATCATAATCATTAATCCTTGCAATTAGAAATGCTTCGTATTCATTATCAATTTTATTAATGAATTCTTTTAATTCATTTTTATTCTGAACAAAATTCCATTTATTATTTTCGATATATAAAATTCTATAATTACAATATAAAGGTTGACATCCAGTAAAAAATCCTCCTAGATTTTGATTTTCAGGTTTCGGAATCTGTTTACTCAATTTTATATTTCCACTTGAAAAAATCTTATCTGGAGTAAATCCAGTAACATAATCTATTTGCCAATATTGAATTTTTGAATTGGGTTTTATTTGCTTTAATAAATATTCATCACTCCTGTATTTTTCAGGCAGTTTTTCAAAATTTTCCTTGCAAGAAATTAAAGAAAATAAAATTGTTACAAAATACAGAATTTGTTTTAACATACGCTTTGGTAAAATATCGCCTAACGGAAAAGTATTTGCGAAGGGCGGGCTTTTTATAACCGAGATTTCAAAAGAAGCACTTCACGAAGCAAAAATTTTTCTCTTTTTCAAACTTACTAATTTCTTTGAAAAAGGTGGGAATTTTTTACGACTATTTTCACTAAACGCTCAAAGAAGTTCTTTAACCCCGCTTTTTTGGCAATACTATTTTATCTGCAGTTATACTATAATATGTTTTTGTAACATATCATATATATCTTGTCTAATTTTATTTTCAATTTCGTATTGAATTTTATAATGTTCTAATTTTTTATCATTTAATTCTTTATAATAATCTGATCGTTGTTTATATAATTCTTTAATCTTTTCTTTTTGCTCACTTAATGAAACTAATTTTAGAACACTTCTTACTTCTATGAAAAGTTTTTCAATATTGCCGATATATTCGGAAATCAAACTATTGTATTTAATTGTTTGTAATTTTAATTCACGGGTTTTTTGGATAAACTCAAAATTATCAATCAAAAGTTCAATTTTTGCTGAAGCCATATCATAATCTGATTTATATTGCTCAATTTTTTCTTCTATGTTTCTAATTTTTTCTTCATTGTTTTCGTATATCCCAACTAAAGTCACATCTGAAAGATAATTCTGAAACTGATAGTATTTTTCATAATACTCAATAAGAGATTTTTTTTCTTCTGATTTTAAACTTATTTTGTTTTGAGTTGAATAGTTTAAATCAGTCTTAATTTTTTCTACCTTTTGTGTTATTTCTTCTATATCCTCTTTAGTCGCAATATTTTTTCCTTTTTCTTGAAAATATGATTTAAATAATGCTAAATAGAATCCGATTAGTATTAATAAAAATTGAAGAAGTATTTGTATAAAGTCAATCATATACCCTAATTTTAAATAATTGCTGATAACATTTCGGGGCTTTGCGATGGTGGGGCAATCGAAGCACAAAACTTCAATTTTCCACAAAAGTTGAACCGAAGAACAACCGTTGAACTTTGCAGTTTCGCCCCACTATTGCAAAACCCTTGTTGTAGCCAGTACTTTTTTACTTTATTTTTAGTTTTTCAAAATTATATAATGTAATAAAGTCAATCTTGTGTGCCCAAATTTCGTTCGTTTTAGCATTTGGAAAAGCGCCAACAATACTTGTGTTTTCAAAATCTTCTTTAAAATAATATTTAATGTCAGCTTTGTAATTTATTGGGCTTTTTATATTATTCCTCATCATCAAAAGCGATTTCCAATCTTTATCTTCTTTTCCATCATTGTAATATGCTCCCATAAAATAAATTTCAACAGTGTTTTCTTTTGGTTTTTCGTCAAATAAATTTTTATCAGCTTCAAAAGAATAATAACCATCAATTTTTTCAATGCTTATTACGCTATACTCATATTTTCCATTCTTTTTTTCTTTGAGTTCTAATAAAATTTTTGAACCCAAAGGGAAAGTAAAGCTATTTTCAAAATTTGTCGGAAACCTTTCTGGAACATTCAATTTTTGTTGTGCTTGAATGTTTAAACAGATAAAATTCATTAATAAAATTAGTAATAGTTTTTTCATACGTTTGTTTCTTTTAGTATTGGCTACAACATCCAAATTTACGCAATTCACTATAAATATCAATAATTACAAATTAATTTTAATCAACACATATTCAAATTAATATCCGTTTTCAAACGACTACAAGCGAATTTAAATAGTTTTCTACCGAATAAATTTCCCAGGCTAATGAATCTTTGCAACAGAGATTTGAGAAAGCAAGTGAACGTCTCTTATCTGAATTGTTAATCTTAAAAAATAAAAGTTATGTCACTAAGAAACAAAGTAACCTTAATCGGGTTCACAGGAAAAGAAGTTGAAAAGGTAACCTTCGAAAACGGAGGAATGAAAATTTCAGTTTCTCTCGCTACAAACGATCATTACACCAACGCAAAAGGTGAAAAAGTAGAAGAAACGCAATGGCATAATCTGGTGGCTTTCGGAAAGACTGCGGAGATTTTTCAGAAATATGTCACCAAAGGAAAAGAAATCGCTATTGAAGGGAAACTGACGTACAGATCATACGAAGATAAAGATGACGTGAAAAGATATATTACTGAAATAAGAGTAGATGAGCTTCTGCTTTTAGGAAGTAAATAATTGCTCGGCTTAAAAAATGATTGGAGATGAAAATAAAAGTTTTAAAAATCAGAATTGCAGATGAATTTCTGCATGAAGACCAAAAAGTGATTGATCAGTTTCTGGAAAATCACGAAATCATTAAAACTGAAACAGCATTTGTTCATGATGAGCAGTTTTGGTCGGTGGTTTTGTATTTTAATGACATCGAATCTTCTATTAGCAAGACAAGTGTAAAAGATTCCAAAGCAGCAAAATATTCTGCGGAAGATGAATCGTTAACCAATGATGAAGCAGCTATTTTAGAGGCATTGAAATTGTGGCGTTCCGAAAAAGCAAAAGAACAAAATCTTCCGACTTATTTTATCGCCACCAATAAAGAACTGATTTCTGTTGCTAAATTTAAGCCTGCCAAAAAACAGGAACTTTTGGAAATAAAAGGATTCGGGAAGCATAAAATAGAAAACTACGGCGAAGAAATTCTTGAGATTTTAGAAAATGTTTAATTTTTATTGAATATCTGCAATGAGTCCTAATAAAAGTCTTTGTAGACTTTTCGTTAAAAAATTTCAATATTATTAAAAGTGGATAATTATAGAATTTTTAATTAAAATAAACACAGATGATGATATAAAGCTGGAGAAATTACAGTCTTCGGCTTTTATTGATTTAAAAGTCTTTTCAAATCCTTATTTTTGCAGTCTATATCATTTATCAAACATCAATTATCATTCATCAAATGAAGCCGAGCTTAGCAAAAGGAACAAGAGATTTTACATCTTTGGAAGTCTCAAGAAGAAAATATATTATCAACATTTTACAGAAAAATTTTGAATTGTTTGGTTTTCAGCCTTTGGAAACGCCAAGCTTTGAAAATCTTTCTACTTTGACAGGAAAATACGGGGAAGAAGGGGATCGTCTGATTTTTAAGATTTTGAATTCCAGTATAAATGAGGCGAAAGAGGACAAAAAAACTCAAATGCTGAATGATTTTCAGAAAGCTTTAGACAAGCCTTTCAGTTCAGAAAATCTTACGGATAAAGCTCTTCGTTATGATTTAACCGTACCTTTTGCAAGATTTGTAGCGATGAATCACGGGAAGCTTACTTTTCCGTACAAACGCTATCAGATCCAGCCGGTTTGGAGAGCAGACCGTCCGCAGAAAGGAAGATTCAGAGAATTTTATCAGTGTGATGCCGATGTGGTGGGAAGCGAGAGTCTTTGGCAGGAAGTAGAATTGGTGCAATTATATTTGAAATCTTTCGCGGAGCTGAAAGTTTCCGTAACAATTCACATCAACAACAGAAAAATTCTTTCCGGATTAGCAGAATATGCCGGAATTACAGATAAATTAATTGATTTTACAGTTGCATTAGACAAGCTGGATAAAATCGGGAAAGATGGAGTAGTAAAGGAGCTTTTAGAAAGAGAAATTTCTCAGCAATCTATTGATAAACTTGATTTCTTATTTACTCAATCTGATGATGCTCTGGAAAATCTTCTTTTGCTTAAAGAAAAGTTTGCGGGAAATGAAATCGGTTTGAAAGGTGTTGAAGAATTGGAATTCGTCATTACCCAATCATTAAATCTTGGCGTTGATATTCAGAATCTTGTTTTTGACATTACTTTGGCGCGTGGATTAGATTATTACACCGGAGCAATTTTTGAAGTAAAAGCGGATGAGGTACAGATGGGATCTATTGGCGGTGGTGGAAGATATGATAATCTTACCGAAGTTTTCGGGGTAAAAAATGTTCCGGGAATCGGGATTTCTTTTGGTCTGGACCGTATTTATCTGGTGATGGAAGAGTTAAATCTTTTCCCTGAGGAGGCAATATCAAAAGTAGAATATCTGTTTGCGAATTTTGGAGGCGAAGAGACTTTGGAAGCATTAAAACTTATCATACAGCTGAGAGAGAAGGGGATTTCTGCTGAACTTTACCCCGAAAATGCAAAAATAGCAAAACAGTTTACGTATGCTGAAAAAAAAGGTATCAAAAATCTGGTCTTTTTGGGTGAAGAAGAGATAAAAAATAAAACAGTTACTTTTAAAAATCTTGAAGCAGGAGAGCAGAAAACAATTTCTCTGGAAGAGTTTTTAGGATAATTTATCTGAACTGATATACAATATTATAAATCGCTGGTTTTTACGCTGGCGATTTTTTTATTATCTGTAAACAAAACATCAATTCTAAAACTCTGCATGAAGTTTGTACTATTTCTGCATCACAAAAAATATAATATGAGTAACAGTATTTTAAAAAAAGAACATGAACTGGGGTTGGGAGGTGTTGCCATCGGAACCGCTTTTGAAAAATTAACAGATGAGCAGTCACACAAAATTCTGGAAAAAGCTTGGGATGAAGGAATCAGGTATTATGATACATCTCCATGGTATGGTCTTACTAAAAGTGAGAGAAGATTTGGTGATTTTTTAAATAAAAAAAACAGGGAAGATTTTGTATTTTCAACAAAAGTAGGAAGGCTTTTCAAAGAAGTTTCTTCTTCTGAAGTTCCTGAAACCATGTGGAAAGATCCCCTTAATTTTGATTTTGAACACAATTATACAGCAGATGCCATCAAAAGATCTATAACAGACAGTTTACAACGAACTGGTCTTGGATATATTGATATTGTTTATGTTCATGATCTATCTGAGGATCAGGTAGGTGACAGGTATCCTTACTTCCTGGAGCAGGCAAAAAAAGGAGCATTCAAAGTATTGTCCGAATTGCGTGATGAAGGGTTAATAAAAGCTTGGGGAATGGGTGTTAATAAAATAGAACCGATTTTAGATTGTCTGGAATTTTCCGATCTAGATATCTGCCTTTCGGCAACCCAATATTCTATTTTGGAGCATGAAGATGCAGTTGACAGATTACTTCCGGCAGTGAAAAAAGCAGGAGTAAAACTTGTTTCAGGCGCAGGATACAATTCGGGATTCATCAATGGCAGAGACCGATACAATTATAAAGAGGTTATTCCTAAAGGAATGCCCGAAAAAAGAGATAAAATAGCAGCAATAGCTTCTAAATATGATATTGATATTGTAGATGCAGCTCTACAGTTTGTTCTTGCTGCAGATGAGTTTGTTTCTATCATTCCCGGTGCAAGTAAACCCGATCAGGTTACAGACAATATCAGTGCCTGGAAAAAAGAAATACCTAAAGAATTTTGGCGTGAGCTTCAGGAACAAGGTCTTGTTTATGAAAAAGCACAGTTGCCATTGTACTGAATTATATTTATATTGAAAAATACCCCTTTGCGAAGGGGTATTTTAGTTACTTTGGATTAAATCCAGAAATTATCATTATAATGAAATACTTTTATTGAAGAAATTACATAATCAGATGTTTATCAGATTTTATTTACCTGCAGATAAGCTATAAATGATTCACATTTGTAATAATAGGAATTTGTTTTAGTAAAAGCATTTGTATGGCATGCATTCTGTAATATAATAGCCAAGCAAATATTATTTATGGAACAAATCAACATTAAGGTAGCACTCTGCCTGCAATGCGGAGGTTATCATTCATCGGCACCTGCTGATTTTAGTCAGATTAATGATCCTGAAGTTACTGATCATTTTTTGTATCATGGAGAACCGTGGTTTACATTAGATAAAGAGACTTTTGAAAAATCTATGATGCTTGAGGACACAATTGTAAAAACAGTGAGTTTATCAGATCATAAAATGCATGAGAAGAAATATTGTAAATGCAGCAGACCAACAAATCCGGTCAATAAAATACAAGTTTATTCATTTCCGGTTTCTGATGATATTTTAATGAATAAAAATCAGGTTTCAGATAATGATCTTTATTTTACAGAAGTATACAGACTTTGTTACAACTTTCATTAAGCTTAAGTAAATTTATGATCTAATACATTAAAGTATTTTCGCTATTCTACATTGGGAATACTTAAATACCAATATAATAATCAAAACATCTGAGGCTTATATATTTAGAATAATCCGTCTTGCAAAATAATACAGGTGGATTATTTATTTTTCCCACAAATTTTTTGTTGGAAATTTTTACATAAGAATGATTATTGAGTATTCATCTGAATTTTTTTTAAACATTACACTTTCGGACAATCATTTAATATAAAAAGCTATGAAACCTAAAAATATTTCAGGAGTTCCCAAACATAATAAGGGAAGCTTTCACGATACCGAAAGTGTAAGATATATTGAAAAGCAGGAAAATCTTGATTTTCAGTTTAATATTCTCAAGCAACGTCTTTTTGAAATTAATAGCTGGCGAAAATGCTGTCCTGAAAGCAAAACTGACTTTAAACTCTTTGATTCCCGAGGAATTAATATAGAACGGGTTCCTGAAGTGGGAGATTACATCAGAATCAATATTCCCGGAGCGGGAGGAATTGAGGGCAGATATTTCGACTGGGTGAAAATTGTTATGCTGGATGTGGCAAGTGAGAGTAAAGTACTGATGCAGTGCAGACCTTCTCATAATCCTGAAACGTCTGAGAGCAGAAAAATTGCCCACTTCTATTCTAATGCAGCAACTTCCACTTTTATTGTTTCAAAACATAAAGGGTTTATTAAGGTAGGTATTTATGGTAGAAATGAACTTCCTAATCTTAATTCTGGTTTTTTTAACAGCTTAAGAAATCTATTTGTAGCTTTCGGAGGAATGCTTGGATTTTCAAAGATTCAATGGAAATGTCTTAGTAAAGGTCTTATTGATTTCTAATAGCGAATAATTTCTAAACTCACCATCATAGTTTACTTTTAAATAGGCTTGCCGAAAATCTGTGATTTTCTTGATAATTTTTCATTTTAATCAACCCTTGATTAATAAAAATAAAAAGGAACTTTAAGACTAACCCTTATTTGGAGTAAATCTTAAAGTTCCTTTATAATTTATTTTATTCTGTTGTATATCAATTTAGTAACAATGGCTCCAAATGTATAATATCCTATTGTCATTAGCTTTTTCTTGTTATTTTCAGCAACAGGTGTATCGTCTAACCCTAATTTTTCAGGAAGCATAATAGCTCCTACACCTGCCGCAATACCGCTGATCACTTCGTGGTTGGTTGCTGTTCCTGCATAATACATAGCATTACTGATCACATCACCTGCTAACGTAGCTGCGTAAATAGTATCAGGATCAGATAATTGTATATCATTGGCTTCTGCAGCTTTTTGCAATGCCTCTTCACCGACTTCATTAATATGCGGAACGTCTTCAAAGTTTTTTCTGATGACTTCGTGCAGAATATTGAGGGCAATAGCTCCTCCCAGTCCTGCGATTAATTTTTTGACCATAATATTTATTTTAAGTTTAATTTTTATGATTGATTGTTCTTTCCGGGTTGCATAATCATTCTAATAGAGGGATTATTGGTAATAAATAGTCTGAACCATTCTAATGCCAGTCTTATTTTGTTTCTGAATCCGGTTAAAGGAATGATATGAACAAAAAGCCAGGTAATCCATGCAAAAAATCCGGTGTAAGAAAAATTCGGCAGATCTACAACTGCTTTGAATTTAGAAATAATAGCCATACTTCCTTTATTTTTATAGATAAATGGTTGCATTTTTTGTCTATTTCGCAATTTTTGAATGTTTTCAGCAGCAAGATTAGCCTGCTGAATGGCAACCTGGGCAACTTGTGGATGTCCTTTAGGGTATTCTTTATCGTTTAGTTGGAGACAGATGTCGCCTAATGCAAATATGTTATCAAAACCAGCAACACGGTTATACTCATCCACCAAAATTCTTCTTCCTTTTCCTAAAGAATCTTCAGGAATACCTGGAACCTCTCGTCCGATAACACCCGAAGTCCAGATCAAGCTTTCTGTTTGGATTTTTTTGCCGTCAGACAAAATGACATTTCCGTCAACATAATCTTTTACGGAGACATTCAAAAGAATATTCACGCCCAGTTTTTTTAGATTTTCATAAGCTGATCTTTGTGCCTTGTCACTCATTGGGGATAATAAAGTGGGAAGCGCATCTACAAGATAGAGATGAGATAGACTAAGCGGAATCTCCGGATATTCTTTTTCTGCAATATAAGATCCCATTTCTGCAATCATTCCGGCAAGCTCAACTCCGGTAGGTCCGCCACCTGCAATCACGATATTCTGCAGACGCTCTGCATTTTCTGTATTTTTGTTTCTGGATGCTTCTTCTAAGGTTAACAAAATATGATTTCTAAGATATAACGCTTCATGAATGGTTTTCATCGGAAGAGCACATTTTTTTACATTCTCCAGACCAAAAAAATTGGTTTCGGTTCCCATACAGATGACAAGATAATCATAATCTATGCTGCCGTTATCGGTTTCAATAGTCTTGGTTTCAGAATTAATTTTTTTCAGACTTCCCATATGAAAATTAAAGTTATCATACTCCGCAAAAAGCTTTCTGAATGGGTAACTGATGTGCGAAGGTTCAATAAAGGCTGTGGCAACCTGATAAATGAGGGGAGGGAAGAAATGGTAATTATTTCTGTCTACCAGAGTTATTTTAAAATTTTTATTATTGGCAATATTTTTTATCAAATTAATTCCGGCAAAACCTCCTCCAAGTATAACAATATGGTTTTTCATAAAATAAGAAATAAATGTGAGTAGTGTATTATTACCGATTCAATAATAAGACCAAAGAAGACAACTTTATTATCATTTTTGCATTATAAAATAATGATTTGAATTTTCATTATTCAATAATAGAACAGTAATTTATTTCATTTATCTTATTTTTATATATGTTAATGTGTTATAATAATTGATTATTTTTATAATTCTGATAATTTGGCAGTGAAATTGATAATAAAACACAAAACAAATTACATTAATCAACCAAATCAAAATATTATGAAAAATTCAATTCTTACAGTTCTGGCCATTTCGGCTATGGTTTCGTGCAACAAAAAAGAAACAACTACAGCAGACAATTCTACAGATACTATGATGATGACCGATTCTGATTCTATGACAACTCTAAATGATTCGGCAGCCGCAGCAGGTACAATGGGAACAGAAAACTCAATGCTTAGTTCGCAGGACAAAATGTTTGCAGATGCGGCAGCAAGCGGAGGAATGATGGAAGTAATGATGGGTAAATTAGCACAAACCAATGCTTCCAGTGAGACTGCAAAATCTTTAGGAGCAATGATGGTAAAAGATCATAGTGCGGCTAATGAAGAGCTTAAAAAATGGGCAGCAGCAAATAATTATACATTGCCGACTTCAATGAAAGCAGAACATCAAAAAAAATATGATGAACTGAAAATGAAGAAAGGAGCGGAATTTGACAAAATGTACGCTGACATGATGGTTACAGATCACAAGAAAGATATTGCTGAATTTAAAAAGCAAGCTGCTGAAGGAACTGAATCATCTCTTAAAAAATTTGCAAGTAATACTGTTTCTACTTTAGAACATCATTTGATGGAAGCTGAAAAAGCAAAATCTATGTTAAAATAATTTTAATCACACTATAAAAAAAACCGTTATTCAAATATATTGGATGACGGTTTTTTACGTTTTTAATTTATTTCATTATTTCATTAATTTTAGAAATATTTTCATTTTTATATTCCGAATATACATGAGAATGAAAATCATTTAGTTTTCTGAGTAACTCCAGAAGTTCGGTTTTTTCTTTGTTTTCCAGTTTTCCGGCAAGAATTCTCGACGTCATATTGACTTTTTCAACGGAACGGTGGAAATAATCTTCACCTTTTTCGGTGATGTTGAGACGCTTGCTTCTTTTGTCTTCGATGTCATTTTTTTCTTCAATTAAACCATATTCCAAAAGACGTTTGATGATTTGGGTTCCGGTTTGTTTTTCGTGTCCGTTTCTTTCAATCAGCTGAATTTTAGTCAGATTCGGTTCATCTTTCAATCGGTAGAGATAGGTAAATTCTTCATTGGCGAGTTCGGGAAAATCATTCAATCCTTTTCTAATCAATTGTTTGGAATATCGTCCCAAAAGCAGAACCTGTTTGCAGATTTCATTTTCTGTGAAAGAAACATGATGCTGTTCATTTTTAAAAAGCTTGGTTGGGCTCTCTTTTCTGTATTTTTTATCATTCAGCCAAAGTCGGAAATCCTCAACGTTGGAGTGAGGTTTATAAGCTTCGGAATTTTCAAATTCTTTAACCTGATGCAGCAAATCAATGAAAAAATCAGTATTCATAGCGCAAATTTAATCTAAGTATTTTTAATAATGTAATAATTTATCAGTGTAACAATGTAACAGTCTAACAATGTAATAACTCAAAAACCCTGAAATTCTCAAACTCTCTCTCAATAAAGTTAAAGTTTCACACTCCCCATTCCGCCATCAATTCCGAAAACCTGTCCTGTGATCCACGAAGATTTATCCGAAACAAGAAAAGCCGTCATTTCCGCAATTTCTTCAGCCGTTCCCACTCTTTGTAACGGATGCCTTTTCGCGGAAGCTTCTCTTTTCTCGGGTGTTGCCAATAGCTGTGAAGATAAATTCGTGTCCGTTAGAGAAGGTGCAATCGCATTGACCCTGATTTTCTGAGCCGAAAATTCCGCCGCCAGACTTTTTGTAAGACCTTCCACCGCATTTTTACTTGCCGCAATCGAAGCGTGAAAAGGCATTCCCAGTTTTGCCGCCACGGAACTGAAAAGCACAACAGAGGCAGTTTCCGACTTTTTAAGATTCGGCAACAGTTTCTGAATCATTTTAACCGCTCCCAAAACATTGATTTCAAAATCATTCTTAAAATCATCCACAGAAAGTCGATTAAATGGTTTCAAATTAATGCTTCCCGGTGCGTAAATCAATCCGTCCACAACTTCCGGAAAGCTGATTTCATTTAAATTTCCCGAAAGAATATCCATTGTATGGAATTCAATATTCGGATGATTCAATTCTGGATTTTCCGTTTTGGAAATTCCAATGATTTTGTGTTGTTCTGCAAGAATTTTTGCTGTTGCTAATCCGATTCCCTTTCCGCAACCTATGATGACGATATTTTTCATATTCAATTTATCTTTTAGAAATTTTATTATTGCTGATAACTCTCTGTCTGCTGCATTTAAAGCGATTAATTTCTTCGCTTCTTTTTTTCAGATGTTTCTGGCTCACTCCCGAATTCACTCTTTTTCTCCAAAGCTTAAAGCTCGATTCTTTCAGTTCCAAACGCATCAGTCTAATCACTTCCGATTCACTGACTCCGAACTGAAATTGTATCGCTTCAAACGGCGTTCGGTCTTCCCACGCCATTTCGATGATTCTGTCGATTTGTTGTATGTTGAGGTTTTTGTTCATTTTTATAGCTTTTTTCGTGAGATCCTTCGACAAGCTCAGGATGACATCTCTAATACTAACTTTACTTTGCTTTGTCAGGCTGAGCTTGTCGAAGCCTTTTTAATTTTGAAAAACTTTATATTCAAACAATTCTTTGTGGTTAAAAATCATTTCAGATTTCCAGTAAACTCTTTTGCCATTTTAAAATGCTGTTTTCGTTTTTCTTCCGGCATTTTCTCCAGCGTTCTCAGCATTCCCAACCTTGGATTTTTGGCAAAAAATTCTTGATGGTCATTGATAAAATTCCAAAACAGCGCATCCCATTGTTCCGCCCATCCTCCGTCTTGATAATCACTCATTTTTTTAATATAATTGCTTCCGCTGATGTACGGTTTCGTACTCATTTTTCCGCCGTCCGAAAAACTGCTCATTCCATACACATTTGGAACCATCACCCAATCGTAAGAATCGATGAACATTTCCATAAACCATTGGTACACTTCATCAGGATTGAACTGACACAGATTCATAAAATTGACAAAAATCATCAGTCGTTCGATGTGATGCGCATAACCGGTTTTCAGAATTTTACGGAGCGAACTGTCAATCGGGCGGATTCCCGTTTTGGCGGTATAAAAAGATTTTGGAAGTTTTTGCTTGTGTTTCCAGTAATTTTTATTCCGCTGATACGTTCCCTGATAAATGTAAACACCACGCACAAATTCTCGCCAACCCAAAATCTGGCGGACAAAACCTTCCAGAGAATTCACCGGAATATCGTTTTCTTTTGCAAACGAAATGGCTTTTTCCAACACATTTTCAGGCGTTAAAAGCCCAACATTCATCAACGGAGAAAGCACACTGTGATGCAGAAAATGCTCCTTTTCCACGATGCTGTCTTCGTAAACGCCAAATTCCAGAAAACGGTTTTCAAGAAACTGTTCCAGCCATTGTTCCGCTTCTTTAAAAGTCGTCGGGTAGAGCTGTTCATCCGTAAGTGCTCCGTAATTCTTGGCAAAATGCTTTTCGGTATATTGTTTTGCTTCCTCGTAAAATTCATTGTTTTTCGGGAAATGAATGGGAGGTCCTTGTTTATTTTTCGGATATTTTTTTCGGTTTTCGGTGTCGTAAGTCCATTTTCCGCCCAACGGTTTTCCTGCTTTCATCAGGATATTTCGGGTTATTCTTTGCTGCTTGTAAAAATCAGTCTGATGATAGGCTTTTTTATCTTCAAAATAATCTTTCAGGTCTTCTTTGCTGTTGATGAAAAGCGAACTATCCTGAATTTCGAGTTTCAATTTTGTTTCCTTTAATCTTTTTTCCAGCCAATTGTCGCAAACATCCGTTGTTTTTATGGTTGTAAAATTTTCTTTTTCAAGCTTCGGAATTAAATTCCGGATGTCCGACAATTTCGATGAACTTTCAATATATTCAACCTCAAAACCTGCCTTTTTTAATTCATTTTCATAAAATTTCATTGTCGCACGATGAAACGCAATCTTCTGTTGATGAAACGAATACTGCCTGAAAAAAAGAAATTCCTCTATCAAAAATACAGGCTGACTTTTATCCAGATAATCCGTATCCTCAAAAAGCTGATGCGGAAAGATCAATTGGGCGGTATGTTTTACTGCTTTAGCCATAATTTTCTGAATTCTTTATTAGAATCATACATTTCTGCCTGTTTTTCAGGGTTGAAAGTCCGGTCACGGTTGTCATTTCCGACTCCGGCGAGATACATCCAATTGCCATAATTGCTGTGAACATCGTAATCAATCAGCATTTCCTCAAAATAAGCCGCTCCGATTCTCCAGTCTTGTTTCAGGATTTTGCAGAAGTAGGAAGCTACATTTTGACGCCCTCGGTTGCTCATCCAGCCTGTATTTTTCAGTTCGAGCATATTCGCATTCACGAAATCGGAATCGGTTTCTCCATCTTTCCATTTTTGAATCAATGTTTTATTGTTTTCTGCGAAATATTTTTGATGATTAATTCCGCTTTTCCAGAAAATCAAATCTTTATACTGTAAAGAAATATATCTGAAAAAATCCCGCCAGAGTAACTCAAAAATTAACCAATAAGTCGAATCATTGGCTCCAAATTCTTCCTCATATTTTTTTATTTCGTGGTAAATCGTTACCGCAGAAAGACTTCCGTCCGACAACCAAGAGGAAAATTTCGAACTGTAATCTGTTCCCACTAAACCGTTTCGGGTTTGTTTATATTGACTCAGATTTTGCGTTTCTGAAAAATAATGATGCAATCTTTTCAATGCTTCATTTTCTCCTCCCGAAAAAGGGAAAGCTGTTCTTTCGTCTGTTTCAAAATCTTCAAAACCCAACGATTTTAATGAAATGGTATCACTTTTAAAATGAATTTCCGATTTGTTGTACATCAAATCATTTGATTCAAATTCTGGGCGAATCAATAAATTTTTTTCAATTTTTTGTCTAAAACTGGTAAAAAGGATCGGAATTTTATCCAAAGTTTTAAACACAAAAAGCGGATGAACCAGAAATTGTGAATACGATTTTTCCCAAACGGCAGCCGGAATCACACTTCGGATTTTAGTCTGAATTTCGGTTTCTTCCTTCGTCCATTCTTCCTGACAGTAAATCTTCACGATTTCAAATTCTTCGGAAATGTCTTTGAAAACTTCTTCCGTTTTGCCGCATTTAACTAAAAAAGGAATCTTCTGTTTCGCTAAATTCTGCTTTAAATTTTCTACACTTTCCAGCAAAAATTTTGTACGGTATTTTCCGGTTTTTCTGAAACCGAACTGTTTTTGAATAAAAAATTCAGAGTCAAAAACATACAAGGCTATAAATGGCAAATCTTCCTGCATCACTTTGTATAAGGATTCTGAATCTCTCGTTCTCAAATCTTTGGTGAACCAGAGGATGTTGATTTTTTGTTTTTCCGGCATCTTTCGCTGCAATATTTTACTTCGTCCCAGTTTTTCTTCCACTTTTTGCGCCAGTTGAATGGCAGTCCGCAGACTTCACAGATTTTGGAAGGTAATTGTGAAGGCATATTATTAGGTTTTTATTTTTGAACTTAGCTTTTAGTGATTCTAAAGACCCTTCGACAAGCTCAGGGTGACATCACTAATACTAACCGTAAGTTTTTTCATTGTCAGGCTGAGCTTGTCGAAGCCTTTTGTAGTTTATTATAAATCAACCACAGTAATTTTTAAAATTATTAATTTTCACATCTTTCGCTTTCAAATCGTGCATCATATTATACAAACCAAAAAACGTTCGGTTCAGATAAATAAAATGTCGGGAACCGCGGTTGGTATTCATTCCTTTCATATCACTTGCTTTCGCATATTTCTGCCCCAAATCGGCAATTTCCTGAAAGAACGACTCATCTGAAAAATTAAATTTTTCCTGATTAAATGGTCTTGTAAACAGTTCCAGCAATTCGTAGAATAATTTGGCAAAAAACTCTTTTTCTTTTTCTGAATCTTCTGCTCGAAGAATTTCCAAGGTGAATAATTTCTCACGGAAAATCTCAGGATTTTTTAAATTTTCTTCTTTCGCCAGTTCGAAATACGGAATGTAGAAATCTTCCGGAATCTCTTTGATACAGCCAAAATCAATAACCAATAATTCCTTATTTTCCGAAATCAGGAAATTTCCCGGATGCGGGTCGGCGTGAACTTTTTTCAGAATATGCATCTGATACATATAAAAATCCCAAAGCGTCTGTCCGATTTTGTTCAAATCCTCCTGCGAATTCTGTTTTTTGGTAAATTCCGAAAAATGAATTCCCGACATCCAGTCCATCGTGATGATCTTCTCACATGAAAATTCAGGATAATAATGCGGAAATTTCACATTCGGAAGATGTTGACATTCTTCTGCAAAATGCTGACTGCGTTTCAGTTCCAGATTATAATCGGTTTCTTCAAATAATTTATCTTCCACTTCCTGAAAATAAGATTCCGAACCCTCTTTTTTGATGTTGAACATCTTCATCGCAATCGGTTTTACCATTTTAAGATCGCTCGAAATACTTTCTCTTACGCCAGGATACTGGATTTTGACTGCCAGTTTTTTGCTATTTTTTTTCGCAGTATGAACCTGTCCGATACTCGCTGCATTAACCGATTCGGCGGAAAATTCATAAAAAATCTCTTCCGGATTTTTCCCGAAATATTTTCGGAATGTTTTTTTCACCAAAGCTCCCGACAAGGGCGGAACCGAAAACTGCGAAAGTGAAAATTTCTCCACATATTCCACCGGAAGAATATTTTTTTCCATACTCAGCATTTGAGCAACTTTCAAAGCAGAACCTTTTAATTCTTTAAGCGAGTCATAAATGTCTGTTGCATTGTCTTCGTTCAGAATTTTGCGGGCTTCCTCTTCGTCTTTCGTGATTTTATTTCCGTAATATTTCAGGTAATTGACACCGACTTTCGCTCCGGCTTTGAGCAGGCTGCTTGTCCGTTCCATTTTTCCTGTTGGGATTTTATTTAATGTTTTCATTTTAAATTTTGTTTGTTTTCTTAAACACGAAGTGCGCAAAGATTTTTTTAATTGCTAACTGTTTTTAAGTTCGCAAGGTCGTTGTACTCAGCAAAGTCGTAATTGCAAACAATTGGATGTTTTCTAGATGCCAAAAGCTAAAAGCCAATCGCCATTCATCAACTCATTTTAAACTTTTCCTTCCAAATGAATTTTCCAAGGTCAAATACTTTTCTCAATGGTTCGTTGTCCATTAATTCAAAGCCGGTGTCAATGGTTTTTTCGATGAAAATATCAGTTTTTTCGAAGTCGGGAGAAGTGTCTTTTTTCCAGAAGTCAATGACGGAAACCAAATGAAGCCAAAGTATTTCCTGTCTTGATTTTTCGTTGAATTTTCGGATGTCTTGCTTCGCTTTTTCAATCATTTCCCATTCGTTGAAATCCAAAGTATTGACAAATTGTTTATGGGTTTCCCTAAGATTCTGAAGTGTTTTAATACTTTGAATTTTATTGTTTCCCAGAATTGATAACACCAATGAACGGTTCATTGTCAGATTTTCAAAGAAAATGTAATAGACGTTCAGGAGTTTTTCTTTTGTTGTGATTTCGCTCGAAGAATTCACTTCTGAAGCGAGTTCCAAAGATTTTGTAAAAAGATGGTTCAATATTTCTCTTTCAATCTGCTCAAATCCTGAGAAATAATGATAAAACTCTTTCTCTTCAAAATTATTTTCTTTAGCAAACAGATAAACGTTTTTCGGCTTTTCTCCGTGATTCAAAAGATAATCTCCGTGTAATTCAAATATTTTTTCCTGCGTGATATTGGCTTGTTCTTGCATAATAGAATTTATTTATTGACAAATTTAGTAAATAATTTTATTTTTAATTAAATTAAAGTATAAATTTGTACTATATAAATCATTTAATTTTTGAATCATGTTGACAATACAGGCACAATCAAATATCCCTACAGATTATGGAATGTTTACTGTTTATGCATTCTCAGACCACGAAGATGACTGGAGTCCTCATTTAATTTGGGTGGCAGAAAATACGGATTTCAGCAAAACGGTGAATGTTCGTTTTCACTCGGAGTGTATTACAGGCGAGATTTTTCATTCTAAAAAATGTGAATGCGGACAACAGTTGGATGCAGCAATGAAATATATGTCGGAAAACGGCGGAATGATTATCTATCTTCGACAGGAAGGTCGTAATATCGGGATAATCAATAAATTAAGAGCGTATGCGCTTCAGGAAAAAGGTTTTGATACGGTGGAAGCCAACTTAATGTTGGGTTTACCTGCAGACGGAAGAAATTTTAATGTGGCTGTTGAAATGCTTAATATTCTGAATGTAAAAGAAATTAATTTACTAACCAATAATCCGGATAAGCTTAAGTCTCTGGAAAACAGCGGAATTATTCTGAATCATAGAGTTCCTTTGGAAATAGAATCGAATGGAGTGAATGAAAGTTACCTTTCAAAAAAGAAAGATTATTTCGGACATCTGTTGGAAAAGGTATAATTTTCTCATTTGCTGATAAATAATTTCACACACCAAATTCAAATCTTATGCAAAAAATTCTGCTTACCGGAGCCACCGGATACATCGGGAAACGAATGATTAATGTAATCGCTGCACAGGGATATCAGGTAATCTGCTGTTGCAGAGATAAAAACCGTTTTTCTAAAAGTGTTGATATTGACGATGCTCAGATTGAGGTGGTAGAAGTGGATTTTCTGAAACCGGAAACCCTGGAAAACATTGCGAAAGATATTTCAGGAGCGTATTATCTGATGCATTCGATGAGCAACAGCAATGATTATGCAGAAATCGAAAGGCAATGCGCTGTTAATTTCTCAAATTATATTGAAAAAACTGATTGCAAACACATCATTTATCTGTCGGGTTTGGCGAATGAGAAAGAATTATCAAAACATTTAAGTTCAAGGTTTGAGGTTGAAAAAATCCTGATGAATTGTAAAGTTCCGGCAACAGTTTTAAGAGCAGGAATTATTATTGGTTCAGGAAGTGCATCTTTTGAAATCATCAGAGATTTAGTAGAAAAATTACCGGTGATGGTTGCTCCGAAATGGCTTCACACCAAATGTCAGCCAATAGGAATTGCCAATGTTCTTGATTTTCTGATTTTCACTTTATTTAAAGAACAGGCGTATCGCAAAAATTTTGATATTGGATGCGATAATGTTTTGACTTATAAAGAAATGCTTCTAGAGTTTGCTAGAATAAGAGGACTGAAAAGAAAGATTTTCACAGTTCCTGTAATGACTCCGAAATTGTCTTCGTACTGGTTGTATTTCATTACTTCAACATCGTATAATTTAGCTTCTGCTTTGGTTGGAAGTATGAAAATTGAAGTCATCTGCAGACCGGAAAGTCTTGCGGAAATCAAACAGATTACAGGAGTTCAGCCATTTTCCTATGATATGGCTTTGAGAAGAACTCTGGCTAAAATTCAGGACAACGAAATTGCTTCAAGCTGGAAAGACAGTTTTATCAGCAGCAGAAGCGATTCCAGTCTGAAAGATTATCTTGATGTTCCGAAATACGGCTGTTTTGTAGATTTAAGAACCGAAGAATATGATGACCGTGAAAAATGTCTCGACAGAGTTTTTTCTTTGGGTGGTGCCAACGGATGGTACGGTCAAAGCCTTTGGAAAGTTCGCGGATTTATGGATTTGTTGGTTGGCGGACCGGGATTGAGACGCGGAAGAACACATCCCGACAAGCTTCACGAAGGTGATGCACTGGATTTCTGGCGTGTTTTGTACGCCAACAAAGAAGAGGGAAAACTGATTCTCTTCGCAGAAATGAAACTTCCCGGTGAAGCGTGGCTGATGTTTAAAGTGTATAAAGGTAAGTTGTGGCAAAAAGCGGTTTTCCGACCTCACGGATTGACAGGAAGACTGTATTGGTATTCTGTTTTGCCGTTTCACGGGATTATTTTTAAAGGAATGGTGAGGAAGTTGGCAGGAAAATAATAATATTTTAATATGATGCAGCAAAACTATTAAGATATTACTAAAACTGATCAATGTTTTTAATAAATTATTTTGAAGCAATTACTTTATTGTAAATATGGTGGATTAAACCATCTGCAACAGATATTTTCGGCACAAAAATTTTGGTAATTTCAGACCAGGTCATCACATTGTTGTAAATTTTGAGAGCATGAACCAAAACATCGGCTCTGTCTTGTCTGAAGCCATATTTTGTCATTCTTTCTTGCACCGTAAGCTCGTTAAACTCTTTATAAACTTTTTTAAGGTGAGCCGAAGAAATAGGTTTGCCATCTTTTGTTTTGCTCATCGAAAAAACTTTGTTGATATTTCCGCCGGATCCAATCGCTACGATTGGTTTTTTGCTGGAAATATTTTTCTTTATTTCTTCCTTCATTTCTTTCCAATTGCTTTCTGTAACCAGATTATTCAGCAATCTTATGGTTCCGATATTGAAAGATCTTTCATAGATCATTTTGCCGTTTTCGTAAAAGGTAAGTTCTGTGGAACCGCCGCCAACATCTACATAAAGATAGGCGAAATTTTTATCAAGTCCTTCTGCAACATGGTTTTCGTAGATTAGCGTAGCCTCTTCGTCACCTGAAATAATTTCAATATCTATTTCTGAAGTCTGTTTTACCTGCTGTATAATTTCCTGACCATTAACGGCATCACGCATCGCACTTGTGGCGCACGCTCTGTAATGATCTACTTTATAAATTCGCATCAGATCACTGAAAATCTTCATAGAGTCAATGACCATTTTTTTTCTTTCATCACCAATTTTTCCGATGGTGAAAACATCCATTCCCAATCTCAAAGGAATTCTGAGCAGATTAAGTTTGATAAACTCAGGTTTACCGTTCTGAATTTTCACTTCGTTGATTAAAAGTCTGGCTGCATTACTTCCTATGTCTATCGCTGCAATGATCATATCTGATGATGAATTTTATTGAAAACTTTAAATATTGCACAAATATAGGATAAATGATGAAAAGATTATTGTGACGATATTCTTTAAAATAATTAATAACATAAAAAATCCCCAAGCTTTCGCTCAGGGATCATATTTAATAAGTTTTAAACTTTTTATTTTACTTCTTCAAAAATAACATACATTGATTATCAGAACATTATAAATATATGACACAAATACGATACAGATATTCTAGCGATTTGAGAATATATACTGAACATAAACTTTTTTATCATTTATTATTATTCATTATAAATTAAAACATAAGTAATCTGTATTTTTACAGATTTCATTTTATCAGGCTAACTCCATGCAATATGTTAAGATAAGCCCTTTTAAAGTCCATAGTAATTGCTGATCCTATGAATTTTTGTGTTTCCTCTTAATCAATTTTACTCTTACCTTTTTTATATGACAGGTATAAATATTCAGCTATTGTCTAGGAAAGATTAACAATTAAAATTGCATGTCTTTCATCAATTTTATAAGAATTTCTCGGCGAATTGCCATGAGCATCACTAAAGTTATTTCTTAATCCAGAAACTCCATTAATAATACTAAAAACACCAGATAATATTTGCTTAATGTATTCGTCAGAATGATCAGCTGGTACCATATTCAAACATTGACTGACATCCTTATAAAGTTTTAACAAATTTCCTTTGTAATCATAATCCCCTACTTTTACTTCATAAATATATAAACAAATCGATTCTATTAGAGTTCTTGAATTTGTGACGGCTCCTTCAAAGTCTTTTTCTATAATTTTTATATTGCATTTGTTTATTTGTTCCTGAATATATTCAAAATCTATATTCGCAAGGGATTTTGTTTCAATAATTTCATAATCTTCTTCCAAATCAAAATCTGGATAAAACTCAATATCTACGATTTCAACCTCATTCTCTTTTATAGGATAAATAAGTAATATTGCATTAAGTAATTTGGATTTATCTTCATCTGATAGAAGAATTAATTTTTCGTTTAATCTCACAGGAGAATGAATTTCAAAATAACTGATGACTGAGTACCACATAGTGCCATAGGTAGAAGATTCTCGAATATTTGACCGAGAATTTTTTAGTAAGTTAGATAAATGCCTCAGTTTTCTGTATTTTAAGACTTTTCTCAGTCTACTAATATCGCTATCTTCCATTCTATTATTTTAGAAAAATTTTCTTATATTTTTGATAAGTTGTTCAAATTAGTCAAATTTACGAGTAGTTTCTACTTATAGTTTCTAAATCGCTTATTTACAAAGTGTTTTATTGCGTTTATCCCAATATTCATGTAATTCATTTCGAGTTGTAATAATTAGGTTCATAATCTCTTTTAAAGAAGTTTCAGCAAACTGAATATATTCTTCTTCCATTCCTTTGCTTGAAATTTTCAAGTTTACATAAGTTTAACCATCAACATCGGTATTTACCCAATCAGCATGTAGGTAATCTGCCACTTTCTCGAAGATCTGTTATTAATTTTTGATATCCTTCAACCTTGAAATTGCAACCAAAATGGAAATCTTCACTAAATCTTAAATAAATCAACTTTGGTAGAGTATGACATCTTGTGTAATACCATTAACCCCTTGAATCTGATCTATCAGTGAATATCTCACATATTTTACTATCTAACGATTTCTCGAGACAAATAAAATACATTACTATCAGGCCTATTAAGGGGAAAGAGCTTTCAAGATACTCTTCTTTTTTTTCCTCATCTTCTATTTCATGATATAAATGTTGTTCAAATATTTTACTTTTTTGTTTCATATTACTAAAAATAATTAGCAAACATATTTATTCCGATTAAGCGATCAATTTGCTTATTTTATTTAATTTAAATTACCATATTTATAATTTCCTAGTTTCAATTATTATACAAAAAATTTTAGCATACCTAGAAAATGTTGCCCTTGTCAATCCAAAAGGTTTATAAAAAAAGTATTATTTATGTTACCTTTCTGTATTCTCATCCTTTTTTAAGATCATCTTTAAATATCTACTAAGTATTTTGATAATTACTTTCCAGCTTCCCCAGTCAATGTCGGGAATAACAAATCAGTTTCTTCAAAATTGTATTTTTTTTCCAAGAATATATGCTTTAAAGCATTTTTAATAGTTGACTTTTTAAAGTTTTAATTAACATCGTACAAATAGCAATTACATTGTTTATTAAATAAAAGACAATTAAAAATGTGTAATTTTGAAAGCCTCAGAAAATCCTCCCGAAACATAATTCTGATCAACGATTCTCATAGATAAATCTGCTTTTGGCATCCAAACCCTGCCTAATTGTACAGCTAAAGAAATGGGCATTGCAGGGAAAACATTTAAAATCATATCCTGTCCATGTATTTTCTTTATTTCTCTAAATGCTTCTTTCATTTTCTCACCAAAATCAATAATCTGTTTCCTTGATTTTACAAAATCATTATCCTGATTTCCTATACTTAGACTGTGTATTGAAACATCCTCACCCAATATTGTTATAATCCTCTCGTCAGCAATTGCAGCACTTAATTCGATTTTTAAGGCAACCTGCTTTTTTACTTCTTGTGATAATAAAAGATTGTAATCTGTATGTAGATCTTCATCAAATTTCCATGTATCAGGATTCCTTCTTTTTTGACGAACATCTATTTGCTGAATATCATTGAGATATGTACCCAATTTAATTAATAATGGGATTGGAGCCATCGCAAATAAAGATAAATGTGACAGTTCTGATTTTCTTAGTCTAGGCAATATCTGATCTCTAAATTGATCGTCTAGATTTTCTAATTGAAGTTCCCAAAATGTTTTTCTTGAATCAACAGAGGTAGAATTCGATAGACTTAAATCTGTTGCTGCATTACGAGTTGGATACTTTTCTGGAATTATAAATTCTTTTAAAGAATCATAAGTCATCATTACAGGATTATTACCAATACTCGCCTTATAAATGATAATTTCACTCTTTAAATTATGACTTATCCCTGCTATCAGATCAATTCTGTCCTCATGCTCTTTTTTCATTGTTAGTAAGACTTCTTCTGGATGATTTTCTATTTCGACTCTGTCTACTAATCTATGATGAGTATCACATAAAAGCATTAAATTATTTAAACTTTGCTTGAGTTCTTCTGATCTGGTAATGTGTCCACGAGGACCATTAGGACTATCTGCAACAATATGTGCAATGTAGCACTGGTTAAATTCCGCCTGAGTTAAATCATCTCTATATAACGAAGTGTTGCAACCTCTGTATTGACAACGACCCGCAGATTTCCCCCATAAGAGAATTTTTATTTTTTCTGGTATGTAACTTACGCTCATTTATATTTTTTAATTGTTAGTTTTTCATTTTGTTTCTATTACTAGCTGAAGTTGGGTGTTTTCCACCACCTAGCCATTCACTGGTAATTAGCCAAATTTCATAGTGATATAGCCATTCTATTGTCCATGGAATAATTGTGCTGGCAATTATTTTTGAATCATTCCATTGAGACCCGTCAGGATAAAATAGACATAACTTCTGATTCTCTTGACTATATACATGTTCCAATTTCGTTCTACCTTCAGCCAATTTTAATTTTGCTGGATCAAATACATAAACGGCAGGTGAACATTTTTTTCCAAAAACTACTTTAATCTTGTACGTATCGCCCAAAGGAGAGGATTTTAATTCTCCTAACCAAGTAAATCCCTTATTTTTGTTTAGCAGAATTTGGCTATCCGGAAAATAATTTTGTAAGACTCGGATTTGATCAGAAATCGAAATTTTATTCTTCTTGGTTTGTGCCATAAAAATCATGTTTTTTTACTGTGTTGAGAGAAGTTAATCCTGCAGTAGCGAGCCCAACAAGGCCATTACTGCGATCAATATTATTATTGCCACTATTAGTTAAATCTCTCATTTGATTTGCCATTTGACTAAAAGCAGCTTCTACTGGTTTTCTACCAAATGACGCTGAAAGTGATTCCGAAATATTTTTTAAGCCAGTTTTGTTTTCTGCATCATTAAGGTCAATACTTAATTGATCTAACCAGCGATAAAAATTGCTTTTACGGTAAGAGCCTTTATCATTCCATCTGTCTGCAAAATTTTCTGTAGCGTTTACAGGATTTGATATCCACTCTACTTCTTTTCCATACTCTGCAACGTATTTAAATTCTATCTCACCTTTCATTCGATTAATAACTCCCCATATTGCATCAATCAATTGAGCTTCACCGCGGTAAGCTCTTGCTGCCAAGGTTGTTATAATGCACGAGATTGGTTTTTGTTTTCTAATATCATCATTTTGCTCCTTAGAAAAATAAATATCTCTATGTCTTTTAAGAAGCTGCACAACTCTTTGCAACGGTAGCCTTTCTTCCTGATAATCTGGAGTTGGTTTTACTGATTCATTTAGAGAGTATAAATTTTTGAATTCTATTCCTACTGATAAAGCTTTTTTCATAAACCATTTGGCATAACCGTACGGGTTACTTTGCAACCACTCTTCAGGAAATGTAGATACACAGTAATTGTTTTTCTCTTTGTCAGTAATACTAAGCTGTAGCTTTTCATAATCTTCAGCCATTAAGTTTTTGAATGAGTTTTCAAGAATAAACGAGTATCCATCTGTAACTATTGCAGGAAGAATATCCATGTGATATCTTTGGTTTTTTAATCCTTCTTCGCGATATTTTAGAGTCCAACATCTTCTACCTTCCTCATCTAAAAGCTTAACATAAGTTCCATGTGCTTTTAAATGATCTCCCACTGCGTTCTTTAAATGATATTGCGTCCAAGTCGTTTTTTTTCTTTTAAATTCACACACCACGTCTAAATCAATATCTCCATCTTCTTCAATAGATTGGATTGTTGTTCCAATAATAAAAGAACCTTGTGGCTGTAAGTGTGGTTCGTATTGCGAAAGAGGAGAATATTCGGAAGACAGATACTTCCCTACAGCTTTATAGCTTTCTACTGCAGCTTCATGCTGTGATCTTGTGATACTTAAGTTTGTTGATAATTTTTTCAACAAATCTTCAAATTGAATTTTTTGACTAGATATTAACATATGCTTATAATTTTATTATTTGAAAATTATCTTTGACAGCTATGTAACTGTCAGTTTAGCATCAAAACCCATATTTAATTTCTTCTCTTACACATTCTTAAAACAGTGTAAAGAATAATTTTGAAACGGCATTATTTGATATTTCTTCTAAACTTTGAAACAAATTTAGATGCTACGTGCGCAATGTATCTGCACAGCAAAAAATAATTTATCTTTAGCTATATTTTGATCAATTTTTTCGACCCGTGAATTTATACATGCTTACTTTAAATGAAGCAATATTGTATTTTAAGAATAGATGTATTTAAAATATTTCGTTTCTAAAATTTATTCGAACTTCTAAATGATTTCGCACTAGACTAATATATATATCAATGTCATTTTTTAATTCGCCTGTCTCTCATTAAAATGCTCGATAATACTGAAAATATTATCGGCTTGCTCATTGTTGAAAACACCGTCTATGCCTTGATTGTGGAAGGTTTTGAATGGCGATTCGTAGAGTTTTTCGGGGTCTATTTTTCCGTTTTTGGTAAGAAACAGTTTGAGAGTGTCCAAAAACTGAATCTGAACCGCCGAAAGTTGGTACTGGTTGATAAATTCTGAAAAGGCGCTATTCACTTTATCTGCAGAAAGACCAATCAAATCGATAATAAAGGATTTTAAATCCAGAGGCTGTCCAATTTCATTCTCTACCTGCTCCTTTTCCATCTGATCCGAGAAAAGAATCTGTTCCAAAGACTGCAGCTCAGCTTCAGTGATAATTTCTCCGTTTTGAATTCTTTTGATGGTAATGTTACTTTGATTCTCTCTTACCAGCTTTTCCAAACGATGGGTGTTGTTGGTGAAAGGGCTTTCGTAAGGTGCTCTCTCATCACCTAGACTTCCGGTTTTTATATCACTTTCCAGAATAGCATCTTCAAAATTGGTAGTGGCGTATTTTTGGTCGGCAGGATCCAGATATTTTACCAGTTCCCGAATTCCCGTTCTTATTTTTTCAAGATGTTTCAATCCGTCATTTTTCCAGAATGTTTCCTGTAATGGAAGCTTTACAAGTTCTTCATTGTCTTTAACTTCGGGAACGGATGTCTTTTTTAAAAGTTTCTTAGAAATAGTTGCTACTTTACTGATAGGCACCGTCAGCTTTGCCAAAAACTCTTCAGTATTTGGTGTTTCAATGCGTTTCAGCATCAAGGCATAAATCATTTTATCATAAAAACGAGCCAAGTCGGTATCCGATTGAGTGGGACGAACCAATGGCGCCAAAACATCCTGAATCTTTTTTACATCGCCTTTTTCCAGATGATTCCAAACTTCACGGTTTTGATAGTTCATCACGGTTTCGAGTTTCATTTTTACATCAAAACGTTCTTTGTTCAAGTCTGCAACCGACTGATGCAATTCGTCGAGCAACCTTTCGCTGTAGTTTTTCAGTTCTTCATCAGCACTGAAGTTTTCTCCTTTCAGATATAAAGCTAGTTGCAGTTTTAAACCAAAAACAATTTCGTTTAAACTTTTTTGTGAACTTGCCTCTGTGCCTTTCGGATTCTGATTAAAAAATTCAAAATTTTGGTAGAGGTCAAAAATTAGAAAATGTTGTTTGTCTAAACCTTCCCCAAAAAGATCTTTTCGCAAACGGGAGCCACGGCCAATCATCTGCCAGAATTTAGCATAGGATTTTACCGGTTTGTAAAACATCAGATTTACACAGCTTGGTGCATCAATCCCTGTATCCATCATATCTACCGAGATGACGATTTGCGGAAGTCTGTCTTTTTCCTCATCACAGAAGCGGTCTATAAATTCTTCCGCTTTTGGTTCTCCGTGGGTGATGACTTTTACATATTCATTACCATAAAGTTCAGGATCAAGCTCCAGAAACATATCTTTCAGAAACTGAGCGTGCTTTTTGTTTCGGGCAAAAATAATGGTTTTGCCAAGCTCGCTGCCATCTCTTTTTTTAATGCCGTTGTCTACGAGATATTGTAGCGTTTTCAGTGCCGTGTCTTTGTTAAAAAGCCAGTTATTAAGTTCATTGGCTTCTACCACCTCTTCTCCTGAAGCTTCGTCGCCGTCCAGAATTTCTTCTTCAAATTCTTCTTTTTCTGATTCCGACAGTTCATCGTAACGGATACCAGTCCTCATAAACTTGGTAGGTAATTCTATGGAATGATACGGAACCAAATGTTTATTGGCAACTGCTTCCGGAAAAGTATAGGCATCGGTAGGCGATTTGTCTGGCAAACCAAACATCGCATACGTACTTTTATCAACTTTATCAATCGGTGTGGCTGTTAATCCTAAGAATAAGGCATCGAAATAATCAAAAATCGCCTGATATTTTTTATAAATCGAGCGGTGAGCTTCATCGATGATGATTAAATCAAAATGTCCCACACCATAAAAACGTTTGTCGTTTTCCTTGGAACCGTCTATTAAACCCATCATGGTGGGATAGGTAGAGAAGGCAATTCTGGCTTCGGGGTTGTCTTTTTCTGTGAGAAGATTCACGCTGGTATGTTCGGGCATCAGCTTTACAAAGTTGTTTTTTGCCTGTCTTACCAAACTTCTTCGGTCGGCCAAAAACAAAATTCTTTTTGCCCAGTTGGCTTCCAGCAACAACTTAGAAATGGCAATACTGATTCTTGTTTTCCCGGTTCCTGTGGCCAAAACCAACAAAGCGCCACGATGCGTGCCGATAAGCTTGCCAGAAGTTTTATCATTTCCTGCAAAACGCTCGGCTACCGAACGGATGGCTCTCAGCTGATACGCTCTGTCGGTAATGGTCTGGTCTATCGTTGTCGTTCTGATATCCTTTCTGTTGGTTCTGCGGAACATCAAAGTCTGCAGTTCTTTTTTGGTGTAAAAACCGTGAACGAGTCTTGACTTTTTATAAAACTGATCATCCCAGAGATAGATTTCAAAACCGTTGGTGTAGTACATCACGGGGCGGCGGCCAGACATTTTTTCCATAGCTTCTGCGTAGAGTTGTGCCTGATTTTCACCTTTGGAAGCATTCTCCATCGTTTTTTTGGCTTCAACTACAGCTAATGGCAAACCGTCATCGTCCCAAAGCACATAATCTACATAGCCTGTTTCTGAAATATTGGTGGAAGAAGGCATATACTGCACTTTGAATTCTTTGTCTTTGCTTCCCGACAAATCCCAGCCTGCTTCACGCAACGAAACATCGATGAAGTACTTTCGTGTTTCGTACTCGTTTCTTGGGTGTGTAATTTCGTCGGCTTCGTTGGCTGCTTTTTTGTTGGCTTCAATCTGTGCCTGTTGCTCTTCAATTCGTCTTTGATACAGCTCGCTTTTCTCAGCCAGCTCCGCATATTTTTTGGAGGCTTCTTCTAATTTATTTTTATACTGATTAAGATGACCTTCAAATTGCGTCTGCTGTTTTTCAAGCTCTTTTTTAGATAATGCATCGGCTCCATCGGTAGGTATAAAATCCCAGTCGAAAAATCCTAAATCACCTAAATCATTTTCAGAGTATGACTTTGCAAACCATTTAGCAAAATAGAATAAATGATCGATAATGTTTCGGGAGTCGTAATCGGAAACTTGTTTGTTGTGAATAGCAAGATTTCCGGTTTTACGGATGAGATCAATTTCTGTATAAAATTTCTGTTGAAACTGATCCTGGAAACTTCCCTGCTTCATCAAAGAGTTGAGTGAAGTATCAAAAGGCAATTCCAATTCTTCATCGTGGCTGAACATCCAGTTTACCGCCAGTTCCAGTGCCGATCTTGCAATCATCAATGAAGTACGTGGATCGGTAATGACGAATTTTTCTGCTTTCACGCATCGGTCAAAAAATTCGGGCCATTCTTGGGCTAGAAACTGGAAATTGGTGTTCATAGTTTATGTTTTTATATTAAGATGAAGCTTTTATACTTCTCCATCAAATAATTCATGTAATTTTTGTTGCAATACTTTCTTATCCGGCAGCTGGGTTTTGTATTCTGAAACCATGGTGGGAGAAAGACTTCTGCTTAAAGCGAACTCTACCACTTCAGTGTCTTTGTCTTTGCACAATAAAATCCCGATACTTGGGTTTTCGTTGTCGTTTTTTACGTTTCGGTCTAAGGCTTCGAGATAAAAATTAAGTTGCCCCAAATGTTCAGGTTTAAATTTATCTGCCTTCAGTTCAAAAGCTACCAAACACTGCAACCCACGATGGTAAAATAAAAGATCGATATAAAAATCTGAATTTCCTACCTGCACTTTATATTCTTCTCCGATGAAAAGAAAATCTCTTCCCAGTTCCAGAATAAAATTTTTCATCTGCTTCAGCAAACCTTTCTGAAGATCAGATTCGCTGTGGATTTCAGGTAAATTAAGAAACTCGAATACGTAACTGTCTTTAAATACCTTAGTAACATCAGCCTTCAATTCAGTAGGCAATGTAGAAACTTGGGCATCGCTAATCATGGTACGCTCAAAAACCGCTGCGTTGATCTGTCTTTCCAGCTCACGCACACTGTAATTTTCTTTGATGCTTAAACGGATGTAGAATTCTCTTTCTTCCTCGGTTTTGCAACGTGAAAAAATCGTGCGGTGATGCGTCCAACTAAGCTGGGCAAGAATGGTTTTTCTGATGTCCTGCAACTCAACCGGAAATTGTCGCCCCGGTGCGGCGACAATTTCAGGATCTTTATTATCCGTATTTTCTGATTGTCGCCTCAGTGAGGCGACAATTGTAGATTCTTGATTTTCTGAACTTTGTAATTGTGTCCGCGCTGAGGACACAAAATGTACTGAAGCATAGGTATCATAAAACTGAATCATTCTAAACAAACCAGCTCGGTTAAAACCTTTGAGCTCGGGATTGTTTTTCTGAATAAAAACGGCCAACTCGTCTACGGTTTTATCGCCCCATTCTGCTACGGACAGTTTTTGCTTGATGTAAGCACCAACATTCCAGTAGAGATTGATGAGCTCGATATTGACGGCTTTGATTGCCGTTGCCCGAGACTGCGTGATGAGTGCGACGATGTCTGAAAACCTTTGCTCCATTGGTTATTTTGGGGTTTTATTTACAATTCTCCAAGATAGTGATTTATTGTAATATTATTTTATTTTTTTTGTCATTGCGAGCGAAGCGAAGCAATCTGTTCGACTGGTGCGTCATTGCGAGGCACGAAGCAATCTGTTGAACTGGTACGCCACATTCAAAGGATTGCCGCGTCGTTCCTTTGTCTCTCCTCGCAATGACTTATGCTAATTCTCCTTTGAAGGCTTTCTGCAACAGGCAATTAAACAAATCTTCGCTTGCTGCGAGCTCCTGTTTTGCCAGCTCTTTTTGCTGCTCTATTAAAGCAATTTTATCGGCATACTCATTTTGTAAACTAAGTGGAGGCTCAAGGAACTTAATTTTCTTTAATGCAACTATTTTTAATTCTGCAAAAGTAGTTCCTGATGCTATATTACTATAATTTGTAAAAAATAATTCCTTTAAAAAAGTTTTTAAATAAAAACTATTGATTTTCAAATTATCTACTTTTATCCATAAAACACGACCATCTTTAAAATAGAAAGGATTATTATCATTTACTCTTAAGATTCTTCCATCGGGGCAAATTGAAGGCAATAATAAATCACCAATATTAGGAACACCAGTTTCTTTTTTTAATTTTTCATAATGCTCCTTCGAAATAAATAACTCAGATTTAATGGATTTGCTTATACTTAATTCACCAATCTCTTTTCCTCTATAAAAAGGAATTCCTCTTTCAACAAGTTCATCAACAAAAACTCGCCTACTAGAACCTATATCACAAATGTCTCCTAACTTCTTGGATTTCCAACCTCTTGGATTTTTCACCGGATCACCAAACATATCCAAAAAGATAGATTGCGCAAGGGCGTCGTATGCTGCGATGAGTTGGGCGGTTTTTTCTCGCAACGCAGCGGCATCGTCTAAAATCTGGGCAATGTGTTTTTGGGTTGCGAGGGGAGGAAGTGGGATTTGGATGTCTTCAATAAATCGAGATAATTGAAGGTTTATAATGCCAGTTGTTTTATTTTGAAACTTTTCTGTGATACCAATTTTGTGGTTTGCAAAAAGTATATAATGCAGATATTTAGAATTGATTAAATCCTTCTTCGGACGAAGAATCGATGTGAAATTATTACAAATATATTCGCCGTCAGTATCAAAAAAAACCACTCTTCCAACTGGCTGTGTAGGACTTCCTCCAGATTTTTCAATTATGATATCACCTCTCAGTAATTTTTTTTGTTCAATTACTTTTTCTGGCACATTCCTCTTAACCACATTTTCAAAATTGATTACACCATTATTCTGAAAATTGGTTGTTCTTAATACATTAACATTTTCTCCTTCAATTCCCCAATCACCACTTATCGGCTTTTCAATTAATTCTTTTAAAGCTATCATTTAGTTTAGATTTATTCTTAATTTTTCAACCAAAGAGTTTCTTTCATTTCCTAAAGAACTAATCCTCTCCAAAATCACATTCGGCGCATCATAAGCTACTTCTTCGTACACGATTTCTTTGTATCGGTTAATCGATAAATCCCAATCGTTGGCTGCAATTTCTTTAAAAGGCACGAGGAAAGACTGTGAAGTACGGTTGCTGTAATCGTGGGTAATGGTTTCAGGCATAAAATGGCTGTAGCCTAAATTTTCAGGCGCATCATTTACCTCTAAAATTTCACCGTTTTTGCCGTGTTTCTTTGCAAAGAAATCACTTTTGTAATAATGGTAATGGTCAATAATCTGGGGAAGGTTAAATTTATCATGCAGTTTTTGCTTGGCTTCCAGATCCATGGTTTCCAAAGCGTTGCCAAAAGAGAACGAGGTAAAGAGGTCTTCATCTACCAAAAGCGAGCGTTTGTCGTCCAAAGATTTTCCGTCGGCTTGCATATCGTAGAACCACACGTTGTCGGTACCGCCGTTTCCGGTTTTGGTAAAGATAATAATGGCGGTGCTTACTCCGGCATAAGGTTTAAACACGCCACTTGGCATAGAAATCACGGCTTCCAGTTTGTTGCCCGAGATAATCTCTTCACGGATGCTTTTGTAGGCTTTTCCGCTTCCGAATAAAACACCATCGGGAACAATCACGGCAGCACGACCACCAATTTTCAGTTGTCTGAGCATCAAGGCTAAAAACAATAATTCTGTTTTGGAAGTATCGGTTACGTTTTTTAGTCCGGGAGCGATGCTTTCTTTGTCAATGGTTCCTTTAAAAGGCGGATTGGCGAGAATTAAGGTATGCTCGTTGGCAATGCTATTGTCTTTAGAAACGGCATCTACATCAATAATGTTGGGTTCTTCTACACCGTGAAGATACAAGTTCATCGAGGCGATACGCAACATGGTAGCATCAAACTCGGTTCCGTTGAACATCTTGGTGTTGATGTGAGCGGAATATTTGTCGAGCTCTGTTACATCGTTGTGTTTGTCGATGTATTCTTTGGCACCGACCAAAAATCCGGCTGTACCTACGGAAGGGTCGCAAATGGTATCTTCTAAAGTAGGCTGCATCAGTTCTACCATCATTTTGATAATATGTCTTGGGGTACGGAACTGACCTGCAGTACCACCACCTTCCAGTTTAGACAAAAGATATTCGTAAATATCTCCTTTGGTGTCTTGGTTAGACATATCGATATTCTCCAGTTTTTCCATCACCTGATCCAAGACTGAAGGTTTAGAAATTCCGAAAGTTGCGCCTTTCATGTGTGTCGCAAAAAGGCTGGTTTCTTTTCCTAATGAACGGATGAAAGGGAAAATACCGTCGACGGTATTGGAAAAAATCTGATGTCTGGAGTTGACATCCATTTCCTTGAGATTTTTCCAACGGAAATTTTGCTGGTCTTCTGTGAAAACCGGGGTGTATTTGAAACCTCGTTTGGCTTTGAGCTCGTTTCTGATTTCCTTTTCATCTAAATCTTTGATGAAAATAAGATAGGTCAACTGCTCTACGATGGTTATGGTGTTGGTAACGCCTCCAGTCCAGAAGGTGTTCCATATTTGGTCTATTTGGGATTTTAATTCTCCGGTGATCATTGATTATTATAATTCTAATTAAATTTTTGTTATGTTTTGTGCAAGGGAGCTGTCTTTAACAACAAATGAAATCTGATCGCCGAGAGATAATCCATTTTGAGTAATTTCATTCTTATGAATACTAACTTTCTTCGTCCTTTTGTTAATTTCAACAGTTCCCCAACCATTTGTAGCAATGCTAATAATAGCTTCGGTTTCGATTTTGTTTCCGTAGGCATCTTTATTAAAACTTTTCCAATAGGATTTATTGGTTGCTACATCACTATTCTTTTTACTGTAACTATCGAACCATATTAACACATCCATTAGTTGAAAGGCTAAAGAATACAAAAGATATGGTGAAATTATTTCATTTCTATATGCTTGTATATCGATATTTTGAGTTACATCTACATTGGAGGTATGAGATGCAGCACCTGTAGTATGAATAATATTTTTTACATTTTGAGCGATTAATTTTGGAAAATGAGTTATTTCACAATTTACAGTCAAATGTCTTGTATCAAAGCCCGATAAAAACAAACAAGACTCTGTTAAATTCACTTGATTATTTCCTTTTTGAACACAATCATCGTGAAGTAATCCAATAGCATTTGCTTTCCTAAATAAATGCTCTAAAATAATTCTTAATTGTGTAAAATATAATTGATCATCAAAGTAATTATTACCTTCTTTTTGATTTCTAAAAAAGGTAATAAATGTATCTCTAACTTCGTTTGGATATTCTTTTAAAATTTTAAAAAGTAATTGATTTTCATGTTTAATTTGAGATACGATTTGATTATCTGCTTCAATCTTGATATTAATTAATAGCTCCTTTACATCTTCTGGATTTTTTTTATTGTAACATCTAATTTTGAAAGCTTCAAGTATGGGATTTGTAACATCAGTAAAGTGAGTTTGCCCAGATAGTACAAAAAATGGAAAAGTTTTTTTACTTCTTAACTCATTTATTTTCTTAATAGCAGAGCCTAAACCGGCAGGATTAGGTGTTTCTGAGGTTTCATCTTCAAAAAAAAGTGCATCAAGCAATATAACATCATAATTATTTATATTTGATTCAAGCGCATAAAAACCTTCTTTAAATGAACCGTATCCTTCTAATTTTATTCCCTCAGATTCGGCTTGAACAAGAAATGGTAATAATGCATCATCATCATGTTCATCATCTATCCAAAGTACATTGTATATTTTACTCATAATTAAATCATTGGTATTAAAAAAGAAATAGTTGAACTATATTTTTGATCTTCAGCGAAAGAAAAAAGATTCAGAGCTTTTCTTCCTTCATTATGTGCTTTTATAATTTCATTCACTTCGTAACCACCCAAACCCCTGTTTGCGTTTTTACCTACAGCAAAATTTTTACGAACATAATCTTCAAGTGTAAAATTTTTCGGGAATCCTTTTCCTGTATTAGAAACTCGAATTTCAACATACGATTTTTTACTGTTAATATTGTAATTCAGAGAATTGGCCTCATCCTCATTACCCGTATATGGCAGGATTTCGATATTTATCTCATTTTCAATCTCTTTATCGATAAAAGCATGGTTTTTAGCATTATCAATTAGATTTATTAATACAATTTTTAGTTTTTGCTCATTACCTAAAATTAGTATTTGTTTTGTCATTTCCTTTATATCTTCATGAATATCAAGAGTTAATTCGATACTGCTAGATAAGCTCTTTCTTTCATTTTTAATAAATTCAGATAAAAATTTCAAGAAATTAACCTCATTCAAATCAAATGAAGAAATACTCATTAACGATGTATTTTTATCTGTTAACTCTTGAATGTATTTTAAATTCTTTGATATAGATTCAAATGCATCGACCATTTTAAACTGCCGACTTTCACTTATGATAATCTCTTTCCAATTGGGATGCAACTTACTTAACGCGCTTTGTATAATTTCTAGGGATGATCCGATGCTTAATAATGGTTTTCCTAGAATATGACTCAAAGATGTCGAGCTTTCCATCTCATTTTTTTTAAGCCCAGTCAATAAATTGTTTTTTTCGATTTCAAACTGTTTAAGTTTTGATGAAAGTTCAACAATTCCACTAACTTTTGCTCTCTGTTCCTCTAGCGAGGGTAATTTAATTTTAACTTCAAGTAAATCAACTTGTCGGATAAACGGAATTGTGGAGCCTAACCGATAAGAATCCAATTGCTGTTTTACATATTCAGACTGCAATTCAGTGATCAAATAAGCTTTTTCTACTTTAAGTTCGTTTACTTTAGCAGCTAATATGTCGGAACTTTTATAAACTGGTGTTTCTTTGTATTCGAAGAGCGTTGGTTTTAGCGTTTTCCATCGAATTGCCATTAACAAACAAGTATCATATATTGGCTGAACATTATTTTTTTTCAACTCTGAGTTTTCTAAAGCATATTCATCCAATAGAAAATCTACATTGTCATCTTTTAAATCTCGAATTCGAATTAATTTTCCTTTTTCAGGAAGATTTGTCTTACGATTAGTTATAACTTCAATGAGATCTCCTAACCTTACACCTTCAGTCTCTTTTTTAAAATATCTTGGCACATTCAGATTATAATCATTCTCACGAACTTCATTTGCATCAATAGTTCGGATTATATTTTCATCTAATATTTCATCATTAAGAAAATTAGTTAATTCTTTAGAATTTAAAACTTTTAATCTCGAATTACTATTTGTGACAAAATTCTTAGCATCAATAAATTTAACTTTCCCGGAATTTGTTTTTGCTTTATTTAAAAGAATAATAGTCAAAGGCATTCCGGAATTTAATAACAATCCTCCTGGGAGTGCTATTATTGTATCAATTAAATCTTCTTCAATTAAAAATTTTCGTAATTGGAAATCATTTCCACCACTAAATAAAGTTTTTGGTGGAATTACAGCAATTAATTTACCTTCATCACTTAATGATTTTATCCCTTCTCTGATTAAGAACTCATCAATTGTTTGTTTACTTGAATACTCACCCCAATGATTAAATCTTGATAATCTGATTCCAAAAGGGGGATTTGATATTATTAAATCAAACTTTTCTATACTATTTGGCCAGTATTCCAATGAATTTTGAAGTAAAAAATTTTCATTTTTCTTCCGATGTGCATGTAGTCTCAGTTTTCCCAGTGCCCATGTTTCAGGATTAAGTTCTTGCGCAAAATATTCTTGTCCGTTTTTCAAAAAAACACCAAAAGAAGCAAGCCCAGCAAAAGGATTGTAAATTTTTGAGTAGCCTTTCAAATTAGCCAAACTTAACATTGCCAAGGTCAGCTCAACGGGTTGAATAAAATTCCCACCTGATTTACCTTGTGCTTCAGCTATTTTGTATAAAATATCATCGAAAATTTCCGCGAAATTCTGTGAGAAATCTGAGTAATTTAATCTGAGTATTGTCTGAAAAACATACCGTAAACTATGATCACTAATTTTATTTATAATTGGCTCGAAGTAGATATAAATATCTCCATACAGGTTTTTAAATTCGTAATAAGAATACGTATCAGAGTTCAATATTTGACGATTAATCCATATACTTAATGGATAATCTTGCCTTAAAAAAAATTCCTCATTTATTAAACCATCTTTATATATGGACAAGAAAAACAGCACAACGTGATAGTCTTCAGGCTTTATATTTTCATGTCGTAAAATATTAAATATGTTCCAAATATCAGATGTAATTGTTTGTAAGTGTGCTTGATTCTGAGAGTTAAAAGTAATCATAAAATATGGTCTAATTTTTCTTATTGCAAATATCCGTTTTTAATGTGCAACCTAACTGCACTAAAAAGCAAATTTAATGTTATCTAGCCTTTTCTTTAAAATTAGAGCTAACTCCTTCGGTTCCAAAACATACATTTTTTCACCATAAGATAAAATTAAAGATTCCAATTCATAATTAAGCTTCACTTGAAGATGTAGTACATTTCCTCTGATCTTTTGTGAACCATGAATAGGTTTCGAGCGGACATATGGAATAATGTTTTCCGAAAGCTCTATTTTAACATCAACAACTTCCTTGGATTCGTCGTTACTAACTCCAATGATATCATCAAAATAATATTTAAAATCAATTTCGCATGTTTTAAATTCTGTTTTAGACGTTTGAATATCAACCATCCTATCTAAAGCTAAATTTTGAATTTTATCATATTTATGATTATGACCGAATAAAAACCATCTATTATTGTATTGTTTTAGATAATAAGGAGATATATTGAAAGTTTTTTCTTTGTCCGAATTAAAACCTTGATATTTGATATCTAAAGCTTGAGTGTTTGCAATATGATGATACAAAGGATTTAGCAGTTCAATACCCTTTAAAAATTCATTATCTTCAAAACTGATGATTTGTCTTTGGTTTTGAGATTGGTTTATACCGGAATTTAATTTTGCCTGCATCGTATTTACCCAATCGAAGCCTGGCAAATTATTTATTCTAGACAGAGTTTCCATCGCCTCATTAAGCGAGTTTAATTCTGATGGATTTAACGGACTATTTAAAATAGAAAATTCTGGATCTGCATACCTATAAAAAACTTTCTTACCATCTTTATAGCTTTCAATAGGTGCACTAAAACCAGCTTCACTGCGCATAAAATTGATATCTGCGAAAATTTGTCTACGAGAAATAGTTGTTTCCCTTACGAAATGTTCTGTTAAAACAAAAGAACAATAATTAATCAGATCTTGTATATAGAATTTCTTGTAAGTATTAGATAAGCATTTATCCAGTGCTTTATATCTGATTACCGCATTTTTATTACTTGCCATAATGTCTTCACGTAAGTTTTCCAAAAATACGAAAAGAAAAAAATATGATTATGGAACTTTTGAATTTTAATACATCGATATCACTAGTAATAGCATCCTAATTTCAAAAAAAATAAAGATTCTGATAAATTTATTTCATTTGCAAACTCTAAAAAATGGCAAGAAAAATTTCTATGATCGTTATGATTCAAAGTCAAAAAAATCCTTCAGGGAAATTCCAATGAGCTTAGAAAATTTTGCTATCGTATAAATAGTTAATCCTCTCTTATTATTTTTACTTTCCCAACGATTTAATATTTGCCTATCAATTTCGAACTTTTTGGCAAATTCAGATTGCGACAAACCAGTACTGGCTCTAAGAAACTTAATTCTGTCAGCAATTTTATTTTTTAATATTATATCTTCCTCGGTGAGTGCGGCCATCTTGCAATTTTGCAAAAAACCATAACTTTATTGTAATCCACTTGGATTACAATAAAGAATTTTTTATATTTGTAAATAACAAAACGCAATTATTCCAATTTAAAAATTGAAGCAATTGCTTAGAATCTCGCATTAGAAAACTGGTAATTTTTATGTGTACGAGAAGATAAGTATCTTTGCCCACGACCGCGGCGTGGGCTCACTTATCGTACACGGGTATACCAGTGCCTCTAATGCTATAAGTTGAGTTCCACGCCGTTTATTTTTCGTAAACTTAAATAAATAGGGTATTGAAAATGAGTAGAATTCTCTTAGTAGATATAAGCATTTACTTCCAGCCATAATTTTGCTAAGTACAATGCTTATGAAAAGAACAAACATTTTATCCCGTAAGTTTACTGAAGATCATTTGTATAAACTGTTAAAAGAAGGTAATCCCTCTGCACTAAATCATATACATTTAAAATACAAAAGGCTGCTGTTTTGGATAGGGAAACAAATGCTTGAAGATGATTTTGTTGTTGAAACCCTAATTCAGGATGTCTTTCTCAAACTATGGTTAAATCGTGATTCCATAGAAACTCCGAATCATATCCTTGGTTTTTTGCGGTTTGTCCTCAAAAGAGATTGCATATCTTATTTCAATACTCCAAAAAACAAATTCGCACGTTTGACAGCTTCGCTTGAAAGTTTTGAGAATTATCAGGATTATCTTGTTGGTTACGATCCAACGGAAGATAAAGAGCATATCTTCAATCAGGAATCTGATCAAAAACATTTTGATGAAGTCCAAAAGGTTTTAAATGTTCTAAATCCTAAAAGAAAACATCTCATCGGGTTGTGTCTTGAGTATGGCTTTCATTACAAACCCATTGCAGAAGCAATGGGAAGCAATGTAAAAGACATTAGCAATGAAGTAAATAGAGCAATTGTTGATCTAAGGAAAATCCTTAATACAAGCTCTTTTGAAGAGCCAAAAAGAAAAAATTCTGATAACATAGAAAAATCTGAACTTAGCAGTCAACAAATTGAAATTATAACCAAAAGATTTGAACAGAAATCTTCATTTGCTGTCATTGCACGGGAACTAAAACTTTCTGAAAAAGAAGTCCATCAGGAGTTTCTTTACGCCTATCAATATTTACAGAATCAAAACAACTCTGAAATACATATTTGATATGGAAAAATCGACGATGACACTTACCCGAAAAATTCAGTTGCTGATTGACGTTCCATCAGATCAAAAAAATGAAATATGGGAAAAACTCTATCGATATCAAAACCGATGTTTCCGAGCGGCCAACTTAATAGCTTCTCATTTGTATGTTCAGGAAATGATTAAAGACTTCTTTTACCTTTCAGAAGAAATCCAATACAAGTTGGCTGATGAAAAAAAAGATGAGATGGGAATGTTTAACCGTTCGAAAACCGGAACCACCGCAAGAATGGTCTTTGACCGTTTCAAAGGAGAGATTCCGACCGACATTCTAGGGAGCCTTAACAATACGATTCAATCTACTTTTTCTAAAAATAAAGCCGACTATTGGCAGGGAACAAAATCATTGAGAAATTTTAAAAAAGATATTCCTATTCCGCTTCCTGTTAAATGTATCAGCAAGATGAGATATGAAGAAGAAATAAAAGCCTTTTGCTTCAATATGTTTGCAATACCTGTCAAAACATACTTAGGTAATGACTACACTGATAAACGAACAATCATGGAGCGCTTACTAAAAGAAGAGATAAAACTTTGCACTTCGCAGATCCAACTGAAAGACAGGAAAATCTTTTGGCTTGCGGTTTTTGAATTCGAAAAAGAGGAAAACCTTTTAAAACCTGAAATCATTGCGGAAGCTTCGCTTTCTTTGGAACATCCCATAGTTGCAAAAGCTAACAACGTAAGAATCAATATTGGGTCAAAAGAAGAATTCTTGTACCGCAGGCTTGCAATTCAGGCAAGTCAAAAAAGAATTGAAGACTGTATATCGTATGCCCGTTCTGGAAATGGAGTAAAACGAAAACAGAAGGCATTACACAAAACAAAGAATTTGGAAAGCAGATACGTAAGTAATCGTCTTCACGTGTACAGTCGACAGCTTATAGATTTCTGCATCCGTCAACAAGCAGGCACACTTATTCTTAAAAATCACGAAGAAAAAATAGGCATTGCAAAAGAAAATGAATTTGTTCTTCGCAATTGGAGTTATTATGAATTGCAGACCAAAATCAAATACAAGGCTGAAAAAGCTGGCATTGAGTTGATCATTGGATAAAAAATTAATGAGGGTGCTTGTACACCCGTAGGGTGAGGTCTTGAAATACTCACTAAATACTTAATTGTATATACAACGGCGTGGGCTTTTTTTCAAAAAAAGATTAATATAGCCCAAAGCGGCTAATAAAGAGTAGTTTACAAGAGTGGAAAACACTATCGGTAACGATTTAGTAATGGTGCTTACTGCACTTATTTTCATTTGATTACCTTGTAAATCAATATTGCAAATATAAAAAATAAAGGGTAAAGAGTATTGGTTCTTTATCCTTTATTTTTACCCTTTCCTTCTACTTAATAACAAATAAAATCTCCCCACTGGGGAGAAACTGTGATAATAGTTTCAATATTATTCCCAAATTTTGACATATCAACAATAGATGCAACTCCGAAACAAATTGTGAGAACCTCTAAACGACTATGCTATGGAAATCGTGTTGAATAAAATATTATCGCAAATTCATTATCAAGAAGACAAACTATCTTCTCAAATGATGCCAACAGCGAATGAGGCTTATCAAATGACGTTGTTCCTAAAAGAACTGCTCTGTGCCATAAAAATCAAAGTCTTACAAGCCGGATTTAAAGATGAACAACAGGAGATTGAATTTTTCAGGAATATCAAACCGCAAATATTAGGAAAACTAATTTACTACAATAAAGTATTCCGCATAGAAACAACCTGTCCTGTCAATAACGGCAAAATACATCATAGCTACTACGAAAACCTATTAAAAAATCTGAAATCAGAATATAAGGAAAATATTTGTAATGAAGATTTTTATAGATATTACCGTGCTGGTAGAACAGATCGTGACCATACTTATTTCAAACTTGGAAAGATCAATTATCACGATGGTTTGAAAAGTGGCGTATTTGAAATTGACCTCAGCTTCTCAACGTATTATGATAATAAGATTGCACATATTATTGCTAATGAATTACTTTATACTTACATGCTCAGCAAAATCAATCCCGAAGAAAACCCAGACACGATTTTACAGAATTTAGATACAAATAAGGATATTTCATGGACAAATTCTCAAAATGCACTTATTGAGCTCATATACGCTCTCTATGCTTCAAATTCCATTGCATACGGAAAAATAGGGATAAGAAAATTGGCTTTGATTTTTCAAGTGCTGTTTAGAACTCCGTTAAACGATATTCATCATTCTTTCCACCGAATGAAAACAAGAGCAGGTTCAAGAACTGCATTTTTAGACCAGCTTAAAATATCCCTCGAAGAATATATGGATAAAGACCTTTAGCTATATCAAAATAAAGATTTGAAAGCAGTACCCAAAACGTACTGCTTTTTTCTTTGCCCATATCTGCCAATTGGCAAATGTTGATACAACCTCATAATTAAACTCACTCAAATCCCTAAAACCCTTATTAAACAAGGGTTTACCAAATTGTAGAAAATTTCAAAAAACCGCCAAACCAATTGGCAAGCATTGGCAGACAAACACTGCCACCTTTCACAATTTTGCATAAAGAACTTTAAATGATATGCAATGAAAATAATAACCATTGAAGAGGAAGCCTGGCAACAGCTTAACAGCAGTATCAATGCCATTGCCGACTATCTGAAAAGACAGGAAGATAAAAGCTATGATGATCTGTGGCTCAATAACCACGAGGTATGCCAATACCTGCACATCAGCGAGAAAACGCTGTGGCGTATGCGTACCAAAGGCGAGATTGCTTATTCAAAAATCTATGGTCAATATTTCTACACCATAGGAGCAATTAAGGATATGCTCAATGCCAATGCCGTACAGAGCAGTGATGAATTTATGCAGGAGCTTATGGCAAAAGGCAAAAGCTTTATCGAAAAAGGCAGAAAGCTAAAGACAGATAAAAAATAGGTATGAACCCTTAAAAGTATATTCCTATGAATATTGACAGAATGGAATTTTTGGCGTGGATGGAACGCTTAATGGGTCGCTTGGATATGCTGGGCGACAATATAGATGAACTGCAAAAGAAACGCAACAGCATAGACGGCGAGGAATTGCTGGATAATCAGGATTTGCTTCAAATGCTTAAAATCAGCAACCGCTCCCTGCAACGGTATCGCTCCATCGGTAAGCTGCCCTATTATACCATAAGCGGAAAATTGTATTACAAGCTATCCGATGTACATCAGTTCATTAGAGAGAGTTTTAATCCACCCTCAAAATGAACGCCAATGAAAGACAAAGACTGCCTTTGAGTGCCACATTGGGCAATACAGCCAACGCTTAATTTACATTCGGCGGTAAACTTTAAATTTTTCAGATTATGAGCGAAGAAACAACAAATAAGCAGGAAATGCCCGAACAATTATCGGACATATTATTGGTGCTGGATAAAGAAAAAATGAAAATCCAAGCCGTAAAGAGTATTGACGAGAACGGGAAAATGGAAACCGTTGACCCCACTAAGAAAAACCAAAACCAGTTTATGCGTGTGGATAAAAGCGGTGATTTTTTTTCCAACTTCTTCTCTAATTTTTTCAGCCAGTTAAAGAACCCTACCAATTTTTCATTCTTCAAAGTGCCTGCACCTATTGCGGTTGAAAAAGCACAGGAAATGCAAAAGCAGGTTGATAAGCCCACTCCCGAAGGTGAAAAAGTGATGAAAGAACACGAAGTAAAAACAGAACCGCAACAGGATAAAAAACAAGAAAATCAAAATAATATGGCAACAACACAAACAACACCGGAAGCCAGCGAGTACCGCTACAAACCGGAGCAGATTGATTGGGACACAATGAAAAACCTCGGATTAAGCAAGGAGTATCTTGAAAAAAGAAACCTGCTTGACCCTTTGTTACGAGGTTATAAAACCAATGAACTTTTGCCGATAGGCGTTAATTTCGGCGGTACTATTCTCCGCACAGATGCCCGATTGTCTTTACAGCAAGCCGAAGATGGAAATGTTATTGTAGCAATACACGGCATCAAAAAAGAACCAAACCTCCATTTTGAGTTTTTCGGACACAAGTTTACCGATGAGGACAAAAAGAACCTGCTCGAAACAGGTAATATGGGGCGTGTAGTTAACCTGACCAATACCAAAACGGGCGAACTGATGCCGTCCATTATCAGTATAGACAGGCTAACAAATGATGTAATTGCGTTGCGGACGGATTTCATAAAAATTCCCGATGAAATTAAAGGCGTGAAACTGAACGATGAGCAAAAGCAAACTTTAATAGAGGGTAAACCACTAAAGTTAGAGGGTATGATTTCCACCAAAGGAACGGAGTTTTCGGCAACGGTACAGTTCAATGCAGACAAGCGTTATGTTGAGTTCCTGTTTGACCGCAATAACTCCAACAGGCAGACCCAAAGCAATGGGCAAACTCAAAACAACGGACAAAGTAATCAGCAAAGCCAGCCGCAGGAAGCTCCAAAAACATTCAGGGGCAAAGAACTGACCGATGAGCAGCATAAGGATTTCAAAGCCGGGCAAACCGTTTACATTGACGGATTGAAAGATAAGAAAGGGCAACCGTATCAGGGTTATATCACTTTCAATGCAGAAACAGGAAAAACGAACTTCCAATTTCCAAGCCAGGTTAAAGCACAGGCAAAACCTGCCGAAGCCCACAAAACGCAAACCGCCGTCAATTCAGAGGGCAAGACCAACGAAGCGACCAAAAATATCAACGAGCCTTTAAAATCTGGGCAACAAAGACCGAAAAACAAACAACAGCAGGAAAAATCCGAAACACCTGCAAAGTCCAAAGGCAGAAAAATGTAGTAAAGTATGAAAACAATAATCGCAGAAAAACCAAGCGTAGCAAGGGAAATAGCCGGACTTTTGGGAGCATCCGATAAAAAGGACGGCTACCTGACAGGTAACGGCTATTTTGTTACGTGGGCATTCGGTCATTTAATAGGATTGGGAATGCCCGAAGATTACGGGATTTCGGGATTTGACAAAGCAGCTTTGCCAATACTCCCAAACCCGTTTTTGCTGACCGTCCGAAAGGTCAAAAAAGACAAAGGTTATACAGCGGATACGGGTGCATTAAAGCAACTGAAAGTCATTGAACAGCTTTTTAACCGTAGTAACAGCATCATTGTAGCCACCGATGCAGGACGTGAAGGCGAACTCATTTTCAGGTACATTTATGAATACCTGAAATGCAACAAGCCCTTTGAGCGGCTTTGGATTAGTTCGCTTACCGAAAAAGCCATTAAGCAGGGGTTTGATAACCTCAAAGACGGAAAAGAATTTGATGGATTGTATCAGGCGGCACAAGGAAGAAGCCGTGCCGATTGGCTCGTGGGCATCAATGCTACACAGGCGTTGAGCATAGCCGCAGGAAATGGCATTTATTCGCTCGGAAGAGTGCAAACGCCTACACTGGTTTTGATATGCAAACGCTATTTGGAAAATAAAAATTTCTCGGTAAAGAAATACTGGCAGATACAGTTATCGCACAACAAAGAACTGATAGATTTTAAAAGCATTTCCAAAACCAAATGGGAAGACCAAAAACTTGCCGATGATACGCTGAAATCCATTCAGCGAAGTAAAACGGCAACGGTTACATCGGTGGAAACCAAAAGTATTACAGAGCAACCGCCTCTATTGTTCGACCTTACTGGCTTGCAAAAAGAAGCCAACAAAAAGCTGAACCTTTCTGCGGAAGAAACGCTCAATATTGCCCAAAGCCTTTATGAAAGGAAGTTTATCACATACCCACGCACCGGAAGCAAGTACATTCCTGAAGATATGTGGGCAGAAATCCCCAACCTCGTAAGGGCTTTGCAGGACAGCGAAACCTGCAAGCAAGCCGTAGGGAAATTGATATGGGGACGGTTCAATAAACGTATTGTAAACGATTTGCGTGTTACCGACCACCACGGATTATTGATTACTGATAAAATCCCATCAGCCCTGAACGCAAAGGAAAACTCCGTTTATGATATGATTGCCTTTCGATTGCTCGAAGCCCTTTCACAAGCCTGCATCAAAGAGATAACCGATGTGGGTTTACAGGCGTTGCATTATGATTTTACGGCAAAGGGTTGTAAGGTTATAGAAGCGGGCTGGCGTTCCATCAAAGGCAGTTTCTCCGATGATGATACCGAGCCTGTACAGGATTTGCCCGAACTGAAAAAAGGCGATGAACTTAAAATAAAAGAAGCCTCCGTTTTGGAAAAAAAAACCAAACCGCCTGTATTATATACCGAAGCAGGGCTTTTGTCGGCTATGGAAAGTGCAGGAAAGGAAATCGAAAATGAAGACGAACGGAAAGCCCTGCAAAATATCGGTATTGGCACTCCGGCTACAAGAGCCTCAATAATTGAAACCCTGTTTACCCGCAACTATGTACAACGTGAAAAGAAATCCTTAATCCCTACCGAAAAAGGATTGCAGGTGTACGAATTGGTCAAAGACCGCAAAATTGCAGACGTGGCAATGACTGCCGAATGGGAATTGGCTTTACAAAAAATCGAAAATAACGAAGCCGATGCAGGGGCATTTCAAAAAGAAATGGAAACTTACGCTTCATCTATTACCAATGAACTGTTGCAAACTTCGATTGCTCAAAATAACCTGCCAAAATTGGTTTGCCCGAAATGTAAAAGCCAGCAACTCATTATCCGTGATAAAATAGTGAAGTGTCCTGATGAGGTTTGTAATTGGGTGCAGTTCCGCAATGTGTGTGGGATACAAATCGGCATAGCCGATATTGAAAACCTTGTTAATAAAAGGAAAACTTCACTTATCAAAGGGATGAAAAGCAAGGCAGGAAAGAAATTCGATGCGTATATCGTATTGAAAGAGGATTGTACAACCTCTTTTGAGTTTGATAAAAATAAAAGCTACAAAAAGTAATGGAAAATAAGCCTACCAGTAGCACAATGGAAATCAAGAACCTGATTTATTCTATACGTGGAAAGCAAGTGATGCTGGATAGCGACCTCGCTTCCTTATATCAAGTGGAAACAAAAAACCTCAACAAAGCCGTAAAAAGAAATATTGAGCGGTTTCCTGCTTCTTTTTGCTTTCAACTGACCGAAGAGGAAGTTGAAAACTTGAGGTTCCAAATTGGAACCTCAAGTTTGAGCTACGGCGGAAGACGTTATCTGCCCTATGTTTTTACCGAACAAGGGGTCGCAATGGCTTCTGCCATACTCCGTTCAGATATAGCGGTTAAAGTCAGTGTTGAAATTATGGAAGCCTTTGTAGAAATGCGGAGAATGCTTGCCAGCAATGCCTCTCTTTTTCATCGTTTGGATAAGATTGAATTGAAACAATTAGAAGCCGACCAAAGATTTGAAGAGATTTTTAAGGCACTGGAAAGCGACAAGCTCCACAGCGAAAAAGGTATCTTTTACAACGGACAGATTTTTGATGCCTACGCCTTTGTATGTGATATTATCCGAAATGCAAAAACCTCCATTATCCTGCTGGATAATTATGTAGATGATACGGTATTGACTTTATTGGGTAAACGGAATAATAATGCAACTACCACTATCTATACCAAAAACATCAGTAATCAGCTACGGCTGGATGTACAACGGTACAACAGCCAATATCCTCGGATTGAAATTAAGATTTTTTCCGATGCTCACGACCGCTTTTTGATTATTGACGATGTGGAACTTTACCATATCGGAGCATCACTAAAAGACCTGGGCAAAAAATGGTTTGCCTTTTCGAGAATGGATATTGAGGTGGGCAGAATGCTCCAATTACTGAATAGAGTTTAATTAAATCCCTGTTTTTGACAGGGATTTAAAATTCTAATTTCTTCTTGTCCAACTTAAATTAGCAGATATTAATTCAACTATTAGGGTTTCCAGTATTTCGTTTACCCATTCTAATTCAAAAATCAAATTGTTCTTAGCGAACCTAAAAGTTAAATCTTGCTTTTCTGCGTGGAATATCTTATTCCGTAAATAGTAACAGTATTTAATACAGATGAATACAGTAATTTCTAATTCGGTATTTGTTACAGGATTTTTAACCTTGTCCTCCAAATATCCAGTAATCCTTTTAAAGATTATTTCGCTGTCAGTTGAGGACTTATTATTGTGATAAAGGTCTTTGATATAGTCGAACTTATTAAACTTATTTTCAACCTTATCCACATTGAAAATATCTTTTAAATCAGCTTCAAAATAACTGATATTATCAAGCAGATTTTTACAAATAATCTTATTTTGATACCTGAAGATAAATGCAATAAAGGAAACTATCTTTTCTTTAGTATCATAATCATTACTTAGTAGCTCATTGAAACGAACTTTTTCTCGAAGTTCTTTAGCTGTAATATTTCTTGCTCTATGCAGTGATTTTGGAAACAATGTTGGATTAGTAATTATGAAATTTCGCATTAATCGGTGGCATTCATTTTCGTTTGCACCATTTCCAAAATAATAATAGATTGAATTAAAAGATTTCCATAACTTTTCAAACCGCTCACTTTCTTCATTGGTAATTTTAGATTTCATAAGATAGGTTAAAGCATACTGAATTGCTTTAGATTTATCATTAATCTTGAATATGTCGTTGATATTGGCAGTTGAAATGTCAATACCTGAAAATTTATCGTTCAATATTTGCTCTATACCAATTTTTGAAGTTGGTAAGGCAAGCATTGTTTCTTCTCCTGTTTGCTTTATTCGGTTAATAGAGATATGCTGTATAGGAACGAAGCGGTTTACTCGGATGTAATAGTAAATCAGAGATTTTATAATCTGATTATGAATTGAACTGCTTTCTGAAAAAACAATATTTATGAGATTGATTTTTGCAGTTCTATTGCACTTTATTGTTAGTGTATCATTCTCAATCACTAATTCGTCATTTGTATCTGAACTTCCTTTATACTCCATTCCAAATACTTCCCGAGAAATTGAAATGTCAGGAGCATCAAAACGTATATTTATGGAATAATTGTGCTTTATTTTATTTTTTGCGAATGTCTTAATGGAGCTTGTTATAAAACTGTCAAACCTTGATTTCTTTTCATAATTATAAATATCATAAACGTCGGGATATAAATCCTTAAACTTTATCTTGAAATCTGTTAATGTATAAGGGTCGCCATTAAATGAATTGTGCAAAATCAAAAGTTTATCATTTATAGTTTTAACTGGCTTTCCTTTCTTTTTTTTGGTCAATCTAACATCTTCGCCAAAATTTTGCAAGGCTCTAAAGGCTTGCTCCTTAACTTCAAATATTCTATCCGTTTTCATCAAACGATACAATTCCCTTTTGCTTTCAAAGCATTTATACTTTGAAAGGAAGTCTATTGCGTTCAACCTATTCCGGTAGTCTGATATATCATTTGCAAGGTTTACATACTCTACAATGTTATTTGGTTTCTTATTGTCAAAATCCTTGTTAGCCATATTCTTCCTCACATAGTTTAATCGTCAAATTTAATCAAAACCAATCTGTATTCCGTTGCTTAACCGATTATGTTTACGACAAATCCTACCTCTTAAAGCCAAACCCTGCCACTTCTGCAAAGTGGCTTATCTACTGCTATAATTTTAGGCTTCAAATAAAATTCTAAACAAAATTATAGTATGGATACACAACAAAAAGACCTATCGTATTTCAGGTTACGACTGCAAGAATTATTAAACTCCAGCTTTCCCGAAAAAGCCAACGACCAGAAATTTATTGAGCAGCGTTCCTCGTGGGCTGCCAATGCCTACGAAGGGGCTTTTAGTTCGGGAAACGCTATTGAGCAATGCAACGAAATAGTCAATTACATACTTTTTGAGGGCTTGCATTTCTCCAAATTCGACACCGTGTTTCAGGTGGTATGCAATGAGTTTGATACCCTAATGGCAGACGAGGAACTGCGGCCCTTTGCTCTAAAAATGTTCCCTGTTTGTGAGCCTGTTTTCTCCGGCTATGAACTAACCGATGACTTCGCATACGGTTATGAGTTTGATTTACTCTATACCGAAATAACCGGAACCATCGCAATATGGATAGAGGAAAATGGGCTTCAGTAAAAAGCAACATCTCCAACAGAACATTGATGCCCTGCGAATTGCTTTTAAACTAGAAAAGGAGAACCGAAAAGCCACCGAAGGTGAAAGACTGCTAATGATGCAATACAGCGGATTTGGCGGTCTTAAGTTTGTGCTGAACCCCGTAGAAAACGAAATAGACATCAATCATTGGAGAAAAACAGAACACGACCTTTTTCCATTCACACAGGAACTCCATCAATTACTCAAAGAAAATTCAGAAGACGAAAAACAATACCGCAGGTATATAGATAGTATGAAAAGCTCTGTTCTGACGGCTTTTTATACACCGCCACAGGTCATAGATGCGATTTCCGCAACTTTGCGTGAAAGCGGTCTGAACATTGATAAATTCCTTGAACCCTCCGCAGGTATAGGGTCATTCATACAATCCTTTTCGGAAAATCAATCGGCAAATGTTACCGCTTATGAAAAAGACTTGCTGACAGGCAAGATTTTAAAACAGCTTTATCCCGAAAGCAATATCCGTGTAAGTGGTTTTGAGGAAATTTCCGAAAAGGAACAAAACAGTTATGATGTCGTTGCAAGTAACATTCCGTTTGGCGATACTTCCGTATTCGACCTTTCCTATTCCCGAAGCAAGGACACTGCAAAAGTACAGGCAGCCCGAAGCATACACAATTACTTCTTTCTGAAAGGTGCTGATATGCTCCGTGAGGGCGGTTTGCTAGCTTACATTACTTCACAGGGCATTCTCAACAGCCCAAAGAACGAACCGATACGCAGGGTGTTGATGCAGGATAATAATTTGGTTTCGGTTGTCCGCTTACCCAACAACCTGTTTACGGAATATGCAGGAACGGAAGTCGGCAGTGATTTGATTATCCTGCAAAAGAATACGGCAAAACAAAACTTGACCGAAGCGGAAGAACTGTTTTACCAAAGCAGGCAAACGGAATATAATACTCCGGGCAATGCACTCTTTCAGGACAGCACAAGAATTGTGCATACCGACCGCAAATTAGATACCGACCCTTACGGACAACCTGCCCTAATCTATACGCATAAAGGAGGCGTTGAGAGCATTGCCAAAGACCTCAAACAAATGCTTTCAGAAGATTTTGGAAAGCACCTGAATTTGAATTTATATAAAGGCGAACTAAACGATGAGCCTGTATTACAAGTTCCTGTTACACCAACACCAAAGGTTACACCTCCGGTTATCGAACCTGTAACCATTCAACCGGAAATACAATCTTTATCTGCTCCTATAATCAATCGGGAAAGTCCGCAGGAATTAAAGCAACTAAGCATTTTCGACTTGTTTGAAAATGCGGACGAACCTGTAATGGTTGCTGCTCCGCCCAAAAGAACGACACAAGTTAAAAGGCAAAGCACCAACAAAAGAAGAGGTGCAATAGGTCGCCAACCTGACCTGTTCAGCAGTGCGATGCAGCAACCTTATACGCCCCCTGTTATTAATAGAGCTACCAATGGAAATACATCTAATAACGGTAAAAAACAGGAAGCTATCGGCGACCTGTTTTCACAAATAAACGGGAATGGCCAAACTGATAAGCCAGCCGTTCCCAATACCATTCCCGAACCTGCCCCTTATAGTGGCAAACTGCAATCGTACCAACCGTAACGATTGTCTTGTTGTGGATAATGGTTGGGTCGGTTATCTGCAAGATGTAGATACATCAGACGGTACGGCAGTTTTCCACCCTTTAACTTTACCGACCTTACAGAAAGCAAGAGCCGAAGCGTACATTGCTGTACGTGATGTTTACCAAGACCTTTATAATAAAGAGGCAAAGTTTCAGACCGAATACAAGGAAGAAAGGGAAACGCTTAACCGCCTTTACGATGCCTTTGTCAAAAGGTACGGAAATCTCAACAGTGCCGATAATATCAAGCTCATCAAAACGGATAGCTCAGGTAAGGAAATCCCTTATTTGGAACGTGTCGTTGGTGGCGTGGTACACAAAGCGGATATATTCAGCCGTCCTGTAAGTTTCTCCACCTTAACAATAGCAACGGACAATCCCGAAGAAGCGTTAGCGGCTTCGCTGAACAAATACGGAAGCGTGGATTTGGAGTATATGTCCGAAATCAGCGGTATGACGGACGATGCTTTGAAAGAAGCATTGCACGGTCGTATTTACTACAATCCTCTGCAACAGGAATATGAAATATCCGAACGCTGGATTGCAGGGAATGTAGTAGAGAAAGCCCAAGAGGTCAAAGCGTATCTCGAACGCAATCCCGATGATGCCGAAGCCAAAGCAAGCCTTACAGTCATAGAAGAAGTCCGACCAAGGCGTATCGAATTTGAGGAACTCGATTTTAATTTGGGCGAACGCTGGATACCCACAGGTATTTATGCCCGATTTGCTTCACATCTTTTTGATACGGACGTACTCGTTCATTACTCTGAAAGCTCCGATGACTTTTCAGTAAAGTGCGGCCGTAAGAATTTGCATATATGGGAGAAATATGCTGTCAAAGCTGAAAGCCGGACGTTTGATGGGATTGCCCTGTTCAAACACGCCCTTGTCAATACCACGCCTGATATTACCAAAAAAATTACGGTTGGCGACCAAGAGGTCAAGGTGCGGGATAAGGAAGCCATACAAATGGCGAATACCAAGATTGATGAAATCCGTACCGCCTTTACCGAATGGCTTCATGCCCAAAATGGTGAATTTAAGACAAGACTTACCGACCAATACAACGATACGTTTAACTGCTTCGTCCGACCGAACTATGACGGAAGCCATCAGGACTTTCCGGGCTTAGACCGTAAGGCGTTGGGCATTGAAGACCTGTATTCAAGCCAAAAGGATGCCGTTTGGATGATAAAGCTGAACAACGGGGCAATTTGTGACCACGAAGTAGGTGCAGGAAAAACCCTTGTGATGTGTACCGCAGCACAGGAAATGAAACGTTTGGGATTGGCCCATAAGCCGATGATTATCGGGCTGAAAAGCAATGTTCACGAAATTGCCGAAGCCTACCGCACCGCTTACCCACACGCCAAAATACTGTTTCCGGGCAAAGAAGATTTTACGCCCCAAAAACGTCTGCGGATTTTTGGCGATATTAAAAACAACGATTGGGATTGTGTTATTCTCACACACGACCAATTCGGAATGATACCGCAATCGCCCGAAATGCAAAAGGAAATTCTCCAAATCGAGTTAGATAGCGTAGAACGAAACCTCGATGCGCTGCAATCGCAAGGCAAAGAAATTACCAGAGGAATGCTTGCAGGAGTAATCAAGCGAAAAGAAAACCTCGAAGTGAAGCTCAAAACCTTGCAACACGATATTGATAACCGCAAAGATGATGTGGTTGATTTTAAGATGATGGGCATTGACCATTTGTTTGTGGACGAAAGCCATCAATTCAAAAATCTGATGTTTAACACAAGGCATTCAAGAGTTGCGGGATTGGGTAATGTTGACGGAAGCCTAAAAGCTATGAACCTACTTTTTGCCATTCGTACCATTCAGGAACGCATCAATGCGGATATGGGAGCAACTTTCCTTTCGGGTACAACTATCAGTAATTCGCTGACGGAACTGTATCTGCTATTTAAGTACCTGCGACCACGGGCAATAGAAAAACAGGGTATTCACTCTTTTGATGCGTGGGCAGCTATTTATGCAAGGAAAACGACCGATTATGAATTTTCGGTTGCTAACAACATTGTAGCAAAAGAGCGTTTCCGCTACTTTATCAAAGTGCCGGAGCTGGCGCAATTCTACTCGGAAATCACAGATTACCGAACCGCAAAGGATATAGGCATTGACCGACCGAATAAGAATGAGATATTGTATAATATTCCGCCCACTCCAGACCAGTCTGCATTTATTCAAAAATTGATGGATTTTGCAAAAACGGGAAATGCCGAGTTGCTCGGAAGACCACCGTTGTCGCAAAGCGAAGAAAAGGCGAAGATGCTCATTGCTACGGATTACGCCCGCAAAATGTCACTCGATATGCGGATGGTAAATGGAAAATATGAAGACCATCCCGATAGCAAAGCTTCGCATTGTGCAGTAAACATTGCTAAGTACTACAACCAATACAACTCACAAAAAGGAACGCAGTTTGTTTTCTCGGATTTGGGAACCTACAAGCCAGGCGAATGGAATGTGTATTCAGAAATCAAACGCAAACTTGTGGAAGACCACGGCATTCCGGCTCATGAAGTCCGCTTTATACAAGAAGCAAAAAATGATAAGCAACGTAAGGAGCTTATCAAAGGGATGAACGAAGGCAAAATCCGTGTACTGTTCGGTTCAACCAGTATGTTGGGTACTGGTGTGAATGCACAAAAAAAATCCGTTGCCGTTCATCATCTCGATACGCCGTGGCGACCAAGCGACCTTGCCCAAAGGGACGGAAGAGCTGTTCGTAAAGGCAATGAGATCGCCAAGTTTTTTGCAGAAAATAAAGTAGATGTAATCATTTATGCCGTAGAAAAATCATTGGACAGCTATAAATTTAACCTGCTGTATAATAAGCAACTTTTTATAGACCAATTAAAAAAAAACAATCTCGGCAAACGAACCATTGACGAGGGCAGTATGGACGAAAAATCGGGAATGAATTTTTCGGAATATGTGGCCATCCTATCAGGAAATACAGACCTGTTGGATAAAGCCAAGTTAGAAAAACAAATTGCTGGACTGGAAAGCGAAAAACAGGCGTTCAACCGTTCTAAATTCAGTGCCAAATCCAAACTGCAAGATTATACGGAAGAGTTGGATAGTACGCAATCCCGTTTCAACCGAATGAGCCTCGATTGGGAAAACTTGCAGCAACGCATACAAAAACATTCGGACGGTACAATTGCAAATCCTGTGCAGTTGGACGGAGTACCGCCCAATGCGGATATGAAACAAATCGGTGCAAAGCTCAACCAGCTTGCGGACAAAGCCCGCACCGGAGGTCAGTACGAAGAAATAGGAAGCCTGTACGGTTTTACGCTGTTGGTCAAAACTGAAATGTCCGAAAAAGAGGATGTGGATATTCGGGTAAACCGTTTTTTTGTACAGGGCGAGGGTAATATCAAATATACCTACAACAACGGTATCATCGCCAAAGATGAAAAGCTGGCTGCTACGAACTTCCTTAATGCACTGGAGAAATTGCCCGGCTATATCGAACAGGAGCAAAAGAAAATTGTGGAAATACAAAAGGATTTACCTGTTCTTCAGGAAGTTCTTAACGGTACATGGAGTAAGGAGAACCGATTGAGCGAACTCAAAACGGAGTTAGCTTCCGTTGAACGGAAGATACTGCTATCTATGAAAAAATCTAAAGAAGACCCCAACGATGAAGCCGAAAATAAAGTTGAGAAACAAGAGCATACACCCATTGTTGCTGGTAGTATTATTCAGACAAAAGGTACTCATCTGCCAAGAGGGATAATATAAACACTACCTCTCGTCCTGTTCATCCATTTTCTTTATCAGAGCTTCACACAAACTGTCAAGGAATTTGGTACGGTTTATTTTTCGGGCTTTCAACTCCATAAACGTATGATAGAAATCGCCCAAATCTATATTAAAAGCACTTTCAAATGTCTTCGCAATAAGTTTTATCTCTGCATTTCCTCTGTCAAATACACCCTGTGAATGAAGTGCATAAATAAGTTCCGTCAATGCAGTTTTGCTTGCTGTCCAGGTCAAAGGAGATTTTCGATGTACCCGTTTATAGTGTCTATTATTTAATTGATCTTCAAGATAAACCTGTATTAAATCGTTAGCAAGTATTTTAGCAGCTTTGTAATCGGCAACAGTGGAGAAGGAATGGTCTGTTTCAAAATAGATTGTGTCCAAATTTAACTTAATGTCATACTTACCCCGAACAAAAAGCTGATCATCAATAAAGGTATTATTAGTACGATAATACTTATAAAATTCAAGATTATTATCAAAAAACCTTTTGAGTTTTTTCAATTCAGTATGAATGTACTTCTTTGCAGACTTTGTTTCATTTGGTTTTTTACTCTCTATTTTATAAATGGCATTATAATAAATTAGTTTGGAAACAATGACAGGCTTCTGATGTTTGAAAAAGCGAATTTCTTCTTCCGTATTATTAAATCCTCTTTTTTGGATATACTCCTTTAATTTTGATAAACACTTAACTATTTCGTGTATAACAGTTTCTATCTTTTGGATCCGACAATCGGCTTCAATTTCCAATTTGTCGATTTCCATTTCCAATTCGTAAAGCAATTCGTTGTAAAAATTATCCATTCACAAATTATAATTTCCGTATTCATTTTTTCTGCAATAATGTTATCGACCAATACTCATATAATAATTAAGCCTTGATTTTTCGGGTCGCATATCTCACGATCCATTGTGTATTAGGGTTAGGGGATTTACTCCATTCCCGAATTAATGTTGATACTTGTTCCTTGTTAACCTTTAGCCAATCAGTCAGGTGGTTAGCGACAGATTTTTTAACAAATTTCACATCATCTTCTCTCAATAAATCTAAAATCTCGAAAACTGGCTGAGGTGTATCATTAAATGTATCAAGTTTGGAAGCCCAAGGTAATTTTGGCCGCAGTCCCTCACTTGCCAATCTACGTAGATGAAAATCGTGTGATTTTGCCCATTCTGACATCTTAGCCAATACTTCTTTAGGGTACTTTCTTATATATGGTCTAATGGCATATTCACCTGTATTTCTTTTAGTGATTTCTTCAATGGATTTCAGTGATATTTCGAGATCTTCCAAACCAAATTTTTCTACAAACTTTCCGATAGGCATCAACCAATAGTAATACGTAAACATTCCTGTTTCATTTGGATTAGGTTCTCCCAAAATCTGCATCAAAACCGAAAGTGCTTTAGGATAACTTTGTGGTAAATATTTGTACAACAGATCTGCAATAGCATCAATCCGTTGTGTATATGATTTCCCTATAACTGCAAGATCTACATCATTTATAAAATTTTCATTGGGAAATTGTGGAAATACTATACTAATCTTTTCTGCAAGCAATTCTGCCAACTCTTTGCCAAATTTTTCAGTAATACTGAATGTTGTACCCATTTCTATGTGATTAATATTTTGTAATATTTTTCCTCAAAGGAATTTTGCTTTGTGTTTCTACGGTATGATATTTTTTACAATATCAATCCCAATCCTGTTAGGCTCTTAAAAAAAAGTACCTTCCGTAATCAGTAAGCAATTGATGATTACTATGATGTTCATCTACCGATAAATTTTTGGAATGAGAAAAGTTAATATGGATTTTTCTAACTATAATTCCTTTAAAAAATTGGCTCGATTGCTAATTCAATTGCAAAGCCTTTCTGAAACTGTCGTTAAGAAAATATTCTGCAATAACTGCAAGCAAACCAAAAACAAGCGGAAACAAAAAGGATAAACTATCCGGTTTAGATGAGTACATAATAGCAACTGCTCCTCCAAGATAGGTTACTACTAAAAGCAATCCGCAAAAAGAAGTTTTAGGAAAAGCATATAGTGCAGTTGCTATTAATAAAATCGCTCCAATAAACTGTACGCAATTTGGTGGCAAACCAAGTTGAACTGTGGCATCTACTGAACTTTTGCTCTTGATAACTTTCATTATGGCATCAAAAAGAAAAAACAGGCAAATAAGAATTTTAAGAATTTTTCCAATCCAAAGTAGGGTTGTTGTCATATTTTAATTTTTTAAAGAGTTAATAGCTTTTTCAATCCGTTTTTTTCTTGTTTCATCGGTTTTGGCTTCGTTGATTGAAAGCACCATTGCTTTTTTCCGACTTGGCGCAAGTTTCTCAAATGCTGATTTGGCATCCTCGTTATTGTCAAATTCGTCTTGAAGCTCTTTAGGGAGTTCTACTGTTCGTTGTTCGGTGTCCAATTCGAGGATTACTTCTAACGTCTGACCGCCTTGTACATTAGCGTTCGCCCTGTTTTCAGCACTCAAACTAATCATAAATTCGCCATCCATTTTTCCTACTGCACTGCGGTAGGTATAGCCATTTAAAGTTACTTTCACGAGCGGCTTTTTGCCTCCGTTTAGTTGTTCGAGAATACCTTCAGAAACCTGAATACCTGTTGTATTTCCCCTTTGAACAATTGTTGTGTTGTATTTTACTTGCATAATCAGTAATTAATTGATTTATAACAAAATATTTTATGATAATGATTTCATCTTCTTTCCAGATCCACTACGGGTATATCTGATCCATATTTCTGCAATACCTACGTTTAAGATAAAAGCTATCCAAAATGATATCCCGAAAAAAGTATGGAATGGAATAGCGGTAAAGCTAAAGAAAAGTCCGGTCAACGGTCGTATGGTAGCTACTGCCAAGCCTATACTATACGCTCTTATCATCCATTCTCTATGCAATGTGAACTGCTTTCTCCTAATACACCAATAGGCTTTTAGGAGGGCATATAGGAAAAACAAGCCGAAAACTATGGATGCTGATGCTTCCGCCATACCTCCAAAACTTAACTTTATTCCCATTGCTATTCCGGTAATTCCTATTACCAACCCCAAGACGATATATATCCTGCCATTCCATCGATGAACGTGAATAAGGCGATTTCTAATTGGACGTATGAACTGCCAAGCACCCGAAAGCATAAAGAAACATCCCGGCAGGATATGCAGGAACGTTAAAACTGGGTTTTGCACGTATCCGATATCAATGGTGCCGACAGCAGGGATTTCGCCGTAATTTAAGGAATGTGTTACCCTGGCCAATCGTATGCAGGAAGAAACCAATAACGTCACAACCATTATAAAAACGCCTGCCCATAGAATAGTTCTGTAAAATGCTATTCGTTTCATTGTTTCTGATGCTTAATAGGTTTTTTTTTTACTTCTATAACGATGTTCTGAATACAAAGCCTTCGTCTATTCTTATTTTGAAGACTATTTGGTGCTACCCTCAATCAATAATAAGGTTATGCCCTTGCTCTTTCAGCCTGCGAAGACCATCTTGCATCACTTGAATTTCCTCTGCCGAATGAGGTTGCCAAGTTCCCAATTCTCCAATGACTTTAAAAGGTTTCGAAGACCTGTACGACATCGTAGGGTTGCCAGGCATTTTTTTATCCGTAACATTTGGGTCATTTTCAATTTCTCCGGTAGCTTCGACTAAGTAAATCTGCTGCTGCGCATCGCCTAAAGCCAACTCTGCACCCCATATTGCTGCCGTCAATGTAGATGCCACATATACGTGGTTCAATTTTCTGTTTTCCATATAATTGCATTGATGCCCCGGATAAATATGATCGCCGATTTTTAAGTCGGCTTTAGTTCCGTGGAAGAACGTTTGTGCAAATGGATTATGCTTAGGGTTTTCGGGCACTAATTTATTTTCAATATGCTCCATACATTTTTGTTTTGTTTTCAAAATTTCATTCGTTTTCTATGTGCTTATTTAAAAAATATCAAAGCAATAAATCTTTAATTAGACACCGAAATAAATCAGTCCGCTTAATATCAGGAACAATGCCCATTGGCATAGTTTCAGAAATTTTTGAGGCAATTTGCCTGACACCGTTATCACAATAAAGAAAAAGATAGCATACAACAGACAGTAGATGCTCATAATCATTAGGAGAATTGTTCGATGTTGATTTAATAGGTCTGTGAAATTTATCAAAGTAAGTCCGGCAGTAATCATCAGCATATCCACTGAAACAGCGTGGAATGCGCCTCTTGCCATTATCCAGTTTTCAAATTTTTTATGCTCGAAAATGTCCGGTTCAATCAACTTAATATCTTTATCTCCCCAAAATATATGGAAAATGACCGATGCCAGTACTACTACATTCGCTATAATCAAAAGGGTATTCATCTTAATTCTTTTACAAAATCCGCACTTGAAACAATTGGCGATATGTTGCAGTGAATAACGAAACTCACATTGCAAATTAATTACAAAGCGTTTGCAAATCATTGTATAAAACGGACAATGTTGTGAAAGGAAGTTTATTGATAATGGTGTAAGTAAAGGTTGATTACTTCCACAAAAAGAGTTGCATAAAAAAGCCCCTGTTAACGGGGCTTTAGCTACAAATCTCTATTAATTTTTTCAAAAAGCCCAATAAGAAGTCCCTCCACACCACGGATATAACAAAGTCGGTAAATATCCTCATAGTTGACTATTTCATCAACGAGTTCGGCACCGTGTTTTGATAGCCTGGACATAACCTCGTCTATGTCGTCCACTTCAAACATTACTCTCAAATATCCCAACGAATTAACCGGTGCAGTTCTATGGTCTGAAACGGTTTCCGGTATTATAAAACGCGAAAGTTCAAGTCGGCTTTGTCCGTCCGGGGTAACCATCATCGCTATTTCTGCTGATTGGTTTCCAAGCCCTGTTACCCTTCCTGCCCATTTGCCATCAACAATATCCCGTCCTTCAAGTGTCATTCCTAACTCCTTGAAAAATGAAATCGTATCATCAAGATTTTCTACAACGATACCTACGTTGTTCATTTTTAGTAATCCTTTATTTGTCATATCTTTTATCTTCTATTGAGGTGCTGAATATTTTACGATGTCTATACCAATGCCATTTGGGTCTTTAATTGCAAAATGCCTGTCGCCCCACGGTTCGTTACGTATGTCTATTTCGATTTTGACACCTTTCTGCTTTAATTCTTGATAGATCTTATCCACATCATCCACTTCAATGGTAAGATACATTCCCTGCCCCTGAAAGGGCTTTTGAAAGAATGGTTGCTGGCTTGGGTGGTTGGGCAATAGAAAGCTTATTTCCGCTTCTTTGCCGGGCGTGTGCAATAATATGTAAAACTCGTTTTCAAAGCTTACACCAAAACCCAATGTTTTAAGATAAAAGGCTTTTGTTTCTTCCAATTTTTCTGTTAGGATACCAGCGTTCAATTTCATTTTGATTTCTTTTTTAGTGGTTGAATTTGTTTGTGAATAGACATTTGCAGTTATGCAGAATGCCATAATGATTAAAACTACTTTTCTCATTGTTATTGAATTTATTCGATCGTTCAAAGTTGGCAGAAGAAAACCTTTTGGGATAGTAAAAAACGGACAAAATTTACTGTTTGACGGTTTTTTACTTTATAAGGGTATGGGTTATAATTTTTCATTCGCTAAAATTTCATCCAATAAAAGCCTATTGAACTTTTCAGCTTCTACAAATGGTGCGTAATGCCCGGAATTTTCAAACCAAATGAATGTTTTAGATGGTGCTTTTAGTTTCTTGTAAAACTTAAATGCAAGCTTAGATGGCGCATTGTAGTCGCACCTACCTGCAATAAAATAAACCGGAACTTTTAACTCCTTTGCCGTTCTAAACAAGTCAACTTTCATCACTTCTGCCCACATAGCTTCCATCGTGAATGATTGCCCTTTCGCAATCAGGCTATCGTTGTAATGTTGTTTGGCAAACGTGTCCATATTCTTATAGAGCTGTCCTACGCTTGTGCCTTTGCAAAAATCGCCGTGGAAGTGCCTAAGCCATTTCCGTGATAAATAAAGGTCTTGCAGGTCATTTTTCGTTTGCGAGGGGTAACGCTTTTGGAGTTCCTGCAATTGTGATAAAGCTGTGATATCTTTCTGTAATTTTGCCTGCTGGATTGAATAGCTAAGCGAAGTCTTTTCGTTCAGATACAAGTTTGTGACCTGACCAACACCTATATACGCATAAAACAATGATGGGTGTTTTTTGACAAGATTGACACCTGTGATAGTACCTGCAGAGTAGCCCACAAGAAAGATCTTATCTTTTTTGAACCGTTCTTTCAATATATTGATCAAACTCAAAGCATCTCTTTCAAGTTGGTCAAATGTCATACTTTCAGGAGCAACCGCATCATTGTAGGATAACCCTGTTCCTCTTTGATCGTATGTGACGACAGTGTAACGTCGCTCTAAATCCTTGTTATGGGTTTGCCAAAAATAAAAATCTGAAAAGCCGGGGCCACCGTGCAGGATGAGTAAGACCGGATTTTTGACGTTATTGCTTTTGATGAATACACCATGTTCCACACCATTCAGTACGATACGATTGTATTCGTTGACCGAATTGGCCTGCGCATTACAAATTTGCCAACTGAAAGGTAATGTCATCAGCGCTATCAGGAATTTTTGGACCATAATATTACCTATAAGATTTCAGTTGATCCTTATGACGCAAAATGTGGAATACGGAAAAATTTAACCACTCGTATATGCTCATAAACCCAAATGGCGGCATATCAGTTATTCCGCATTTATCTTCAAAATCCAATGTTGCGATGCAATCATTTATTTCTGCCTGCAAGTTTAGCAGTAACTCACGATGTTCATTCATATCGTATTGCTTTGTGGCAGGAATTAAAAAATCAGGAGCTTGATACTTAACATCATTGTTAGACATAAAATCCCGTATCGCCTGAACATTATAATCAAAAGGAATATCCGAAGTGTAAGGTACTTCCGTTAAGAATTGCTTCATCCCTGTATTGCCCATAATAATATGCTCAACAATTTGAGCTGGGTTCCAATTTCCTGATGTTTCAGCATTGTATTTTTCGGCGGGAATTGTTGCTATAATCGAAACAAGCTCGTTGAAAACCGCATTGCTAACTAACGTCAATCCATCTTTTTCAGATAGATATTTAAGTGTTTGGCTACTGTTTTTCCAAAACTCCACGGTATCGTCATAATGAACTTGGTCCCTAAACCCGACTTGTTTAATCGTAAACTCGCAGCTATGTTCATCTAACTGTTTTACCGTGTACGAAATGTCGCAATATTCTTCTGGAACGTCTTCAGCTTTCCAAAAAGAACTCCAGTAAGTAAACTTCAGAAAGCTATTCTCAATGTGTTCTCTAATTATGCCCTTATCTACGTACTCAACATCCTCCCAAGTCCCTGTAAATTGAATTATCGAGCCTGTTTGCCACGTCGTAGAAAGTGCAGCACCCCACGATATTTGATAAAATTCATCTGATAAAACGGTTTTCCAAACCGTTTCCTTTGAGGCATATATTTTTATGCTTTGTGAAAATTTTATTTTCTTGTTCATTGTATAAAATCTGATAAGGTTATATTTATTTCTATTTTTCTGCATAGTAGATGGTTGAAGCTCCAAAGAATTGCGGGTATAAGCTCACGCTTTTGAAACCTGCATTTTGAATGATTGTTTTTAACTCCGAGCCGTATGGAAAATTGATTGCCGATTTAGATAAATATTGATAGGCATATTTATCTTTTGAAACAATCTTTGCAATACATGGCATTAGTATCCTTGTGTATAGTAGATAAAAAGCTCGTAGAAAACGGTTGGTAGGTTGCGATGTTTCAAGAATAACAATTATGCCATTCTTATTCAACACCCTGTGTATTTCTGATAATCCATTTGACAGATTTTCAAAGTTCCTGATACCATATATTACTGATGCAACGTCGAATGTACTATCCTTAAAGCTTAAATTCTCCGCATTGCTGAGTTCTGTTGTAATTCTCTTTTGCAGATTTTCTTTCATTATTTTTTTGTTGGCTACTTCTAGCATACCTTTTGAAATGTCAACACTAACAATGCTTTTTGCATTTGTTTTTGAAAATAGAATTGCCATATCCCCCGTACCCGTTGCAACATCAATAATGTTTTCCGGATTGCTCTTCTTCACAAGCTCTAAAACATTGTTCCGCCATTTTCTATCCATTCCAAATGTTATCAGTCGGTTCAGAAAATCGTAATTTTTAGAAATGTCGTTGAACATTTTTTCAACCTGTGCCGATTTGCCCTTGTTGGAGGTTTTGTACGGTACTATAACCTGTTTGTTCATTGTTTTTTTATAAATAGTTTGTAAGCTTTAATTTTACCGGTTTGCTCAATTCTACATATTTAAGAATACATCAGCCCTTAAAAGCTTATCTAATTTTTAATATTTGTTTGAAACGATTTTCTAAATGAAATAATAGTTGTTGCCGAAATAATCAAGCTTAAAACATACACTTGAATTTCTGGTACTGCAATGCACAAGAAGAAAATAAATAATGCAGTTGCAACATTACATAGATTGGCAATCCTCTGGATCATTTTTAATGTGCTGTTGGAATTAATGTAATTGATTGAAAAAATCAATAGCATTGAAAGCCCACCGGAATGATACCACATCAGTTCTTCATCAAATTGAAACGTATCAAAAAATGGATAAACGAAATGCAGAACAGCAAAGGCAAACAATAGCCAATTGCATATTTTATATAATTTGATCATTATTGAAATATTTAAACCTTATTAATAAAAAACCTGTTGCATAAAGCAAGAATGGAATGGCCATGCTGATAGTAAAAGCAGCGATCATATATCGGTTCCCAATCCATATTAAATAGCCATTGGAAAATATGGTCAATAACAATATAAAACGATTGCTCACCAATGTCTTGAATTGTTTTACCGAAAAGTATAAATTAATAGCGCCGATGAAAATTAGTCCAAGACTAAACATGGCATTAAAGCCTATCCACAGGTTCCAGAAGTTTCCGGTTTTATCCATTTTTATATGAGTTGATTGCAGGGCATCCAGTAGGCTCGCATCTTCAGGATGAAGATCCGTTGAGTAAAATGTGCCGTGTAAATGCAGCAAGCCAAAAAACAGTAAAACTGCTGAAGCGGTTATTAGGATTATTCTAGCCAAATTATTTTTCATATCAAAATATTCAATTTGTTACGGAATTAATTTCCTTTCAATTCTTACTGTTTTCAATGCGTTGGGGCACTTTTAAATGAAACAACAAGCCTGTTCCAGGCATTGATGGTAATGACAACCATAACGATTTGTACCGTCTGCTTTTGCCCAAAAAATAATTCTGTTTTGCGATACAAATCATCACTCAAGCCTTTTTCGTTTATCAAGGTTATTTCTTCGGTAACTGCAAGTAACAATTGTTCTTCTTCTGAAAAGGAATTGGTATTATTTCTCCAATTACTAATCAAATCAATGCGCTCTGGCATTTCTCCAAATTCTAAGGCGTGTCTGGAGTGCATATCTATACAGTAGGTACAGCCGTTAATTTGCGAGGCCCGGATTTTTATCAAATATTGATTAGTTTTTGAAACCGAAACGGTATCTAAGTATTGTTCCAACTTCAACAAAACATTAATTGCGGATGGCTCAATGTTCTCAATTATTAATCTTTGTGACATAATGCTCATTTTTCCATGTACAAAAAACAAACAATTGAAGTTTCTGGCATAGTAAAAAACGGACAAAATACCGGAGAGGATTAATCAATAGCTATTAATTATATTAGTATTACTAAAATTCTAATTAGCGTTTTAGATTTTTTTGGTTATTAGGTTTTGTTGGCATTTTGTGACTTCCCGCTACTAAATTTTTATCCTTCTAATACTTCACATCGATGCCCCATTTTATGCAATTGCTCTGAAATTTCGAGGTTGCTGAAATTAAAACCGCATACCCTAAGAATTTTATCGCAGTCTTCCAGATCAAAATTTACTTCTAAATCAGGATATTTTGACAATATCACTTCAATTATGCTTTTTGCCTCGGTTGCTTCAATCACATTTGTTCTAAAAATTTCAATCATTAATTTTAAAGCTTCAATAGATGTTTTTTTATCGCAATTTTAATTACCAATTCGCTTCTCTGTGGTTTATACTCAACCAACTCAATTAAAATTCTATTTTCGACACAAATCTGTAAGAAAAAATAATTATACAATAGTACAAAACGGACACATTGGAGTTCGGATGAAATTAAGTATAAGAAAGACCTGTTTTCGAGATTTCTCAAAACTTACCTAGCACTAAGAAATAAACTTATCTCAGTTTAGTTTTTGCAAATAATTTAATTGTTTAGTGCAGGAATACAGCAAATTTAGGCTGTGGCTGTCCCTATCAATAAATCTATACAAGTTTACAACCTACAATCGCTTTACTAGAATAATGTCCATTGAATGACACTATATCAACCTAATAATTCTCAAATGCTTTGCCGGGAGTAACACCGTAAAAGCTCTTGAACTCTTTTATAAAGTGCGATTGATCATAATAACCCGCATCGAAAAAAAGCTTGTTTTTCCGAAGGCTCTGGGTGGATGGTTTAGCGTTGAGGATATTCTGAAAACGAACTACTTTACTGAATGTTTTGGCAGTATCGCCTACATAAAATTCAAAAAGTCTTCTTAATTGTCTTGCACTGATCCCAGTGTTCAGTCCATTTTGGACATCAAGGGTTCCACAGTTCTTTAATATGATATCAATAGCTTCATATAATCGATTATCACCGTCAAAGGTTACTTTGGAAAAAAGTTTGACGAAGTAGCTATCGAGAATGGCAACAACTTCGTCTATGTTTTGATTTTCATTAATATTGTGCGCAATAAACCGGGATATATAAGGAATTATCAACTGGAGTTCTACAAGCCTGTTGCTCACTTCCAAAGCATTTAATCGGAATATTTGGGGAAACATTGTAGGCAGAAAGCGGATACCAATCTTATTGAAGCTACCGATTAGAGGAAACTCATTGTACGTGTTGCAAAAGCCCATTACATAGCTGTCTTCAGGATCGTCAAGGCTGAAAACAATATCTATGCAACCATCAGCAACCACACGATAACTGTATTCAGAAAAAAGAGGTTTTGTTGTTCTAAGCTGCCAATAACAATAGATGTAAGGTTGTAAACTTATATGGGGCAGAAATTCGTTGTACATCACATCTCCATCCGATTGCTTTACAGCCGGCTGAATGGGTTTATAAAGTTTTCTTATTTCTGCTGCAATCTTCAATTTACATCTTGAGCTATTAACGAGTTGTAAATTTACGCAAAAAATTTAATTGGGTAATGAATTAATCCTTAGTAGCAAATAATAGAATTGTTATAAATAGAATTTATTAATCAGTCTGCCTTATGCGATCTTTACTTCTCGTCTTGCTCGTCCATTTTCTTTACCAGTGCTTCACATAGGCTGTTAAGAAATTTCGTTCGGTTTATCTTACGGGCTTCCAATTCCATAAACGTGTGGTAAAAATCGCCTAACTCAATATTAAAAGCATCTTCAAAAGTTTTGGCAATCAATTTTATGTCTGTATTCCCATTGTTAAATACACCGTGGGCGTACAATGCATAAATAAGCTCTATGAGTGCTGTTTTGCTTCCTGTCCAATTGAGTGAAGAATTGTCAGAAATCTTGGTATGATTACTATTTAACTGGTCTTCAAGATAAACTTGTATGAGATCATTGGCAATTATTTTAGCAACTTTATAATCGTGTGAAGTAGAAAAACGGTGGTCTGCTTCAAAATAAAAGGTGTCCAGCCACAATCTTATATCGTGTTTTCCCCGCACAAAAAATTTATCGTCAAGAAAGGAGTTATTACTCCGGTAATATTTGTAGAAATCAATATTGTTATCGAAAAACTTTTTGAGTTTAATTAATTCTTTGTTCAGGAATTTTTTTATTTGCTTATCTCCATAGGGCTTCTTTGCTTCTATCTTATAGACAGAATTATAGTATATCAATTTGGCAACAATGATTGGTTTTTGATATTTGAAAAAATGGATTTCATCATCCGTATTCTTAAATCCTTTTGCTAAGACAAACTGTTTTAATTCTAATAAACTTTTTATAATTAAGTCAATAACTGTTTCTATACGCTGTATTGAGTAGTCTGTCTCAATCTCCAAATCTTGGATTGCCGTTTCAAGTTTACACAGTATTTCATTATAAAATTTAGTCATTTTAAAATCTTGAAGTCTTAATTATTAAGTGGAAAAGTCAGTACTTTTTCCATTTAGTCATTAAGTAGTTTTTTTAATCTGATCATATTGTACTGTTGCAATAATATTGGACAGAAATTATACAATATGTTGGCAATTAATATTAATATACCGAATTTAATATGACCGCTGACGAAACAATATAATGTAGTAAGAAGAAAAAAGGTGAGGCAGATCCAATGATATCTTTCATACATGGCAATGGTTTTCAGGTAAGTTTTTAATTGACCTTTTCGCTTTGTGAAAACATTTCCTCCTGCATTATCTATCGAATTGATGACATCCCCGTTTTGAACAAATTTACGGATGAATTTCACACCAAGTCTTTCATAAAAATTTTTATAAGGGCTTAATGTTAGTGCGTCCAATATTTTCGGAGGTAATGCACCAATTAAAAGCGCAACTCCCAGAAATAAGTAAAAGTATATGTTATTAATACCTTCATCGAACCAAAACCAGAAAATGGGTGCAATACAAAGTATTGACCAGAAAAAATTAATAACCTGATTGAAAATTTCACGTTTCTGTATCGTCATAGGTAAGCTATTTTACCCTGGCTGGGCTGTCTCTCTTATTTCCACACTCGTGTTTTGTCCATTCAGTATCGGGCATTTCTGAGCTATTTTTGTTGCACCTTCCATGCTATCAGCTAATATAATTATGTATCCTGCCACAGATATATCATCCGCAGTAAAGGGTTTCTCGATAATTTCGCTATTAGGCTTTAATACTCGACCTTCTCGTGAGAAATGGTTTCCGCCATCGGCAAGTTGACCATTTTCCTCAATTTCATTAATCCACGCCATCCACTGTTGCATGTATATATCCATCTGCTCTTTAGTAGGTTGAGCTTGCTGATTGGTGATGTCCATTCTGAACAGTAATACAAATTCTTTCATTTTATTAAACTTTTAATGATGTTGTTTTTCTTTTAAGCCATTTGGTCAACACAATTCCCATGAATGTCATTTTCATTAACCAGTCGCCAGCATGGACAGCACCTAACTGCCATTGCATGTGATCCCATAAAACTGCTCCCGCCATTCCAACAGCATGGAAGGAAATCCACAATAGAAAAACCAGCTTTAAGGTGTCCTTATATTGTGATAAATTCAATAGCAGAGTTAATTTCGCCAGCACATATGAAACAATCAATTCTCTTAAGGGAGCAAACGCCATCGTCCATCTGGGTATTTCGGGGTTTGGTGGGTTTCGGTATGTCTCCCATATTTCGCCGAAAACCATCGGGCTGTACCAAATTCCACTGAGAACAAATGCTATCAATCCCGTTGCGATTATCGTCCAATAATTGTGTTGTGTAAGTTTTTCCATTGCATTGCGTTTTGTAAATGCAAAAATGCTTAGTCTCACACATATTGCTATTGACATAGGTCAAAATCGTTCTATTTTGATTTAAGCCTACTTAAAGTTTCTTCCCGGATATCCAGATAAGACGCCAATATCTTGTTGGATACCTGTTGAACTAAAGCAGGATTTTCATTCAAAATAATTTCATATCGTTGCTTCGCTGTTAGGGTTACCCTTTGCTCAATTTTCCTGTTTTGAAACGAATAAGCCATTTCCAAAATTCGCTGATAAAAATTTCTCCAATTATCCATTTGGCTATTCAGACGATAAAAATCCGCATGACTGATTGCTAAAAGCTCGGTATCTTCAAGAGCTTCTATCATTTCTACGGAGGGCTTTTGAGAAATGAAACTTGTTAAAGCTGTTCCAATATGATTATCGAGCATAATGTATCTTGTCTTTTCATGCCCGTTTTTATCTACAAAAAATATACGGACACAACCGGTTTTCACAAAGTAAAATTCTTTACAAATACTTCCCTCATGCAATAAAACATCATTTTTGCTGACGGATTTTCGCTTAAAAGAACTTAATATTCTAACCAGCTCGTTTTCGTCAAAGTCGGAAAACATTTTGAGCACTGATTGTAACTTCTCTGACATTTCTCTTTGTTATAAGATGGTTAACATGAAGGATGTCATTGGCCATTTGTAGCGCTTTTCGTTGTCGGTTCATAGTAAAGCATTACGGCTCCATTGCCGAATATTTTTGTTTTATTGAGCTTAAAAACAGTTCTGTCTATGTCTTCAAACAACGGCAAACCGCCTCCTGCCACCATAGGGTGAATACAGAGCTGGTATTGGTCAATCAAATCAAGTTTCATCAGTTGTAAAATCAGGCTTCGGCTACCAATAAGGATGTCGTTCCCCGGTTGCTGTTTAAGCTCTAATATCACTTTTTCTATATTCTGATCTGCCAACCTTGCACTTTTCCAGTTTACGCTTTCGAGGGTTCGGGAAAAAACAATTTTTGGGATATTATCTATAACCGCGGCAAAGTCGTCCATTGATTTTTCGCCGGAGGGTTTTTCAACTAAAGTCCGCCAAAATTCCATAAGCTGATACGTTACCCTCCCAAACAGAATAGCATCCGCATGGCGCAGTAAATCTGTGTAATGTTGATGTATTTCATCATCAGGAATTCCTGCGGTATGGTCGCAAACCGCGTCTAGTGTGGTGTTGATTGCTGCAATTACTTTTCTCATCGTATTTTATTTACATGTTTTTCATTTTTTTTGCTGTGTTTCACTTTCGAAATCAGATTTCTTTTCTTAAAATGGCAAATCCCAAAGAACCGATGAGTTATCGTTTTATTGCTTCCGACAGAGAGCCAACGAAATTGATCTGTCGGCCTTTGTTGCTTTCGTAAATGAAGTCCGTTAAACTTTGGGTTTCACATTTTGAAAAATCACCTATAATGATTAAAGGCATTCGGTACTGAGCAAATTTTTGGAGTATCTCACCTGCAATTTTGGTTTTTAAATCAAAAAAATCGGGCGTAATGTTTTTTTCATGAATAAGAATCTTATCAAATCCCTGATAGTATAGATCGCCCAATAGATCCAATCCGTCTTCGACAGATCTTAAAATAATTTCGTCAGAAATAATTTCAGCTATTTTTAAACTGTTGGTATGGTGTGTTTCAATTGTCATTGTCAGATCAATTTTTTAAATGGTTCGTATCTGTACCGCTTACTAAGCTATTCGATTAACTCAACAATTTGATCCTCAGAAAATTTGAATATGGATCTTCCGCTTAAATCAATTTGCTCGCCTTTTTTTAATCCGTTGGGAAGATCAGAAGCTAAAGTTGCAATGTAATCTATTTCAATTTCGGTGGTATCGCCCTTATGCTTGAAAGATTTTATGGTTTGCAGCCGGCTTTCAAAATAGGATTTTGCCTGGTCAGCTTGTTTTCTAAACGCTTCAATCCCGTTTAACACCATCGTAACCTCATCATTATTGATGTTTTTAAAAATGATAGCTTCGTTAAAATCCCGGACCATCTTGTCAATGTCGAATGCATTATAGCCGTCAACATAATTTTTTATAATTTCTTCACGTTTTGTAATTGTTCGGTATTAAATCAATTCGCCAAAAAATCTAATAAATCTTTTTCTAACAGTACATTGTTTTCCATAGTTCCTGCTATTCTGAAACCTAGTTTTTCGGCGAATTTTAATGCGTTTATATTTTCAGCGGTTGTATTCGCTACGACTTTGTTTACTGCATAGATCTGTTGCGCATAGGGGATCAATAAGAGAAAGGCTGTTGCCATCAAACCTTTTCCCCAATATTCGGGAAGCAGTGAGCCGCCGATTTCAATTTCGTTCCTCAGTTTGTCCCAATGGTGCAATGCGCAATCTCCAATGATTTTTTCTGGGTTTACGGTGGTGCGTATTGTGAAAATATCATTGCATTGTGAAATGATATTTTCAGTAAACTCGAAAGCAGCTCTGCTGTTCTTCTTTGATTCGACTTTTTCACTTTCCTGCCCGTCTTTTTGGAAATACAAACTGTGAAATGCAATAGCATCTTTTTCAGTTAGCCGTTTTAATAGTAGCTTTTGGTCGCTTATATCAGTAAATTCAATGGCCATGAAAGCGTATATTTAGTTATTTAGTCCATTTTTATCTGATCTAACTAAGGCGCCTAGTTTTTCGGGTGCGACTTCGCAGAACGCCGTTGTCAAAACTTCAACGAAAAGCTCCCTACTTACCATTTCGAGCTCTATTATAGTCCAGCCCTGCTTGCCCCACTTGTTTTTAACCGGATAAATGGCAGATTTATCTGCGGAAGAAAAAATATCCTGATCTATTTCTGATAACTTGACGGTAACTCTTTTTAGCTTATCATCATACGTTGCAAATATTTTTTTCTTCACCCTGAAAGAAGTCTTTTCGAAGTGGGGCTCTTCCGTCGTTTCGGGAAAGGAAAGTGCCAGTTTCCGCAATTTTTCAACTGTTACCATAACTAATTATTTTTTTACCGGGGTCAAATGGGTCAGTACACACAACCATTCGTCTCCGTCTTTTTTGTACACATCTGTAATCCATTCATCAGCTTCCATTGGTTCTCCTTGCCAGGTTCCGGTATTTTGCCCCCGGCCAGTTACCAGTGCTACACCTCTGTACATTTTTACCCGCAACACTTCTTTGCTCATCGCCGAATGGGATAGCAACCCTTGTTTCAGAACTTCAAAAAACCGCTCTTGTGGTATTATTCCACCTTGACTGTCTACCAACACCCAATCGGATGTGATACATTTTTTTATTTCTGCGATGTCATTTGTGACAACCGCCCGGTTGAAGTTGTCTTCAATGTGTTGAAATTCCTTAATTAGATCTATTTCATTCATATTTCAATCTTTTATTAGGATAAGGGAAAGCCCGATGTTATCAGGACTTTCCCTAACTGTTTTTTGCTTACATTATTTTTCCAAATTATTTTCAGCAAAATATTTCATTGCTTTCTGCAAGAACAGCGCAAATTCAGGTTGCGGATTTCCGTCTGTAACATTAGCTAAATAGCGCTCGTCATTTACTAAAAGATCACCAAGCCCCGCATAAGCACAAGCTTTTTGATCTGGCACAACTGAATTGCCCCAAAATTTGCTAATTATCCCATAATGCCTTTCAATGTGCTGCTGTACGATGTCCGATTCCGGACAGTCGTTTCTCAGTGCAAATAGTTCGCTGAAAACGTTTTCCATTTCCTTTTGAAGCGCTTCAACACCCGACTTACCAAGCTTCATCAGCTCTTTTTCAGATTGTTCAACGGTTTGTGCGCCGTACTTATTAATTGCTTCTTTTCTGTAGGCCGTTCCAACTTCTTTGGGAAAACCTTTATACAATTCTTCTGGATCTTTCATCATTTCTCCTTTTTTAAGATTATTAATAGTGATGTCGATCGTTCTCAATAAGTCAGAAATTCTTCTTTTGCGGTTGAGCAGTGCCGACTTGTGCTGCATCAGCGCTTTAACCAGATCGTAGTCAGGCTCGTCCATCATTTCCAGAATATCCTTGAGTGGAAAGTCCAGTTCACGGAAAAACAGAATTTGCTGCAAGCGCAATAGCTCGTCATTTCCATAAAGCCTGTATTTCTTCTCAGTTCTTACTGATGGACGGAGCAGGCCGATCTGGTCATAATAATGAAGTGTGCGTACGCTCACACCTGATATTTCCGCCAATTTTTTAACTGTAAGAGTTTTCATTCTTTCTTATCCTTATCGACTGTACAAAGGTAGGCTATGACGTAACGTTAGAGTCAAATGTTTTTTGAAATTATTTTTAAAAAATATTATAAACATCTGAAAATAAGGTGAATAATTTTTGTTTCAACCTCTAAACACACTCTTCTCGAACAGTTGGTCACTGCAATTTTCTCATAAAATGTCAAGAATTTTCTAAAATATCTTCTGTTGTTTGCTCAGCAAGTTTTCCGGCCAGTCCAACCAGAAGCTGAAAGATGTTTTCAAAGTGCTATCGGAACCATTTTATAGTTGTTTTTTAATTAATATACGATTTGTAATTATCGGTATACGAGTTTGAAAGCATTAAATACAGCCTGATGCATTATTGTTGCGTGGTTTTCCTGCGGCAGAAAATCAAAATAGACATTTACGTTTCTGCTTTTCAGGTTTCTGCTTTTGTCGGCTAAAACATTGGCATCTACTTCCATAACACGGGCAATTTTAGTGGGAGCCAAACCCTCTTTTCCAACTCCGATATAGATATCTGTATGCTCAAAACGGGCAAAGGGCTGGTTTAATAATGAGCCATTATCCCACCACAAACTGGGGCTGACAATGATATACTTGTTAAAAAGTTCCGGTTTTTTAAACAGGATTTCAGTTGCCAAAAGCCCACCTAACGATTGTCCAATAATAGTTTTTGAAGAACTCGTTTTATACTTTTCCTGTATATATGGTTGCAGCTCTTTTTCAATGAACGATATAAACCTATGGGAATGCCCTGAGGTCGGATTTGCACTTCTATCTTCTACCACAGTGGTAGGGAATGTGAAATCCCTTCTCCTGTCTACCGTCCCGATACCAACCACTATCGACTTTGGAACCTTATTGACCCATTCAAAACTATTGAACTGCGTAAGCCCCACGATATGGATAAAATCCTCATCTGCCGAACCGTCAAGCAAATAGATGACCGGATAGCGTACCGTGTCCTTAGGATTATAGCCTTCGGGCAGATAGATGTTTAAAATCCTTTTTTCGTTAAGCTCTTTCGACTGGATTTCATCAATTACACCAAGGATAAAAGGTTTGGAAACTCCTGTTTGTTCGGGTATTGGCTTCTGTCCAAAAGTTAATGTTGTAGAAAAAACTAAGAATAAGAGGTTCAGTGAAATCTTCATCTATAATTCTTTTATTCAATAAGTTTTTTTAGTCCGTCTATCACCACGCCCCAATTCTCGGCAGAATGTTGTGCCTTTTCTTCATCATAGTTTGATTGCGTAATTATTAGTTCGGTTCCGCTTTCAGTTTCGCCTACTTCATAAGAAACCAATAAATAATTTTCAGGCTTATCGTCCAATCCACTCCAACTGCTTAAATAACTATGCGAAAGTTTCTTGTTGGGCACATACTCCAAAACTATACCTTTGTCTATGTAGGTTGTTCCTTCATATTCCCCTGTCCACAGGATTTTACTGCCAACCTTCCAATCTGTTTCCTGGTTAGAACCGAAGAAATATTGCTTTACGATTTCGGGATTGGTTAATGCATCCCACACTTTATCAATGGGTGCCTTGATGATGGTCTGATACTTTGATTGATGTTTTGTTTGCATATCGATTTTATTTAATTTGTTAATATCTGTTTATTTGATGGTGTTCAAGAGTTAAAAACTAAATATTTCATTTTTTTATGGGCAAATAGGCTTTCCATGTCAGAAACACGCCGATTAAAATGAGAATAACTTCTATAATCATAATTGGCTTATCATTTTTGAATGCCGTTTTTTGTATTTCCGGGAAAAGCATTCTCAGTAAACCGATCAGCATACATGCATATCCAATTATTGTTACTATGGTCTGCCAACCGTAAACCCAAATATGATGATTGCTTATGATTGCTAATCCAGCCACAAAAAGTATCATTCCGTTCAGATAAATAAGAGGTACAATCTGTGTATCATAAAGCGTCGGGTTCCAAAACCGCATTTCGGAAAAAACCATTACAGTCAATGTCGGTCCAACAATTTTTGCAATTGATCGTGATTTTTCCATCTTAATCTTATTTACGTATTGGCTTGTGTGCTTACCGACCAATAGTTTCCGGCAAAATCGTAAAATGAACCTCTTGTATCTCCATCTTTATTCACTGGTTTTTCTATGATTTCGCAACCACTTTCAATGGCTTTGTTAAACGCTGCAAAAACATCAGGCACATACATGTGCAGCATTGTTTTGTTAGCCGCATATTGGTCGGTACTATCGCTGATCATCATCACGCTGTCGTCCAAAAGAAGCTCTATGTGCATAATTTTTCCGTCTTCACGGTCATAGCGTCTGAGTTCTTTAGCATCGAAAATTGTTTTCAGCAAGTCTACTAACCTTTGGGCATTATCTACGATGAGATAGGGCGAAAGGGAATTGTAATGTTGGGGTTTAAAATTTTCCATTGTAATAAGGTTTTATTGTAAATTTATGTTCTATATTCATCAAGATGTATTTCTTTTAAGGGATTTCCTCCGTCGATAAATAGTTTTCCCGATTTAGTCAGGGATCGAGCAATTTTCTGCAGTGCCTGCTTTTCAATTTCCGGGTGTCTTCCATCCAAAGCTCCAACCCTTATCGCTACAGCCATATCAAAAGGTTTTTCATCGGCATCCATCTCAAAATCTTCTATAGCAACTTGCCTGAACGTGAGCTTTCCACTTTCCAATGCATTGGTTGAACTGGCAATGGCTTGACGAATGGCTTTCGCAGAGCGATCGATGGCGAGCACATACCCATTTTTTACTTGTCTGGATATTTCCCTTGCCATTGCTCCCGATCCGCAACCTATTTCTAAAATCCGACTACCATCATGTATTGGAAGTGCAACTACAATTGCAGCAAGCCTGTCTGATAACTTATTTTTCATACATCCACCTATGATGTTTATGCTCGATATGGATTTCCTTTTCCTGTTTCGACAAATTCTTTGAGGCTGTTTGTAAACTGTTGCCAGCCATTTGTACAAATGTCGTAACACTCCACATTAGGGTTTAGACCGATATGGGTAAGGTGCAGTTCCGTACTGTTCCCTTTCTCCGTTATTTCCCAAACGATTGTAGTGTCAATCCATTCGGTTTGTTTTTTTAATCCGGGAACGGCTATCAATGATTTTTCTACATACCAAACCACATTGGAATTGTGCACTAATTCTTCTACACACATTGTTTTGTAAACATTGTCGCCAAAACGAACAGTAAAACTGCTGCCTTCTCTGTTTGCAGATCCTTCAAACATTTCAGTCCACCAGAGCGGAATTTCGTTGGTTAGGGCGTTGAAAACCTTGTCTGTTGTGGCCTTGAGCTGAATGGTATTGCTATAATTTTCCATAAAGATTATTTTTCGTTTTCTTCAAACCATTTGACTATGGCGGGCATATTTCTTTCAAATCCGCCCGGAATGAAAAAATTAAGTACGCCTGTTTCTTCGCCTGTCCTATTTGCAAAATCATGTGTGGTTTTTGCAGGTATACGTATAAAAGTTCCTTTTTCCGCATCTATCCATTTGTCGCCAACAAGAATAGCTATTGTTCCTTCCAGCACATAAAAAATTTCGTCGTTGTCTTCATGCCGGTGTGCTCCGGGACCATCAGAGTTCGGTTCCAGCCACCACTCGGAAATGCTGTATTTTTCATTGGTTTCATTTTCATCAGCCTTAAAAACTGCGGTCATCGTTCCGCAGTTGTAGGTTCTTCCTTCTCCGGCAGAAAGTATCAGTGCATTGGCATTATTCTTCGATTGGTCCATCCGTCTACGTTTATATTATAAAATTAGTACAACTTCCTTTAGGTAAGGTTACCGTATGACAAGAATTTCATACTTCATTTCCTGTTTTCAGCAACTTGGAAAGCAATTCTCCTTTTGATGCTCTATATACACCCAAAATATTATTGTCATGATCAATTGTTTTTTCAAAGGTCAGACCGAGTTTTTCAATCAGTTTAATGGATGCACCATTTTCCTTAAGACTGATCGCCAGGATATCTTCCAATAGATTGTTGTTGATCAAATACAGCAAAACAGCTTTTGTGGCTTCAAATGCATATCCCTTATTAATAAATTGGGGAAGCAAGGCAAAACCGACATCGTTAAATTGTAGATAGTCCCGCTTTATCAAGGTTACCAGACCGATTGCTACGCGTTCCAATTTTAACTTTACCGTCCAATAGGTAATATGGGGATTGTCCGTCACTTTTTTGATGTACTCCCTCGCATCCTTTTCCGAACGGATGTTTCGGTCTCCAATATTTTTTATCCATCCATCAGTATTTAAAAGTTCAGCAACAAAAGCTGCGTCTTTCTCGGAAAATGACGATAGGGTAAGTCTTTCAGTAGCTATTCTCATTTTACTTTTACTTTATTTATTTAAATAGTTTTTCGTCCTGGGAATACTTTTGGAAATCAATCCAAAAAATATTACCAAGCCCATTTAGGGGAGAGTTTAATATATCGAGGTATTCCTTTGTGGTCATTGGTTCTTTGCTATTATAAGGTTGACCATCCCTAAAAGAAGTAAAGAACAGGTATTTGCCATCAGTTGATAACATCGGGCATTGATCCATATGCAAGGAATTGACTTGCTTTCCCATATTCCTTCCTCTTTCCCAGTGACCATTTTTATTAAAGCTTATATAGAGGTCGCCACTTCCATAGCTATCTCCGTATCCCATTCCCGTGTAGATGATATATTTTTCATCCGGATCAACAAATGCATCAAATTCAATATTCTTCGTATTAAGGAAGCCCTCCAAACTTACCCGTTGCAAAAACTTACCGTTGTTATATTTAGAAACTATTATATCGTATCCGTTTTCACCATTTTCAGCAGAAAAAAATAAATTCCCTTTTTTTGATATAACTGGATAAAGTTCGTCTTTATCCGAATTGATTTCATTGCCCAAATGCTTTGGTTTACTGAAATCTCCATTTGCATAGTCTACCCACCAAATGTCAAAGTCCGACTTTAGCACTCCTGGTGTTACTGGTCTTGTTGAAATAAAGTAGAGTTTATTACTGTTGGGATCGAAGAATGGATCAGCATCGCTAAATTGCCCGGAAAATTCAGCGATTTCTGGCTTTGTCCATTTGTCTTGCATCATTTTTGAAATGAAAATTGTATAGAACCTGTTTGCCATAGTATTATTTGCAATGGTAAACAGAACCATTTGCCCATTAGGTGAAAATGTTATGTTATACTCATTTAAATGGGTCGAAATAATTCCGTTAGCGAATAAGGATGCTGTATCTTTTGATGGCTTTTCTGAATTGAAATACATGTTTGCACTGTATCTTTTACCACATGATAAAAGCACCAATAATAATACGATAACAGACGTTCCGTAAAGTTTCATTTTGATTTTTATTAGATGTCCCTTGCTACCTTTCTGATAGCGTTAACCACTTTTTCTATGGAACCGATTTCGTCACTTGCTTTGTAAGAACGATACCATGATGAACCTTCCGGATCTATGGAAAGATCCCCTAAGAGAAATTTGATTAGTGTGCCATTTTTCGCTTCTGCGAGATGAAATTCGTATGTTACACTATCTTTAGGAACGGTTTGCTCCCAACTGATATCCTTTAATGAAATAACCAGTTTTGTATTTGGAACAAATGCTATGACTTCACCTTCAAGGTAAACCATGTCATTATCATCAGTCCAATAAATTTTACTTCCTAATTCGATGGCTTTTTCGTCTTCAGCTTTTGCTGGTACAAGCATCCAATCTTTAAAATATTTAGGAGTTGTGATAACTTCCCAAATTTCCTGCTGCGTTGCGTCTATTACCTTTTCTTTGTTGACGATAAGTGGCTTATTCATCTATACCATTTAAAATGTTTAAAATCTTCGCTAATTGGTTAATATGTCTTTGAGTATGTACAACATAAAAATGTAACCATTCAAACCGGGTCATGTATCCTAAGGTTGGAAATTCAAAATCTAAACACAGCATTCTAAGATCGTGTCGACATGAGAAGTTGATAATATCGTCACATATTGCCCGTATATTTAAGATCAAATCTTCCTTTCCAATATATCCATCTGAGGGATAGATAAAATCCGAAGGCTCTGCGCTTAGTTTTGTTTTGAAATCCAAAAAAAGCTCATTTAGTGCTTTGCAATTCTCATTATATGGTCTGTCAGCAAACACTGTTGCTCCTTTGAAAATTTTCCAAGAGCCATACGATTTTAAAAGATGATCACCTACCTGACCTGCTGTCCAACTGTTTGGAAAAGGAATTGTATTGAACTGTTTAGTATTAAAAGTCTCTAACATTTCCGTTAACTCCTCAATAGTATGTTGAAACTTGTTTAGGGTTGTTTCCATTTAATTAAAGTGTTCAGTGAAGTTTTATAGTTTAAGTAGGCAGGTACATCTATACTTCTTAGTCTTAATATTCGTCAGGTCAATTTTGTAGTTTTAAATTGAGACCTGACGAATGTTACTATTACATTGAATATGATTTATAGATTAAATTTTACTTGGTTGTAATAGATCCATTAGGATTTAGTGATTTGTCCTGTTTTTTTGAACCATTAGCTACATTGAAGATAAAATCTTTAGGATCGTACTTTCCAATGACCTTGCTGAGATTGATGTTTATGTCAAATTGTTTTTCTGTGCCACAGTCTTGTTCAGATTTGTTGTAAAGCACAAGATTGATCTGCCCTAGGCTGGAAAACATAATCGACCCGTCCCAAATGATATGAAAGTCGTCTTGTTTACAACCGCCTTTTACGGTAATGGTAAGCATATTAGCTTCTCTTTTTATGTTTTCAATCGAGAAGTTTCCGGCTCCACTATTCCTTGTTTGTACCAATGCCGCATATTTGTCGGCACTCTTAAGCAGGTTGTTTTCAAGAACTGCTTCCGGATTGCTGTCAGATTTTTCACAAGAAATGAAAGCAAAGCAGAAAAGCAATGCGAAGGCTACATAAATTAAATTTGTCTTCATTTTTAAAGTTTTAAAGTGAGTAAATTTTTTAGACTTAATACGAGCGGGTAAACGAGAACGCTACAATCAACCTTAAAATTTTTACTATTTATTTTGATTTAGGTAGTAAATTTACATATTTTTATAATACAGGCAATAGTATTGGCAAAAAATCTATTCCATTTATATAAATTTTGTTTTCAGATGTTTATATAGCTTAATAATTGAGACGGTATGTTTCGGTTAAAAATTAAATAGCATAACTTTGTAATATGGGAAAATTTCGTAGCATAGGAACATTAGTCATTGATAGTAATATCTTATGCTGCAATTTTGTAAATACGGTCAGTTCTTGGAAAACAGAAGAAAACTATGATTATTTTGCAACGTACTTGGATTTTGTCGACTGGTGTTCAAAATTGAAAATTTCTAATCCGCATCTCCTTCAGACGCTTCGTGAACTTGCAGAGAGACAACCAGAAGAAGCCTTAGCAGCCCTAAACCGCATTAAGGAAATCCGTAGGATTTTACAAGGGCTTATTTCTGCGGTTGCCGAAAAAGATGATGATAAAAAACAAATATTTTTGCCTGCAACAAATCTTTTGATTGTTGATGCATTTTCGAGACAGCGTTTACAGTTTGCAGAAGATAAATTCTTTTTGGATCACATAGAGGCTTCCGGCGATCTTATCTTTCCTGTTTGGAAAGTATTGCATTCATTGGTAAACCTGCTAACGCAACATAGCTTGGAAAGGGTAAAACAGTGTCCCAAGTGCGGGTGGGTTTTTCTGGATGAAACAAGAAATGGTAGCCGAAAATGGTGTAATCCAAAATATTGTGGCACTTCTGATAAAATGAAACGCTATAATAAAAAGAAGAGTGGAAAATCATCGGAAAACAAGGACGGCAGCAAAGAATGACATTTACCATCTAATGTTAATTAAATAGTAAACCATATATTAGTCTATCAAAAGTCAAAAAAGATTGGTTTACAGATACTTTCTAAATCTCAAATAATGTTTAATATCAGTGTTTGAAGCGTTGCTATTGTAACAGGTGCTGTAAATTAGGATCATTCTTGATGCGCTCCATTTCGCTCACAACAATATTCAGGATGTCTGATTTTATCTTTTTGTAATTGGTTTCAATTTCTTGCTTCATTTTATCCTCGCCCTGCTCATTTACAAAAGATAAGATCTGCGGTATTTGCTGATAGGCTTTGCTTTCTGCTGCGACCTTTTCATTATCCACCACGATTTCGGCGTGAAATATTTTTTGTTCGATACGTTCATCAAAGTTATCCGATACAGAACCGACAAACATACCCTGTGTCAATGTTGAGATTTTGGAAGCCGGAATAAGGCTGTCTAACTGTGTGGAGATAGAGGTAGATTTATCGTTGCGGTTAATCGTCATACTCTGACGTTTTTGCAATACTTTACCGAAACGTTCCGAAAGGCTCTTTGCTGTTTCTCCAACTACCTGTCCACTAAAAATATTACCGACTGTGTTTTGAATAACCTTAGCCTCTTTGTCGCCATAATCACGTATCAACTGCGAAAAATCCTGAAAGCCCAGGCATACAGCCACCTTATTACTTCTCGCAGTTGCGATAAGATTATCCAGTCCCCTGAAGTAAATCGTAGGCAACTCATCTATGATAACCGAACTCTTTAATTGTCCTTTTTTGTTAATCAGCTTTACAATCCTCGAATTATACAAGCCTAGTGCGGCAGAGTAAATATTTTGGCGGTCGGGATTGTTACCCACGCACAAAATCTTAGGGGCTTCCGGGTTGTTGATGTCTAACGAAAAATCATCGCCGGTCATTACCCAATACAATTGCGGGCTAATCATTCTTGACAAAGGAATTTTAGCCGATGCTATCTGCCCCTGTAATTGGTCTTGTGCGCCTCCCTGCCAAGCATCCATAAAGGGCGATAAGTAATTTTCTAAATCAGGATAGGAAGTTAAAATCGTGAATACGTCCGAATACTTTTTATTCAGCAATTCAATGGCGTGTGGGAATGTGCAATATTTACCATTATCGTAAATTTTCAAATACCAAATAATGGCAGCTAAAAGGATTATTGGGCTCTCTACGAAAAAATCCCCTTGCTTCTGTATCCAGCTTCGATTGAGGTTCAGCATTATGGTATAAGCGGCCTCGTAAGCATCCGAAATGTCCGTCATAAAGTCGGGATTAAGGGGATTGCAACGGTGGCTCTGGCGTGGGTCGTCGAAATTTATCACATAGAATTTGGGTTGTACTTTGTACTTATCCCGATGCTTTAGTAAGTGGTTGTAGGCTATTGTCGAAAGGTCATCAAACTTGAAATCGTAGATGTACATACTAAAGCCTTTTTCAATCTGCTGCTTGATGTAGTTGTTTACGATGGCATAAGATTTACCGGAACCCGGAGTACCCAACACGATTGATGCCCTGAAAGGATTTACAATGTTTATCCAACCGTTGTTCCATTTGCCTTTGTAGTAAAATTTGGTGGGCAGGTTAACGGAATATTCATTTTCCATCAGCTTTGTTTCCTGTTGAAAGCTCTCGTTCTCGTTGTTGAAAACATCGTCCATTAAGTTGGTACGAAGCAAGCGGCTCATCCATACGCCCGCCATCAGCAAAGCAATATAACCTAACGAGATAGTAAGGATATACAGAAATGTGCCTATTACCGGAGATAGCTTTAACAACGGCGTGTTCAGAAAGAACAGCACAAAACCAACGCCCAAAGCCACGTAGATTTTAGCCCAGGTTATCTTCTCATTCTTTACGCCTTTCGTTCCCAAACAACTCAAAGCAAGCAAAACCAAAGCGAACGCCTTGGTATAAAGGGTATGTGAAAACAAGCCCGCCGTCCGGTCGAAATTGCCTAATATCTTGTTGATTATTTCCAACGTCCAACCACGTTCTAAAAAGAACCCGTAGCAGAACCAATAAAGGTGCATCAGCACCAAAAGAATACTGACTGCCCGCATAAAAGCCATTATTTTGGCTAAACCTCTTAAATCGTCTTCTCCCTGCATTCTTTTTTAGTTTTAATGTTCGGGCGTGAATTTAAAGGCTCTACACAGCGGCTATAAGAATGTGGCAGTCAATGGCGGTGCGTGGCAGTGTTTGGCGAAGTGATAAGAGTTGTAGCTTCTATGATCCTTTTGTATCGTAACATTTATGAAGCATCCAAATAAAAAATACTTTTAGTTGCTCTTCTGTTTTCTGTCCGTCAGCAACATTTTTTGTCCTGCTGAATTGGTGGACAAGCAACACTTCCGTAACTACAATAAACACAGCAGTCGCCTTGTTTTGGTTTTAGAACTTGTTTGCATTTTTCACATTCGTAAAAATATTGACAAGCGTCTGTCGGCATTGTTTCTTCTTTCTTGTGTCCGCAGTTGGGACAAGTGATTGTTGATTGTAATTTGATTTCCATTTTAATTTTCTTTTTTGTCGGTTACAGAATATCCTGTTGAGTTTATTGCTTTTTCGATTTCAGAAATATTTGTTTTTGAGTTGTCAAATTCTACGATTGCATTTCCATTTTCATAAGAAGCGTTTGAACTTATTATTCCTGTCAATTTATTTACTTCGTGATTTACGTGTTCGCCACAACTTGCACAAGTCATTCCGCTAATCGTAAATTCTACTTTTTGAATATTGGATTTGTCCACTACTATGATTTGCTTTTCTGTCTTTGGGTAGAAAATGCTTGAGTAGTATGGAAAGGCAAGCATTACGATTGCAAATGCTGTTACTATTCCTAAAAACATTTTTGACTGAATGAATTTTGGTTTTTCTTCTGTTTCACAATTGCAATCTATCTGCTTTCTGGGTTTCAACTTTTGATTCCAAGCAAAACCAAGAACCAAAATTGTCAACCCGATAAAATAGGGTCGAAAAGGTTCAAGCCAAGAAAAAGTGGAAGCAAGACCGCTTGTTCCTGCAATAAGAGCCAATACTGGTGTGATGCAACAAAGAGAAGCTGCAATTGTAGTCAAAAGTCCTGCACCAATTAATTTTTTGTCAGTTTTCATATTGTTTCTAATATTTTGTTTTCGTCAAGTATTTTGAAAAATGGTTTCAGCATTTTTTCATACTCTTTAGTCAGTGAGTGAAAAATAGTTTGAGCTTCTCGTTCGGTTTCAATAAGTTTTCTGTCTTTGAGTTTCCGCAAGTGTTGTGAAACCGCTGAAATTGTCATACCAAGAATATCACTTATATCACAAACACAAAGTCGTTTTTCTTCATAAAGTAGAAAGAGTATTTTCAGTCTTACATTGTTTCCCGCTAATTCAAGTCCGTTCGATAAATAGTCAAAAGAACCGTTGAGTTCTGAAACTCGGTCTTTACAGCGGTTTATTTGTTTAATGTCTGCTTGTTGTCGTATGCAAGAATTATTGTCCATAGCACAAAGATAGTCAATTTGTTTATTTAAGCAATTACTTAAATACAACTCAAATTCTTTCAGAATTATAAAGTGACAGCTCAATAAATCTTTTTAAAAACAGATTTTTAATTCCAAAATCTGACCTCTTACAGTCTTCTTTTTTTTTTCTTCTTCATTTTGTTAGCAAAATCCTGTTCCTCATAATCTTCGCCCTGGGCTTCGGGTAGTAAGCCGCCCAGTGCTTCAATCAAACCGTCTTCGTGTTTGTCGGTAGTTAAGAAGTCGAACAAATGGTGTGGTTCTTCCGCAGGAAGATCCGCACCATTTGATGTGGATAGTTTGGGTTGTAAAACGGCAGGTTCTTTAATATCCGGTTTGATGTTACTGTTCCAATAATCATTAAAGGTGTTGGCAGAAAGTTCTGTTGCCAAACGTGAACCGTTCCATACCGCTTTGGAATTGTGGTCAATAAATGTGATGCCATAAACACGCCCTGTATCATTCCGGCGCACCACAACATTAATGCCTTGTTCCGCCAACTGCTTTTTAAAAGCCTGTTCATCGCTGGTGGTTTTCAGGGCAATGGTAACAGCAGATTTTAGGGTCTGCTTGGTGGGGCTATCTTTCAAAGTCGTTTTGCATTTCGCAAAATGCAATTCCAAAGCCGGAAGCCCTGCGCTCTTTCCGAACAGCGAAGCCTTGAACGGATGCCCGGCTCTTTCGCCTTTTTCATTTAGCGGAATATATAATAAGCCCTGCTGCATCTTTCCCTGCAATTCGCCCTCTATTTTCTCGGCGGTAATGTTGAACAGGGAAAGCAGGGCATTGTACTCGCCCAAAGTTTGGTACTGGTAGTAGTTCGGCAGGTGGCGAACGACCGAAGCGATTTGGCTTTTTACATCGCCTGCCCGATAATCTACCGGACGGAAAACCTTATCCGTTTGATTGCGCTCCTTATCTGTTGCGGGTATCAACCCGTGTTGTCTTTCCAGTTCACGGCATACATTCATAGACCGCATTTTCTCGAATTTATCCGAAATCTTTTTGCCCTGCTCGTCCACGCAAACCGATACAATATGTATATGGCTGCGGTCAATATCCGTATGTTTGAATACCACAAAAGGCTGTTCGCCGTAGCCCATTTCCCGCATATACTGTTCTGCGATTTCCCGAAACCTCCCATCGCTTACTTTGTCGTTCGGGTCGGGATTGAGCGAAATATGCAACGTATGCTTTTCCGTATTGCGGTTGGCAATCAGGTAAGGTGCAAAAGATTGTGCTAATTGTGCAACAGTATATGCTCCAGTTGGCGTTTCGATTATCTTATTTGCGAACAGAATTTTCCCGTTTTCATTCTCTACTTTGAGCTGATTGTACGCCAATGCACCGTATAAATTCCCGCTTCTGCCAATCTTTGCTATCATCTGTACTGCTATTTTTTCAGGTTCTTTGCTTCAAATTCTTCGGTTATCTGAATGATTTTTTGGCATAGCATCGCCATTTCAGCCGTTTGTTTTTCCAATTTGTACAGGAACGCTGCGGCTTTTTTCTCCGAAAAATTCTTGTACAACAGCTTTACAATCTGGTTATAGTTTACACCTATGGAGCGAAACTGGCTGTGAAAAGAAGTCAGTCGCATATAAAAATCAACTGTTCCTTTGTCAATTTTAACCGATTTCATTTCCTTACTAAACAGCAGGGAAATAATAAACTTTGCTTTATTGGGCATTCCCGATGCTTCAAAAAGCGATAAAAGTTTGGCGTTTTCTTCGTCTGTAAGGCGGAAAACGTGGCGATGGATGCTTGGGTCGGTCTTAGCTCTCCGTCCGCCCTTATTCTGTTTTTTGTTATTGTTCTCGTTCATCACTAATCCATTTTTAAATCCACACAAAACGCTGACTTCGGAAGACGTTTTTTAAGCTCCCAGCAGGGCAAGTTGTTTTGAGGCACTAACTCGGTTTCGAGTGCCTCAAAACACAACTTGCCGTGTTCCGGTGAACACAATAATCCGTCCGCCAGTTGGCGGAACCGGATTAAAAGTAACAGGGAAAAACGGCTCGATGCCGTTGCTGTTACCTCCGATTTGTCAAAAGACTTTTGCATAAATCCGTTAATAAAAATTACAATACAAAGTAAAGCCCTCTTTCTGAAAGGATTGTGCTGCACAAGAGTGCCAAACACTGCCTTTGAACGCCAAACACTGCCACATTGAAAGAACTACTTGTTTATCTCTTTTTATTTGTACCAACAAAAGGATGTAAGTGTGTAGATAACTATGCAGGTAACAACATAAGTACCTAACTACCGAGTTAGGCAATCAAGCAAACAGGTACATAGAAAAGTACCTGTTCAGCTACCTGATTATATAGTACGGTACGGACAAATGCAGGCACATAAGTAAATGTGTATTTAAGTGCATAGACAATTTGGCACATAGGTAGATAAGTACCTGCACAAGTGCATCGGTGCAGAGCAACGTGCCTAAACATATAAGTGCATAAACACTTACGCACATAGGTAATGAAGTAAGCCACTAAATAAGTAGAGATATGAGTACAAAACAAAAAACAGTATTTATCGCCTTTTCTTCCCAAAAAGGCGGTGTCGGCAAGAGTACATTCACAACGCTTGTAGCGAGTACCCTGCATTATCGTTTGGGCTACAATGTAGCCGTATTCGACACGGATTTTCCACAGCACAGCCTGATGAAAATGAAAGAACGTGATTTGAAAATGGTAATGGAAAACGAAGTCCTGAAAAAACAGGCGTACAACCAGTTTATGACCATCAACAAAAAGGCGTATGAGATTATACAGCACAGGGCGGACAGTGTACTGGAAAAAGCCGAAGAATATGTAGATGCTTCTCCTATTCCGATTGATGTCGTGTTCTTCGACCTGCCCGGAACGGTGAATACGCCCGGCATTCTGAAGGCATTAGCAGGAATGCACCACATTTTCACACCCATTACGGCAGACCGTGTGGTAATGGAAAGTACCCTTGTTTTCACGCAACTTTTGCAGGACGTGATTATGAAACAAGGGGAAACTTCCATTGACACCATTAACCTGTTTTGGAACCAAGTCGATGGTAGGGAAAGCACACCATTATACGAGGTATATAACAGCCTTATCCACCAGTTAGGGTTAAGCCTGATGCAGAGCCAAATCAAGAGTAGTACACGCTTTCGCAAAGAAAGCGAAGTGAACAGTAAAGCCGTTTTCCGTTCCACTTTGTTGCCCCCTGATGAACGGCTGATGAAAACCTGTCAGTTAGACCTGTTTATGAACGAATTTTTAAAAATCATTCAATTATAAGCCAATATGGAAAAAGGAAACAAGAAAAAAGTTACTCCCGATATTAACGAGGAACTGATGATGAGCCTGATGGTGGACGGTGTGAAAAAAGACGGCATACAGCTTCCTCCCGAACCAACGCCCGAAGCTACTGAAAAGGAAGATAAACCTAAAGAACCACTAAATGATAAACCTGTGGTTAGGGAAAAGAGCCGGACAAAGCGTACCACTGAAACCGATTATGAAAGTACATTTTTCAAAAAATCGGAAACGAATGCCCGTGATGGAAAAACGGTCTATATCAGACCGGAGTTTCACGAAAAGCTGACACGCATTATTCAAGTGATTGGCGAGGACAAGATTAGCATATACGCTTATCTGGATAATCTGCTCGATTACCATTTTCAGGAATTTGGCGAACAGATTACCAAGAGCTATAACGATAAGTATAAACCTATTTAATAATTAGGGATATGGAAACTGTAATTGTAATATGCTTGCTCATAGTCATTGCCCTGCTTATACAGGACAAGATAGTCATCAAAAAAAGGTCGGAGCAAAAGCCGAAACAGGAAAAAGTAAATCCAAACCTGTACGATATAATGGGTCAGCCAAAGCCTGTAAGAAGCCAATCAGTGCCAAACAGTGCCAATGAAAGCCAAATCGAGAAACAGGAGATAAATCCCGATAATTTAGACATCGAATACGACGAAAACGAAATTGTCGGTATTCAAATTCCGCAGGAAGAGCTGGACGAAGTTTTCAGTAATATGCCTGATTTGAAAGATGAGGAAGAAGAATGGAACAGGTATGGGATTTCCGGTGGCGATGACAGTCTTGCCCAAGGGGTTACCTATGACGAACTAACAGCCGTAGGGGAATTGCTCCAAAAAGAACATTTGGAACAACCCCAAAAAGAAAAGGCGATAGCGTTAGTTCAAAAATTGCAGGGGACTGAATTATTCAGCCTGATGGAAAATTCAATTGAGGGTGCTACCCGAAAAATTGCCGAGCTTTTTGATAGTACGCTCACTACTGACACGGAAGCCAGTTCTTCCAATTTGCGGAAAATTGATTATGGAGATTTTGACATTAACCAATTTGTATAAATCCTCTGTATGGCTAATACTTTTTTTTAGCGTAATAGATTGTTGAAGCTCCAAAAAACTGTGGCTTCATAATAATATCTGAATAACCTGCTTTTTCAAGAATTGTCTTCATCCTTTCCCCGTGAGGGAAGTTGGTTGCCGAATTGGTTAAATAGCGATAAGCATCGGTATTTTCAGAAAATGCCGATGCAATCAATGGAATTATATACCGGGTGTAAAATGAATAACCTGCTTTGATCACTTTGTTTGTCGGAACCGAAGTTTCTAATATAACAAGAACACCTTCTTTTTTCGTCACTCTGCATATTTCAGAAAGACCTTTGTCAAGATTTTCAAAATTTCTAATTCCATAGGAGACAGACACAGCATCAAACAACTCATCTGGAAACTTTAGGTTTTCCGCATCTTGCCTCTCAAATTTTATCCTATCCGTCAATTCCATTACCTCCGCTTTATCACGAGCGTATTTTAGCATCCCCTCACTGATGTCAGTACCGACTATTAAGTTGGCATTTGTCTTTGAAAAAAGAATAGCCATATCGCCAGTTCCGGTGGCGATGTCCAAGATACTTTCAGGATTGTTCTGCTTGATAATAGCTAACACTTTGTTACGCCATTTTTTGTCCATTCCAAAAGTGAAAATCCGATTTAGAAAGTCGTATTTTTTTGAAACCTTGTCGAACATTTTCTCTACTTGAACTCGTTTACTTTCCTTTAGATGTTCATAGGGAACTATATTTTTATCGACCATACTATACTATTTATGCAACGTTGATAAGATTTTAAATTTGCTAATCTGAATTGCGTTTGTTATTGGGCTATGCAAAGTTCAAAAATAGCAATTTGGCGACTTTAAAAATTGTAGAAATCGGACATTCGGCTATGTTATCAAATCGAAGCTGATGATTTAAGAGGACTATCTTTATAGGTACCTTAATTTTGTCCGATTTTTACAATCATTCAAACACTATTCGTGTCTAATTTTGAGGATTGAAATATTAAATGAAATGAAACAGCGATACAACTTGCCCGATACAGATCCGGACGGCTTTAATGAACTATTGAAATTAGAAACCTTTATGGAGAAGATCGAATGGATTGCTCCTTACAAGTATTTAATTAAAATCAGAGCTTCGCAATTGAATAAATGTGCATACTGTCTAAATATGCACTCCAAAGAGGCACTGGAAAATGGCGAAACTGCCAACAGAATTATCTTACTCAATGCTTGGAAAGAAGCTACTGTATTTGGTGAAAAAGAAAAGATCGTACTGGAATTTACGGAACATTTCACTTTAGTTAGTCAAGCTGAATTTAATGAGGGATTATTCCAACAAGCATCAGATCATTTTGACAATAAGCAGGTAGCTCAATTGGTTATGGCAATTGGAATGATAAATTTATGGAACAGGATAGTTATTTGTTCAGGAATTAAATAGGATATGAAAACATCATTGAAACACAAATTATTCCGGATTTTTTGGTCTATCGGAGCGGTATTATTGTTAATATCTGGTGTACTTCACTTTTATAGCATCTTCTACAATCAAGATTTATATCCGAGTGATGCTTCCTTAGTTGAGGTTCTAAAAACTACAAGTATCCAAATGGATGAAAGTGGAACGATGTGGAATTTATGGATAGGGTTTCACGCTATGTTTGGGCTATGTTTAATATTTATAGGGCTTTCCATAATTTATTTTGCTATCAAGCATCACGAATTATTTTCACGGCAAAGATTTTTATTGGTCATAACGATTTTAATGATAGCAGCTTTTGTAGTAATCGGTCATTTTTATTTAATAAGCGATTTCGTGTTTGGTATGGCTATTGCACTTATACTATTTACTGCCGGATTTCTGCTGACTTTTAAAAAAACATAACAACAACAGAGTTGGTTGCAACTCTAAAAGACCGTTACACTTCAAAGATTTTAAACTATGGGACAAACTGTAAAAAAACTTATTGAGCAAAAGGACAATAGCGGTTTGCAAAAATTACTTGCCGACAAACCTATTCTTGCCAATGAAGGCATTACAATTCCTTACAATTTTTTTTGTTTGACAAAAGCTCATCCGTTACATCGGATTTGTGATGCTGTTTTTGCAGGTAAAATGACAGACGAAGAAGCCATAACTCTTGCAACCACATTTTTAGAAAACGGAGCTAACATTGACGGTGACAGAATTGGCGGAACACCACTTTTAGCAGCAGCAAGCCTTCACGCAGAACTGTTGGGTATTTTTTACATTGATAACGGTGCAGACATTAACTTTACTGATGAAAACGATAACGCTTCGGCTTTGCATTGGGCAGCCTTTTGTGGGCGAGACAAATTGGCGGACAAGCTCATAAAATCAAAAGCCATATTTGACGAGCCCGACAAATCCTATAATTCCACACCTCTTGCTTGGGCTATTCATAGTTTAATGTCAGACGACAAGGACAACAAACACAATCAAACCGCTTGTATTAAACTTCTATTACAAGCAGGAGCAGATATCAAAAAACTTAGTGCAGACCATAGTAAATATTTAAAAGCAGTTGCCGAAGACGACAGAGAACTTAACGACTTATTGCAACAAAATGGCTAAAAAAAGACGAGTAACAACAAGCAGTTTTGCGTTATAGCGGCTGACGGCAGTAATTCAACAGTAGTGCTACTATTGAACTTTTGTGCTAATGTTTTTCAAATGCCGCCACAAACGCCAAGCTGCCGGACAATATAAAGCTATAAAATCATTAACAAACGTTGATTTTTTTGAAACGTCAAACCCTAAAAAGTTTGGCGTTTTTTTATGCTCACTCATATAATGCAAAGCCACCTACAGCCAAACACTTCCTTTGACTGCCACTTTGTTATCACGCCCTGATTTCTGAAGCACCTTTGTCCCGAAAGCCCGCAAGGTGCGGGATAACAGTAACAATTAATGTGTTTCAATTATGGAAAAACAAAGTAAAAAAGTTTTGCTGGCAGCCGTGGCAATACTGTCAGGAATTGGTGCGTTCGCACAGGGAAACGGCTCGGCAGGTATCAACGAGGCTACCCAAATGGTAACAAGTTATTTCGACCCCGCAACGCAATTAATCTACGCCATCGGTGCGGTAGTCGGGTTAATCGGGGGCGTTAAGGTGTACAACAAATTCAGTTCCGGCGACCCCGACACGAGTAAGACCGCAGCTTCGTGGTTTGGTGCGTGTATCTTCTTGATTGTTGCCGCTACTATCCTGCGTTCATTCTTCCTTTAATCCGTTGCCTTATGAATTACAATATCAACAAAGGCATCGGCAGGACGGTGGAATTTAAAGGGCTAAAAGCGCAATACCTGTTCATTTTCGCAGGTGGGCTGCTCGGTACGCTTATCCTCGTGATGATACTGTATATGGCAGGCGTAAACTCTTACATCTGCCTGTTCCTCGGAGCAGGCGGTGCTTCGCTCATTGTATGGCAGACCTTTTCGCTGAACAGGAAGTACGGCGAACACGGACTGATGAAAATTGCAGCCAATAAAAGGCATCCCCGCTACATCATCTGCCGCAAGCCTGTAAACCGCTATTTAAAATTCACACCTAAACAGAATGCCGTATGAGAAATGTAGCAAAGACCACCACACTGGAAAACAAATTTCCCTTGTTGGCAGTAGAGAACAACTGCATCTTATCCAAAGATGCGGACATTACCGCTTGTTTTGAAGTGCGTTTGCCGGAACTGTTCACGGTAGCTTCTGCGGAATACGAAGCCATTCACTCCGCCTGGCACAAGGCGATTAAAACCCTCCCTGATTTTACGGTCATTCACAAACAGGATTGGTACATTAAGGAAAGCTATGCACCTGATTTGGCAATCGAAGACCAGAGTTTTTTATCGAAGTCTTATCAACGTCATTTCAACGAGCGACCGTTCCTGAACCATTATTGCTACCTGTTTCTGACAAAGACTACTAAGGAAAGAATGCGGATGCAAAGCAACTTTAGTTCGCTTTGCAAAGGTACACTGATACCAAAGGAAATCAGGAACAAGGAAACGATACACCGCTTTATGGAGGCGGTCGCCCAGTTTGAACGTATCGTGAACGATAGCGGTTTTGTCAGCCTGCGGCGTTTGACCGAAGAGGACATTATCGGAACGGAAGATACACAGGGATTACTGGAACAGTACCTCACGTTATCGAGGGGAGCAGGAACACCAATGCAGGACATCGCACTCGGAAACGAAGAGGTGCGCATTGGCAACAAAAGGTTAAGCCTGCATACCCTTTCAGATACGGATGACCTGCCCGGAACGGTATCGGCAGATACCCGTTTTGAAAAGCTATCTACCGACCGTAGCGACTGCCGTCTGTCATTCGCCGCACCTGTGGGCTTGCTATTAAGCTGCAACCACATATACAACCAGTACATTTTTTTGGATAACAGCGAAGACAACCTGCAAAAGTTTGAGAAGTCTGCAAGGAATATGCACTCACTGGCAAGGTACAGTCGTGCCAACCAAATCAATAAAGAGTGGATAGAAAAGTACCTGAACGAAGCCCACAGCTTCGGATTGTCCTCCATCCGTGCGCACTACAACATTATGGCGTGGTCGGAAGACCCTGCGGAACTGAAGCAGTTAAAGAATGATTGCGGTAGTGCATTGGCATTGATGGAGTGTAAGCCACGCCACAACACTACGGACGTAGCAACATTCTACTGGGCAGGAATGCCGGGCAATGCGGGCGACTTTCCCAGTGAAGAAAGTTTTTACACTTTTATTGAGCCTGCCTTGTGCTTCTTCACGGAAGAAACCAACTACCACAATTCGCCCTCGCCGTTCGGTATCAAGATGGCTGACAGGCTTACAGGAAAACCTATCCATTTGGATATTTCCGACCTGCCTATGAAACGGGGTATCATCACGAACCGAAACAAGTTTATACTTGGTCCGTCGGGTTCGGGTAAATCGTTCTTCACTAACCATATGGTACGCCAGTATTACGAACAGGGCGCACACGTACTGTTGGTAGATACGGGTAACTCTTATCAGGGCTTATGCGAACTCATCAAAGGAAAGACCAAAGGCGAAGACGGTGTTTACTTCACATATACCGAAGATAACCCGATTGCCTTTAACCCTTTCTATACCGATGATGGCGTATTCGACATTGAGAAGCGGGAAAGTATCAAAACCCTGATACTGACCTTATGGAAACGTGATGATGAGCCGCCAACCCGTTCTGAAGAAGTTGCCCTGTCCAATGCGGTAAGCGGTTATATCGAACGTATCAAAACGGAAGATGTGTACTCCTCATTCGACGGTTTCTATGAGTATGTAAAAGGCGACTACCGCAAGGTACTGGAGGAAAAGCAGGTAAGGGAAAAAGACTTTGACATTGCCAACTTCCTGAACGTACTCGAACCTTATTACAAAGGAGGGGAATACGATTACCTGTTGAACTCCGACAAACAGTTAGACCTGCTTTCTAAACGCTTTATCGTGTTTGAGATTGATGCGATTAAAGACCACAAAATCCTCTTTCCCATTGTGACCATCATCATTATGGAGGTGTTTATCAACAAAATGCGCCGATTGAAAGGTATTCGCAAGCTCATCCTGATTGAAGAGGCTTGGAAAGCGATTGCCAAATACGGAATGGCGGAATACATCAAGTACCTGTTTAAAACTGTCCGCAAATTCTTCGGAGAAGCAATTGTCGTAACGCAAGAGGTCGATGATATTATCCAATCGCCTATTGTGAAAGAAAGTATCATCAACAATTCCGACTGTAAAATCCTGCTTGACCAACGCAAGTATATGAACAAGTTCGATGATATACAGGCGATGCTCGGACTTACGGACAAAGAGAAAGGGCAGGTACTTTCCATCAATATGAACAACGATGCAAGCCGACTGTACAAAGAGGTTTGGATTGGCTTAGGTGGTACGCACTCGGCAGTCTATGCCACTGAAGTTAGTTTGGAGGAATACCTCGCTTACACAACCGAAGAAACCGAAAAAATGGAAGTAATGCAGCTTGCTTCCGAACTGGACGGTAATGTAGAACTCGCCATTAAGCATATCGCAATGCAAAGGCGGGACAAAGTAAATCAATAGTCATTAACATTTTAAAATCAGAAACAATGAAAAAAGTATTGTATCTGGTGTGTACGGCATTAATGCTCGCCGTAGCACCGTCAGCAAAAGCCCAGTTTGTAGTTACTGACCCTGCAAACCTGGCTTCAGGAATTATCAACTCTGCGAACGAAATCATACAGACTTCTTCGACCGTGAGCAATGTGATAAAGAACTTCAACGAAGTGAAGAAAGTGTACGACCAGGGTAAGGAATATTATGACAAGCTGAAAGCTATCAACAATCTTGTGAAAGATGCCCGTAAGGTGCAACAAACGGTATTGTTGGTGGGCGATGTGTCCGAAATGTACGTGCAAAATTTTGGTAAAATGATGAACGACCCAAATTTCACACCGCAGGAATTGGTCGCTATCGGTAATGGCTATTCGGCACTGCTCAATGAAAGTACCGAACTGCTGAAAGAATTGAAGCAGATTATAACCTCATCAAGCCTTTCGCTGAATGACAAAGAGCGTATGGATATTATCGACAGAGTGTACAAAGAGGTAAAGGATTACCACAGCCTTGTACGCTACTACACCAATAAGAACATTTCTGTAAGCTACCTAAGAGCGAAAAAGAAAAACGATGCCCAAAGAGTGCTTCAACTCTACGGAACTGCTAACCAAAAATACTGGTAAAAATGGAATGGGATAATCTTCACGAACTCCTGCGTTCGCTTTATGACGATATGATGCCGCTTGCAGGCGATATGGCGGCAGTAGCTAAGGGTTTGGCGGGATTGGGAGCATTGTTCTATGTGGCATTAAAGGTTTGGCAGGCTTTAAGCCGTGCCGAACCTATTGATATGTTCCCTTTGCTGCGCCCGTTCGCTTTAGGGCTTTGTATTATGTTCTTCCCGACCATCGTACTGGGAACCATCAATGCGGTACTTAGCCCGGTGGTAGTAGGAACCCACCAAATACTGGAAGACCAGGTGCTTGACCTGAACAAACTGCAACAGCAGAAAGACCAGTTGGAATATGAGGCAATGGTCAGGAACCCCGAAACCGCCTATATGGTATCAGACGAAGAGTTTGATAAAAAACTGGACGAACTGGGTTGGTCGCCCTCTGACATTGGAACAATGGCGGGTATGTATATGGACAGGCAAGCCTATAAGATTGAAAAAGCCATAAAGGATTGGTTTCGTAATCTATTGGAAATTCTCTTTCAGGCGGCGGCTTTGGTCATTGATACCATACGAACGTTTTTCCTGATAGTCCTCTCCATACTCGGACCAATAGCCTTTGCTATTTCCGTGTGGGACGGCTTTCAGTCCACGCTCTCGCAATGGCTCACGAGGTACGTCAGCGTTTACCTATGGCTTCCCGTTTCGGATTTGTTCAGCTCAATGTTGGCAAGAATACAATCCCTCATTTTAGAACGGGATATAGCAATGCTTGCCGACCCTACCTATATACCTGATACAAGCAATACCGTGTACATCATCTTTATGATTATCGGCATCATCGGGTACTTCACTATCCCGACAGTAACAGGTTGGGTAATCCAAGCCGGAGGCGCAGGAAACTTTACCCGCAATGTAAACTCCACAGCAATGAAAGCCGGAAACATCGCCGGAGCAGGCGCAGGTTCAACAGTTGGAAACATCGGCGGTAAACTGATGAATAAATAATCATTAATCATTCTAAAAAATGGAATTTAAAACGCTAAGAAATATCGAAAACAGCTTTAGGCAGATAAGATTATATGCCATTGTGTTTGCGGTTCTCTGCATTAGCGTGGTAGGTTACACCGTATGGCGTTCCTACCGCTTTGCAGAAGAACAACGCCAAAAAATCTATGTACTGGATAACGGCAAATCCCTGATGCTTGCCTTATCGCAGGATGCGAGCATCAACCGCCCGGTTGAGGCAAGGGAACACGTAAGGAGATTTCACGAACTGTTCTTTACGCTTGCGCCCGACAAGAACGCTATTGAAAGCAATATGAGCAGGGCATTCAACCTTGCCGATAAAAGTGCTTTTGATTACTACAAAGACTTGTCGGAAAAGGGCTATTACAGCCGTATCATTTCGGGGAACGTGCAGCAACGCATCGAGGTGGATAGTGTCTTGTGCAATTTCGACAACTACCCTTATGCAGTGCGTACTTATGCCAAACAGTTCATTATCCGGTCAAGCAACGTAACCAGGCGTAACCTGATTACTTCCTGCTATCTCGTCAACTCCGTTCGTTCCGACAATAATCCGCAGGGCTTCAATATTGAAAAATTTGCAGTCGTGGAAAATAAGGATATAGAGGTCATCGAACGCTAAAAAAACAATCTTATGGAAGCATTATCAGATTTAAGCACGTTCGCAAAAATCCTTACCGACAAAGGATATAACGGGTATTTCCATACGCAGGGAGCGTATGCCGGAAAGCTGAAAGACAGCATCAGCGAATACCTCGAAAGCTGCCAAAAAGGTGCAGACAGTTTGCCTAAGCAGGACTTACTGCTGACAGGCTACCTACAATGGTCGGGCGATGACAAGCCCTGTGTAGAATGCAATATGTGGGTAAAATACCTGAATGGAAAATTCTCTCTTAGCCGAATGGAAATAGCCAAGAAAGACGGCTTTGGGCAATTACTCAAAAAAACGGAACTGGCAAACCTGTCCGTAATGTCCGCACCCAAATTAACGGAAGCGGTCGCACTGGTTAACGATGCGCCGAAGCAACAGGCGGGTAAAAGTCCTAAGCGTTTCAAGCTGTAACACAGAAATAGTAAGGCTATGAAAAAATTAAGAGCAAATATGGACAGATACTTTGACAAGTTGGACGAACGTTGGCGGGCGTTGCCCTTGCGCAAACAGCACCGATATACGCTGTACTTCTTTGTGGGTTATCTGCTGCTTACCGTAGCGGTCATTGGCAAAGTGATGTACGATACCTCAAAGTCCGGTAACGGTATGGTCATAGAGCATATCGAGAACCCTGTCCTTAAAAGTAAAAATCCTGCAAGGTTGCAGGATAGTGTATCAACAATTTTAAAAAATCAGATTTATGAAAGAAAATGAAAAAAGGGTCAGCTTTCTCGTTGAGGGAGAAGACCAAAACGGAGCATCAAATCTGCCGGATAATAAAAAGAGCAATAAGGATAAGCTCAAAAAGCCAATCATATTCCTTTTGATGGGCGTGGTATTTCTCGGCTGTATGTACCTCATATTTAAACCGTCGAAAGATAAAAAAGCGGTTGAAAATATCGGGTTGAACGATGCTGTACCGCAGGCTACCGGAGCAGGGATGCCCGATGATAAAAGCAAGGCGTATGAGCAGGAAATGCTCGAACGCAAAGAGCAGGAAAAGCGGAATGCGCTAACCACGCTTTCTGATTATTGGAATACTGAAGACAGTGCATCTGCTGACAATGAAGAAAACTTACCTGAAGAAGATGAAGAAAGCAACGGCTTTGGCGGTGGTGGCAGAAATTCGGGACGAAACGGAAATTCTGCATTGAATAGTTACCGTAATGCACAAAGCACACTGGGTTCATTCTATCAGGACAACAATTCGGAAACAATGGAATTGCGTAAGCAAGTGGACGAACTTAAAGCAAAGTTGTCGGAAAAAGATGTGCCACCTGTGGCCACCGTTGACGACCAACTCAAATTAATGGAGAAATCCTATGAAATGGCAGCAAAGTATCTTCCGCAAAACAACAATGCCGGAAATGCTGCTCCTGCCAATGGTGCTGCTCCGGGTGCTGCGGGTGCAAATCAAAAAGAGCAATTTGTATCGTTCATACCAACAAGAAAGAATATTGTTTCAGCCCTATACCGTGAACCGTCAGACAGTGCCTTTGCAGCCGATTGGAGCCAAACAAAAAACCGTGGGTTTTATACCGCAGGTTCAATTGAACAGGCGGTACAGCCTAAAAACAGTATCAAAGCCTGTGTACACGAAGCCCAAACGGTAGTTGGCGAAACGGGTGTGCGTTTACGACTGTTAGAGCCTGCCAAAACCCCGCAACGTACCATCCCCAAAGGAACGATTGTAACAGCTAATGCCAAATTTCAGAATGGCAGGCTGCAATTAAAAGTTACCTCCGTAGAACTGGAGGGCAACATCATCCCGGTAGATATAACCATTTACGATTTGGACGGACAGCAAGGCTTGTACGTTCCGTATTCGCCGGAAATGAACGCCCTTACCGAAATGGCGGGTAATATGAGCCAAACCGGAGGAACAAGCGTAATGCTCACGCAGAATGCCGGGCAACAGGTAGCTGCTGATTTAAGCCGTGGCGTGGTACAGGGTATTTCGGGCTACTTCGCCAAGAAAGTAAGAACGCCAAAGGTTACGCTGAAAGCGGGCTATCAGGTCTTCCTCGTATCGAAAAAATAATGTTTAACTCAAATATTTAAAGACAATGAAAAATCATTTAAAAAACTTTTGGGCTTTTGCCCTGATACTCGGCTTTGCCGTAACAACGTATGCACAGGATAGTGCAACTGCAAAAACACCGCTTGCGTTGGGCAAGATAGAACCGTACCGAATGGAAGTTACCTACGATAAAACGTCACACCTGATTTTCCCGACCGCCATTCGTTACGTGGATTTGGGTAGCGAATACCTGATTGCAGGTAAAGCCGACGATGCGGAAAACGTGTTGCGTGTAAAAGCATCTGTAAGGGACTTTGAGCCGGAAACGAATTTCTCCGTTATCACGAATGACGGGCGTTTTTACAGCTTCAACGTGTATTACAGTTCCTACCCGGAGGCAACGAGCTATGACCTGCTCACGATGCAAAAAGCGGTGGATAAAGCCAAAGGTAACGATGTGCTTTTTGAAGAACTGGGCAACAATTCGCCGTCACTGGCAGGCTTGCTTTTGGAAACCATTTACAAGAAAGACAAACGCATTGTAAAGCATATCGGTGCTAAGAGTTTCGGCATTCAGTTTATCCTAAAAGGGATTTACATACATAACGGCAAATACTATTTCCATACTGAATTGAGAAACCGTGCCAATGTTCCTTTCGAGATTGATTTCATCAATTTCAAAGTAGTGGATAAAAAGGTAGCTAAACGCACCGTAGTCCAGGAACGCCCTTTAACTCCTTTGAGAACTTACAAGCCATTGGACGGTATTTCCGGAAAATCGACCGAACAAAATGTGTTCCTGTTAGACCAGTTTACCATTGCCGATGATAAGGTACTGCTGATTGAGATTTTCGAGAAAAACGGTGGCAGGCATCAAACATTGCAGGTCGAAAATTCCGATTTAATCAAAGCCCGTTTGATTGACGATATGCACCTGAAATTTTAATAACCCTTTAAAGCAAGAATATGAAAAAGTATATCTATACCGTGCTGTTTGTCCTGATAGGCATCACGGCTGCACAGGCGCAAAGAATGCTGCCGAAGCAGAAAGGATTGGAAATAAGTGCAGGTGTATTGTCCGATGATAAGATTGGCAATGATTACTACATCAGCGCAGCAATGACGGTAAACGGTAAGAATGGTAACTATCAGCTTTGGGCGTTGGAATATACCCACCAGTACCACGGGTATAAAGACCTCCGCATACCGCAGGAAACCTATTCCGCAGAGGGCGGTTACAGCTTCTTTTTGTTGGGTGATGCCCGTAAGAACATCACGCTGAATTTCGCCGTAACAGGTGTGGTCGGTTACGAAACCATCAACCGGGGCGAAACAATGTTGTACGACGGTGCGAAGATATTGAGCGAAGATAATTTTATCTACGGTGCAGGCGGTCGCCTCACTTTTGAAACGTACCTGTCCGACCGTTTTGTATTAGTCCTGCAAGGGCGTACAAAAATCCTTTGGGGTACGGATTTACAACAGTTCCGACCGTCAGCAGGTGTGGGATTAAGGTTTAACTTTTAAAACGTAAAAACGATGATAGCAATATTCAATAAATTCAGAACGGGGCTACTGCCACTATATGTATTCCTGACAATCCTCACAGCTTCGGTTACGTTGGTATCTTGCAGCAAAGATGATGAACTCGAAATACAGAACAATTTTCCTTTCGAGGTCAATGTAATGCCAGTGCCTAAAGATGTTGCAAACGGGCAGACCGTAGAAATACGCATTACCATACAGCGTACAGGCAATTACAGCAATACGCAGTATTTCCTCCGTTACTTTCAATTTGACGGGCAGGGAACGTTGCAATACTACAATGAACCGCCTTATCAGCCCAATGACCTGTACCAGTTACCAACGGAGCAGTTCAGGTTGTATTACACTTCAACATCTGCCGTATCACAGTCCTTTGATGTTTGGATTTCGGACAGTTTCGGGAATGAAAAGCAGATAACTTTTCAATTTAACAGTAGCGATTAAGAGCAGTATTTCAATTGATAAAAAAAACGGTTTATCTGATCGGTAAGCCGTTTTTGCATTTGGTACACATCGGTTACAGGCTGAAACAAATATTTTTCGTAAATTCAAACAGTGGAAATAAAGTGTTTTTGTTATGGTCGCATCATTGGTTATAGGTATCATATTTTTGGTTGCAGGCTTGGGACTTCGCTACTGGATTAACCGTAGAAAGTTTTATAGGCGTAGTCCTATGGGAGCAGAGGGTTTCTCATCTTATGAAAGTTCGGTTTTCATTAAATTGATTGAAAGGGTTGGTAAATGGATAGCTTACGCACTGATTATTTTCGGTTTGTTGTCACTGTGGGTTTATTCCCGTGAGAAAAAGGAAAAACAGCAGCCTGAAGTAAAAACCGAACAATCTCGATAAAAAAACTATTCGCTTTAACTACCTCCACAAGATTTGTGAGCTAACGCAATTAATTTTTATTTAACTTTGTATGGTGAAGTTTATATCTTTAATATTAGCCGCCTATGTATTGCTTTTATCAGCAGTACCGACTTTTATTGAGGATAAATGTATGCAGAAGCATACTACCGAACAAGGACAAAACGGACAGGATGACCAAGATTGTAATAAGGGATGTTGCTCGCCTTTTTTTAGTTGCAACACCTGTACAGGATTTGTTTTAACTACTTTTCATTTCTCTATTGTCCATTCAGTAAAAGAACCGCAACGGAAGTTAGGAAATATGCTGACCCCACCTGTTTCTGATTTTCCATTTTCCATTTGGCGTCCCCCGCAACTTGCTTAATGTATAATGCTTTCAGCACAAATTAATTAAAAAGCGATGTCTTTGCATCGTCATAGCTTATTTATATACATTAAGTATCATTTTTACAATGAAAAAAATACTCATTGTGTCATTTTTTATGGCACTCAACCTTTGTGTATATGCACAAAATACATTAAACATTGTTGTAAAAAACAGTGAAACAAAAGAACCCTGGATTGGTGTAACAACATCTATAAAAGGCACCTCAATTGGAGGAACCTCGAACGAAAAAGGACAGATTATATTATCGAATATTCCTGATGGAATACAGGAGATACATTTTAGCTACGTAGGCTTTGAAGAGTTTATTGAAAAAATAGAATTTCCACTAAAGGATACCAATGTTATTGAAATTCTGCTCAAAGAAAATTCAGAGGAATTAGAGGGTGTTGTAATTACATCTACCCGAAGTACAAGAAGCATACAAAATATTCCTACACGTATTGAGTTTATTGGAAGTGAGGAGTTGGGAGAAAAAGGGAATATGAAACCGGGAGATATTCGTATGCTTTTGGCAGAAAGTACAGGTATTCACGTACAAACTACGTCGCCCACAAGTGCCAATGCGAGTATCCGTATTCAGGGACTTGACGGACGATATACACAAATCCTTAAAGACGGTTTTCCGATTTATTCGGGAGCTTCAAGTGGTTTGGGCTTATTACAAATTCCGCCACTTGATTTAAAGCAGGTTGAAGTTATCAAAGGCTCAACTTCTACACTTTACGGAGGTGGAGCAATAGCAGGATTAGTCAACTTGATTTCCAAAACGCCAACTGATGAAAGAGATTTACGCTTTCATATCAACGGAACATCAGGGAGAGGTTTAGACATTAATGGTTTTTATGGGCAAAAATTCAATAAAATTGGAACAACTATTTTCGCTTCGCACAACAGAAACGGAGCTTATGACCCTGCAAAAATTGGTTTTTCCGCCATTCCAAAGTTTGAACGCTTCGTATTGAACCCTAAATTATTTGTTTACTTCAATGATAAAACGAAACTGAATTTTGGCATCAATACAACCATAGAGAACCGTTTGGGCGGCGATATACTTTACATCAAGGGCAAAGGGGATAATACGCATCAATATTTTGAAGAAAACAAAACACAACGCTATTCCACACAATTTGTTTTTGACCATTTAATTAATGAAAACAGTTCTTTTCAAATCAAAAACAGTGTAAGTTATTTTAACCGCAATACGGCTATTCCCACTTACGAGTTTGAGGGAACGCAAACAGCCACTTTTACGGAAGCTAATTATACTTACAGCAAAGAAAAGTCAGAATGGGTAACAGGCGTTAATATTTGGACGGACAATTTTAAAGAAAAGCAGATTACAGTATTTCCGTTAAGAGATTATAGCCAAACCACATTTGGGGCTTTCGTCCAAAATAATTTTAAAGCTACGGATTGGCTTCAATTGGAAGCAGGTTTAAGAACGGATTATGTTATAGATTATGGGGCTGTATTCTTGCCAAGAGTATCGGCGCTATTCCATATTGCAAACGGATTAACATCAAGGATTGGCGGCGGATTTGGATATAAAACACCCACTATCTTTACCGAAGAAAGCGAACGCTTACAATATCAAAACGTAATGCCAATTAACAATAAAACCAATAAACTGGAAAAAAGTTATGGTGGAAATGCAGATATAAATTACCGCACTAATATTGGCGATGGTTGGTCATTCAGTATCAATCAATTATTCTTTTATACCTATTTGAATAATCCTCTATTACTTGAAAATCCATCAGCTAATCTCTATCAATTTGTAAACTCTACTGGTTACATCCATACAAAAGGAACAGAAACCAATATCAAAATCGGTTACGATGATGTGAAATTATTTTTAGGGTACACTTATACAGATGCACAGTTACACCAAAATGCAACAACTACCGAAAGCCCGTTAACCCCAAAACACCGTATTAACTCGGTTTTAATGTATGAAATCGAAGACAAATGGAAAGTTGGTTTAGAAGCCTACTATTTCAGCCCGCAAAAGCTGAACGATGGAACAACAGGAAAAGACTATTGGACTTGTGGATTTATGGCTGAAAAGATTTGGGAAAGGTTTTCGTTATATGTCAATTTTGAAAATTTCCTTGATACAAGGCAGACACGTTTTGGCAACATTTATACAGGTACAATTAGTAATCCTATATTTAAAGACATTTATGCACCATTGGACGGATTTGTCATTAATGGCGGAATAAAATTTAGACTTTAAGAAGATGAATAAAACCATATTCAATATAACTAAAATGGATTGCCCAAGTGAGGAGCAATTAATCCGTATGAAATTGCAGGATTTCGATATGGTAAAGTCATTGGAATTTGATATTCCCAGTAGAAAACTAAATGTTTACCATAGTGGAAAACCAGAGCCGATTTTTTCGGCTTTGGAAACATTAAACCTGAATACGTCATTGATTTCAACTGAAGAAAGCAATGCAGTTCTTGAAACAGATACAAGCAATGACCAACGGAAACTACTTTGGACTGTACTGATTATCAATTTCGTTTTCTTTGGATTGGAAATGTTGTTCGGTATTTTTTCCAATTCAATGGGATTGATAGCAGACAGCTTGGATATGCTTGCAGACAGTATTGTTTACGCTTTGGCATTGTTTGCTGTTGGGGGTACGATTGCAAGAAAAAACAATATCGCCAAATTTGCAGGTTACTTTCAAATTCTGTTAGCCGTTATCGGTTTTGTTGAAGTTATCAGACGTTTTATCGGAATAGAAGCGATGCCTGATTTCAAAACAATGATTGTTGTTTCTGTTTTGGCGTTGATTGCAAACGTACTTTGTCTTTATCTATTACAAAAGAACAAAAGCAAAGAAGCCCATATGCAGGCTTCGATGATTTTCACTTCCAACGATGTTATAATCAATTCGGGTGTTATCATTGCGGGATTATTGGTCAATTGGCTCAATTCGAGTTATCCGGATTTGATTATTGGGGCAATTGTATTCGTGATTGTGGCAAGAGGTGCATATAGAATACTGAAGTTGGCAAAATAAAATAGCAGCAAATCATAGCCCCGAAATTCGGGGCTTTTTTTGTACCAAATCTTACTACTAACGCCAAACGCTGCCTTTCAAAGCCAAATCCTGCAGCATTCTCCAACGCTGCAATAAGCCTTTATAAATTCGACTTCCACAGCAAAATTGAGCAAACTATGGAAGTAATCACAATACAAAAGTCCGTACTGGAGGGAATGAAAAATGAGCTGAAAGCACTTTTGGAACTGACCGAAAATGCTACGAAAAAATACATGCCAATTTTTAAAGAGGAACAATGGCTCGATAACCAGGAAGTGTGCCTGATGATGAACATTACCAAGCGGACTTTACAGAACTTCAAAAGCAAAGGACTTTTACCGTATTCAAAACTGAACCGCAAAAATTATTATAAACGCTCGGATGTACAGACTTTGCTCGAAGCCGGACAGCCGGACAATACTACTCAAAATGGATTTATTCACGAATGACGAAATCATTGCCCATCAGGAAATGATAACGCTGCTAAGAACCCGTATCGAAAGTATATTGAAAAATTACCGTCCTGTAATGAACGGGGAAATATACCTGTCGGGCGAAGATGTGTGTAAGCTGCTCCATATCAGCAAACGAACTTTACAGCAATACCGTGATGACAATATCCTGCCGTATATACAGATAGGCGGTAAGATTATTTATAAGGAAAGCGATATTCTGACAATACTTGAACAGAATTATATTTCACAAAAAACAGTTTGACTGTAATCTTTTTTGTACTATATGCAGTCAAAAAGGCACGAGTTTAGTATCTTTGCTATGTAAAATATAGAAATACTTAAAGTGTTTTTGCTTTAAGTCCCACATTGAAAACTGGTAATTTTTAGACAACGGGACGATAAGGAAGAACGCTCATGCCATAGGCGTGGGCGCTCGCTTATTCGTTGTCGGGTATACCAGTACCTCAATGTGCGGTAAGTGTAGTTGCCTGCGCTTTCTTTTTGTGCAGGAACTTCATCTAACTCAAAAAAAGGTAACGATATGAAAACTGGTACTGTACAAGAAACAATCTCCCTGTCTTTTATCAATGACAAAAGCCCTATAACTGATAGCATCTGTAATGACCTTGCTGCATCAGGAATGGAAGTCCTGTGCCGGGCAGAAAGCATTGAAAATGGGCTATCACAGTTGTCTTCATTGAACAAAATCCCCAAAGTCTGTATTGTTGACTTGGATTTTTACGATCAAAATGTGCTTAAACAGCTTCAAGAATTAAGGATAAAATATCCTGCAATCAAACTGGTTGCCCATAGTGATATCGATGATGAGAAAGTTGGGAAATCCCTTTTAGACATTGGATTTTCAAGTTATCTGCTACTTGGTAGCGATGTTGATGATTTTAAAAGAGCAATAGAATGACCATACACACGTATTAAGTAATTTCAGCCAATAGCTGACTAATATTCATATAGAATATTGACAATTTTTTTATCATTTAATACAAATTTTATCTGCTCGTATTTTTGTGTAGGGTTCATATTATGTTCTGTAGCTGGCGGAAAATATTTGACACCAATAGTCACATTTGGTAAGTTAAAAGCCCAAGATGATCGAATTTTAAAATTCTTCCCACACAATTGTTGTTCGGATGAGTTCAAATATTCTTTGAATTTTGAAAGACCTTCAGTTTCAAATATAGTTTTCCAGTTTTTGCGCCCTTCAAAAGCGATATTTTCGTCAAGATTTTTCACGATACTACTATCGTCGGAAGCGTTACAAGCATTTATAAAATCCCTGATGATTTTTCGTGGTAGTTTCTGAATTGCCCTGTTTTCCTTCTTTTTGTTTTCAATGTAAGCACTAAAATCCTTATCTACTAATTGAGACAACTTATAGTATCCTGAATTAAAGGCTTCTAAAGGAGATTTATACAATCTATCCTTAAAAAATGTTGCTTCATCAGTTTCATTGGTTTTAAAATGATCCAAAAGTAAAAACCCTTTTTCTTCAGTAGCACTGTTAACACCATCCACAATATTTACAAAGTAGTACTGCTCTTTATCTTCAAATAGAACTTTGATTTGAGGATTGAATTTTTCAGGTTTACTTACCGATTCTTTTACAAGATATTTAGTTTCATCTAAAGGATTTTCAATTCTTCTTCCCCAGCCATCAGTTGATAATTCTGATTGGTATCGGGAAATCTGAACTCGTATTTCTTTACGCCCTTTTTCAAGGTCAGTAGTAAATTCATATCCGGGAAAAGAATTGAGAATGGCAGTGTCTAATTCCCATTCCTCATAATCACTTGTAAAATCTATTTGATAGCTAAATTCATATTCCCGAATGTAAACCGGAAATTGGAACTTGTTCCCTATAATTGTTTGCTCTAATAAGGTAATATCGGATTTCCTGTTTACGGCTATTGATATGTTTGTTTCTACCATCTAATAAATTATATTGATTCGAATTATTAAATAGAATGTCATTGATTACACTCTTAAAATATTTTATCTAAATACTGTTCGTAATTAGGTTGGTTCTCTAGAATCACAAAATATTTTACAAAACCTTTTATTGCTCTCTTGAATTCATAAAAATTATCAGCTAAAAGTTCTTTTCGTGTTTTTCTAGTATTTGTGTAAATATTGTCTAAATCAACAATTTTATAATCGATACATGAAGTATCTGAGTCTCTTCGGGTTCCAAAAAAATATGAATCAAATTCAATTAAAACATCTCTCTCTGTAGCAAGCGATAGATCAATTTTTACCCCTTTAATAAACTCGTCAAAATTTGTGATTTCTTTCAACTTGTTTCTATATCTAAATTCTTCATACTCTGGAGATTTTTTGTTTTCATCTATTTTAATGAAGTTCTGACTTAACATATCTACTAGCTTTTTAGAGTCGCTATATAGGCTATTGTATGTAACATATATCCATTCCTTTTGGTAGTTCAAATCTTCTGTTTTTATTCCTATTCGATTCTCAGATTCAAATTCTTCAACAGTTTTTAAGGTTGGAAGACCTATGCTCTTTATGATTTGATAATTAATGATGTAGGATTTTGTTTTGGTGTTACTAAAATTCATTTTGGGTAATCGAACAATGAAAGCTTCAGATGTTTCATTGCCAATAATTCTATAAATTTCCCAATTCCCAGTACTGTTAGATATTAATTCCAATTTGTTTTATTTGATTTTCTTACTTATTCATTATCTTGATCTTTCGTCTTTAACTTCAAAAGTTTAAGTCTCAATTTTTCTCTTTCATCTAGGTCTTCAACATCTTTTGAAAGAAATTCAGCCATAAAAGAATTGAAATATTCATTAAATTTCGCTACATAATCTTTCGCAATCTTTGCCAATTTAGAGTCGGTATAATTTGTCATGGTTCTTAGCGCCAAGTATATCCGATAAAGTAGATTGATATTATTCTCTTTAAATCCTCTTTCATACAACTTTACTATTTCTTCAGGAATAGAAAGGAAACATTTTAAAATAGACTGTACTATAGGCTCTATGATTCCCTCATGCCCGCTAATCAAATGTCCTACGCCTTCCCAATCAAAGCTTTCCAAAGACTTCATGTTTTCCCATGATCTAACATCAGCCCTGCGAAGAAATTCCTTGCTGGAGCCGACTTCATACATCAAATAAAGATGAAAGGCATATAAAGAGTATTTTTCATTGTCTACTAACCCTAAAGGGTATGAAGCGATTTGAGATAGTATTGCATAAGGAAGAAAATCTGCTACAAACCCACCTTCATCCATATCATCTTCAAAGTTAATTTGGATATGACCTATACCTTCGGAATACATTAGGACTTTAGTTCCGCCTTCGACTTTTTCAAAACGTGGAGGAGTTTTTAGAAGTTGTTGTATTAACTCCGAGAATAGATCTACTTCATTCCTTTTTGCTATTTCCATAAGAACACCAGTAGCAACAATATCACAGTATGGAATTGGGGTTACGGTATCGATTAGCAGTTTACATAACTCTTCATATGATTTACCTTTATTACTTTCTTGAATCAAAAGGTTACTGATTAAAGGAATAGAATGTGTGGCTACTAATTCTTGGAATTTGGGATAGATAATAGTCATCCCGTTCCTGATATCTCTGAATACAACGACCGATGATTTGATCAATGTCTCAAAATCATCTGAAAAAAATCTCTTAAAAGTATTGGTTGTTATAGCTCCACTTCCAGAAGCCATTATACTCAAATCGGCATTACTCTTGCGTAGTTCTTTTTCGGCAAAGAAACAGAATACAATTTTATTATATAGATCCTTAATCTGCTTAGTATAAGTCTTATTGGATGAAAAAGCATACAAAAGATTAACATTAGGAACTGCATCTATTTTCGTAAACTTTTCTTTATCCACTTCTCCTTCTTCACGATATAGAGAAATCAAATGCCTTAATATCCTTGGCTCACGATATTCTGGTGTATAGTGTCCTCCATGCTCAATAGCTATTCTATATTCGTCAAAGAGAAGTTGATTAGTCGCATTGTATTCGTCATCGCTAAGTTCATCAAGTTGTATCAACTGACTCTGTTCGCCTATAATTGTTTTATACTGTCTGTTTTCTACATAAGCAACTCTTTTGTAATTAAATTCATCAATTGTATAAAGTGTATGATGATTTACACCTTTGAAAATATCGATTAATTCGATTATTTCACTTTTGATCGCTTCAGGAATATCATTATTAAAATTATCAAGCAATAAGTAAAATTTACCTTCAGGTAAGTCGGTAAGTGAATTTATGAGCCATTCTCGTATTTTATCCTTAGAAATTGATATTTTGGCATTTTGAGTAAAATGATTTGCTAGTTGCTGAAATATAGAATAGTTATGATCACTACAATCAAGATAGAGGAGAAAATCTTTATTACTCTTTACTTTTAGAAAGAATTGATACAGCAAGTTAGTTTTACCGGAAAATGCAGAGCCAATTATACCGACCAGTGCTGAACCTTTTGAAAAATGAGATAATACTTTGGCTATGCTCTGCCTTTCTATAAGAAAATCAGGGGAAATAGATTTTGTAAAATCATCTAGGTCTCCCAACATCCTCCCAAACTTTGTTTCCGTTATCTGGTTGATGACTTTGGAAAAAAGTTCCGGCTCACGATTTAATAGGAGATTAACAGCATTCTTAAAATCATTTGTGGCGAGGGAAAAGGAATTATTCGTTAGTTTATGGATAAAATCAAAATCAACACTGGTTGTTTCAATTTTTTCTTTTGTGTATGTATTATAAAATTGGTTATCCAAGCCATTAGAAATCAAGGTTAATGGAGGCATAGGATGTACAAGCCTTGCATAAGAAATACCTTGTAAGACATCTTCTTCCATAAGTGTCAATTCTTCTCTTTTGAGTTCCAGCAGGATAATATTTTTTCCTTCAATGGTTAAGAGAATGTCAAAGATTGCTCTTGAAGGATAGTTGGATGGTTCTTTTAAATCAACATCAACATTATGATGTCCAAATTTTATGCTGAAAGATTTTTGGTGCTCAACCTTGACTTCTTTGAAAGTAGGAAAAACTGTAGCCAAAACTCTATCTAACCTAGCTTGTAGTGTAGCTTCATTAATTGCCATGAATGATTATGTTTTTTATTATTCTCTGTAAGCAACTTATTTAAGAAACAAAAGAATAATCGATTGTTAATTCATAGCGAATTTACTAAAATATAAACGTTAGTCTAACCAAGCGGCGTTCTTTTGCTTCTTTTCTTTGGTCGCCAATGTGGCAAGAAAAGAAGTTCCCTAAAACAACAAAAGGGATAATGAATATCCCTCAAATAATGTCGCAAACTGTTTGGTAAAATGTGCCGGAATGAATGGTGGGTAGGTATTCCATTTTACCAAGAGGTTGCTCCGATTTATGCAAAAAGACTGTCCCGATCATCGGGAGGGAGTGTCTTTTTGCCGCCCGATTTTCCAATCAGGCGACTTTTATAGGATGGGTTCGGAAATCTTTCAGGTTGTGAAAAAATCCCCTGTATGGTGTCAAACCATTCCTAAACATACCCCATAACAGTGAACAACCCATCTGCACCAATGAGGAATTGATAAACAAGTCCTGTTTTTCCAAGGCTTCGGCAAGGGAACAGCTCGGTGTGTCGTCTTCCAGTTCGGACTGTTTGAGCAGTTCGCCAAATTCATCCGTAACCATTGGCAGGCTCGCCACCGTTTCGTATTTCTCTGAATTGGGTTGGCGAATTTTCCCTATGGTGGATAGTAAAACTTGCCCTGTATGTTTGCTGTTGCCAAATTCTAACCAATAGCGTGGGCGGTTGGAATAGGCTCTTCCGTTGCTCAATTCACTCAATATATCTGCAATTTCAAATCTTGCTTTTACGCTATCTACACAGGAAATATAAATACTTGCTCCGACGTTATCGGGAAATTTGCCGTTATTGTCTTTTCCAAATTTCCTTGCTTCCGCTTTCCAGTTCGTACCTGAGAAGCGGTTTATGCGATTAATGATAGCAACGGATTTGTACAAACCGACCTCACTTTCTGCAAAACGCTGTCTTCCTAAATTGGCTTGGGTAATTATATCATTATCCCAAAGACGAATAAACAACCCTGCGTGTCCTAACTCGTTTAGGCTGTGGTTCATTTCAAGCAAGGCAGTCATTACTTTTGAGCCTGTACCACCTGCACCGATTACGTTTACTGTTATCGGGTTGGTAGGGTTTATCAAATCGCTGTCCGTAAAATGGACTTTTAAAATTTCTTTGCTCATTACAATATCGTTTTTATGGTCTTGTTTGTATTTTTCAATACATCTTTAGGAAAGGCTTTGTCTGTGCCGATGAGGTCTTTCCAAAGGCTTACACAGTTTCCTTTTACGGGGTTGTGTTCGTTTACCAAGTGGCTGAAATAGCTGTTAAAAAAGTAGCTTTCCCACGCTTGCATAAATTCTTCAACCGAAGCAGAATTTTTGATATTGATATCTACAGTTCCCATACATACGTGTCCGTCCTCGTAAACATTGAAAAATGGTGCGTGAAACAATGCGGTTTTCTCGGTAGGTCTGTGGTCTTTATCAAGGGCAAAAACAACTACACTCTGCTTGCTTGCATACCAAAGCATTGAGGGTACTTGTGCCGTACCGTTTGGTATTTCAAGACTTTCAGTAAAGTACATTTTTACTTTTCGTGGCTTGGTGTACCAAAGTACCGTACCGTTTTCACTCGGATTAATGTGCAGGACGTTGGTAGGCAGAATGCCGTTAGATTTTAAAAATGCCTTGCTCTTTTCCTTTTTGGTATTGAGTGCTTTTGCCAATACTTTGGCTTCTCTTTCGGTCAAAGGATGGGCGTTGATAGGATTACCGTTCTTGTCCATATCAAAATGTTCTACATAGGTGTATTTATTATTCCCTTTGGTTTGGTAAAAAACCAAAGCCGATAAAGGGTGGTAAAGCGTTCCGAAGTCTTGTGTTATATCTTTCATGTTTGTGTATCTAAAAGTTATTCAGTATGTATATCAATTCCTCAATTAAGGCAAAAACACGGTTTTCAAATTCAAGGGTATTGGTCGTAATGTCACTACCATCAAACTGTTTTACAATGGTGGGTTCTTCCATCTGTCCGTATTCCTGCAACTCGGTGTTCACGCTGTCGAAAAGTGTTTGGAACAAAATACCTTTTGCATCGGCACAGAACGAAACGTACTTTTCCATACCTATACTATTTTCCATATCTTCTTCGCAAGCTTCTCCGTTTGGCAGGGCATTGCGTTTTATGGTGGCATCTGGGTATTTTTCATACAGGGCAAAGGCTTCACTTGCCAGTTTGTAGCAATCTTGGTCAAAGCTATCTTTGATTTTAAAGGAATTTAAACGGAGGGCAAATCGGCTCAAATTGTGCTTGTTGTAAATTTTCTGTTCCATGCGTTCGCCTATCTGTTCTGATTGCCTAATCTCGCTTAAATACGTTGTCGTGTCCTCATTCTCGTCATCGCTTACAATCCACTCTGTTACCATTTCATACATCCAATACAGATAACTGTTTTCCTGTCGATAGTAAGGAACATCTGCAATGTGGTATAGGTACGCACACACCGACTGCAATAGCTGTACGGCTTGCTTGCGATTGGGATGCTTAGATAGTCGGTACAATGGCACTACGGGAATGTAATACAGGGTTGCACCTGTACTGTACCGTTCTTCACTTACGAAATACGTTTTCTTACTATCCTGTATCAAACGGAGTTCTTCCCAATCACGAAACTTCTTTCTTAACTGTTCCTCTGTGGCATCCAAAGCTAAAGCGATATTGTAGGGATAGCCGTATTGCCTGGACTGCATAGGTTGTATACCGTAATGCCCTGCAAGTTTGGAAAGGGACTGATAGAAATCCCTTTCCGTCTTTTCCGATTTTCCACAAGCCTGTACGGTTTGTGCTTCTTGCAGTTTAGGCAGAAATGAGCATTTTAGAAAACCATTGGTAGTACCGCTATGGGTACCGATTTCAGTTTGTCTTTTCTTATTTCGTCTGCGTTCTTTGGTCTTTGCATCCAATCTGCGAACTCGCCCAACTGTTTGTGCAAAGTCCGCTGTTTGGGTTGCTGTGGGGTTTTGATGATGCCCGATATGATATTGCGTTGCATAATTCATTTTTTTTGATTTTTGGTTTAACCTTTCGTTCCCATTACACTCTCAAATCGGTACTGTATTGTATCGTCACGGATAACAGGGGCAGATACTTTGGCAGTGGTCAGTATCGGATAAGAATTTGCATAGAAATTCATTACGGCTTCCACGCTCCATTTTGGTTCGGGGTCGGTCAGTTTAATTTGTTGTCCTTTATCGTTGAGTATAAATACCCTCTCTAATTGCGTTGCTAATAACATAATGTTCGTTTTAAGTGTTAAACAATTGGTTTACTCTGCTCCGAAAAGGCTCGGTGTTGAAAACTTCTCCGATAATTCCGTTTTGCGTTTACGGATTTCGTCCGCTTTTTCGGGGAACTCCGTTATATCGGGTACTTTCATCCACGCATCACGGAATTTGCCGTCTTTCTCCAGTTCGTCAGCCTTTGCCATCCCGTCTTTGAACTTCTTGTCTTTGGTTTCTTTTTCCTTTTTTTCTTTATCGGCTTTTTCTTTTTCCATTGCCGATTGCTTTTTGGCTTCTTCCATTTGTTTAAGGAACTTTTCCATATCTACCATTAAACCCGATACCTTTTGTACAGGTGTTTTTATCTGCTCAAAAAATCCCTCGTCAAACTCCTGTGGTGTGGCGTTAAATGTCAATGGGGGAATGAGGTTTTTGGCGTTATCTCCGCATTGCTCGTTGTTGAGTATTACTGATACAATTAGGTTGCTTTCTGCTCCTTTAGCTATGTTTAGTTGTAAAATTCCTGTAAAGTCCAACTGTGCTATCTGATTGAAAAAATTTGCGTTCATAGTTCTGAAATTTTAATTGTTGTTGTTTTTTCCTTTGCTTTTTCTAGTTTCTCGTGCATATCTGCCCAATAGGCTTTTTGTCGTTTGTCAAACTCGGAGAAACTTTTATCCTCGTGGCGGTACTCTTTGTATTGCCTTGCTATTTCAATAGCTTCTTTGAGGTTCGTTATCTCAATAAGACAACCGTTCAAGTCTGTTATTTTCATAACAATTATAGTTTTCGTTCTAAAAGTGTTTCTAGTATCTCACAATCGCTATCGAATGTTTCCCCCTCGAAATGGTACGTATCTGTTTCTTCATTGAAATTGTATTGCTCAAAATCCTCGTCTTCTAAATAAATATCCGTGAGTACCTTGTCATAAAATGTTGCTCTGCCATATACTAGATTGCCTATTTCTTCATAGTCGTGTGTGAAATTCACATCGTAATGTTCCGCTATCTTTTGAATGATTTCTATATTAGGCGACCACCTTGTTTCATACTGAAATTGTCCTTCATCGCCCTCGTTCCAATAGATATTGAAGAAATAACCGCCATTGTCTTTAGAAATAAATTCGGGTAATTGTCCTTCTTCTGTTTCTTCTTCCTTTTCCTTCATTAAATGAAAAAGTTCCTGTATTGCTGTGATTGTTTCAGGTTTCCCCTCGAATACAACCGTATTACTGCACCAATTTGCCATAATGAATATTTTTAGTAGGCTACCACCGACTAAAGCGGTAGCCTGTTGTTATTTAATTAAGATTAAAGATTTCTGCTCCGTCTAATGCAAAGCCATTACACAATTCAAATGCTTTCTGTGACTTGAGTTGAGCAGTTCCACCCAGTACAATACTCTGTAACTTGGCTTCATCGTCTTTGTACTTTCTTACGTTCTGATAGTAGCCAGTAACCGCATTATACGCTCCGAACAATGTGCCTTTGGTAGTGTCCATTTGTTGGGTGTCGCTTATCATTGCGTATGCAAAGGCATCCTCTACGGTGTTTTTGAACACGGTGGAAATTTCATCTTCTGCACCTTTTTTAAGTAGGTCAAGCGTTTCCTTATTCGGGCAAAGTGCCAATTGGATTAGCTTTTTAACTTCACGGTCTGTTACCTTTACTTTTGCCCATTCGTTGAAAATCCCCTCTAATTGGTCGCTCAATGTGTTGGCAAGTCCCATAATCTTGTGAGCGTTCTCGATACGTTGTTTTGCTCCCGAAGTGTGCTTGATACGAACAACATTGGTCATATTGCGTAATGAAGCGTTTAAGGTGTTTTGGCAAACAATACGGATTGGTGTAAATGCGGCTGTGATACTTCCGCTACCATCGTGCGAAGTGGTTAAGAAAATGTACTTTTCCGTAACATCATCGCCATTACCCACACGAATATAGTCGGGCAGTTTGGCTGTGATGAAAATGCGTTCTCCGTTGCCTAATGCTCCTGCGGTTTCGTACAGAATGCCCTCGTCACCGCCTACAATAGCATCAAAGAAATTAAAGGCTTCACGGTTTTGTACAATGTGGTAATCCTTGCCGACTACTCCCAATACTTTATTGTTATCGGTGCGAATGTTAGCGTAATAATTAGGCACTTCTAATTCAGTACTGCCTATCTCTATGCCATTGGTGGTTTCCATAATGTCCGAACCTTTTGTAAACAATGGAGATTTTACGACTTCATAATCTAACCCTGCATATTTGATAGCTTCCTCGCTTGTAGGGTATTGCTCCACGATTTGCCCTAAACCGTGCCACGCTTTTTGTTGTACGCTAAAGAATGAATAACGTCCTGTTCTCTCGTTGAAATTGATATTATGTGCCATGATAAATGATTTTAAATGTTTGAAATATTTGTCGTTAAAATGGGAGGTCTTCCTCATCCTTGTTGTTGCTCGTTCCTGTGATAGTTTGTGCGGTTTCTGATTTCTTGCCCCCTCCGTGCAGTTTGATGTTTGAGGTATGGAAATTTAATCCTGCGTGTGCTTCTCCGTCATTACCTGTCCACGCCCTAGCACTTACCCTGCCTGTCAGCTCTACCAATGTGCCTTTAGTGAGTATCTTCGCTACATTCGGGCTTATCCAGTATGAGCAATAGAAATAGGTAGTTTGCTCTATGCGTTCGCCCTGTTTGTTACGGTAGCTGTCGTTGGTTGCTATCGAAAAGTTTACTACTTGTTTTTCCTGTGACGTTGTGCGTACTTCCGCATCCCTTGTCAGTCTTCCTGTGATGTTCATATTCTTTAATTTTGAGTTATTATTTTTTAGATTTATTCGGCAATGAGAGGAGGTGCTGTTTCGTTTCATTACCATTTCCAATATTTTTAATCTTTCTGTCTGACATTTTTTTTATTCGTTTAAAGAGCCGGAGTATGCTATGTTTCGTTTCACGAGCATAAAAGGTTCGTGTTTAGCAGCACCAAGGTTTTGGAAAAAAATACTACCCAAAGGGTGGAGATTATTTTCCAAACTTGCCTGACCTTTGTGGTGCGTTAAGAACACGGAAATACCTTTGCTCTTGAAATGGGACAAAAAAGCATACGGGTCTTTGGATAAAATGAATGTGGAAGCCAAGAAGATGGCATTGAGAAATGGTTTACAGTGAATTGAAATAACACTTCCAATTCGCTGAATTTTTAAAACACTTTTTCAAAGCTGTGTGGCTATTAGAGCCACACTTATGGAGGATTAAAAATTATTTTGTATGGGAGAAGTTGATGGCAATATTTTTTAATCTTCTGTTCCAGGAGTAGCCGAAAAGCTCTTTTATAGTAGGGGAATAGGAAAGTAAAGTAAATGTGCTTTGGCTACAAAAAGTATGGGCATAAAAAAAGCAGAACCGATAAGTTCTGCTCGTTATTGATAGAAGTTAATTATAAGACTGTCAAAAATGCGTCTTCAATCTCCTTAAATTTAGGTGCCACCAAATCCATATCCTTGCTGATTTTTTGATTTGTAATCTTGGCGTAAATCTGTGTGGTAGAAATATTTTTATGTCCCATCATTTTGCTAAGGCTTTCAAGTGGAACACCTTCGGTCAGGAACATGGTAGCAAATGTGTGGCGTGCAGTATGAAATGTTATTTTCTGTTCTGTAACAATTTCTGCTTCTTCTATCATTTTCTTTACATGGCTATTGCAGGTAGCATTGGAAGGAACCGGAAAAACATAATCGTTACGTGTAAGTCCCCTGTATTTTTCAATTATAAGTTTCGGAATTTCCAATAGGCGGACGTTTGAAGCAACATCTGATTTTTTTCTTCTGCTGATGATCCATTGGTGACCATCAAAAAAGGACTGTATGTTGCTCCATTTCAGCTTTTGAATATCAATATAAGAAAGCCCTGTAAAGCAACTGAAAATGAAAATATCTTTTACAAATTCATATTTGTCCTTAGACGGTTTTAGAAGCATTAGCTTTTCTACATTCTCCTTTAAAAGATAGCTGCGATCAGTTTCTTCCATACTGATTTCGTAATCTTCAAAAGGGTTTTGGCGTATAAGGCCTTTTTTAATCGCAAGATCAGCCAAAGCAATGACCGGCATGGTATAAACCCAAACCGTATTATGTGTACATTCTTTATCTATTCGTAGAAAGAAATCGAACTCCCGGATAAAGTCTGAGGTAAGTTCCCGAAATGCCAAATCTTCCCTGTGATAGCGTTCCTTGATAAATTCATTAAGATGGTTGTATACAGTCTTGTATTTATTGTAAGTATTCTGAGAACGTTTTCCTTTGCTGACCATCCTTTCAAAATCCTCATTCTGGTCTTTAAATACTTTAAGGATGGCATCATCCATTACACCAACCCCTAAAAAGGACAGCTTTACTTTTTGTGCAGTTGTAAAGCCTTCATCCTTGAGCATATCATCGTAAATCTTCTTGATACGCACCCGTATATTGTCCAATTTGAGATTGGTACCCAGGGCCTGGGCACTTTTACCTAAAACTCTTCCGTGCTTTAAATCCCAATTATTGGGGTTGATGTCCAGTTTGGTACTAAAGGATTTTGGTATTCCGTCAATAGTGATACGTCCCATAACAGGCACGTTTCCGTTCTTCTTAGGTTCATTCTTCTTTAGGTAGAAAAGCAGTTTGAACGTGGATCTTTTCTCTTGTTCCATAACTCAATTGTTTAACGTTTAAAATTAAATTTTATTGAGTTACAAGGGGATATGAAAACAAGTGCAAATGACTGAAATATAACGTATTATATCGCTATCGATTAGATGATAGTCAGTAACGATTTAGTAACCTAACCTTGTCATTTTAAGCTCAAAACCTGTCGGACACCTACTTCCAAATTTTCCCTCACGTTTTATAAACTACTGTATATGAATGGTCTTAACCATTTTGCTTATTTTTGCTTCCTTCTAATATTTTTTTTAAAAAAAAATAAAAAACATTTCTTTAAAATGCAAAATGTTGAAAAATAGGAGATTCCACTACATAAAAGATGCGATCAATCAAATTAGCGCAATAGCTTGCTTGATTGGTTGCTTCCTTGATTTCTTGAATCCTTGCTTCCTTGCTGGTAAACCAAAGAAACCACTCTGCAACAAATTGTGGTTATTAGTTTCTTTTTCTACTTCTTTTCTTATATATTGGAATATCCTCAGCCTCATAATTTTTATTGTTATTACCAAAGAGTAAGGAACTGAAAAGCTGATTTGAAATTTCATTGTCTTTAAAAATCTCATTAATAGCGGAGAATGGGATATTATTTTCTTTACAAATTTTTTCTGCAATCTGCCCCATTTCCGATATTAGCTTTTGCTTATCTGTTCTATCTAAGTTTGGACTTCTATATCTTGAAAATTTTATCTCTCTTTCAAGAATATTGGTGACAGAATCTAAATATTTTTTCTTTTCAGAAGCAAAAATGGTCGGATTGGACAATAGAACAGCGTTTGTGTTTTTAAATAGATGTATTTGTTTTTTTAAATCATCAACCTTTGTATTGAGCTCAATAATTTGTTTTGACTTAGAATCTAACTCAGTTTTATTTTGTAGAATTGTGCTTTTGTAAGTTCTAAGTGCTTTTTCATAATTCGCAATTGTTTTGTCCGTTTTAATTTTTTTAAAACCTAAAAAATCATTTTCCTTAACTATCAGCTCTTCGGATTTTTTGGAACTTATCTCAGATTTCATAGTACTGAATCTTTCTTCCAAAACTTTAAGATCTTCTTCCTTTTGCTGAATTTTAAATTCAATAGCCTCTAATCTTCCTTTCGATCCAGAAATTCCCCTTTCCATATTCAGACATTCAGCTGTCAGATCCTGCATTTTTGAATAGTGGTAAGATTGATGTTTTAATGTTTTTCCTGTTTCCAAATTCTGCCAATCCGCTACTAAATGAGCGTGATAGTTTGGTTTCCATTCGTTAGTATCTTTGTCATAATGACCTTCGTCTTTGTGAATGGCAATCTGAAAAACTCTTATTTTCAATTCTTCTTCCAGTCTCTTCGCCAAGTTTTGAAGTTCCAACATGGTTGTGTCTTCTTTAATAACAACTACAGCTTCCCGAACTGGCATTGCATTTTTCTGTAATTTTCTTCCGGACTTTTCTTTACAATACCCTTCGATCTGTTGGTTTCGGTCAGCTATTTTCTGCTCCATCCAATATTCATTCTTTGATGTCAGATCTTTACGGATATAGTCGAAAGTTTTCTTTCTGAAATTATGAGTTTCAGAATCCGATTTGACAGCTTTAAAATTAATTGAAGTCTTCATTATTATTCATCTTTAAAAGTTTATCAAAGATTTCTTTGATTAAAATTGCTGTAAAATATTATACAGAATTCCAATTTACCTGTGCATATTTTGCACACTTTTGAAATAGACCTGTGTGCTTTTTACACAGGTTTTTACCAGTCAACCTTAGTCTATTTTACTCAGGTTAAAAGCCTCGCAGAGCGTATTTGAAACTTTGTTGGGAGGCACGACCTTCAAAGTTGCGAATGCGCTCCTAACTTCTGCGGGTAGTTGGTAAAAACATACAGCACGCTTTATCAACGTTTCATTTTAAAACCATTTGAGTTTCTAATTTCTGGTTCCGGCTTTATCTCTTCTATTTTATCAGCTTCAGAAAATTTTATAGAATTCGTACCTATGTTAATCGCAACATCTTTATTTATCCGTTGTATCAAAAATTCGTTCAGATCTTTATGGTTTGAATAGATATCGGAATGATCTTTTGCTTCCGGAAAAGATTTTATGATTAAAGTCTTACATTTGATTCCTGCATTATCATTGTCTAAAAAAAGATTGATATCAGAATAGTTTTTCAAATGTTCTATGGATTTGTTTAAAAGAGCAATGGAATTCATTACGAGAATATCTCCAGAGAAAGATTTCTGCATTTCTATAAAAGACAAGGCATCCATAAAACCTTCAAAAACTGCTACAGCTTTAATATTTTGATCTTTAAAATTTGATACACCCTGTACATTACTATTGAGATTAATTATTGAAATATTCTTTTTCAACAATGAACCTTTATAAAAAGAATTACGAAGCTCAAAGCCTCCGGATAAATTTTCGAAGCCAATTGCATAGAGTTTTTTTTCTCCGATTGTAAATCGTACCTCTTTTATGTACTCGTAGGTTTTAGAACTTAATCCACGTCCCTGCAAATATTTTTTTAGGTTTGGATTCTGGAGATCAAGTATTTCATCAATTTTGTAATTTGGTTCTGACTTTCTCACCTGTGCCTGCTGATGAAAAGAAGAAAAATTTTGTTTTTTGGCCCAGTCCAGAACTTCATTTACCGAGGTCTTTAAATATTTCTTCATAAAATCGGTGTTATTACCACCTATGCCTTCTGAATGAAGATACCACGCATTAAGTCTTTTATTTAATTTAAAAGAGGCTTGGGATTCGATGGCAAAGGGGTTGAGATACCAAGCTTCTTTTTCATTTTGTTTCGTGGGAAGGTGTCCGAGAGAAAGGAGGACTTCTTCCAACGATATGCTGTTAAATTGTTTACAGTTCATAGCGTTAAATTTTCCGTGTTTTGAATGAGATATTTTTTGTTGAATTGTTGAGTAAACATTGTAACCTATTGATTAAATACAATTTGGATATTCAACAAAGCCTCAACGATTCAACAAACTAGAGTTTCAGCACTCAACAGACATTCAACAAAAAGTTGGATTTTAAAGTTTGTTGAGGATTTTGTTGACTGTTAAGTATTTGATTTTATTTTCATTATCAGTTAATTCAACAGTTCAACATATTTACTAAGGATAAAATCCTTTTTTATGGTGAAAAACCGTCCAACTGAATTATTCTGGTAAAAGATTCCAGCAAAATCAATATCGTATCTGATATAAGTCAAACCATTAGTTTGTGGAACTAATTTCCAAGTTTCTTTGAGTAGATTTCGAATATCATTTCTTGTCCAATACGTTGGTCTGAACATTCGATTCATCATATTCAGTAAATCCTGTGGAACAACATTGATCTGTTCATCATTATTGCTTTCAAAAAACTCATACAGCAACTCAATTATCTTAGATTCCAGTTTATTATTATTCTTGAAAACTAATTTTTGAAGTGCTTTAGTTCTTATTTCATCGGCAGAAAACCACATTCGTGTTTTCTTCTCCGTTGAAAATGCTCGATCAATTAAAAACCGAAGAAAGTAGGGGATCTCTGCAATGAGATTGCTGAGAAACTCGGTATTTTCAGTTTTAATAGGATTAATTTTTAGAATCCAGAATCGGATTTCATTTTCATCAATTTGAATGAAATTTTCTTCGTTATTGGAACACAAAATAAACTTGGCGAAAAAATCGATTTCTTCTCTGTCTTTTCCTTTGGCTTCGAGTTTATCTTTATTGGTTGTCGATAAATATTTTAATCGCTCGGTAATTTCTTTTTTATCGAAGAAAACTTCATCTATAGCCACCACTAACATTGCTGCCCAATCAGAATTAAATTGACTTCCAAAAGAATCACCTTTAATGTAGGTCATATTCAAACCGAAAATCTCTTTCAACCATTTGATGAATGTAGATTTTCCGGTTGATCTTTCTTTAGAAACTAAACATAAAATTGGTAGAATTTGCGTTGGAAATTGTAAAAGAATTTTCAAATAATCCAAGCCCATTTCTAGCTGTTCGCCGAAAATATGGTCGACAAACTTTAACGAGAAAGGAATCAAGTTTTTTAAATCGCCCTTTTCACAAGAAGGAGCAAAAGGAATTTCATTATAAATATTATAAAAACCTTTAACGATTTGTTGATAATCTAAATGTTCCGGAATACAGCAAAACCCATCATACTTCGGAATATCCCCAATAAAACTTTTTCCGTGGTCGTTGATAATTGTTTCCCGATTCCAACGAACCAAAACCGAAGTTGTATCACCAGAGATTAAGGGCTTTTCTATGTTTTTATAGTAAGTGGTTCCAACTCTCAAATAAGGGGATTTCTTGCTCATCTTGACAGATTTTGATTAGAACCAATATTTGACTGTCGTGAATTTTTCTTAAAGCTGGCTTCCGCTTCCGATTGAATTTCCTGTAACGTTTTCTTTTTACCTTTGGAAATCCAGTCTAAAAGTTCATCTTCAAAAAAGTAGAGTTTCTTCCCATTTTTATAACAGGGAATTTTTCGGGTTCTGACCAATGTGTAGACAGTTGGTTTTGCCTTACCAATTAATTGGCAAGCTGCATCAATGTCAATCGGAACTCTCTTTTGAGAAATCACAGGAACTTCTTTTCTTTCTACAAGAAACTTAATCTCAGCGATTTCGCTAACTAAATGTGCGACTGCCCGTGGCAGGTTTTCAAATGAAATTTCTTTACTATCCATAACTAATTGTTTTTAATTGTTATGGTGCAAAGAAAAAAAGTGATTCCTCCGTGATAGCCGTAAACACGCAATCACAGAGGAATCACTTTACAAACACTATGTTTTGTAATTTTTTATAAGTTTTATTGGTTGGTCAAATTCTCTTGAATTTTAATTATGCCTTTTTTAGGCTCGTCCTTTAAATGTGATTTAATGGTATCAACATCAATGTCATCAAGCGAAACGAACACAGTTTTTAATAATTTCGAAACCTTTTCTTGTTTTATAGGCTTAAAATGATTCCAAATATTCCAGCCAAAGTGATAGAGATCAAGATTTGAAAGTTCTTTGGTAACGACTGAAGTTTGATGTGGAATTTCTTCTTGTTTTGAATAGAGGGTTATTAATTTGCAAATTTCAGCAAGATTTTCGTCAGTAACATATAAAGCAAATTGATTACGGGTATAATCAATAGCTATTTGTAATTTTTGATTTTCAATCTGTTCCTTTTCTTCAAGTTGAACTTTTCTTATAGACTCCAAATTTACCAATGCAGAAGTTTGAGCTAAATTATTTTCCTGTGAATCTTCGTTGAAATGAATTGATGAATTATCATTGATTACTACTTCTTGCTCCTCAATTTTTTCATCTAGATTATTAGCTGGAACTGATTTTATCACGTTGTTTTTTGAATTCTTCCGTTTCTGTATAAATTTTTTAATACCTACTAAAATTACATCTAGAAATAAAATAATAATGCCATAAATTAAAACACTGAAAGCGGTAATTGACCAAAAAACAATATTCGCAGTATATTCATCTCCTCCTTTATGAAGAAAAGAAAGTCTTGCCAATGTTCCTGCAACTACACAAACGAGCAGAACCGAAAGATAAATAACAATATATTCGAAATATTTCAAATTCATTTTTGTAAGTTCTTTAGATGAATGGCTTGTGAAGCTTTATTTTTCTTTTCATCTACCACTTTTGCGTAAACTTGAGTAGTTTTTACATTTGTATGACCAAGCATTTTACTCACGGTGTAAATATCTGTTCCACTTGAAAGCTGTAGAGTAGCAAAAGTATGTCTAAAATTATGAAAAGTTATTTTTTTGGTAATTCCTGCACTTTCAATCCACTTTTTAAGTGGTCGAGAAATCCAAGCTGGATTAGTCAGATTTTTAAAAATCAAATCAGTCGGAAGACCTACTTCACCACAAAGTTGTAATGCTTGTTTAGAAATCGGCATGTATTCTACACCTTTTGTTTTTTTCTGAGTGAAATTGATTTTTGCTTGCTCATTTTCAATACTCATTTCGTTCCAAGTTAGTTTTTGGATATCAGAATGCCGTAGACCGGTTAAAGCTGAAAATAGCGCTGCACGTTTAAGAACATCAAGTTCGCAAGGCGTTTCAACCAAGGTATTAAGTTCTTCCAGAGTTAAATATTCTCGTCTTGATTCCTCATTTGGAATCGATTTTACTTTAGCAGAAATATCAGATGTAAAGTAACCATCAATAAAAGCTTCTTTTAACGCAGCTTTAAAAACAGAAAAATATGTTGAAGCGGTATTCTGAGAAATAGTATTTTTCTTGTTACTTCCACTTTTTGCAGTCAAAAGATAAGATTTAAATTTTTCACAGAATTTTGTATTTATCTGTGAAAAGGTAATTTTTTCACCTCCAAAATCTTTTAGAAATTTAATGGAGCGATACCAATTTATTTGTATAGATTCAGAACTGTTTTTATGCCTCTTAGTCACTAGCAAATCAAAATATCTGACAAAATCCTCCTGAGATTTTTCTTTTTCTTCAGCCTTTATTGCGTCAAGTTCACTGTAGAGTTCTATATTATCATATTCTCTTTGACGTAATTTACGAAGAGAATCTGCGTAAATCATTGTTTCTCGGTCATTTTCACTTTTACAAACTATGATTCCGTTATCATCTCTTTTAGGTTTAAATGAAACTGAATCTTGCGTAGTTCTTGCAGGCCTTTTTTTGTCAAAATCTACAGTTGTGACACTTCGGTTCAAATATTCCCGAACTCGTTGTGCTTTCTCTTTACCAGGCAAAATCACAGGATAACTTTCCAAATAAATGAACCATTCTTTTCGGAACTCGGCCTTTCGCAATCTTACTGTAACTTTAGTTTTCAATAATTCTTTCATTTTCCGTCAAAAATTTTATCGATTAAATTTTTAGGCACATACACGAAACTTCCAACTTTTTTTGTAGGAATCTTGTTTCTTTTAATAACATTTGAAACCGTGCTAGGATTAGCATTGAACTTCTCGATGACTTCTGAAATCGTGTAGCAATTACCGACTTCAAAATTGGGTTTCTCAATTACTATTTCTTTTTTCTCAGGTACTTCAACAGCTGAAAACAAAGCTTCCAAATCTGACCGCTTCACACGGGTCAGTCTTGTTCCTAAGTTAGTTCCAGTAATTATTCCTCTTTTTATATACCTGTGAATAGTATCTTTAGATATTCCAAACATAACTGTAGCTTCAGCAACAGAAATAAATTCCCTTGTTTGTACTTCAGCAATCTTGTTTTTATATTTTAGTAAAAGAATTTCTTTTTCAAGTTTTTCTTTTTCAAGTTTTTTCTTTGCCTTTAACGATTTATTGTTACAAGAAGTAGAACAAAAACGACTTGTAACTGTCTTTGCTTCAAAAGGTTTTGAGCAATGCTCACAGACCCTCGGTATTTTTAATTTACTAAATCCCATTCTGAAATAAAATCCTGCACATTTTCTGTTTTTTGGCTTCTAAAATAAAATAAGACGCATAAGACGCACATACTATCCAGATAACGAGCGGTACAAATAAGAGACAAAAATACAATAAAAAATGATTAAAATCAACTACTACCAAAAAATTACAAAAACAAAAAAATCGCTGTAAATATTACATTTACAGCGATTTGCTAATTTATTTCAATCGATGTTAATCGATGATAATTGCAACTTATTTGACTTCTTCGAAGTCTGCATCCTGTACATCTTCTGCACCTCCTGCATTTCCTGCGTTCTGTGCTCCTGCATCAGCTCCCGGTTGTTGACCTGCTGCATACAATTCTTCTGAAGCTGCCATCCAAGCTGCATCTAAAGCTTCTGTTTTAGCTTTTACGTCATCTGCATTTTTAGCTTCGAAAGCTGTTTTCAATTCTCCGTGAGCAGTTTCGATAGCTGCTTTTTTATCCGCAGATAATTTTTCACCAAACTCTTTCAATTGTTTTTCAGTCTGGAAGATCAATCCGTCTGCTTTGTTGAAGATTTCAACTTCTTCTTTTCTTTTAGCATCAGCGGCAGAGTTTTCCTGAGCTTCTTTCTTCATTCTTTCGATTTCTTCATCAGAAAGACCTGAAGAAGCCTGAATTTTGATAGACTGTTCTTTACCGGTTCCTTTATCTTTAGCAGAAACACTTAGGATACCGTTGGCGTCAATATCGAATGTTACTTCGATTTGAGGAACTCCTCTTGGTGCAGGTGGAATATCGGTAAGGTCAAATCTACCGATTTCTTTGTTATCGTTGAACATTGGTCTTTCACCTTGTCCCACTCTGATGCTTACAGCCGGCTGATTGTCAGAAGCTGTAGAGAATACTTCAGATTTTTTAGTTGGGATGGTTGTGTTTGCTTCAATTAATTTAGTGAAAACAGAACCCATTGTTTCGATACCTAAAGAAAGTGGTGTAACGTCTAATAGAAGAACATCTTTTACATCACCTGTCAATACACCTCCCTGAATTGCAGCACCAATTGCCACTACTTCATCCGGATTAACTCCTTTAGATGGTTTTTTACCGAAGAATTTCTCAACTTCTTCCTGAATGATCGGGATTCTTGTAGATCCACCCACCAAGATTACTTCATCAATATCAGAAGTGGATAAACCTGCATCTTTCAATGCTTTAGCAACAGGTTCCATAGATCTTCTTACCAAATCTGCAGATAACTGCTCGAATTTAGCTTTTGTTAAAGTTTTTACTAAGTGTTTTGGACCTGTAGCGGTAGCGGTGATATATGGAAGGTTGATTTCAGTTTGTGGAGAAGAAGACAATTCGATTTTTGCTTTCTCAGCCGCTTCTTTCAATCTTTGTAATGCAATTGCATCAGATTTTAAATCTACTCCTTCTTCAGATTTGAATTCGTCTGCCATCCAGTTGATGATTACATCATCAAAGTCATCACCTCCTAAGTGCGTATCACCGTTTGTAGACAATACTTCAAATACACCGTCTCCCAAATCAAGGATAGAGATATCGAAAGTACCACCTCCTAAATCATATACTGCGATTTTTTGATCTTTATGACTCTTATCCAAACCGTAAGCCAATGCTGCAGCAGTAGGCTCGTTGATGATTCTTTCTACTTTAAGACCTGCAATTTCGCCAGCTTCTTTCGTAGCCTGTCTCTGAGCATCGTTGAAGTATGCAGGAACGGTGATTACCGCTCTTGTCACTTCCTGACCAAGATAATCCTCAGCCGTTTTCTTCATTTTCTGAAGCGTCATGGCAGAAATTTCCTGCGGTGTATATTCTCTGTCGTCGATTTTTACTTTTACCGTATCGTTAGGACCAGCCACCACTTTGTATGGTACTCTTGAGATTTCAGAAGCATCATCCTTAAAGTGTGTTCCGATAAATCTTTTGATTGAATAAACAGTTTTTGTAGGGTTGGTTACCGCCTGTCTTTTTGCAGGATCTCCCACTTTTCTTTCACCATCTTCCGTAAATGCCACGATAGAAGGAGTTGTTCTCTTACCTTCTGCGTTAGGAATTACAACAGGGTCTTTTCCCTCCATTACAGCAACACAAGAGTTGGTTGTTCCTAAGTCAATTCCAATTATTTTACTCATAATATTTTTTATTTTTTCTATTTTTAAATTTAATTTACACTCTCATTTTCTCAATATTTGTACCATTCGTTTTTTTGTGACAAATTGACATATTAAAAAACAAAAACCGCCTAAATAAGCGGTTTAAATATTGTTTTTTGATCCTTAAATAGTATCATAACTTTCAACTTGACATATTAAAAATGTCTTATTCTACAATAAATTTAAAATTCTTAAATCCTGTTTCTGTATAAATTGTTATAATAAAGAATCCTGTGCCTAATTTTTCTTTGCTTATTCTAAGGTCTGATTCTGATTGTATCTCTTTTTTTAAAACTTCTTGTCCTAAAGCGTTGTAGATAGAATATCGGGTAAGCTTAGTTCCTTTTTGAGCATAGATATTCAGGTAATCTTTCACGGGATTAGGATAGATATTTATTTCGTTTTTCAAAGTACCCGATTCGTTTACAGAAAGAGGATCATTGCAAACTGTGGAAGTGGTGAGCGTTGATCTTCTCGGTGAATTTTGTAATACCGCCAGGATTCTGCTTTTTTGATTCTGCGTAAAAATATTCATACAGCTATCATTAGAATAATCCATGTAGTTTTCTGTCATATCATTACCGGGATTGGATGGACAGGTATCATATATTGAAAAACAATCGTAATGTTCTGTATTCTGAGCAGGAGTATCAGGACAATAATCCTTAAAGCTGTCTGTTGCATTTACAGAACAACTTGCGTTGTCTCCCCAAATATGTCTCAAGCCAAAAGCATGACCAATTTCGTGGGTTGTTGTTCTCCCTTTATCAATACCTTGAAAATAGCTACCACCAACATAATCACTTGAGCCAAATGCTCTCCAGTCTATAATAACACCATCTGTAGTATTATTAAATGATGGAGGAAGCCCACCCAAACCAGATGATTCTGGAAATTGTGCATATCCTAACACACCACCAAGATCACCACCAAACTGGCATACCCAAATATTGAAATATCTTGTAGGATCCCATATTGTCTGGGGCTTTAAAACATTTTCCACATCACTTTCGCCCCATGTTGTAGGACTGGCAATATTTACGCGGTCAATTCCATTGGTTGCACCACCAGTCGGATTGACTTTTGCAAGACAAAATTCCACTTCAATATCTGCACCTACAGGATTATTGTTATATCCTGGAGTTCCGAGCATACGTCTGAAATCCTGATTTAATACTGTGATTTGTGATAAAACTCTTTCGTTTGTAATATTTCTTGTATTATTTGAGATTGGTTGTCCTGAATGAATAATATGTACTACGACAGGAATTGTTACGACTACTTTCTTAGAAACATTCATTTCCTGAAGCTTCTTTATTTCTTCAACTTTTGGAGCAAGCCAACTTTCAAATTGTTCTTTACTTTCCTTTCGTGAATTTTGTTGAAGGAAGTAGGTGTACTCATCAGTAGCACATCTTATAATTCCTGTTGCAGGGTTGGTTTTATACTCGCTTTTCTGTTTACCGAAAAGAAATTCTGTTGATTGCCCGTAACTCAATAGGGCAGTAAACAAAAATGCTAAGGTGATTAAGCTTTTAGCCATAATTATTTTAATTTAAAAAAGTCAACAAATTTACGGAAAATTTCAGATTTTTATATTTATTTTTTGTTTTTTTTAATGATATGGTACGACTGATAGTTTAATTCGTATTAATTGTGAAATAATAATATTAACAAGAAGTAATATTCTATATTTATATTTATTGCATATTTTTGAAATCTATTATTTATAATTATGTCATTACACTTCAATCCCAGAGATATTACATGGCTGGCTTTTAATGAAAGAGTTTTGCAGGAAGCAATGGACGAAAATGTGCCTCTTCATCTTCGGATCCGTTTTTTGGGTATTTTTTCTAATAATCTTGATGAATTTTTCCGGGTAAGGGTTGCGGGACTTAAACGTGCAATGGATTTTAAAGAGAAAATAATTTCTGAATCATTTTATCAGCCGCCTTCAAAAATTCTGCAAAAAATAAATGATATTGTCATCACCCAGCAACAGCAGTTTGATAAAACCTGGAAAAAAATTCAGGCAGAAATGGCGGAGCAGAATATATTGATCAAAACTTCAAAAAATATTTCTGCTAAACAAAAAGAATTTGTAAGAAAATATTTTGATGAAGTGGTAGAATCTAATGTGATCCCTATTCTCATGCATGAAAATACTCCCATGCCATATATGAGGGATAAAAGCCTTTACTTGGGTGTTGCCATGAGAAAAAAAGACTGGAACTATCAAAGCAATTATGCCATCATAGAAATTCCTTCTCGTTTTGTAGGAAGATTTGTCCTGTTGCCCACAGAAAATCCTGAGGAGAAAAATGTCATGCTTTTAGAAGATGTCATTACTTTCAATCTGCCGCATATTTTCTCTTATTTTGGGTATGATGAGTTTGCTGCACATGCATTTAAGGTAACTAAAGATGCCGAAATGGATTTGGATAATGATATCAGAACCAATTTTGCGGAAAAAATAGAGAAAGGTCTCAAAAACAGAAGAAAAGGGAAGCCTACAAGATTTGTTTTTGATAAAGATATGGATAAAGCTTTGCTGGAATTATTGATCAGAAAGCTGAATTTGAGCAAAAAAGACAGTATTATTCCGGGAGGAAAGATTCATAATTTTAAACATTTTATGGATTTTCCCGATGTGTTTGAAAAATACGAAAAACCTATTGAAAGAACCTCGTTTACTCATCCCGATTTTGAACACGGTGAAAGGGTTACTGATGTTATTCTGAAGAACGACGTGCTTCTTACTTTTCCGTATCATACTTACACTCCGGTGATTGATCTTCTCCGTGAAGCTGCGATGGATCCTGATGTAAAATCTATCCAGATTACAGCATACCGTTTGGCAGATAATTCTAAGATAAGCAATGCGCTGATCTATGCAGCAAGAAACGGTAAAGAAGTGACTGTAATGCTTGAGCTTCAGGCAAGATTTGATGAAGAATCTAATCTGAAATGGAAGGAAATGTTTGAGCCAGAAGGAATTAATGTTCTTGTAGGAATTCCCAACAAAAAAGTACACGCCAAACTTTGTGTTATCAAGAAAAGAAACAATAATAAAACGCTTCAGTATGGGTTTGTAAGTACCGGAAATTTTAACGAAAAAACAGCAAAAATTTACGGAGATCATCTTTTGATGACTTCAGACAGGGGAATAATGGCCGATATTAATAAAGTTTTCAATGCTTTAAAAAAGCCAAAAGAAGACTATTTGCCTGTCCTAAAGACCTGTAAAAGTCTATTGATCTGCCCGGAATTTATGCGGGAAAAGATAGAACATCATATTGATAAAGAAATTGAAGAAGCTAAAGCTGGAAGAAAGGCGGAAATGATTATTAAAGCTAATTCGGTAAGTGACCGGATCTTGATCAGTAGACTTTATGAGGCTGCTAAAGCAGGGGTCGTGATCAAAATGATTGTGAGAGGTATTTACTGTGCAGTTAATCAAAAAGATTTTAAAGAAAAAATAAAAGCTATAAGTATTGTAGATGAGTATCTGGAACATGCGCGTGTAATGTATTTTTACAATAAAGGTGCGGAAGATATGTATATTTCTTCTGCTGACTGGATGACAAGAAACCTTGATTACAGAATTGAGGCGGCGGCAAAAATCACCGATAAAAATCTTAAGAAAGAATTGAAAGATATTTTAGATATTCAGCTTAAAGATAATGTAAAAGCCAGAATTCTAGATAAAAAGCTGAGAAATGAATATATACACGATGAGAAAAAAGAATGTCGCTCACAAATTGAAACTTACAACTATTTAAAATCTAAAACATCAGAAAATTTTGAAGGTATTTAATTCGTGATATTATATCTTAAGTAGATTATTTTTCGGAAATGTGAGTGTTAAGTTTTTTTACAACCTAAAATTTCATAACAATTTGGTAAAGAAATTGTATAGGTGATAATAATTAAGTAACAAAATTAACAGCTATGAATATTTCTTTCTACGATTTTAAAAACCTTCCTAATCAAACTCAATGGGATATTGCTGTAAATGAAGGCAGAGTGATGAACGAAAGAATTTTGGATTCACTTAAATATGTATTGTATGAATTGTCTCATTTTACAGTTGAGATCATCTACAACACAGCAAAAAATAAAATGGAAGGGGTGAATGTTTATCCCAAGCAGACAGTTTACGCAAGTTTTTAGAAACACAGTAAGCTGTTTAATCATAATTTAAAGAGAGTTTTCAGGCTCTCTTTTTCTATTTTTTATGCAAAAAAAACAGCCGATTAACAGCTGTTTATTTTTTTAATGTTTAGTTTTAATTAAGTGGTTTTCGTCCTGTAAGTAAATTAATCAGGATTACAATAACTGCAATAACCAATAAAGCATGTACTAAACTACCTGTGTCCATTCCGGGAATAACTCCCAACATTCCTAAAAGCCACGCAATAATACAAATAACGGCTACAAGCCACAAAATACTTCTCATAATATATAATTTTTATTTGGTTGTACTTATATCATACACTTTTTATGCCTTTATTTATTTTTGGCTAAAAAAAGTTAATTTTTTTAGATAAAAACTAAAAAAATACACTGTTTATTAAGCAAAAACACCTTGTCCTATTGGAATAATTGTTGTTAGATTCATATAATAATCAATATATTCTCTGAATTACTTTAGTTAAACCAAAAATATTAAACCATGCTGATACCCGAAGAACTTCTTATAAAATACGGAGCCGAAGCCGAAACCTTTCAGCCGTCACATATTATTTTTAGTGAAGGAGATGTTCCGCGCAACTATTATCAGATTGTAGATGGAAGGATTAAACTCAACAATTATAACGAAGAAGGGAAAGAACTTATTTTTGCAATTCTGGAAAAAGGATTAAGTGTCTGTGAGCTTTTGCTTTTTATTGATAAAACATATCCTGTAAATGCAATCACATTTGAAGAATGTAAAATTTTAAAACTATCCAAACCGCGGTTTGAAATGTTATTGGATGAAAATCCTCAGGTTTCAAGAGATATTAATAAGTTTCTTTCGGAAAGACTTTATTATAAATATATAATGCTCGACAATAATTCTTCTCTAAGACCATCGGTAAGAGTAAAAGGGGCTTTAGATTACTATAAAAGTTATAAAGAAGATTCAGAAAAATTTGAATATGAAATACCTCTTACTCGCCAACAGCTGGCTTCATTAACGGCATTGCGCGTAGAGACGGTAATTCGCACTGTGAAGCAACTCGAAAAAGAAAATTTCCTGAAAATTATCAACCGTAAAATTTTTGTTTAAGATCAATTTGGTAGAAATATACCACATCTTTAAGATTTCAGGTGTGAAATACTTCCAATGGTATGGTCGTTGCAAGAAAGTAAGCACATCACAAAAAAATATTTTATGCAAAACGAAAAAACAGTTTCAGTATTAAACGATTTACTGAACATTACGAACGACAGAATTGAAGGATTTACTAAAGTAGAAGACAAAGTTTGGGAAACATACTCTCCTTTGAAAGCAGATTACGATCAGATGGTAAGTCAGTCGCAAACGATGAAGTCTGAATTGATGGGACTTATTAGAGAAAGAGGTGGAGATCCGGACAATACTACAAGCACTGCGGGAGCTATTCACAGAGCATGGATTGATGTTAAAAACTCATTTTCCGGAGACAAAACAGAATCTACTTTAGAAAATGTTGTGTTCGGAGAAGAAGCTGCGATAGATGCTTATCAGGATGCTTTAGACAGTGGCGATCTATGCCCGGAAAGTTCAAGGGTTGTTAGTGGCCAACTTCACCATTTAAAATCTTCTTATAACAAATTCAGTACATTAAATGAAATGAAAAATTAGAATTTAAGTTCTGGTTTTTGATTTTATGAATGTATCACATCTATTACAATTTAACAATCCTAAAGAGCAATTTTTAGGATTGTTTATTTTTCATATTTAATAAATAATCTTATGGAGATAACTTTTGAAATTAAAAAAGAATTTATTGATCGTTCCGCATTCATTCAAAATGTAAAAGTTCTTTACAAAAAAAGAAAGGTGATTGAAGGTAAGCCTGAAGTTATTGCTCATGATCCTTTTGAGGTCATCCTGTTTAATCTTAATGATCAAGATGATGATAATGCAAGTCATTTAATTGATTTTGAATCTGCTATTGAAATTACCATTATTTTTCATGATAAATCTATAAAAGTTTTTAAAGACGAGTAAATCGTGTGGCATACTGATTGCAAAGGGAAATAGACCAATCAGAATATATGAAAGCATCTACTATTAATAATCAGGAAATTTCGGTTACACTTGCTCTCCTAGATAACGATCTTCAGCAGATACTGCATTACTGTAAAAAGCACAACTGGAAATTTGAGATGATTAATTCTAATAATATCCAGCTTTTTCTTCCATCAAATTCTTTACATCTTTTATTCTATCTCGGTCGTGAAATTTTTTCAAAATCTTACGCCTAAATAAAATTGTCATAAATTTAGTATTATTCTATATTTATTGAATAATATTCAAATTAAATTTTTGGAAAAATTTTAATCAATAATCAATTTTTATAATTGATATTATTTCAATAATCAATTTATGGTTGAAATAATGCTGTTAAAATGATGTTTTTGTTTGTTTGGTATGGTAATTGGATGTAACACGACGAAAATACTTATGTTAATTTTATGAGACTTTATCATAAATTTTATAATTACAATTGCTCAGTATTTTCAACATTTAACATTAAATAATTAAATAAATAAATTATATGAAATCAAAACTAGCAATCTTATCGCTTGCCATTGCAGTTCCAACGGCAGCTCTGGCACAGGATTCTTTACAGGCAGTAAACAATACGGAATATCCCAACACATTCAGTTCGGGCTCTGCCAATGTACAACGATTTAATCAGTCTTCTAAAAGATTCAACGACTGGTCAATCTCATTTGGAGCTGGTGTACCGCTAATGCAGTCTGCAGATCTTACTTCAATTAAAAACGGAAACGGTAAAAACCTATTTGGTTATTCGGCTTATTTCAGTGTTGATAAGGCAATTACTCATGCTTTTGGACTAAAATTGCAATATGACAGAGGAGAAACAAGACAAGGCTGGTTCAACACCAAAGATGATGCACCAGCAAATGCTTCTGTAACACAGCAGGTAGGAGCCAGAACGCAGTATGATGCAATATCTTTATTGGGAGATATAAATTTCTCTAATCTTTTAAGAAGAGTTGATAATAAATCTCCTTACAGATGGGCATTACACGGATACGCAGGTATCGGAACTTTAGCTTACAGAGCATATCAGAAAGACGAGTTCGGACAAAGATTAATGACTGAAGTAAAACCTTTCAGTGGTTTTTCATTTTTCGGACAAGCGGGAGCGGGTCTTAAATACAAAATAAGCAACAGAGTAGATCTTGAAGGTAGAGTAATGTATGTTGTAACTACAGATGATCAGTTTGATGGAGGAGGAGCACAGTATAGTGCTATCAACAGAAGAGAAGATCAGGTTTCAGACAACTTTTTTAATACAACATTAGGTCTTAGTATCAATTTAGGAAAACATGATTCTCATTTAATGTGGCATGATCCGCTACAGGAAATTTATTACAAAATGGATGTTCTTGAATCTAAAGTAAATGATCTTGAAGTATGTAAAAGCGGTGATGCTGATAACGACGGGGTTTGCGATGACTGGGACAGACAGCTTGATACTCCTGCCGGAGCAAGAGTTGATGGAGCAGGGGTTGCTTTGGATGTAGATATGGATGGAGTGATTGATTTATATGATAAATGTGTAACTGTTCCTGGACCGGTTGAAAACCAAGGATGTCCTACAGGACCAGCAAACAATACAGGTGGAATGGTTTCTGAAGCTGAAACTAAATTAGACGGGATAGAATTTGATCTTAACTCAGATAAAATCTTGCCTTCCAATACGCCAATTTTGAATAATGCTGTCAATTACATCAATTCTTCAAGTGGAAATTATACGGTAATTGGGGCAACAGATACAAGAGGAACAGAAGCATACAACCAAAATTTATCTGAAAAAAGAGCTAGAAATGTAAAAGATTATTTAGTAAGAAACGGGGTAGAAGCTTCTAAGCTTAATTCTAAAGGAAATGGAAAAAAAGATTTGAAATATCCTGAATGTGACCCGGCTTCTAAATGTCCGGAGTGGAAAAACAGAGCTAATAGAAGAGTGTATTTTGAAGCAAAATAAAAATAATTACTTCTAAATCTGAGACCGCCGTATAAAATGGCGGTCTTTTTGTTGCTGTTATTTATCTGCTATAAAAAAATTATTTGTATTAAAACATTACTCAAATCATAATATAATATTTTGTTTAGGGAGTAATTTTGAAGTGAAATATTTGAGATATGAAAAAAAAGATTCTAATTTTTGATGACGATCAGTCCATTCTTGATGTTTTCAAAATTATTTTTGCGGAGAACGGATATGAGGTACAAATCTCACAAACATCTCAGGATATTCTGGATCGGGTACGTGCTTTTATTCCGGATTTGATTCTAATGGATAACTGGATTCCCGAGATTGGCGGGATAGAAGCGTTAAAGCTTTTAAAAAATGAAGATGATTATAAAAATATCCCGGTAATTTATATGACAGCCAACAGCGATATCAGTTCGCTGGCAAAAAAGGCTCAGGCGGATGATTTTATTGCTAAACCATTTGATCTGAATAAGCTGGAAAGAATGGTAGAAAAATATCTCTCCGCAGGAAAATTCAGCCAATAAAAAATATCCTTCATATAATCAATGAAGGATATTTTTTTAATATTTTAAAATCTAATCTATTTCATTGCCTTTGAATTAAGATTGGTATCAGCAATTTTGGTAAGAAGATTATTGCAGTTTTTTTCTTCGTCGAGGGTCTCAATAAGATATTTTAGACAGTCTTTTTCTTTAAGTATTTTGGCGTATGCAGCTAAAGTTCCGTAAGTAGCAATTTCATAATGCTCAACTTTTTGTGCGGCTGCAATAATTCCGGCATCTCTTACTGCACCGGGTTCTGTTTCTTCCATGATGCTTTTGCCTTCATCCAGCAATCCTTGCATTGCATCACATTTTTTTGCCTGTGCTTTCTTTTTTAATGCTTTAAAGCAACCTTCAAGACGTGCAATCTGCTCCTTGGTTTCTTTCAGGTGATCGCCGATTGCTTTTTTTAGTTTAGGATGGGTTGCATTTTTTTGCATTTTTGGCAGTGCTTTAGAAAGTGCTTTTTCTGCCCAGTAAATGTCTTTTAGAGAATCTTCAAATAAATCTTTCAGATCTTTTGCAGCATCTTTTTTTGCAGAGGTCTTCGATGATGAAGATTTTGAAGTGTTTTTGGTGTTTTTTTTCATTGTGCTTTTCTTAGCAGTTGCATTTTTTGTTTCCATAATAATATTTTAAGTTGTTTGTTAAAGTCAATAATTGTAAGAGCCTGAGAAGTTATTAGTTTTCTTTTTTAAAGCTCATCACTTCATATTCATCATCAGAGCAATATTTTTTACAGCTTTTATCATCAAAATCATTGGGCTTTTTCAGATAATCATCCATAAATTTTTTAGCATCATCAGTATTAGCAGGAGCAATAACGAGATGAAACATATCTAAAACATTTTTGTTAGCATTTTTTAGTGATTCTTTTTTATGGGCTAAAGCTTCCTGATAATTCATTTTATTTTTATTATTTAAAATTAATCCTCTTTACTTTTATATTTTTCAATCTCGCTGAATTGTTGATAAGATACTTGAAGGCTGTTGAGCTGATCAGAAATTATTTTGTGACTTTCATTATCAAGGTCTCCGCTTTTTAAAGCTTCGTCATATATTTTAAGAGCATTTTTTTCACCAAAAACAACATTCTGAAGGGTTTCAATATCTTTATTACTTGTGGGCAGCGAATTTTTAATATCAATCCAGGTTCTGTGAAGATTGCCTGCTACTGTAGTGCTGTCATTGGGATTTCCTCCTCTTTCTGTGATGAGATTGATGATTTCATTTTTCATCATTTTAGAGTGAGAAATCATTCTGTCATATTCACCTTTTAATCCTGAGTAATTTTCCCAGACTTTTCCTTCCACTTTTTCAAAACCTTTTATTCTGTCATTGGTGATTTGTAATAGGTCATTTAAAATATTTACGCTTTCTGCTTTTTCCATTGTATACTTTTACAATGAAGTTACAATTTGTATGCCTCTGAGATTGTTTGTGGTATGGGATGTATTATTTTATAAGTTTAACTAATGAGGTTTGTTAAATGGTTATTTAATGATCAGAACGGTTAAATTTAAGTTATAAAAATAAACTTGCCCACTACTAGCAGGCAAGTTGATTTCATAATAATATATTTGGTGATAGTGTATCCCATGTATTGCAAGCTGTATGCCAAGCATAATATGTGTGGTATATAAAATCAAAACATTTCTTTTAAAAAATCGTATCCTAAGCTTCAGAAATATGATCTCTGAAAATATAATTTCAGTTTAACATAACCCTAAGCTAAATAAAACTTTATATGACTGAAGTCATAACATGCAAGTGGTTTTTAGAGTAAATTTGAATAACCAAAACCAATAAATATTACTTATATGAAAACGTATTTTTTTTCTGCCCTTATTCTTGGGCTTACGGTAATCAGCTGTTCAAAAGAAAAAACGCAGGTAGACAATCAGACTGATACCATGACTTCAGCAGATACATCTATGGCGCTTCCGCTCTCCGATACTGCGACATTAAATGTACAAGGAAGACCGGACTCATCGCAAATGATGAGAGATAGTATCGCTTCTCCTAATCATCGTTAAAAAAAGTTTTATAATTTAAAAATCATTAATCCTTCACAGTATTTTTGCGGATGTATGTGGCGGATCAATACTTTATACTTTAGTTGAACGCATCATTCAGCTAAATTTTACTTTATACTTACCCGACAGAGTTTTTCCGCAGGGTATTCTTTTGAATATAATCATCAATATTTTTATGAAAAAAAATAATCAAAACAACGCTAAAATTAGTCAGTTACAACAACATACCACCGATAACTCGGAAGAGAAACTGACCACAAACCAAGGACTAAAAATCCAGAATAATCAGGATTCACTCAAATCTCATGACAGAGGGGCGACGCTTTTGGAAGATTTTATTCTGAGAGAAAAAATAACGCATTTTGATCATGAGAGAATCCCTGAAAGAATCGTACATGCAAGAGGGTCGGGTGCACATGGTGTTTTCAGACTTTCAAAAAGCATGGAAAAATACACCAAAGCAAAATTTTTGTCAGAAGCGGGAAAAGAAACTCCTGTTTTCGTGAGATTTTCAACAGTTGCAGGAAGCAGAGGAAGTACAGATCTAGCCAGAGATGTAAGAGGCTTTGCCATAAAATTTTATACAGAAGAAGGAAACTATGATTTGGTAGGCAACAATATGCCTGTATTCTTTATTCAGGATGCTATCAAGTTTCCAGACTTGATACATGCCGTGAAGCCGGAGCCTGATAATGAAATTCCTCAGGCTGCATCAGCCCACGATACATTCTGGGATTTCATCTCGTTAATGCCCGAAAGTATGCACATGGTCATGTGGCTGATGAGCGACAGAGCTATCCCACGAAGTTACCGAATGATGGAAGGTTTTGGTGTTCACAGTTTTAGATTTGTTAATAGTGAAGGTGTTGCTTTTTTTGTTAAATTTCACTTAAAACCAAAATTGGGAGTCCATTCTGTAGCATGGCCGGAAGCTCAGAAAATTTCAGGAATTGATCCCGATTTTCACCGTCGTGATCTTTGGGAAGCAATAGAAAAAGGAGCTTATCCGGAATGGGACTTCGGAGTACAGATCATACCAGAAGAGAATGAGTTCGATTTTGATTTCGATCTGTTGGATCCTACTAAAATTATCCCGGAAGAGGCTGTTCCTGTAGAGATTATAGGTACATTGACTTTAAACAGAAATCCTGATAACTTTTTTGCTGAAACCGAACAAATTGCTTTCCATCCGGGACATATCGTTCCGGGAATAGATTTTACCAATGATCCTCTCCTTCAGGGAAGATTATTTTCTTATACAGATACTCAGCTATCCAGACTGGGATCACCAAATTTCCATGAAATTCCTATCAACAGATCCGTCAATGTAGTTCACAACAATCAGCGTGACGGCCATATGAGGCAGCAGATAGTGAAAGGAAAAGTAAGCTATGAACCCAATTCTATCGGTGGAGGCTGTCCTTTTCAGGCAATGATGAAAGATGGTGGTTTTTCTTCTTATGGCGAAAAAATAAGCGGAACGAAGATCAGAGCGAGAAGTGAATCGTTCGTTGATCATTATTCTCAGGCAAAACTATTCTATAACAGCCAGTCAGATTATGAAAAAGAGCATTTACAAAAAGCTTTGGTTTTTGAATTAACTAAGGTTACGATTCCGGCAATCCGTGAAAGAATGGTAAGTCAGCTTAACTTTATTGATAAGGAATTAGCACAAAAAACAGCTGCAAAACTGGGCGTAGAAGTAAAAACACTGGAAAGACCCAACGGAAGTATTCCCGCAGATGCTGATCCAGAATCATTACAAAGTAAAGAACGTGAGCCTCAAACAAAAGTTTCTGAAGCACTAAGCAAGGCAAATACCGTAAAAGATTCTATTAAAAGTAGAAAAATTGCTTTCCTGATTGCAGACGGCTTTGATGACGAAAGTGTTTCCGGTCTTAAAAATAAATTAGAAGAAGAGGGTGGGGTGGTAGAGTTTGTAGCTCCGGAAATGACTTTAGTAAAAGGGAAAAACAGCATTAGTTTTATGCCTGATCATTCCATTACCAGTACAGCAAGTGTTTGTTTTGATGCAGTGTATGTCGTTTCGGGAGAAGATTCTACTCATCATTGGCTTCAGCCTGATTATAGAAACGGTGCGCTGGATTTCATCAACGAAGCTTACCGTCATTGTAAAGCAATTTATTTTGGGAATAACACCGAGCTTATTTACGATCATACGGACATTTATACCAAAAAGCATGATGATTATGCAATAATTCTCGAGGAAAATAACAGCGGAGATCAGAACTTTATTTCTGCAATTGCTTCCCACAGAGCTTGGAAACTGGAAAAACAAAGAAACGGAATGAAATAATATCGTAAATCCACTAAAATAAAAAACAAGACCACGCGAGAAAGTTATTTTAGATCCGTAGTCATAGAATCTGATATTTTTGATACCAAAAGCACTTTGTATTTTACAAAGTGCTTTTAGTTTTTATCTGTCAAAGCAAAATAAATTACATAGAGCCAGCCCAAAATTCCGTGGAGAATAGCCCACAAAATAGATCTGTTTCTATCCCAGGATACTACAACGGCGATCACAGAACCTAAACCAATTCCGGATTGTGTAACGGTATGAGTTATATCTGTATTGTCTGAATTTGTCTGAGCTAAGCTGAGGGTAAAGGCAAAAAGAAAAATGAAAAGGAGTTTTGTTTTCATATAATATTTTTTATGAGTTGTAAATTTTGATGATAAAATTATGCATTTTTCCTATTAATGAAAATACTATTGTTTAGATACAGAAAAATTTCCTTTACGTTGTCAGATTTACTTTTGTTTTTAGCAAAATTTTTTAATTTTCACACGACAATATGGTGTATTTTATTGAATTTCTTTTTCAAAGCAAATACTACTTTCTATGTGAGTGTACTGTCCGTAGTTTGGTATAATTACAAAATTATTTTTCTTGTACAAGCCAATTGCTTCTACCATTTTGTCTCCTGTCTCTAAAACACATTTTCTATAACCCAATTCTTTCGCCCAAATTTGCAATTCAGCTAATATTTTTCCGGCTATTCCCTTACCACGTTTTTCAGTTTGGACAAACATTCTTTTAATCTCCATAATCCCATCTTCATATTCTTTTATTGCTCCGCAGCCAACGGCTTGGTCTGCTTCATATACAACAACAACATTTTTGATAAGGTCAATTTTGTTATATTTAGCAAAAAAATCATTCGTTTCTCCATTTTTGAATGCCAAATCTTTATCAAGTTCAAAAACTAACTTTTGAAAATCTAAATTGTCAGAATTTGTACGTTTAGTAGTATACATTTTTCTTAAGTTTTCTCTGTTGGGATTTGCTAAAGTTATTATTAACGTTTCGGTGCTTGGCGAAGTGGCAGGAAATCGAAGAAGAAAGTTTCGATTTAGCTTTAAACCCGCCATTTTGCAAAACTCTTGTAGGCAGTTCGTTGCTTATTTGATATCATTCGTAACAAAATTCCAAAAGCTAATTTTGCGCCTTGTCCCAAAACCAAGCTTTTCATATAATCTTATGGCGCCAACATTTGTATCTGCAACGTGCAAATATGGAATTTTGTTTTCACTGAATATTTGACTGCACGTATGAGCTATTAATTGTTTCGCATAACCTTTTCCTATGTGTTCAGGATGTGTAACAACCGCACTTATTTCTGTGTATTCATTCATTTTCATACGTTCTCCTGTAACAGCAATTAATTTGTCATTTTTATAGATTCCGTAATATTTTCCGAGTTCTGAGGTATTGCTCATAAAATAACCAGGTTGAACTAAATTAACAAGTTCAAACAAATCATCTTTTTGGTTTGTTGTTTTAAGTTCAGTTACCTGTTCAGATATTTCTATGTCAATGGGTTCGTTAAGTAACATTTGATTACAAACTAATTCCTTGACTAGTTTTACTTTATCGCTAAAGTCTGGTCTATTTCCAACAACATAAAAATTGTTTGTCAATAAAGAGTACTTGTCAATTCCTGTTTCAATTGTATCTTGCTCAATAAAACCTCCAAAAGGACAATATTGCGGTTTATAGAATTTAACGCTGTTGTTATAATCAACAGCAAAATCTTTGTGTGTTTCAACCAAAGAATACCAAGTTGGATTGTCTAATTTTCTTCTTTCCATTTCTTTTAGTGCAAAAATTTCTATACAATGACCGCTAACTTCTACATTCACGCATTGCGTAAATCCAAATTATAATATATCAAATATAAAAAAAACAACTTAACAAAAATTAGTGTTTTCCATAATTAAAATTTCCATTCTGTTGAATGGTTGAAATGCGCTTTTCACACTTAAATACCATTGACGGTTAAATAAAATACCATAAATATTCATTTTACAAGGTTTTTTTCTTTTTGATGTTAGGCGGAAAGCATCTGAAAGCATATATTTGCATCCTAAAATTATTATGAACATGAAAGAACTTATCGAAAAAATCAACGCAGAATTTGAAGCGTTTACAACAGAAGCAAACCAACAAGCAGAAAAAGGTAACAAAGCAGCAGGAACAAGAGCTCGTAAATCAGCCTTGGAATTAAGCAAATTGTTCAAAGAATTCAGAAAAGTTTCTGTTGAAGAATCAAAAAAATAATCATGAAGCCGGCTTTTAGAGCCGGCTCTGTTTTTATTGAGCAACATTTCTTCAGAATATTCTAATTGCTTCCGATACGTTGATTATGATTTGCTGAGCGGTTATCTTCAAGAAGGGTTCTTATTTCCTCCATTTTACTTTCTTTGATAATATATGTTGTACACATTGTATTGTTTAAATGCATACTAAAGTGCATTTGTACTGTTGTGCGCCTTCCCATGGCGATACTTTTGGAGGTTACTTCAGAAAAAGTAGGATACAAATTAGCCAGACATAGGATATTTCTTTTAAATGAAGTCCGTAATTCAGGATTGTTTCCTTCATCATCAATAACTTTTAGCCTGAATATCTTTTTTCCTAAAGTAGTACCAAAATAAAATTCGGACATCGCTCCTGAAATAATGACGCAAATTATTGACAGCAATATGCCTGCAAGGATTTGTATATTAAATACATAATAAAAGATTACAGCAAATAATGCTATATCTATCCATTTTGCGAACAGCCTCTGAGTTTCATTTCCTTTAAATCCCGGATTATAAGGTAAATAATATTCGTAAGAATGATAAATTCTTTTTCCGTACTCATTAAAACTGAGCGTAGGTCTGTGGATAATTTTTCTTTCCTTTATTTCTGAAATTCTCAATTGAAATGTATTACAAAATCATACTCAGCTGGATTCTTTTTCTGGCTTCATCCACTTCGGTTACTTTCACCTGAACGTGCTGATGAAGCTTTACCACTTCATTGACATCCGAAACGAAACCGTCTTTCAGCTGGGAAATATGAACCAAACCCCTTTCTTTAATTCCCAAATCCACAAAACAGCCAAATGCGGTAATATTATTGACAATTCCCGGAAGAATCATCCCAATCTTCAGATCTGAAATTTTCTTGACGGTAGGATCAAATTCAAACACTTTGGCAGCTTTTCTGGGATCAAGACCTGGTTTTTCCAGCTCTTTCAGGATATCTTTTATTCCTAAAATTCCGATTTGATCGCTAACGTATTTTTCAGGTTTAATCTCTGCAATTTTCTCTTTATTTGAAATAAGATCTTCGGTTTTCAAACCTAGATCTTTTGCCATTTTTTCCACTAAACTGTAAGCTTCCGGATGAACGGCAGAATTGTCTAAAGGGTTTTTAGAATTTGCAATCCGGATGAAAGCTGCTGCTTGCTGAAACGCTTTTTCACCCAGTCTCGGAACTTTTTTCAGTTGTTTCCGGTCTTCAAATGCACCGTTTTCTGCACGGTAATTCACAATGTTTTCAGCCATTTTTTCACCGATTCCCGAAACGTAGCTCAGTAAAGATTTGCTGGCTGTATTCAGATTGATTCCGACCGAATTAACGCATTTCATCACCGTAGAATCCAGTTCGTTTTTTAGTAAAGTCTGATCTACATCATGTTGATATTGCCCGACCCCGATTGATTTTGCATCAATTTTTACCAGTTCAGCCAAAGGATCAGAAAGTCTTCGTCCGATAGAAACAGCTCCGCGAACGGTAACATCGAAACTCGGAAATTCATCTCTTGCAATTTTGCTTGCAGAATAAACCGATGCGCCCGCTTCTGAAACTACAAAAACCTGAATAGGCTTTTCAAAACCGATTTTTTTGATGAAAAACTCCGTTTCCCGGCTTGCCGTTCCGTTTCCGATGGAAATTGCCTGAATGTTATAAGCGTTTACCATAGAGCGGATCTTTTTCATTGCCATTCCGCTTTCGTTTTGCGGAGCATGAGGATAAATGGTTTCGTTGTGCAGCAAATCACCTTTCTCATCCAGACAAACCACTTTGCAGCCGCTTTTATAGCCCGGATCTATTGCTAAAATTCTTTTTTCTCCCAATGGCGGAGCCAATAGAAGCTGGGATAGATTTTCCGAAAAAATTTCGATGGCTTTTTTGTCTGCTTTTTCTTTGGCTTCCTGTAGGGTTTCATTAGAAATGGCGGGTTCCAGCAATCTTTTATAGCTGTCTTTGATGGCTAAGGAAATCTGCTCAGAACATTCGTTGTCAGACTTTATGATGGCATTTTCAATAAATTCTAATGCTTCATCTTTGTCAATACCGATGTTGGTTCTTACAAAACCTTCCGCTTCCGCTCTCAGCATTGCCAAAAGCCGATGAGAAGGAGTTCTGTTGAGACTTTCTTCCCATTCAAAGTATTGAGAAAATTTTTGTGCAGCTTCTTCATCTTTTTTTGCTTTTACAACTCTGGAAGTGATTATTGCTTTCCGCTGAAAGAGCCTGCGCAGATTTTTACGAACATACATATTTTCGTTAATCCATTCTGCCATAATATCTCTTGCACCCTGCAAAGCTTCTTCTTGGGAAGATACATTTTCATTCAGATATTTTGAGGCTAAAAACTGCACATCATCTGCTTTTTGGCTCATGATAATTTTAGCCAGAGGTTCCAACCCTTTCTCTTTGGCAGCATCAGCTTTTGTTTTTTTGCGTTTTTTGAAGGGTAAATATAAGTCTTCAATTTCCTGAAGATCAAAACTTTGTTCAATTTTCTGTTTCAGTTCTGGGGTTAAAGAATTTTGCTCTTCAATAGACTTCAGAACCGCTTCTTTTCTTTTGACGATATCTTCGAACTGTTTATTGAGTTTTAAAATATGCTCAATTTGGGTTTCATCTAAATTTCCTGTTGCATCTTTCCGGTATCTTGCAATAAAAGGGATGGTGCAATCTTCTGAAAGAAGTTTGATTGTTGCGGTTATGCTTTTCTCCGGTATATTGATGAGGTTTTTTATGTAGTCTATTGCGTTCATTGTCATTTTTAGAATGGCTAAAATACTTGTTTTTTTACAAATATTTTTTAGATAATACAATACCTTCAGATTTGTCATTATGAGATGTAAAAAGATAAATGAATTTTTTTAATATCAAATTTTTAATATTTTGTTTTAATGATTATTAAGTAAACTAATGTCTTTTAATGTTATTTTGATAAATTTTATTTTTTTATGATACATTAAACATTCTAGTGTTATGATATACTGATAATTAAAATAAAAAACCTATATTTGGTTTCAATAATAAATAAATTATCGCCTATGGAGAAAACCTCTACTATTTTTATTTCTATTACGAAAAATTTAAAATTTCTTGGTCGAAGAAATTTTTTAAACAAATTACTAATCCATCATTCTAAACAATTATGAACAGATTTCTAATGATTCTGGGACTCCTGCTGTGTATGCAGTTTGAGGTTTCGGCACAAACCTGTGCGCCGTTACCCGTCCCGTTTTTACAGTCGTTCAGCACAGGATCACTTCCTGCGTGCTGGATCAATCAAAATCCCACAACAACATCCACCAGTGCAAACGCAAGATGGAAATTTAGCGGTTCTGCAGGTTACGGAGCCACCGGAAACGGAGGTAAACCTGCGGGAACTTTTGCGTGGGTAGATGCAAGCTCGCCTTATACCAACGAGCATAATGTTGAGCTTATCAGTCCGCAGATTAATCTTACCGGACTTGCCAATCCGTATGTGAAATTTGAATGGTTTAAAAATCATCTTACTTCATCTACAGGAACGCTTCCTAATTACTCAAACAACGAACTCAAACTCGCTGTTAATGATGGTAGTGGTTGGGTTCAGATTTGGTCTGACAACAGCAATGACCCTACTTGGAGAACAGTAGGCGTTGCGTTGGCTGCAAGTTATGTAGGAGCTACTATCCAGCTAAAATTCACAGTTGACAAAGATGTAGCAGCCGATGGATATTTTTATGATGATTTACTTTTGGATGAAGTTCAGGTAATTCAGGCTCCTAGTTGTTTTGAACCTGTGACTCTGCCTGTATCAAATGTACAGCCTACTTCCGCTACTTTAAATTGGGGAGCTCCATTGTCTCCTGCTCCTGCTCCTGCAGGGGGTTATGAATATTTCTATTCTACAACTAATACGCCTCCAACAGGCGCAACTGCCGGAACTATAGTTCCGGGAACATCCGCTCCAATTTCTCCATTGGTTCCTGGAACAACCTATTACTGGTGGGTGAGATCAGTATGTTCTCCTACAGATAAATCTATCTGGGTTGAAGGGGAATCATTTACACCGGGTCAGATTGGTGGCGGAACTGCCACCCATGCATTTCTTCCGGTTTACTCATGTTCAGGATTTAATTATTCTCAGCAAATCTATACAGGTGCTGAAGTTTCGGCTGCGGTAGGAACTAATAATTATATTACTTCAATCAGGTTTTTTGTATCCAGCACAGCTTCAACGCAAGGAAATTATAATCAATGGGTGGTTTACATGGGTAATACTGCTCAAAATGATTTTCCTACCACTACCAGCTGGATTTCTTCAGGGGCTATGACTCAGGTTTATTCAGGAACTCTTCCTGCAATGACTGCCGGGACTTGGGTTGAGATTCCGCTTAGTACACCATTTCTTTGGGATGGTACAAGTAATGTAGTAGTTGCGGTTGATGAAAATTCTACAGGCACGTCATGTACTGCCAACTGGGGAAGTTACAGTGCAGGAGCTAACAGAGGGATGCTTTATTATAATACAACTAATAATCCTGATCCTGCCAATCCGCCAACTGCAACCAGCAGATATTCGGTTCTTCCGAGACTTCAGTTGGTAGGAACTGTTTTGTCACCATGTACTAATGCGCCTCCTGCGAATGTTACGGTTAATAATGTTACCGCTACATCGGCTTCGGTTTCATGGACTGCAAGTCAGGGAGCAACTTATGTTGTACGGTACAGAGTGCTGCCTTCAGGACCTTGGCAAACGATCAATATTACCACCCCTTTTGTAAATAACGTAACACTTCCTGGATTGATAGAGCAGACGCAATATCAGGTGGAAGTAGCAACAATATGCGGAACTCAGGGAGCTTTTTCTACACCTGTTGACTTTACTACACCTGCTCTTACGTATTGTGGGTCGGGAACAGCAACGGTAACGAATGGTTATATCAGTAATATTTCTATGATAGGTACTTATTTATCCCCTACTAATAATCCTTCGGGACCAAGTACTTATACAGATTATTCAACAGATCCAACAAAAACAATTACTTTAATAAGAGGAACTAATAATAATACACTTTCTGTAGGAAGGTCTATTGCTTCGGGAACATATTCTACATATGCGTGGATTGATTTTAACGGAGATGGAATATTTAATAACAATCCTGTCGGAACACCAGGAGGAGAGAGAATTATGAATTTGGGATATTCTAATACCACTCCTGTGACGGCAAATTTTTCAGTTCCTATAGATGCCTATTCAGGACCAAGTAAGATTAAGATGCGTGTAATCGTATATTTTCTTACCCCTTCTGATGCATGTGCTAATTTAACAAGCAATGGCGAGGTAGAAGATTATGAAATTAAATTTATTGATCTTTTACCTTGTACAACAGCGCCTCCAACTCCTATTAATGTAACTCCAGGCTTTAATACAGCTTTTGTTTCCTGGACACCGACTTTAGGAGCCAATTATGTTATCAGATGGAGACTGAGTCCAAACGGACCATGGCTGCCATCTGCAACGGGACAGGCTTTACCAACAGGAACTCCTACCGGTCAGAGTTTTTATACAATTACAGGACTTACCGAGCAGACGGTTTATCAGGTTCAGGTGCAGACGATCTGTAACGGAACAACGGGAGCTTTTGGTCCTTCTGTCAACTTTACCACACCACCACTGTCTTACTGCCCAATGGTAGGAACAGGCACCAATGATTATATTGCTAATGTAACGGTAACGCCTGTTAACTTCCCAGTGGTAAGCAATA
>NZ_VKNW01000031.1 GCF_007474535.1 Chryseobacterium echinoideorum | reverse complement strand
AGCTTACATTGTTCTGAGAAACTGTTGCAGATAATGCTGTTGGCTGAGTTACCGTGGCGTTTACCGTTCCGGTACATCCGTTTGCATCTGTGATGGTTACGCTATAAGTTCCTGCTGCCAATCCTGTTCTGTCTTCAGTCGTGATTCCACCACCCCAGTTGAATGTATAAGGTGCAGTCCCACCTGTCGGGGTTAAATTAATTGCTCCGGTTGAACCGCCGTTACAAGCTACATTCGTTACCACTGTAGTTCCTGAAACGGATGTGGCTGGTTGAGTTACCGTGGCGTTCACGGTTCCGGTACATCCGTTTGCATCTGTGATGGTTACGGTATACGTTCCTGCCGATAAGCCTGTGCGGTCTTCAGTGGTGATGCCGCCACCCCAGTTGAATGTATAAGGTGCCGTTCCGCCTGTCGGAGTTAAATTGATTGCTCCGGTTGAACCGCCGTTACAAGCTACGTTCGTTACCACTGTAGTTCCTGAAACGGATGCAGCTGGCTGAGTAATGGTCACTGTTCTCGTTGTTGTACAAGAATTAGCATCCGTTACTGTTACCGTATATGTTCCTGCTGAAAGTCCTGTTGCTGCTGCAGCAGTTCCGCCTGTTGGTGACCATGAATAAGTGTATGGTGAAGTTCCACCGGAAACGGTTATTGTTGCAGAACCGTTAGATCCGCCGTTACAGCTTACATTGTTCTGAGAAACTGTTGCAGATAATGCTGTTGGCTGAGTTACCGTGGCGTCCACCGTTCCGGTACATCCATTAGCATCAGTGATGGTTACGGTATACGTTCCTGCCGATAAGCCTGTGCGGTCTTCAGTGGTGATGCCGCCACCCCAGTTGAATGTATAAGGTGCCG
>NZ_VKNW01000030.1 GCF_007474535.1 Chryseobacterium echinoideorum | reverse complement strand
TGTCTTGGGAATACCGACCAGAGGGTAGAATTTTTGTAGATAAGAATAGTGAGTGTCCCGGAAACCCCGATACAAAAGTTTATCTTCCAGTAACAAAAGATTTAATTTTCACAAAGCAGTAAAGACAAGGTCTCTTCAAAAAGGTTATTCTCAAAGAGGAAATTATGAAAAATATTAAAAATATCACCTTTTTATTCGTGCTTGTTAATCTTATAAATTGTAAAGCACAACAGACTTTTCCTTTAAATACTGATTATCTAACAGTCCCGAATAACTCATATTTAAAAGATCTAAATAATGAATTGTCATCTTTCACTGGTATCTATAAAGGATTTTTTGAAGGGAAAGAAGTAACCTTATATATTACAAAAAAAGAGTATGATCTTGAAAAAAGAACAAAGAAAACTTATTACACTGATGTGCTGGAGATAAAATTTACTATTAAAAACCCATCAGGAATTATAGTACAAAATACTCAAAATACTAACCTTAGTATAAATAAGATAAGAAGTATGGGTACAAAACCGCAATTTAATGCTGTAATATTTGATTATTCAGGTACAAATTGTAATGTAGGTTGGGGAATTATAAGTATTAGGAAAATAAATCCCACCCAAATATATTGGGATTATAATCCAAATAGCATTCTTTTGGATGCGGCTAGTTGTCCCGGAAACCCGGATACAAAAGTTTATCTTCCTGTAACGAAGGATTTAATTTTTACGAAGCAGTAAAGACAAGGTGTCTTCAAAAGGTTATTTTCAGAGAGGAAATTATGAAAAATACTAAAATTATCATCATTTTATTCGTGCTTGTTAATCTTATAAATTGTAAAGCACAACAGACTTTTCCTTTAAATACTGATTATAGAAATATTCCTGACTATTCTTACATTAAAGATTTGAATAATGAATTAAATCAGTTTGCAGGAATATATAAAGCTAATTATCAAGGAAATGAAATTACATTGTACATTAATAAAATTGAAAATAAGCTCGAAGATGGTAGTAAAAAGAAATATTACAATGATGCTTTAGTAATTAAATATCAAGTTAAAAATTTATCAGGATCAATTTTACAAAGCACTCTTAATTTAAGTGATTCTAATAACGAGTTTACTAGCATTTGGTCTGCTCCTAACGAGAATGCAGTTGTACTTCATTATCCAGGAACAAATTGCGGTGTAGGCTGGGGAAGAGTATTTCTTTTTAAAATTAGCTCTACACAATTGTCTTGGGAATACCGACCAGAGGGTA
>NZ_VKNW01000003.1 GCF_007474535.1 Chryseobacterium echinoideorum | reverse complement strand
AGTTTTTTTACAAACCTCATACAATAATGTATGAGGTTTTTTTATGCCCTTACTTTTTTGGCTCCTCATTCAAAAAATACTCCAACTCATCATCAATTCATCATCAAGTCACAACTCATTAAGCAGAACTCGTGACCCATCTCAATTACAGGATCAGTGATCAGGAATAAATAAAAAATGTTCACTATAATGATAATTGTGATTTACATTATATCATTGTTTAAAGTAAGAAATTTGTAAATTTGCAACATGATTAAAATTGGCACTATAGAATTGCCCGAGTTTCCATTACTATTAGCACCAATGGAAGATGTCAGTGATCCACCATACAGACGCTTATGTAAAATGCATGGCGCAGATTTGATGTATTCTGAATTCATTTCTTCTGAAGGATTGATTCGAGATGCAATAAAAAGTAGAAAGAAGCTGGACATTTTTGATTATGAACGACCAGTCGGAATTCAGATTTTTGGAGGTGATGAAGAAGCAATGGCTATGTCCGCAAGAATAGTGGAAACGGTAAATCCTGATCTTGTAGATATTAACTTTGGTTGTCCTGTAAAAAAAGTGGTTTGTAAAGGAGCTGGAGCTGGTGTTCTAAAGGATATTGATCTCATGGTTAAGCTCACAAAAGCTGTTGTCAACTCTACAAGCCTTCCTGTGACTGTTAAAACTCGTTTGGGTTGGGACAGTCATTCAATTAATATTGATGAAGTAGCCGAAAGACTACAAGAAACAGGAATTAAAGCTTTAACTATACATGCCAGAACAAGAGCACAAATGTATAAAGGTGAAGCTGACTGGGAACATATTTCCCGTATAAAACAGAATCCGAATATTGAGATCCCAATTTTTGGAAATGGTGATATAGATTCTCCTGAAAAAGCATTAGAATATAAAAATAAGTATGCTTGTGATGGTATTATGATAGGAAGAGCAGCCATTGGATATCCTTGGATATTTAATGAAATTAAACATTTTTTTGCTACTGGAGAGCATTTAGCTCTGCCTACAGTTACTGATCGATTGCTTGCCGTAAGACAGCATGCAGAATGGAGTGCCGAATGGAAAGGCGAAAGGTTAGGATTGGTTGAGATGAGACAGCATTACAGTAATTATTTCAGAGGAGTTCCTCATTTTAAAGACTTTAGAAAGAAGTTTTTAGAAGTTTTTACACTTCAGGAAATGGACGCTGTTATTGCAGAAACTCAAGAGTTTTACAAAGAATATCAAGCACAGATATAAAGGAAAAGAAACCCATCGTAATGATGGGTTATTTATTAATAATCTTTTTGTATCATAGTTCTGTCAGACAATAAATTGAGTGCAGAAGAAGTGCCGATTCGCTTTACTCCTAACTGAATCATTTTTTCCGCTTCTTCCTTTGTTCTGACTCCTCCGGCAGCTTTTACAGATAATTTTCCTGCATTTTTCAGCATTATTTTGATCCCTTCTACCGTTGCTCCGTTTGGTTTACCTTCACTTGTTTCAAAAAAGCCTGTTGACGATTTTATAAAGATTTTTTCTAAAGATTTTTCGGGAAAATTAGTCTCAGCCCACTCAGATATTTTTTTTGTAAGATCAGCAATTTGGTCATTGTTTAAAGCCGCAATTTCAATAATCCATTTAGCCACTTTATGATGTTCAATACACCATTGAGTACAGGTTATGAATTCGTTTTCTACATTGCTGATTTCGCCTTTAAGATAAGCCTTATAGTTGATGACAAAATCCAATTCATCAGCACCATCTTCAATAGCTTTAGTAGCTTCAGCCAGTTTTTCATCAGTTGAATCACTCCCTTCATGAAAACCGATTACAGTGCCAACAAATACTTCTGAATTTTTTTCGGTAATCATTTTTTTTACTTCAGCAACATAATCTGGTCTTATCATCACTGCAAAAATATGATGATCTATAGCTTCCTGTGTAAGCTGTTTTACTTTCTTTAAAGTTTCATCTTCTGAAAGTCCTGATTGGCTTGGAGTTTTTAAATACGTAGAGTCTAGATATTGAGCAATATTCATATTATTACACTTTGAGTTGTCGGTAAATACCTTGTTCCAAAGATATGAAAGTTTCCGTTCTTGTCACACCTTTCATTTTCTGTAAAATTCTTAAAATCTCCATCAAGTGATCGTTATCTTTGCATAAAACCTTCAGGAAAATAGTATAATTACCTGTTGTGTAATGTGCTTCAACTACCTCATTTACCTCATTTAAAGATTTTACAACATTAGAGTAGTGACTTGGCTGATCAAGAAACATCCCGATGTAGCATACGACTTTATAGCCAATCATTCTTGGGTTTAGAATTGAAATAGCATTTTCAATTACTCCTGCATTTTCAAGTTTTTTGATTCTCTGGTGGACTGCGGTAGTGGAAATCCCTACTTGTTTAGATATGTAAGCAAGTGAGCTTTTTGAATTGTCCATCAGCATATAAATTATCTCTTTATCAAGAGGATCGAGTTCATAAGTAGTTGTGCTTGTGTTTTTCATATTTATTTTTATCTCAAATTTTCTTTTAATGTAACTAACACAGGATAATGATCGCTGAAACCTCCCAGATATCTTGTTCCGGCAAATGTTCGGAAAGGTCTTTGATCTAATCCTTTTTGTTTAACGCTTATATTTTCAGAGTTAAAAACAGTTGCTTTTTCAAATTGTAGAGAAGAATCATCCCGGAAAAAAGAATCTGATAACAAAATCTGATCAAATAACAGTCCTGATTTATAATGAAAATTAGAATATTGCCTTTTTGAATACAGTTTCTGAAAAGGATTATGCATTATTTTGTTATGATTTTCGTCGTATAAAAATTTGACCAGGCTTTCCTCGTCAGGATTTTGATTAAAATCACCACAGACCATTACTTTTTCATGATCGGAATGCAAAATTTTCAGCACTCTGCTTTTTACTTCATTCATAATGAAAGTTCGCTTAGGAAGGTTGATATCTTTCTCTCTTTTAGAAGGAAGGTGAGCCACAAAAACATTGATTATTTCGTCTTTGTACTTCAGTTTTACAAAAAGAATATCTCTTGTGGTATCATAATTATCCGGTTTATGATCTATAATTTCGAAGAAAAAAGTAATCGCCTCAGAATCTAAAATTTCAATTTTTGAACGATCAAAAAGCAAGGCAACATCTACCTTTCTTTCATCTAAAGAGTTGTAATGCACAATTCCGTACCGCGAACTGAAAGGATCAAGTTTTACCAGATCTTCCAGAACTTTTCTTCCGGAAATCTCACAAAGACCAATAATGCATGGAAGAATACCTTGTTCTTCTTTCATCAGGCGAAAAACATGAGCAATTTTTGAGAGTTTTATCCGGTATTTTCTTTCATCCCAGTTTCTTAAACCCGAGATGGTAGGATCCAGCTTATGAGCCGGAGCCGGATCAGGAAGGAATAAGTTTTCAACATTATAAAAAGCAAAAAGTTCCATCCTTATATTTTCTAATTACGATCATTTATTTAGTTGAATAAATTTATTAAAAAAATAAGTTAAAAACTAATAATCTGATAATTTTGTACAAGAAATTGTAAATTATTATTGTTATAATAAATCAAAATTGAATTTACAGCTAAAAATTATTGTAAACTTGATTATGTTATACTCAAAAATAGTTGCCTGTCATTTATTTTTTAAGTTTAATGACGGATTTTTGAATCTATCAAACTCTCAAAATATTCTTTATAAGATAATTTAAAGTCGTATGAAATAAATACTTCTAATACCCATGCAATTTATTGCTAATAATTCTTGAATGTAGTATGTTCACAAATGAAAATCAATCATAAGAATAATGATTAAAAATCTATAAAACTTGAAAGTTTAAGTGACTTCGTTACAAATTAAAAGTATTTTTGCAAATATATTTTTGAAGTAAGATAAAAGCATTTTCAATATGATTACAAGCAGTAATCATAAAATTTATTATCTATTTTAAAACCTCATCTTGAATTTTTAAAAAAACATATCAGCTTTGAGATATTTTATAGAATTTTCATACAACGGCAAAAATTATTTCGGTTATCAGATTCAGCCAAAAGACATTTCTGTACAGGAAGAACTTGAAAAAGCACTTTCTACCATTCTTCGGCAACCCATCAAAACCACCGGAGCAGGGCGTACTGATACGGGAGTTCATGCCAAGAAGATGTTTGCTCATTTTGATACCCATCAGGAGTTATCTCATCAGCTTACGCATCAGCTCAACAGTTTTTTACCAAATGATATTTCTGTCTATAAAATATTTAAAGTAAAAGATAATTTCCATGCCCGTTTTGATGCTACTTTCAGAACGTATGAATATTATATTTCATTAGAAAAAAATCCTTTCACGCAGGATTCCGCATGGCAACATTGGAGAAGACCTTTAGATATCAATAAAATGAATGAAGCCTGCAGGATTTTATTCGATTACGAAGACTTTACAAGTTTTGCCAAGCTTCATACCGATAACAAAACCAATCTTTGCAGCATCTACAAAGCCGAATGGGAGGAGAACAGAGCAGAACTAAAATTTACTATTTCAGCTAATCGTTTTTTAAGAAATATGGTAAGAGCAATTGTCGGAACTATGGTAGATGTAGGTGCAGGAAAAATTCAGCCTGAAGATCTGAGAAATATAATAGAAAATAAAAACCGGAATTCTGCGGGTACATCAGCACCTGCTCATGGACTTTTTTTGGTAGATGTAGGATATGATTTCGAATAAATTCTTATATTAGTTTATTAAAAAACTTAATCATGTTATCTATTTTTATTGTTGTCGCAGCGTACAGATATTATGCCCGATTAGCCGAAAAGTTCGGTAAAACAAAATGGCATTTCGGACTTTTAGCAATCGTTATTTATTTTGGATTTCAGATATTATTCCTTTTTTCTTACACATCTTATTTAGCTATTTCCAATCCGGATTCATTGGATGACAATAATTACGCAGGGTTTTCTTTAATGAATATGATAAGCTGGATCTTTGCCATCGCCGCTGTTTTTGGTTTTTATAAAGTTCTTGAAAATAAATTTGAAAAAGAAATAATAAAACCAAATATAGCTGAAATTGAAGAAATTGGATCTGATCAGGCTCAAAACTTTCATTAAGACACATTCACAAGGTCAATAATCATCATCTGTAATTTTCTATCCAACTTCTTCGGGCATTCAATTTATAAAGCCGTATTTTTGCAAAGATTTTTTTGATATAATTCCTTGCGAACCTTCGTACAATGAAAAAACAAGACACCTGGGCAATCATTAAACGGCTTTTTTTTATCGGAATGAAATTCCGGTCATGGTTTATTATTACCCTTCTCATTTCTATTATACTATCTGTAGTTTCTACCTATAGACCCTATCTTACAATGCAGATTGTAGATAATGATATTACCAAACTAAAAGATAAAGCTTTGATGATGAAGCATATTTATATGCTTATCGGATTGGTTTTTGCTGAAACTGTTTTAAATTTCTTTCTGGTTTATTTTTCCAATTATATCTCACAGAACGTTATCCGCGACATCCGTGAAAGGCTTTATCATAAGCTGATTTATTTCAGGACAGCTTTTTTTGATAAAACTCCCATCGGACAATTGGTTACCAGAGCCGTAGGTGATGTTGAAACCATTGCTACCGTTTATACAGATGGATTTCTGATGGTTTTCGGTGATGTACTCAGAATTGCCTTCGTGTTATTTATGATGTTTCAGGTTGATGTACATCTCAGCTATATTTCTTTGGCAATTTTACCGTTGATGGTGGTGATTACAAGATTTTTCCAAAAAAGACTTAAAAAAGCCTTTGGAGATGAAAGATCATGGACTGCCACACAAAACTCTTTTGTACAGGAAAGATTAGCAGGGATGTCTATTATTCAGGTTTTTAATAGACAGGAATCAGAATTTAAAAAGTTCGATGACATCAATGTTACCTTGAAAGGAGCATTATTGCGGACTGTATTCATTTTCTCACTATTTTTTCCTGTCGTGGAACTTATCTCATCACTTTTTATCGGATTTGTTCTGTTTTACGGCGGATATATTACCATCAGTGCAGGGGTTGTGATCGCATTTATTCAATTTATTTCAATGTTGATTCGCCCTTTGAGACAGATTGCAGACCGATTCAACAACATACAGCGCGGGATTGTAGGTGCAGAAAGAGTTTTGGGTATAATGGATGAAGATTATGCGATGACCAATACCGGAACGGTAAAAAAAGAACATTTTGCCGGAAAAATCGAATTTAACAATGTTCGTTTTTCTTATGATGACAAACAGGAGGTTTTGAAAGGAATTGATTTTAAAGTAAATCCCGGAGAAACCGTTGCTATCGTCGGCGCAACCGGAGCAGGAAAATCTACCATTATCAGTTTAATTACAAGATTGTACGACATCAATTCCGGAAAAATTCTTATTGACGATATTGAACTAACAGATTACGAACTGTACAACCTGAGAAGTCATATTGGCGTAGTTTTGCAGGATGTATTCCTTTTCCACGGAAGTATTTATGAAAATCTCGCCTTTGGAGATGAGGAAATTACTTTAGATAAAATAAAAGCGGCGGCTAAAGAGATTGAAGTAGATCATTTTATTGAGCAACTTCCGGGAAATTATGATTATGTAGTAAGCGAAAGAGGATCTTCAATTTCTCTGGGTCAGAGACAACTGCTGTCTTTCCTAAGAGCTTATCTTTCTGATCCTAAAATATTGATTTTGGATGAAGCAACCTCATCTATTGATCATGAAAGCGAAAAATTAATTCAGCGTGCAACTGAAAAAATTACCCAAAACAGAACTTCCATTATTATCGCTCACAGACTTTCTACAATAGAAAAAGCCGATAAGATCATTGTCATGGAACATGGTAAAATTGTTGAAGAAGGAAAACATCTGGAATTGTTAGATCAAAACGGTTATTATGCGACTTTATACAAAGCACAATTAAGACAGGAAGTTAATGAAGAGAAATAAAAAACGGGAAATAAAGCATGATAATTACGTAGTGTTTTGATTGTCAGTGTCTTTTGGTTTTGTTAAAGTTTTATTATTGTAACATTAAATTGATTTTTGGTTAACATTTAGTTCACATTAGCCTACTTAGGTATAACTTTTGCATATAGTAAGAGTCATTGCAATACCCCATTAATTATTTGGAAAAAATATGGTAATTTTATTTAAAATTACATCTTACCGTATATTTTAAAGGGTAAAAGTAATCATAAATCAATTTTTAATTAAAACCAATAATAAGATGAATACTACACAAGACGAATTTTCAGTTTTCAAAGAAGAGCTTAAAAAACTAAATATTGAAGTTAAAAAAATCGTGAAAATAGGAAATGGAAGCATGGATTTCCATGAGGTATTTTATAAATCACCACGATATGAAGATGTAAAAACTGTATTTGTACAGCGACACACTCTTGATAATCTTATTTCAAGATTCAGAGAATGCTACACTTAAGGAAAAACAGCGGTAAATAGTTTAACCGCTGTTCTTATTTAATGCCTAAAAACGATAACCTAAAGAAAAGCCACTTCTGAATCCTGCCCAAGGACCATCTATATTTATTTTGGCACCGGAAGGATTTGTTTCCACAGTGTAGTCTATAAAAGGAATATCAAGATTTTCAATTTCCTGTTTCAGCTGAGCCTGCATTTCAGGGGTAAGCAATACATCGCCGGTAAGCACAAAATCTCCTTTTCCTTTACCATAATGCGCTCCTGCAATCCAGAAATCCAAAACGAGATTATGCTGTCTGGTAAGGAAAAACTGAGCTCCGATCATCAATCCTCCACTATTTCCACTTGCATTTCCATTTCCTTTTAAAGGTATTGGAAATACGGTTCCCAATGCATTATAATCATAAGTAAAACCAAATGTATTGGAAGAAACTTTTGAATACCTGTAATATGGAGCAAAATAAAAGCCTTTTCCGTAACCTTCACCAATGTAAAATCTTGGCTCTATGGTGAAATTGTTAGCTTTAACTCTTACATCCTGAAAATTTTTCTCATCTTTTTCATCCAGGAAAGCATTCATAAAAGGTACTCTTCCTTCTGTAACAGTTCCAAAACCTACATTAATGGCAAACCATCTGTTGATGGATCTTTCGTATGACAGATTGATGTTTCTGAAAGCAAATCCCGTAACATTGGTTTTGATGATATTCATTTTATCTTCGGGAACAGAATTTTGTAAAGAATTTTCAAGAAGATTCTGCGCGGAAATCTCAGACATATATACTGCTGAGATTAAAAGTAGTAATTTTTTCATAATAATTAGTGAATGGTGGTTAATCCAAAGAAAACAAAAACCGTTCTAAAAAATATTCTTTTGTAAAATTATAGATCATTTTATTAATTTATTTCCAATCTAAACTTCCAATAGAATTTGTTTTAAAAACAATAAAAATCCGGCTTTGAGACCGGATATAATTTATTTCTTGAGATAAAGATCAAAGTAATCTGTTACTTTCTGCATCAAATGCACTCTGTCTTTTCCTATTACATTATGCGGATGTCCAGGGTAAACAAAATAATCTAACTGAACTCCGTTATCAACAGCAGATTTTAAGAACTTTACTGAATGCTGCCAAACAACTACATCATCCTGAGCTCCATGAATCATTAACAGTTTACCTTGAAGGTTTTGCACTTTATCCAGAAGATTGGCAGTTTTATAACCTTGAGGGTTTTCTTCAGGTGTATCCATATATCTTTCAGTATACATGGTTTCGTACATTTGCCAGTCGATAACCGGTCCGCCTGCAACTCCTACTTTGAAAACTTCCGGATGACGAAGCATAAAGCTTGTGGTCATAAATCCTCCGAAACTCCAGCCGTGAATTCCCATTTTACCTGCATCTACATAAGGCAATGATTTCAGATATTTTACCCCTTGCATCTGATCATTCATTTCAGTAGTTCCCAGATTTCTGAAAACCGCCTGCTCAAATTTCAATCCTCTGTTGGATGATCCTCTTCCGTCCATGGTAAAGATGATATAACCATTCTGAGCCATATATTCATACCAAAGGTTTCCTGATGCCGGGAAAGAGTTGGTAACAATCTGCAGATGCGGTCCGTTGTACAAATAAACAATCGCCGGATATTTTTTGGTGGGATCAAAATTTATCGGAAGAACAATCTTACCATACAATAATGTCCCGTCATCTGCTTTCAGAGTAACATTTTTAATTTCCGGACGCTGATAATTTTTCAGCGTATTTTCTGAAGTCAGAATATTGGTAGATTTTAAGTTAGCCGTATTGATGATATTGGCAACTCTTGGGGTAGTGGCGTTACTGTAAGTATCGTATAAATAATTGCCATCATTACTCAGAACAGCAGAGTGCATTCCTTCAGTATTATCTATTCTCTGTGTTTTAAAAGTATTCCAGTTGATTCTGTAAATATGTCTTTCCAAAGGTGTTTCCTGAGTAGAGACGTAATAAATTTCTTTTTTCTTTTCATTAAAGCCTAAAACATCCGTAACCAGCCAGTTTCCTTTTGTGATCTGAGCAATCAGACCTTTTTCCAAACTGTAATGAAATAAGTGATTGTAGCCCGTTCTTTGACTTTGCCAGATGAAATCTGTGTTTGAATTCGGGAAAAACATTAGCGGATGCTGTGGTTCTACATATTTGTCATTGGATTCTTCAAAAAGAGTTTTTATAAGATTCCCTGTTGCAGCATCATACTGATTCATTTTCAAATGATTCTGACCTCTGTTGAGAACTCCCACAAAAATATATTTGGAGTCCGGACTCCATGTTACGGCAGTTAGATACTGATCTTTTTCACCGTCAATTTTAAGAAAAGTAGTGCTTTGATTTTTAATATTGTAAACCCCTAAAGTTACTTCGTGGGAAGTTTTTCCTGCCATCGGATACTTGATGTTATGATTTTCAGCAGGTGTCACAGACCAGTCTATCACCGGATAATCTGCAACCATTGTCTGATCCATCCTGTAAAATGCAATGTTTTCTGAGTTTGGAGAAGCAAAAATACCTTCATTAATTCCGAATTCATTTCTGTGCACCGCCTGTCCGTTAACAATATTTTCATTTGAATCTTTTGTAATGGCAGTAACTTTACCATTTTTATTGATAAAAAGATTGTTTTTCACCGTATAAACAATCGTCTGATTATCTGCTAAAGTTTTTACGTTGGCTGTTTCGGGATCAAGTGTGTAATTTCTTTTTACTTTCCACTCGTTTCCTGATTTTTCTACCCAGAACATCTGATTATTTGCTGTGAAGTAAGCATTGCTGTTACTGATAAATTTTACAGGAGGAAGACCTTTCAGCTTTTTATCCGGAAAATTTTTATTCACCTGATAAATTGAAATCAATGTATCTTGCTTGTTGGTTTTAAGATCGGTAACTAAATACCCGCCTTTTACTCCCTGAATGTATGATTTGCTGTCCACAGACCACGAAAACTGAGATATATTTTTCACAGCTAAGTTGCTTCTCATTCCGTTGACTGCTTCAGCCATGGTAAATTTCTGAGTCTGAGCCAAAGATGTTCCGCCCAAAACTACCATTAATAAAGAAAACTGATGTAATTTCATTGTATAAACTTGAATCTGCCAAAAATAAGAAATAAATGCGAAGTGATGATCTCAAAAAAAGAATTATCACTTGAGAAACTGATGCTTGAAAGTGTAACTGTTATGGCTTTCCAGCCCGGATAGAAGCGGTTACCCCGCAGTGAGGCGGCGGAGCGAAGCGGAGCCGACCGAGCGAGGAGTATGAGCGGATAGCCGGAATAGCTGCATAATATAAAAATGATCCTCCAATTTTATTGTATTTTTAATATAAATCGTCTTTCTTATCCTAAATCAATGTTTTAGGTATCAATCTTGCGGTAGATTTGCATTATAATTAACAACAAAAAATTACTACAATGGCAACAAAATGGAATTTAGACCCAGCTCACAGCGAAATTACTTTTAAAGTAAAACATATGATGATTTCCAACATCAAAGGAAGCTTTAGAACATTCAATGCGGAAATTGAAGCGGAAGACGACTCTTTTCAAAATGCCAAAACAACGGCAACTATTGATGTAGATTCAATTTTCACCAATAATACCGACAGAGACAATCATTTGAAATCTCCCGAATTTTTTAATGCAGAAGCAAATCCTAAGATTACTTTTGAAGCAGATTCTTTAAATGATTCTGTTATCGGTAACATTACTGTAAACGGCGTTACTAAACCGATTACTCTGGATGTTGATTTTGGAGGAATCAATGTAGATCCTTGGGGAAATACTAAGGCAGGGTTTTCTTTTGAAGGGAAAATCAATAGAAAAGATTTCGGTCTCAACTGGAATGCAGCTCTGGAAGCAGGAGGTGTAATGGTTGGGGAAGATGTGAAAATTGCAGGCGAATTACAGTTTTTAAAAGCATAATCAAATAATTTAAGCCAAAAATGGCATTTAATTAAATGTTTTTTAATCGGAAAGGTTCGGATTATACTATAATCTGAACCTTTTTTTATCTAAAAAACCGATAGTATGCAAATTTCTCTATCACTATAATTTTTAGTAATATTGTGTCATGATGAAACATTTATTATTACTAGTTTTATTCTGTGCTTTTCCTTTATCGGCACAGATGATCAAAGGAAAAATCGTAAATGATCTTGAAAAACCGATTGCCAATGTGAATATCTATCTTGACGGAACTACAACAGGAACCATTTCTGCACAAGACGGAAGCTTCAGCTTGAGTTTGCCTTCAAAAAATAACAATACGCTTGTTTTTCAGAAAGATTATTATGAGACTTTCAGAATAAACAGTTCAGAAGTAGCCGGTAAAACACTGAAAGTTGTTCTCCTTAGAGTTCAGGAAATTGAAGAGCTGAAAATTATTCCGTTTACAGAAAGAGCATACAAAGATTACATCAATTATTTTCTAAGAGCTTTTATCGGAGAAGACCGAGAAAATGTAAAAATAAAAAATCAACGCACTCTGAAATTTTCCTACGATAAAGAAAGTAAAATTTTAAGAGTGAAAGCGCCTCAGACCTTAATTATAGAAAATAAAAAACTAGGCTACACTATTGATTATAACCTTCAGGAGTTTAAAGCAGATTTTGAAAATAAAACTACACTTTTCATTGGAACATCATTCTTTAGAGAAACCAAAAGCTCTGATAAAATAAAAATTAACAGACTCAATGCTTTCTACGGAAGTCAGGTTCACTTTTTCAGAAGTGTTTATAAAGGAAATACAAAGGAAGAAGGTTATACTGTAAATGCATTAAGCAAAATTCCTAATGATAAATACCCCAGTGAAGAAGAGCTTGATCGTCTGAAAAATTTCCATAAAAATTTTAAACCAAAAGAGACCTTATCACTTCCTGAAGACATAAAAGACATCAGCCAAAGAAAAGCTAATGAAATGCCGTATAAAACAGTAATTTCAAAAATGAATATTCCCGAATCAGACTACACTAAAAAAATAGATGGTGTATTGCTGTTGGATTTCAAAGACATTCTTCAGGTCAACTACCACAAATATACCTACATACTCAAAAAGGGGAGTTACGTAAAAGATGAATATCCTATAAAACAGACCTCTTATCTTCATTCTAATGACAATATTTCTGAGATTTATAGCAATGGAAACACTTCAGATCCTGCCGGACTGATGAATCAGGGAAGCTTTTCTACCGATAAAATAGATAAACTGCTCCCTCTTGATTATGAGCCGGGAGATTAATACGAAACATACTGCTGTTATCTGAACTTGTTTTTGTAAATTTGTGATTGAAATTTTTTAACAAATGAGAGATAGTGCTGTAAAAAAAATTGCAGTTTTTACTTCAGGAGGTGACTCTCCGGGTATGAATGCAGCATTAAGAGCAGTTGTAAGAACTGCTAATTATTATAACATAGAATGTTACGGAGTGAGAGAAGGCTATAACGGTCTTATTAATGATGATTTCCTCAAAATGGGACCTCGTTCTGTAAAAAATATAATCAACCAAGGCGGAACTATTCTGAAATCTGCCCGTTCCAAAGAATTTATGACCAAAGAGGGTCGCCAGAAAGCTTACGATAATTGCGTAAAATATGGAATTGATGCTTTGGTGTGTATTGGTGGAGACGGAACTTTTACCGGAGCAAAGATCTTCAACGAAGAATTCGGAATTCGTGTAATCGGGGTACCGGGAACTATTGATAATGATATTTTCGGAACAGATAATACTATTGGCTATGATACGGCTCTGAATACCGCAATGGATGCTATTGACAAAATTCGTGATACGGCAACTTCGCACAACAGGGTATTCTTTGTTGAGGTAATGGGGCGTGATGCAGGCTTTATTGCGTTAAATAGCGGTTTGGCAACAGGAGCTTTAGATATTTTGATTCCTGAAAGAAAGGACAGTATGGATGAGCTTTTTGCTACTTTTAGAAATGCTGAAAAAACTGGAAAAGCATCAAGTATCGTTGTTGTGGCAGAAGGTGAAAAGCTGGCTAATATTTATGAGTTGGCAGAGCAAACTAAAACAGAATTTCCGGATTATGATATTCGCGTAGCGATTTTAGGACACATCCAAAGAGGTGGCTCACCAAGCTGTGCAGACAGAGTTTTGGCAAGCAGATTGGGCTATGGTGCAGTAGTAGGGTTGATGGACGGACAAAACAATGTAATGGCAGGAATGCGATCTAATGATATTGTGTTTACTCCTATTGAAGAAGCCATCAAAAAGCATAACGAAATCAATAAAGATCTTTTGCTGATTTCAGAAATTTTAGCAATCTAATATTTAATATAATTTTTAAAAAATCAAAACACTATGTCAACAATTAAAGTAGGTATTAACGGGTTTGGTAGAATCGGTCGTCTTGTTTTCAGAGCAATGACGGAGAGAGACAACATTGAAGTTGTAGGGATCAACGATCTTATCAATGCAGAATACATGGCTTATATGCTTAAATATGATTCTGTACACGGAATTTTCCCGGGAGAAGTATCTGTAGATGGCAACGACCTTGTCGTAAACGGAAAAAAAATCAGAGTAACCGCTGAAAAAGACCCAAGCAACCTAAAGTGGGACAAAATCGGTGCAGAATATATTGTAGAATCTACTGGTTTGTTTTTAGATAAAGAAAACGCTGCAAAACATATTACCGCAGGTGCGAAGAAAGTAATTCTTTCTGCTCCTTCCAAAGATGATACACCAATGTTTGTAATGGGGGTAAACCACAATGAATTGACGGATGATGTAAAAATCTTATCCAATGCTTCTTGTACAACCAACTGTTTAGCTCCTTTGGCTAAAGTTATCCACGATAACTTCGGAATCGTAGAAGGATTGATGACTACAGTACATGCTACAACGGCAACTCAGAAAACAGTTGACGGTCCGTCAATGAAAGACTGGAGAGGAGGTAGAGCTGCTTTAAATAATATTATTCCTTCTTCTACTGGTGCTGCAAAAGCTGTAGGAAAAGTAATCCCTTCTTTGAACGGAAAACTAACGGGTATGTCTTTCAGAGTACCAACTGTGGACGTTTCTGTAGTAGATTTAACGGTAAGAATCGAAAAGTCTGCTTCTTATGAAGAAATCTGTTCAGTAATTAAGGCTGCTTCTGAAGGTGAATTGAAAGGTATTCTTGGATATACTGAAGATGCAGTGGTTTCTCAGGATTTTGTAGGAGACAAGAGAACTTCTATCTTCGATAAAGATGCAGGAATCATGCTTTCTCCAAATTTCGTGAAATTGGTTTCTTGGTATGATAACGAAATGGGTTATTCAAACAAATTAGTTGATATGTTGATTCATTCGGCTTCTTTGTAATTGATTAATCTTTTATGATATAGAAAAACCTTCCGATTGGAAGGTTTTTTTGATAGAATGTTACCTTTTTCATAATATTAAACTAGTCACTCATCAAAATGTTATTAAATCAAAAATGCGAATTTTTTTAAAACTTCTTTTTTGATTAATTATTTGAAAGAATATGATGAATAGCATTAATGGAGTTTTATATATAGATATTAGTTTGTTTTACGAGTTAATTTTATGAAATTATAGCCAAATCCTAAACCTAACCAAGGAATATTATTGAATTGCCAACTTCTTCTGTTACTTGTAGGAAAATCAAAACCGCTTGCAATTAAAAATGTAAAATCCTGATAATGCACTCCAAACGAAATACCTGTAGAAATTGCGGCAATACTTCCCTTGATAGAATCTTTTTTTACTGTATTACTTTCGTCAAATGATAATTTTGACATTCCAGCAAGAAGATTAAATGAAAAGGTTCTTTGATATTGGCGTACTTTTTTCTCGTGAGGTAGTTTTACAATATGTGTTTTCCCAAATTTCCAACCTCCACTAATCATCGCATTGATATCTGTTGTAACATTTCCTAACTTACTGTTCATATACCATTTCATAGGAATGGTAACCACACCCAGTTGTCGGGTTCTATATTTAAAAGAATAATTCTGTCCTTTTTCTAAGGATAGATAAACATTATTCTCTTTAAAGAATACATTAGCATCTTTTTTAGTATTATAAGTAAATGGATAAATAAAAACTTTATCATCTCTCACTTCTATACTTGCTTGTGTCCAACAATTTCCTTCCAAACCTAAAGAATTCAAAATATTATTATCTAATTCATATTCTTTTTTGCCTATCTTTTTTTGTATTTCATTGTAAGAAATAGTATCTCTGTTTTTATTAAATAATACATTGTTTTTTGCATTTACAATTATCGAATCTTTTGGTGAAAATTTAAATGATTGTTTGGAAAAACCTAATAAATGTATTCTATGTCTTTCTTTAAAATTTCCAAATTCCTGTCCCAAAACGATTCCTGCCCAAAATAGCGTAAGTAATAATAATTTTGTTTTCATAGTTATTTTGTTTATTAGTTAGTTCCTTATAAGTGAAAAAATCAACCCAACAAAATATTGATAGTCGAGTTTTCAAAGTTTATAATTTATCTCAAATTTTAGAAATTTTAACAAATAAAAAAATCACCCTTTTGGGTGATTTATAATGATACTTTAAAACAGAATCAATCCAGCGTCAAACTCTTCAGCGACCAGATTCCGCCATTGTAAATATTGAGATCAATTTTAGAATTGATTCCGTAGACAATTCCGTTTTCGGTAAATTGCCAAAAATGCCATTTGTCTTCCGGCGAAGGTTCGGGGACGTCATTGTAATTGGCAAGCCAGATCGTGTAATCATCAAATTCACCCCTTAGAAAATCTTTATAGTAATAATAATACGTATAAATAATGGGTTTTTTACCGTAAGTTTCTTCCACAATTTTACACCAGACTTTTAAATCTTCGATCAGTTTTTGTTTGGATTTTTTTCTGGAAATTTTTTCAATATCTAAAACAGGAGGCAGATCTCCGCTTTCCAGTTTTACATTTTCCAGAAAATTATTAGCCTGAATTACCGGATCTTCGTCTGCTCTGTAAAAATGATACGCCCCGCGAATCAGGTTGTGTTTTTTCGCTGATTCCCAAAACTCGTCAAAATTTTTATCTGCACTGCGGTTTCCCATCGTAGCTCTCATCACCACAAACTCTAAAGGAATGGTTTTGTTACCAATACTCAGGCTATCCCATTGTATATCTTCTTTATTCTGATAATGAGAAATATCAAATCCAAAAGTTTTATCAAGATTATCTGAAAGTATTTTCTGAATTCTTAAAGTTTCGCTTTCACTGTTTTGCAGCTTCTTATGAGTGAATTTATTAAAATACATGGCATAATAATAAGAAATAGACTGCTTCAGGTAAAAACCCGTCCCGATAAGAGCAATGATAAGTATAAATAATAAGATTCTTCGACGGAGAAAATAGTTTTTCCATCTCTTTTTGTGTACTTTTTTGGCAGTTTTTTTGGTGTATTTTCCGGAACTCATAAAGTTTTACAAAACTAGCTTTTTAAGCCTTAAAATACTAAATAAAATCAGTAAATTTGTTTACTATGGAGACACGGGAAAAGATTATTATCATTGGCGGAGGCTTCGCCGGACTTCAGCTTGCTAAATCTCTCAACAATAAAAATAAAAAAGTCATTGTGCTGGATAAAGTAAATCATCACATGTTTCAGCCACTTTTTTATCAGGTTGCTTGCGGAAGAATAGAGCCGTCCAACATTTCTTTTCCTTTCAGAAAAATATTCCAGCAGTCCAGAAACACGCAATTTCGTTTAACGGAAGTAAAAGAAATTATCCCTTCACAAAATAAAGTGATTACAGATGATGCAGAGTTTACTTATGATAAATTGGTGATTGCTACAGGATGTAAAACCAACTTTTTCGGCAACAAAGAATTAGAAACTAAAGCTTTCGGTATGAAAAATACGCAGGAAGCCGTCAGCATCAGAAATCATGTTTTGATGACTTTTGAAAAACTTATTCTTGAAAAAAGCCGCAGCGATGACGGAAACTGGAATATTGTCATCGTAGGAAGCGGACCTACCGGAGTAGAATTAGCCGGAGCTTTTTCTGAAATGAAAAAAGAAATTCTTCCGCGTGATTATCCTTACATGAATTTTAACCAACTCAAGATTATTCTGGTAAGTTCTACCGAAAAGCCTTTGGCGGTCATGAGCAAAGAAGCGCAGGACAAATCCGAACAATATTTAAAAGAACTTGGAGTAAATTTTATGAGTGGTGAAGTGGTTACCGACTATGACGGTGACAAAGTTTACCTAAGAAGCGGTAAAGAGATTCCTTCTAATAATGTTATTTGGGCAGCAGGAGTTACAGGAAATGTGATTGATGGTTTTCCTTCCGAAAATCTTGTAAGAAACCGGTATATCGTAGACCGCTTTAACAAAGTAAAAGGTTACGAAAACATCTATGCCATCGGTGATATTGCTTACATGGAAACTCCAAAATATCCACAGAGTCATCCACAGGTTGCCAATGTAGCCATCAATCAGGCAAAAAATTTGGGCAGAAATTTTCTCCGGAAAAATAAATCCGAATGGGTGGAATATGAATATAAAGATCAGGGGTCTCTGGCTACAATAGGGAAACACAGAGCTGTTGTAGATCTGCCTTTTATAAAATTTCAGGGACTTTTTGCATGGTATTTTTGGATGTTTCTCCATTTAATGCTTATTTTGAGCGTTCGAAACAAACTGGCAATATTTTTTAACTGGATGTGGAGCTATTTTAATAAAGATTCTTCATTACGATTAATAATTGCCCCCAACAAGAAAAACAGCACACAGCAATGAGAATTGATATCATAAGTGTACTTCCTGAACTGATGGAAAGTCCTTTTAAAACTTCTATTTTGAAAAGAGCAGTAGACAAAGGCATTGTAGAAGTACATTTTCATCAGTTGAGAGACTGGTCAATCAACAAACACAGGCAAATTGATGACGAACCTTATGGAGGAGGTGCAGGAATGGTGATGATGGTAGAGCCTTTAGACAAGTGTATTTCTGAGCTTAAATCTCAGCGTGATTATGACGAAATCATTTATCTTACCCCGGATGGTGAAACTTTACATCAAAAAATGGCTAATTCTTTATCCATTAAAAAAAATCTGATCTTTTTGTGCGGTCACTATAAAGGAATTGATCAGCGTGTAAGAGACCTCCATATTACTAAAGAGATTTCTATCGGAGATTTTGTTTTGACGGGTGGCGAATTAGCAGCTTGCGTTTTAGCTGATTCCATCATTCGTTTAGTTCCAGGTGTTTTGAATGATGAGCAAAGTGCATTAACAGACAGTTTTCAGGACAATCTGCTTTCTCCGCCAATTTACACACGTCCTGAATCTTACAAAGGATTGGAGGTTCCTAAAGTTCTTCTGAGCGGAAATTTTGCAAAAATTGAAGAATGGAGACATGAGCAGGCTGTCAAAATTACCACTGAAAAAAGACCTGATCTTTTGTGACATTTTTAAATTGTTAAATGGATTGTATTTCACAAGAGATTTAACTCCAGTCTTTTAGTACTTTTTTTGTAAAAAAAACTTCAATATTTTCCTTTAAATAATGTTTATTTGAAGACGAATATTTAATATTCAAATCTATTAACTTTTAATCATTCTGAGAAATGAAATAGAGAAAGCTGTTTAATAAAAAGCTTATATAGCTTCATTTATTGGTTACTTAAATTCAATTCAAGATTGCTGATTTCTCGGAACTTATTTATTTTATTAGAATGATAAATAAAATGTTTATTGGAAATTATTAATTTATAATGATTTACGATAGTTTTTTCTGCATTTTATTATGAAATAAATTGTAGATTTGCCAAAAATAAACTAGTAGCACTTTAATGCAATCTTTTTACAGAAATGGCATAAATTTCAGAATAAGGTTTTTATCAACTTTTATTCTCATTTTGTCTTTTTTTAGTGCTTCAGGACAAATTTATGTCTTTGGAAATGCAAAGATTATAGCAGCAAAGGCTACTGTTGTTACTACAAATTTAGAAAAGTCAGGTTCTTTTTCATCAGTTATAGTTTCTACATCAGAAGAAAAAGAGATCTACGATTCCAATACCAGTAAAAGTAAGGGGAGGCTTTACAATAAAAAAGTCAAGATTCTCACCAGCACCAAGCCTGATCATAAACCAAAAAAAACTAGGCAGGATAATCTTAACGCATCACAGAACTTCTGTAAAAATACTAATGATAATTATTATTTCAGGCAGTGTGATTCCTCAACAAAATCTACTGTATTACAGAATAATCATTCGAAACCTGAAATTATTGCAAAAAGCTTTGAAAGTTTTTGTGCAGTTGTTCTTTCAAAAAGAAATAAATTTCTGTATAAATTTATACCAATTCTTTCTATAAACGGAGAATGCTTTTTCACACGACCGCCACCAATACTTTCTTGAGCAGCTATCTTGATAAATTTTTTTAATATTTTTTACTGTGGAAAGTTTGTTACAAATATCATCCAAAGTAGTTTGTATTTTTCATATTAAACAAATGTAAAGCGTTCTCTTATTTCAGGCTTAAAAATTATTGCTCTCCGACATAATTTTAATTATTACTTAAAAACTTTTCCCGTCAGAATACTTTTTGATTAAAAGCAATTCTGATATTATCAATTTTATAATGAAAAACTATATTTTTAAAGATCCACTGAAATACTTCAGGCGGTTAATAACAGTATTGCTGTTAATAATCAATTATTTTACAGTTGCGGCACAACAATCCAGCTCATTTGTTTTGGCTATTCCTGGTCAGAATCTCAACTTCCTAAAATCTAACAGAACACTGATTACTAATACAGGAAATGGTGGTCTGTCTGCAGGTTCTGTCTGGCGATATGATAATCTTATTACGACCAATGGTATCACAATCTATGGGATGCTTACAATAAAAGAGCTAAATGGAACCAGTATTACTGAATTGGATAATGAAACAGTGGGACTTCCGTCAAGACTGCAACCATTTATTTCTACAAATTCCCCGGGTGGTTTTGCTCTCTTCGAACTGGAATTTTATGAAGTAACGACCAATAACAGAGCTTATATTTCGGAGTATTATTTTACTTCGGTAGATATTGACGGAGGTGAGTTTGTAGAAATCGGAGGGTATTCTACTTATCAGGTAGACGCCTCCAGCGGATTAACGATCAGTCAGCAACCGTCCGGAAGAACAAGATTCGGTGGAATTACAGGTGATTTATCAAATATAACATTTGAAAACACCGCAGCATTTATTGCCCAGTATAAATTTCCTTACACAAAGGTTACTTTTGCCTTAGGTAAAAGCAATACAGGAACTGCTCGTCAGTATTCAGTACAATTTGGTACTGCGGGAGGCACATTTACCAATCCTACAAGTGTTAGAAACCCTGTAAAATTGATGTACATCAACAAAACTGCTGATAGCAATTATTTTGTAGGAGGTGAAACGAGAAAATACACGATGGTTTTAGACAACTTAGGAAGTACTTCTGAAAATGTAACACTCACAGATCCTCTTCCAGCAGGACTTACTTATGTTCCAAACACTACGACTATTTCCGTTCCGGCTGCAAGCGTCAATGAGAATGTGGCGGATAATTTTAACTCAGTTTCTTATGCCCGTAACAATGGTACCGCTTTATGGAAAAATGAATGGGCTGAAATAGGAGAGACTACAAATCCTGCCACGGGACAAATAACAATCACAGGAAATAGACTAAATTTGGTGACATTACCCAGCGGCAGAGGTATTGAAAGAACAGCCAATCTTACCAGAGCAACAAGTGCCACACTTTCGTTTGCCTATACTCAGAGTGCTACTGGCGGAAGTTTAGATGTTCAGGTATCACCGAACGGATCAAATTATTTTTCTATCGGAACAATAAGTGGTACGGCAAGTGGTACTTTCAGTACACCCATTAACCCTTCATATTTAACAAATGATACGCGTATACGATTGGTAAATAGTGGGACGGCATGGGGAACCAGAACTGTAACTGTAGATGATATCCTTTTACAATATACTCTTTCTCAGGCAGCACAAAATAAGACCAATGCTGTTTCAGGAGGAACCTTGCTTAATGGCGTTCCGTCCAATGTTATTGTAAGCGGTGATAATATAACATTATTGCCGGGAGTAAAGGCTACAATTACTTTTGATGTTACAGTAAATTGCAATGCACAGGGTACAATTACCAATACTGCCACTGCTGCAACACCCGGACTTTATGAAGATACAATATCTGCTTCCCATACGGCTTATGTAGATCCGGTAAACGTAACTGGAGCAAGCCGCTGTGAGGCAGGAACGGTTGTTCTTACTGCATCAGGAGCACAAGGCAGCCAGCAATACCGATGGTACTCAGCTCCTACAGGTGGAAGTCCTCTTGCAACGGGTCCTTCTTTTACAACACCGAGTATTTCCGGAACTACAACTTATTATGTTTCATTCTATAATCCAAATAATGGATGCGAAACAGGTCGTACACCGGTAACTGCAACAGTTTCTTCGGCAAACAGCATTATGGGAACAGGAGTAATAAACAGTTCAACAAGTGCTAACGGTACAAATGCAAATACGGGGGCGGTAGCCGCACCTAATACGGCTGTGAATAATGCTGCTGCAGGAAATACAGGATGGGCAAACCCAGGAAATGTAGTTAGCAGCAATAATGTTAATACCACATCAGCTAATATTGCTGCAAATGGCGGAACATCACAATATTTGGAAATTCCTTTTCCTTCATTGACTATTCCTACGGGATATACAATAGTGGGAATTGCTGTGGGGATTGAAAGAAATGGAAGTGTTGTTAACAGTATAAGAGATAATATTATTCAGCTTCTTAGAAATAACATTCCGGTCGGAGCTAACAGGGCATCCACAGCAGTTTTTTGGCCAACAGCTGATGCTACAGTTTCATACGGTGATGCCTCAGATCTTTGGGGAACTACATGGACAGCCGGGGATTTTGCAAATACTAAACTCAGAATTCAGGCATTTAACAATAGTGCATCTGCTGCAACTGCAAATATTGATTATGTTACGTTTACTGTCTTTTACGCTGCTTTCGGGGATGACCAAAGTAGTGTGAATTTTAAAATAACAGGAATTTCAGGAGCTACCGGATATACCTGGACGGTTCCTACGGGTGCAACTATTACTTCCGGACAAGGTACCGATTCCATTTTAGTGAATTTTAATAATGCGGGACAAAGCGGAACTTATAATGTTTGTGCTACTCCCACAAATTCTTGTAGTACAGGAACACAGGTTTGTCGTACTATTGCCATAACCAATAATGTAAATAACGAAATTTCTGGAACTGTTTATAATGATCAAAACGGATCTGTTTCACCACAGAAGGTAGATGGTATTCCTATTTCACAGATTGGAGGACAGCAGCTATATGCGGTATTAACTTCAAATACATCTCCTTTCAACGCTATTTCATCTATAACAATAGCTCCTGACGGAACATATAAATTTAGTTATCTTCCTAATACTACAGCTAACTTTTACAGAGTCAATATTAAAACTACACCTTATGGTGATGGTATTGCGGTGCCAGCGACATCAGATCTTCCATCTGGTGCTACATTCAACGGGGCAATTGATAACGATGCATCAAACTCCTTAACAGGCGGAAATACAACTAATGGATTCCTTGCAGTAACCGCAGGCAACAATACCAACAATACCAATGTTAATTTTGGAATTCTAGTTAATAATCCTGTTGCTAATCCTGATACAGCAAATACTTTAGAAGACAATCCCGTGACATTTAATATTATATCAAATGATACGGTTCCTACCGGAAGTATTAATGCAGCATCAGTAGATCTTGATCCGTCAACAGCAGGACGTCAGGTTTCAATGACCACAGCAAACGGAAGCTGGAGTATTGATAACAGTGGAAATGTTACTTTTACACCTGTTGCTGACTATTTTGGTACTGATTCTATTCTTTATACTGTAGAGAGTAATGGAGGATTTATATCTAATCCCACTTCCATTACGGTTACCGTAGTTCCAGTAAATGATGCGCCGTCGTTCACGAAAGGAGCAGATCAGACTCATTCACAAAGCGGATCTCCGACGGTTTATACAGTTTCCGGATGGGCTACCAATATTCGCAGGGGACCTGTTAATGAATCAGTACAGAATGTTAGTTTTATAGTTACCAATAGCAATAATGTACTATTTAGTGTACAGCCTTCTGTAAATGCAGCAGGTCAGCTTCAGTATACGGTTGCGGCAAATGCGGCAGGAACTGCTGTTGTAAGTGTTAGAATTCAGGATGATGGTGGAACGGCTAATGGGGGAATTGATACTTCGCCTATTCAGACATTTTCGATTACAGTAAATTCTACACATTGCTATAAACCAGCTGTGATTAATGCAGGATCTACATATCCTGCAAAGCACGGTATAACAGCATTACCTGCAGCCGGAACCGATAACGGAAACTGGCCGATGGTACGAGAAAGTGCATGGAGCGTCATTGAGTCAAAAGAAAAGGGATTTGTAATCAACAGGGTTCCTGATACGGCATCACTCAGCAATATTACCAATCCTGTTGTCGGAATGATGGTATATGATATTCAGGCAAAATGTCTTAAAATTTATGCTTTGAAGTCTGGGGAAGCTAATCCTGCTTGGCATTGTTTTGAAAATCAGGCTTGTCCGGATTAAACTTATTTATACAATATATCCTCATCGTAAAAGATTTAAGATAATTTAAAATGAAAAATATTAAAAATATCATCACTATAATTGTTTTTGCAGCCTTTCTTCCTGCAAGAGCGCAAATTGCTATTGGGAAAAGCGAAATTTCCAAAATACAGCCGGGAAATACAATCACCAATACAAGTATTTCTTTAGAGTTTTATGATTCAGGCGATAATAAATATGGGATTGTTCTTCCTTGGACTTCTACGGTAAATAATCAACCTGTAGCATACAACACAACAACCGGAGCAGGTTATAGAGGTATGCAGGGAACCATTCAGAACGGAACTCTCATATTTGATCTTTCTGACAGCAATGTAAAATACCGAAAAGACGGAGCATGGTTTAATCTTACCAATGTAACCTACCCTGTGACGGTTACAAAAGCAGATAATTCCACCCAGACGATTACGGCAAATAATGTAGTAGATAGCTCTCTACAGGATAACAAAAGAGAAAACACCACTGCGAAAGTAGCAATCGGGACAAGTGCTGCTGCAAATACCACCAATGGTATTCTGGTTTAAACTTAGAATCCATATCTTTGTGATATGGATTCTTCTTTTCCCATCCGAAAAATAATTCATGTGGATATGGATGCATTTTATGCTTCTGTAGAGCAGCATGATCATCCTGAATTAAGGGGAAAAGCCATTGCGGTTGGTGGCGGTCATCGGGGGGTAGTTTCTGCAGCAAGCTATGAAGCCAGAAAATTTGGAGTAAGGTCTGCCATGCCAAGTAAAACTGCGCGTGAAAAATGTCCGCATCTCATATTTGTTCCGCCTAGATTTGCAAGATATAAGGAGATTTCAAGAAAAATCCGCGAAATTTTTTATGAATATACCGATCTGGTAGAACCGCTTTCTCTAGATGAAGCGTACCTGGATGTTACCGAAAACAAAAAAGGAATAGAATCAGCCAATCAGATTGCTAAAGAAATCCGCCAGAAAATTTTTCAGCAAACGGGCTTAACGGCTTCTGCAGGTATTTCGGTAAATAAATTTCTCGCCAAAGTTGCTTCGGATATCAATAAACCAAACGGGCAGAAAACAATTCACCCTGATAAAATTGAAAGTTTTCTGGAAGAACTTCCTGTCGATAAATTTTATGGTGTAGGAAAAGTAACTGCCAACAAAATGTTTAGCCTGTCAATTTATAAAGGTAAAGATTTGAAAAACAGGTCTCTGGAAGACCTAACTAGACTTTTCGGTAAATCCGGAAAATATTATTATGATGTAGTAAGGGGAATTCACCATTCTGAAGTAAAGCCAAATAGAATCCGAAAAAGTGTAGCGGTAGAACGTACTTTTTTTGAAGATCTTTCTGATGAGCAGCAAATTGATGAAAAGCTGGAAAATTTAAGTAACGAACTTCATCAGAGATTAACCAAAAACAACATGATGGGAAGATCTTTAACACTGAAAATAAAATATAAAGACTTCTCTCTTTTTACAAGAAGTTTTACCAAGGAAGAATATTTTAGTTCAGGCGAGCAATATTTTTCCACGGCAAAAAAACTTTGGCAACAACGTCCTTACGATAAAGCGGTACGATTATTGGGATTATCATTATCACACCTCAATACCGAAGAAAAAAAGCAGATCTCTGTACAGCTCAAAATCCGGTTTGAAGAATTTGAGGATTAATTATAACGACAGACTATTCACAAAATTTACTTGTAAACTATGAACCCAACTATGATTCAGTTCTTCCACTGGTACACAGAAGGTGGAGGAAAACTGTGGAAACACGCCGGGCAACAATCATCATATTTAGCAGAATTAGGTATTACTGCCATTTGGTTTCCTCCTGCCTACAAAGGGACAGATGGAGAAAACTCTGTAGGTTATGATGCTTACGATTTATTTGATCTTGGAGAATTTGACCAGAAAAACTCTGTTTCAACAAAATACGGGACAAAAGAAGATTATCAGAAAGCCATCAAAAATCTTAAAGAAAAAAATATTCAGATTATCGTTGATATTGTTTTAGGGCATAAAGCAGGAGGAGATGAGCTTGAAAAGTTCAGAGCAGTAAAAGTTGACGAAAATAACCGTGATAAAATTATTTCGGATGTTATTGAGATAGAATCTTACACCAAATTTACATTTCCGGGACGCAGGAAAAAATATTCAGATTTTGAATGGAATTTTACCTGCTTCAGTGGGGTAGATTATGCAGAGGGAAAAGATTCACATATTTATAAAATCCTTTCTGAGTATGGTGATGACTGGGAAGAAATGATTGATAATGAAAAAGGGAATTACGATTATCTGATGTTCAATGACGTAGAACATAGAAATCCTCATGTGAGAGAGGAGCTGAATAAATGGGCAGAATGGTATTTTGAACAGACCGATTTTGATGGTGTTAGACTGGACGCTCTAAAGCATATTTCATTTGATTTTTATAAAGAATGGCTTACCCTTTTGCGTTCCAACTCAGGAAAGAATATTTTTGCAGTTGGTGAATATTGGGCTCCCGGATATCTTAATCTTCTTCAAAAGTATATTGATGCTACAGAGGGTTGTATGAGCCTTTTTGACAGCTCTTTACAAAATAATTTCTTTACTGCATCAAGAGAAGGTAATTCTTATGATCTTCGAAGAATTTTTGATGAAACGCTTACACAGGCAGATCCTATGCATTCCGTAAGTTTGGTTGATAATCATGATACACAGCCTTTGCAAGACTTGGAGGCTCCTGTAGAATATTGGTTTAAACCTCTTGCATATGCACTGATTTTACTGAGAGAAAACGGTTATCCGTGTGTTTTTTATCCGGATTTGTATGGCGCCCATTACAGAGATTTTGACCGTGAAGGAAACGAGCAGGATATTTTTATGGATAAAGTAGATGGAATCGAGGGTTTATTGAAAGCAAGAAAGGAAAATGCCTACGGAATTCAGCGGGATTATTTTGAAGATGCCAATTGTTTAGGCTGGGTAAGAGAAGGGGATGATGACCATTCCGGCTGTGCTGTGGTTCTGAGCAATAAAGATGCGTATGAAAAACCTATGGAAATGGGTGAGAAATATATTGGAAAAACTTTTTATGATCAACTTGGAAGAAGTGAAGCTAAAGTAATTATTGACGAAAATGGATGGGGAAACTTCCCGGTTCCTGCAGGAAATGTAAGTGTATGGATTGCAGAATAATCTGAGAAGAGAAGATCAGTTTAATATATGATAGATGTATACAAATCATTTTGAATGAAGCGCTTCAACTGTTATTTTTTATGTGCGTTGTCAGCCGCAGGTTTTTATTCCGTTTTCAGGTGCTGCTTGAAATAGACAAAATGATACTCTATAGATTTTGTTCAAAAATTTTACTTGTGACTAATCCGGCGACTGGAAAACCATAATACAAGCAATAAACTGCCACCTTTGTTAGTGACAGTTTTTTCTTCGTGTAATAGTCTATGCTAGCTTTTATATTTGATTGAAAATAATTTATGCAATGATAAACTATATAAGGCAACAACTCCAAGAGTTATAAATGTCCTTATCCAATTGGTGATTTCCCATTCTTTTAAAACTTTAGTGAATGTTTGAATGTTGATCGTACTATTTGGGTTGAATATTATGTCGTTTCGTGGAAAGAAATAGGTAAACGTCAGCAGATCTATAATGAGAATTAAAGCAAGAGCAGAAATGTTAAAAAAACGTATTTGCTTATCAGTTTTCCAAAAACGGATCACGCAATTGATTCCAAGAATATGAATAACGATGCCAATTGTTTTAAAAAAGTCTTGCGGACTTTTTTCTGCGAAATAATTCCTTGCTATTTCTATTGATTCGGGAATATTCGCTCCCCAATTGGGTGCATCTACAATTGAATTGTAAATGTTTACGAATAACACACCACTATTTATAATAATGGCTGAATAAAGAGCGATAATTTGTATCCGACTTTTCATAGAACCAATTTTACTGGTCAAAACTCTTAAACATATCCAGAATGTATTGCAATCCGTTGGAGCCATGCAGCTCAACGGTATTTTGCATTGTGATGGCGGTCACTTCTTTGGCTCTTTCAAGCATTTTTCTTTCATAATTTTCGAAAGCAGATTTTATATTTTCGATATGTAGAAGTTCTTCGCTCAATTCCAAAGCATCAAGCATCGCCATATTTACGCCTTCGCCTGCGTAGGGCGGCATTCGATGGGCTGCATCTCCAATGATGGAAAGATTACTTTGAGTTGCCCAATATTGATCAGATGAATAATGGAATAATGGTCTCGGCACAATACTGATGTTGTCTGTAGCAAATAGTTCCTGATACATACTGTCCCAATTTGAAAAATGAGTCTCGAACCATTTCTTAACAGCTGCCAAATCCCCAAAATCAATTCCGCTTTCTTTTACCCAATTGGAATCGACTTTTTCGCCGGTATAAAAAGCAATGCTTCCATCGCCTTTAGTGCTTAAAATTATGGATTGCTCATTTCCGAATGCAAATATTTTTCCGCCTTTAAGTACGTTGAAAATATGAGGTGCGTTTTTTTCAGCGTCATAAATATTTCCTTCAATGATAGTAACACCTGAATAAATTGGCTTTATGTCTGTTAAATAGGGTCTTATTTTCGAGTTTGCCCCATCTGCTCCAATTACAATGTCAGCATCATATTCCTTTCCATTTTTGAACAATAGTTTCCAGCCCTCATTTTCCTTTTTCATGGAAACGAATTGGCTGTCCCAAACAACAGTCCCGGTTTGTAAAGATTCCAATAAAATCTTCCTTAAAGGTCCCCGGTCAATTTCCGGACGATGTTCTGCACTATGCTCATCTTTATGGTCGTCCAAATAAATTTTTCCATCATTGTCCATAATTCGTAATTTCCCTGCGTCAGGTAAATAATTAGCATAAAAAGCATCCAAAAGATTTGCTTTCCTGAGTGCGGCTATACCCGATTCTTCGTGTAAGTCGAGATTGGCACCTTGTACCCGGAAATCTTCGTTAATGTCCCTTTCGTAGACCGTTACGTTACAACCCCCTTGTTGTAAAAGTCTTGCCAAGGTTAAACCACCGGGACCACCACCAATGATTGCGATTTTTTTGTCTTTGATATTCATTACCGTAAAATTTTAATTACGGCACAAAATTATTGGTCTGGCAAAGTTGAAAATTGTATAAATCGGTCGTTTTGATTTTGTGTTAATTGTTTGGGGTTAACTCCTGCCAACTTTTTCACTTCTTTAATAAAGTGGGGTTGGTCAGCAAAGTTTTGCTCCGGGAAAAGTTGCCCATCTTTAATTTGTTGAAAGGAAGCTCTGAACCGAAGAATATTGCAGTAAGCTTTTAAAGAGATACCATATTGATGATTGAAATACCGATTGATTTGTCGGTTGCTCCAACATACTTTTTCCGATAGTTCGGCAACGGAAAAGGCTCCGTTTGAGCTGTATATTAAGTCAAAAAGTTTTTGTTTTCTGTTATCAAGTTCATTGGGGAGAAATGCTTTGATTTGTCGGGTTGCTTTTTGGCAGAATGAATTAAAATCCTTCAGGTCTATTGCGCTAAAACTCCAAAAATCATCGGGCAAATTTTCTCCTTTGTTCAGTAAGTGTGAAACACTCTTCCTCAATATATATTCTGTCGCAAGTGGTTTGAAACTTATAGCAAAAGTTGTCCTTTTAGCTCGGATTATAGACTGTTCCGGGGTTGTTCCTATTCCTAAAAGTGTAATATGAAAAGATTCGGATGCCGATTCAGTAAAAAATATATCAACTCTGCCGTCTGGTAAAATTACAACTTGTTTGTCGGTGTCGGTTGGATTGTGCAGCATCCAAAAACTTTCTACAAAGTCGCATAACGATTCGTCTGGTTGTATAGATTGATATTCAATGTTGCAACTATTCAATTTATGTTGTATTTTGTAGATTGAATGATGGTTAAACTTGCCACTAACGGAAGTGCGGAGGAAAATGAACTTGTATTCAGTTTCCAACAAAAGGAGACGATGATTTTCAGATTGACTAAATTAAATAAAAAAAAACAATATGAAAATTAGCGGTGGATAAGTTTGTATAGGTTTGTTTTTAGTGACAGTACTGGTTAGTTGATCAATTTGGTTTGATATTTTTCTAATTTGTCCCAGATGCCATAAAATGTATCGTTCCCTTTCTTGTCAGAAAAAGAAGTGTTCACGATCAAAATTCGACCAATATTATTTTTAGGATCAAAAAACATCATTGAGCCAACTCCCGGGTCGCCACCTGTGTGTCCAATAAAACCGGTGTAACCAAAGCCAATAAAAATTCCAACATTATAACTTTCGCTATAGGGGTTTTTATCGTTACGTTCGATAAAATTTTTTGCTTGCAATTGTGGTTTAAAGTATTCTTTGAAACTTTCTTTAGTTAATATGGATCCTTTACCATTGTATCCTTTGATGAGTTCAGTTAAGTACAAACTTAAATCGTTTACTGAAGTAATAAAATTTCCGTCCGGATAAGAAACCATACTGTAAAATGGCAAAACGGTTTTTGGATTTTCATAAAGATTGGAATAATTGGCAAAGTCAACATCTTCAAAATGCCAACCCGAAGCATTCATTTTTAACGGTTTCAGTATATGTTTTGTCGTGAATTTATCAAACATTTCACCTGTAGCTTTTTCAATTACAAAAGCGGCTAAAGTTGTGGCAGTATTTGAGTATTCATACATTTCACCGGGTTTGTTTTTTGTATAAATTTCTTTGGTGTTCCATTTGCCTTTTTCGGTTAATAAATTATTTAGAAATACTTCCATAGAAACGATAGAATCTTTTGGGTTAAAGATTTGTGTTTCATCAAAAACTAAATGTCTTCCCTTTAAGTCTTGATTTTCTTTCAAAAAATAGTTTTTAGATAAGTAAAAGTCATTGTCAACAATACTCGAAGTATGCGTAGCCAAGTGTCTTATGGTTATTTCCACGTCAGGAAAATTCGGATTGACGACCTTAAAAGGTAAATATTTATTGATCGGGTCGTCTAATTTTAGTTTTCCCAATTCTTGTGCTTTTAACAATGCCAATCCAACAAATGTTTTAGAAATTGATGCAATATTTTGAATTGTAGCGTCTGTATACTTTTTCTGGTTTTTAATGTCCGAAAATCCAAATCCTTTTTGATATAAAGTACCTTTATCATTGACTATTGAAACGGTAAAACCATTAAAAACATCAGTTTTGCTAACTGCTTTAATTTCGTTTGTCAATGAGTCTTTCTGTAGTAAATTTTCTTCCTGGATTGATTGTTTACCGCTTTTACAACAGGTCAAAGCCAAGATAAAAAGAGTTGCTATTAGTGCTCTTATCATGTTTATTGTTTGTAGAGTTTCACGATGTATTGTAGTTAAAGGTCTCGGCTACGTTCAGCGGGATTTTATGCCCTAACTTTTTGGTTTTACATTGTCCTTTATTTATTCGCTTTCGTTTAATCTAAAAATATAAAGTCAATTACTTATATCCTTTTATAGTGACTGGTGTTTTTATTGTCATTCATCCATTGGTGTGCAAACTTCCAATAAAAACCCGTCAATATCTCTCAAATAAGCAACTGTTTGCCCCCAAGGTTTTACTTTTGGTTCTTCTAAAATTGTTGCTCCGTTTTGTTGAGCAAGTTTAACAATTTCATCTACATTGTCCGTTACCAATCCTAATTCAGTTGCAAAAGGTTTTTGGTTTAAATTACTTTCTGTAAAACCAGTTTTTAAGTTTGAATTTGCAAGTTCAATTGAAGCAAAAGAAATTGTTGTCTGTCCTGTTTCTAATTCGCCATAGTCATTCTCTGGCGTTATAAATATTCTTTCAAAACCAAATGTTTTTTCGTAAAAACCAATTGATTTAGTTACGTCTTTTACGTAAAGGATTGTGTATTTGAATTTTACCATTTTTTTTACTGATACAGATAAATAATTTTCAACTTCTGAGTTTTCTCTCCATACACTTCAAAATCATAGTTGTATTTTTATTCTACGCTTGTATCCAATACCTTGTTAACAGCAGAATTTATTTTCTTTCAATTTTCACTAATCCTTGTCGTGTTGCTAAATATAAATTTCCTTTGTCGTCAAAAACCATTTTCGAAATATACGAAGTTGGAATGTCAGAGTTTTCATTGTGATAATTTTCCCAACCATCTTTTAGGTCATATCTTATTAAACCAGCTCTATCTGTTGAAATCCAAAGAACTTTTTCTGCTTTGTCGTAAAGTACACAGTTAGTATGATTGAATGGGATTCCTGAATTTTCAGTTGTGAACTGCTTGAAAGTTCCATCTTTATAACGAATTGCAATTCCTTCGTTATTGTTTACCTTTCCTTTCTCTTTTCTGTCAAACTCATAAAGCGTAAAAAAAAGATTGCCATTTTCATCTTCGTCCATTGAAGTAATACATTTTCCTTTCAAAACGGTATTTATGTTTTCAAAGTTTGTTATTTGGTTATTTTCGTCAATCATAGCTGTACCGCTAAATGTCCCAATCCAAATTCTGTTTTTTGAGTCTCTCTTGGCGAATGTTACTCTATTTGATGGCAGGTCTTTGAGTTTGCTTTTATTTAGATTTGTCCATTTTCCGTCCTTGTAGATTGTCAAGCCTTCATCGGAACAGAAAAATACTTCTCCGGTTTTTGGGTTATTAACAATTTCATACGCTCCATCTATTCCGATATCTGCTGAGTCATACTTTGTCCATTTAACATTATCAAAACTGTAAATGTTTTTAGTTCCATATACCCACTTAATGTTAGCATTGTCTGTAGCTAATGCATAATAAGAAAAGAATTTGCCTTTGTCAGTAATATTCTGTTCAGCATTTTTAAATTCTTTGCCGTCAAAAGTCACCAGTCCTTCATCAACGGTCAACCAAATAAGTCCGTTTTTGTCAATACTGATATTGTCGTTCATATTGTTTGGAAGATTTGAATTATTCGAATTCCAAACCGTCATTTTATAGTTCTTTAAACTTTCGTTTTTATACTCGTATGTCTTATTGTAAATCTCGGGACTGTTTGGCTTATCAAACGATTTATTAAAAGCCTTTATGTCAACCCGTTCTATTTTCCCCGAAATTTTATTTTCGTTAACTACAAAAATTAAATTGATAGAAGATTTTTCTTCATTCTTCCCATTTGTTACAGCAGGTGTCCATTTTTTAAACTTGTTAAGTTCTTCAATAATTTTTAAGGAAATTGGATTGTTCGATTGATCAGTATGGCTTAAAACACAAGCCCTGCCTTTTGCATCGACAAGAATTTGAAATTTGACTGCACCTTTTATTCCTTGTAAGTTCAACTCCTTGCTGAGTTTATCCTGTAGTTTTAAAAATTCGTTTTCATTATAACCAGCCTTTACATCTCCACAATCAAGGCAAAATCTTTCAGTTTTGCAGTTGTTTAGTTTTACCGGAAACAGGTTTTGTGCATTCGCCTGGAAAGTCACGATTGCGAAAAGGATAAAAAGTGTTTTTCTCATTTATTCTATTTGTTTATTGAAGAGTGTCGTTTTACTATTGCTGTTAACACCCAAATTTACGCATTACTTCAATAATGACAAATATATATTGCGCCAATTCTTTTATATGTTTTGCTGATTGATATTTTTTGGATAGACAAATTTTTTACTAAAAAACATACCTGGAAATTATTTCACTCATAGATTCTTATAAAGAAAAACTAACCATTCAAAGATACAGTTCTTGCTCTCAGAATTATAAAAGAACTTTTAAAAATCGCTCAGATTTTATGAATGGTTTGTTTAGGTAAGCCTCACGAAAGGATTGGTGCGGGAGTGAGAGGCCCAGTTTCCGAACTTATGTCCGGCATACGCTGTAGAATAAGTTTTAATATAATCCGGAAGATGGGTTGCGGCTAAAAAATAAAGATCATTTTCGTTAAATTTATTCTGCATGGTATTTCCTGAAAAGTCTCCGGGAAATTTTTCTATAAATGGCTGTCTGATATTTTCAATATTCATAACTCAAAGGTATTACTTAACGTGAGTTCGATTTAAGCCGCAATCCATCTATCTTCATCAATAATGTCGCCCTTGGTGTTTATTGATGGTTTTTTATCAAAGAACGAATAAGCTGCTAAAGCCGACAAAATATTCAGAATAAAGTTATCAAAACTTCTGTGATGGGTATGTTCTATTTGACAAATATTCTTGAGTTCATCGTTGACAGACTCTATCAAAGCTCTTTTTCTGAGCATAATTTTGTCTTGTAAAAGCATTAAAGAATTTTTCATATTCTTCTTTATTCTCGTGATGAGATGAACTCCATCAATAAAAAGCTGTTCAAACAAATCCTTCCCAATATAACCTTTGTCACCAAATAGTTTTCCAAAAATCCATTTATGCAAATCCATACTTTTCAGTGGTTCTCGGTCATCTACATTTCCTGTTGTTAGGATAAAATCTAAAACTTCTCCTCTGTCATTAATAATCAAATGAAGTTTAAATCCATAAAACCACCCCAGAGAACATTGTCCTTTTTGGGCAATGTTTTTAAAGGTTTTATGTACGTAGCCCTGGTAAAAGTGCTTGAGGTTTTTGAATGCACCGTAATGAAACAGGATCATAATAGTCATTACTTCACTTTGAGACAGGGGCAGATGTTCGGTTTCGGATCTTAATTTTCGGATCTTTCAGAGTATAATCTTTCAGAACACTATTAAATTCTTTAAAAAACTCATCAACAATGTAATAAATAGTTGTAATTTTATCATCAGAAATCATAGCAGAAATTCTAGTTAAAAATTTGAATTTCAATACCTTAAATATACTGATTTTTCTGCTTTTTTGTATCATAAATTTATTTATTCTTATCCCGAACTCACGTTATTTCAAATGTATTTATTTGTTTGATAAGTGTCCTTGGTCAACAAACAGTGATCAAAAGTTACACTATCATTTTATCAATGTTCCGATTTCTGTTAAGCAATTTCTTTTTTTAAATAAAATGACAAAAGTTCTCACATGCCAAATGTAGTTTGACGGCGTACAAACTAATCCATGATAAACTCTCGCTCTCTTAACCCATAAGAGAATGGTTATTTGGGAGAATCTTAATATTCATAAATTATTACCAATAATTTTAAATGTTTTGTAGATTTCGAAATGAAACTAAACCATTATCATAATAATTTCAGAATAAATTAAATTTTTATATACGAGTTGTTGTTTCTAGTAAATTGTTATTACAAATCTTATTCTTTTCAGACAATTTTTGAATTAATCTTAATGGTTGAGCGATATTTTGAACTACTTTGAATAGAAATTACAAGTGCATTAGTGAAATGATTTAATGCGAAAATCAAAAATGTAGTTTATATGAGTTGTCAACAAAGATTTTCATTATATAAATAATTTTCTATTTTAAAAAAAATTAATTTATATTTGATATTGTGTTATTTTGTGTTAATTTGATATAATTTTACAAATCTCACAACTATATAATTTATTTTCTATAAAAAAATATCGAAAATTTGGTAGTGTTAATATTTTTTAACATATTTGCACCAAATAATATTAAAATTTGTTAATATGAATGTTAAACTCAAGTTACTAAGTACTGGTGTGCTTTTTTTCTTAGGAGGTGCAATGGTAATTGCACAGGAAAAACAAAGCGATAGCGTGAAAAATGGGCAAGAAAGAATAATTGAAGAGGTTGTTGTTGTTGGATTGAAGTCTACAACGAAGAAAGAAGCTGTTATTTCGACAGCAAAAATTGAAAGTGAACAAATTAATAACAGACCCAATTCTAATCTAATGAATATTGCTCAGGGTCAGTTAGCAGGTGTTAATATCTCTACTGGAAGTGGGCAGCCTGGAGCTAAACCAACAGTAATTATTAGAGGATTTAGTACTATTAATGGTAACTCAGATCCTTTGTATGTTATTGATGGTTTTCCAACAAACGCTGATAGTTTTAGATCTTTAAATCCTAATGATGTTGAATCAATGGAGGTTTTAAAAGATGCTTCGGCTACAGCAATGTATGGTAATAGAGGAGCAAATGGTGTGATTGTTATTAAAACTAGAGGGGGTGGATTTAATTCTAGAACGACTTTTAATTATCGTTCTCAAGTAGGGGTTTCAACTTTGCAGTCTAACAGATATAATATGGCGGATGCTCAGCAGATGCTTAGGATTGAAAAAATGTTTGGTGCTGGTAGGGGTTCTACCATGACCGATCAGGCTATTAATAATTATAGTGGAACAAATACAGATTGGTTGAATTATTTCTTTAATCCGTCTCTTTTGCAAAGTCATGATTTTTCAATAACAACTGGTGCTAAAAATATAAGTTCCTACACAAATGTTCATTATTTGGAACAGGCTGGTATTTTAGCAACAACAGGTTTGAAAAGATTTGCCCTAAGAACAAATGTTAATGGAAAGTCAAATGATAATAAACTGACTTATAGAGTTGGTGTTTATGCGGGATTCTCTAGGAATAATCAAGCTGCTGGTCTGGGTACAGGAGGTGTTAATAATAATTTAGTAATCGGAGCACTTAGAGGTGCAAGATATATTTCACCAGATGAATGGGCAGCAAATGGAGAAATTTCCGCTAATTTAGTTAATTCGCCTTTATTTTTGATTGACAAAGTCAAAACATATAAGACTTATGTTGATGATTTAAGATTAGATTTAACATCTGAGGTTAATTATAAGATTACAGACGATTTGACGGCTACGATGAGAACAAATGCTCAATTACTATCGCTTGACGGAAATACTTATGAAAGACCTGAATCTTGGAATGCAAACTATTTCAGAGGAGATGGTCAGACTTGGATCGGATTTGAAACAATGTCTGCATCAAGACAGTTTAATTTCAATAATTTATATCAATTAAATTATGTAAAACGTATAGGTAATCATAAATTTGATGTTTTAGCAGGATACGAATACAATAATTATATGATTAGGACACAAAGTCTCACCCAAAACGGTTTAAATCCAAAATTATGGGTTCCGGGTGCTGGAACAGGGTACCCTGCATATGTCCCAGGAGATAATTATAATGTTCCTGATATAAGTGCAGGGCAATCTAGACTTAATATGTATTCTTTTTTTGGTAATTTAGATTATGATTATAATACTAAGTATGGTGTCGTAGCAAATGTTAGAAGAGATGCTACGAGTAGATTTAGTAAGGATAATAGATGGGGGACCTTTTGGTCGGTAGGTGCAAGATGGAATATTAATGAGGAGGATTTTATGGAGAACTTGGATTTTATTAATATTTTAAAGTTTAGAGGTTCTTATGGAACGGCTGGTAATCAAAGGGTTGTTGATGGTTCGGTTTTTGCGGGTTTAAATCCCCCATTATATAAAGATTCATTTGTAGGAGTAACAAACGTTTATAATGGTACTCAAGGTCTGAATGTGAGTTTAGGAGATCCTGATTTACGTTGGGAAACAACAAAGCAATGGAATGTAGGTTTTGACTTTGAACTGTTAAGTAGAAGATTAAGAGGTACGTTCGATGTGTACGAAAAGAAAGGGGTTGAAATCTTCTATCCATGGCCACAAAGTTTACTTGTTGGACAAGCAGCAGTAAATACAAACTCTCCTATTGATTTAAAAAACAATGGTATAGAAGTTAATTTGGCTTATGATATAATTAGAAATAGTAATGTCAAGTTTACTTTAAGAGGTAATGGAGCGTTCAATAAAGAGAGGGTGTACAATTTACCTACAGAGATTTTAATTGACGGAGAAATCCCACAAGTTTATAGCGCTAATGGTCAGCTTTATCAAGCTCCATATGTATATCACTATTTAGGAGTAAATCAATCAAATGGTAATCTTTTGTTTGAAGATGCTAATGGAAGACCAACCGAAAGCCCAACTACAGCTGATTTGAAACCTCTAAAATATGGCTTTAATCCAAGGTATCAAGGAGGGTTCGGGTTCGATTTTACTTATAAAGGTTTGTTTGTAAATACAACATTTACTTATGTGGCTCAAGTATATAGATATGATTATGACTGGTCATCAGTTATGAATCCTAGTAGTATTGGTAATTTTAACATGAGTGCTGATATGCTTAATGCTTGGACACCGAACAATACTAATACTAATGTTCCTTCTTTAAAAGCATCAAATTTAAACGCTCAAGGTCTTTCAGACAGATTTTTAGTTGATGCCTCTTATTTGAGATTAAGAAATTTACAGGTTGGATATAATGTGCCAAAATCATTACTTAGTGGTACTTTTGTAAATAGTGTTTCTATTACTTTACAAGCCGAAAATCTCCTAACATGGAGTAAATGGAAGGGGTTTGATGCAGAAAGTAACATAGCATCAGATCAAGGAAGGTATCCGACACCTAGAACATATACCCTTGGGTTTGATATTAAATTCTAATACTTAAAATTTAACTAATGAAAAAGATATTATATATTACTGCTGCAGTTTTTAGCTTAAGCTTCATTTCTTGCAGCGAAGAACTAATGGAGACTTACGCACCAGGTGCCTTGGTAGAAGAGACTGCTATCCAAAACGCAGATGAACTACAACTATTTTTAAATACAACTTATACTGGATTAACTAGTCGTAGTCAATCAGCATTTGTGTCAGTTTTTACTGATGAAGCGAGCATAGCCTTTGATAATGGAGGTCAAGGTCTAAATGATGATTATGTATTCTTTCTTAATCCTCTTTCTAATGGTCCAGAGAGTATTTGGGCTAATAATTATGCAAATTTAGCTAGAATCAATCGAATACTTATTCTAGCAGATAAATTACCTTCTACAACCGCTGTAGAAAAAAATAAAATTAATAAGATTAAAGCTGAGGCACTTACTCTAAGGGCTTATTGTCACTTAACAATTCTTTCGTATTTTACAACGGATATGAAAAATCCCAATGCATTAGCAGGAATTTTGGCTGATAGAGTTTTTGTTGTAGACGATAACGATTTTCCTAGAAATACTAATGCACAGTTCTATAGCTTAATTCAAAGTGATCTGACTACTGCAATTACATTATTTGACGGCTTGACAAGTAATCTTTTTTCAAATATTTATGCTAATAAGTTTTTTGCTCAAGGATTAAAAGCTAGAGCTTATGCTTATGCTGGAGATTATTCTGATGCTGAAACTTGGGCTAATACTGTCATTAATAATTCTGGTTTAGTACTTGCTAATTATAATAATTATCCGAGTGTTTTTCTTACAGAATCAAATAGTATTAACACTGAAGTAATATTTAAGTTTAAAAGACTAGCTACGCAAAATGCACAAGCTAGCAATCTACATAATGCTTGGTACAATGGATCACCATCTGTTGCTGGTGCACCTTTCTTTGAATTAAGTAGAGCATTATATAATAAGTTGGACCTAAACGACACTCGTTACAGAACTCTGGTGCATCCTAATTCAATTATAGATCCTAACTATGCAACATCTTCAAATGTTAGATCTTCAGATAGACTACTATTAAATAAACATGGTGGTACATTAACTTTAAATGGTACTCCTTGGGCGAGTACAGCATCTAATGCAAATAATAACGATATTAAAATAATGCGTTTATCTGAAATGTATTTAATCAAAGCAGAAGCTCGAGCTAATTCAAATGATTTAGTAGGTGTTGCTACTGCGATCAAAGCTTTAAGAGATAACAGATTTATTTCTCCACAAGTACTTCCTACTTATGCAACTGTTACTGAGGCTTGGAAAGCAATATTAGATGAAAGAAGAATCGAATTTGCTTTCGAGGGTTATAGGTTTATTGATATAAAAAGATTAGGTACTTTAGCTAATTCTGGTATAGATAGACATCCAGCAGATTATCAATCGTCAACGGCTAATTATCCTGCGGCAAATCCTTCAAATTTACCATTAAATAGCTATAAGTGGGCATTGCCAATTCCTACTATTGAGACTAAAGTTAACTCTGCGATTCAGCAAAATCCAGGTTATTAATTTTTAATATTAAAGTTTTTCTTATGAAAAAAATTCTGAATACATTATTTTTAGGCATAGCAATATGTAGTTTAAATTTGTCATGCGAAGCAGAGCAACCTTTTACAGAGGGCGATAGTGAATTACATTTTAATACAACTTCGCAAAAAGCATTAGTTACTTTGAATACGGGTAGTTCTGACAATGTAATTACTTATGGTGTAACAAAATCAGTAGATTCTGATAATACTGTAGAAATAGTATTTAACTCTTCTAAATCTACAGCCGTTTTAGGAACTGATTTTACCATTGTTGAGGGAACTGACGTCTTAAAAGCTGGAACATCTATTGGAGATTTTAAAATAAATGTTAAAGAAGCTGCAGCAAAGTCTGGTAAAAAAGCTTACTTCACAATTAAATCTGCTTCTTTACCTCTAGCAACATTTAATAGAGAAGTTGAAGTTGCATTTGATTTAGTTTGCCCGGCATCAACTTTCCCAGGAATATTTTCTGTTAAAAATGTTTTATTTGGAACATATGACACTCAAATAACACTTGGGTCTTCTCCAAATACACTTATTTTAAAAGATTATATAGAAACTGGTTTTGATATTGTTGTTAATTTTAATCCATTAACTGGAGAGGCTTCATTGCCAACTACTCCTCAACAAACTGGATATGTAAATGGTGCAAATGGAATGATCATGATTAAACCAGCTGTTGATGGTACAAAAGGAAGTATAGCTTTTTGTAATAAAAAAATGATTCTAAGACTATCTTATGGTACACCAACAGGTGCAACTTACACTTCTGGAGGAAAGACATCTTATGACGATGTTTTCACAGGTTATTAATATGTTTAGTTTAAATTAATAAAGGATTAATAACTTCCAAATAATCAATTTAAGAATCCGTCTCATAACTTTGAGGCGGATTTTTTTGTAATTCACTCTAGTAATTTGTGTGTTTAGTATTGAGAACCTGTTAGTTTTACTTATCCTATTTTGTTTTTAAAAACAAAATTTTAAACAGATGCTTTATATAGATATGGTAATACAATTTAATTATTCAATTTATTTGTCTGTAATATACTTTCTTAATACCTAACCATATTTATTTCTTATTTTTGCCTTTACAAAAAAGATTCATGAAATACTTATTTCTCATTATATTTTTCCTTAGTCTTTCTGCTAATGCACAAGTTATAAGGAATAAAACAGATTCAAACAGACTTGAAAAAAAAATGTCTGATACCTTAGTCGTAGATTCGGGTAACAAAGACTCATTGAAAATCTTTAAACCGACGATTAATGATTACCAATATCAAACACAGTTTTCTGAAAAGAAGATCTTTGATACGGTCATGACGTTTAATAAAACCTATATTTTTTCACAGTATAACAATAGAGATAATTTTGGAAGAGTGCAGTTTGCCAATATCGGAGCCGGCTTCAATCCATTATCTTACGAAGTAAATCCTGAGCAGAATCTTTCTCTTTTACCTGCTAATAAATCGTACGGGATTATTGGGATCAATGATGTAAAATATTATGATGTTAAAACCCCGACAGCAACATTTATTTATCATACAGCGATGAGAAACGGCGCTGCATTGCAGTCTACCTACACTCAGAATATTGGAAAGCAATTTAATTTTTCACTGGATTATATGGGACTTCGTTCGCAAGGTTTCTATAGAAATTCTTTGGCAGCCAATAATAATACTTTGTTTTCTGGTCATTATACCTCTAAGAAAGGAAATTATGAATTATTTGCCCATTACCTTCATCAGAATGTTAATAATCAGGAAAATGGAGGAATAATTGATGACGATCTTTTTTTATCTGGAGAAAGACAATTTAGAAACAGACAAAATGCACAGGTCAATTTGCAGTCATCAAGTTCACAGTTTTCATATCGACGATATTATTTGAGTCATCAGTTTACGCCTTTTAATAGTGAAAAATTTCCATTTAGAATCAGACACACAATATTTAACCAAGGAAATAAATACTACTACGATCAAAACGCGGTAGAGAATTATTGGTTTGAATTGCCTACAGATATTATTGGCGGATTTCCACTTTCTACAAAAAAATATTCAAACAATTTAAGCAATACAGTGAGTCTGGTTTTCGATAATGAGCGTTTTAAGCTAGATGCAGGAGTAAGATATCAAAATTTAAAATTTGGGATTACAGAAAATGTTTTACCCTCTTTAAATATACCTTCTGAAATTAAAGAAAGCAGATTGGGTGCAGTAGGAAATATCCAGATAAAATTATTTGAGAAATTCCAATTAAAATCTTTTCTCGAATTTTCAAACGGAAGTAAGTTTGGCAGTTATATTAAATCAACCAATAATGTAAAGTTTGAACCAATCAAGGATTATTTTGTTGACGCAAAAATTAATTTCCAAAGTGCATATCCGTCATTCAACTATTTAGCAAATACTTCAATTTACCGAGGATTCAATTATTTCCTAGAAGATGCAAAAAATCAATCGGTGACAGAAGTAGGAGGAAGTGTTAATTTAAAATGGTTTCAGTCTCAATTATTTGCTAATTATTTCAGAATAGATAACTATACTTATTTCAGTGCGGATGCACAGCCCAAGCAAAGCAATAACTCCTTAAATATTTCTCAGATTGGTGGTGATGCTACATTTTCATACGGTAAATTCCATCTGAATACGAGAGTTCAGTTTCAGAATGCACTTACTAATAAAGAATTGCTTCCGATGCCATCAATAATCGGAAGAGCCAATTTTTTCTTTCAGTCTAAAGCATTTAAAAATGCTGCGGAAATTCAGACAGGTTTAAAAGTGTATTACTTTTCAAAATTTGCATCAAGAGAATATTTTCCTATTCTTAATGAATATATTTTGCCTGGGAATGACTCTTTCTCTATTGGCGGACAGCCAATCGCCGATCTATATTTTAATATGAAAGTAAAAAAAATGTTTTTCTTCATAGAAGGTCAGCAGATAGGAACTTTGATTTCTCACAACAAAGCGTACGCATTTCCACATTACCCTGTATATGATTTCAGATTAAACATTGGTATAGTGTGGTATTTGTTCAACTAAAAAATCAGTGAAAGTTGAGAACAGTAAAAAAAATAGCATTCAGCGATATAGAAAGTATTCCCCAACTGATCAAAGATTTTTTGAGTAAAAATATTGATGGTTTTGAAAATGTTACCTTTTCAAAAGAAAATTTCGCCGAACAAATTAAAATAAAGCAAAATTTTTCTGAAAAGAAAAGACAGATTCTTGCAGAAACAATTGGGCAGCAGCTTTCGGAGTACAAATTTTCAGCAAAACAAACAGAGAATTTAGAAAAGCTTACATTAAACAATACTTTTACAATCACTACAGGACACCAACTCAATCTTTTTTCAGGTCCTGTATTTTTCATTTATAAAATTTTGCAGACCATCAAAACCTGCGTTTATTTGAAAGATAAATTTCCGGATTTTAATTTTGTTCCTCTCTATTGGATGGCATCGGAAGATCATGATTTTGATGAGATTAATCATTTTAAAACTGAAAACGGTTTCTACGAAATCAATGAAAAAAGTGGCGGAGCTGTAGGAAAGATAAAAATAAATGATGTTTTTTTTATTTCTGAATTCGAAAAGGAATTTAAAGACACCATTTTCGGAACTGAATTGATTTTGATGCTGAAAGAAGCTTATAAAACGGGAAATACTTTAACGAAGTCTATTCAGACTTTAGTTCAAAGGCTTTTTTCTGAATTTGGACTGCTAATTGTGGATGGCGATTCAAAAGAGCTGAAAAAACAGATGGTTGATATTTTTAAGAACGAACTTACCCATTTCAGCCTTGAAAAAGCATCCAAAGAAAAAGTAGATTTCCTTACAGAAAAGTACGGAAAAGTTCAGGTAAATCCCCGTAATATCAATTTATTTTATTTTACTGAAACACGAAATAGGATTGATTATGACGGAACAGAATATTTTATTGTTGATAAAGATATAAAATTCAGCAAAAAAGATCTTATTTCTGAACTTGAAAAGCATCCCGAAAAGTTCAGTCCCAATGCGCTTATGAGACCGGTATATCAGGAAAATATTCTTCCCAATCTGGCTTATATCGGAGGAAATGCTGAAATAATGTATTGGCTGGAATTAAAAGATTATTTTTCTGAGATCAACTTACCTTTTCCGATTTTAATACCCAGAAATTCAATGCTTTTTTTGTCAGAAAAAAAATTGGACAAGATAGAAAAACTTCATCTCAGTATTGAAGACTTTTTTGGTAATTTTACCAAACTTACGAATGAAAAGATATTATTTGGTAACGAAATTCAGGATTTGCTTCAAAGTAAAGAGGAAGAACTTCGACAACACTTTGCTGAGTTAAAAAATTCAGCACAGCTTACAGAAAAATCTTTTGGAAATTTAGTGAAAGCCGAAGAAACCCGGCAGCTGAAATCTTTCGGAAGAATGAGAAAAAGACTATTAAAAGCAGAGAAAATAAAACAAAAGGAACTTTTAGAACGTCTTGAAAAACTTTTTTTAGACATACATCCTGCTAAATCATGGCAGGAAAGAATTTATAATTTCAGTGTGTTTTATTCAGATTTTGGTAATCAGTGGGTAGAATTTTGTCTGGAAGAAATGTCTGTTGAAGATTCAAATCTAATAATAGTTGCCATTTAATTTTAAAGAAGTATTTTTGTAAACTATAATGTCAAATATGATAAAGAGGTTTTTTGTACTATCTGGTTTATGTATGTTTCTGAGTATGTCTGCACAGAAAACTCATACGGTTGTAAAAGGCGACACTCCCTACAATATTTCTAAAAAATATGGTCTTACAGTGGATGAATTGCTGAAACTTAATCCGAAATCTAAAGACGGAAAAATTGCTATCGGTGACATTCTTGTGGTGAAACCAAGTGGCAGTACAGCTTCGGGAATTTCTGCAGGTTCATATAAAAACAGTCAGCTGGCGAAAATTATTCTTCAGCCTAAACAGACTATTTACGGAATTACCAAACAATATAAAATTTCAGAAGCCGAATTAAGAAAATTGAATCCTGAATTGGATTCTCACATGAAAATTGGTGACGAAATTACGCTTCCTCTTGATAATATAAAAAAATATGGCGGTTCATCCGTCATTGCATCAGCAACACCCATAGATGCTGCATCAGCTAGTGTTACCAACAGTAAATCTAAAATAGATTCGGATAACCAAAAATCTTCTGCTTTATCTAATGATTCTTCTCAGGATGAATATGCAACATATACTGTAGAACAAGGAGATACTGTTTTTTCTATTGTGAATAAATTTGGTATTTCTATTGACGAGCTTATTGCGCTCAATCCGGATTTATCTAAAGGACTAAAGACCGGAATGATTTTGAAGATAAGAAAACTGGATCCGGCTTATGTAAAGAAAAACGGTGATGCTTTAAGTGTTGTTTTGATGCTGCCTTTTGGATATAGCACCAACGAAACACAGTATCGTTCAATGTCTGTTGATTTTCTTACAGGAGCCAGATTAGCAATAGAAAGAAACGCTTCAGGAGGTCAGAAATTAGATATCAAGATTGTGGATTCGGGGAATGAAGCTTCTTTTAAGAGTTCTCTTTCTCAAATTAATCCAAATAATACAGATTTAATAATCGGTCCGTTTTTCAAGTCGAATGTTATTGATCTTTTAGATTTTACTAAAACTCAGAAAATACCTGTTGTGGCACCTTTTGCCAATTCTGCAGAGTTATATGGATACAGCAATCTTATTATTCTGGAAACTACAGACCAAACTTATGCAGACAAAATAGCTGAAGAAGTAAAGGCTGCATATTCTGATCAGAAAATATATATTGTAGCAGATGCTAAAAAAGATAATGCTAATTATTTGAAATCAGCTCTGGAAAAGAATCTCAAAAATCCAAATGTTATTATTGTAAACTCTGCCGCAGATATACAGTTAGATAAGAATATGATGACGGGGCAGTCTGCGCCGGTCATTGCCATATTGGCAAATGATAATGAAAACGTGGGAGAGGCTTTCTCGAATAAAATGATTGCTCTTTCTAAAGAAGTCTCTGGTATAAAAGCATTCAGTATGTATTCTGTTTCTAGTTTTGATAAAAAAGTCGATGAGTTGAGCCAGGTAAATTTGGTTTATCTGATGGATAGAAAAATTGATACTGATGGAAGATTTGAAAAAGAAATTTTAGCAGCTTACAGAGAAAAATACTGTAAAACTCCCGGTAAATATGCAATTATTGGCTTTGATATCGTAAATGATATGCTGACTAGAGAAAACAAAAAAGGAGAAATCTTTAAGCAGATCAATAAAGTACAGACACAGCTTGCCACAAAATTTGAATTTGTGAGAACAAAATCTAATGGTGCTTACATCAACAAAGGTTTCCGTATCATAAGACTTGTTCCATAGTTTGGACGTATTTTTCTTAAATATTATATTTGTACTAATTTTTAAATTAATAAATGAAAGCACTTGTATTTCCTGGGCAGGGGTCACAGTATGTGGGAATGGGGAAAGAACTGTATGATTCTCGCAAAGACATTAAAGATTTGATGGAATCTGCCAATGAAATTTTAGGTTTTGATATTCTTTCGCTTATGTTTAGTGGAACCGATGAAGATCTTAAAAAAACTGAGGTTACTCAACCCTCAATATTTATACATTCTGTCGCTGCTCTAAAGGCTGTTAATGGCTTAGGTGCAGAAATGGTTGCGGGACATTCTCTAGGAGAATTTTCAGCATTGGTTGCCAATGGTGTTCTATCTTTTGATGATGGGCTGAAGCTGGTTTCAGAAAGAGCTAAAGCAATGCAGGAAGCCTGTGATGCAAACCCAAGTTCTATGGCTGCAATTTTAGGTCTTGATGATGCTAAAGTTGAAGAAATCTGTGCTTCAATCAGCGGAATAGTTGTTCCTGCAAATTACAATTGCCCGGGACAGCTTGTGATTTCTGGAGAAACAGCAGCAGTAGAAGAAGCTTGTGTAAAGCTGAAAGAAGCAGGGGCTAAAAGGGCATTACTTTTACCGGTAAATGGCGCTTTTCACTCTCCTCTGATGCGGCCGGCACAAGAAAGACTGGCGACAGCAATTGAAAACACCAGGTTTAGAAAACCTACTATTCCTGTTTACCAGAATATTACTACCACGGCAGTTACAGATCCGGATCAGATTAAAAATAATCTTATTGCACAATTAACAGGTCCTGTAAAATGGACACAGTCTGTACAGAATATGATCAAAGATGGTGCTACTAATTTTGTGGAAGTAGGACCAGGAAAAACTCTTCAGGGACTCATTAAAAAAATTGACAGCGAAGCAATGACAGCTTCTGCCGTATAAAATATTATCATGGGCGAGCTATATTCATCAGGAAAGCTAATGCTTACTTCAGAATATTTCGCTGTAGATGGAGCTCTTGTTCTGGCTGTACCCACAAAGCTGGGACAAGAGTTTTTTTTTGAAGAAAAAGCAGATGGAAAATCAATGATTTTCTGGGAAGCGTATCATCAAGATAAATTATGGTTACAAGTCAAAATTGACTATAATAATTGGCAGATTTTACAAACCAATATCTCTTCAAGTGCTGAGTTTGTTCTAAAAACTCTCAGAAATGTTCAGAAACTTTCTGAAACAAAGTTTAAAAATTCCCAAACTTATTTTCTAAAAACAAATCTTCAATTTCCGTCTGATTACGGATTAGGAAGCAGTTCAACACTGATGAATAATCTTGCAGAATGGTCGGGAATAGATCCTTTTAAATTAAATCATGTCAGTCTAGGCGGAAGCGGTTATGATATTGCGGTCGCTCATTCAAATTCCGCAGTGCTTTTTCAGAATAAACCCAATATTCATTTTGAAAAGATTGTTTACAGTCCTGAGTTTAAAAATGAACTCATCTTTATACATCTTAATCAGAAGCAGGATAGCCGTGAAGGAATTCATCTTTATCAATCAAAAAAAAGATCAAAATTTTTGGTTGATGAATTTTCTGATCTTACAAGAAAAATTTTATTATGTAACGAATTGGAAAATTTTTCTCAATTAATGATGATACATGAGCAAAAAATATCAGATTTTATTGAAATTCCGACAGTTAAGTCGAGGTTTTTTACAGATTGTCCGGTTTTTATCAAAAGTTTAGGTGCTTGGGGAGGAGATTTTGTAATAAGTACAAAATTTAGAGGTTATAAGAACTATTTTTGGGGCAAAGGTTTTACCACTATTTTTAATTGGGAAGATTTAATTGTTTGATTTTCAGAATTATAAATCTTGTATTTTTTATTTGTCATTTTCGCTTATATGTTTATATTTATCAACGTTTAACAATTAGTTAATATTAATTTGTGTAAACAGCAAAAAAGAAACAGAAAATATAAGTAAAATGAAAAACGCTAAAATCATCCAAGATTTACAAAAATTAGGGATTAAAGGAGATTACGAATTAATTTATAATCCTTCTTACGAAGAATTATATCAAGCCGAAGTTTCACCTGAAAATCAGGGTTTTGAAAAAGCTGAAGTTACAGAATCGGGAGCAGTATCTGTAAAGACAGGGGTTTTCACTGGCCGTTCGCCTAAAGACAGGTATATTGTGAAGGATGATGTTACAAAAGATACTATTTTCTGGGATGGAAAGGTAAATCTAGCTACAACTCCTGAAATTTTTGAATCTTGCAAAGATTTAGTTTTGGATCAGCTTTCATCTGCAAAAAAAATCTATGTTGTAGATACTTTTTGCGGAACTAATGCAGATACAAGACTTAAAGTGAGATTTATTGTAGAAGTAGCTTGGCAGGCACATTTTGTTACCAATATGTTCATCCGTCCTTCACATTATGAGCTTGAAAATTATGGAGAGCCGGATTTTACTGTAATCAACGGGTCAAAAACGACCAACCCTAATTGGGAAGCACAGGATTTGAATTCTGAGAATTTTATCATGTTTAATCTTTCACAGAAACTTCAGATAATTGGAGGAACATGGTATGGTGGCGAAATGAAGAAAGGGATGTTTGCGATGATGAATTATTATCTTCCTTTGAAAGGAATGGCATCAATGCACTGCTCTGCAAATGTAGGAGAAGATGGAGATGTTGCTCTTTTCTTCGGACTTTCAGGAACAGGGAAAACTACTTTATCTGCTGACCCTAAAAGATATTTAATTGGTGATGATGAGCATGGTTGGGATAACAATGGTGTTTTCAACTATGAAGGCGGATGTTATGCAAAAGTTATTGATTTATCTGCCGAAAAAGAACCGGATATTTTCAGAGCAATTAAAAGAGATGCTCTTCTTGAGAATGTGGTAGTAAATAATGGTGTTTGCGACTATTCTGATGGCTCTATTACTGAAAATACAAGAGTTTCCTATCCTATTTATCATATTAATAAGATTGTTCTGCCTTCAAAGGCAGGCCATGCTAAGAAAATTGTTTATCTTTCTGCTGATGCTTTCGGGGTCTTGCCACCGGTTTCTATATTAGATGAAAATCAGGCGCAGTATCATTTCCTTTGCGGTTACACTTCAAAGCTTGCAGGAACTGAAAGAGGGATTACGTCACCAGAACCATCTTTTTCACCAGCATTTGGAGAAGCTTTCCTTACACTGCACCCTACAATGTATTCCAAAACTCTTATTGGTAAAATGAAAGAACACGGAGCCAAAGCATATCTTGTAAATACAGGATGGAACGGAACCGGAAAAAGAATTTCTTTGAAAGATACAAGAGCGATCATTGATGCGATCATAGACGGATCAATTGAGAACGCAGAAAAAGCAACATTGCCTATCATGAATCTTGAGATTCCTACATCATTACCCAATGTTTCTGAAGGAATTCTGGATCCTAGAGATACCTATGCTGATGTAACGGAATGGGAAGAAAAAGCAAAAGATTTAGCAGCAAAATATATCAAAAACTTTGAACAGTATTGTGATAATGAAGAAGCAAAAAAACTTATTTCTTCAGGACCTCAATTACAGAAACAAACGATTTAATAATTGTAAAATCCGCTTCAGATGCTGAAGCGGATTTTTTTTGGTCAATTTCGAGTATTGTCAAATAGCGACTTGCGCAGGAAATAATGCTGATGAATTTGAATAATTAATTGATTTTCAGTCTGGTTTGTTTGTAAATTTTATACGTTTTTTATAAAATCTGTTTTATTTAGAATTGATTTAAATTTCAATGTGAATTATTTTAAAATCAATAATTCACATTGTGATTATTTAATCATATTTTAATCTGAACGATAATCTGTGATATTTACTTATTCCGTATTTTTTTAAAGCTTCCTGATGTTTTTTTGTAGCATATCCGAAATTGGTATTCCACCCATATTCAGGATGTTCTTCATGAAGTTGCATCATCAGTTTGTCACGATAATTCTTTGCCAATATGGAAGCAGCAGCAATGGATAAAAATTTGGAGTCACCTTTAATAATGCATTGATGAGGAATATAATGATAAGGGTGAAATTTATTTCCATCCACTAAGATTAGCTCAGGACGAATCGTAAGCTGGTCTAAAGCTTTATGCATCGCATGTATACTAGAATTCAGTATGTTATGTTGATCAATGAAAGAAGGTGGTAGCTCGGAAATTGCAAAGCATTTTACGTTATCCTTTATATAGCTATCCAGTTCCATTCTTGTTTTAAATGTTAATTTTTTAGAATCATTAACAAGTCTTTGCTCGAATTTTTCGTCTAAAATAACGGCTGCAGCGACAACCGGTCCGCTCAGACACCCGCGTCCTACCTCATCACAACCGGCTTCTATATAATTTTCTGACCATTTTCTTAATAATTCCATAAATTTTAACATTTGTTATTTAACATAATTCACCATGCTATGTGATAAATAATAATAATTTGAAAATTTAGCAGTTTTGTAGATAAAGTTTTTACAACTTTGTTAACACAAAATTAATATTAATTATGAAGAAACTAACAACAGGAATACTAGTTTTAGTATTATCTTCTTCTTTCGTCATTGCCCAAGCGCAAGAAACAAAATCTGGCGATAGTTTAAAAACTCAGGAAATTGAAGGTGTAGTTGTTACTGTTTTGGGAGTTAAGCGACAAGAAAAGGCAAGTTCTTATGGAAAGACAATTGTTTCAGGTAATCAATTAACAGAAATAGTAAATACAAACGCTTTCGAAAGTTTATCTGGAAAAGTTCCAGGTGTTGACATTTCTGCGCCAGCTCAGCCAGGAGCTACACCAAAAATCGTAAGTAGAGGATTTAAGTCATTGGGCTCTTCGCAACCGTTAATTGTAATTGATGGTACTCCAATGCTTAATAATGCTACTTCCAGTAAAGTAGGATTTGACAACACATTCGATTCTGGATCAACTTTAAATGATATTGATCCTAACATTATTGAATCAATGAATTTCCTTAAAGGTGCTGCAGCAACTGCGTTGTATGGTAAAGACGGCGCAAATGGAGTTGTATTAATTACCACAAATACACTGAGTTTATCTGGTGGGAGTGAAAATGCAGATGGTGCATTAACACTTAGTAATATAAACTCTGACGGAGTTTATCCTACCGATAACGATAAATTTGTTCGCCGAACAATTGGTTTTAATGGAGGTCTTAACTTTGATAAATTGAAAATAAAAGTTTCTGCTAATTATTCAAATAGAAAAACTAATGCTGTGCCAACAGGACAAGGAGATGATGCTTCATTTGGTAAAACTGTTTTTCAGGAACTAATTCAGATGCCCAATGATGTAAGTTTAGTGGATATGCAAGATAGAAACAATATCTTCAATACCCCGTCTTACTTTTTTACTCCATACGCTGCAAATCCATATACTTCTTTAGAAAACAATGTGGTAAGAGCTAATTCAGACAGACTCTTTGGAAATATCAATTTCAATTATGAGATAACGAAAAATTTATCTGCAACATTTCAAACAGGTGCAGATGTTTTGAATGAAACTGTTAAAAGATGGGGAGCTATTGTTAAATATTTACCGGGTTCACCACAAGATTTAGCTAATGCAAATGGTGTGGTTGGTGCTGTTAGAGAGCAAAAGCTCACTAGTAAAAAATATGATTCATATTTCACACTTAATCATAACGCCGAATTCTCAGACGATTGGAAATTAAATACAGCTGCCGGTATTGGATTCACAGAAGAAAGTTCAAATGCTTTGGCAGCGCAGGTAACCAATCTTGATATTCCATACTATTATGAGCTTTCCAATTCTGCGTCTACTCCTATATTGACACAAAATGATATGAAGAGAAGATATACATATGCATTTGGTTCTGCAGAATTAGGATTTAAAGATCGTTATTTCTTAACTGTTACAGGAAGAAATGATTGGACTTCTACTTTGCCACAAGGCTCTAATTCCTACTTCTATCCTTCAGTTGGGCTTTCAGCAATTGTTTTAGGTTCAAGTAATAAATTCTTGAAACTAAGAGGAAGTTGGGCACAAGCGGGAACAGATACTGATCCTTATCAAGTATATACGAAAGCTGTGTCTTCTGTTAATGATGGTTATTTTGGACAATTACTCTTTCCTTTTGGCGGGGTTAATTCATATGAAATTGGTGAGTTAGTAACTAATGATAAGTTGGTCAATGCACTTACTACAGAAGTTGAATTTGGCGCAGAGGGTAGATTTTTCAATAATCGTATAGGTTTTGATGTTTCTTTATATGACAGGTTAACAGATAATGTTATACTTCCTAAAGTTCTTCCTAGATCAACAGGCTATGCGTCTATTTTAGGTAATTTCGGAGATGTCAGAAATAGAGGGATTGAATTAATGATGGATTTTACACCTATTAAATCAAAAGATTTTCAGTGGAATCTTACTTACACATTTACAAAAAATAAAGGTAAAGTAGAAAATATTGTAGGAGATGATAATCAAATTACTGTTCAAAGTAATTATGGTGTTTCATTTAAGTTTGTAGAAGGGGAAGAACCTGGAACTTACTATTCGCTTGTGCCTAAAACTAATGCCAATGGACAATACATAGTTAATCCAGATACCGGTTTTTATGAAACGACATCACAGGAAGAAAAGATTGGTTCCTCACAAAGAGATTTTATTATGGGCTTTAGAAATGAGTTTAAATATAAAAACTTTTCGTTAACCGTAGGAGTAGATTGGAAGCAAGGCGGTAAAATGTATTCTTATACCAAGAGATTGAGTCATTTCGTAGGAAATGGTATAGAGACACTATATAATGATAGAAATCCATTTATAATTCCTAACTCGGTTATAGATAATGGTGACGGAACTTATTCGGAAAATACAACTCCGGTTGCTTATGAAGAAATTGCAAATTTTTACAATACTCAAAGTAATCCTGGAATTGAAAGAACTCATATTATAGATAAAACATTTGTAAGATTAAGAGATGTATCTTTATCTTTCAAATTTCCAAAGCAATGGCTTTCCGGTGTAGGAATAGAAAATGCTACTTTCACCCTGTACGGAAAAAACCTTTTCTTGTGGACACCTAAGGATAATCCTTATGTTGATCCCGAATCTACTACTTATGGAGCAGACGGATTAGTAAGTGAGTTTGGTGAATTTAGTGCCAATCCTACCCAAAGAACTTATGGAGTAATGTTTAAATTTAATTTCTAAAAGTAATTACAATGAAAAAAATAAAATTAGTTATTCTACACTTATTGACAGTCTTTGCAATAGTTTCATGTAGTGACTTAGATATAAATAGAGATCCTGATTCACTATTACCTGAGCAGATTCCAATGAACAGAGAGTTTCCTGGCGCAACAACAGGAGTAGCAACTTCAGCAGGCTCTTACTATGCATTAATTGGCGGGTTTTGGAGTCAGTATTTTACGCAAAGCTCTGCGGCTAATCAATATAAAACAATTGATAATTACTCAATCAGCGTTCTAGACTATAATGGTGCTTGGAATTCGATGTATGATGCAATTCTTGATTTGAGAAATATTAAGAAAAATGCGGAAGCAACGGGACATTGGGATTATTATTTAATGAGTACGGTAATGGAAGCTTATGCCTTTCAGGTGCTTACAGATTCTTATGGAGCTGTTCCTTTTACACAAGCTACTAATCCAGAAATATTGGCACCATCCTTTGATCAACCAGAAGTTATATATGATGGTTTGGTTGCTAATTTAAAAGATGCGCTTTCAAAAGATATTAGCACTTCACCTACTGATATAATACCAGGAAATGATGATCTTGTATTCGGTGGTAATATGGATAATTGGAAAAGATTTGCTAACACCATGCTTTTAAAATTATATTTAAGACAAACTAACTCAAGACCTAATGTTGCTCAACAAGGTGTTCAACAACTTTTATCGAATGGAGCTCAGTTTTTAACTTCAAATGCGGCTATCACACAGTATATTAATGAAGCTAACAGAAGTAATCCATTATATGAAACTGATAGAAGACAGCTTAATGTTGCAACAAATTTGAGGGCTAGTACAACACTTTATTCATATCTGGATACTAGCAATGATCCTCGGTTTTCCTATTTCTACGAAAATGGTTCTTCACAAGATCAGGGAGATTATGACAACTCTGCTAACAGTACTGCAGCTGTGATTAAATTATCGGCAACTGATCCTGTGTACCTTATTTCGACTGCGGAAAGCTATTTTTTACAGGCTGAAGCAGCATTAAGATATAATGCAGGAACAAATGCCCAAACTTTATATGAAAGTGGTGTTAAAGCATCTTTTGCACAATGGGGTATAATTGATAATCCTACTGCAACTCCGCCGAGTACTCCAGTATCTAATCTTTTATCAGGAGCTTATGCATATCCTAATTCAACAATGAATGATAATCTGAAAGCAATTATCACACAAAAATGGATATCTTTTTTTCCAGGTAAAGGATATGAAGCTTTTTTCGAACAGAAAAGAACAAATATTCCGGCAATTAGCAGTGTTGCACAATCTGATGCTGCCTATATCCCGGGACAGTTTGCATATTCGATAACAGGAAAAACTGGAGGTAAGTTTCCAAAAAGAATTCCTTATCCAGTGTCAGAAAGCCAGACCAATCCAAGTTTTCCAGGCATAAAACCAATTACTGAAAAACTATGGTATGATGCTAATTAAATTTAATAATTATGAAAAATATTTTAAATAAATTTTTGATATTATTGGCTACAATAAGCTTTATAATATCTTGTTCTTCAGATTCAGATACTATCGGTGTATCAAGAGTAACACAGTATCCCGATTTTAATTATAATCCAGTAGTTGCTGTACCTTTAGGAGGAAGCTTTAGCACTGGTGATGTTACTGCTTTTGAAGGTTCTACAGAATTAACAGTAAATGTTGATGGTAGCGTAAATACTAATGCTATCGGTGCATACGAAATTACTTATAGTGCTCAAAATAGTGATGGTTTTAATGCCATTGTAACTCAAACGGTTGTAGTATATAATCCAAGTGGTTCGGGAATTGATGTATCAGGAAAAATTAAAGATGTTAATAACGATAAAAGAACAGGTGTTATTTCTCTGGTTCCTGGAACTCCAAACATCTATTACTGTACTGATTTTGGCTTTGCAGGTGCTTTTCCGGTGTATTTTGAAATGAATGGAAATGTTCCTTCGGCTATACCGCAAGCATTTAATGGATATGATCCTACAACATCTGTAAGCATGGACTATAATCCTACAACTAAAAAATTTACAATAGATATTTTGCCTTATGGCTATTCTTATGGTTTCGAGTATTATGATTAAAAATTGAAAAAATGAAAAAAATATTAAATTTATTTTTGCTTTTGTTAGTCTTTGGTGGATTGTTGCTTTCTTGTGATAGAACAGGTGATGGCGATCTTTCAGATGATCAAGGTGAAACGTCTACAAAAGAAATGTCTGGAGATTGGTTTGTTACAACGAGTGTTGGAGGAACACAAGTAGCGGATTATGCTAAAATTACCACATATAATACTTCAGCCAATAATGGGCAGGAAATGTGGATTGATGATAATCACAATATTTGGGATTTTAAAGTTAAAACTCCAATAAATTATACTGCAAAAACTTTCGCAGGAAGTGGATTACAGAGTTCTGTTGACGGGTATGATATAACTGTTAATATTACCAACGGAAAAATCATTAAAGGAGGAGCTACCACTACTGGAGGGAATAAATCTGATGCCATTGAATTCGATGCTGAATTTTCTGATGATCCAGGAACAATTTATAGGATAAGTGGATATAAGAGAACTGGCTTCGCCGAAGATGAGCATTAAGCATATTACACATTCATATTAAATACCGCCTTAGTGCGGTTTTTTTATTTCCGTATATTTGCGTATCAATATAGACCTAATATGAATATTAAAAATATAATAGAACAAAAACTGGAAGAGGTTATTCTTAACGTCTATCAGCTGAAAGATATATATCTTGAAATTCAGGAAAATAAAACTGAATTTGAAGGAGACTTTACCATCGTTACCTTTCCTTTGGTAAAACAGCTCAAGAAAAATCCTGAAAGTATCGGGGTTGAACTGGGACAGGCATTGACTGAACAAACCGATCTGCTGGAAAGTTTCAATGTTGTAAAAGGATTTTTAAATGTAAAAATTAAGAACAATTTTTTTGTTGATCAGCTTAAGGATATAGCTCAAAATTTTTCAAATATAGAAAAGAAAAATGCAACAGTAATGGTTGAATATTCTTCGCCGAACACCAATAAACCATTGCATTTAGGACATATAAGAAACAACTTGTTGGGATTTTCAGTTTCGCAGATTCTTGAAGAAGCAGGATATGATGTAGTCAAAACTCAGATCATCAATGACAGAGGAATTCACATCTGTAAATCTATGCTGGCTTGGGAAAAATTCGGAAAAGGTGAAACTCCCGAATCTACCAATACAAAAGGAGACAAGTTTGTCGGGAATTACTATGTTGAATTTGATAAACATTACAAACTGGAAGTTGCAGAACTTGTAGCTCAGGGAATTTTGGAAGATCAGGCGAAGAAAGAGGCTCCTTTGATGAAGGAAGCTCAAAAAATGCTTTTGGATTGGGAAAACGGAGACGAAAAAGTAAGAAATCTTTGGAACGAAATGAATTCGTGGGTGTATGATGGTTTCAACGCAACCTACAAAAGACTGGGAGTAGCATTTGACCAGATACAGCACGAAAGCAATACCTATATTTTGGGAAAAGATCTTATCAAGGAAGGCTTGGATAAAGGAGTTTTGTATCAGAAAGAAGACGGCTCCGTTTGGTGTGATTTAACGGATGATGGTTTAGATCAGAAATTGTTGCTTCGTTCAGACGGAACTTCGGTGTACATGACCCAAGATTTGGGGACTGCTGTTGAGCGTTTCAAAGAAAATAATATTCAGAAGTTAATTTACACGGTTGGAAACGAACAGGATTATCACTTTCAGGTTTTATTTAAAATTTTAGGTAAGCTTGGCTATTCATGGGCAGATCAACTGTATCATTTATCTTACGGAATGGTAGAGCTCCCTAATGGAAAAATGAAGTCTCGTGAAGGAACGGTAGTTGATGCCGATGATTTAATGCAGGAAATGCACCATATTGCCAAGCTGAAAGCTGAAGAGTTGGGCAAGCTGGAAAATTTATCGGATGAGGAAAAAGAGTCTAACTACGAAAATGTTGGTATCGGTGCATTAAAATATTTTATGCTGAAAGTTGACCCTAAGAAAAAAATGTTGTTCAATCCTGAAGAAAGTATTGATTTTAACGGGAACACAGGTCCTTTCATTCAGTATACATTTGCGCGCATCCAGTCGTTGTTAATTAAAGCCAACTATCTTCACAGAGAAATTTCTGATGTCGAACTCAACCAGTCTGAAAAACAACTAGTGATGCAGCTCGCCAATTATAAGCCAACGGTGGAAAAAGCAGCAGAGGTTTTAAGCCCGGCTTTGATCGCCAATTATGTTTATGATTTGGTGAAAACCTATAATTCTTTCTACCAAAGCAACCCTATTTTGAACCAGGAAGATGAAAACATAAAGCAGATGCGTCTGAATTTATCTAATCTCACTGCACAAACCATAAGAAAATCATTAAATTTACTCGGGATACAAACCGTAAACAGAATGTAACAAATAATCCTCCTGAAAAATTCGGGAGGATTTTTTGATTTAGAAGTTGTTTAAATTTTTAATTTTATGATTAGTCTTAAGGAGAATGCTAAAAAGTGCATATTCTTCCAAGTGCTATCCAATGTTTCAAATCTTATCAGTAAAGCCTTGAAACCGTCTAACCATGCATTTGCCTGTTCTATTTTAAATCTGTTTTCGTACAATTTTTCATCAAAATAGTAATTATTGTCTACTGTTTTTCCATTTCGGGGATTGGTTTTGATATTGCCCATTACTTCCTCCATTTCTAATTGATGCCTTAAATTTTCACTGTCAAATCCCAAATCTGCATTCAAAAAAAGACCTTTATGAGAGATTTCTGCTTCGGACAAAATTTCAATAATCTCGCCCATAACATCTTCTATTTCATATAAATCGTGATGATTGCCGCTTCTGGGATTTCCCATCGAAAGCATTTGACCACGATTGTCGCAAAGAAAAATCATATTGCTGGTTTTCGCAGATTTCCTGCTTTGATATGCTGTTGATTCGCCGCCCATTCTGCTCCGGGTTTGGCTTCCGTCGAGTTGAACACACGAGAGATCCAACAACCTCTTGTTTCGATTCAAAAGATGAACCCAAATATTCCTGAAACTGCCGTCTTTGCTCCATTTATTGAAATAATAATATACATTCTGCCAGCTTATTTTTTCTTCCCCGAAATAGTCTTTTACCGAAATCTCACGCCACTGGCAACCGGTTTTCAGCCGTTTTATAATGGTCTGAATTATTTTTACCAAATCAAACTTCGTAGAAAACCCTCTTTTTCCTTTGCTTAAATGGGGTAAAATCCATTTCTCTATTTTATCTTTGCTGATGAGTTCCAGATTATTAGTCTTTTAAATTGCAATCCAAAATTGCTAATTTTCTCGGAACTTTTTTTTCTAAATAAGTTTAAACAACTTCATGTATTACTAACCAAAGAATCAATAGTTTTTTTGTCAGTTATGTAAAAATTATATCGCTCATATATTTTGTTTTCATCCCAATTATAATACATCCCTAATATTTTTAGTGAATCAGAATTTTCATTCTTTACACTTTCAAAAAGTTTTGTTTGTGAAAATACTTGACAAAAAATAAATAAAAGAATAACAAAAGTGAATTTGAATTTCATGTATAATAAAATGTTTATTTAAAGTTATCTGTAACAGAGAAGTATAGCCAGCAAGCCTTTAAGTAAGAATTTAAGTTAAAAGACGGAGTGGAAACCAATATTTCTATCGGACAGACTTAATCAAAAATTTGAAATGAAAGAATAAAAAGAGCAAAACAATTGTCAAGTTTTTAATCTTATAAGTAAACCCTTATTTTATATGAAAATATGAATGTGATTAATTTTTTAATATACAAGCGAGTTCTTGATAATCAGTTCTATACACCTATAAACTACAAAGGTCTTGCGTAAAACCAAATATAATTTCAGAAGGTTACAAACACACTTGTTTTAAACCACCGGAGAATGACGGAGGTCTTGCGCAACTTGCAGGAAACAAAATGCAATCGCAGAAAGTTACAAACAGGTGTGTTTATAATAAAATGCAATTGCAGGAGGTTACGAACAATCTTGTTTTAAACTTCCGGAAGACTACGGAAGTCTTAAACACCTTGCGTGAAATAATTAATCTTACCTAATTTCCAAGCAAAAAAATACAGATTGATGTTCTGTGATTTAAAGTTGTTGTTTAAAGCCGGGAGACTTTGAGTAGCGGAAGATGTTTTTAATAACATTGAGTAAACCTTTTTCGCAGCTGTAAAGTTATAGATTGGAAAATCCGCAATATTTGGGAATCCGGAACATCTTGTGTGAAATGTGAAAACCGTTCGGAAGATATGAATGGTTTTTGTTTTATATGAGCCACACGAAAGGATTCATGCGGCAGTGGGAAATTCGTCTTGAGTTTATTTAGCAGAAAGCACTTCTCCGCTAATATCCGCAACCTGAATGCTTTTAAGAGCTGATTTGGTTGAGGATGCTGTACTTCCGCCCATGATGTATAATTTATTATTATAAATTTCCGCAGCAGCATGTCTTCTGGGAATCATGTTGGATGATAACTTATGCAGCTTATTGGTTTCTGTATCGAAATATGCAAGAAAATTCTGATTATTATAACCGCCTGCAATAAAAATCTTATTCCCGGAAACCGCTAATGAATGACCGGATATCGCAGCAGGCATTGTGTATTGCTCAGTCCACTCATTTTTGGTGAGATCATACACATTAACCAAGCGGGATGATGTACCATTAAAACCGCCAATGACATAGAGTTTATCATTCACGATTTTGCCCCTTGCTTCTCTGGCGTTGGGCATATTCGGTAAAGGATGCCATGTGTCCGAAGCAATGTCATAGTATTGGAATCTATCAGAAAATACAGTGGTGGCGGCATTGTTTAGCCCGCTTCCTCCAAACGTATATATTTTTCCGTTGTGGATGGCAGAACCGGCATTTCCGGTATAAGCACGATTGACGGCTCCCTTCGTTTTCTGATGCGTTTCAAGGTCTATAATTTCAAGATTGCTGTTTCCCCAACCGTTAAAAATATAAATTTTATTACCGTAAGTCTCCGAATTGGCAAATCTCTTAGGAACAAGACTGGAGTTGATAACACTCCACCGGTTGTCTTTAATGCTGTATTTCTCAATAATCGTGGCATTACCATCCGAATCTTTATAGCCATTGCTTACATAGATATTGCCATCTGCAATAGCACTGGTTATCGCTCCTCTTTTCATCGACATATCCGAAAGGTGTTTAAAATTTAGGGTTTGTGCATTGGCTAAGCATAAACCGAAAAGTGAAAGGAGGAATGATTTTGTTTTCAAGGGTGTGGAGGTTTGGGTTGAAAAATATGTTTTAAATATAGGAAAAAATGGAGGATTGGAAATATGTGACATTTGGAAAAGTGAAAACCGCTTGTGTGAAGCGTTTTTTTTTGTTAATTACTCAAAGTCGGGAGAATCTTTGCGGAGCGGAGCGAGACGCTCGCATTATCTGGGGATTATTTTTTTATGTTTTTCTCATCCTTTATTTTCCAAAGTAATATTTCTGTATCATTTATGATTTCATATTGATAGTTTATTTTATTCCAAAAATCAATTAGAATTTCCTGATGAATCTTATCTTTTAAGACTACGACAGAATGCGTTTCAATACTATAACCAGAAGGAGAGTATATGTCAAAATCAGTATAACCCCAACCGTTAGTTATAATTTGACATAATCTATCAATATCATCAGTATTTACATATTTTCTTCTTAAAATTCCAGCTTTAATACTTTCAAAAGAGTTGATAACCCTATATTCTTCAAAAAGATTCTTAGGTAAGTGTTTGTAATAATGCTCGTTATTGGATCCAGAACCTAATATTGTATAATCTTTTTTTTCTTTATCGTAAACGATCGGTCCAACTCCAATTAGCATTCCTCTCTCATCATCCTTATCATACTTTTTGTGTTTCCAAAAAATAAATATGTAAGGTTGTGTATCATAGAGCTTGAAGATTTTATAATCGGGATGTATTTTATCTTCAATCATTTTTTGTACTAAAATTTCATCTATCATGATTATCTTATTTGAAAACCTGTAAACTTAAGAATTTGTTTTGAAATGGAAAAACCGCTCGGATGGGAGCGGTTTGTATGTTTGTGGTTACGAGCGAGACGCTCGCACCAGCGGGGGAATCTGATTAGTAAAGGTTGTTTTTTATACAAAGACCACACGAAGGGATTCGTGCGGCAGCGGGGTTTGTTTTGAAATGGAAAACCGCTCTGGATTGAACGGTTTTTATATTTGTGGGTACGAGTAAGACGCTTGCTCTAGCAGGAGATTCTTAATCTATAAGTGATATATAATATACTTTGTAGAGAATAATTTACCTTCTATTTTTGCCTCTGTTTTGTATATTTGTTGGCCAAAATTTATGTTCTTCATCTAAAAAAATTATATAAAAGACATTTTCATCAATATATCCTGCTACAACTTCTTTACTGTTGGGAGTTATATGTATTACAGCCCAATATTGCGGATTAACATGGGTCGGTGGCTTAAATTCAGATTCAGGTGGAAATCCTACTTTTGTATACTGTTTTATTAACTTATTAGCTAAAGCTTCTTGGTATAAATAATTTCCAATTTGCTGTGTTCGGGTTATGAATATTGATAAAAGCCCTTTTTCCTCCCATTGCTTGACAGTTTGCCCTTGATTTCTATCTAATTTTGAAAAACAGAAAGAAATTGTTGGCTTTTTTTCGACTGCAGATCGATTACCCTGTTTACGATTTAGCTTTGTCATAGAGTAAATCAATTAGTTGTTCCGAAATATCAATTGAATCTGCAGCTCCAAAAGTAAGCTCTAAATATTTTTTTCTGTAATCAGATGTACTTCTTACAACTGACGAATCAAAGTCCGATAAAGAGTAAAGTTCTGATGAGCCAAATTTATTTTTATCAACAAACCATATTTGATCACGCCTAAATATTTTTTTATCCAAAAGACTGGAATCATGCAATGTGAAAACAAATTGTGAATTATTATTAAACTCATGAAAAAAATTAATTATTTTTTTAGTAAGGTTCGGGTGTAACTTTGAATCTAATTCATCGATAAATAATATCTCATTGTTAACAAGAGTATGATAAATAGCTCCTAATAAGTAAATTAATTTTATGGTTCCTTGACTTTCATCATAATCTAAATCAAAGGCAACCGAGTCAATAATGAAATCATTGTTATCAAATTTGTTATGATAAGTTACAATATTGTTTTCATTATCTAATTCAACATTTGATATAGACAAAAATTTAACTGCATAACTTAGCCAAATTTTAAATTTAGAATCTTCTTTAAGTAGAGATTTTGTCAATTTTTCATAATTATCATTACTGAGGGCATTTGTGGCATTAATTCCATAAAACCACTCAAATATTTCTGAGGAAACGGGTGCATTATTCTGAGCCAAATAGCTTAAAAATAGTACATTATTATTTATATTTTTTTTGTATTTATTTCCTTCTGAAAAACTATTATTATTTATTTGAAAATCATTTAAATATCTTTCAAATAAACGGGTTTCAACCTCTTTTTTTTGAAAAAGCCATTCTTTGATAATTATATTGTTGTTAACTTGGAATCCGTATCTGTAAATTATATTGTTTTTAATAAAAACAACTTCCATTTCAATCGGAGCTTTTTCAGATACATTATTAAGTCTGAATTGAAGATCATAATCAAACCTATCTTCAGGCTTTTTTAAAGAATCGGCAAATGAATTATGAATTAACTTATTCATGAATCCCATTGCTTTTATAAAATTACTTTTACCTCCACCGTTTGAGCCATAAATAGCGGCAGTTTTGAGTAATTCAAAGTCTTTTTTAATAAATACATTGTTTTTTTTTAATTCTTTAAATGCTTTTACACTACTCATCAAAAGTTGAACTTCATCTTTATATGAAAGAAAATTTTTAAATTTAAAAGATATAAGCATATAGATTTTTTTCAAAGGTATAAATTAAACTTGATTTTTGCAAAATATTGGTAATTTTTCAATTTTATTTATGGTGTTTTGTTTGATAAATTATTAAAAAAAATTAACCGCTCCACAAAAGCAGAACGGTTAGTATATTAAATTGTCTCAGCGACACGCTGTTACATCATTCCCGGCATTCCACCACCCATTGGCATAGCTGGTTCGTCTTTTTTCACTTCAGTGATTACACATTCAGTTGTTAAAAGCATTCCAGAAACAGAAGCTGCATTTTCAAGGGCAACTCTTGTTACTTTTGTAGGGTCAATGATACCTGCTTCAAGCATATTTACATACTCGTCAGTTTTAGCATTGTAACCGAAATCTCCGCTTCCTTCTGCCACTTTAGCAACGATTACAGAACCTTCACCTCCTGCGTTGGCAACGATTTGTCTCAATGGCTCTTCGATCGCTCTTTTTACGATTTTGATTCCTGTATTTTCGTCAGAATTAATTCCTTCAAGACTGTTTAAAGCTTCAATGGCTCTTACCAAAGCAACACCACCTCCTGCAACGATACCTTCTTCTACAGCAGCTCTTGTTGCGTGAAGGGCATCATCTACTCTGTCTTTTTTCTCTTTCATTTCCACTTCAGAAGCTGCACCTACATACAATACAGCAACACCACCGGCTAATTTAGCCAGTCTTTCCTGCAATTTCTCTCTGTCGTAGTCAGAAGTAGTGGTTTCCATCTGTGCTTTGATCTGGTTTACTCTACCTTTGATTTTAGCTTCTTCACCGCCACCGTTGACGATGGTCGTGTTGTCTTTATCAATAGAAACTTTCTCAGCAGTTCCTAGCATATCCAGAGAAATGTTTTCCATGGTGAAACCTTGCTCTTCAGAAATTACCTGTCCGCCAGTTAAGATTGCGATATCTTCCAACATTGCTTTTCTTCTGTCACCAAATCCAGGAGCTTTTACCGCAGCAATTTTAAGAGAACCTCTTAATTTGTTTACCACTAAAGTTGCCAAAGCTTCTCCTTCAACTTCTTCAGAGATGATTAATAAAGACTTACCTCCTTGAGCGATTGGTTCAAGAACAGGAAGCAATTCTTTCATCGAAGAGATTTTTTTCTCTACTAAAAGAATGTATGGGTTTTCAAGTTCAGCCAACATTTTTTCAGGATTCGTCACAAAATAAGGCGACTGATAACCTCTGTCAAACTGCATCCCTTCAACAACGTCTACTGTCGTATCAATACCCTTCGCTTCTTCTACCGTGATAACTCCTTCTTTACCTACTTTTCCGAAAGCTTCAGCGATTAAAGCACCGATTGTTTCGTCGTTGTTCGCAGAAACTGAAGCCACTTGCTTCACCATTTCTGTAGAATCACCAACCGTTTTAGATTGAGATTTAAGGTTTTCAACAACTGCAGTTACTGCTTTGTCGATCCCTCTTTTCAAATCCATTGGGTTTGCTCCTGCAGCTACGTTCTTAAGACCTTCTCTTACGATAGCCTGTGCTAAAACAGTAGCGGTAGTTGTACCGTCTCCTGCAATATCATTAGTTTTAGAAGCTACTTCTTTTACCATTTGCGCTCCCATGTTTTCTACTCTGTCTTCAAGTTCGATTTCTTTTGCAACTGAAACACCATCTTTGGTAACGTGAGGGGCACCGAAAGATTTTTCGATCACTACGTTTCTCCCTTTTGGTCCTAAAGTTACTTTTACTGCATTTGCCAATGCATCAACCCCTCTTTTTAAAGAGTCTCTTGACTCGATATCGAATTTTATTTCTTTTGCCATAATATTAAAGCTTTAAGCTTTAGGCGATAAGCAGTAAGCTTTTCACCTTTAAGCTGTTAATTATTATTTAATAATTTTTTCTAAGTTGTATAAGTTTCTGTCTGATTAAATTCAGTTTAGGATTAAGGCTTTGTAAGTTTTCTTCGGTTGTGAAGCCTAGCTCGCAAGAAAGAAGAAGCAAATATTCTGTTTCATTTGTTGAACCAATACTTATTTCTAAAAATCTTGCAAATTCTTTATCGGTAGACCTTCCGCAACCTTCGGCAATATTTGTTGGAATAGAGACTGATGCTCTTCTAATTTGAGATGTTAAACCAAAAAGTTCAGATTTAGGAAATTTTTCAGAAATAATATAAATTTCTTTTACCAGCTCATGGGCAATTTTCCAAGTATCATATTTTTTGTAGTCTCTCATTGCTTACTGCTTACTGCCTAAAGCTTACTGCTTTTATCCAATTATTCCTAAAAGATCTCCTTCTTTTACAATTAAATAATCCTTTCCTTCCAATTTCAATTCAGAACCTGAATATTTCCCGTAAAGAACTTTATCACCCACTTTTACAGTTGTAGGCTCATCTTTTTTACCAGGACCTACTGCTACTACGGTACCTTCCTGAGGTTTTTCTTTTGCAGTGTCCGGAATAATAATACCTGAAGCTGTCTTTGTTTCTGCAGCGATTGGTTCTACCAAAACTCTGTCTGCTAATGGTTTAAAGTTTACTGACATAATATATTTAATTTTTTAGTTATTCTGTCTTGTAACTCTCTAATTGTATGCCACCGGTTTGAATTGTTTAAAAATGGCAGATTTTTAACCTTAATATGAAATTTTGGCACTTTTTTATTTTTGAATGAAATTAATTTATATATTTGAATTAAAATATTAAATGATGAAATACAAATTTTTACTACTTATGGTGTGTCCACTTTTATTTTATTCACAAGTGGGAATTAATACCACCAATCCAAAAGGAATTTTTCACATTGATGGAGGTAAAGACAATGCGTCCTCCTCAACTCCTACTCAGGAACTCAATGATTTCACTGTTAAATCAGATGGCAAGGTAGGGATAGGCACAACAAATCCTACGGAATTGCTTACGATGATCGGACAAGGGGATGCCGATATAGATATTGCATTATTCTCAGGGACTAATACGGCACAATCTATTGCTTACCATAATATGATGTTTGGAGGAACACCGTCCGCTCCGACAATTGTATGAAACGGCAGATCAATCTCTGCATTTGAAGGTTATGCGTATAATGTTTTTGCAACCGCACCCAATTTATTAGGATCAATGGTTGTAAGGACAGGCAGAACTGGAGGAGGTGAGCTTTGGTTTGGAACTTCACCCACCAATACAAGTAATTACGATTTTCATTATAACAGTTCAATTGATAAAAACGGAAATTTCGGTATTGGAGTAGATCCAACGGTGAGAACAGCAAAAACAAAGCTGGAAGTAAATGGAGTAATAAGTTCTACGCCTCAAACTTTGGCTGTAAATGGAGCGAATATTACCAGTACGTTGTGAATGTAAATCCTTCCAATAATGATGATGATTTTATTTTACCCGATCCAACTGCTGCACCAGGCGCAATCATTTTTATACGTAATATTTCAAATTCAAATACGGCTGAAATTATAACGCCTGTAGGAAATATTATTAATGCATCCAATGTTGGAGGAGCAAATAATTTTTATATGATTGGCTTGGATAACCATACCTCCAAAACCAAGACATTAATGTTTATCAGTGACGGTGCCAACTGGACGGTTTTTAAACCAGGCAATTAAAATTGGGTAAACATAAAAAATAAATCCCTCACAAAAATTCATTATGATTTTCAGGAATACATCTGCATCATATTATAGTTAAAATAAACTGTTATAATGCTGTTCTGTATTTCATATTGATTCTTACGGTCTCAGATCCCCCCTTTGTCTTTACTATTAATTTTCTATTTGTAATATGAAATTTTGGCAGATATTATTTTCTATGTTTTAGTGAAATAATTTTACATAAAATATATTTTCATCTCGAATTAAATGATATTTTTGCATAAAAATTAAAGAAAATTAATATAAATGAGAAAACTTTTATTATTGGCTGCGGTTGGATTGTCATCAATCAGCCTTTATGGTCAAACGGCAGTTGAGCCGGAATTTATTGGAGAATGTTTATTACTAAAACCTGATCAAAGTACATTGCTTCTGGAAAAACATATGACCCAAACCCGTTCTGCCATGAATGCGGGAATGGTGATTACCGGTTTTGGAAGTATAAAATCTAAGCTCCAGATTGAAGGTTGCTGCTCTGCAACGAAGCTAAAGTCTGGCGATGATATTCAGTTTATTGTGCGTGCTGTAGACAATAATACAGATCCTATGGCAATTATTAAAATTTTTGAATTAGACTCAAACAAAAAATTCAGAAGAGCAGAAATGGCTTCTATAAATACTTTTGGTACTACTAAAACCAATAAGCTTCATTACCTTAATTTCACAGGTAAAAAGTATGGGCAAAATTCTTATTTAATAACACTGAAAGACAAGTTGCCGGGAGAATATGGGATTACGGTTACTAATCCCAACTCATTGGACGAGAAAAGTACAATCATATCAACTTTTTCTATTTTGTAATATAAAATGGCTGATTTTAATTTAATCAGCCATTTTTTTAGTTTCACTTTCCTGCAGCCTGCATCGGATTTACTTTTCCATTGGCGCCTCCTCTTACGGTAGCTTTTTGTTTTTCTTTAAATATCTGAAATTTTGAAGTTTCGGATGCACTTCCGTTATGGCTCCAGAAGTTGTTAGAAGTATCAATATCTGCCGTTTCACGCATTGGGTCAAGCTGTATTGACTTTAATTTTTTATCAAAATAAAAAGTTTTGGACACTTTCTGTTCATTGTGTCTCCAGATCTGGGCTGATGATTTGTCTCTTAGTTTTGAGCCGTCTTCAAAAGTAAACTCAAGAATAATCGGCATAACAAGACCGCCTTTGTTAACGAAATCAATCTGATAGGCGGTTATATTTTTAATTTTATCCTGCTCTTTTTTGTCCAAAACTTCGTTCTCGTCTGTTTTGATGGTATATTCTTTATTAGTATCTACTTTTTCCTGACCACGATCATATCGGTAGTAAAAGTCCTGAAGACTTTTGTCTTTTTCTACTTCAAAGGCAATGCTCTTATCTTCTCTGTTTCTTATTTTAGAAATATCTTCAAATTCGTTTTGCAGAGGTTTTTCAACGTTATATTTAGTTTCACGTTCCTGTTGGGAAACTGCGAAGTCCGGAGTTGCAACTGTAACTTTATCAATGGCAATATCTACAGGATCTGTTCCGTAGAACCAACCTCTCCAAAACCAATCCAAATCTTCACCACTTGCATCTTCCATTGTTCTGAAAAAATCTGCGGGTTCAGGGTGTCTGAAAGCCCATCTCTTAGCATACATTTTAAAAGCTTTATCAAAAAGTTCTCTTCCCATGATGGTTTCACGAAGAATATTTAATCCTGTTGCCGGTTTTGCATAAGCATTCGGTCCAAACTTAATAATATTTTCAGAATTGCTCATGATGGGCTCCAACTGATCCTTTGGAAGCTTCATATAATCAACAATTGTCCATGCCGGTCCGCGTTTTGAAGGGAATTTGTTGTCCCATTTTTCTTCCGTTAAATATTCGGTGAATGTATTCAAACCTTCATCCATCCAGCTCCATTGTCTTTCGTCTGAATTGATGATCATTGGGAAAAAATTGTGACCTACTTCATGAATAATAACGCCGATCATCCCATTTTTTGTGCCTTCGGAGTAGGTTCCATCTTTTTCTGTTCTTCCGAAATTAAAGCAGATCATCGGATATTCCATTCCGTTGGAAGCTTCTACAGACTGCGCAACAGGATACGGATAGGGAACGGTATATTCCGAATATGTTTTTATCGTGTGTGCAACGGCTTTCGTAGAAAACTTTCTGTACAAACCATAAGCTTCTTTGGGATAAAAGCTCATGGCCATTACTTTATTATTGTTCTCCGGAATTAATACTCCCATTCCGTCCCAAACAAATTTTCTTGACGAAGTCCATGCGAAATCTCTTACATCATTCGCTTCAAAAACCCAGGTTTTTCTTTGTTTTGAATGATTTTTTTCTGCTTTTCTAGCTTCGTCTAAAGTGACAATTTCAACAGGCTCAGTTGATTTTTCTGCTTTTCTGTATCTCGCAAGCTGCTCCGAAGTCAAAACCTGTTCATAATTTTTACATTCTCCTGTACCACCCACAATATGATCGGCAGGAACATTCATCGAAACTTTATAATTTCCGAAAACTAAAGCAAATTCTCCTCTTCCTGTAAATTGATGATTTTGCCATCCTTGAAAGTCACTGTAGACGCACATTCTTGGAAACCATTGCGTAATGGTATACAGATCATTACCGTCTTCTGCGAAATTTTCATAGCCACCACGACCGCCCATTTTCATCCGGTTGGGAATGTTATAATTCCAATCAATTTTAAAAACAAACTTCTCTCCCTTTTTTAGGATTTTAGGAAGATCAATACGCATCATGGTTTTGTTGACCGTATATTTTAAAGGTTTTCCTGAAGCGTCAGCAACCTTTTCCAAATTTACTCCGTATCCGTTATCTTTTGCGGGAAGTTCTGAAACTTTGAGTTGTTGATCGTTTAAGTCTTTGGGTAAAGTGGAAGAAAAAGGATAGTCAGCCTTTTTTACTGTGGATTGCTGGTTTTCGTCTAGCTGTAACCAGATGTAATCTAAATCATCCGGCGAGTTGTTGTAATAAGTGACGGTTTCGGAACCTCGTAAATTTCTTTTGTCTTCATCAAGATAAGCTGAGATTTCGTAATCTGCCCTGTTCTGCCAATACGCATGACCCGGCGCTCCGGAAGCTGTTCTGTACACGTTCGGAGTCGGGAGGATGGTTCCAAGCTGCTCAAATTTATTTCCGTGATTGCTTCCCGGATTGTTTTGAATTTGCTGCGCAGAAATACCAAAATACAAAAATACCGAAAGGGCAGTAACCTGTAGTTTCATGAGAAGAAAAATTTAATAATTATCAAATATAATAATAAGTAGTTGAAAACTTTAAAATGTTTCGGCCTTAAAAAGGAATTCTTTCCAAAGTCATCTTTAAAGCCAAAGCAAAAACTCCTGAAGAAATAAACAAAACCCAGTCCTTTTTATTGATTTTAAATACATTTAAAAGAATAAAAAGCAGAACTAAAATTCCTAAAACAATAAGGATCTGTCCGAGTTCCAAACCAATGTTGAACCCCAGTAGTGGAACTGCAATGCTCTGGCTTTTGGCTATCATCACTCTTGCAGTATTGGCAAAACCCATCCCGTGAATTAATCCGAAAAATAAAGCCATATAATAATTAAACTGATTTTTTGTCTGATTTTTATTTTTATTGAGAATATTAGCCAAAGAAGTTAGAACGATAGTCAACGGAATTAAAAATTCTACCCAGTCTGAGGAAACTCTTACGATATCTAAAATGCTTAAAGCTAAAGTGATGGAATGCCCAATCGTAAAAGCAGTCACCAAAACCAGAATTTTTTTCCAGTCTTTGGACGTGTATACAGCAATTAAAACTAAAACAAAAAGTTGATGATCCAGTGCATCTAGTGAAATTATGTGTTCCCAGCCGAGATTGAGATAGAATAAAAAGTCCTGCATTTCTAATAATTTTAAGGAAATGCGATGATACAAAATTTATTTTAACTTTGTATAAATTTCAACATCATGATTGTTAATATAGAACTGGAAAACTCTGAGGACTTTGCGTTTATCAAGCAACTTTTAGAAAAAATAAAAGGGGTGAAGTCTGTTTCTGTGCAGAAAGAAGAGTATGAAATGATTGAAGGAGTTCCGGCTCATGTTTTTGATGCGATTGAGCAGTATGGAAAATCTTTGAAAGATGAAGATATGATTTCCCAAAAAGATTTTTTAAAATTTATTGATGAGGAAATATGCAGGTTGAATTCTCAAAAATAGCCAAACAAACATTAGCCGAAAATATTCAATTTCTAAGAAAGCTGTGGACGAATCGTGAAGTTGTAAACTTTTTGGAAGATGTAAAAAGAATTACCACTGATCTTGAAAATGGAAAATATGCTCAATTTCAAAACTCATCGCAGTTTACAAAGAGTGTTTTAATCGGCAAAAACACGTCAGAATGTACTTCCGAAAAGAAGATGAAAACCAGATAAAAGTTCTTTTATTCTTTGATATAAGGCAAAATCCTGAAAAAATTATTGATTTACTGAAATGAAAAATACAATTCTCTTTTTAACTTTTCTTTTTTTTCTTTTGTCTTTTAATAAATCAAAACATCCTTATCATGTGGGTTCGGTAGAAATAAATTACAATTCAAAATCCGAAAAATTTGAAGTTACGGGACGATTTTTTCTGGATGATTTGGAAAACGGATTATCAAAAAAATACGGAAAACCTTTTCATTTTAATGATGCTGCATACAAAACCCAACTTAATGAAGCATTAAAAAAATATAGTTCAGAATATTTTAAACTAAAAACAAATAATCAGTTTGTAAAAGCAAATTATATTGGTTACGAAGAAGATAACGAATCGGTAAATATTTATCTTGAATCTGAACAGGTGTCCAATCCTCAGAAAGTAGAAGTTGCCGTAAGTTTTTTATATAATTTATTTGATGACCAGATTAATTTGGTTCATATCATTGTCAATGGAACACGAAAAAGTGTAAAACTTACTTATCCGAACCGATATTTGTATCAGCAATTTTAAGTTATCTCTCCAATTGTAAAAGCGCATTTTCTGCTTTTGCATGCGCCATTAAATCAGAAAAGAAATCATTATAACATTTCTGAAGTATCTTTTTGTTATCTAAAAAAGCCTGAAAAACAGGAATGTTTTTATCTAAATATTTTGCTTTGTTTAAAACATTTTGAATGCTGAATTGTATTGCCCAATCTTCCCGGTAATTGAATAACCAGTCATCGTGCTCCATTTTTACGAGCATCCTTTTGAAAGCATCCGGAAAATATTCTAAATTCTCATTAAGAACTTGGTAAACTTTATGTGAATGATCTTTCCAGCTTTTTAAATCATTCAAATTAACATCTTTAGCCAAAAAATAATCCATCGAAACATCTACAAAAGCTCCGGCATACAGTCTCACAAGCGGACTGAATACTTTTTTAGCTTCATGAATTACGGGATGGGCGTCGGTAAAAGTATCAATGGCTCTGTGCATGGTAATTCCGTCCTGGATTTCCTTTGGAAAATTATACCGCTCATTGTTCCGTATAAAATCTTCTAGAAACTGCCCGACAATTTGTCCGTCAGAAAAGGAGAGAAAAGAATGGGCGAGAAAATTCATATAATTTTTATAAAGGCTTAAATTTAAAAATCCTTTATCTTTCAGACTAAGATAAAGGATTTTTTTTGATTTATTTAAAAACAAAATTTATTTTACGATAAACTTTTTGCTTGCAACAAAAGTATTTTTGTCTGTGTAAACATTTAGAAAATATTCTCCTGAAGACAGCCCTTTTAAATTGACAGTTTTTTTATCACTCGAAATAACGGTTTGTCCGAGAATATTAACGACTTTATAGGTATAAGTTTCATCATTTTTAATCCAGATATTAATTTCATCTTTTGCAGGATTAGGAAAAATGGTAAAATCTATTACATCTCTGTTTCCCACTTCAAAAGTGCCAAGGCTGGATGTAGGCATAAACTGCGATACAACACATGCAAATCTTGAGAATCCCACAGCTTCATTGGCAGGATTTGGATTTCCTACATCAACTCCGGTAGGTTCAGAATTGTAGTTGACATTCGGATTTGCCCATCTGTTGATTCTTGAACAAGAGATTCCGCTGTTGGTACACTCGTCATTATATGCCATAATTGTTCTCCAACGCTGTGATGAGGTGCTTGATGTACCTAAAAGTACAGCAGTCTGATTCACATAACCATGATGATTGCTGCATGGCGTTGTACTAGTATCCACAAACCAGTCATGTCTCAGTCCCATATTGTGTCCCATTTCGTGTGAAAGACTGTAATTACTAACCACGCAGTTAAATAAAGTTACCGAAAATGCTGCGTTAGCAGAATAATTAGTAGGGTTTGTATTGAGATAACCCAACCCGCAAGTATTGGTTGGTGTTGCTGTTACTAAAGCGCAAAGATCTGCTCCATAAGTGCTTCTTAAAATATGTACATCATCAAGTTCCCCATCGCCGTTATTCCTGAAACTGGATAAATCTGTAGAAATACTTCCTGATTCGTTATAAAAAATTTCCCCGGAATATACTAAGTTAATAAAGGTATTGGTCACTCCTGAGTTGATCAGTGCAGTATTGAAGTTGGTAATAGCCGTTGCTGCAAAAGAATTGCTTTGTGAAACACCTCCCCATGATGCTCGTGCGGCAGGGGTGTAGACAATAAGAACGTCTATTGTTGTCGAAGGACAAATAGGTGTGGTATTGAGACAGACATTAGAGTTTACCTTTTGTGAAACTGCAGAATTGTGTAAAATAAAATCCTCATCAGAATCTTTCTGAATCAATGAACCTTCGTTTACCACAGAAACGGCAAATAAATTGCTGTCTAGCTGATGAAAAATTATTTTTTCTCCGGAAACCGAAACATACATTCCTGTAATAGCATTTCCTGCTTTAGATAAAACTAATTCAGATTTTGGTTCGTTTTGTATGGTAAAAACTGAAGATTCGCTTCCGTTGCTGTATTTGAAACTTCTGGCAAATTGTGCTTTGATTTCTTTGTTTGTGGGTAAAAGTATCGTAAGATCAGTCTTTAAACTAAAAGAAGGCTGCAAGTAATATTTTGTTGAAAGATAAGTTGAGGCAAGATCTTTATTTATTTTTTGTTCTGAACTGAGGCTGTTTTCACTGATGTTGTTCTGAAATATTTTATGCTGTGAAAAAATAATGATACTGCAAAAAAGCATCAAAAAAGTAATTCTGTTTCTCATATTTGGTATTTTAATATGAATTTATATTGTTTTTTTCTTAAATCGAATTTCTTCTAAAGTTTATAAATAAAGCTTTTACAATGGTAAATATAATCTTTTTTAATCAGATCTTAAATTTTTTAAAATAACCTTTCGTGGAAATCCTCAACCTTACTTACTTCTTCAATCTTGATTCCGAATTTTCTTTTAGGGATTTTATTGAGATTAGAAACAAAAATCTTCTCATATCCCAATTTTTCGGCTTCAGTAATTCTTTGCTCTACCTGGGCAACCGGGCGTATTTCTCCGCTTAAACCAATTTCTCCTGCGAAGCAAAACTGTTCGGAGATCGCAATGTCTTCATTAGATGATAATATGGATGCAACTACGGCTAAATCCAAAGCAGGGTCATCTGTTTTTATTCCGCCTGTAATATTCAGAAAAACGTCTTTTGCTCCCAGTTGAAAACCTGCTCTTTTTTCCAGAACTGCCAAAAGCATATTAAGTCTTTTAGAATCAAAACCAGTGCAACTTCTTTGCGGTGTTCCGTAAACTGCCGTGCTTACCAAAGCCTGAATTTCTAAAAGCATCGGACGGTTGCCTTCTAATGTTACCGCAACAGAATTTCCGGACAGTTCTTCAAATTTTTTAGTGATTAAAATTTCGGATGGGTTTTTTATCTCTTTTAAACCTTGCGAAATCATTTCATAAATTCCAATCTCGGAAGTAGAACCGAAACGGTTTTTATTAGCTCTCAACAATCTGAAAAGATGATTTCTGTCTCCATCAAAATTCAAAACGACATCTACCATGTGTTCCAGTACTTTGGGACCTGCAATTTGTCCGTCTTTTGTGATGTGACCCACCAAAAATACAGGCACATTATTTTCTTTGGCGTATTTGATAATCTCATTAGAGCATTCTCTAATCTGAGAAACAGTTCCGGGAGAACTCTCGATTAACTGCGATTGTAAAGTCTGAATAGAATCAATAATGACAAAATCAGGTTCCAGTTTTTTGGCTTCATGGAGGATTTTTTCCAGATTGGTTTCTGTGAAGAGAAAGCAGTTGGGGTTTTTAATCTCCGCCAGACGATCGGCTCTCATTTTGATTTGTGAAGCACTTTCTTCCCCGGAAACATAAAAAACTTTTTTCTTCATTTTCAGGGCAAGCTGGAGAAGCAGGGTAGATTTCCCAATCCCGGGTTCACCACCTATTAGCGTTACTGAACCCAAAACAATTCCGCCTCCTAAAACGCGGTTTAATTCATCGGAAGGAGTTTTTATTCTCGGCTCTTCAATGGCTTCAACTTCAATGATGTTGATAACGTGTTGTTTAGATTTTGAAAAAGGGGGAGTTTTGGATGAGGTTTTTTCAACGACTTCTTCTACTAAAGTGTTCCATTCTCCGCAGTTTTTGCATTGTCCTGTCCATTGTGGATATTGTGAACCACAGTTCTGACAGAAATATGCCGTCTTGAGTTTTGCCATACTGCGAATTTCAATATTTTTTTTGAATTTTTCAGACTGAAAATTGCTTAAATTTTAAACATGAATATTTTTAGAGTAATGTCATTTTTACATACTTAATTTTAATGCACATATTTTAAACGCAAAGTTTTTTAAAAAATAGAAACTATATAAGGAGCAAAGATGATCAACAGGTTGATTGATGAAGCCATGTTTTCATGCTTTGCGAAGCAATTGATTTGCCTTTGCATTTTAAAATAAAATGTTTTCAAAAATAAAACTTTGCGTTAAATAATCTTCAATTCAAAGTAAACTAAATAGTAAAAAAAACAGGAGTTTTTGTGTTTTAAAAATGATTGTCTGCCTTTAATCATCTTTTTGAAAGTTCGCAAAAGAGATTGATGCTTATTATAGTTTAAAAAAAAATTTACGATGATTGATTGCAGACTCAAATTAATTTAACTTTTGTAATCATTTTTAATCTATATGATGTAAGACTTTTAAAAGAGTCGTTGCAACAATAATTTTCATATATATAATTTGGTTTAGGTTAAGGCTTCTCAGTTTTGGGAAGCCTTTATATTTATAATATTTGTCGATTAAAATCATTCTCTTTTTCATCTAAATCAAAATCTTTTATGATTATACAGTTTTTAATTATTATGTCCCGAATATATGCTTTTACTGATTTAGGCTTATTGTCTGTAATTCTTATGTCGTTTTTGAAAACTAACACTTCGCAATGAGGATACATACATTCTGTAGGAGAGTGTAAAACTCTAAATGTAAATATGTCTGAAGACCCATGGGGTGTTATTGACTCTGATAGAATATGATTTGAATTTATGCTAACTATTCCAAAATTGAGAAAATGCTCATCACAGTTTTTCGCATTAATATTGTATAAAACATCATTTGCAGAAGAATATTTTTCTCTATTACAAGAGTCATCTTTTATTGGAAAAATAATTGCTGAAATTTCTTTTTCTTTGATTTTATTTTCATTTATTGGCACTTTTACTCTTCTAAACAAGATTTCATTGTTAAAGTCATCATCAATTGGCTTTGCTTCCCAATGTAATCTTTTTGGAATACAAATTTCATCACATTTATTCATTTGTGTTAATTGTATTTTCTTCTATTACTTGTAATAGTTTAATAATTTCATCTATTGTAAAATCCCAAACTTTTCTGATGTTATTTTTGTTGTTGCGAATTAGTAAAACTACATCATTATCATAAAAAAATTCAATTAAAAAATAGTTTTCTTGATATAGAAACTCAATTAAATAACTTTCGTCAGTTTCCTTATATGTGATTCTATCAATATCTAAACTTAAAAAGTTAATATATTTAGTAATGAATTTAGCCGCAGATAAAGGTCTATTTTCTTTAGCAGGCATTCTTAAGATTTCATTTTTACCGAATTTAATCTTACCTGATTGTATACTTGCTGGAAATATAAACTTATTTCTTCTTTTTCTTCCAAAAGTAGCTTTTGAAAAAACACTTTTTCTTGCTTTCTGTACGAAATATTTTGAACTTCGATAATGTAAACTATCAACAGGAATATATATACCTTGTTTAGAAATGTAAGAAAGGTTTTGTTGTTTTCTCGAATCTTCTATGGATTTATTAATGTTTTCTCTATCTATAGTTGACATTTGATTATAAATGATATTTATAGTAAATATAATAATAAATTTATTGATGACAAAAAAATTGACTTTTGTTTCTTTTTCCCCTAACTTTGCACAAACCTAATCTAATGAGTAAAAAGAATACAAAGTACATCTTTGTGACAGGAGGTGTAACTTCATCTTTGGGAAAGGGAATCGTTTCTGCTTCTCTTGGTCTATTACTAAAATCACGCGGCTTCAACGTAACTATTCAAAAGCTTGATCCTTACATTAATATTGACCCGGGAACTTTGAATCCTTATGAGCATGGAGAATGCTATGTAACTGAAGATGGTGCGGAAACGGATCTGGATTTAGGACATTATGAGCGTTATCTTGACTCGCCGACTTCTCAAAACAACAATGTTACTACAGGGAAAATCTACCAGACTGTCATCGAAAAAGAAAGAAAAGGAGACTTTCTTGGAAAAACAGTTCAGGTAATTCCTCATATTACCAACGAAATCAAGCGTAGAATTAAGATTTTATCCAAACAAAACTACGATATCATTATTACTGAAATCGGGGGTACTGTAGGTGATATCGAATCTTTACCTTACATCGAAACTGTGCGTCAGTTGAAATGGGAATTAGGTGAAAATAACTCTATGGTCATTCACTTGACATTATTGCCTTATCTAGCTTCAAGTGGAGAATTAAAAACAAAACCTTCCCAACATTCTGTTCGTCAGTTAATGGAAAGCGGAATCATGGCGGATGTTTTGGTTTGCCGTACTGAGCATAAAATCCCGAAAGATCAGAGAGCAAAACTGGCTCAGTTTTGTAATGTTCCTTTAGATAATGTGATTGAATGTAAAGATCTGGAAACCATTTATGAAGTTCCCATGTATCTTCAAAAGCAAAATTTTGATGATGTAGTTTTAAAAGAATTAGACCTTAAAAGTGATAAAGAGGCAGATCTGAAAGACTGGAAAACATTCCTTAAGAAATTTCAGAATCCTAAAAAGTCTGTGGAAATTGCACTGGTAGGAAAATATGTTTCTCTTCAGGATTCCTATATATCTATTGCTGAGGCTTTCAAACATGCCGGAGCCGATCTGGAAACTGAGGTGAAAATCAGATGGGTGTACAGTGGAGATTTGACTTCTGAAAACATCAAAGAAACTTTATCCGGAGTGAGCGGGATTTTGGTTGCACCTGGCTTCGGGGACAGAGGAATTGAAGGTAAAGTTCTGACTGCTCAATATGCAAGAGAAAATAAAATTCCGATGTTGGGAATTTGTCTGGGAATGCAGATCATGACCATTGAATTTGCAAGAAATGTTCTTGGATATTCTAAAGCCAACTCTATGGAATTTGATACTTCTACAGAGCATCCGGTAATTTCTTTAATGGAAGAGCAGAAAAATGTAGTAGATAAAGGGGGAACTATGCGTCTTGGAGCATGGAAATGTTCTTTGAAAAACGGTTCTAAATTAAACGATATTTACGGAGCGAAAAATATTATGGAAAGACACCGTCACAGGTATGAATTCAACAGTGAGTACATCGGGGAATTTGAAAAAAACGGATTTTCCGCAACGGGAATAAACCCTGAAACAGGTTTGGTAGAAGCGTTAGAAATGCCTGGTCACCCTTTTTACGTTGGGGTACAGTATCATCCAGAGTATAAAAGTACAGTTGCAACACCACATCCTTTATTCAGAGCATTTATTAAAGCTTGTACAGGGAAATAATTTAAGTTTAAATAAAAAAAGTAATTCTGAAATTACGAACGTCATAGATAAACTCAGACTGATTATTCTCAGCCTGAGTTTATTATATAGTAACACATTATAGTATAGAGTTTTGATAAAAAAACAGTATTTTTGTCGACTCAAAAAGCATGGGATTGCCATGTTTGTTTAAATTTAAAAATTTTAATAAAAATAAAATGCAACAGAACAACGGACTCGATAAAAGTCAGATTATCAGTTTTGCGGTTTTATGTTTGGTTCTTTTCGGATTTATGTTTTACTTCCAGAAAGATCAGCAGACAGAAGAGGCTTTAAATGCCGGAAAACAAAAAACAGAGCAAACGCAAAATTCTGTAAAACCTACCCAGGCAGTCAATATCAATCCTAATGTAACCCCCAATTCTATTCAGACGGCAACACTTGCCAATAACGAACTGAAACTTGAGTTTTCAAGTCTGGGAGGTCAGGTTTCCAAAGTGGAACTTCTGAAATACAAAGCTTACGATCAAAAGACCGATAAAGCAGATCTGCCGCTGTATCTGATCAATAAAAATAATTCGAGCTACGGTTTTCAGTTCAAAGACAAAACAGGGAAAGTTATCAATACCAAAAATTTAATTTTCTCACCTGCTGTTAACGGAAATGCGGTGACTTTAACAGCCAATTACAACGGAGCAGCCATCCAGTTTATTTATACTCTAAATACGGCGGGAGAGCTGAAAGATCAGTACACTTTAGATTTTAAAGTGAGATCTCAGGGATTGGCAAATGTTTCTTCTGATAATAAAGCAGATTTTATCTGGGATTACAGTGTGAGAAATGTTGAAAAGGGAAGAGCTCAGGAACAGTCGCATTCAGAATTTTCGTATGCATTCAATAATTATAATGATTATGATTATGACGGCAGAACGACAATGGATGAAAAAGATGAAACCCTTAATTGGATTGGGGTAAAACAGCAGTTTTTCTCATCCGTTATTGAATCTAAAAGCGGCTTCACACAAAGCAAAGGAAATCAGGAAAATATAGAAGAAGGCGAATACCTGAAAAAATTAAATTTTGAAGGTTTTGTTCCAATGACAGGAAGCGAACTTAATCAGGATTTTACATGGTATTTTATGCCGCTTGATTTACCTTTATTAAAATCTTATGACAAAAATTTTGACGAAATTTTACCTTTAGGATGGTCATTTATTGGTTCTATGAACCGTTATTTCTTCATGCCGATGTACAACATCATTGCAGATTGGGGAATCGCAGCAGGCTGGGTAATTTTCTTAATGACGATTATTGTGAAACTGATCTTGTCACCCATCATGTACAAACAGCACAAGCTGAGTGCAATGATGAAGGTAATCCGTCCGGAAATTGATGAGGTGAATGCTAAATTTAAGGATGCAGATCCAATGAAAAAGCAGCAGGCTACCATGGAAGTGTACCGAAAAGCAGGAGTCAATCAAATGGCTGGCTGTTTACCGGCATTGGTTCAGATTCCAATATTTTATGCTTTATTCAGATTCTTCCCGAATTTTATTGATTTAAGAGGACAGGGATTCTGGTTTGCAAAAGATTTAACAGCGTATGATGATTTGATTAAATTACCATTCAATATTCCTTTCTTGGGTGATCACTTAAGCGTTTTTGCGATTGCGTGTACGGTTGTGATTTTAATTTATACCATAATGACTTCCGGAAATATGCAACAGCCACAACAGGAAGGAATGCCGAATATGAAAGTGATCATGTATATTTTCCCGATTACTTTCCTGTTTTTCCTTAATACGTCTGCTTCAGGTCTGTCTTGGTATTATTTTGTATCCAATGCGATTAATATTTTAATTATCCTTATCATTAAATATGTTATTCTGGATGAAAAGAAAATTCATGCACAGATTCAGGCAAATAAGGCGCAGCCTAAAAAAGAAGGCAAGTTTCAGAAAAGAATGAGAGAAATGATGGAGAAAGCACAAGAGCAGCAGAAAGCTCAGGAGCAACAGAGAAACAGAAAAAAATAATTTTTATAACACAGTCTCATCAATTTTGGTGAGACTGTTTTTTGGTACATGTTATTTATCTTTTGGCTAAGAAATCAAGCTTAATACAGCCAGTCTGTAACCATTCATGCCAAAACCAGAGATAACTCCGTCCATGTTGGCTGCTGTCACTGATTTCTGACGAAATTCTTCTCGTTTGTAGATGTTGCTTATATGAACTTCTATTTTTTGCTTCTGAATGTTTTTTAAACAATCAGCAATTGCATAAGAATAATGTGTAAAAGCTCCCGGATTTACAATTAAAGCAGCAAAATCGTCTTCCTGAATACGGTTAATGATTTCCCCTTCAATGTTAGATTGGTAATAATCCAGTTCATGAGAAGAAAATTCAGTTTTCAGATTCTCCAGATAATCTTCCATAGAAACAGTACCATAGATTTCAGGCTCTCTTGTTCCCAAAAGATTAAGATTGGGACCGTTAATGATTAAAATTTTCATGACAGGGAAGTGGTTTTTATATTCATTTAATAATGAAGAAATGATTTTGCAAATATAATGACATTCATCATTATGCTCTCAAAATAAAATTTTGAATAGTATATTTGTAGTAAAGATTTTATAATTGAAGCTTTTCATATCTTTTTTTATCATTTTTACTATGGCAATCCGTCCTGTTTTGCCGTTGATCAATTATGTGGTAAATTATGATTATATCGTAGAAAATCTTTGTGAAAACCGAGCTGTAGAAAACTCTTACTGCAAAGGGAAATGTTATGTAGCAAAAGAGTTTTCAAAAACAGAAAAACAATCTTTGAACAGCCAGAATATCAAGATTGCTGGTTTGGATGTTTTTGTTTCTAATGAAATTTTAACACTTACTGAAACTCATTTTGTAGCTTCAGAGTCAGTAAAATTATATATCAATAATTCTTTTTTATACCATTCACAATATTTTTCAAGAATATTCCATCCTCCATTGTCAGTTTAAACTCCCGCTAATCTGTTAGTCATTTTTAACGATCAATTAAAAAGCATATTTCTATAGTGAATTTTGCTTATTGGATTATTTTAATATTAAATTTGACTTCCCAACAGATTTTGAATCAAACAATTTCTAATTTAAATTTAAATAAAATGAAATCTAAAATTTTATTCACGGCATTATTGTCAATGTCACTATTTGCCTGCGCTCAGGAAACTCCGAAAGTAAAACAGAAAAAAAATAATAAGTCAGCTAAAACAGAAACTAAAAATGTAAAGTTTGCCAATGCAGTAGACCCTATCTGTCACATGAGAACCGAAAGTGATATGAAAGATACTGCGGTTTATAAAAATAAAACCTACGGTTTTTGCAGCAGCTATTGCAGAGACGAATTCAAGAAAAAACCTGAAAAATATGTCCAAAAATAAAAAGGCAGGGAATAATAAAACGAAAATTATTATTCCCATTATCATCATTGCTTTGCTTTTCTTTGGGATAGGATTTGGGATGAGTTATTTCAAAAAAAATCTTTACACGGTAATGAAAGTTCCTGATTTTGAGCTTACAGATCAAAATAATAAAACAATTACCCAAAAAGATATGCTGGGAAAGGTGTATCTCGTAGAGTTTTTTTTCAGTAAATGTCCAACAATCTGCCCTGTAATGAATACCAATATGAGAGCGATAGAGGACGAAATTAACAGTAAAGATTTTGGAATGATCTCTATTAGCATTGATCCGAAAAATGATACGCCCGAAGCATTAAAAGAACATGCGAAAAGAATAGGTGTAAAATCTCCCAACTGGCATTTTCTTACAGGAAATCGAGATTATATCGGTAAATTAGCGGATGAATTTGATATTTATGTAGGAGATAAAGAAGATGAAAGCGAAAACCTCAATCACAGCGGAATGATTGCTTTGGTTGATAAAGAAGGAAACATTCGTTGCCGGTATGATAAACATAATATGCCTATTCTTTATTATTCAGGATTGAATTATGAAGATGCTGAAGGAAAAAATCCTAAGCTCAACGGAAAATATCATCCAGACCGGGAAATATTAATTGAAGATATCAGGAAATTATTGGAATGATTTTGGAAGATAAAGAGAGTGAATATATTTAATGTTCTTTAAATAATCCCTTGATTTTCAATTTCATTTGTAACCATAAAATAATAAAGTATGAAAATTTTTAAAATCGCAGCACTTACTGCTGTTATGACTGCTCAGTTTGCATTTTCCCAGTTTAAACAGACTCCTTTGCCTTATGCCTACAATGCTTTGGAAGGGAATATTGATGCGCAGACTATGGAAATCCACTATTCAAAGCATGCGGCAGGATATGTAAATAATCTTAATAAGGCGATTGCCGGGACTCCGCAGGAAAAGCAGAGTTTATATCAAATACTTTCTAATGTATCAAAATTGAGTACAGCGGTAAGAAATAATGCAGGTGGACATTACAATCATGAATTGTTTTGGACGGTACTTACTCCACAAAAAAATACCCAGCCATCAGCAAAATTATCAAAAGCCATCAATGATGCGTTTGGAAGTATGGATGCTTTTAAAGAGAAAATGGGCAAAGCCGGAGCGGAACGTTTTGGTTCCGGATGGGCTTGGCTTTCAGTAGATAAAAAAGGAAAGTTATTTATTTCTTCAACACCGAATCAGGATAATCCTTTAATGGATGTTGTAGAAGAAAAAGGAACGCCTATTTTTGGAATTGATGTTTGGGAACACGCTTATTATCTGAAGTATCAAAATAAAAGAGCCGATTACCTTACTGCCATCTGGAATGTTACCAACTGGAACGAAATCAGCAGAAGATACGATGAAGCGTTAAGTAAGAAAAAGTAACGCTGCTTATAATTTTTAGCAAAAATTTATGATAACAAAACCTAGCAGATTTTCTACCTGTTAGGTTTTTTTGCATTGGTGAATAATAAGCAAAAAAAAGAGATTTCAAAGCACTGAAATCTCTTGTAGCCCGTAGGGGAATCGAACCCCTCTTACCAGAATGAAAATCTGAGGTCCTAACCGATAGACGAACGGGCCCTCTATCTTCCATAATCCGAAAATTACGTGTTAGATTTTGTTTTTATAAGTTTCAACTCTTAATTTAGTAGCCCGTAGGGGAATCGAACCCCTCTTACCAGAATGAAAATCTGAGGTCCTAACCGATAGACGAACGGGCCAACTATATAATTACGCTAATTTATTAACGTGCTTAGTCAATTTACTTTTCAAGTTAGCTGCTTTATTCTTGTGAATAATGTTTTTCTTCGCCAACTTATCCAATAAAGAGATAACTTTTGGCAATTGCTCGCTTGCAGCTGCTTTATCTTCTTCATTTCTCAAGACTTTCATTGCAGTTCTTGCAGTCTTGTGGTAGTATCTGTTACGAACTTTTCTAACTTCGTTTTGTCTTATTCTCTTAAGTGCTGATTTATGATTTGCCATATCGTTCAAATGTGAGTGCAAATTTATAACCTTTTTTGTTACCCACCAAATTTATTTTTAACTTTTTTTAAAATTCTTCAGATTTCCTCTGAAAGGTACTTTTTGAGCTTATCCAGTGCTTGTTGCACTTTAATATTTTCAGTTTCTTTAGCTATCTTTTTGATGATGTTTTCTAACATGATCATCGCATTGTTCCATTCTCCTGTGGAGTTGGCGAAAGTAAGTCCGTCGATGGTTACTTCAAAAACACTTCTTTCCCCGTTCCTGTAAATTCTGAAACTAATTTTTTCATCGTTGCCTGTTATTCCTTCTGTACTAGTTTTTAAATCATAACTTTTTGGGTTGGAGCGAATTTTATTAAAAAGCAATTTTGCTTCCTGAATTTTTAAATCCGGCATGATATAAAATTTTGTAGCCTGAAAAGGAGTTTAATATCCTTTAAATTATCTTTATAAAGAACGATTAAGTTACATTAACCACAACTTTATAAGTTTTGAAATTTAAAAGAACATAATACCTCCTCTTTAAGGAATTGCAAATGTAAGATATTTAATATCTCCGGCAAAAATAATTTTAAACCTGAATAAAATTTATTTGCGGCAGAATATTTTATTTCATCCGATCAGGATTTTGTTTAAGGAAACTTTCCCAGCCTGTGTAAGACTTAGTATCTGTAATAGATCCGGAATTAAAGTGATGACATACCGCAACCGCCAGTCCGTCAGAAGCATCCAGATATTTCGTAGGAAACTCTTTAAGATTTAAAAGGTTCTGCAGCATTCCTGCAACCTGTTCTTTGCTGGCGTTTCCGTTTCCGGTGATTGCCATTTTTATTTTTTTAGGAGAATATTCTGTGATGGGAATATTTCGGTGTAAACTTGCAGCCATTGCCACTCCTTGTGCTCTCCCCAACTTGAGCATTGACTGTACATTTTTCCCGAAAAAAGGAGCTTCAAGGGCTACTTCATCAGGGTGGAATTCGTCAATAAGTGCTAATGTTTTGTCGAAAATATATTTCAGCTTGGTTTCATGATTAGGATATTTCTTTAGAATCAATTCATGGATAGAAATCATTTCCATTTTACCTTTTTTCACGGAAATCAGCCCAAATCCCATGATAGCGGTTCCGGGATCAATGCCTAAAATTATTTTTTCTGCTGCAATCATTTGATGCAAAGATAAGACTTATGAATTGACAGAAATGATTATAGGATCAATATAAATTTAAAATAATTTTATACATAAGAAAATTATGCATAGATTTGTAAGGTATTAAATCCGGAATGAAAAAAAACAGTCTATATAAAGGAACGCTTCAGAATATTATTTTAAAACTGCTTTCAAAAGAAGTGAAAATGTATGGTTATCAAATCACACAACGTGCAAAAGAATTGACAGAAGGCGAACTTGAAATGACTGAAGGGGCACTATATCCTCTTCTCCACAAATTAGAAGCAGAGGGCGTGATTACCTCCGAGGTTCAGGAAATCAACGGGAGAAATCGCAAATATTATCTTCTCACTGAAAAAGGTAAAAAACAGCAGGCAACTCAGGAAGATGAAATGAGATCTTATTTGTTTAATTTGAAAACAATTTTTGATATATGATTTCACCGGAACAAAGATTGGAAATTGAACAGTTTTTAATGTCTAAAAAATTGCCTTTAGATATTTTGCTTGAAGTTAAAGATCATATGATCTTGCAGATAGAAGATTGTATGAGTAATGAAAATATAAGTTTTGAAGAAAGTTTTTCAAAAGTTGAAGTGATGTGGAGAGAAAATTTTTCTTTAACAACATATTGGATGTTTTATGGTCACGAAAAACTTCCGAAAATTGCAAAGAATATTATGAAGCAAAGGTTTAGTATTCTTCTTTATAAGTCTTTTTTATTCGGATTGTTGTTTTTTGGATTAAGCTTTTTGATGATTCGTTTCTCAGGAAATTTGGAGTCTTTCACAATATATTTTGTAATAAGTCATGCACTATTTTTATTAGCTGGAGCTCTGGTGTATATTTTCAATTTAAAGTTTAAAAACTATTTTAAAAGAGATTACCAATACAAAGGACGAGTTAATTATACACTTTATCAGCAAAATCTTACTTTATTAATGATTTGCTTTTTTGGAATGAGCCAGATAATAATGAATGGGGGCGAATATTTATATAATTTTTTTGAATCAAAACAAAACCAATCAGTAATCACTTTACTACTGTTGTCTGCTTATCGTTTATTTCTTTATTCATTCGGAATTTTTGGCATCCTGAATTTTATTGAGCATACAAAAGCAATAAAAAAACTTCAGTTATTAAATTAAAATGTCATGCAAAAAAAATATTCATTAGAAATAGAAAAATATTTGAAAAGTAAAAATCTCAGCCATGAAATATTTGATGAGTTGTATGATCATTTTGTGTTGCAAATAGATGAACTTATGAAAGAAGGCATAAGTTTTCAGGAAGCTTTTCTTAAAGTGAAAATCAGATGGCAGCATGAGTTGAAAATGGTGCGGTCAGATTGGTTTTCTTTCAAAAAAATTGCAAAAATTGAGAAGAATATCTTACAAAACAGATTCAGGAAAATTACTCAGCTATCTGTTTTAGTTTCTTTTCTTACATTACTGCTTTACTTTATTGTGCCAGAATCACTCTTATACATTGTTATTTTGATTGCGATGTGTAATGTTATCACAATGGCTTATCATTTTGTTTGTAAAAAAATAACTTTTCGTGAGTATCTATTTCTAAGTTATCATCCTTTGATTGTCAGAAATCAAATTTTAGTGTTGGTCATATTTTCTGTGGTTTATCTTTTTGATGGAAATATGAATTTTTGGGAGCCTGCTCTAAATCAGATTCTGATAGTTTTTATAATGATGATTCAGCTTCAGCTTCTTTACTTTAAAAATAAAAAGATAAATATCCTTCTTGCCTAATGAACGAATTTCAATCCAGAGAGATAAGAAATTATCTGCTTTCTAAAAATCTTCCCATGGATCTGCTGATGGAAGTTGAAGATCATTTTGTAGCCCACATCAATGAATTATCTTATAGAAAGGCAATGGGTTTTGAGGATGCTTTTGCTAAAGTAAAAGAATTTTGGAAAGAAGATTTGACTGAAACACATTATTATAACGGAAAAAGTATTGCTCAGTTTGTTAAAGAGATAAAAAACCGACAGATGAATAAAATTCTTTTTTCAAGTCTTGTCGTGACGTTTTTTTTGATTTTTTTGTTGTATTTGTTTGCATTTTCGGTTTCAAAAGAGACTTTCAGTGAAATATTAACCTATTTGATATTTGTTTTTTTATCAATAGCCGGAATACATTACCTTGTCAATTTTAGTGTTTTCCGATTTTCAAAAAACAATCCTAAAATCAAATTAAACATCTATCAGAATGGTAATATTTTGGTGTTTTTTGCAGGCTTCACATCTATTGTTTTAGGAAATACTTACAACACTTTGTCGGGAAGAATACAGGCTTTCTTTACGGGAGATTTTTCCTTAGGATTTGCATCATTTCTTCTTTTGCTGATTGTCATTTGGTTTTACATATTTGGTTTTTTAATGCAGATAAAATTTGTAAAATCAGCAAAAAAAACAATGAAAGTGATCAGGTTTTCAGAATTGTCAATTTAAAAAAAGTATAAAATCAATTTAATATGAATGAATTTCAAATACGACAGATAAGAAACTATCTTTTATCTAAAAACTTACCGATTGATTTGTTAATCGAAGTTGAAGATCATTTTATGATGCAGATCAGCGAAATGATGAGAAGTGAAGATATTAATTTTGATACTGCATTTTATCAGGTGAAAGTTATATGGGAAGATGAATTGAGTTTTCCTAAGTATAAAATTCAGTTTAATCTGAATGACGTGACTCGTTTCGTACGCAGAATCAACAGGAGTATTTTGAGACAAACCCTGAAAACAACTTTCCTTTACAGCACAGTTATAGGGGTTTTTGTATTTGGTGGAGTCTTATTTTTTAATGAAAATGTATTTAAGAATTTTTCATTTATAGTTTTTCTTGCCGTTTTTCTTGCTCCTTTGTTGGGATATTTTTTTAAGTGGAAAGATTTTCAGTTGGCTAAAAGGTATGACCGTTATGTCTTAACGTACTATCAGAATTTTATTTTGATTGTTGCCGGTGGATCAGGAGCTTTTGGTCAGATGTTGTTTCGTTACAATGAAATTTCTCCTGAATTGTATAAGGTACTCAACGGAAATTTTACGTGGGAAGGTTTATTTGTTTTTTTTAGTTGTTTTATGATGATTGTATGGTCGGTTTTTAATGTCATTTGTCAGCGCAAATATCTTGGTCAGATCAACAAAGTGAAGCCTTACCTTTATTATTTAAAAGAAAGTTCGTAATTCAGTCTAATTCTTCATTTTCCAGAATGTCTGCAATTTCTTTGATCCTTTTATGAGGATTGAAAGCTGAAAATTTACCTTTTTCTTCATCGGCAATATTAGATAAAATAATAACCGAAGTTTGGGTCTTAGGATAATAAATGTTGAGTGAAGGTGCCCCCTTTATATAACCACTGTGAAAATAAGAAACCGGCTTGTTGTCATTGATCATAATTCCTAATCCGTAACCCATCTTTCCCAGAATAGGATGCTGTCGCTCTGTACTTTTAGAAATAAATCTTTTCAGAGTTTCAGGTTTGATGATTTTTCCGGTGTACAGTGCATTGTTCCAGATGTGTAAATCATTGATAGTAGACAAAACGCCGCCTGCGGGAATTCCGATTCCTGTATTATTTAATCTTTTTGGCATACCTTCAACAGCTGTTTGCGACTTAGAATTACCAACATATGTTTTAGCTAAGTTTTTACCGGCAAATGAAGTTCCTGTTGATGAGTTTTTCATTCCTGCTTTTTTGAAAAGTTCAAGTATATTTTCATCGTACGACCTTCCTGAAATGGCTTCTATGATTTTTCCTAAAGCATTATATCCGTCGTTAGAATAATTAAATCCTTTTCCACCTTCAAACAAAAGCTTTTCATCAAAATTATTGAGTCCTGAAGTATGATTCAGAAGTTGTTGTATGGTAATATTCTCGTATTCTTTCTTCTGAAATTCTTTGATGTATGCTGATGCCTTGTCATTAAGGTGAAGTTTCCCCTGTTCTAGGAGCAGTAATATTAAAACTGATGTAAATTGTTTGCTGATAGACGCAACCGAGAAAACGGTAAGGTTGTCAATTTTTGTTTGATTTTTAAAATCCGAATATCCGTTGTCTCTTCGGTAAAGGTCAATACTGTCTTTGAAAATGCCCACACTTCCGTTAAAATGGTACGTATTGAAAACCGAATCCATTTGGATCTTATAGATTCTTTTCTTTAGAGAAAGCTGTACAGAATCTGCAAAAGCTTTTTTGTCGACTGTTTCTCGTGTCTGTTCTTGTTTCTTGCTGCATGAGAATAGTAATAATAGGAGGAGAGGAAAGAAAAAACTTCTAATCATGAATGTATTTTTAACTAAAATATAAAAATTAACTTTAAAAATTGTGTGAAGCAATAATTTTTTAACCCGGCTGATGACTAAATTATTGCCGGATGAAAGGATTTAGCTATATTTTTCTTAGATTGCAAAAAAAAATAAACACATATGTCATTGATTAGTAATTTTCTCAATTTACATCAGGGAGAAGAGGAGAGAGGGAAGGTTTTGGATAATGTAATTAAGAATATTTCCTTTCGTGGTGCCAATCTCTGGATTCTTGCATGTGCTATTCTTATTGCTTCTATCGGACTCAATGTAAATTCTACTGCCGTGATTATCGGGGCGATGTTGATTTCGCCTTTGATGGGACCAATCGTAGGAGCGGGCTTTGCACTTGCAACCTATGATTTTGAGCTTCTTAAAAAATCGGGTAAAAACCTGCTTGTGGCAACCGTTGTGAGCTTGCTTGTTTCTACGCTGTATTTTTATCTCAGTCCTTTTAAGGATGTACAGTCAGAATTACTTTCCCGTACTTCACCTACAATCTATGATGTGATGATCGCATTTTTCGGAGGAATTGTGGGGGCAATATCTATTACCAGAAAAGATAAAGGAAATCCTATTCCCGGAGTTGCTATTGCAACAGCTTTGATGCCTCCGCTTTGTACGGCAGGATTTGGTCTGGCAGTTTTTGATATGAAATTTTTTGTCGGAGCTATGTATCTGTACACGATCAACTGCTTCTTTATCGGGATTTCTACTTTTGTTATTATTAAATACCTCAAATATCAGCCAATTGTTACCGAAAACAAATCATTTGATAAAAAACTGCGCTACATTATTACCTCACTTATTTTGCTGATGACAATACCTAGTTTTTACCTTGCCTATGGTCTTTTGCAAGAGAAAAGGTTTTCGCAGAATGTTGAAGATTATATTAAAAATGAATTTACAGACAATGGTTATACTCTGATTTATAAAAAAATTAATTATAATGCAGCACCCAAAACGGTAGATCTTGCTTTTTTATCAAGAAACTTTGACAGTCTGGAAATTTCTGATTTTAATAAAAAACTTAAGCTTTTCGGATTGGAAGATACCAAACTGAACATTAAGCAGAATACTTCAGATATAAAGGCTGAGATTTTAAACGAAATCAATAAAAATACCTCAAGTGTTTCTGAGAAAGACCTCCAGATCAATCTTCTGAATAAAGAATTGAATGAATATAAAATTGAGGATAAAGATCTCATCAATGAGGTGAAAATTCTTTTTCCCGGGATCAGTGAGATTTCTTTGGGTAGAGTGAACAGTAGTTTTACGAAAAATGATTCCACATATCAGAAAACAGTTGTTCTGTATTCAGCAGACGAGTCTGTTGATGAAGAAAAGCTTAATCAGTGGCTTGTTTCGAAACTTAAAAATAAAAAACTTGAAATTCTGAAAAAGTAATTTTAACACAAATAGAAGATGAAAGAAGATTATATAAACATTTTTGAAGTCTTTACAAAAAAACTCACCAACTGGGTCAACGAACTGATAGAAAAGACTCCCAATATAATTATTGCAACAGTCTTATTTATTCTCGGTTTTTATCTTTCGGGAGTAGTCAAGAAATTGGTTGTAAGACTTTTGGAGAAAAGAAAAGTAAAACTTTCTGCCCGAATGATGATTGGGAATATCATCTCAATCATTACCGTCTCGGCATTTATTATGTTTTCACTCAATGTTCTGAGTCTGGATAATATGCTGAAAACGGTACTTGCCGGAGCGGGAGTGGCAGGTTTGGCAATTGGTCTTGCTTTGCAGGGTACACTTAGTAATACTTTTTCGGGAGTTGCCTTGTCTTTTGTAAAAGATTTAAGCATTGGTGACACGATAGACAGTAACGGTTACACCGGTGTCATTCAGGATATTAATCTTCGGGTTGTTAAACTAAAAACTCCCGATGGAAATTTAGTAATGATTCCGAATAGAGCCATTATAGAAAACCCTTTGAAAAATTATTCGAGAAACCCAATCACTATTGTTGCAGTAAATTGTGGAATAGAATATGGGGCAAATCTTGAAGATGTGCAAAATATTATTGTTGCAGCTGTAGCTTCTCATAATGAAAACCTCAGAAAAGAAGATATTGTATTTTTTTACAAAGAATTCGGAGACAGCTCTATTAATTTTGAAGTAAGATTTCCCATGCCTTCACAAAATCTGGTAGAAACAGCTGTTGCAAAATCTAAGGCAATTATTGCTATTAAAAAGAGCCTTGATCAGCATCAGATTTCCATTCCGTTTCCGATCAGAACTCTTGATTTTCCAGTTGATTTGCTTCAAAATAACAAAGAAAAATAGTTTTGATTTAAAAAAAACATCATCGTCCCATTGTCTTCCTTATATAAAATGTCTTAATTAAAACTTACAGAGCTTTTTAATAAGATTATTTTACCGTAAAAGGTTTGGAATATTTCAGAATAAAAAATCCTAGAATACCAGCTAATATTGAACTCAGCAATACCGAAAGCTTAGCTTGCGAAACATATATAAGATCATCAAATGATAATATTGATATAAAAATCGACATTGTAAAACCAATTGCAGCCAGAAAAGAAACACCAAGAATGTGAGACCAACTGCTGTTTAATGGCAATGATCCCCATTTCATTTTAACGCAGATCATTGAAGCCAGCATAATCCCTACAGGTTTACCTAATAAAAGCCCAAATGCAATTCCGAGTCCTAAAGGCTGCGTTAGTCCGCTTGTCATTTCTGTTTCCCAGGTAATATTGGTATTGGCAAATGCGAAAATGGGAATAATAAGCAGGTTGACAGGTTTTGCTATTGCATGTTCAAGTCTTTCTAAAGGCGATTCATCTGCCGTTGCATTAGTTGGAATTGTCATCGCCACCAAAACTCCGGCAATAGTAGCATGAATTCCTGAATGATGAATGAAATACCATATAAAAGCTCCCGGAATGAGATAGAGCCATGGATTTTTTACATTAAAACGGTTCATAAGCAACAGTACAATCATTCCTGCTAAAGCATAACCAAGATAAAGCAATTCGATTCCTGAAGAATAAAAAACAGCAATTACCAGAATAGCAATAAGATCATCTACAATAGCAAGTGCAGCTAAAAATATTTTTAAACCAGGAGGAACTCTTCGATCTAAAAGTGATATAACAGCCAAAGCGAATGCAATATCTGTTGCCATGGGTATTCCCCATCCCTGTGAAGAATCTGAATTTTGATTAAAAGCTAAGAAAGTAAGGGCGGGAATCAGGGCACCTCCGATGGCACAGACAATAGGAAGCGCAGCTTTTTTAGGGGATGATAATTCCCCTTCAATAATTTCTCTCTTTATTTCCAAACCTACAAAAAGAAAGAAAATAGCCATTAATCCATCGTTGATCCACATGGAAATGGAATAGTTAAGATGAATGCTGCTATTTTCAAAACCTATTTTTTTGTCTAAAAAACTTTGCAGATCTCCGGCTAAAGATGTGTTGGCAACGATAAGTGAAGCTATAACAGCAAAAAATAGCAGGAAACCACCAAAATTACTTGATTGTACAAATGTTTTGAAAACACTAAGATGTATATTTTTGCTCATAATCTGGTTTTAGATAAAAAGGAAAAAGAAAGAAAAATATTGCAGATCACAAAACTGGAAATATCTTTCCCATCATAGGTTTGATTTCGGATTATTCTTTCTTACAATTCCAGCTATTTTAAACTTTATAAGTGCTTCAAAAATAAGACCATCAAAAAGTAAAAGTGTAAAATTCTTCTTTCTCATCAAAAGGATTTTCATTTTGCGCAACTAAACTATTAAACTTAGTCTCTTGTAAATATAAAGCATCTGCTACTTCAAAAGCAAAGATATCTTGGGTGAAATTGAGGCAATCTGTATTTCGATGATTTTTCATTTTGAAACCAAATCACAAAACCAGAAAATATATTCTCCGTCTTCTTGGTTTTCATCAGATTTAGGTTTGGGATATGTTTTCTTTATAACGTCTCCAATTTCAAAACCAATCGGTTTTTTAAAAATAGGACCGTCAAAAGTGAACGTGTGAAATTCTCCGTTTTCTCCGCAAGGATCTACATTCTTGGGTAAATCTTTAATGAAACGTTCATCAATAATTCTTCCGGCAAAACTTTTATCAAGATAAGTTTCGTTAACGCTAGTTACAATTGTTTTAAATCCTAAATGCAAAAACTCATGAATGAGATCTGTTGTATTGATATTCCAAAGTGGAAAAACACCTTTCATTCCGATTGTTTGTAACTGATCTTCCCTAAATTTTCGTAAGTCTTCCAGAAAAATATCTCCGAAAATAGAATGAGTAACACCTTGAGATTTTATTTTGCTCATCGTGCTGTTCATCAATTCATAATATTCTTCCATTGACGGTTCTTTTGGGAGTTCCAGCTTAATTAGAGGGTAACCCAGACTTTCAGCCTGTTTTTCTAATAAAGAAACAGAAACACCGTGCATGGAAATTCTTTGAAATTCTTGGTTGATGCTTGTTAGCAAAGAGGTGATTTCAAGTTTTTCTTCCTGTAAAGTTTTGTACAAAGCGAGTGCAGAATCTTTTCCGCTGCTCCAGTTGAAAATAGCTTTTGGTTGCATTTGCATATTCTACCTTATAAAGGTTTTGAATCGTTTAATATTTATTATCAGATTTTCCGAAATTGTTTAGTTCATGAGGTTCAAACTTGCTTTTCATCAATTTATTTTTTAGGGTTAAAAATACGTCATGAATATTCAAAAACACAAAAAAACCTCAAAGAAAATTCCTTGAGGTTTTTTATAACTTATGAATACGTTTAGTAGTCAATAATTGTCTACGGCACAGCCGTTACATATTTCTTCTGTACTTACCACCCACTTCAAAAAGAGCATTCGTAATCTGCCCAAGCGAACAATATTTCACGGCATCCATCATTACATTAAATAAATTTTGTTGGTTGATGGCGGCATGTTGCAATGTTTTAAGAGCGGCTTCTGATTTGTCTTCATTGGATTTCTGGAAATTATGAAGCATTTCAATCTGGAATTGTTTTTCTTCCTCAGTCGAACGGATCACTTCTCCCGGACGAACCGTTGGTGAACCGTCTTTACCTAAGAATGTATTTACCCCAATGATTGGGTATTCTCCGGTATGTTTCAACCATTCATAATGCATAGATTCTTCCTGAATTTTTGAACGTTGGTACATGGTTTCCATTGCACCCAAAACGCCACCTCTTTCTGTAATTCTGTCGAATTCTGCGTAAACAGCTTCTTCAACCAAATCCGTTAATTCTTCAATAATAAATGAACCTTGAAGCGGATTTTCGTTTTTCGCCAGTCCTAATTCTTTATTGATAATCAACTGAATCGCCATCGCTCTTCTAACAGACTGCTCAGTCGGCGTTGTAATTGCTTCGTCATAAGCATTCGTATGAAGTGAATTACAGTTATCATAGATCGCATACAATGCCTGAAGAGTTGTTCTGATATCATTGAAATCAATTTCCTGTGCATGAAGCGAACGTCCCGAAGTTTGGATGTGGTATTTTAACATCTGGCTTCTTTCATCGGCTCCGTATTTCAGTTTCATGGCTTTTGCCCAGATTCTTCTCGCTACACGTCCGATTACTGAATATTCAGGATCGATACCGTTGGAGAAGAAGAAAGATAAATTCGGTGCAAAATCATTGATGTTCATTCCTCTTGACAAATAATATTCCACATACGTGAAACCGTTTGCCAAAGTAAATGCCAACTGAGAAACAGGATTTGCGCCCGCTTCTGCAATGTGATAACCTGAAATAGAAACCGAGTAGAAGTTTCTCACTTTTTCTGTGATGAAATATTCCTGAACGTCACCCATCAATCTCAAAGCAAATTCAGTAGAGAAAATACAGGTATTCTGAGCCTGATCTTCTTTTAAAATATCTGCCTGAACGGTACCACGAACGGTTGCGATGGTTTTAGCTTTAATTTCAGCATAAGCTTCCGCAGGAATGACTTCATCTCCGGTAAGTCCTAATAATTTTAAACCTAAACCATTGTTTGATGGTGGTAATTCGCCGTTATATTTTGGTCTTTCTAAACCTTTATCATCGAATTTTGCCTTTAAAGCTCTTTCAACATTCGCTTCCAATTTATGTTCAGCGATATATTTTTCAACATTCTGGTCGATGGCTGCATTCATGAAGAATGCCAACAGCATTGGAGCAGGACCATTAATGGTCATCGAAACCGAAGTCATCGCATTCACCAAGTCAAAACCTGAATATAATTTTTTTGCATCATCCAGTGTGGCGATAGAAACTCCTGCGTTTCCGATTTTACCATAAATATCTGGTGGAAGAGCTGGATCCTGACCGTATAAAGTTACAGAGTCAAAAGCGGTAGACAGACGTTTTGCATCCATTTCCGCAGAAACATAATGGAATCTTCTGTTCGTTCTTTCCGGTCCACCTTCTCCGGCGAACATTCTTGTTGGATCTTCTCCGGTTCTTTTGAAAGGATAAATTCCCGCTGTGTAAGGAAATCCTCCAGGAAGATTTTCCTGACCTTTCCATTTAATCAAATCTCCCCAATCAGTATATTTTGGAAGAGATATTTTTGGAATCTTTAAATGAGATAAAGATTCTGTTGAGGTTTCAACTTTAATTTCTTTTCCACGAACGAAATACGAGTAAAACTCTGCTTTGAAAGCCTCTTTAGTATCGTCCCAGTTTTTAAGGAAATCGATATTTTCCTGTTGAAGGTCTTTTTCAGCTTTTTGATATTCAGCGTCTAAAGTTTCGTTGGAAAGGAATTTTTTAACACCTTCAATATGATACATTTTTCTTGCTAATTCTGCTTGTTTTTCAATATTAGCATCGTATTGTCTGTTGTTTTCAACGATTTCAGAAAGGTAACGAACTCTTTTTGGAGGAATGATGGTTACTTCGTCTGTAATTTCCTGCTCAACAAAACCTTGTAGATTTAAACCAGTAAATTTATCGTTTACTTTAGAAATTAATCTGTTGTATAATTCTGTTGTGCCGTGATCGTTGAATTGTGATGCTTTTGTTGCGTAAACCGGCATTTCATCCAACGGACTTTCCCACAGCAAATGGTTTCTCTGGAACTGCTTTCTTACGGCTTGAAGTGCATCTAAAGCACCACGTTTATCAGATTTATTTAAAGCAACCAAGTCTGCATAATCTAACATATCAATTTTTTCCAACTGCGTAGAAGCTCCATATTCAGGAGTCATTACATACATTGAAACATCCGCAAAATCAGAAACTTCCGAACCAGATTGTCCGATACCCGAAGTTTCCAAAATGATAACATCAGGATGAGCTAATTTCAAGACATTTAAAGCGGAGTGAATGAACGGAGAAACAGAAACGTTGTTCTCTCTCGTCGCCATCGAACGCATATAAACTCTCGGATCATTGATCGCATTCATACGAATTCTGTCACCCAAAAGTGCACCTCCGGTTTTCTTTTTCGAAGGGTCAATCGAAATAATGGCAATCTTTTTACCAGGATTTGAACGAAGGAAACGTCTTACCAATTCGTCTGTCAAAGAAGATTTTCCCGCTCCACCTGTTCCGGTGATTCCGACGATTGGAATATTTAAGTCTTTTGATTTTTCATCAATCGCTTTTACCAATTCCGGTTTTTCTTCTGAAAAATTTTCAACTGCGGAAATGATTTTGGCAATGCTTGTAGAATTTTCAAAACTGATAGCATCCAAATCCTCTACAATCACTTCTTTTCCTGTCGGGAAATCTGATTTTTTCACCAAATCATCAATCATTCCCTGAAGACCAAGCTCACGACCGTCATCCGGAGAATAAATTCTGTCGATTCCGTAAGACATGATGTCTTCGATTTCTTCAGGCAAGATTACACCGCCACCGCCTCCAAAAATTTTGATTTGTGGGGAGTTTTTCTCTCTTAAAAGGTCATAGATGTATTTGAAATATTCGTTGTGACCGCCTTGATATGAAGTCAGGGCAATGGCGTTGGCATCTTCCTGAATGGCGGTATTTACCACTTCTTCAGCTGATTTGTCGTGACCAAGGTGAATGACTTCGCATCCTGTTCCCTGGATCACACGGCGCATAATATTGATGGCAGCATCGTGACCGTCAAATAGTGAAGCAGCTGTTACAATTCTTACTTTATTTTTAGGGGTATATTTTTGGGTTTCCATAAAAAAATTACAAAATTTCTGAATCCCAAATATAATAATAAAAAGAAGATTGTTTTTTTTGCTTCAATGGGTTGTATTTCAGTAGTTTGTGTTTTTGGAGGTATTTTTGTTTTTACAATTAACTAACGTTTGTTCTGTTTTGTATTTTGAGCTAGCCAAATTTTCTGTGACGAATTAAAATTTCTATTTTTGCACTATAAAATTTAGAATGAAAAGAGCATTAATCTATTTCGGATTAGGAACGGTTATTAGTTTTTTAATTAATTATCTCTTTATTGACGGGGAAAATATTGGTCTGGAATTATATTATGCCATTGCTTTCGGTCTTGCATGGGGACTGGCTTATTTTCTGGATAATCCTAAATTTTCTTTGTTTCAGAAAATGGGTTCGTCTTTTGGGGTGATGGCGCTCTTGGTGGCTGTTGGAGCTGTGATTTTCAATCTTGAACTGGCTATTCCTTCGATCTTGAAATTTTCTACTGTTTTTGTAGCTTATTATTTAATTGCAAGTTTCAGAGCTACTAAATCGTTACGCAATTAATGTTTTTCTTTATTTTGATTTTATCATTTTTACACTTTAAAAATCAATTGTAATTGCTTTATTAATTTGATAACTCACTTATTATCATTATTTCCAATACTTTAATTTAAATATATTTTCAGAATAGAAAAATATTCGTACCTTTGCACACCCTTTTAGGGGGAAATTATGTTTAATCTTTAACTAAAACGTGTGAATACATTAAGTTACAAAACTGTTTCAGCGAACAAAGCTACTGCTAATAAAGAATGGGTTGTGGTAGACGCTGAAGGACAACCTTTAGGAAGACTTGCTTCTAAGGTTGCAAAGATTTTGAGAGGTAAGCACAAAGCAAACTTTACACCTCACGTAGATTGTGGTGATAATGTTATTGTTTTGAATGCTGGGAAAGTTACTCTTTCCGGAAACAAGTGGAACGATAAGACTTATATCTGGCATACAGGATATCCTGGTGGTCAGAAGTCTATGACAGCTGCAGAACTTCAGAAAAAAGATTCTTTAAAAGTATTGGAAAAATCTGTAAAAGGTATGCTTCCAAAGAACAGATTAGGATCTGCATTGTTGAAGAACCTTTATTTGTATGAAGGAACTGAGCACAAGCATGAAGCTCAACAGCCAAAAACAATTAATGTTAACGAAATTAAATAATTAATTATGTCTATAGTTCACAAAATTGGTAGAAGAAAAACTTCTGTAGCAAGAGTTTATGTAAGACCAGGTTCTGGTAACATTACTGTAAACGGTAAAGATGCTAAAGAATATTTTTCTACAGACGTTATGGTTTACAAATTGAACCAGCCGTTTATCCTTTCTGAAACTGTTGGTCAGTATGACGTTACTGTAAACGTATTCGGAGGTGGAAATACAGGTCAGGCAGAAGCTATCAGATTAGGTATTTCAAGAGCACTTTGCGAAATCAATGCTGAGTTCAGATTAGCTTTGAAGCCAGCTGGTTTACTTACAAGAGACGCAAGAATGGTGGAAAGAAAGAAGCCAGGTCAGAAAAAAGCAAGAAAGAGATTCCAATTCTCAAAACGTTAAGAATTGCTATAAGCTTAAAGCAATATGCAGTAAGCTTTTTGAAAAACTTATTAAATTTTTTTATCCGCTTGAAAGCTTAAAGCTTATTGCCTACAGCCTAAAGCAAATTGCCCGTTACGTTTAGCATCCAAACGCTTCTCCCATCTAAAGAAGTTGTTGATTGTTTAAAAAACGGAAAGTAAACTAACAAAAACAGAAAACATGGCAAAAGCAAATGTAAAAGACCTTCTAGAGGCTGGTGTACACTTCGGTCACATGACTAGAAAGTGGAATCCAAATATGGCTCCATACATTTTTATGGAGAAAAACGGTATTCACATTGTAGACTTACATAAAACAGCAGTTAAATTGGACGAAGCTTGTAACGCTTTGGAAAAATTAACTTCTGCAGGTAAAAAAGTTCTTTTCGTAGCAACTAAAAAGCAAGCGAAAGAAGTGGTTGCTAAGCACGCTGCTGAACTTAATATGCCTTATATCACTGAAAGATGGCCGGGAGGTATGTTGACGAATTTCGTTACGATCAGAAAGGCTGTAAAGAAGATGAACTCTATCGACAAAATGAAAAAAGACGGTACGTTCGAAACTTTATCTAAAAAAGAAAGATTACAGGTAGACAGACAAAGAGCTAACTTAGAGAAAAACTTAGGTTCTATCTCTGACATGGTGCGTCTTCCTTCTGCAATCTTCGTTGTAGATATTATGAGAGAGCATATCGCTGTAACTGAAGCTAAGAAATTAGGTATCCCGGTTTTCGGTATTGTTGATACCAACTCTGACCCAAGAAAAGTAGATTTCGTTATCCCAGGAAACGATGATGCTTCTAAGTCTATTGATATGATCCTGAGCGTTGTTTCAGATTCTATCAAAGAAGGTCAGTCTCAGAGAAAAGCTGATAAAGAAAAATCTAAAGAAGAAGGAGAAGTAGTATCTGCTGATAAAGACGCAGATTTCGATTCTGCTGAATAATTGAAGATTATTCTTTTAAATATAAAACCGCTGAATTTCAGCGGTTTTTTTGTTACTTTCTTTTTTTGGATTTAGATAATTTTTTCTTTTGACTGATATTTTTTAAATCCCTATCTGGGTTTGTGTTTTCCTTTACTATATTTGGCTGACTGTCTTTATAACCGGGGTTATTCAAAACCATCATCAGGGTTTTACTAATTTCTTTTTTATTTTGGTATACCACATCACAGAGACTTCCCGAAAGGTTATACTCATCCTTATTCAAAACAATAGAGTTTTCTCCTTTTGCTGGAACAGGAAGATGATAAAACTTTTTCCCGGAAATTTCCAGTACTAAATTGCAGTCAGAGTTGTTCTTTATAAGCAGAATGGCTTCATTACTGCTGATATCTTCATTAAATAAAGCATTCAGCAATTTTACAGTTTTTTCTTTGTGTTGTTCAGAGTTTTCTGACATTAATTTTTTGAAAAGCAGCTCTTTTTGCTCATTATTTTTTTTAGCTGAACTTATGTTGGGCAGATCTACGAAAACAGGTCTGGCTTCCATGGGTTTGGCATCTTTTTTACCTTTTGTCCATTCAGCATTTTTTAGGGCTATGATGCGCTGTTTCAGGAGCCTTCTTTTGGGGTCTTCAGGGTGAGCCTTAGAAATATATTCTTCAATCTCATTGATGTTCGTACTTTTAAGTATTTCTTCTCTCTGACTGTTGACAGTGCAGGAAAAACTGATGAGACTGAAGAACAAAACAGTAATCCATTTTTTCTTCATCAAATTGTGTTTTTTATTAGTTAATTCTGAATTTTATATAGGTAATCGTTTTTCCTTTTGCTGAAAAGAGTTCTTCATAATGTGTCTTTATATCGCGTAAATGTGGTGTGTCCGGATCATATTCCAATGCTCCGTAAATGTCGTGATGAGCAGTGATGATTTCATAACCTGCACCCTGCAAATATCCTAACGTATAGCCATGTAAGAATTCGGAATCTGTTTTAAGATGAATGATTCCGCCAGGTTTCAAAAATTTTTTATAACGCTCAAGAAAATCAGGATGAGTAAGTCTATGTTTTGTTCGTTTAAATTTTATTTGCGGATCCGGAAAAGTGATCCAGATTTCGTCAACTTCATTTTCAGCAAAATAATAATGAACCAGCTCAATTTGAGATCGCAGGAAAGCAACATTATTCATCTTGTTTTCTACAGCTTCTTTAGCACCAAACCAAAATCTTGCACCTTTAATATCAATTCCGATGAAGTTTTTGTCAGTAAATGTTTTTGCGAGACCTACAGAATATTCTCCTTTTCCGCAGCCCAGTTCCAAAACGATTGGCTGATTGTTTTTGAAGAAACTTTCTCTCCATTTCCCTTTGAGTTCAAACCCGCTAAGTGCCTCTTCTCTGGTTGGCTGAATGACATTTGGTAAAATTTTATTCTCTGCGAATCTTCGTAGTTTATTTTTGCCCATGAATTATAAATGAAAGCTGCAAAATTACGAAAATTATGCAGCATTGAGATTTTTATTTAATGATGAGAAATGATTATTTTGGAGAGCTTCCTAAAGCAATCATTAAAGGTTTGCGAATTGTTTTTTGAGAAGCATATTGTGCACCGCAAACGATACTGGATAAAAGATAATCACCTTTGTCTATTACAATTGAATTATCTCCGTTAGCAGGAACGGGAAGCCTGTATTTCGTATGTCCTACACCTTCAATTCTTACAATGATGTTGCAGTCTGATTTGTTCTGAATTAAAACGATGCATTCTTTTGAGTTGGGATCATTGTCAAATAATGAATTGAGAATCTTTACAGTTTTATTTTTGTGTTCAATAGGATTTTCAGACATAAGCATATTAAACTCGGAGGCCTCTGTATCAGGAATTGCAACAGCCGGAGCTTTTGCTGATGCGGGAGCTGCTACATATACATTTTGTGGAGTACTTGGTGTATATACTATAGCTGCCTGTCCTACCTGAAGCTGTTGCTGATATTTCTGGATCTGTTTCTGTTTAATTATAGCATTAAATTCTTCAAAAGAAATTTTTGTAGAAGGCCCTCTTTTGAGGCGTGCCAGATTTTCCTGCATTTCTTTTACCTTTCTGTCACCAGGTGGAGCATCTCTGATGTATTCTTTCATCATCGTCATCACTCTTGGCTTGAGAACGGATCTTTTGGGGTCATCAGGATGGGCATCCCTCAGAAATGCATTAATTTCGTAAATGTTTTTGCTTTTAAGAATATCACTGTAATCCTTATTTTTTCTTTGTGCAGAATAAGATACAAAAACCAAACTGGTAAAAAGTAAAACTAACTTTTTCATTGATATTTTAAATTGGTGAAGCGAAGTTAATTTTTCAAATATTTAATTTAATCAAAATAATGAATGATTAGTTTTCATTAAAATTAAAGAAAATGTGGAAAAATACATCACTTTTAATTAATAATTTTTTCTTTTTTTTTGTGTTTTTAATAAATACTTAAATAAAACAAGTTAATTAATAACTTCCTGTAAATGTGAGTTTTTAAGTCTCCGCTGATAGATGGGCAGATATTTTTCTATGGGTAGCTTTACAGCATCAAAGTTGCCTGTTTGTACATATACTTCAATGTTTTCTGAGGTATAAACGAAGTGCAGAAAATTGTCAATTAAATTTTCAGGAATTTTAAATCTTATAAAATAGTCTGTTCCTAAATAATTTTTAATCTGTGTTACAGAATTTTGCATTCTTTCGTAAGCTACAAGTCTCTGTTTTTTCTTTCTTTCCCCAGATAGAATATCAAAAATACTATCTATACTGAAGGTAAGACCCCCATCTCGTAGTCCTGCAACCGGAAGCTCCGGAGGAGTGCCGTCACCTTTTGGTTCGGGCAAGCCGATTGCTTTTTTAATGGCAAGAGCTTTATCTTCTTTTCTGATGGAGTTTACATCGTATCTTAAATTTCCTGTAGGTCTGAATCTGCTGATGACTACTTCCTGAATGTCATGATATGCCACTTTAAGTTCAATCAGATTTTTTGAATTCATCATTTGTGACGTAATCTTAATATCTTTTCTCTCAGTAACAATGGAGGTAAATCTGATCACGTCACCCGGCTCAGCATACAATTGAAAATCTCCATTGTAACTTGTAAGCACAGTTTTGTGCTTGTTGATATTGGTAACGTAAACCTGATTAAGATACAGCACCGAATTGTCTCTTAAAAAAACTTCTCCGGTAAAAATCTGCCCGTGAATTTTACTTACAAATACCAGTAAAAAAATTGTAATGAGTTTATTCATATCTTATGCAAAAGTACATAAGATTACAGTAGTCTTTACTGATATTCTTCAATTGAAGGGTTAAAATTTTATTAAACTTTAAAATAAACTGTTAAGGAATGTTATAAATTTACCTATCCCAAAGACTATTGTTTCTATGTTTTACCAAAAGCCAGCTTGAATATTTTACGGTGGTTACGTCTCCAAGTTCTGTCCAGCTGATGAAATACCAGTAGGTTGCAGTAGGGACCGGTCTTCCTTTCATATTTCCATCCCAAGTAAATTTATTGGTGGGTGTACCTCGGAAAACTTCTGCTCCGTATCGGTCAAAAATTCTAAATTCCAGATTTTTCTTATTCATTAAAGAAGAATAATTGATTACATCATTTCTGCCATCATCATTTGGAGTAATCGTATTAATCAGGTCAATGATCACAAATTCTTCTTTTACGATTTCACATTTCAGAGAATCTCTTACATACACGTTGTACGTTCCTCTGGTTACATTCGTAAAAACATTTGAAGATTGCCAAATAAAGCCATCAAGCGAATATTCGTAAGCAGGATTTCCTCCGCTCACACCTATTGTTACGGTAGAGCCGTTAATTTCAATAGTAGTAATCACCGGTAATATAGATTCTGATACATTTACAAATTGTTTATAGACACATCCGTCAAACGTCAGTTCTACCCAATAATTACCTGCTGCTACATTTGAAATAGACTGAGTTGTTGCTCCCGTACTCCACAGATAAGCAGTAAATCCGGAACCGGCATCTAATGTTGTTTGTGTTTTTGCACAAATGATCTGGTCTGTGAGAATATCAGATTTTTTCGGGGTTTTAAGAGTGATTCTTAATGTTGCGACATCGGGACAAAGTCCTGCTTTTTCAAATCTAATAAAATAAGTATGTGTTCCGGTAAGAGTGACAGTTCCATTAATAGGAGAAACATCATTTTCTGCATCTGCTAAAGTTGCGTGATAGCTTACAGAAACCTGCGGATCTGTAGTAAACTGACTGATGAATTGAGAAAGATTGACTTGTTTGCTGCCGTCCAAGTCATCATCACAATAAGTGGTCACCAACAGGTTGGTCAACAGGCTTAGTTTGCTTCCAAACGTAAAATTTATAGGTTGAATGACAGGTGCACATCCATCAGGAGAATCTACGCGAACATATATTGTTGTATTTGTGTTAAAGCTCCAGTTATTTGGAAGTGTATTGTTGTTGCCAAGATTAGCATCCGAAAGCTGAGCATAATATCTAACGGTTGTAAAATAGGTTGGATTATTAAGAATTTGCTGAGTAATATCTGATAAAACAACATTCACTGTTCCATCTAAATTCTCATCACACTGAATTCCTATGTTTGCAGCGCTTACAACAGCTAGGGGAAATAAATTTAAAGTAATCTGAGCAATATTTTTGCATCCCGTAGGATTTTTAACAACAACATAAACAATAGTTCCTGCTGGTGCAGGATGAATAGTCGGATTGGTAATTTCTCCGGCAGCATTTTCTGTTTGTGCAGCCAGCAGATTCGTATAATAAGTTTTCACAACAGGAGTGTTCGTAGTTACATTTGCTGAAGTCAGATCAAATATTCCCACATTATTGACATTACATGCTGTTATTGTTGCATTGGTAACTGTTACCGGCTGTATGTTAATGGTAACTGTTATAGATTCACAATCAGGGAAATCGGGATCATTACCGCAGAATGTATAAGTAAAGGTATCTGTTCCCCCGGCAGAAGGGTTTGTTGCATTATAGGTAATAACTCCCGTTACGGTATTTATTGTAGCAGTTCCTAATGAAGGTGGAGCAGTTATCGCAACGGTTGAAGCAACCGGAGTTTGTGTAGAGGTACTGAAGGTAGGGACGATAGTCTTTACATCACATATATTTAAAGTTTCAGTAGTTTGTTTTAAACAATTTAGGACTTTGTATTGCGCTGTAACAAGCGGAGCACAGCTTCCCATCGTTACGGAGCATGTATAAAACCCCGATTGTGTTGGAGTAAAAGTAGGAGAGGTGGCACCAGTAATTATACTTCCATTTCGGTACCATTGATAAGCTTCGTAAATAATAGGATCTACAGTAAGGACAATTCCCGGAACGCAGTCGCCACCTGATTTTATAATAACAGGTTGCGTTGGAAACCCTGCAAAAAATCCCCCATATCCTACGGCATCACTTCCTGCATTGATTCCGGCTGTAATGGCTTTGGTTGAAGTAATTGTTATGGTTCCGGTGGTGTTTGGGATACCATAAGTAACCCAGTTGTTTGTTCCTGTCATATCGAAAGGTCCTGTTCCTGCAGGCGGAGGAGCTCCGTTTACATTTACTACGGCACCTTTTTCTGTAATTAAATTGAGCTTGGTCGGTATATTAAGAATGCCTGAAGGATTTACATTAGTATGAACAAAATTTTCATTAATGAATCCGAGCTCATCAATTTGTTTGGGAAGATAGCAGTTGAGTCCGGGAATAAAATTAAATCCGCCGGTTGCCACTTCATTTCCTGTAGTAGAGGCCCCTGCAAGCATTTGATAAACATAAGCGTTTTTGTTGCTTACAATATACATGTTGTAATGACCGTTTCCCTGCAGTATATACTTAGAATCAGGAATAACAAAATATTGTCCTGTATTGATGGTAGCAATAGGCAAGATTTCGTTGTTGACAAAGATGGTTGTATTGTCTTCCGTTGCGATAACCAGCGCACCTTCCATATTGCTTCCGATATTGCCGTTACCTTTTACAAGAGCAAAGGTATTTCCCAACTGGGCTACAGATACCGACTGATCCATCAAAATATCTGAGCTTAAAGGCTGATTCCCGGCATATTGACCATTAAAATTTCCATTGGTGACATTTATTGGTTTTGTGGAAACTATTTTGGCACCAATAAACCCATCAAAGTTTCCTGTAATATTACCGATTCCGTCCAGAATGTAGGATTGTCCTTTATTTAGGGTGAAAGTTAAAGTAGGATTGGTAATGCCGGTTGTTCCGTTAGAAAACTGTACGGTTGGTTTATAGCCTGAAATAGTAACAGTAGTATTATCTTCTGTTGCCAGTATACTGGTCATGAAATTGAGAATTCCATTACTTACCGTGATAGGAGCAGATGCCGCATAAAAAGAAGTCCCCTTTGCAGCTGTACCTTTTGAAGTGATAATTTCGGCATGATTAAACACTGAAAACCTGAGATTGGCATAAAAAGGAAAATCTGCCTGAAGATAAAGCCCTTTTGTACCTGGGGTAAATAAATCTGATTGCTGAGTCGTAATGATGTAATCTCTGAGAACATCAAATTTTTGCGGATTTGTTTTGCTGATGGTTACCGTTCCTATTAAGACGTTATTATTGTAGATACTTACCGGAAAGGGAGTTGTCCGGTTGGTAGACAAGTATAGTTTTTGATATGGATTGGGATTTCCGGTTCTATCTACCATAGGTGCAAACCAGTGTTCTCTATCCAACTGAGCCAGAGTAGTAGAGAATATATAAAAAATAAGAAAAAAAGATAGAATTTTCTTCATATCGAATTTGAGTTTATCACAAATTTAACAATAAAATGTAGTATTGTTTTTAAAATAATAAAAAAACCGCAAAAAATATTGCGGTTTTTATGTGAATAAAAATTTTAAACTGATTATTCTCTGTTTTTTACCAAGATCCAACCCTGGAATTTAATTGGAGTCTGGTTTTTGTTATTTTCGTTCCAGCTGATACTGTACCAGTAATTTCCTGTAGAAACTCTCTTTTTGCCATTCGTGGTACCCTCCCATTTGTATCCGTTTTCTTTGTTACCCTGATGAATTCTGTTTCCGTATCTGTCAAAAATATCAAACACAAGATTGGGTTTGTTTGACAGCGAAGAATAATCTAATACATCGTTTACTCCGTCAGAGTTTGGTGTAATTACATTAACGATATTTGGAATCGTAATATTAACCTCAATTGGAACGCAATTGAATGTGTCTCTTACATATACCTTTAGATCTCCTCTTGATAAATCGGTAAATACATTAGATGTTTGCCAATTTATATTGTCGATAGAATATTCGTAAGGAGCAACACCTCCCGCAACATTCACGGTAATATTATTGGTTGAAATATCAATGCTTGAAATGACAGGCTGCTCGGAAGCATAAACTTTTACCATTTGTTTGGTTACACAATCTCCGGTTTTTAGTTTTACCCAATAGGTACCTACTCCAACATTACTGATAGTTTGTGTCGTTGCACCTGTACTCCATTCATAACCGTTAAAGCCAGGTCCTGCATCCAGAGTAGTTGTAGTTTCCATACAAATTACTTTATCTTCTAAAACAGTAGACTGAGTTGGCGGAAATACAATTAAAGTTACTTTTGCAACCCGGTAACATCCGTTTGCATTGCTTACTCTTATATAGACAACACCATTTGGAGCAATATAATTGTCTGCGTTAGTTATTTCGTTGGTTTGGTTGTTAGCATCAGTTAACGAAGGATAATAACTTTTCGTAACCCCAGGCTGTATAGTCACATTTGCCTGAGTCAGATCAAATAATCCTGTAGCAATATTATCTTCAAGGAAACATACTCTTAAAGTCGCCTCATTTACCACTGGGCTTTCGCTTACTGTTAAAGTAAGAGTAATTTCCTCACAATCTACAAATTCAGGATTGTTTCCACAGAATTTATATACAATGGTATCATTACCTGCAAAACCAAAATTTGGTGTATAAGAAATCACTCCTGTGGTGGAATTTACCAATGCTGTTCCATTAGCAGGAGGTGTTACAATCTGTACTGTACTTGGAACAAATGTTTGTGATGATGTGGTGAATTGCGGGACGATATTCAGATAACCTTCACAAACTGTTTTAGTCTGCGTTGTTTCTTCTAAACAAGTAAATACTTTATATACGGGTGTTGTTGCAGGCAAACATGATCCTACAGTAATTCTTACGGTATAATTACCAGATTGCGTAGGTGTGTATGAGTTGCTGTTGGCTCCCGGAATAGGAACATCATTTCTAAACCATTGATAAGTATCATAGCTGTCATCCACTTCAAGAACCAATCCAGGAATACAGTCCCCGGTTTGTTTTGCAATCAAAGGAATTGATGAGAATCCTGCAAAATATCCACCATATCCCGCAGTACTGAATCCTCCGTTGATTCCTGCCGTAACTGCTTTATCAGATACAACCGTTACATTTCCTGTAACTCCTTCTAGACTATATGTAACCCAGTTTGTATTTCCGGTTACTGTAAAAGGACCTTGTGCCGGTGTAGGGGCAACATTGTTTACCGTTACTGTTGCACCTGCTTCAGTAAGAATATTTAATTTAATAATTGTTCCTGATGGGGTTGTACTCGTACCTCCTGTTCCGGCAGGCATTTCATTTATTTTCCCAATTTCATCAATTTTTCTAGGTAAAAAACAGTTTAATGGCGGAATATAATTGAAACCACAGGTTGCATTACTGTTATTTACAGAAACAAACTGGTATAGATATATATTTTTCGTTGAGCTGATAAACATATTGCTGTGACCTGAACCCTGATTGATATAATTACTTCCGGATATTCTGTATGACTCACCCTGATCCAAAGTAGCAGCAGGAGTTAGAGATCCGTTTAAATAAACTTGAGTGCCATTCTCTGTAGCAATAATCAGTCCTCCTTCAATATCATTAGCGGTAGCAGATCTGGTTCTTACCATTGCGAAAGTATTCCCAAGTCTGTCTAAAGGAACAGACTGATCTAGAATAGAATCCGAACCACTGGATGATCCTGTTCCGAAATTACCATTAATGTTTCCATTAGTTAAGGTAATAGGTTTATCTGAAACAATTTTTGCCCCGGTAAAAAGAGACATGTTGGAGGCGGGATTTCCTGAACCTGCAAAAATAAATGACTGACCTTTATTTAAAGTAAAGGTATGAGTATTAGTTGCCGGAGTTGCGCCAATAAATGTAATATTTGCAGTAGGGCTCCATGTAACTGTAACATTGGTATTATCTTCTGTCGCTAAAACGCCCGCTGTGAAATTGTTGCTTGAGCTGTTGAAAGGTGAAGGAGTCGTAGCCACAAAAAATTCTTTTCCGATACCAGCTTTTCCTTTACTGGTAACAATCTCAGCGTGGGTAGTGCTGCTTGCAATTCTCAGAGTACAGTAAAATGGTTTTTCACCTTTTAGATAAAGCCCTTTGTTGATTACCGCAAATGCTTCACTTGTACTTGATGCGCTAATAAACGCTTGAGATACGGTAAAGGTCTGAGGTGATCCTTTACTGATGGTTACTGTGCCACGAGCGATATTATTACTGTATATAGTAACATCGAAGGGCTGTACTGAATCTGTTGAAAGATACAGCATTCTTCCTGAATAGGAGGTAGATTCATAATAAGGCGCAATCCAGTGATCTGTATCTCGCTGAGCGAAAGCTAAATTGCTCCCTAAAATAAAAAGTAAAAAAATAAGTAGAAATTTTTTCATAATGTAGAATTAGGATTATTGCAAAAATAAAAGAAAAATTTAGATATATTACAAAATAAGTGTACAAATATTCAGTCTCAATCAAAAAAATACCACAATTGTTATATTGTGGTATTTTGAAGATTTAATTATTCAGTATCTATTCTCTATTTTTCACTAAAATCCAACCAGTGTATTTTATTGGAGTTTTCGCAGCATTTGGCTCATTCCAGTTAATGTGATACCAATATGTACCTGTAAGGATTTTTTTGTCCTGATGAGTTCCGTCCCATCTGTAATTATTAAACTTGTCACCTTTGAAAATAAGGTTACCATATCTGTCATATACTGTAAACGTAAGGTTTTCTTTATAAGCTAATTCTTTATAATCAACATAATCGTTTACTCTGTCACCATTTGGTGTGATTGCATTTACTAAGTTTGGAATTGTAATTTCAACCGAAATAGGGGCACACTCGAACGAGTCTTTTACAAAGAAAGTGTGCTGACCTCTTGATAAATTAGTAAATACATTAGAATCCTGCCAATTAGTAGTTCCGTCTACAGAATATTTGTAAGGTGCAGTTCCGCCATTTACCATTACAGTAGCGGTATTGTTTGAAATCTCAATAGATGTAATTACCGGATCTTCTGCTTTTTTAACGCTTACAGGCTGTGTTACATAGCATCCGTTACTTTGTAACATTACCCAGTAATCACCAACTCCAACTCCCTGAATAGACTGAGTGGTTGCTCCATTGCTCCACAAATAAGACTGATAGCCAGGTCCTGCGTCTAAAGTAGTTCGGTCATCAATACAGATGTATTTATTTTTTAAAACTGTAGATCTGTTCGGTGGAGTTACCACAAGATTAATTTTTGCTATTGCATAACAGTCATTAGAATTGAAAACTCTTACATATACAGCTCCATTTGGAGAAATGTAGTTGTCTAAAAATGTTGTAATTTCATTCGTACCATTGCTTGCATCTGTAAAAGTAGGATAGAATTTTTTTGTTACCGGACTTTCTGCCGTTACATTCGCTGCTGTTAAATTAAATTTACCCTTAGTTTCATTATTTTCAATAAAGCATTCTGTCAGAGTTGCTTCATTAACAACTGGTGTAGGATAAAAATCTAATGTGATTTTTGCATTTCCAACACAACCTTCAGCAGTAGTTACATTTACATATACAGATCCAGCTCCCGAAAAATAGTTGGTAGGGTTACTAATCTGATTGCTTCCGGCATTAAGGTCTGCCAAAGTAGGATAAAATTTCTTTGTAGTCTGTACTACACCATCGGTTACCGTAGCGGTTGTAAGATCAAAATATCCTTTACCGGCATACTGACAAGCGTAAATAGTACGATCGTTTACTACAAACGGCACCAGATTTAAGTTTAGAGTCACTTGCTCACAGTCAACAAACTCAGTAGAGTTTCCACAGAATTTGTAAACAATTACATCTGTTGTTCCAGGAGGATTTCCAGGATTTGGAATATAAGTGATAACACCTGTATTTGGGTTCAAAGTTGCTGTACCATTGGTTGGTTGAGTCAGAATTTGTACAGAACTTGGCTGTAATGCCTGTGATGAGTTGCTAAAAGTAGGGGTAATTGTTTTGGCACCGCAAATAAAAAGTGTTTTTGTTGTTTGTTGTAAACAGCTAAAAACTTTATAGACAGGTGTCGTAACCGGAGGACATGTACCCATCGTTACTTTCACGGTATAATTACCGGCCACTGTTGGTGTAAGTGTATGCGATGTAGCTCCTGCAACCGGAGCGCCATTTAGATACCATTGATAAGTTTCATAACTGTCATCTACTTCAAGCACAATTCCCGGTATACAGTCTCCTATTTGTTTAGCAATAATAGGAATAGAAGAGAATCCTGCGAAATAACCTCCGTATCCTGAGGTTGAATAACCTCCGTTGATCCCTGCAGTTACAGCTTTTGTAGATTCAATTACCAAATTTCCTGCTACGCCTTCTATAGCATATGTTACCCACGCTGTGTTACCTGTAAGTGGATAGGGTCCCTGGGCTGCAGTCGGAGGTGTATTATTAACTAAAACAGTAGCACCAGTTTCGGTTAGAATATTTAATTTAATTAATGTTCCGCCAGGAGTAGAACTAGAATTATTCAGCGGCATTTCATTAATAAGAGGAATCTCATCAATTTTTCTTGGAAGAAAACAGTTTAATGGCGGGATATAATTAAAACCGCAAGTTGCGCTGTTGTTATTCACAGAAACGAGTTGATATAAATATACATTTTTAGATGTTGATACCAACATATTATAATGATCAGAGGTTCCCTGTTGTAAATAGTTGTCTCCTGAAATTCTATACCATTGTCCTTCGTTTAAAGTGGCTACAGCTAGTCCGGATCCGTTTAGAAAAACCTGAGTGTTATTTTCAGTAGCAATAACGATGGCTCCTTCCAAATCAGAGGTGCTGGATCTTGTTCTTACCATTGCAAAAGTGCTTCCTAGTCTTTCTACAGGAACGGATTGGTCTAATATGGCGTCGGATCCTGCAGCAGTACTGGCACCGAAATTACCGTTCACATTTCCGTTTGTGAGTGTTATAGGTTTATCAGAAACAATCTTTGCTCCCATAAATGGAGCAGTTCCTGTTGTATTTCCGGCAAATATAAAAGACTCTCCTTTATTTAAAGTAACAGTATGTGTATTTCCAAGACCTGTAGGAGCTCCAATAAATGTAATACTTCCGTTCCACGTAACGGTTACCACAGTATTGTTCTCTGTAGCAAGAATTCCGGATGTAAATGTGTTAAAGGTAGCGGTAGATGGAGTATTAGCAACATAAAATAATTTTCCAATCCCAGCCTTTCCTTTACTGGTTACAATCTCTGCGTGTGTGGTCAAACTTACCATTCTCATAGTACAAAAAAATGGTTTTGTTCCGTTCAGATACAATCCTTTTGATATTACATTGAATGCATCTGATGCAGAGTTAGTTGCGATATAAGTATTGGGTACCTGAAAAACAACAGGGTTACCTTTACTGATCGTTACAACTCCACCAGGCAAAACAGCATTATTGCTGTAAATTGTTACGTCAAACGGTGTAACAGAATCAGTAGATAAATACAGAGCCTGTGTATATGTGGCAGAATAATAATAGGGTGCAATCCAGTGTTCGGTATCCCTTTGGGCAAAGAGAGAACTGAATGACAAAAATATTAATACTAAACTGAGTAGAAATTTTTTCATAAGTTAAAAGAATTAGGATTTCTACAAAATTAGGATAATATTTAATATATTCTTAATAAATCATAAATAAATTTGAAAAATTATTCTCTATTCTTAATTAAAAGCCATCCGGAATGAGAAACTGGTAATTTTGTATCAGGCTCAATCCATTTTATTATATACCAATAAGTTCCTGTAGATAAATTCCGACCTCCGGATTTTCCGTCACATATGTAGTTTTTCCCTGAAGATTGATAAACAACAGCACCATATCTGTCAACTACTTCTATACTGACCTGATCTTTAATTTTCAGATCAGAATAATCTAAAACATCATTTTTTCCATCATTATTAGGAGTAATGGTATTAATTAAGTTGAGAAGCAAAAAGTCTTTAGTAACCGGCTGACATCCGTCTCGTCCGATAACATATACTTTATAAGGACCTCTTGTCAATCCTGTGAAAATATTGGAACTTTGATAATCAACTCCATTTAAAGAATATTGATAAGGAGCTGTTCCTCCTGTTACGTTCACGGTGGCTGTATTTCCTGTAACCGTAACGCTGGTTATAATAGGAAGTGGGGCATTGGTTACTGTAACTGTTTGCCTGTACACGCAGCCATTAAATCCTAAGTCTACAAAATAAACACCTTCTCCTGCACTGATTGACTGCGTTGTTGCTCCTGTACTCCATGAGTAAGAAGTAAAACCTGCTCCTGCATCCAATAAAGCTTTTTGATCTGCGCAAACCAACTGATCTTTCAGAACCTCAGATTTTTTCGGGGCTTTTAAATTAATAGTTAAAATTCCTGTATTCGGACAGGCATTGTTGCTTGTAAATCTGATGTAAAATGTTGAAACAGAAGTAATATTTTGATTAGGTGTAATCGTATTTGTGCCTGATTGTGCATTAGCTAAAGTGCTGTAAAACGTCAATACAACAGAAGGATCTGTACTGAATAAATTTTTATAATCATTTAGATTAACCGTTTGAGTTCCATTCAGATCACTGTCACATACATCTGTAGTTGCATTGGTTGCCAATAAACTTATTCTGTTGCCTATTTGAAAATTGATCTGCCCAAAAGCAGGCGTACAATTGGTACTAATTCCGTCAACTCTTACATAAACTGTTGTATTTGCAGTATATGTCCAGTTTCCGGGAAGTGTATTATTGTTTCCGGCATTTACGTCTGTTTGGTTCAGATAGTATCTTACAGTAAAACTTCCTGAATTGGTAACGATTTGAGGTGAAACGGTTGAGAAATTTACATTGATTATTCCATCAAAATTATCATCGCAAAGTGCAGCGTTGTAATTAGCTGTATTGATATTAGGTAAAGGATTGATGGTTAAATTAATTTGTGCTGTTTTTGTACATCCGAAGCCTGAGCTTACCTGTGCATAAACTATTCCCCCTGAAGAATTGTAATTTGTAGGCGTTGCAATAGGAGCAGTGAGCAAAGCATCTGAAAAGAATGAAACTGTTGCTCCCGGAGTTGTGGTAACGGTAGCTGTAGTCAGATTAAAATTTGCTGTTCCGTTAGCATTGGCACAAGCAGATAAAGTAGCATTGGATGTTGAAAGCTGATCTAGTGATAAGGTAAGCTTAGCTATATTAGAGCAACTTCCTGAATTTTGAAATCTAATGTAAAATATTTGGGAGGGAGCGATGATTTGATTTGAATTAATAGCATTGGTCGCATTTTGGGCATCCGCAAAAGTGCTGTAAAAGCTTAATGTAACAGCAGGATCTGTGGTGAAATTATTTTTGTAAGTATTTAGGTTGACGGTTTCAGTTCCATCCCAATTGGTATCGCAAACTAATGTGGAATAATCTAATGTGGATAAAGGTATTTTTGATCCAACAGAAAAATTGATCTGCCCAAAAGCAGGAGAACAATTGGTATTAATTCCGTCAACTCTTACATAAACTGTTGTATTCGCAGTATATGTCCAGTTGTTGGGAAGTGTATTGTTATTTCCGGCATTGGCATCTGTTTGGTTCAGGTAATATCTTACAGTAAAACTTCCCGAATTGTTTACGATTTGAGGTGTAATCGTTGAGAAATTTACATCAATATTTCCATCAAGATTATCATCACAAAGATTTGCATTAAAGCTGGAAGTATTGATATTGGGTAACGGATTTACGGTCAGTGTAATTTGTGCAGGTTTAGAGCATCCGTAAGCAGAAGTTACATTAGCATAGATTGTTCCTGCAGGACCTGTGTAATTGTTTGGAGTATTGATCTGACCTGTCAGATTAGAATTGGTATAATACAAAACAGAAGTTCCTGTACTTGTGGTAAGATTAGCCGTTGTTAAGTCAAAAGTTCCGTTGCCTGCATTGTCGGCGCATGAAACCAAACTTGTATTATTGGTCTGAAGAACATCTGTATTGATAATAATTTTAAAATATTCAAAATCAAACGGATTACCATTTCCCTGAATATAATAAATAAAAGTATCTGTTGTATTGCTGGTTAAAGTTGAGTTGGGAGTATAGGTAATCTGACCATTTGCCGGATTTACAGTTGCTGTGCCGGAAGTTGGTTGTAATATAATTCCTGTAAGTGAAGGAACAATATTTTGAGTTGAATTGGTAAATGAAGGAGTAATCACCTTAGTGTTACAAGAGCCGATCGTGTACGTTGTTGTTGTAATTGGCGGACACAACGTGTAGTTATAAATTTCAGTCAGCTTGCTTTCGCAATTGTTTTTTGTAATCTGACAGGTATAATTTCCTGCTCCGTAAAGTTCTGGGTTAATGGAGTAAGAAGTTGCCCCCGAAATAGGGCTTCCATTTAAAAACCATTGATAAGAATCATAAGAATTATCTACCTGTAAAAGAATTCCCGCATAGCAGTCTCCGGTTTTAGAAATTGCAGGAACGGAGGAGAATCCTGCAAAGTAACCACCGTATCCAACGGCACCGCTTCCGGCTGCAATTCCTGCAGTAACAGATTTGGTAGAGTTAACAGAGATGATTCCTGAAACATTGGGTACAGAATACGTTACCCAGTTAGGGTTTCCGGTTACAGGATAAGGTCCGTTGTTGGCAGCAAGCGGATTTCCATTTAGAGTAACCACGGCTCCGGTTTGGGTAATGATATTCAGTTTTGTATTAAATGACTGTCCGCCAATCATATTGATGAAACCAATTTCATCTACTTTATTGGGCATAAAGCAACTTAAAGGCGGAATAAAATTCATACCACCGGTTGCATATTCATTGGCACCGGGACCCCCCATGATTCCGGCTAATAATTGATAAACATAAACATTCTTGCTTGTAGTGATGTTCATATTATAATTTCCGTTCCCTTGATTGATATAAAAATTACTGGGAACCATATAATATTGTCCGGTATTTAATGTAACAGCAGTTCCGGCTCCGTTGAAAGCGACCTGAGTATTGTCTTCTGTGGCAATGATTAGCGCCGTTTCCATTTCATTGGCTACGTTACCGTTTCCTTTTACCAGAATAAAATCTTTTCCCAATCTGTTGACTGGAACAGCCTGATCCATCAAAACATCATTGTTGGTAAAATTAAGATTGGTATAAATTCCGTTAAAATTACCGTTGGTTACCGAAATAGGTTTTGTAGCTTCTATCTTTGCTCCTACAAGTCCGGTAGGATTAAATTGGCTATCTGTACTTCTTGCATCTACAATATAAGATTGTCCTTTGTTTAAAGTAAATGTTTTTGTAGGTGAAGATGAGCCGTCAGAAAACACTACATTAGGATTATATCCCGAAATTACAACAGTGGTGTTGTCTTCGGTTGCTGTAACTCCAATAGTAGAGTTTACATAGGTTGCGATGCCTGTAATAGGTGCTGTGCCGGCAAAAAAAGTTGTTCCAAGTCCTGCCAATCCTTTTGAAGTAATAATTTCTGCGTGATTTTGCAGTGAAAATCTGTAATTCGCAAAAAATCTTTTAGGTCCTTTTACATTCATTCCCATAGAGTTGGGTGTAAAAAGGTCAAATTGATTTGATGTAATCAAAAAATTGTTTGGTATAATAATCTGTGCAGGATTTCCTTTGCTTATCTGCGTACTTGTATATAAAGTATTGTTATTAAATATCTGAACAGTAAAAGGAACAGTTTCATCGGTTGAAAGGTAAAGGTAACCCTCAAGTCCGTTATTTCCTGCTTTGGATGCCATTGGTGCAAACCAATGATCAGTATCAAGTTGGGCATTAAATAATAAACATAAAAATGTACCTATTAATAATAAAATTCTTTTCATACAGAAATTTCAGGGCGACAAATTTAAGTATTAATAATCAAATTTTTACGTTATTTTTTTAACATTATGTTAATATTTTTGAAATTGTAAATAATGAATCAATATTGTTATGTTATTCATATTATGTGAAATGCGATGCAAATAAAAAATCCCGATGAAAAAATCACCGGGATTATATTTTAAATCTGAAGAAATTATAAGCTAACTCTTACAAATCCTGTTACTTTAAGATCTGAGTTTACAGATTTTACGTAATCTGCAACAGAAATACCGTTGTCTTTAATGAAAGATTGGTGTACTAAAGTATTGTCTTTGTAGAATCTCTGCATTTTACCTTTCAAAATATTATCAATAATATTTTCTGGCTTACCTTCTTTAGTTAACAATTCTCTTTCAATTTCCAATTCTTTATCAATTGTTTCCTGAGAAACCTGAGTTTCGTCAAGAGCGATTGGGTTCATCGCAGCAACCTGCATAGAAACAGATTTTGCAGCCTCATCAGCTCCGTCTACTTTTGCAGAAAGAGAAGTGATAGCAGCGATTTTGTTACCAGCGTGGATGTAAGCTCCAAGGAAAGGTCCTGTAATTCTTTCAAATGCACCAATTTCAATTTTCTCACCGATAACACCTGTCTGCTCAATTAATTTCTCAGCAACCGTCATTCCGTGAAAGTCTGTAGCCAATAATTCTTCTTTAGTTGCAGCGAAAATTGCCATTTCAGCCAATTCGTAAGCCAATTCAACGAAAGCGTCGTTTTTAGCAACAAAGTCAGTCTCACAGTTTAGAGAGATGATAGTACCTAAAGTATTATCTTCGTTTACTCTCGCAATTACTGCACCTTCTGCAGATTCTCTGTCAGCTCTGTTAGCTGCAACTTTCTGACCTTTTTTTCTAAGGATGTCAACTGCTTTTTCAAAATCTCCTTCTGCTTCAACTAAAGCTTTCTTGCAGTCCATCATACCTGCACCTGTTTGGTTTCTTAATTTTGCTACGTCTGCAGCAGCTGGTGTATAAGACATAATATTTATTGTTTATTTATTTAAAATTTATGATTAACTTTAATAGTTTATTTTTAAGTTGTGCAAAGATAATGATTTTAATGATAAACTAAAAAATGACTTTTAGCGTTATAGTATTTATTTAATAAATTTTTAAAGATTAATTTGATGAAAAAATTTTTTCTTATTATATTTCTAAGTATTTTCAGTTTGGGTATTGCCCAGAAAAAGAAAAAAAGCGGTTCTAAAGCAAAAGTAGTAGCCGAAAAGGAAACGGTAATTATCTACACTTTAGAAGAAGCTGAGAGTACTTCAGAACCCAGAATTATTGCCGGCTTTATTAAGCAGAATCCTGGTCACGAAAAAACAGATGCTCTTAAAAGGAAGCTGGTGAATATTATCATGGCAGACAATTCTATTGAGGCGAAGCCTAAGATAAAGCCTTTAAGTAAAAGCAAAGTTGAAAAAATTGTCAGTAATAATGAATTTAATAAAGGTAAAAATTTGGCTGCCAATGCATCTTCTTCCGGTAAGAATGTGAGTTTAGCCTCTGCAGGGAGCAGTAAAAAATCTGAACCCAGTGAGCATGCCAAGAAAACGGCTTCCATGCTGAGTCATATTTTCAATAATGATCCCAATGATAAAGAAGCATATATTAATATCAAGAATAAATCAAAATGCAACCTCATCGTTAAAATAAGCGGAAATAAATATTACAATATAGATGTTCCGGCGAGAGGTCAGAATTTTATTATGGTAGATAAAGGAGAATATGTTTTGACGACCCAAGTCTGCGATGCAAAATATTCTTCTCTCAAGAAAATCCAGCGCGATATCCAGATTGAGCTGAATGTACCGGATTAAATATCATCAGTCAGATAATTTTAGATCAAAAAACCGGTACGCTGCTTAAGTGTACCGGTTTTATTTTTATTATCCTTTAAATTGCCCCATGGCAATAAATTTTTCCTGTCTGTGAGTTTCAAGCTCTTTTCCGGTAAATTTTGAAAAGGCTTTGATGTTTTGCAAAATCGAAGCTTTTAAATTCAGATAAGCAACTTCTGGGTCGTAATGAGCTCCACCAAGAGGTTCTTCAATAATTCCGTCGATGAATTTTTCTCTCAAGGCATCTTTCGGAGTTAGATTTAAAGCATTCGCTGCATCTTCTTTATGATCCCAGTTTCTCCAAAGAATAGAAGAGCAGCTTTCCGGTGCAATTACAGTATACCATGTGTTTTCCATCATATATACTTTGTTGCCTACACCAATTCCTAAAGCTCCGCCACTTGCTCCTTCACCAATAATGTAGGTGAAAATAGGAGTTTTCAGCATCGTCATCTCAAAAATATTTCTTGCGATGGCTTCTCCTTGTCCTCTTTCTTCAGCTTCAAGACCAGGATAAGCTCCCGGAGTATCTACTAAGGTAACTACAGGAATTCTGAATTTTTCTGCAAGCTTCATCAGTCTTAAAGCTTTTCTGTATCCTTCAGGATTCGGCATTCCGAATCTCCTGTGCTGTCTTTCTTTTGTCGTTCTTCCTTTCTGGGTTCCGATGATCATTATTTTCTGACCGTCTAAAGTTGCCAAACCGCCAATTAATGCGGGATCATCTGCAAAATTTCTGTCCCCGTGAAGTTCCAGAAAACTGCCTTTGTCTACCATTCCATTGATATAGTCCAAGGTGTAAGGACGATCCGGATGACGGGAAAGTTGTACTCTTTGCCAAGGGGTAAGATTTCCATAGATTTCTTTTTTCTTTTCTATGATTTTATCCTCGATCTGGCTGCATGCTAATTTTACATCAACACCACTTTCTTCTCCTACTAAAGAACAGGTTTGGTATTGATCCATTAATTCTTTTATAGGAAGTTCGAAACTTAAATATTCCATTCTTGAAGTAAATTAAATCTTTCAAATTTATGAAAAATTATCAAAATCTATTTAAAATTATTGATAGCATTGTTTATTCTGGAGGTAGTTTCCTCTTTTCCAAGAAGTTCCATGATCTCCGGGACATCCGGTCCTTTAAGTTCTCCTACTAAAGACAAACGTAACGGCATCATCACTTTACCCATACCCAAACCTTTATTTTCTGCGAAATTATGAACAATTTGCTTTAGATTTTCAGCATTAAATTCAGCTTCCTCAAGATTTGAAACTAACTCCTCTAAAATTGCTGAAGTTTCGTCATTCCATGCTTTTTTTGATGCTTTTTCATCATAAGAAGTTGGAGCTTCGAAGAAGAATTTTCCGTTGTCGTAGATATCTTTCGGGAAAGTAGCTCGTTCTTTCATCAGCTTGATCACTTTTAAAAGTTTATCGTCTGACAATGTTAAATTTAAATCTGAATTTTTAAGAATATTCAACAATGCTTCATCCGAAGTTTTCTGGATGTACTGATGGTTGAACCATTCTGCTTTTTCTTTGCTGAATCTTGCTCCGGCTTTATGAACTTTATTGAGATCAAATTCTTTTGCCATTTCATCCAAAGATAAAATTTCTTTATCGTCTGCAGGAGACCATCCCAAAAGTGCCACCATGTTGATGAATGCTTCAGGAAGATAGCCGCTTTCTCTATACCCTTTAGAAACATTTCCTGTTGCAGGATCTGTAAAATTTAAAGGAAAGACAGGGAATCCGAATTTATCTCCGTCTCTTTTGCTTAGTTTTCCTTTTCCTTCAGGTTTTAAGATTAAAGAAAGATGCGCAAACTGCGGCGCTTCCCAACCCATTGCTTCGTATAATAAAGTATGTAAACCTAAAGAGGGCAGCCATTCTTCACCACGGATCACGTGAGAAATTTCCATTTCGTGATCATCAATGATGTTGGCGAAATGATAAGTCGGCATTCCGTCATTTTTTACCAGAACCTTATCATCTAAAGTGTCTGTATTGACCGTGAAATTTCCCCTGATAATATCTACCAGACCTAAAGTGCGGTCAATAGGCATTTTGAATCTTACCACATACGGAGTTTTTTCATCTAATAATTTCTGAACTTCTTCTTCAGAAAGCGTTAAACTGTTTCTAAGCTGATTTCTTGTTCTGTTGTCATAAGAAAAAACATCTCCTCTGGCTTCGTATTCCGTACGGATGGCATCCAGTTCTTCAGCAGTATCAAAAGCGATGTAGGCATAATCTGTTTTTAAGATCTGTGCGGTATATCTGTCGTAGATGTCTCTTCTTTCAGATTGTCTGTATGGAGCAAATTTCCCGCCTTTTTTGGGGCTTTCATCGGCAATAATTCCGCACCATTCGAGGGCTTCCTCAATGTATTCTTCTGCTCCTTCCACATATCTTGCGGTATCTGTATCTTCAATTCTCAATACAAACTCACCTCCCTGATTTTTAGCAAAAAGATAATCGTATAATGCAGTTCTTACGCCTCCTAAATGTAAAGGTCCCGTAGGACTTGGAGCAAAACGTACTCTTACTTTGTCCATTTTAAATAAAAATTTTTTACAAATTTACTTAAATTAAATGTTTTTGATAAGCTTTAACCGAATTGAGATTTGGATTTTTAATCTTATTATCTACATTTGTAAAAATTTAGAATTCACAGATTATGCTAGAAATAGGCGAAAGACCTTGGGGGAAATATTATGTTTTGGCAGACGAGCCCAACTATAAACTGAAAAGAATTGAGGTAAATCCGGGACAGAAACTGTCTTATCAGTACCACTATAAAAGACAGGAACAATGGACAATCGTAGAAGGAGATGCTACTGTGGTTCTGGATGATAAAGAAATCCATTTAAAATATGGAGAAAGTATTTTCATTCCTTTGGGAGCCAGACACAGAATGATGAATCTTTCTCAGAAGTCGGTTGTTTTTATTGAGGTTCAGACAGGAACCTATTTCGGTGAAGACGATATTGTGAGATTGGAGGATGATTATGATCGACAATAATCTGATAATATAGTATAAATGAACTGTAAAATATGCTCTTCAGCCACTGAAACTATTTTTTCTAAAATGATACTGCTTAAATATAAAGTAGATTATCATCAATGTCAAAATTGCGGATTTATACAAACCGATCATCCTTTTTGGTTGGAAGAAGCATATAGTAATGCAATTACTTCTTTAGATATTGGGATACTAAAAAGAAATAATGAATTAGCTGAAGCGATACCAAAATATATAGATACATTTTTCCCAAAATCTCAGAAATATTTAGATTTTGCAGGTGGTTATGGTATATTTGTACGTCTGATGAGAGATTTAGGTTATGAATTTTACAGACAGGATTTGTATTGTGAAAATATTTTCTCGAAACATTTTGACATTACAGATACGGAGTTGAGACAATTTGATGTTGTTACTGCATTTGAAGTTTTTGAACATCTTGAAAATCCTTTAAAGCAAATTGAAGAAATTTTTGAGTATTCTGACAACCTTATTTTTTCTACGGATATAGTTCCACAGTCACAATCTGTTGAAGATTGGGTCTATATAGCCAATGAAACGGGGCAGCATATTGCTTTTTACACTGAGAAATCATTAAAGATTATTGCAGAAAAATTCAACAAAAATTATTACAGATACAAAAATTACCATATTTTTTCTAAAGAAAAATTTTCTCAGAAGCAGATAAATTTTGCGTTTTATGGTATTACAAAGTACAGGAGTTTTTTCGGATTGAAAAAGAGAAGGGTTAATTTCAGGATTACAAGGGAAGGACTTTTAGAAAAAGATTATGCTAAAATTCAGAAAATTCTGGAAAACAAAAACGCTTATATTCAGAAATAATTTCTGGGTATATAAAAACCAGTCAAATCCAATTGATATTTAATGAAAATATTATTAGATCCACAGATCTTTGATCAGCAAACTTACGGCGGAATATCCCGATATTATACGGAAGTTTTTTCAGTGTTGTCAAAAAAGAATGACGTTGAGGTAATTCTGCCTATTTACAGTTCTGATAATGCATATATAACGGAAACTGATTTGATGGTAAAGAATAAAAGTCTTGATCTTCTCTACAGAGTGTTAGCTTTTTTTAAAATAAGTACCAGAACATTAAGACGAAAAAAATCTGAAAAATTACTCAATCAGGCTTTTGAAAATAAGAATTATGATGTATTTGTGCCGACTTATTACAATCCTTATTTTTTAGATAAAATCGGTGACAAACCATTTGTTCTTACTGTTTATGATATGATCCACGAAATCTTGCCTGAATATTTTGTTGATGATCATTTTAAAGTTGTGGAACGTAAATTATTATTGATGGAAAAAGCAGCCAAAATTATTGCAGTTTCACACAATACCAAAAAAGATATTACCAAAATATATCCTCATATTGATCCGGCAAAAATAGAAGTGGTGCATCACGGAAGTTCTATAAAAGTGCACGCAGATGTAAAGATTAATTTACCTGAAAATTATATTTTATTTGTTGGATCGCGCGCAAACTATAAAAATTTCCAGTTTTTTCTAAGAGCGACAGTTCCCTTGCTAAAAAAGAATCAGGATTTAAAGATTATTGCAGCAGGTGGAGGAAAATTTGAGGAAAATGAAGTTGAGCTTTTAAAAGAACTTGGCGTTGAAAAACAGGTTTTACAGAGAAAATTTGATGAAAAAGAATTGGGGAAATTCTATCAGAAAGCCAAATGTTTTGTTTTTCCTTCACTGTACGAAGGCTTTGGAATTCCCGTTCTTGAATCTATGGCATGCGGATGTCCGATTGTTTTAACAAAGGACGGTTCTTTTCCCGAAGTTGCAGGAGATGCCGGAATTTATTTTGATTCTGATTCTGAAGAAGATTTGCGCACAAAAATAGAAATGCTTCTTTCTGATGAAAACCTTAGAAAGCAGTATGCCCAAAAAGGATTGGATCATGTAAAGAAATTTGATTGGAAAGATGCTGCAGAACAATGTTTGAAGGTGTATTCTGATGCTGTAAAACAATAATTTAATAATGCAATCAATGAGCATAAAGTTAACCATAATTACAATCAATTTCAACAATAAGGAAGGGTTGATCAAAACTTTTGAATCTGTCAAAAGCCAGACATGGTCAAATTTTGAATATATTGTTATTGACGGCGGAAGTACAGATGGAAGTAAGGAGATTATTGAAGAGAATTCTCAGGTGAATTATTGGATCAGCGAAAAAGATTCGGGAGTTTATAACGCCATGAATAAAGGCATTCGTAAAGCTTCAGGAGATTACATCATCTTTATGAACAGCGGTGATTTTTTCTATGATGCACAGGTTTTGGAAAATGTGCAGCATGAGCTTAACTCTGATGTAGGTATTTTCTATGGAAACTCAATATACTTTAATGATGAAGGCTATCGAAGAGAAGAAATTCCACCAAAAAAGCTAACGTTTAGTTTCTTTTATTATGGAGGAATCAATCATCAGGCTGCATTCATCAGACGTAAACTTTTTGATGAGTATTTTTATTACAGAGAAGATTTTAAAATCTGTGCAGACTGGGAGTTTTTTATTATTCTTATATGCCTGCACAATGTGAGCTATAAACACTTAGAACAAAAAATCTGCTATTATGATTATTCAGGAATTTCTGCAAAACCTGAAAATTTAACCCTTTATCACACTGAAAGAGAGATCACATTGAATCAGTATTTTGGTGCGTTTCTTGAAGATTTGGCGTTAAGTCATGAAGCTAGGGCAAGAAGAATTCAGCATGTACTTCATATCAAAAAATTTCCTGCTGCCTGGAGAATACTGAAATGGATGATCAGCCTTGTGTTGCTGTTTGTACCCAAATTTAAGATGAAAAAAGAATGATTTTTAGCTAAAATAATATTCTTTAATACAATTAATAAATAACAAAAATTGACTTACAAGCTTTCCATCATTACGATCAATTACAATAATGCAGAAGGTTTAGAAAAAACTTTGCAAAGCGTTATCAATCAGAGTTCTAAAGATTTTGAATATATCGTTGTTGATGGAAAGAGCAGCGACAGCAGCAAAGAATTAATTGCTAAAAATAATTTATACATACATAATTGGATAAGTGAACCTGATTCTGGCGTTTACAATGCGATGAATAAAGGGATCAAAATGTCAAGCGGAGAATATCTCTTGTTTCTGAACAGTGGAGACCAACTTGCAGATGGAAATGTTATCGAAAAAATTCTTCCTTTTCTGAGAAATGCAGATCTTATTTCGGGAAATTTAATTTACAGTTTAAACGACACTCCTCAAACAATTTTTACGCCGCCCCAAAAAATTAATCTGGCTTATTTTCTTCATTCTTTTTTACCACATCCATCTACTTTTATCAAGAGAAATCTCTTCGAAAAAACAGGTTTTTATAATGAAAATTTAAAAGTTGTTTCAGACTGGGAATTTTTTTTAAAAGCTTCTGTGATCTATCAGGCAAAATATATGCACATTGATGAAGTAATAAGTGACTTTGATAATTCAGGTCTTTCCAGTAATCCCGAGAATGAGCATCTTATTCAACAGGAAAAGCAGTGGGTATATGAAAGCCTTTTTCCTAATTTGAAAGAAGAAATTGAACTGATTAAATTTGCTGGTTCAAAAAGAATGCAGCAGATTCAATATATCAGTAAGAATCATTCTTTTTTGTGGAAATTACTGAAAGGATTTCTCAATATATTAAATATCTTTTCTTCACAGAAACAATCGGAAGCATTTCGGAAAATTCAATGAAAACCACATCATTTATTGATAACCTCTGTATAATAGCTCATTGTTTCCTCAATCATTTTCTTCAAAGAAAATTTTTCAACGATTGTCTTTCTTGCGTTTTGAGAAAGATGAAGGGCAAAAGGTTCATCAGAAAATATTGTAAGGATTTTTGCTGCAAAATCATCTTCTGAGTTGGCGATTAGTCCATTTTTACCATCGTCTACAATTTCTTTGAAAACTTCGATGTTAGAACACACTACAGGTTTTTCCAAAGCCATTGCTTCGGTAAGGGCTAAACCAAAAGTTTCGCCCTTAGATGGAAATATTACCGCTTCAGCTTCCGAAAGCAGCTTTATGACTTCATTTTTATCTTTTCTTCCGTAAAAAATAACTTTATCCTGAAGATGATTTTGTTTGATTTTTTCTTTCAGCTTTTCAGCAATCTCAGTTTCTCTTCCAATAAAATGCAGGGTAGATGAAGGTAGGCTCTGATTAATTTTTATAAAAGCATCCAGTGCTGTTTTTGCACCCTTTTCCGCAGAAATATTTCCAATATAAAATATAGATTTTGGCTTGGTAGGAATATTTTGCTGAGGTTTAAAAAATTCCGTATCAATTCCATTGTAAATAAGATGATAATTTTTGTCTCCAAAAATCTGTTTTACTATCTTTTCATTGCTTTCAGAAATCGTAATGATGTAATCCGCTTTTTCAAAAGCCTTTTTCTCATTGTAAATTTTGCCTTTTGAAGCACCATATCCGAAAAATTTGTGTAAAACCGACCAAGAACCGTGACAGCGAATGATATAAGGAATTTTTAAATTTTCTGTTACCCGACTCATTCCTTCCCAGTCATGAGTTTCGATTACATCAATTTCTTTATTTTTGATGAACTTTGTGAGTTCTTTTTGTAAATATTCTATTTCCCAATCATAGATTTTGTAATGTAAATTCTGCAAAAAAGAAATTTTTCCGGTAACAGACCGTAGAAGTTCTGCCAGTTTATTTTTCTTAAAATAATCTTTTACAAAAAGTAGTGAGAAGTTTTCATCTTTTTGTTCAAAAGCCTTTTTAGATGAACCAAATACAGAAACCTTTATTCCTTTTTTAATAAGACTTTCGGCAAGGTTTTGGTAGAAAACACCCGTTCCTCCGCTATTCGATTGAAATTCTGACTGAAATTCTTTTGTGACAATCAATACATGCCTGACTTCTTTCATCTGTAGCTTTTTATTGTTTTTAAAGGTCATCATTGCCAACGTTGGGCAGTCATGGTGATTTTATAAACTGAAAACAGTGTTTACCCAATGATCCAATGTGTATTTGTAATAAATTTCATCCGGAAGTTTTTCATAATCGGTTTCAAAAAAACTTTTATCAATATTGCTGAAATCTTTGTTGAGTATTAAAATATTATTAGGATTATAAAAATCGTAATTTTTAATATTCTCGTTGTCGGCAATAATTTTTTTCTCTAAAGCCATTGCTTCAAATATCCGGAAGCTCAGTCCGCTCTGGTTTTCACGCTGCAAATCCAAAATTACTTTAGAATTGCTGTAGAGCTTTGGTAATGATTTCTGAGGAATATTGGTTCTTCTGAACTTTAGAATATCAATATTATTTTGGTTAATAGCCTGACTGAAGTGATTTTTCCACCCTTTCTTACCGGCAATAATAGTCTTAAATGAAATCTGAAGCGGCTCCAGTTTTTTTATCAGCAGATCAAGCTTTTCCAGTCGCAGTTTGTCATACGAAGTAATATAAAATAAATCCAGTTGAGGATTCTGATCTTCTGCACGTAAATGGCTCAGATAATTATAGTTGGTGATTTTTTTAAATCCAAACTGTTTTACATCTTTATCATCAAAAGAATAAATTTCGTCAAAGAAATGCAGAATGTGTTCTGCAGGATTTCTTGACATACTGTCATAAAGGTAAGCAATATTTTTTACGGTATATTCTCTGATTACGTTATGTACACGTTCTTCAATAGCTTCAGGATTAATCACCAGAATCTGATCCTGCTTGCCTATTTTTTTCAAAGATTCTATAATGAAATTCTGTCTTTTTTCATGTTTTGGATTTTTACCTGTAAAAACCTTGCTCATCGTATTTTTTACTCTTGCTCCGAAATCTTTATGAGTGAAGGCTCCGATATTGATGTGATGAGCGTCTATACCTTTTTCTTTTAGTATTCTGACGATATGCTCATCATAATGCCAAAAATCAAAACTTATTAAACAAATTTTCATATAGCAAAAGTAAAGATTTTAAAGATTAAATTTCTATTTTTGACAAATAGCCATTTTTTAGTGAAAAAAAATATTTTAATAGATGTTGAAAGATTAAAATATCCTCGTTCGGGTATTGCTAATGTCTGCATTGCACTTATAAAGGGATTAGACAAAAAACCGTGCCGTTTTGATTATACTTTTTTTGGTCCCCAGCATAATATTCCTTCTACTGAGAAATTTTTCAATACTATAGACTGGCATTTTTGGCATAAATTTTTTCCGGTAAATACAGCTCAGTTTTCTCTTATTCATGTAACGCATCAGCTTTCAGATTATTTTCATTCAATTACTAAAAAGCAGAAAAAAATCGTTACCCTTCATGATTTGAATTTTCTTCATGATAGCAGCTCAGAAAAGAAAATCAGAAAATCTATCAGGAAGGTTCAGAAAAACATTGGTAATGCAGATGCAATTGTCTTCATTTCGGAGTTTGTGATGAATGATTTTTTGAAAAATAAACATTTGTTTAAGATAAAGGATGAGGTGAAATTTCAGGTAATTTATAACGGACTGACTTTTCCTGAAACGGAAGACTTTCGTTCCCGGCATCAATATAGTTTCATCAGCAAAAAATATATTTTAAACATCGGGGTACTTTTTCCTAAAAAGAATCAGGAAGTTTTGCTGGATTTAATTTCGACTAATGATCGTGATCTTGTTTTGGTCACATCTTCTGCAAAATCAGATTACAAAGAGAGATTTTTAAAGAAAATAAAAGATTTGCATCTGGAAAACAGGGTTCATATTTTGGAAAATTTGGATAATGAAGAGAAATATTATCTTTTGCAGAATTGTGAATCTTATTGTCACCCTTCATTAGCAGAAGGTTTTGGAATCCCACCTGTAGAAGCAATGTTTTTCGGCAAGCCGGTATTTCTGAGTAATCTGACGAGCCTTCCTGAAATTGGCGGAGATCTGGCTTTTTATTTTAATGATTTTTCTCCCGAAACGATGCAGAAAGTCTATAACACCGGGATTCAAAAATTTAATTCCGATAAAAAATATTTTAAAATTAAATTAAAAGAAAGAGCTTTGGGGTTTAGCTATAAAGCAATGGCAGATTCTTATGAAAAACTTTACGATGATATAATTGAGTAGGAGATTCAAACGTATTATTGTTTTGAAAGCTTTTGATATTCATAAAGCTTCATGTATTTCATAAAAGTATAAAAAGAAGCGGTTTTGGCTGCGTAGTACCCTACAAAACCATCTAAAAATCCAAGTTGGAACAGGTAAGATTTTAAAAACTGATAAACGGGCTTAATCAGAATTTGCAAAACATCAGTTCTCTTACCTCTTTTAAACATTTTTTCTGCCATCATAGAAGTATATTTATTAGACTTTTCTATGTGATGATGTATATCTTTATATGTATAGTGATTGATTTTTCCTTCTATTATGCCTTTTTGGCTAGAAGTGATAAATTCTTCATGTACAATATCTTTTGAGTATTTTCCATAGCCTTTTCTAAAAAGTCTTTCTCTTTTAATGTTTCCCCAACCTCCATAATTCAGTGTTTTTCCAAGAAAAATATTGTTAAACTCAATAAGATAAACATCGTATTCATGGTATTGTGAAGAAGATATTTCAGTAATAGAATCTTTAAGTTTTTGAGTAGGGATTTCATCTGCATCCAAAAATAGAATCCAGTTGCCATTACAGTTGTCAAGCACAAAATTTTTCTGCTGTCCGAAACCTTCAAATTTTTTCTGTATAAATTTTACTTTTGAATATTTTTCGCAGATTTGTCTTGTTTTATCTGTAGAAAAGCTGTCGACAATAACGATTTCATCTGCCAAATCATGAATGGCTTGCAGATTTTTTTCTATTATCCTTTCTTCGTTATAGGTAATTATTGCTACAGAAAGATTCATATACTTTTTATTGTAAATGCAAAAATACTGTTTATTTTAAGATTGCAGAATATGTTGTAAAACAGTTTTTCTTACAATGAAAAAGCATTCCGGTTGATAGTGGAATGCTTTAGTTTATCATCAAAATTTTAGCTATTGTATTCTAAAACTGTTTTTTCAATAATTCTTACACAGTCAAGAAGCTGTTCTTCGGTAATCACCAATGGAGGTGCTAACCTGATGATATTTCCGTGAGTAGGTTTTGCAAGAAGACCGTTTTCTTTTAGTTGTAGGCAAAGATTCCATGCGGTAGAACTTTCCGGTGTATCATTGATGAGAATAGCATTTAATAAACCTTTTCCTCTCACTTTAGTAATCAGATCTGTTTTTGCAATTATCTTTTCTATTTCGCTTCTGAATAATTTTCCTAATTCTTCCGCTTTTTCAGAAAGATTTTCTTCTTCCACAACATTCAGAGCTGCTACAGCAACCGCACAGGCAATAGGATTTCCACCGAATGTAGAACCGTGCTGTCCAGGTTTTATCACATTCATAATTTCGTTGTCTGCCAAAACTGCTGAAACAGGATACATTCCGCCCGAAATTGCCTTTCCTAAAATTAAAATATCAGGCTGTACCTCTTCGTGAAGACAGGCAATTAATTTGCCGGTTCTTGCAATTCCTGTTTGAACTTCATCTGCAATGAAAAGAACATTGTGGTTTTTACACAATTCAGAAGCTTTTTTCAAGAAGTTTTCATCCGGAACATAGACTCCTGCTTCTCCCTGGATTGGTTCCACTAAAAATGCAGCAATATTTTGAGCATCATTTTTCAGAACTTCCTCCAAAGCATTCAAATCATTATAAGGAATTTTCACAAAACCTGGCGTGAAAGGACCGTAGTTTTTATTCGCATCAGGATCATTGGAGAAAGAAACAATAGTAGTGGTTCTTCCGTGAAAGTTGTTTTCACAAACGATAATTTTTGCTGCATTTTCAGCAATTCCTTTTACTTCATAACTCCATTTTCTGGCTAATTTTACAGCGGTTTCCACTGCCTCAGCACCGGAATTCATCGGCAGAACTTTATCAAAGCCGAAAAGGGTAGTTATTTTTTTCTCGTATTCTCCTAAACTTGAATTGTAAAATGCTCTTGATGTTAATGCTAATTTTTTAGCCTGATTAACTAAAGCTTCAACAATTTTTGGATGAGAATGTCCTTGATTTACAGCAGAATAAGCTGAAAGGAAATCGTAATATTTTTTACCTTCAACGTCCCAAACAAACACACCTTCACCTTTATCTAAAACGACAGGAAGCGGATGGTAGTTGTGTGCACCGTACTGATTTTCAAGATCAATAAAATATTGTGAATTTTTTGTTTGTTCTTTTGTTGACATATCTTTTTTACTTTTGACAAATTTAATAATTCCTGATTAAATGTTATGACAGAAGATTAAGATTGAATGTTTCCAGATTGTAGAAGGATATTATATTAAAAGCTTATAAATCAGTAATGTTTTGTAAGGTGCTGACCAATGATAGTTTTTATATCTTTTTTTATTCTGATATTTTTTAACAAAAAAACCGCCTCAATTTGAGACGGTTAAATTTTATCAAAATATAATCTTAATGATTATCATATTTTTTGTCCATTACAAAATCTTCCATGAATTTTGTAGTGTAATTTCCTGAAAGATATCTTTCGTCCTCCATCAACTGTCTGTGGAATGGAATAGTGGTTTTCACGCCTTCAACATAGAACTCTTCCAAAGCACGTTTCATTTTTGCAATCGCTTCTTCTCTTGTCTGAGCTGTTGTGATCAGTTTTGCAATCATGGAATCGTAATTGGAAGGAATTGTATATCCCGAATAAACGTGAGTGTCAACACGGATTCCGTGTCCTCCCGGAATATTTAAGCCTGTAATTTTTCCCGGTGAAGGTCTAAAATCAGTATAAGGATCTTCCGCATTAATTCTACATTCGATTGAATGTAGTTTCGGATAATAATTGATTCCTGAAATCGGAGTTCCTGAAGCTAATAAAATTTGCTCACGGATTAGGTCATAATCTACAACCTGCTCTGTAATCGGGTGCTCTACCTGAATTCTCGTATTCATTTCCATGAAATAGAAATTTCTATGTTTGTCAACCAAAAATTCGATGGTTCCCACACCTTCATAGCCGATAAACTCAGCAGCTTTTACAGCCGCTTCACCCATTTTTTCGCGAAGTTCATCCGTCATAAATGGGGAAGGAGTTTCTTCTGTCAGTTTCTGATTTCTTCTCTGAACCGAGCAGTCTCTTTCAGAAAGATGGCAGGCTTTACCGTATTGGTCACCTGCAACCTGAATTTCAATATGTCTTGGTTCTTCAATAAGTTTCTCCATGTACATACCTCCGTTTCCGAATGCGGCAACTGCTTCCTGAATTGCAGACTCCCAATGTTCTTTAAGATCTTCTGCTTTCCATACGGCTCTCATTCCTTTTCCACCGCCACCTGCAGTTGCTTTGATCATTACTGGATATCCGGTTTCTTCAGCAATTTTTACAGCGTGTTCGTAAGATTCAATCAATCCGTCAGAGCCAGGCACACAAGGTACACCCGCTGCTTTCATGGTAGCTTTAGCATTAGCTTTATCTCCCATTTTTTCGATCTGCTCCGGAGAAGCACCAATAAATTTGATGCCGTTTTTCTGGCAGATTCTTGAAAAGTTGGCGTTTTCTGATAAGAAACCGTAACCTGGATGAATCGCATCTGCATTGGTAATTTCTGCAGCTGCAATAATATTTGGAATTTTCAGGTATGAATCTTTACTCATTGCAGGACCTATACAAACCGCTTCATCAGCAAATCTTACATGAAGACTGTCTTTATCCGCAGTTGAATAAACTGCAACGGTTTTGATTCCCATTTCTTTACAAGTACGTAAGATACGCATTGCAATTTCGCCACGATTGGCAATTAATATTTTTTTGAACATCTTCTTTAATTTGAAAATTAGATAATTTGAAAATTAGACATGAGTACGAAACTTAAAAGTTAGCTATCTAACTTCTAACTTCTAACTTCTAACTTCTAACTAAATTATGATGGGTCTACCAAGAATAAAGGTTGATCGTATTCTACAGGAGTAGCATCGTCTACCAAAATCTTAACAATTTTTCCGCTTACCTCAGATTCGATCTGATTGAATAATTTCATGGCTTCGATAACGCAAACTACTTTTCCGTTAGAAACTTCGTCACCAACATTTACGAAAACATCTTTATCTGGTGATGGCTTTCTGTAGAAAGTTCCGATCATTGGAGATTTGATGGTTACATATTTACTATCATCTGCAGCAGCCTCTGTTTTTTCTACAGCAGCAGGAGCCGCCGGAGTGACAGGAGCCGGAGCAGCTTGTTGTGGAGCGGCCTGATACATTGCCGGCTGAGCAACATAGCTTACCTCATTGCCTCCAAGTGGAGTTTTAATAGTAATTTCGAAATCTTTAGTTTTATATTTTACTTCTGAAACTTCAGCTTTAGATACAAACTTGATAAGATTCTGTATGTCTTTAATGTCCATAAAATTGATATTTGATTTGCTGCCAAAGATACCAAAAAAACATAAAAAACAACAAAAAACCGCCAAATTTTATCAAAATTGAGCGGTTTTTGTATTAAATTGAGCGTTTTTGATGAAATCAGCTCTTAGTTTTCTTCAGTAGTTGCTACTTCTTTTTCCAATACTACTTTTCCTCTGTAGTATAATTTACCTTCATGCCAGTGAGCTCTGTGATAAAGGTGAAGCTCACCTGTTGTAGCATCTTTAGCTAATTGAGGAACTACAGCTTTGTAGTGAGTTCTTCTCTTATCTCTTCTTGTAGACGACTGTCTTCTCTTTGGATGTGCCATTTTCTGATAACTTTTTTAATTGATGAGCGATGAGATTCATCATCTCATCATTAAACTATTTAATTTTTATTTTTTAAATTTTTTAGTGCGTCCCATCTTGGGTCACTTTTGGGTTCTTCATTCTCTTCAGGTTCTTTTGGACTGAATTTTTCAAGAATTTTTAAATCTTCTTCGCTGAGATCAGGAGATATTTTTTTCATAGGTATTGCCAAGGCTACATTTTCGTAAATAAGCTGTGCTACGTTGAAATCGTGATCGCTGGCAGGAATGGTAATCACATCCTCTTCGCTGTCATCGTACTCTTCTCCAAACTTTACCAGAATATCAATCTGATTTTCTACAGGATGGCTGAAAATTTCACTTGAAATATCACATGTCAAATCTACTGTACCATTCACCTTTATCTCAAATTCTAAAAAAGTAGTATGCTTATTAAGCAAAACATCTACTGCTACTTTAGGATTTGTAAATTCCTGTTCAGTCTCAAATAATTGAAAGAACTCTTTATCTATCTCAAATTTGAACTCGTGTTTTCCGGTTTTTAATCCCGAAAAGCTTATGTCATAGTTTCTTAACTTGTCCATAAAATGAGTGTGCAAAAATATGCATTTTTTTTAATATTACAAATAAATTCAAACAAATTATTTTATTTGTTTTTCATATTCAAATTTCTGTTTCTATAGGCAGATCTTCGTCTACACCATTGTCTGAAGGCATTCTTCTTGGTTGCAGTCTGTTGCTCATCAAATCTTTATGGTCATTTCTGTTGTTAAAGATTTTGATAGCAGTAAAAATAGCCTCCATAAAACTTTGTTCATCGGCCATGTTTTTTCCGGCAATATCATAAGCCGTTCCGTGATCGGGAGATGTTCTGATGAATGGAAGTCCTGCGGTGTAGTTTACTCCTTCTTCGTAAGCAAGCGTTTTAAACGGAGCCAGTCCCTGATCGTGATACATGGCTAAAACAGCGTCGTAATTTCTGTATTTTTCCGGCTGAAAAAAGCTGTCAGCAGGAAACGGACCGAAAGTAAGGATTCCATGGTCGGAAAGTTCTTTGATTGCCGGAGAGATGATTTCAATTTCTTCATTACCTATCACACCACCGTCTCCGGAGTGAGGATTGAGTCCTAAAACTGCAATTTTTGGTCTGGAAATAGAGAAATCTTCTATCAGGCTCTGATTAAGAATTTTAATTTGTTTCTTGATTTTTTCTTTCGAAATGTTTTCTGCAACCTGAGAAATAGGAATATGATGTGTGGATACAGCAACTTTCAAATCTTCAGTTACCAAAAACATCAAACCTTTTTTATTGAATTTTTCTTCAAAATATCCGGTGTGTCCTGCGTGTTTGAAGCCCATTTTTACCATTTCATCCTTATTGATGGGTGCTGTTACCAATACGTCAATTTCTCCTTTAATCAAAGCTTCGGTTGCGGCTTCCAGAGAATCTATAGCCATTTTGGTAGACTCCTCGGTGGGATTTCCGAGTTCTACATTCACGTTTTCTTTGGTAAGATTTACCATATTCAGCTTTCCGTTTTGAGCTTGGGAAGCTTCTGTAATATAGTTAAAATTAATATTTAACTTAAAAATGTTTTTCTGATACGTAAATAATTTTCCCGAGCCAAAAATAACCGGAGTAAAAAAATCTGTAATGGTTTTGTCTTTCAGACATTTCATAATGATTTCCGGACCGATGCCGTTAAAATCACCTATTGAAATTCCTACTTTTACTTTATGGTTTTTTGAGCTCATTTTGATTATCTTTGAAGATTATAATTTACAAATTTAGCAAAAATAATATGTTCACAGGAATTATTGAAGCAGTAGGAGTTATTGAAAAAATACATGAGAACGGAACCAACATAGATTTTACACTCAGCTGTCCTTTTACGCAGGAGCTAAAAATAGACCAAAGTCTTGCTCATAATGGATGTTGCCTAACGGTAGTTGATATCAAAGCTAATCAATACGTAGTAACAGCCATTAATGAAACTTTAGAAAAAACCAACTTAGGAAAATGGCAGGTTGGAAGCATTGTGAATCTAGAGCGTTGCACAATGATGAACGGAAGGCTTGATGGGCATATTGTGCAGGGTCATGTAGATAAAACTGGTGAGATTATCAGTATTGAAAACAAAGATGGCAGTTATTTTGTTACTGTAAAATATGATTCAGAAGGTAACTTTGTTACGGTTCCCCAAGGTTCAATTACCATGAACGGAATTAGCTTAACGGTGGCAAAAAGTGAGGATTATCAATTTTCAGTAGCCATCATCCCTTACACTTGGGAATTTACCAATATGAAAACATTAAAAGTTGGAGATAAAGTCAATCTTGAATTTGATATTATCGGTAAATACATTACAAAACTAATTGGCAGGCAGAATGGCGTTTAATATTTATAAAGGATATAGTTTAAGAAACCGGGTTTTTTTCGGTTTTTTGCTGGTTTGCCTTTTGAGTGTTGCTGCATCTTCTCTTGTTCCTTATTTTGTTTTGCGAAATAATGCGCTTCAGCAAAGTAAAATTGATATGCAGGAGAAAACCAATGCTGTAATACGTTTTCTAGATTATGCCGTAAGTTCCTCTACTATTCAGACTAATGATCTGCAAACCGTTTTAAAGAATAAAATCTTTGAAATTGCTGATATTAATCAGCATGATATTGCAATCTATGACCTTCATGGGAACTATCTTGTTTCTAATAAAGATAATGATGTAATTTTAAGAAAAAAAGTTCCGCTGAAAATCGTCAATAAGATTTTATCAAACGGGGCAAGATATGATGTCCGTGGATATGATGAATCTAAAGATGCGGTATACACTTCATCGTATTTGGTTCTTAAAAATAATGTTCTTGAGCCTATCGGTATTGTATATATTCCTCTGTATCACAATGAGTCAGCGTATTTGGATGTGCTTCATAAATATGTATTGTACATTTTGATTGTAGATCTTCTTCTTATTGTTTTTAGTATATGGCTCAGTTGGGTAACCTCTAATAATCTTGCTAAAAATATCACCAAGTTTTCTGATATGATTACAAGAATCACTCTGTTTGAAAACGAAATGCGCCCTATTAAATATTATAAAAACGATGAATTGAATGCTTTGGCGCGTGCTTATAACCGAATGATTCTCCAGATTCAGGATCAGAAAGAAAGACTTCGCTTTAAAGCATCTGAAGAAGCATGGCGTGAAATGGCGAAACAGGTTGCTCACGAAGTAAAAAATCCGTTAACACCAATGAAGCTTACCATTCAGAATTTCGAAAGGAAATTTGATCCTGAAGATCCGAATGTAAGAGAAAGAGTAAAACAAATGAGCAAAACCATGGTGGATCAGATAGATGTCATTGCAACGGTAGCTTCTGCATTTTCTGAATTTGCCAAACTTCCGGAGAAAAATAATGAAGTAGTAAATCTTAATGCAGAAATTGAAGATATTCTGAGGGTGTTTAATGATGATCAAATTTTTATTCATGCGAATAAGAACAACATCATGATGACGATTGATAAAGTTTTTCTTTCAAGAATCATTACCAACTTGGTTACCAATGCAAAACAGGCAAAAAGTGATGATAGGGAACTCATGATTAATGTTGATTTGGAACAGCATCAGAGAAGAGTGATCATTTCTGTTCAGGATAACGGAACAGGCATCCCGGAAGATGTTTTTGAAAGGATTTTTGAACCCAATTTTACATCTAAAAACAGTGGAATGGGATTAGGGCTTTCTATGGTTCGCAAGATGGTGGAAGATTACAAAGGGGAAATTACTGTGAAATCTGAAGTAGGAAAAGGCTCTACATTTACAATTACTTTACCTACGAATTTATAGTGAAGTCTTTTCGTTTTAAACAATTTGAAATTCAACAATCTAAAGATGTTTTCCGGGTGGGAACAGATGGAGTGCTTCTCGGAGCTTTTTCCGATGTTGTTAATGCTTCTCATGTTTTAGAAATTGGAACCGGTACCGGTTTGATTTCTTTGATGCTCGCTCAGAGGAATTTGTCTGCGCAATTTTTAGGAATTGATATCAACGAAGAAGCTGTAAACCTTACCGAAATTAATTTTGAAAGATCACCTTTTGCATCAAGATTAAAAAGCAAATGTCAAGATTTTAAATCCTTCGAAACGGAAAATAAATTCGATTTGATTGTTTCAAACCCTCCCTATTTTGAAGCTTCTGATTCTGAAAGAGACAAATTGGCAAGACAGACGGTCGAGTTAAATTTTATTCAACTAATATCCGGCTCTGCGAAATCATTATCTGAAAAAGGAATCTTATCGGTCATTATTCCGGTAGAATCTGGAGAGGGCTTTATAAAGACAGCAGCAGAATATGATCTACATTTAGTAAGGGAAATTAATATCCGAGGAATAAAAAACTCAAAAATTAAAAGGGTGATTCTGGAATTTTCTTTAGCTGAAAAAATATTGCAGCAGATTGATTTTACTATAGAAAAAAGTCCGAGAATTTACTCGGACGAATATCTTGAACTCACCAAAGAGTTTCATGTTTTTAAAAAAGAATTTTGAAGTTAGATTTTAGTAAGATCATAAACTCTAAATTTCTTAATTTTTTATTATTCAAATAATTCTGAAGTATCTAAAACTGAAACCTTCCCGTCTTCGCATCTTATGGCTTCTCCCGGGAAATTTTGAATCATGTGATAATCATGGGTTGCCATTACTACTGCAGCATGATTGTCTTCCGCTACTTTTTTCAGAAGGGTCATGATTTCATTAGAAGTTTCAGGATCAAGATTTCCTGTAGGCTCATCTGCAAGGATCAGATCAGGATGATTCAGTAAAGCTCTTGCGATGGCAATACGCTGCTGTTCTCCGCCTGAAAGCTCGTGTGGCATTTTGTGTTTCTTTCCTTTCATATTTACGCTGGATAGAACCTCATTGATGCGTTCGTCAATTTTATGCTTATCGTTCCAGCCTGTTGCTTCCAAAACAAATTTCAGATTTTTTTCTACCGTTCTGTCTGAGAGAAGTTGAAAATCTTGAAAAACAATACCTAGCTTTCTCCTTAGATTCGGGATGTCTGAAGCACGAAGCTTGGCAAGATCGAAGCCTACCACTTCACCTTTTCCCATTGCTAAAGGAATATGACCGTAAAGCGTTTTCAGAAGAGAGCTTTTTCCGGAACCGGTTTTGCCGATTAGGTAACAGAATCTTCCTTTTTTTATATTTAGATTCACATCGGAAAGCACCGTGAAATTTTTTTGGGCAATTTTTGCATTCTGCAGGTGGATGATGCTGTCTCCGGAGATATTTGTATGTGGCATAATCTTGTTTTTAAGAAGCTTTTCAAAAACTTTTTTTAAGATTTTAAAAGTAAAAAAAGATACTTTAAAAACCTAAATAATTAGCAAATTTTAACAACAAAAAATGCCTGAAAAAGTACTTTTCAAGCATGATTTGTATATTGTAACTAAAGAATTATCTTTTAGCTCTTGCAGAACTTACAGTAAGGCTTTTTCTGCCTTTAGCTCTTCTTGCAGCCAAAACTCTTCTTCCGTTTGGCGTAGACATTCTTTCTCTGAAACCGTGTTTGTTTCTTTTCTTTCTTTCTGATGGCTGGAATGTTCTTTTACTCATTACTATATGTTTAAATCGTAATTATCTATTATTTTTTCAGGTTGCAAAGATATAGAATTTTTTATAAGATACAAATTTCTTTACTTTTTTTTTAAAATTCTCATCTCTTTTTTATTTGAAGTTAAATTATTAAAAATGAATATTATTCTGTGTTGACGGACGATTATTTAAAACAATAGTTCTATAATTATAGAATCATTTGTAAAAGTTTTTAAGTAAAAACATCTCTTGTTTTTAAAAACTTTATCTTTGGAAACTCAAATTTAAAGAAAATGTTTACACCTGCAGAGCTTTTAGAAATCAATACACTCCTTGTTCCGAAAAATAAAATCGTGATTCTCACTCATTATAATCCGGATGGTGATGCAATTGGCTCAAGTTTAGGATTAAAGCATTATCTGAAAGTAAAAGGTATTGAAGCGGATGTAATCGTCCCCAACGACTTTCCGAAATTTCTCAAATGGATACCCGAAGCTAAAAAAAGTATTATAGGAGAATATAAAAGGAAATGGGCTTCTGATCTTATTTATGAGGCAGATGTTATTTTCTGTCTAGATTTTAATTCACCTTCAAGAATCGGACTTTTAGGGGATTGGCTGATGAAAGCCAAAGCAAAAAAAATTCTTATTGATCACCATCAGCAGCCTGAAGATTTTGATTTTGTTTATTCTGATACTGTGATTCCGGCAACCTGTCAGATGATTTATCATTTTATTGAGGCAATGGATGACGAAAAGCTTGTCAATAAAGATATTGCAGACTGTTTGTATACCGGAATTATGACTGATACAGGTGGATTCCGCTTTCGCTCTACCAGTGCGGATACACATAGAATTGTCGCAAATTTGATCGAAAAAGGAGCAGATCCTTCTGTTATTACTTCCAATACATGGGATACCAATACAGTTTCCCGACTTCATTTGCTGGCTTTGATTTTAGGTAGGATAGAAGTGGTAAACAACGGAACAGTTGCCGTTTTATACCTTACCAGAAAAGAATTACAGGAATACGGTTTTCAAAAAGGTGACACGGAAGGTTTTGTCAATTACGGTTTGAGCATTTTAGGAGTGAAAATGGCAGCTTTTTTCATGGAAGACCTATATGAAGACTTTATAAAAATATCTTTCAGAAGCAAAGATGATATGGATGTTAATCAGTTTTCGAGAAAGTACTTCAACGGCGGTGGTCACATCAATGCAGCAGGAGGGAAATCTTATGAAAATTTAATGGATACTATTGAAACTTTTAAAGAGAAAATAGAAACTGAAGAAAGTTTGTAACTGACAAAGAAAGTTGAAATATGCTGAATCAGTAAACTCGTTGATATCCTTTTTCTTCCAATTCCTTGCAAGTGTATTCGTAAACTTCCTGAAACATGACATCCAGAAATTTTTTATTAAAAAGACTGAATTTGGTCATTTTAGGCGGATCCAGAAATATGTCGCATGATTTAGCTTTAGAATAAACAGATTTGGCGATGGCAAGATGCAGGATCCTATCAAATTCTTTCATCAGACTCATGTTTTCAAGTTTGTCATAGTTGATGGAATTTACATGTGAGCCAATCAGAAAATCGCATTTATCAATGATAGGTTCTATAGGAAGATTGTCTAAAACTCCGCCGTCAACATAAATTTTCTGACCGATTTTTACAGGTGGTAAAACAAAAGGAACACTTGATGAAGCCAGAAGCGGAGCAAACAATTCTCCTTTTGAGAAAAAATCTACAATCCCATGCGTCATTTCCGTAGCGGCAATATAGATGGGTATTTTCAAGACTTTAAAATCATCTTCGGGAAAATGATCTGTAAAAAGTTTAAGGATAAATTTGGAACTGAAAATTCCGTTTTTTGAAAGTTTTAGATAAGATCTGGAAAAAAAAGTAGTTTGTTTTACGATTTCAAACATTTCGTCCGGTGTTTTACCTAACGAATAAAATGCGGCAACAATAGAACCTGCGCTCGTTCCTGAAATAATATGAGGTTTCAGATTATATTCTTCCAGAGCTTTCAGGACAGCAATATGGGCAATTCCGCGCATTCCGCCACCCGATAATGTAAGACCAATAACTGGTTTCTTTTTTTTGAAAGAGAATAATCCCATTTAAAGAATAAATTTTTTCGGAAGATGATGAAGCAGTTCTGTATTGATGATTTCAGCACAGATTGATGGTTTTTCCCAGTGACCATTGTGTCCGCAATCCAGAATATAGGATTTTATGTTGGTTCTGTCCGGAAGATTTTTTATCATTGTTTCGGTTTTGACTGCATTGTCATGTTTTCCGGCAATCACCAAAATTTTAGAATCAAGTTTTTCAAGAATCTGTTTCCTGTCCGGTCTTTCTACCATTCCTTTTACACAGGCTAAAGCTCCGAGGTTATTGGTAGAAAGGGCAGTTTCAAGAGCGGTTTCTATTTTGCCTTCAAGCACGTCTCTTTCGTTGGGATTAAATAAATTGGGAATTCCCGCTTTTGCATAATGTGTGAAAGCATCTTTTATGATACGGTAACTTTTTCTGCGCTGCTCTTTCTTTTCTTCGTCATCTGCTAAAAAAGTTGAGAAAAATAAGGTTAAAGTTTTCAGGTATTCAGGGAACTTTTCAGCAAATGCAAGGGAGACATATCCTCCCATTGAATGCCCTAGAAGATGAAAGCTTTTTATGTTTTCCTGATCCAGAACTTTTTTTACCTCATCTGCCATCAGTTCCATAGTGTGTACTTCTGCAATGGTTTCAGACTTCCCGTGTCCGGGAAGATCTACTTTAAATAAAGTAAAATCTTTGGAAAGGTTTTTTTCCAGATCATTCCATATAGAGATATTTTCCATAAAGCCATGAAGCAAAACAAGGGTTTCTTTTCCTTCTCCCTTTTTTTCAAAATTGAGCATAAGTTACAATTTAAAAGTGAATGTCAATGTAGTCTACAAATCCCGAACCGTTTACCATATCCTGCAGACGATAAGTTTTCCCTCCATTTTTAGACATAAAGGTTTTAGTCCCTTTTCGGATGTAAGGTTTACCATTATCATTTACAGAGATTTTTTGTATGATTTCTCCTGTGAAATTCATGTGTTTTGGCGAAACAACCTGAACAAAACCTTTAATATTGACCGAATTTTCTCCTGATTTTATACTTCCCGACAGGTTATAATTATCCCTTTCTCCCTCAATTTTATCAAAAGTTACAGTGCCTGAAATGGGATTGAATGCCTGAGTTTCATAAGTGAAACGGTGGTTTCCGCTGAAATCTCTGAAACGATTTTTGCTGTTGAGCATTCTGATGCTGTCATTACGTTTTGCTATATTGATTGAATCAGAAATTTTCAGGCTGTCTTTTTGTTGATTAAGGTTTTCGTTTGAACTTTTTTTTGAGCATGAAAAACTAATGGTAAAAATGATTGCCGAAATGATTATTTTTTTCATTCGAAATAAAAATTATTCTCAAATTTAAATAAAAAAAAGAGCATTCTGAAAAATGCTCTTATAATTTTATTTTATCATGTCTTCGTAAACTTTCTTTTCCCAGTTTTTGATATCGGCAATTCCGTACCGGTCTTTTTTTGCGAGCGAAATATTATCCATCATATCCACAAAATTTTTGTAATTAGCTTCATCGGTGGGTTTGACAATAATGGTGAAAATTTCTTTTTTCGGAGCATTTTCATACGCCTGAGAAATGATTTTGGCAACCTTGATGCCATTATAATCGGTTTCTGTTAAACCTGATTTTTCAATGTCCTTTTCATTGCTTTGATGATAAAAAATACGGTTGTTTTTACCGATAATAAAAGTGATTTGATTTTTATCACCAATTACATTGGTCGGTTCAACAGGACCTTTTGCGGGTAAGCCAAGATCCATCACATTAGGTTTTGTAAAATTCGTGGTAAACATAAAGAAAGTAATCAGGAGGAAACCTAAATCTACCATCGGAGTCATGTCTATACCGATTCTTTTCTTTCTCTGACGGGATTTTCCGCCTTGCTTTTCTTGGGCAATAACTTCAGCCATAATTCAGTTTTTTAATGTTAAATAAATTTTAATGAAACACAGTTTCATCTGAATTTTGAGCAAAGTTTATACCTAAATTTTATTTTAAATGTTAAATAAATGATTTTATTGAATTTTATAAAATATTTTAAGTTTAAAATTAAAAAAGCCTTATCAAATAGACTGATAAGGCTGTAAATGTGTAAATCGGAAAAATTATTTTTTATTTTTAAAATAATTAACTCCGCATTCAAGGAATTTCTTGAATTTCTCTTTTTCCATATATCCTGAAACAGGATTGTTGATCACTTTTCCGTCAGGAGTTAAAAGAACATAATGAGGCTGGGAATTGTTATTGAAATTAGCCGTCTGAAATAAGCTCCATCGGTCACCAATGGTTTTTACTTTCTTCACTTGTCCGTCACCCAAATCAATTTTGGTTTTCTGATCTTCAGGAAGTTCTTCTTTGTCATCTACATATAGCGATGCAAGAACAACATCGTTCTGTAGTATTGGAAGAATATCGGGTTCGCTCCATACAAACTCTTCCATTTTGCGACAGTTTTCGCAACCATAACCGGTAAAGTCAATTAAAATTGGCTTGTTTTCTTTTTTGGCTAATTCTATGGCGTTAAAAAAGTCATGTTCAGGCTTCATTCCCAAAATTCCGTCTTTTTCATCATGGAAATAACTTACATTCAGCGGAGGTAAAATTCCGCTCAGTAATTGTAATTTTGGTCTTTCAGCAGGAATTAATCCTTGAATGAGATAAATTACGAAACCTATTCCTAAAACTCCGATAATCTTTCTTGTTGTAGAAATTTTGGGCTTCTTGTCATCATGTGGAAATCGTATCAATCCGAATAAATAAATGACTAATCCAATTGCAATGATAATCCAGATCGCAATGAATAACTCTCTTTTGATAAGGAATGTTTTAGAAACCAAGTCAGCTTTTGATAAGAATTTTAAAGCTAAAGCGAGTTCTACAAATCCTAAAACTACTTTTACAGTATTCATCCACCCTCCTGATTTTGGAAGGCTCTGTAAAGCTTGCGGGAATAATGCCAATAATCCAAAAACGATTGCCCAAGCTAATCCGAAACCTGCCAAAGCAAACGTCAACAGCATAGGAACATTTGCAGAACCTGTAATTGCACTTCCCAGTAAACTTCCCAAAATAGGACCTGTACATGAGAAAGAAACGATCACCAAAGTAAGAGCCATAAAGAAGATACCGATCATTCCGCCTGCTTCTTCTGCCTTTGAAGATTTGTTAGCAATTGAACTTGGTAATGTAATGTCATAATATCCGAAAAAGCTTCCGGCAAAGAAAATGAAAATCAAAAAGAAAACAATATTCAGCCATACATTGGTAGAGATTTCGTTGAAAATATTTCCTGCAATTCCATCGATCAAATGAAAAGGAACACTCAATAAAACAAAAATCAAAAGAATAAAAAATCCATAGATGATGGCATCTCTTTTTCCTTTTGCCGGATTTTTATTTCCTTTGGTGAAGAAAGAAACCGTAAGCGGAATCATTGGAAAAACACAAGGAGTAAGCAAGGCAATCAGCCCTCCGATAAATCCTAACAATAAATAAGTCCAGTAATTTTCACTGATTTTTGACGAACCTGTTCCGCAATCGGTCAAAGGATTGGCAATGTCAATTGAGGAAATCTTTAATTGTTTTGGGTCGAGTTTAGCTGTTTCAATGGGAGTGATTTCCGTTGCTGCAGATTTTTCAGGCAGAAGTTCCGTTGCTACTATGGAGTCTTTTGCAGGCTCCGTTTTTTCCTCGTCTACAGCTGTAACAGCTACGTCTTTTGGAGTGATTTTTTGATTAAATTCTAATGTATTAGGAGCTAGACAAACTCTGTCGTCACAGGTTTGATAAGTAATCTCTGCAACAACATCTCCGGCTTTTGCAGGATCTTTAAGCTTAAATTTTTGCTTAAAAGCAACATTTTTAGAATAATATGCAATTTCGCCACCAAAAGCTTCGGAAAATTCCTGAATTTTTTTTCCGACTTCCACTACTTTTCCTATAGGAACAATATTCTGTCCGGACAATATTACCTCTGTAGGAATTGCTGTATCATCGGGAATATCCTTTGAATTGATATGCCATCCGCTTTCAAGTGTGGCGTTCAGAACGGCTTCGTATTGGTTGTCGCCGAGTTCGTTGATTGTAAATTTGAATTTGACAGGGTTTTTGATCTGTGCATTAATCACTGTTGCGAAGAACAGAAAAATTAATAAAAACCAGTTTTTGAATTTCATGCTACTTTTCATAAAAAATGGTGAGAATTGTCTTGGTTTTCTCGTCTTTTGCGTATCTTTTATCTTGTCTGAAAGGAATTATTCCTAATACATCATCATTGCCGTCAGTCAGAAGCCAGATTTTTTGCTTGGCTAAATTAGACAATTTTTCATCTTTAAAAAACTTGGAAACTTTCTTTTTTCCTGAAAAATGAACAGGGTAGAAGAGATCCCCTTCTTTTTTCTTTCTTAACTTAAGAGGAAAACTTATTTTTTCAGCATCAAACAACCATGTGAAATGTTTATTAATCGTCTCTGTCTCTGAAATTAGATGAAAAAGATCAATAGCTAAATCTTTTTGATATTTATTTACAGCATTGGTTAAAATGATTTCTGAATTTTTTTGTGTGTTACAATCTAGATTGATTAAAATCAGCTCATCCCTGTTGATGAGCAATTGATAATTAGAAGAAAAGAAATAGCTTCCTGTTTCTGCAGTAAAAATTTTATTTATTTCATCAGGTTTATTGAAACCATATTTTTTCAGAATTTCAAATTTTACAAAATCACTTTCTTGATGTAGTTTTTCTTTATCTAAAATTATATTTTCTTTAGTTGAAACTAAAATTTGACTTTCAATCTGCTCGATCTGCTGCTGAACAAAGTCTTTGGTTTGATTCAGATAGAATAATGATTTCTGAAAGTTTTTCAGAAAATGATGATGAGTTTGCAAAAGTTTGGGAACAATTTCATTTCGAATTTGGTTTCTAAGATAATCACTCTTTTTGTTGGAAAGATCTTCCCGAAATTGAACCTTATTCTCTTTGGCAAAATCATAAATTTCTTCTTTTGTAAAATTTAAAAGAGGTCTTATGATGTTGTTGTCATTCATTGGAATTCCGGTCAAGCCATTTATTCCAGAAGCTTTAGATAAATTAATAATAAAAGTTTCCAGCTGATCATTCAGATGATGTGCCGTAACTAAAAAATTGAGATTTTCTCGTTGTTGAATCTGTTTAAAAAAATCGTATCTCAGTTCTCTTGCCCAAAGCTGTATAGAATTTTCGGGCTTTTGATCTTTTTCTGAAACTTCATATAAATGAAATTTAATATTGTTTTGTACACAGAAATCTTCCACCGTTTTTTGATCAAGGTCAGAATCTTTTCCACGTAATTTATAGTTAACATGAGCTACCTGAAAAGAGTAGCCGGAAATTTGTAAAGTTTTAAACAGATACAATAAGACCATAGAGTCTGCACCTCCACTTACGGCTAAAAGATAGCTTCCTTTCCCGGGAGTTTTTATAAAACTCTGAAGCTGGTTTTGGAACGATAATTGTGTAAGCATAGTGCCTGGGATTTCTTTTTAAGCAAAGATAATCCTTATTATTAAAATGAATTTTGTTACCTTTGAAACCTTTAAAAAAGTTTATTTATGAAGATTTTTAAAATTTTAGCGGCTTCGGCAGTGGTGTTGGGAATGACATCTTGTGTAAGTAAAAAACAGTATGACGCATTAAGCGGAAATTACAAACAATGTATTGAAAATATTGGGGAAAGACAAAGAGAAATTCAGGATCTGAAGTCTCAGAATTCAGCTTTGACCAGCGAAAATAGTTTATTGAAAAGCCAGCACGATGCTTTAAAGTCATCATTGGATGCTTGTCTTTCAAACACAGGAAAAAGTTCTGCAAATATTGATAAGCTAGTGGGAGAAATCAATGCTTCCAATTCTTACATCAAGCAGCTTATCTCTGCCAATGCGAAGAATGATAGTCTGAATCTTGCATTATCAAACAAATTGAAAAGATCTTTGGATAATGTAGCTGATCAGGATGTTCAGGTAAAAGTGCTTAAAGGAGTGGTTATGATCTCATTATCAGATAAAATGCTTTACAAGACAGGAGATTACAATGTACTGCCTGCAGCGCAGGAAGTTTTAGGTAAAGTGGCAAAAGTAATCAACGATTATGATAAATATTCTGTTTTGATTGAAGGAAATACAGACAATGCACCTTTAAATTCACCAAATTTACCAAGAGACAACTGGGATCTTTCTGCATTAAGAGGTACGGCAGTTGCTAAAGTTCTACAGACTCAGTTTGGCGTAGACCCGGCAAGAATTACTGCGGGTGGACGTTCAGAATACAATCCTAAAGCGACAAATATGAGTGTTTCAGGAAGAGCTGAAAACAGAAGAACGGAAATTATCATCATGCCTAAACTGGACGAATTTATGAAGTTGATGGATATTACTCCTAAAAAATAATCTGCAAATTTTAAATAGTTATAAAAAAATCCCGGAAATTTCCGGGATTTTCTCTTTTCTAAAATTAAAAATAAGCTAAAAGAAATAACTGCTTTTTCTTTTTTAAAATTAATCCGTCATAAGGTTAGCATAGATATAAGTCTCTGCAATAAATTTTTTCCCATCATCTTTATTTTGTTTTTACCTCATATTGACGTTGCAGTATTGCAAATGTAGGGGCTTTTCTATTGCTAGGCAATCCGTGTTTTTACGGAATTATTTGTTCTTTTAAAGCAAACAATATTTTTAATTAATGTAAATTTGAATAATAAATACTACCATGAGTTTTTTTGAAGAAAAAAATCCTGAAATGGATCGTTATTTGGAAAATCATGCTTCTTCCGAACCTGATATTCTGAAAAAACTGAGAAGAGAGACATTTCAGAAAACAACACAGCCACACATGATTTCGGGATATCAGCAAGGGAGACTTCTTACCATGATCTCCAAAATACTGAATCCTGAAAAGATTTTGGAAATAGGAACTTTTACGGGATATGCAACGCTTTGTCTTGCAGAAGGGTTGTCAGATCAGGGGAAAATTATTACACTTGATGTAAACGAAGATCTGGCATATCTTCCGGAAAAATATTTTGCTGAAAGCAAATTTTCTCATCAGATTGAGTTTAAAATTCAAGATGCCAAAGAGTTCCTGAGAAATTCTGAAGAATTTTTTGATCTTGTTTTTATAGATGCTGATAAAGAAAATTATGCAGAATATTTCAGGTTAATCAAGCCTAGAACAAAATCTGGTTCTGTAATCATGTTTGATAATGTTTTGTGGTATGGTAAAGTTTTAGAAGAAAATCCTAAGCAAAAATCTACTCAGGTTATTAAACAACTCAATGATTTGATTGCAAAAGATGAAGATTTTGAAAATCTTATTTTACCTTTGCGAGATGGAGTAAATTTTCTTAGAAGGAAATAATTAAATATAAATGAATAAAGGAATTTGTATTGTAACAGTGGCGCCTGTGCGTGCGGAAAATTCGGATAAATCTGAAATCGTTACAGAGATTTTGTTCGGTGAAAGTGCTGATATTTTGGAGGTTAATAAAAACTGGACCAAAATAAAAATGCATTATGATGGCTACGAAGGCTGGATGGACACTAAACAGATAAAACCTGTTTCTGATGAGTATCTTGCTGACAGAAAGACGACTATTATCACAGAAGATTTTGCTTCAATAATGACCCATGACGGGAAAACGCTTCTTTCGATGGGCTCGGAAGTAGAGTATCCGGCTGTAGCCTCTCGCAGAAGTCATGATGTGAGAGAAAGTATTGCATTAACGGCAAAAGAGTTTCTTAATATTCCTTATTTGTGGGGTGGCAAAAGTTTTTTTGCAGTTGACTGTTCCGGCTTTACACAATTGGTATACAAAATTCATAATATAAAACTTCCCCGTGATGCATATCAACAGGCTGAAGTGGGAGAGCTGCTCAGTTTTGTAGAAGAAAGCCAGCCGGGGGATCTTGCATTTTTTGAAAATTCTGAAGGAAAAATCATTCATGTCGGAATTATGCTTGATAATCAAAAAATTATTCATGCATCAGGAAAAGTGAGAATTGATACGCTTGATTCCAGTGGGATTTTCAATAAAGAGCTTAACAAGCATACCCATAAACTGAGGGTTATCAAAAGTCTTATTTAAACAATGAAAACTTCGTCTCTATTATTAACGATTAATAGTATTCTGCTTATTTTCATCTGGGTTTTTATAGGTATAAACTACGCAGATTTACCGGATATAGTTCCTTCTCATTTTACAGTAAATGGAAATGTTGACGGCGAAAGCGAGAAGAAAGCAATCTGGATTTTGCCGGTAATTGCCACTTTTATGTTTTTGCTTCTTACAGGTGTTTCGAGAAATCCCGATTCACCATTGTTAAATGTACCTAATTCTTACAGAAACAAAGAAAAGTTACAGTTTTTAGCAAACACTTTGTTATTGCCAGTCTTGCTTTTTCTGGCAGATACCGTAGTAGAAAGTGTTCTTATTGCTCAGGGTAAATTACAGGAGATGAGTGATATTGTTTTTGTGCTGTTAGCCCTTGTTTTCGTAGTAGCAGCGATTCATATTGATAAGATGATCAAAGAAAGTAAATCCGAAACATCAAAAGCTTAATATTGAATTTTCTTTACAACATATTTATTCATTTTCTCATTTTCGGAATGAAGGTTTTTTCGTTATTTAATGATAAAACTAAAAAAAGCGTTGAAGGCAGAAAGCATTCTTTAAAAAGGGTTCAGGAAAAATTTTTATCATCAGATAAAGTTATTTGGATGCATGCCGCAAGTTTAGGAGAATATGAGCAGGGGTTGCCTGTTTTAGAAAAACTGAAAGAAAATTTCCCCAATCATAAAATTCTGATTACTTTTTTCTCTCCTTCAGGATATGAAAATGTAGTGAAAAAAAAGCATATGGCGGATGTTGTTTGCTATCTTCCTTTTGATCGCAAGAAATCTGTTAGTGAATTTCTATCTCAATTTGACTGTGAAATATTTTTTACCGTAAAGTATGACTATTGGTATCATCTTTTAGCTGAGCTTAAAAATAGAAATATAAAAACATTTGTCGTTTCTGCGCTGTTTTATGAGAGCCAGTCTTTCTTTACCACTTATGGAAAATGGTTTGCCAAACAGCTGAAAAAAAACATCACATGGTTTTTTCATCAAACAGAGCAATCTTATGTTTTAGCGAAAAGCATTGGTCTACTAAATTCTTCGGTGAGTGGGGATACTCGTTTTGACAGGGTAAGGCAATTGAAAATTAGGAACAATCATTTGGATTTCGTAGAAGATTTTATTTCAGGAAATAAAACAGTTGTTTTTGGAAGTTCTTGGCAGGCTGAAGAGAAAATTGCTCAAATGGTTTATGTTAAAAATAATGATGTTAAATTAATTATTGCTCCGCATGATTTAAAAAGAGTTGAAAACCTTAGAGGAATCTTTCCGGAAGCAATTTTGTACAGTAATTTAAAAAATTCGTCAATCTTAAAATCTTCCAACTCTCAAACGCTTATTATTGACAGTATTGGTTTACTTTCAAAGTTGTATTCTTATGCAGATGTTGCCGTTGTTGGCGGCGGATTTCATGATGCAGGTCTTCATAATATTTTGGAAGCGGCAACTTTTGGTGTTCCTGTAATTTTTGGGAATCAATACAAAAAAAACCCTGAAGCGGATGGCTTGATCCTGGCAAACGGAGGAAGATCTTTCGGTGATGAAAAGTCTGCTGCAGAATTTGTGTCAGAATTGCTGAACAAAGGAAAAGAGCTAAAGGAAATGTCCGAAAACGCAGAGAGATTTGTCAATGAAAAACCCAATTCCACAGAATTGATCATTAATAAGATGTTGTCACTTTAAAAATCCCTGACTTTTAATCTCTTTAATAATCAGATCAAAATGTTCCGGAATTCTTTCTACATTCAGCCAGTTAAAATCGATGCCATTGTTGATGAAAAGTTTTTCTAAATAAATATTGCCGGTGATTTTATCGTAAACTTCAGAAAGGTATTCATCAATTTCCATCCAGTAATCTTCGTCTAATTTTTTAGTTAAAATTAAAGCTTTTACCACTTTATTGATGAGATAAAGATACAGTTTATAAATATCATTAAATCTCAATCGACTGAGTTTATCGTTAAATTTTAGAATCTCAGTCACTAAAACAAGATTAAGAGAAACGTCACCAAATTTATCAGAAGTTACCTTCACATGTTCTGTAATTTCTGCGCTGATTTTTCTGATCAGAATAAGAAAATATTTTTGATTGCTGAGATATTTAGATGCATATTCAACTTTGTCTTTTACCGTTTTTTCCATTTGATCCCGCTTTTGGTCAGCGGTTTCTTCATCTATTAATTCAAAGAATAATTTTTTTGAGAGAATTTTGTCTTTTTTAAGCAATCTGAAAATAAGCCGGTCTTTTTCAATGCCGGAAAGCTGGCTTAGCGCAGTTTTAAACTCTTTAGAATATTCCATCAGTTAAATATTTTTGAATATTTCAGAAATCCGTTCAAAGCCCAGTTTCCTGTATAATACAAAGATTTTATAGTAGAGAATTTCATAAAATCCTTATAAACAAGATATTGATCTTTTACGATATTTTGTTTTTTTCTGGAAATACTTGTTGGGTGCATTCTGTACTTTGCCATGGTTTTTGGAAGAGGTTTTCCGACCGGAATTTTTTTCAGCAGGTTGAGCCACATCACATGATCTTCGCGTTTGCTGCCTTCCGGGAAAAACTCTTTTCCCACTCTTTGAGAATCATACATAGACGAAAGTAAAGAAAGTCTGCACGTTTTTAATAAATTATTGAAGGTAACTTCTTTATCTGCTTTAAAGTCTTCAATTTTCGGAATCAGATTCTCATCACATCTTGCATAATTGGAGTAGGCAATTTCGGCATTATTTTTTTTCATAAAATTCACCATCTCTTCCAAAAAATTTTCTTCCCAAAAATCATCAGCGTCCAAGAAGGTGATAAATCTCCCTTTGGCTTTTTTCAAAGAAATATTTCTTGCATGTCCTGCACCTCCGTTTTTTTCGGCAATGGTAAGCTGTATTCGCGGATCAGGAATTTTTTGGATGATTTCAACAGAATTATCGGTGGACTGATCGTCGGTAATGATCCATTCCCAGTCAGCAAAAGTTTGATTCAGAACAGAGCTGATTGTTTCCTCCAAAAATAGGGAAGAGTTGTAACAAGGTGTAATGATAGAAACTTCCGCCATGTGTTTTTTTTTGCAAATATAAGGCTTTGAATTGGCACTGATGAGTACATATTTTTAATAATTTGCAAATTATAGTTTCAAAATGTAAAAAAAATAGTGTGATTTTTAAAAAAAGTCATAATTTTAAGCCTTGAAAAATTAGATCTATGAAGAAATTAACCTTAATATTTGCCGGATTATCATTATTAGCTTTTACAGGATGTAATGATGACGAAACTCCAGAGCAGGTATTTCCCCTTGTAGGAACATGGTCTCCTACCAAAGAAGTGAGAACGCAGGTTCCTGCTGATGGTGCAGGATTTTCAGATGAAATTGCATATACAGATTGCCAGAAAGAATCAAGATGGGTTTTTAACGAAAATTCTTCAGGGCAAAGAACCAATAAAGATCTGGCGGGCTCAACTCCTACATGCAGTACTATTTCACAGCGAAATTTTTCGTATGTATACAATGCATCAACCAAAGATCTGGAAGTCAAATACCAAGGAACGGTAGTGACAGAGAAAGGCAAAATTATTTTGCTGGATGCTCAAACTATGAATCTTAAATTTGAAGATACAACAGATCCTACAGTATATAAATCTACAACTTATACTTTTAAAAGAATTGTACCTTAATATCTGAAGATATCCAACATATCATCCCGTCTTTCTGGCGGGATTTTTTTATGCTAATCTTGGTATTTAATTTTAATTCTATTTCCATTTCTTTTAAAATCATTATTTTTGTGAAAATTAGAATTGGAATTAATGATAAAATTAAATCTAATTTCTAAAGTCTAACATCTAACATCTATTATAAAAAGTGTTTTACGATCATCAGCAGATAGAAAAAAAGTGGCAGAAATACTGGGAAGACAACCAAACGTACAAAACTTCCGATAACACAGACAAACCGAAATTTTACGTTCTCGACATGTTTCCGTATCCTTCCGGAGCGGGTCTTCACGTAGGGCATCCACTCGGTTATATTGCTTCTGATATCTATGCACGATATAAAAGACATCAGGGTTTCAATGTCCTTCATCCGGTTGGTTATGATAGTTTTGGACTTCCGGCAGAACAGTATGCAATCCAGACAGGAACGCATCCTGCGATTACAACTGAGCAAAACATTACGAGATACGAAGAGCAGTTAAGAAAAATTGGTTTTTCTTTCGATTGGAGCAGAGAAGTGAGAACTTCTGACCCTTCTTATTATAAATGGACACAGTGGATTTTCATTGAGCTTTTTCATTCATGGTATAATAAAGCTACCGATAAAGCTGAACCGATTTCATCTTTGATCAAACATTTTGAAGAAAAAGGAACAGAAGGTTTAATTGCCAATCAGAATGATGAATTAAATTTCACAGCAGAAGAATGGAAATCTGCTTCTGAAATGGATAAAGAGGATATCTTATTAAATTACCGTTTGGCGTACAGAGCGGAAACGACTGTGAACTGGTGTCCTGCTTTAGGAACAGTTTTAGCCAATGATGAGGTAAAAGATGGAAAATCCGAAAGAGGCGGTTATCCGGTATTCCAAAAGAAAATGATGCAGTGGAGCATGAGAATTTCTGCATACTCTGAAAGATTATTGCAGGGTTTAAAAACTCTGGACTGGCCACAACCGTTGAAAGATTCTCAGGAATACTGGATCGGAAAATCTCAGGGAGCACAGGTGAGGTTTAATGTTGATGGTCATGATGAAATCATTGAGGTTTTCACGACAAGACCTGATACCATTTTCGGAGCGACCTTTATGGTATTGGCTCCCGAAAATCCTTTGGTTGAAACAATCACGACTGCAGAACAAAAGGCTGAGGTTGAAAATTATATAGAAGAAACTTCCAAGAAAACGGAACGTGATAGAATGGCAGACGTGAAAAATGTTTCAGGAGCTTTCACGGGAAGTTATGCTTTAAACCCTTTCAGCGGAGAAAAAATGCCGATCTATATTTCAGATTATGTTTTGATGGGCTATGGAACAGGTGCAGTAATGGCGGTTCCTGCACACGATGAGCGCGATCATAGATTTGCAAAGAAATTTAATTTAGAAATTAAGAAAGTCGTGGAAACTGACGAAGATGTTCAGGAAGCTTCTTTTGATTCTAAAGATTCGGTTTGTGTAAATTCTGATTTCCTAAATGGTCTGAATTATAATGATGCAAAAGCATTGATTATTTCTGCAATTGAGAAAAAAGGAATCGGTCAAGGAACAACGAACTACAGACAGCGTGATGCGATTTTCTCAAGACAAAGATATTGGGGAGAGCCGGTTCCTATCTATTATAAGGATGGAATGCCTTACACATTGCCGACTTCTGCTTTGCCTTTGGAGCTTCCTGAAGTTGAAAAATATTTACCGACTGAAGACGGAGATCCGCCATTGGGAAATGCAAAAACTTTTGCGTGGGACGAAGCAAATCAAAAAATTGTTGATACAAATTTAATTGACGAAAAAACTGTTTTCCCATTAGAATTATCCACAATGCCGGGTTGGGCGGGAAGCTCATGGTATTTCCTAAGATACATGGATCCGAAAAATGATGAGGTTTTTGCTAAAAAAGAATTGTCAGATTATTGGGGACAGGTGGATTTGTATATCGGAGGAAGCGAACACGCAACCGGACATTTGTTATATTCCCGTTTCTGGAATATGTTCTTAAAGGACAGAGGATATATTAATAATGATGAGCCGTTCCAAAAGTTGATCAATCAAGGAATGATTTTGGGGATGAGTGCGTTAATTCATAGAATTGATGGTACTAATAAAATTGTATCTAAAAATCTCGCAGATAAATATAAAACGCAGAGAATTCCTGTTGATATCTCAATGCTGATTGGAACAACAGATGAAATTGATGTTGAAAAGCTTAAAGTTTGGCGACCTGAATTTAATGAAGCGGAATTTATTCTTGAGGATGAAAAATTAATCACGGAAAGGGAAGTGGATAAAATGTCCAAAAGAACATACAATGTAGTAAATCCTGATGATATCTGTAACGAATATGGAGCAGACGGTTTAAGATTGTATGAAATGTTCTTAGGTCCATTGGAACAATCCAAGCCTTGGAATACTCAAGGTTTAAGTGGGGTTTATGGTTTCCTTAAAAAATTCTGGAACTTGTATTTTGACGGAGATACTTTTTCTGTCTCCGATGAAGAGCCAACCAAAGCAGAATACAAAATTTTACATACTTTGATCAAAAAGGTTGTTTACGATATTGAAAACTTCTCTTTCAATACTTCAGTGTCATCCTTTATGATTGCGGTAAACGAATTGCAAAAAATAAAATGCAATAAACGCAATATTTTAGAACCATTAGCCGTTATAATCTCTCCGTATGCTCCACACATTTGTGAAGAGGTATGGAATTTGCTGGGACATCAGTCATCAATAGAGTTTGAAAAATTCCCTGATTTGAATGAGGAGTACTTAATTGAAGACGAAATTGAATACCCTGTAAGTTTTAACGGTAAAATGAAATTTAAATTGGCTCTTCCTGCAACATTATCACCTAAGGAAATTGAAGATTTTGTTATGGCTGAAGAGAAAACAAAAGAAGTATTAGGAGAAAATTTACCTAAAAAAGTGATTATTGTACCAAAAAAAATTGTTAACATCGTAATTTAAAAAAAAATTAACAGTGATAAATTAAAAAAATTAGATAGTTATTTTTTTTAATTTTTTAATGTATTTTCTGATTGAGACAATAATTAATAATTTTTTTTAATTTAATTACAATATCGAAAACGAATTAAATTATCCTTATCAAAAAAAGGTAAAATCTTATTTGCTTCTATTGCATTTTAATTAATTTTGCCTTTATTTTACAACTTTAAAAATTTAAAACAATATAATTTAGTTAAATATGGAAATGAATGTTTCAAAAAGTGATGAGCAAGTAGTTGCTAAAAAAGCAGGAGGTCTTAACCCTGCAATTATTTTACCAATTCTTTATGTTATTGCAGTAGCAATTTACTTATTCCTATTTGGTAATCCAAGTAATTTTAAAGCAGATCCTAATATCAATGGAGCTTCTGTAGCATTTGCAGATGTAGAGTCAAAGCAATTGCATCCTGAATCTTTCATGGGAATTATTTACATGGGAGGTCCTGTAGTTCATATTTTGGTTTTGTTTATGATTACTGTAGTAGTTTTCTCTTTAGAAAGATTCTTTATCCTGGGTAAAGCAGCTGGTAAAGGTAACTTAGACAATTTTGTTGTAAAAGTAAGAAGTCTTCTTAACCAAAACAAAATCAATGAGGCTTTAGAAGAGTGCGACAGACAAGAAGGATCTGTAGGTAATGTGGTGAAAGAAGGTCTTACGACTTACAAAGCTTTATCAACAGATACTACGCTAAACAAAGAGCAGAAAATGGTGGCTTTAAACAAAGCTATTGAAGAAGCTACTACCCTTGAAATGCCAATGTTGGAGAAAAACATGATGATTCTTTCTACATTAGGTACTGTAGCAACTTTAGTTGCGTTATTGGGAACTGTAATCGGGATGATTAAAGCATTCTTCGCTTTAGGTTCTGGTGGTGGTACTCCGGATGCAGCAGCATTATCAATTGGTATTTCTGAAGCCTTGATTAATACAGCTTTAGGAATTGGTACTTCTGCAATTGCAATTATACTTTATAACTACTTTACTTCTAAGATCGACGGATTAACTTATAAGATTGACGAAATCGCTATGAGCATCCAACAGTCTTTTGCTGAATTCAACTAAGATTCAGAATTGTAAAAGTATAGTAATAAAGTTCAATTTAAAATAAGTAAAATAATGGCGAGAGTCAAACCAAAAAGACACGGAGTAGTAACCGACATGACAGCGATGTGTGATGTTGCGTTTCTTCTGCTCACGTTCTTTATATTGACCACTCAGTTTAAAAAACCTGATGTGGAGCAGATAAAACCGCCATCTTCAATCTCTGAGAAAATTCTTCCTGATGCCAGTTTGATGACCATCAACGCAACACCAGACGGAAAGTTTTATTTTCAGCCTGTTGACAATGCTACAGAAAGAGTAGAGCTGTTGGAAAAAATGGGTGAAAAATATAATATGACCTTTGACAATAGTCAAAAAGCAGCATTTCAGAGAGTTCAGGCAATAGGTGTTCCTATGAATCAGCTTAAAAGCTACTTAGCATTGCCTGAAGATGAGCAGAAAAATTTTAAGAGTCCCACTGGGATTCCTATGGATAGTGTGAATAGACAATTAGTAGATTGGGTACAACAAAGTTTAAGCGTAAATCCGGATTACAAATTAGCTGTGAAAGGAGACGTTACAACAGAATATCCTAAGGTTAAAAGTCTATTTGAGGGTTTAAGAGACATAAAATTCTTAAACTTTTGGTTGATAACGTCACAAGAAGGTAAACCTAATGAATAATATCATTTAGAAATGGCAGAAGTACAAGTACAGGAAAAAGGCGCCAAAGGCGGCAAGGTACGCTCCAAGAAGCAGAGTACCAGAGTTGATATGACTCCGATGGTGGACTTGGGTTTTCTATTGATTACCTTCTTTATGTTCACAACCACATTCTCTAAACCGAATGTTATGGATTTAGGACTTCCGGCAAAACCGGATCCAAATGCGCCTAAACCACCTCCTACAGAAATTGATTTATCGAACTCGGTAACAATTTTACTCGGGAAAGACAATAAAATTTTTTGGCACCAACAAGATCAAACTTCCCTTAATGATGAAAATCTACAGGAAACAACGTTTGACAGAGATGGGTTGAGAAATATAATAAAGCAAGCTAAAAGTAGAGCAAAAAAACAGGATTTATTTACTGTGATTATTAAGCCTACTGATGATGCGGTATACAAAAACTTTGTGGATGTTCTTGACGAAATGGCTATTACCAAAAGTGAAAGATATGGGGTAACCGATCTTAAGCCTTGGGAAAAAGCAATCTACGACAAGAAAGTTGGTAACTAATAAGTCCCAACAGCAAAGTAGTTTTAATTATAAAATTTGCAAGAAAATGGCAGATGAAAATGTTTACAATCAGAATCTTAGCTTAGACGAGATTGTATTTGAAAATAGAAATAAAGAATACGGTGCGTATGATTTGAGATTCAATTATTCCAGATTGCTGACTAAATCCTTTATCATCGGAACTTCAGTTTTCTTGGTTGCTGCTTTAACTCCTTTTATTTATATCACCATTCAGAAAATGAATGAACCGCCACCGCAAGAGGTAAAGGCTGATTTGGTAGAAATATTAGAAGATGATCCAATCATTGAAGAAGTAAAACCTGAAGAACCACCTCCACCACCTCCACCAAAAGAAGAAGAGCAGATTGAGATTATTCAGAATGTTGTTCCAGAACCGGTGAAAGCTCCTAAAATTGAGACTCCACCACCTCCAATCTCTAAGCAGATAGAAACAACAACTGGTTTGGTAGCGCAGGAAGGTATCAAAGCTCCGGCTTATACACCGCCACCGCCACCTCCGTCTACAGGAACAAAAGCTTCGACTGCTGAAGTGAAACCTCAGGTTACTAATGATGTATATGAGTCTGTTGACCAGTCAGCTGACTTTACAGGAGGCGGACTTGCCGGTTTCAGAAAGAAATTTGAGAATAGTTTTGATCCAAGTTCTGTGGAAGGAGAAGGCTCTCTTAAAACTCAAATCACATTCGTTGTTGAAAGAGACGGAACAATATCACAAATTAAGGCGACAGGTTCCAATTCTGATTTTAACAGAGAAGCTGAAAGAGCTGTAAAGAGTATTAAGACTAAATGGACGCCAGGAAAGGTTAATGGCCAGCCTGTTCGTTCAAGATTCAGATTTCCTGTTTCTATGAATTTTGAATAATAATTTATTATTACAAATTATAATAAAAAAGAGAAGCAATTGCTTCTCTTTTTATTTTTTTTGATATTTTTGTTTTATGATGTTTAATTGGTTGTCTATAATTACGGGATTGTTTTATATCGTTTTAGGGATTGTTGTGATTACCTATAAATTTTTCTTTATTGTGCTGGAAGCTTCGGTCGCCTATGCTCTTGGAGCCATATTGGTGTTTTACGGTATTTTCAGAATAGTAAGAGGTGTATTAAGGTTAAAAAAATCTAAAGATGAATAAGTTTTTTATAGCAACTATTCTGTTTCTATGCACAATAGGCTGTTCAAAAAAAGAAGAGTCTGATTCATCTTATCATAAAGGTGAGATGAACATTCTCACAGATGAGGCTTTTAAAAGTGTAGTTGAGGCTTTGGCAGATGGATATATGATTAGTTATCCGGAGACAAAAATTAATATTATTACGAAAAAAGAAGATTTAGGATTCGTAGATTTTCTTAATGATAAAGCTAAAATTGCTGTTATGTCGAAAGAATTAACAGATGAAGAGATAAAAGCGTACGAGGATAAAGTAGATTTAAAATTTTTACCTGCGAAATTTGCCGCTGATGCAGTTGTGTTTTTTGTGCCAAAAGATTCTGATAAATCACAAATTACATTTGACGAAATAAAGCAAGGATTACAGTCTGAAGAAAAAAGTTTTGTTTTTGATGGTACCAATTCAAGTAATCTTAATTTCGTTGCTCAGAAAATTAATAAGAAACCTGGCGAACTGAAATTTTCTATTATTCCGGGAAGTATCAATGTTATTGAAGAACTTAATAAATACCCTGATAAAATTGGTATAATTGGTCTTAATACAATAAGCCGCCCTTATGATAAAGATGCTGAAAAATTGAGATCTATGATCAAAATTTTACCTGTGGTAAAAGACGGAAAATCTTTTTTACCCGATGCTGGAGGTCTGCGTGAAATGAAGTATCCATTTACAAGAGTTTTATATTTTTTAACAAATGAAGGTAGTTTTAACATTGCTAACGGATTTATAAGATATTCATGCACCCAACTTGGACAAATGATCGTTGAAAAAGAGGGGCTTCAGCCGTATAATATCTACAGACGCGAAGTACAGATGCGTTAAAAATTCTTAATAATACCTTTTAACAAAAATAAAACCCTTATTTTGGTCTGAAAATTGTGTAAATATATTTCGTTCAACGAAATAAAGTTATAAATATAAATGAAAGATATAATGATTATGAATGTTAGAAAGCTTGCTTTAGGAGCTTCGGTAGTTTTTTTTACCAATTTTGCATTTGCTCAGACTTTGCAGGATGGTATCATTAGTTTAGATAGTGATAAATATGCGGCAGCCAAGAATAATTTTTCCCAAATGATCTCAAAAGAGCCATCCGCTGAGAATTATTTTTATTTAGGGAATACATTCTTGAAACAAGGTGAACCCGATTATGCCAAAGCTATAGACAACTTTAATAAAGGTTTGGCAGATGATAGAAAAAGTTACTTAAACCAAATTGGTTTGGCAACAGTTAAACTTGGTAAAGGAGATAAGTCTGCTATTGCAGAAATTCAAAAAATTGTAAGTGATTCTAGAGAAAAAGATGCGGAAGTACTGTATAGAGCGGCAGAAGCATTAACGATGTTTGAAAAAAATAACTCTCCCGATCTTGCGATTCAGTATCTTAATAAAGCGATAGAAAGAGCTAAAAAAGATATCCCTGCTTATTATTATTATACATTAGGAGATGCTTACAGATTGAAGAGAATTCCTGGTGATGCAATGACAGCTTATGATAAAGCACTTCCTTTGGCTAAAAATAAAGCATCTGTATATACAAGAATGGGAACTCTCTGGATGGCAGCTCAGCAATGGCAATTAGCAAAACAGAATATTGATAAAGCTATAGCAACTGACCCTACCTATGCTCCTGCATATAAGGCATTAGCTGCTTATGATATTAAATATCAGGAAAATGCAAAGGCTACTCAGGATTTGATAAACTATACTAAATATGCTGATGAGGATCCTTATACTCAATTGGAAATTGCAAAATTATATTTCACAAATGAGGACTATGCCAACTCTAAAATAACCTTAGATAAAATTTTTGATAAAATTGATGATCCTATCAAGTTCAAGTTGAGAGCGTATGTAAATTATGCTGATGGTCAATATGCTCTTGCTAAACAAAATATGGATACATTTGTATCTCAGGTAGAAAAAACAAGAGTTCAGCCTGCAGATCAGGGTTTAATGGGACTTATTGCAGCAGGATTAGCAAAAACAGAGACAGACGAAGCTAAAAAAGCTGCATTAAAAGCAGAAGCTCAGCAAAAAGTGGGATTAGCAAAAGCAGCTAAGGATGAGACTTTAAAATGGGATATGGAATTGATCAAGATCAATGGTGGAGGAGCAAGTCAAGCTGCTGTAGACTCAGGACCAACAAGCCCCGAAGTGGAAGCACTGAAGAAGCAAGTTGCTTCAAATCCTCAGGATTCAGATGCATTATATAAACTTGCCAATGCTTATCAGGATGTGAAGAACTGGAATGGAGCTATCTTAACCTGGCAAAAGATGAGCAACCTGCTTCCTGATTGGGCTCCTGCATATTACAGTCAGGGATACGCATATCAACAGTCAGGAGATAACGATGCGGCAAAGTTAGCCTACGAGAAGTATATCGCAACCTTAAAACCAGCCGATGTTCAAGCCAATAAAAAAACATTAGCGTACGCTTTGTTTGCTGTGGCATTTCTGGAAAAAGATAACGATGTAGAGAAAGCAAAAGGTTATTTAATAAGATCATTAGCATTAGATCCTACATATCAGGATGCTATTAATCTAAATGCAGAGCTTAACAAGTAATAGATTTTTTTGAATAATATACTTCCCATTCATGAATGTTTGGGAAGTTTTTTTAAATAACGGTTATATGAAAATAGATATACTTGCTATCGGAGCTCATCCTGATGATGTTGAATTAGGATGTGGAGGAACTCTGGCTAAATTAATTTCGGAAGGAAAAACCTGTGCAATTGTAGATTTAACAAAAGGTGAACTTGGAACACGAGGAACGGAATATACAAGGAAAGAGGAGGCTGAAAAGGCAGCTGAAATATTGGGAGTTGCAGCAAGAGAAAATTTAGGATTTAAAGATGGTTTTTTAGTTAATTCCGAAGAATATCAATTAGAAATTGTAAAAGTTATCCGTAAATACCGTCCTGATATTGTCTTGTCTAATGCGATAGATGACAGACACCCTGATCATGCTAAAGCTTCAAAATTAGTCTCTGATGCTTGTTTCCTATCAGGCTTAATGAAAATAGAAACTCAATTAAATGAGTCTAAACAGGAAGTTTGGCGACCAAAACAGATTTTCAATTATATTCAATGGAAAAATGTTGAGCCTGAATTTGTTATTGATATTTCTGAACATTTAGACAAAAAACTTGACGCATGTGCAGCCTATAGGACACAGTTTTACGATGCTAATTCCGAAGAACCAGTAACTCCTATTGCCACTAAAGATTTCTTTGAAAGCTTAACTTATAGAGCACAAGATTTAGGAAGATTGTCTGGAGTAACCTATGCAGAAGGTTTTACATCAGAAAAACTGATAGCATTGAAAAATTTTGACGGAATTGTTTTGTAGATAAAAAAATATTCCTATATTTGCACTCACAAAACGGTGATTGTAGCTCAGTTGGTTAGAGCGTCGGATTGTGGTTCCGAAGGTCGTGGGTTCGAGACCCATCATTCACCCAAGAAGTACACTTTTAAGTGTACTTTTTTTATGAATTTATGTCTCATTTAGATAAATAAAAAAGCATCTGTAAAGATGCTTTTTTTTGTTATTTCATTTAAACTTCATCGTCAGAATCTATTGTATAAGATCTGCTTTTGAAATCTTTATCGTGTCTTTCCGATATCACATCTTCACCTTTTTCATTAATAATGAAATCTGTAGATTCATTAAACATCTCCTGAAAGCTTTTAAAATCTTCTTTATAAAGATAAATTTTATGCTTTTCGAATGTAGCCTCTCCGTTTTCTCCGAAATTCTTTTTACTCTCGGTAATTGTAAGATAATAATCTCCCGCTTTCGTCTCGCGCACATCAAAGAAATAAGTTCTTCTTCCCGCTTTTAGCACCTTCGTGAAAATTTCATTTTCATGGCGTTCCTTGTATTCACTCATTATTAGATAATTTTTAATCTTGTTAAGAACAAATATAAAATTTTTCTTTTAATCACAAAATTTTTTTTATGATTTATTTAACAATTCCGAAATTTTTTGTTAAGCCGTTGCAGAATCGTCAATATCACTCAGGTTAAGTATTTTATCTGCTCTTTGTGCGCTAGATTCTCTGTGGGTTATAATGATTGAAGTGGCATTACTTATTTTTGAATCTATATTTTCGAGGATATTTTGCTCAGTTTCAGTATCTAAGGCAGAAAGAGAATCATCAAAAATAATAATATTTGGTTTCTTGATCAAAGCTCTTGCAATACAGATTCTTTGCTTTTGTCCACCAGAAAGCATTACACCGCGTTCTCCTACTAAAGTATTGTACTGATTTTTAAATTCAACAATATTTTTGTCTACATCTGCAATTTTTGCGTATTCAACAACCTTTTCATGAGAAGGATTGTCAATAGAAAAACCAATATTATGCTCAATAGTATCAGAAAAAAGATAGCTTTCCTGTGGTATATACCCAATAAACTTTCTGTAGTTGGTTAAATTATGATCTTTTAAATTTTTACCGTCAATTAAAATTTCACCTTCTGTAGGGTCAATCAGGCGACAAAGAAGCAGTGCAATGGTAGATTTTCCGCTTCCGGTTTTTCCCATAATCGCTAAAGATTTTCCGGCTTCAATTTTGAAACTTAAATTATCGAGTGCTTTAATTCCTGTATTGGGATAAACATAGGAAACATTTCGGAACTCAATATTTCCTTTTATTTCATACTCTTCAAAGTTCTTATTATAAATTTCAGATTGTTTATCTAAAAATTCATTGATTCTCTGCATAGAAGCTTCTGCTCTTTGATTGATAGAAGTTACCCAGCCTACCATAGAGAAAGGCCAGATCAGAATATTGATGTACATAAAAAAATCTGCGATTTTACCAACAGATAATTCTCCCTGAATATATTTCTGACCACCGATGAAGATCACAACGACATTTAGCAGACCGATTACAAAAAGTATGATGGTGAAAAAATAGGCTTCTGTTTTCGCTAAATCTAATGCCTTGTTTTGGTAATCACTTACTTTTATTCCGTAATTTTTTTCAATATATTTTTCTTTTGCAAAATATTTTACCACCCGAATTCCTGAAAAACTGTCCTGCACAAAAGTTGAAATTGCAGACTGGCTTTTCTGCATTACTTTTGATTTTTTATTGATGATGGAGCTGACTTTGAATATAACATACGATAAAACCGGAAGCGGAAGCAATGTCCACAAAGTCATAGAAACATCGGTTTTAATCATATAAACGCTGGTGATCAGCAATAAAACTAATAAATTGACAACATACATCACTCCTGGACCAAGATACATTCTCACGGCAACAACATCTTCGCTGAGACGGTTCATCAAATCTCCTATGGTTGTTTTCTTATAATCCGTAAGCGATAAATCCTGATAATGTCTGTAGATTTTATTTTTCAGCTCATATTCAATCCTTCTGGATGCTACAATAATAGTCTGCCGCATCATAAAAGTAAAAAATCCGGTAAGAAGCGAGCATCCCACAATAATGGCAACATATATCAAAACCTGCCTGTTGAAACCAAGGTTTCCCTGCTGCGCCAGCTCGTCTACAGACTTTCCGACAAACTGTACTTTGTATATATTAAAAAAATTACTGGCGATGATAAATAGTAACCCCCAAAACAATAATATTTTGTGCTTCCAAAAATAAGGGTTGAGTGTTTTCAGTGCTTTCATAAACTTTCACAAAATTACAAAAATTGAAGCATATCGGGAATTTAGTAAATTTTAAATTTCATATCTTTGCACCCATAAAAAAGCTCTTTGAATGTTAGGAAGAAGACAAATCCGTGAGAAAGTGGTAGAAACCGTTTATTCGTACTACCAAAATCCTTTAAAAACAGATATTTTAGAAAAGAATATGTTTGCAGGAATAGAGAAAATCTATAATCTCTATATCTTTCAGCTTAATTTTCTGGTAGGTTTAAAACAACTTGCAGAAAATCAAATGGAAATTGGTAAGAATAAATATATCAAAACAGATTCTGACGAAAATCCCAACCAGAAATTTATCAACAATCAGGTTCTGAAAAAACTTGAAGAAAATCCTGAAAGATTGTTTTTCACAGGTCAGCACAAAGATCTTAAATGGGATCTGCATGATGATATGCTGGTAAAAACATTTCAGAGAATGACTGCAGGCAAGCGTTATCAGGATTTTATGAAAGAGGAAGGCTATTCTTTTGAAGAAGACCAGAAGTTTATCGGAAAGCTTTTTCTACGCTATGTTGCAGAAAATGATGATTTCCACGATTACATCAGTGACAGAGAACTTACTTGGGCAGATGATATTCATATTGCTAATTCAATGATACAGAAAACGATTGGCTTTATGAAAGAAAATGAAGAAAGTCGTACCCTGATTAAAATCATGAAAGATGAGGAGGATAAAAATTTTGCAGGCAAGTTGTTGAGAGATACTCTTAATAATTGGGAAGCCAACGAAAAGAAACTCTCTGAACGTCTGGAAAATTGGGATCTTGAAAGAGTTTCACTGATGGATAAAGTGATTTTAACCACCGCTTTTGCCGAACTGGATCATTTTCCTTTAACACCTTCAAGAGTAATCATCAACGAATATATTGAGATTGCCAAAGTTTTTGCAACCGACAGATCCAATATATTCATCAACGGTATTTTAGACAAATATTGTAAAGATTTAAATAGAATTTAAACAAAATAAAAAATGAAAAAGACGTTATCAATAATAGCTTTATCCGTAATCGGATTCGGATTGGTTTCTTGTAAAAAGGAAGAAAAAAAAGAAGTAGAAAATGCTGAAATCATGAATGTAGATTCTACGAATGCTCCTTCAGATACAGCTTCTATGCAGCAGATGAATACTGCAAATGCTGAAATGTCTGCCAATACTGCTGTTACCGGAGATGCTGCAGCTGCAAAATCGAACCAGCCTACTACGACAGTAGCTCTTTCCGAAAGTAATTTTGATTTTGGAACCATTAAAAAAGGTAAAAAGGTAGATCATGTTTATGAAATTACCAATACAGGTACTAATCCTTTAATTATCTCTGAAGTAAAGCCTGGTTGCGGGTGTACTGCTCCTGATTTTACAAAAGATCCGATTATGCCGGGTAAAAAAGGAAAAATTACATTGAGTTTTGACTCTACCAATTTTGATGGTGCTGTTAACAAATATGCAGATGTTTTTGCTAATGTAGATAAAGCTCCTATTAAATTAACATTCACTGCGAACATTCAACCATAATATAATGAATTTACAAACAATATTTTTGCAGGCTGCGCAGGGAGGAAGCTCTTCAACCATGCTAATCATGATGGGGGTAATGTTTGTCGGGTTTTATTTCCTGATGATCAGACCACAAATGAAAAAACAAAAGCAAGAGAAGAAATTTCAGGAAGAGCTGAAAGTAGGAAGCAGGGTAGTGCTTACTTCCGGTCTTCACGGCAGAATTGCTCAGGTTCAGGAGGACGGAGTTGTTATCGAAACGCTTTCAGGAAAACTGAAGTTTGAAAAAGCTGCTATTTCAAGGGAGTTTACAGAAAACCGTTTTGGTGAAAAGGCAACGAAAGCTGCTGCAGAAAAAGCAGCTGATAAAAAAGAAATCGAAACCGAGAAAAAATAACTTTTCTTATTTTTAAGATATTCGTTTCGGCGGGATGAGCTTTGCTCATCCCGCCGAAATTTTTTTATACTGATTATTCATTAAATATAATTGTAAGATTCTTCATTTAAAGATCAAAAAAAATATCTTTGCTTCATGAATCAAAACAAAGACAAGACAGTTCTTATTTTGGGTGCTAATTCTGATGTTGCAAAAGAATGTATCAGACAATATGCTCAGAAAGGCTTTGCTATTATTGCAGCATCCAGAAACACGATGTCTTTAGAACAATTTACTCATGAAAATAATCTGAATGCAAAAATTAAGATATTATATTTTGATTCAGCAGATTTTGATTCTCATCAGAAGTTTTATGATGAGCTTCCGATAAAACCTCATATCATCGTTTATGCTGCAGGTTTTTTAGTTGATAACGAAAAAGCTTTAAGAGACTTTAAAGGTGCTCAACAGATGATGCTGGTCAATTATATGGGAGCTGTTTCTATTTTGAATATTATTGCAACGGATACAAGCAATCAGAATTTGGAAAGAATTATTGGTTTGTCTTCGCTTTCGGGGGTGAGAGGACGAAAAAGTAATTTCGTTTATGGAAGTACAAAAGCTGCTTTTACTACTTATTTAGCCGGGTTGAGACAAGAGCTGACCTCAAGAAACATCCAAGTAAATGTTTTGGTGAGTGGTTACATCAATACTAAAATTAATGAAGGATTAGATCTTAATCAAAATCTTTTAATGGAACCCGATTATGTGGCAAAACATATCGTAAATGCAGGAAATTCTTTTACCATCGTTCCTAATTTTAAATGGAAAATAATTTATTTTATTTTGAAAATTCTGCCAGAGAGTTTAGTGGCTAAATTACCTTGATTATTTATTATTAACTTTCACTTTTGGAAATCTTAAAACAGTCATTAAAGTATTATAATTATCCAAGAGTAACGATTGATTTCCGAATTGAGATATTTTAAAATCTTCTTTTGTGTTATTTACAGAAAAGACATTTCCGGAATGAGACATTTCGTGGTCTAAAAATTTGAATTTTAGTAAATTATTGATGTAATTCATTAAAGCTTCTTGTTGAGGGTTGGTTAGTAAAATTTCTATATTTCTTTTTTCTTGTTGAACTATTAAACTAACGGAATCTCTCATTTCACAATCAGCTTCAAATTTTACATAACTTAGTTTTATTCTTTTTTCTGAACGATAAACTTTAATTAATTCTTCATGACCTCCCCATTCACCACAATCGGAAAATTGGGATTTAATGAATATTGTATCTTCATTATTGTAATTTAATATATGCTCAAATGAATATTCTGGCTGATCAGAATTTGATATTTCGTGAGGTCTTTTTTCGGAACAGTTTAAAAAGAAAAACACTGTGAGAAATAAAAAGAATGTTTTCATTTTAGTATTTATTTCTAAAATTATCAAATTACTCAACATCTTCCAACAATTCCAAAGCCTTCATAATATCAATTCCTTTTCCCAAAACGGGTTTGAAAAGATCTCCTTTTTCCTTAATTCTTTCCAATGTATTATGAATGTTAAAATCAGTAGGTTTCAGATCAGGTTTTAGTTCTTCCCATTCCAAGGGCATTGAGACAGATGCTCCTTCTTTCGGTCGGATGCTGTAAACGCTTGCCAAAGTCTGTCCGGATCTGTTTTGAAGATAATCAAGATAGATTTTTTTATCGTCTCGTTTCTTTAAACTTCGTTCTAAAGTGGTAAGCTCTGGAAGCTGGTCATGTACTTTTTTCATTAAAATATGTGCAAAATCTTTTACCTGATCAAAATCGTATTGTTTTTTCATTGGTATATAAACATGAATCCCTGTACTTCCGGAAGTTTTGCAGTAACCTTTAATTTTAATTGATTTTAAAACTTCATTTACCTTTAAAGCTGTTTCTATGACATCATCAAAACTATTTTTCTTTGACGGATCCAGATCCAGAACCAGAAAATCAGGATTTTCTAAATTGGGAACAGAAGCATTCCAAGGATTAAGATCAATACAGCCTAAGTTATTGAGATACGCCAAAGTTGCTTTGTCATTACAGATAACATAATCAATATATTTATCAGTAGAATCTGAGTGTACTTTGGTTGTTTCGATCCAGTCCGGAAAAGAATCTCCGGCATCTTTCTGATAAAATCCGGATTCTTCAATTCCATTGGGAAAACGATTGAGAGAAAGAGGGCGGTCTTTCAAATGCGGTAGAATATATTTTGCGACAGACTGATAATAGTCAATCACATCGCCTTTTGTAATGCCGTCTTTTGGAAAATATATTTTATCCTGATTGGTGAGTTTTACTTTATGTCGGTTGAGGGTAATTTCTTTATCAGATTCAGAATCAGACTTTTTTACGGTTTGTTTTTTGGACATTTTTTCAGGTTTTTGTGGTTTAGTGGTTTGAAGGTCTTCAATTGTTTTATCTTCTCTGATGGCAACAAAAACAGGATGGCGGAACATCCCGTCTTTGGTGATTTCAGAAAACTTTACTTCACAGATAAGCTTTGGTTTTACCCACGTGACAGGCATATTTGTTTTCGGAACAGTTTTAAAAGGAGATTCTTTCTGTTCTATTTTTGTTAAATTAGAATGAATTTCTTTCAGTAATTCAGTATTGAATCCGGTTCCGGTATGTCCTGCGTAAATTAATTTGCCATCAATGTATTTCCCTAAAATCAAAGCTCCAAAGCCAGTTCTGGATCCTTTAGGCTCTGTAAAACCGCAAATAACTGCTTCTTCGGTGTTGGTAAATTTTATTTTCAGCCAGTCTGTGCTTCTGCTGTTTTCAGTATAAATGCTGTCTGCTTTCTTAGCGATCATTCCTTCCAGATTCATTTTTTTCATTTGATTGAAGAAATCAACACCTTTTTCCGGAACATGATCACAGTATTTGATCAGATCTGTTTCAATCAATGCTTCTTTTAAGAGTTCTTTCCGTTGAATCAAAGGAAGTTCTTCGGTTGAATGCCCATTCAGCCACAATAGATCAAAAACCTGATAAGTTAAAGCCAAATCAGGATTGTCGCCGATCTGCTGAAGCAATTGAAAGCTTGGTTTTCCATTTTCATCATAAGCTACAATTTCTCCATCAAGAATCATTTGGTGCTTCTGTGCATTAAAATCTTCGCTAATTTTTTTGAATTTGCTTAAAAAAGAAATTCCGTTTCTGGAATAAAATAAAGGTTCTTTCTTGCTGAGATCTGCAACCGCTCTGTAGCCGTCCCATTTTATTTCAAAAATCCAGTCGGGATGATCGAAGGCATCATCTGAAAGTTTGGCAAGCATCGGTTTGATGAAGCTTGTCAGCTTTTTCTCATTGCCTAAAGTATTGAATTTTCGGTAACGGGATTCACTGGTGGTTGAACTTACTTTTTTTTTATTTTGGGGCTTTTTTTTTCCTCTAAAAATTTTGAAACCTGAGAATTTTTTGCAACATTTTCCTCAGCATCATATTCTTCTTTAGCGAATTGATCTTTGTGCTTAATTAAAAGCCAGGCATTATTTTCTGCATTTTTCATTTTCACTAAGGCAAATTCTCCTTTCAGTTTTTTACCATGCAAAACAAATTTTAGTGAACCGTCTTTTAATTCTTTTAATAATTCTTTTTCGTCTGAAAGTCTGCTTTTTTCATTGATCGGTTCGTACGTTCCACTGTCCCAGATTTCCACTTGTCCCGCTCCGTAATTTCCTTCAGGGATATTTCCTTCAAAATCTTTGTAATCATAGGGATGATCTTCCACCATCATTGCCAAACGTTTGTCATCAGGATTCAGAGACGGCCCTTTCGGAACTGCCCAGCTTTTTAAAACACCTTTCATTTCAAGCCTGAAATCATAATGAAGTCTGCTTGCGGCATGTCTCTGAACTACAAAAATTAACTGATTTTCGCTTTTTTTTGTGGTGCCTTTCGGTTCGGTGGTTTTATCGAACTTTCTTTTATTGTGGTAATCTTTTAAAGCCATAATTATGAAGCATTTTTAGATTTAGACGCTTGCAGACTGGCTTTTAACTGAGCCATCAGATCTATCACTTTACCTTGTTTTGCAGGTTCAGATTTTTTGACTTTTACCGTTTTTCCTTTTGCTTTTTTCTTAATAATTTTCAAGAGTTCAGCGGAATAAGTGTTTTTATAAACAGTTGGATCAAAGGTTTCTGATAATTGTTCGATTAAATTTTTTGCCATTTTGAGCTCGGCAGGTTTGGGGGCTTTTTTAGCCGGAATTTTAAGATCTTTATAATCCCGTATTTCCTCAGAAAAACGAAGACGGTTCAAAACCAGAACCTCATCGTTGTAAGGACGGATCAGACCAATTGCTTCAGTATCACGAAGAACAAAAGTCCCGATTCCTACCATTTTGGTTTGTTGTAATGCTTTGATTAATAATCTGTAAGCATTCTCACCATTTTTTTGTGGCTCAAGAAAATAGGGGGTTTCAAAATAGACCGAATCAACTTCGGCTTCCTTTACAAAATGTTCAATGGAGAGAATTTTTGTTTTTTCCGGACTTGCCGCTTCATAATCTTCGTCATCAAGCACAATATATTGATCATCCAGTAAATAGCCTTTTACAATGTTTTTCCATTTGACTTCTTTACCTGTTTTTTCGTTGACTCTTTTGAATCTGATATTAGAATAATCCGATTTGTCAAGCATATCCAAATCCAGTTTGCTGGTTTCGGTAGCAGAATAAATTTTTACAGGGATGTTGACAAGTCCAAAGCCTATGGCGCCGTTCCAGATTGCTCTCATTATTGTACTTTTATGTAAAAGTTGCAATGATTGTGCCGTATGATTATTAAGTGAATAGTGATAAATGATTATGGATAAATGATAGGATTTTAAAACTATATATGACTGTATTTCGTTCTTTTTAATTTTATTACCTTTGTTACTTCTTTTAGGAAAGAATCACTTTCTGTTAGCATATACATGGTTTCGGTGCATATTTTGCCATTAAAAAAGACCGTAATTTTTCTTAATTCAATTTAAAACTAAAATATTTTATGAAAGAATTAAATTTGACTAATGTACAAGACAATTGGGAAAACTTTATTTCATCAGCAGTCGCAATGGCTCCACGATTGATCACGGCAATTGTATCTGCTATTCTTATATTTATTGTAGGGCGATGGCTCATCGGAATTTTGAAAAAAATCGTCAGAAAAGCTTTCATCAAAAAAGGTATCGAAATTTCTTTACAAAAATTTATGCTCAATGTTATTACATGGGCGCTGAATATTTTACTGTTTATCATTGTGGTTACTCAGCTTGGAGTACAGACCTCAGCTTTTGTAGCGATGATTGGTGCTGCAGGTTTGGCAATTGGTTTAGCTTTGCAGGGGTCGCTTGCTAATTTTGCAGGCGGAATTTTAATATTACTGTTAAAGCCTTTTAAAGTAGGGGACTACATTGAAGTGAAATCCGGAGAATCCGGAACGGTACAAGAAATTGATATTTTCCATACGCGGCTTATTACACCTCAAAATCAGATGGTGGTCATCCCAAATGGAGATGTTTCCAATAATAGTATCACAAATTACACGCATTTAGGAACCCGTCGTACTTGGTTTAATATTGGAGTTTCTTACAATGCGGACCTGAAACAGGCTAAAGATATTCTTCTTGATGTGATTCAAAACAATCAATATGCTTTTGATGATCCTGCACCACAGGTTGTGGTTACAGAATTGGGAGACAGTGCAGTAAACCTTTCTGTAAGAGCTACAACTTCTCTGGATAATTTTTGGACAATGAACGAAGAATTAATCATTAGCTGTAAAAAAGCATTGGATAATGCCGGTATAGAAATTCCTTTTCCGCAGAGAGATTTGCATGTTTATCAGCGTTCTTAGGATTTGAATTAAGATAACTTTTTAATTGTTAAAAAAGCGGAGAAAAAATCTCCGCTTCTAATTTATGATTTTAAATTTAATTTCAATTCCAGTTCATCAAGCTGTTCATCAGCAATTGCAGAAGGTGCATCAATCATTACATCGCGTCCCGAATTATTTTTAGGAAAAGCAATATAATCTCTGATTACCTCGTTTCCATCAAGAATAGCTACTAAACGGTCAAACCCGAAAGCCAATCCACCATGAGGCGGTGCTCCGTATTTGAAAGCATTCATTAAGAAACCAAACTGTGCTTCCGCTTCTTCTTTGGTAAAGCCTAAAAGATCAAACATTTTAGATTGAAGATCTTTATCGAAAATTCTGATAGAACCTCCACCGATTTCGTTTCCGTTCAACACCATATCATAAGCATTGGCTCTTGCTTTTCCCGGATCTGTTTCCAATAAATGAATATCTTCCGGCTTCGGAGACGTGAAAGGGTGGTGCATTGCATGGTAACGTCCGCTTTCTTCATCAAATTCCAGTAACGGGAAATCAACTACCCAAAGTGGCGCAAATTCGTTTCCTTTTCTTAACCCTAATCTGTTTCCAAGCTCCATTCTCAATGCAGAAAGTTGCGTTCTAACCTTATTTTCGTTTCCGGAAAGAATCAACATTAAATCGCCTTCTTTAGCCCTGAATTTTTCAATGATTTTTGCTAAGTCTTCCTCGTTGTAGAATTTATTTACAGAAGAAGTTTTTACCCCGTCATTCTGGAATTTTACCCAAACCATTCCTGAAGCTCCGATTTGCGGTCTTTTCACCCAATCAACAAGCTCGTCGATTTGCTTTCTTGTGTATTCTGCACATCCTTCAACATTGATTCCGACAACCAATTCAGCTTCATCAAATATTTTGAAATCTTTACCTTTTACTAAATCGTTCAGTTCGACGAATTCCATTCCGAAACGAATATCCGGTTTGTCGTTTCCGTACTTCTGCATTGCATCAGCAAACGTCATTCTTGGGAAATCTCCAAATTCCTGCCCCGTAATATCTTTCAGTAAAGTTTTGGTCATTCCTTCAAAAACATTCATGACATCTTCCTGTTCTACGAACGCCATTTCACAGTCGATTTGTGTGAATTCCGGCTGTCTGTCGGCTCTCAAATCTTCATCACGGAAACATTTTACGATCTGGAAATATTTGTCCATTCCACCCACCATTAAAAGCTGTTTGAAAGTCTGTGGAGATTGCGGTAAAGCGTAAAACTGTCCCGGATTCATTCTGCTAGGAACCACGAAATCTCTCGCTCCTTCTGGAGTAGATTTAATTAAAACCGGAGTTTCCACCTCAATAAATCCGTTGTCAGAAAGATAATTTCTTACTTTCTGAGCCATTTTATGGCGGAAAATCAGTTTGTCTTTTACCGGGTTTCTTCTGATATCCAGGTAACGGTATTTCATTCTTAATTCTTCGCCACCGTCCGTTTCGTCTTCAATGGTAAAAGGGGGAAGCTGAGATTCGTTAAGAACTTCTAATTTCTCCACCAAAATTTCAATTTCTCCTGTCGAAATATTTGGGTTTTTGCTTACTCTTTCAATGACGCGTCCGGTAACCTGAATGACAAATTCACGTCCTAAGTTTTTAGCATTTTCCATCAGTTCCGCGGTAGAACGATCCTGATCAAAAACCAACTGCGTAATTCCGTAACGATCCCGAAGATCTATCCAAATCATAAATCCTTTATCGCGGATAGTTTGTACCCATCCTGAAAGTGTAACTTCTTCATTAAGATTTTTCAGAGACAATTCTCCGTTGGTGTGCGATCGAAACATAATTATTTGTTTAAAGTTCAATGTTTAAGACCCAAAGTTTTGAGTCTTGAATTTTCGTCTGCAAAGATAAGATTTTTGAAGGTTTTTAAAACAAAAAAACTCCCCGAAGGAAGTTTTGAAATATTTTTTAGACAAAATGATTAAAGAATCATTGTCATTGCTGACTGTTTGTGTTCTACTGCATAGTCTTTTGCCGTTTTACCATTATTATCCTTTGCATTTTTATTAGCTCCTCTTTTCAAAAGATTTTTCGCAGCGTCCATATTTCCGTATTTTGCAGCAGTCATCAAAGGAGTGACACCGTCACACGCTTTATTTACATCAGAATTATTATTCATCAAAAAATTAGCAATATTGTTCTTCTGATATTTTATACTGTAAGCAAGCATTGTTGTAGAAAGTTCTTTTACACTCATGCATTTGTCATATTCTGCTTTTGTGAAAGCTTTTTTGAAGGTTTCTACATTGTCTGTCTGAATTGCTGCTCTTTGGTTTTTATTTACTTGCTGTGCATAAGTTAAACTTGTAAAAGCAATTAATCCGAATAGCAACGTTGAAGTCAATATTTTTTTCATGAATTTTTATTTTTAATTTTATACAAATCTAAATAATTTTTTTGCAAAGTTTATATAATATTGTATAAATTGTGTTCTAAAATAGAATTTGAGAATGTAAATGTTATTTAACTGAGTATAGTTTTCTGCTCCGAAGCTGAATAAATTTATTGATGCGAAAATAATGAAAGGAAAGGAGAACAATTTTGGAAGAACTCATATTTTATGAGGATATATGTTGGGTTTATGAAATTTTTAACAAAACAGTTTTGGTTTTTTAAATACTTCTTTATAATTTAGTCATCAATCATCAAAAGAAATTTTTTATTATGGGAAAAGGAGACAAAAAATCAAAAAGAGGAAAGATCAACAATGGGAGCTATGGTAAAAGAAGACCAAGAAAAAGTACAAAATCCCATAAACCTTCTGAAAGCGAAAAAGCTTAAAAAACAAAAGACCGAAGATCAAACTTCGGTCTTTTTATATATTGTGGGCTAATTTATTTGAAGAGTCCTCCAAGTAAATCGCCAATTCCGCCACTTTGCTGTTTCTGCTGTCCGCCGCCGAGTACGCTTCCTAAAATATCATTCAGAGGATTTCCTGAAGACTGCGATTGACCGCCACCCAGAACACTTCCCAAAATATCATTTAAAGGACTTGATTCCTGTTGCTGAGCCTGATTTTGTGCGCCGCCTAAAATTCCGCCTAAAAGATCGCCAAGACCACCTGCTCCGACATTATTTTGCTGTTTTTCTTTGCCAATGTACCCCATAATGACAGGAGTAAGCATTGCTAGAATCGGTCCGATTTTGTCGATAGAAATTCCTGTGTTTTGAGACAATTGGTTTTCAACAGTCGACTTTTGGTTTCCGAAAATGTGTGATAGAATAGAGCCTCCTTCATTTTGTCTGGCTTCAAGCTGTGCGGTGTCATCCAGAATGCTTCCGTCATGATCTTTATCCAAAGCATTATTAAGCGCTTCGGCTTCTTTGGCATCCTGAGATTTGTTTCTCAGATAAGAGATGATCAAAGGTGTAGCTACAGCCAAAAGTGCAATAATCTGGTTTTTGCTGATTCCGAATTTGTTTTCAGCCTGTTGTGCTACCTGATTTCCTGTGTTTCCTGTTAAAAGGTCAATTAAACTCATTTTGTGTTTATAATTTATTTGTTAGAAAATCAAAGGTATAAAATTTAATTCATTAAAATTTAAATATAAAAAAAACTGCGTTTAATTTTTCAGGATAGGAACATTAGAACAGGCTTCGCCAAACATCAGAGATTTTACGACGGGCTTTAATTTTTCTACCAATTCAATGTATGCATTTTCAGGAATAAGCTTGTCTGTGCATCCTTTTACCAAAACCCGTTTTCCGTTCATTTCAGAAAAATCATAGTTTTGTATGGCATCGTGCATGAGAATGGTTTCAAGATTTTGTACATCTCCGAATACCATTTTTTTTGTAGTATCTGCAAGTTTTGCCGTGATAAGAAAATATGCCCAAAGAGGCACAATAGCATCTGCAGAATTATAGATGTAAACGTAGCTGTCTTTATATTCTTCTAAATTAATGGCGGCTACTTTTTCGCGGAAATCTTTTTCTTTTAAAACCATCTCCATAAAGAGAAAATCTTTTAGGTCGATACCTTTTCTTGCTCCTTTTGGAAGCAGATCAGCAATATCAAAATTGATCAGTCCGCTTTCTGCAACTTTGTTTCTGATTTCAAATTCTTCTGCCATTTTTATCATTATCTTTGGAACAAAATTAATTAAATATAATTTTAAATCTGAAGTTTGATAGTCAGAATTGATAAAATCACTTATCAAGCATCACTTATCTTTATGAAATATTATATCATTGCCGGTGAAGCTTCCGGAGATTTGCACGGAAGTAATTTGATGAAAGCTTTAAGAGAGAAAGATCCTGCTGCCGAATTTAGATTCTGGGGCGGAGATCTGATGGAAAAACAAGGCGGAACTTTGGTAAAACATTACCGTGATCTGGCTTTTATGGGATTTCTTGAAGTGGCAATGAATCTGAGAACTATTCTTAATAATATTAAATTCTGCAAAGAAGATATCAGAAGCAGCCAACCTGATGTCTTAATTTTGGTAGATTATCCCGGCTTCAATCTGAGAATTGCAAAATTTGCCAAAGAACTGGGAATCAAAGTGATTTATTATATTTCGCCTCAGCTTTGGGCATGGAAAGAAGGTCGTGTAGAAATCATCAAAAAATATGTGGATGAAATGATGGTCATTCTTCCTTTTGAAGAAGAATTTTATAATAAACACGGCGTAAAATCTCATTTTGTAGGACATCCGTTATTGGATGCGCTTTCTTCGCTCAAGGAAATCAATACAAATGATTTTAAAACTGAAAACGGCTTAAACGAAAAAGAAATTATTGCGCTTTTACCAGGTTCCAGAAAACAGGAAGTAGAAAAAATGCTGGAAATAATGCTTGCTGTTCGTCCGCATTTTGAAAATTACCAGTTTGTAATTGCAGGAGCGCCTAGTTTGAATAAAGATTTTTATCAGAAATATGTGGATGAAAATGTGCATTTCGTTTCCAACAAAACGTATGATTTGCTGAGGTGTTCGAAAGCTGCTTTGGTCACTTCGGGAACGGCAACTTTAGAAACTGCTTTGCTGAATGTTCCGGAAGTCGTTTGTTATCGCGGAAGTACAATTTCTTACGCCATTGCCAAAAGGCTGGTGAAAAATATCAAATATATTTCTTTAGTCAATTTGATAATGGATAGGGAAGTGGTGAAAGAATTGATTCAAAATGACCTTACTACACAAAATCTCACCAACGAATTAAATTTAATTCTGAATGGAGAAAAAAGAAATCAGATGCTCAAAGATTTTAATCTTTTACGAGAAAAATTAGGAGGAAAAGGAGCGAGTGACAATGCTGCCCAAGTAATTTTGAATCTTAAATGAAAAAACTGTTTTTTGTTTTCATAAAAAATTTTTAATTTAGTTTATTCAAACACAAATGATTTGAACAAACAGCCATTTCTCATTGCGGTTTTCTGTTTTATTCTTGGGATTTTTTTTCAGGATTATCTTTTTCTGCGGGATAAGTATATTTTCTTTATTGTTTTTATTGCTGTTGCTCTTGCAGGATTATTTTTTATCAATCATTCTACTCTTTTTAAAATAAGAACTTTCATTTTTACGGTCTTCTTCTTTTTGGCAGGAATTGTTCTTCATAGTTTTAATATCCATTATTCTCAGTCTTATCAATTGGAAACTAATGAGTTAATTGTGTTTAAAATATCTAAAAAGCTCAATTCAAATCAAAAATATAAAAAATACGAAGTCTTAGCTGAGGTTGATAATCGTTCATTTAAAGCGATTGTAAATATTAAAAAAGAGTTAAATGATTTAGATTTCAAACATTACTATAAAGCTCAGGCTTATATTGTTCAGCCTCAAAATCCGGAGCATTCTTTTCAGTTTAACTACAAAAAATATCTTAGTCGCAAAAATATTTTTCAGTTGTGTTATTTTAATGAAGAAATTTCTGTTGCTGCAAGAAATGACCTGAATTTTGCTGAAAGATCAAAGCAGAAAAGACTGGAAGTTTTGCAGAAAATCAATGCATCTGACATATCCCCCAAGAGCCGTGAATTTTTAAAAGGAATTATTCTTGCTGACCGCACCGAAATTGATGCTGAAACGGTTCAGGATTTTAACCGTTCAGGGTTGGTACATTTACTGGCAATTTCGGGAACTCATATTGCAGTTATTTTTGGGATTTTTTATTTTCTGCTCACTAGATTTTCGTCTGTTAGTCTCAGGAAATATGTGGTTCTTTGCAGTTTAGTCTTTATATGGATTTTTGCTTTTTTTATTGGTTTTGGAAACTCGGTAGTTCGATCATGCATTATGCTGAGTATTTATTTCATTTATGTAATTCTGCAAAGAAAGCCTGATCTGCTTCATTCTCTTTCGATTTCGGCTTTCATTATTTTGATTGTTGATAGTTATCAAATCTTTGATGTTGGTTTTCAGTTGAGTTTTCTTGCAGTTTTAGGTATTTTTTGGCTCAATCAGCCTATTCTAAAATATTTTCCCAGACAGGATTCTTTTCTGAAAAAGTTATTATTCAATACTGTTTCTATTTCTTTGTCTGCACAATTGGCAACTTTACCTTTGGTCTTGTATTATTTCCATCAATTTTCGTTTGTTTCTTTTCTTGCTAATGTTGTCATCGTTCCTTTTTCTCAGGTAATTATTGTATTTTCTTTTATTATGACGGGCTTAATTGCTGTTAATCTGGAGTTTTCTTTATTAGACATTCTTTATGACAGTTTGATCAGAATTTTATTGAAAGTCATCCATTGGTTTGCAGAATTTGATATGGTTTTTTTTGAGAATATTTCTTTTAACCTTGCAGAAGTTTTTGCATTTTATTTATGTGTTTATTACGGAAGATTTTTTCTAAATAAAACGAGTCTGAAAAATCTTTATCATCTTGTTTTTTCGATTTTTATTTTTCTTTTTGTGAGAATTTCCTATGATATTTATGGTGATTTTCAGAATGAAATCCATACTTTTACATATAAAGAAGCAAAAGTTATAGGAATCAGAAATGGTGAAAATGCTGTTTTTCTGATGAAAAATTCTGCGGAAGAAAAAAAGATCAGGCAGTTTATTATTGATCCTTATCTTTCATCCGAGAGAATAAATAATTTTGAAATAAAACATATTCGTGATTCCATAAATAAAGTTAAAATAGGACATGATTTGTACGAAATAAATTAAACACACTGTTTTCTGATCTGTTCATTTCACGATGTTTTCTTCTTATTTAGAAAGATTACAAACTGTCTAATAGTGAGATTTCTCAGTTTCTTGTATTGTTAACATTTCCTAATTTTGTGGAAAATCAAATTTAAACTTAATATGGCAGGTTTAACAAGTTCTACAATTGGTAGAAAATATGCAATGGCATTGTCAGCAATGTTTTTGCTAATATTTCTGGTAATGCACCTTTCTGTAAATCTATTATCGGTTTTCGGGCAGGATGCTTACAATAATGCTTCTCAGTTTATGGGGTACAATCCTCTGATTCAGTTCTTAATGCAGCCTATTTTGATGTTTGCTGTGATATTCCATTTCGTGATGGGGTTTGTATTGGAAATAAAAAACAATAAAGCACGTCCTGTAGGTTATAATGTAAACAACGGATCAGCAAACTCTACATGGATGTCCAGAAATATGGTGATTTCAGGAGCTGTAATTTTAGCTTTTATTTTTCTTCATATGTATGATTTTTGGTTGCATGAGATGAATTATAAGTACATCAACGGATTGCCTGTAGAAGAGACACGCTTTTGGGGAGATTTGCACGCTAAGTTTGCTGATCTTTGGAGAGTGGTACTATATGTAATTTCTTTTATTTTATTAGGATTACACTTAGCTCACGGTTTTCAGTCTTCTTTTCAGTCGGTGGGAGCGAGACATCCAAAATATACTCCGGTAATTAAGGCTTTCGGAAACTGGTATTCTATTCTGATTCCGCTAGGTTTTATTTTTATTGCAATTTTTCATTACGTAACTCAATAATATCACTATACTAATATGAGTAAATTAGATTCAAAAATTCCAGCAGGTCCTCTAAAGGATAAATGGAAAAATCATAAAGACCATATGAACCTCGTTGCACCAAACAACAGAGATAAGATTGATATTATTGTTGTTGGAACAGGTTTGGCAGGTGGTTCTGCCGCAGCTACTTTAGCTGAGCAGGGGTATAACGTAAAAGCATTCTGCTATCAGGATTCTCCAAGAAGAGCGCACTCTATTGCGGCTCAGGGAGGGATCAACGCAGCTAAAAATTATCAGGGAGACGGTGACTCTACCTACAGATTATTCTATGATACCATCAAAGGTGGTGACTATAGAGCGAGAGAGGCCAATGTTTACAGATTGGCTGAAGTTTCTGCAAATATTATCGACCAGTGTGTTGCTCAGGGTGTTCCTTTCGGACGTGAGTATGGAGGTCAGTTAGATAACCGATCATTCGGTGGAGTTCAGGTAAAAAGAACTTTTTACGCAAAAGGACAGACTGGTCAACAGTTATTATTAGGAGCGTATTCTGCAATGAGCCGTCAAATCGGTAAAGGTAGAATCAAAATGTACAACCGTCACGAAATGATGGATCTTGTAATCGTAGATGGGAAAGCAAGAGGTATTATCGCAAGAAACTTGGTGACAGGTGAGATAGAAAGACATTCCGCACACGCAGTTGTTATTGCTTCTGGAGGCTACGGAAACGTATATTTTCTTTCTACGAACGCAATGGGTTCCAATGTTTCTGCAGCCTGGAAAATTCATAAAAAAGGAGCGTATTTCGCAAATCCATGTTATGTACAGATTCACCCGACTTGTATTCCGGTGCACGGCACACAGCAGTCTAAATTAACTTTGATGTCTGAATCACTAAGAAACTCAGGAAGAATCTGGGTTCCTAAAAAGATTGAAGACGCAGTTGCTATCCGTGAAGGAAAACTCAGAGCGGAAAACATTAAAGAAGAAGACAGAGATTATTATTTGGAAAGAAGATATCCTGCATTCGGAAACTTAGTACCCCGAGACGTTGCATCAAGAGCTGCTAAAGAAAGATGTGATGCCGGTTTCGGAATTGAGAATAACGATACTCAGGAAGGGGTTTACCTTGATTTCTCTACCGAAATTATGAAAAAAGGTAAGGAAGCCGCTATCGAAAAACATATTCATAACCCGACAGATCAGCAAATTTATGATTTGGGTAAAAATTGGGTTGAGGAGAAATACGGTAACTTATTCGTAATGTACGAAAAAATTACAGCAGATGATCCTTATAAAACACCGATGAAGATCTATCCTGCAGTTCATTATACCATGGGTGGAGTTTGGGTTGATTATAACTTGCAATCTACCATTCCGGGATGTTTTGTGATTGGTGAAGCAAATTTTTCTGACCACGGAGCCAACAGATTGGGAGCTTCTGCCTTGATGCAGGGACTTGCTGATGGATATTTTGTACTTCCTTATACTATTGCAGACTATCTTTCTGCGGATATCAGAACAGGACAGATTCCGACCAATTCTGCAGATTTTGAAATGTCTGAAAAAGAAATTAAAGAAAAAGTTGATTTCTTCTTAAATAATAAAGGAACACATTCAGTAGATTATTTCCACAAAAAATTAGGAAACATTATGTGGAATAAAGTTGGAATGGGTAGAACTCCGGAAGGCTTGCGTGAAGCGATTAAAGAAATTGAAGAAGTAAGAAATGATTTCTGGAAAAACGTCAATGTTCCTGGTGATAAAGAAGGAATGAATACTGAGCTTGAGAAGGCTTTCAGAGTTGCAGATTTTCTGGAATTAGGACAATTGATGGCGATTGATGCACTGCACAGGAATGAATCTTGTGGTGGTCACTTCCGCGAAGACCACTCAACTCCGGAAGGAGAAGCAGAAAGAGATGACGCCAATTTCAAATATGTAGGAGCTTGGGAATATAAAGGTGGAGACATTAATCACGAAATTCTTCATAAGGAAGATCTGATTTATGAAAACATCGAAGTTAAAACAAGAAGTTACAAATAATCTCCAACCTATAAATATATCATTATGAGTGCAAAAAAAGGATTACATCTTACACTGAAAATTTGGAGACAAAAAAATAATAAATCTAAAGGTCAGTTTGAGACTTATAAAATATCGGATGTTTCTACAGATTCTTCATTTTTGGAGATGTTGGACATGCTTAACGAAAATTTAATCAACGAAGGTAAAGAACCTATCGCTTTTGATCACGATTGTCGTGAGGGAATCTGCGGAATGTGTTCTCTTTACATCAATGGTAGAGCTCACGGTCCGGATACGGGCATTACAACTTGTCAGCTTCATATGAGAATGTTCAAAGATGGAGAAACCATCGTTATTGAACCTTGGAGAAGTGCAGCGTTCCCAGTGATTAAGGACTTAATTGTTGACAGAAGCGCTTTCGACAGGGTAATGGCTGCAGGTGGTTTTATTTCGGTGAATACTTCAGGAAATACCTTGGATGCTAATGCTATTCCGGTTCCGAAAGAAGATGCAGACAAAGCAATGGATGCTGCAGCTTGTATCGGATGCGGAGCTTGTGTGGCTTCGTGCAAAAACGGATCAGCAATGTTATTTGTAGGCGCTAAAGTCTCTCAATATGCCTTATTACCACAAGGTAGAATAGAAGCGAAGAGAAGAGTTCTGAATATGGTGAAAGCTATGGACGAGGAAGGTTTCGGAAACTGTTCAAATACCGGAGCTTGCGAAGTTGAATGTCCTAAAGGAATTTCTTTGGAAAACATCGCAAGAATGAATAGAGAGTATATGTCGGCCTTTGTTGACAGAGGATAAAATTATTTGTCAAAGTTAAAGCTTTGACAAAAGTATATAAAAATCGTCTTCACAAGCTGGAGACGATTTTTTAGTTAAATCTTTCATAAAATCAAACATTGTTTGGTCATTAATATAGTATAAAAACCTATTTTTGCTAAATTATTTAAATTAAAAATGAAATCTAAAATTCAGTTATTCAAAAAAAATATTAATACAATAATGATTAAAAAATATCTTTTGTTGTTTGGCATTGCACTATTTGTAATGTCTTGTTCAAAAAAAGTTGAAGTAAAAGGAAAAATTGCAGGAAGTTCTCCATTAGAAAGGATAGAATTTGTAGAAGCTTCAGGAGTAGCAACTTTACCTCTTATAAATATGAGTCTTGATAAAGACGGCAATTTTGCAGGTGAATTTGAAGCTCCTAAAAACGGGATGTATGTGATGAACTATGCAGGAAAGCAGAATCTTATTTTCCTGAAAGGCGGTCAGAAGGTAAACATTTCCGGTTCTGCAATGACTTTCCCGAATGAGTATGTTGTAACTGGTGATGCTAAAAATGATAATGACTTCTTTCAGGCAAGTCAGAAATTCCTTACCAGTTATGGGCAGACTCTAAATATTCAGGAGCTTATCTCTGGAGATGAGGCAAAGTTTGTAAAAGGAATGCAGAAGATTGAAGCAGATATCAATAAAAATATTGATGAAAATGTAAAAAAATTCAATCCGGGAAAAGAAGTAATAGACTGGAAAAAAACAGATGCGAAAGTAGCAATTCTTAATTTGATGGTAAATTATGAAATGAGTAAAAAGCAGACTTCAGGAAATCCCTCTTTCAAAATGGGAAAAGCGTTTACGGATTATGAGAACAAGCTTCAGGAAAATAAGGATGAGATGATAAAAAAGAGTCCTTTTTACAGACAGTATCTGTTGACAAAAATGAGCAGCGATTTCCAAAAATTTGCAGAATCTAAATCAAAAGGAAAAACAGATATTACTACTTCAGAGTTATTCAGTCAGTTTTTAAAGGATAAAAAAGAGGTTTCACAGACAGAAAAAGACTATTTGCTGGCTTATGTGATCGCTCAGTCTGATATTCATCCGCAAACTCCTGCAAAGACATCGGATAAAATTAAAAAAATTATTGAAGAGGATATTAAAGACTCCTCAATAAAGTCTGATCTTAAAAAAATGCAGTTCACGATCAACGGATTTAAAGTTGGAGACGATGCTCCTGAAGCGTCATTGGCAAAACAAGACGGGAAATCTTATAAACTTAGTGAGAACAAAGGCAAACCTTATATGTTGGTTTTCTATGCATCATGGAATCCTTACATTGCTGAAGGTACAGTTCCTGTGCTAAAGGAAGTAGCAGATTTTTATAAATCAAAAATGAACTTCGTTTATGTGAATCTTGATGATACGAAAGAGCAGTTTGTAAAAACAAGTAATGCAATGCTGAAAGGAATTCCGGGAACCAATGTATATGGAGAAGGAGGTCTGAACTCTGATATTGCTAAGAAGTACGGGATTTACGGTTTTAAACTACCTAACTTTATTATCGTTGATAAAAATGGTAAAATTGCGAGCAGACCATTTGTAAATCTTGGCGATCCTGAATTGGTAACTATTCTGGATAAGCAAACAGGTCTTTCTGCTCCAAAAGTAGAGCCGCAGGCACAGCTTCAGCTTGATCCGTCAGCTTTTCAGCAGGGTCCGGAAACAACAGAAGCTCCAAAAGCCCCTCAGACAAAATAATTATTAAAATGCTATAAACAAAAACCTTGTCTTCGGATAAGGTTTTTTTTATTGTACTTTTGCAGTCAGTTGAAAACTGATTTTTAGTTTAAAATTAATTTATTTAAAGTAGGTTATAACCTGATATCATCAATGAAAAGAAATAAAAAGAACATCATTCTTGAAAATATACAATTAGTTTCTGCAGGCGCAAAAGGAATTGCCATCGGAAGAACGGAAGAAGGTAAAACGGTAATGGTTTCCGGAGCAATTCCTGGAGACATTGTGAATGTAAAAGTAAAAAAAGCAAAATCAAAATATTTTGAAGGAGAAGCTTCGGAAGTTATTCAGCGGTCTCCTTACAGAGTTGAGCCTAAGTGTATCCACTTTGGGACTTGTGGAGGCTGCAAATGGCAGAATATGAGCTATGAAAAACAACTTGATTTCAAACAGGAAGAAGTTTACAATAATATTAAAAGAATTGGCGGAATAGAGAATTTTGAGACTTTACCGATTTTAGGTTCAGAAGAACAATATTTTTACCGCAATAAGATGGAATTTTCATTTTCTAATTCACGCTGGCTTACACAGTACGAAATCAGCTCTGAAGAAAATTTCGGAAACCGTGATGCGCTTGGTTTTCATATTCCCGGAATGTGGAGCAAGATTTTAGATTTAAAAGAATGTTTTCTGCAGGAAGATCCTTCCAACGCCATTCGTTTAGCGGTAAAAGAATACGCTGTTAATGAAGGATTAGATTTTTTTGATGTAAAAAATCAGAAAGGTTTTCTCAGAACTTTGATGATGAGGCAAAACTCAAAAGGAGAATGGATGGTTCTTTTTCAGTTGTACAGAGAAGAAAAAGAAAACAGAGAAAAATTTTTTACTTTTTTGCTTGAGAAGTTTCCGCAGATTAAAACATTAGTTTATGCCATCAACCCGAAACAGAATGACTCCATCTATGACTTAGACATCAATATTTATTTTGGCGAAGGCTTTTTAATGGAAGAAATGGACGGTTTGAAATTCAAAATCGGACCTAAATCTTTTTTTCAGACCAACTACAAACAGGCTTTGGAACTATACAGAAAAACGCTTGAGTTCGCTGATCTTAAAGGGGATGAAGTAGTATATGATCTGTACACAGGAACCGGTACAATTGCGCAATATGTTGCAAAAAATGCCAAACAGGTAATCGGCATCGAATCGGTGCAGGAAGCCATCAATGCGGCAACAGAGCACGCACAGTTAAACGGACTCACTAATACAACATTCTATTGTGGAGATATGAAAGATGTTTTCACCGAAGAGTTTTTGGCAAATCATCCAAAAGCAGATGTTTTGATCACCGATCCGCCAAGAGATGGGATGCATCAGAAAGTAGTAGAGCAGATTTTAAAGCTGGCTCCTGAAAAAATTGTCTATGTAAGCTGTAATTCGGCAACTCAGGCAAGAGATTTGGCACTGATGAAAGAGCAGTATACATTGGTCAAAATTCTTCCGGTAGATATGTTTCCTCAAACGCATCATGTGGAAAATATTGCGTTGCTGATAAAGAAATAATTTAATTAAATTTGACTTTAATTCCAATTCAAAAATTACATATATGACCCAATTCGGCAAAACTATTTTACTTTTTGGTGCTTTATTGTTTTGTCAGCAAAATGTTTTTTCACAAACTAAAGATTCTGCTGCGATAAAAAGCGATACAACTAAAGTAAAAAAAGATGATAAAGACAAAAAGAAAAGTCCTGTAAAACCCTTCAAAGAGATTATTACTGATAAAGCGGTTTCGGATCAGGGAGTTTTTACAGTACACAAAGTAGATGATAAATATTATTTTGAAATCCCTGATGCTATTCTGAAAAAAGAATTTCTGTTGGTAACAAGGCTTACAAAAGCAGCTGCCGGAATGCGTTCCGGTACTTCAGGATATGCAGGAGACCAAATCGGTCAGCAGGTTATAGCATTTGAAAAAGGTCCGAAAGATAAAATCTTGCTGCGTTCAATTTCTTTTGTAGACTATGCTAAAGATTCCACATCAGATATGTACAGCTCAGTAACAAGAAACAATGTACAGTCAATTATAAAATCTTTTGATGTAAAAGCTTACGGAGTCAATAAAAATTCATCGGTAATTGAGGTGACAGATGTATTGAATTCTGATAACGAACTGACTTCTTTCTCTGTTTACACAAAAGACAACTATAGAATTGGTGCTTTTCAAAAAGAGATGTCATTCATTAATTTTGTGAAATCTTTTCCTACAAATGTAGAAATCAACACGACCAAAACTTTTGCCAGAACGGCAGGCAAACCCAATCCTTTAGTTAAAAGTCCGCCTAAAGTAAGCGGAAATTATACCGTAGAGATCAATTCGTCTTTTGTGCTGTTACCAGAAAATAAAATGCAGGCAAGGTATTTTGACCCGAGAGTGGGTTATTTTACGGTTGGTTACACAGATTTTGATTTGGATCCTCAAGGGGTGAAAAAAATTTCCCTGATTAAAAGATGGAGACTGGAGCCAAAACCTCAGGATATTGAAAAATATAATAAAGGTGAATTGGTAGAACCAGCCAAACCTATCATTTTCTATATTGATCCCGCAACTCCTAAAAAATGGATTCCTTATTTGGTGCAGGGAGTGAATGACTGGCAAAAAGCTTTTGAAAAAGCAGGCTTTAAAAATGCTATTTATGCTAAAGTTCCTGATCCTAAAGTTGATAAAGAATGGAGTCTGGAAGATGCAAGATTTTCTGCCATTGTTTATAAACCTTCGGATGTGCCGAATGCTTCCGGACCTTCAATTTCAGATCCAAGATCCGGAGAAATTTTGGAAAGTCATATCAATTGGTATCATAATGTTATGATGCTTTTGAGAAACTGGTATTTTGTGCAGGCATCTCCAAACGATCCAAGAGCCAGAAAAATGGAATTTGACGAAAAACTGATGGGCGAGCTGATTCGTTTTGTTTCTTCACATGAAGTAGGGCATACTTTGGGGTTAAGACATAATTACGGTTCCAGCTCTACAGTTCCGGTTGAAAAACTGAGAGACAAAAAATGGCTGGAAAAAAACGGACATACCCCGTCAATTATGGATTATGCACGATTCAACTATGTGGCGCAACCGGAAGACAACATCGGTGACTCAGGAATTTTCCCGAGAATTGGAGATTACGACGATTGGGCAATTGAATGGGGATATAAAAGATTTCATCAATTTAAAAATCCTGATGCTGAGAAAGAGTTTTTAAACCAGTGGGTGATTAAAAATCTTAAAAATGAAAGATTATGGTTTGGAACTGAAACTAATCCTTTAGATCCGAGATCACAAAGCGAACAGGTGGGAGATAATGCCATGATTGCAAGTACATACGGAATTAAAAACCTGAAAAGAATTGTTGACAATCTGAATGACTGGACAAAAACTCCGAATGAGGATTACGACAATCTGGGAATGATGTACGATCAGGTAACTACACAGTTTAGAAGATATTTAGGTCACGTTTCAAAATATATTGGCGGGCAGATGGAAACACCAAAAACCGTTGAGCAATCTGGAAGTGTGTATGAAGTGGTAGCAAAAAAAGATCAGCAGGAAGCGATGAGATTTTTATCGGAAAATATTTTTGTAACACCCCAATGGTTACTCAAAGATGATATTTTTGAAAAAACAGGTAAAACTCCAGTAAAAACTGTTGAGGAAATTCAAAATGGGGTTTTGGGAAGGATTTTGAATCCTATGGTGCTTCAAAGTCTTTATCAAACATCGGCAGTTGATGCAAAAGCATATTCATTGATTGATTTGTTTTCGGATCTGAATAATTCAATTATCAAAAAAGAGAATCTTGATATTTATGGAAGAAATCTTCAAAGAAACTACATAGAGCATCTTCTGAAATATTCAGATTTAAAGAACATGGATAAGTCTGATATCTCTTCTATTGCAAGAGGGAATTTAAATGCCATTAAGAAAGATCTTTCAGCTAAAATCTCTTCAGGTGATTTGGTTAATCAATATCATTACGAAGATTTGATTTTTAGAATAGAGAAAGCTCTGGATCCAAAGTAGTCAATTGTCGGTTTATTGGGTAAACCAAAGAAAAATTTTGTATTTAAGTTTATGAAATATTTAAAATTTATCATATTGTTTTGTGCTTTTACATCTATGATTTCCTGCGGAGGAGATGATGACATCTGTGAAAGCGGGGAAGGTACGCCTCGAATGAAAATCATGTTTAAGACAGGCGGAAAGATTACCGTTGTAGATTCCATAAAAATCTTTGCAGATCTCGGAACTGCTGTTGTGGATTTTGGATGGAACAGAAATGTGGATTCGGTTTTTGTACCTCTCCGGGTAGATGATTCTCCTTTTACAGATATTTACATAAAAACTTCTGCCAAACAAGACTCATCAAAAATCAGGGTAAATTACACGACCAAATCTATTTATGTTTCTCCGGGGTGTGGTGTTAAAAGAAATTATGAAAATCTGAACTCCGTATTATTATTGCCAAATTCAGTAACTAGTGTTGAGCAGGGACAAAATTTTATTCAAGATGAAGAAAAGACCAATTTATATCTTAATTTTTAGCATTTTAGGTATTTTCAATGCTTTTGGGCAGGAAAAAGATGAAGCTGCAAAAGCAAAATGGAAATATGAACCCAACTTTATGGTCGGGGTGGATGTTCTGAATACAGGAGTTTCTTTTTTCTCAGACAGACAGCTTTTTCAGGGATTTATTTCATCAAAAGTTAAAGATAATTTACACGGTATTATTGAGGCTGGTTTTGAAAAAAATGTTTATCAGAATAATGGTTACGATGCAAAAGCGAACGGACCTTTTATGAAAATCGGAGCATTTTATATGTTGGCTCGTGATCGTGAAAATGATTTTAACGGCTTTTACGGAGGAGGGAAAATTGGAGGATCTTTCTATAATCAGGAATATATGGCGATACCAGTTCGTGGTTTTGGAGGAAATAGTTCATCGGTTTCTATGCCTGCATCTTCCCAGTCTTCTTTCTGGCTTGAAGCCAATTTAGGAGGTAGAGTACAGCTGTTTGAAACCAATTTTTATATTGATGTGAATATGCAGCCACGTTATTTGGTATATACAACCAAACAGGACGAAGTCGTACCTATGATAGTTCCGGGATTTGGAAGAAGCTCATCAAAATTTAATATGGGCTTTGCCTGGAATATTGCCTATAAATTTTAATTAAAAAATAAAAAAGAGCAGTTTTTAATTGCTCTTTTTTGTTTTTATCAGCTTTTTCAATTCAGAGTAGAGATTTTTTAGTTCTGCTGGAGGATTTCCTTCATCAAAAGAGGCAGATTCAAATTCTTTATCTTCCTTACCAATCTGTATGATAGACGCTAAAGCAGCATCAGTAAATCTTTTGGTTGTAGGAGCTTTGTAAGTAGATATTTCTTCCAGATTAATTGTATTGGCAGCTTCTGCTATTTTTTTCCAATCGGCAGAAGATATTTTGTAGAAAGACTTGTTTCCGTTGAGCGAAATTTCTAAATTTTCATTGTTAATGATGAAAACTCTTTGCGTGCCTCTCGTTCTTTCAGACAGGGTAATATTGTCAACCATTTGATGTTTTTTTTGAAGATTGTTTTTGCAGCTTATAGAAGAGAGTGCGATGAATAATGCTAATAATGATTTCATTTTGAAAATTAATATTTTATGTATTGTAAATAACAAAGTAAAGATTTTTTATGAAATTTTAAGATGATGTTCCTTAAAAAAAACTTTATTTTTGGAAACTTTAACGAAATATATCTAAAATGAAAAAAGTAATTACAACTTTATTTTTCAGTATGCTTGGAGTTGGCACTTTTGCGCAATGGACTCCAACTACTGTAAAAAGAGATGTTGAAGGCTCATTTACTTCCGAATCTTATTATAAACTTGATTTGAATAAGATAAGAAATGATCTTAAAAATGCACAGGAAACAGGAACCAATGCAAAAGCTGTGGAAATTTTGGTGCCGACTTTAAAAGGTAAACTTGAAAAATTTGCTGTATATAGTTTTCCGGTAATGGCAAAAGATCTTGCGGATCAATATGAATTAGGATCTTATGTAGGGGTGGGAATTGATGACCCATCTAAGCAGATTAGGTTTTCGGTTGCTCCGAACGATTTTCAGGCAATGGTGATTAAAGACGGAATATATGAATTTATTGATCCTTTAGCTTCAGATAAAACCATTTATGCTGTACATCCAAAAACAAATAACACCCATGGTAAAAGCTTTGTTTGTAGTACAGAAGAGGGGTCTCAAATGGCAGAACAAATTGAAAAGTTAGCAGAAAAGGGTAATTTTTTCAGTAATCAGTCTAACAATTATGCAAAAAGTTCTGATAGAAAATATAGAACAATGAGATTGGCTATCTCTGCAACAAGTTCTTACGTATCTTATACGGGGGGAACTTTGGCAACAGCTTTAGCTCAGATTAACGCAACAATGACCAGAGTAAATGGAGTATTCGAAAAAGATTTTGCGTTGCACCTTAATATTATCAACGCCCCTGGAATTATATTTGTGAACTCTGCTACCGATCCTTATCTTACTTTGCCAGGATCGCTAAACTCAAAAGTTCAGCAGGTTCTTACAACAAATGTAGGGGATGCGAATTATGACATAGGGCATGTGTTTAATGCAGCGGGTAATAATGGTAACGCTGGTTGTGTAGGATGTGTGTGTATCGCTCCTACATCTTCAGCACCTTTGGGTAAAGGTTCCGGATTTACACAAAGTACAGCTCCTTCGGGTGATGCTTTTGATATTGATTATGTAGCCCATGAAATGGGGCATCAATTGGGAGCTAATCATACTTTTTCATATTCTATTGAAGGATCAGGTGTAAATATGGAGCCAGGATCAGGCTCAACAATTATGGGGTATGCAGGTATCACGAATGCTAATGTACAAATGAATTCTGATGCTTATTTTCATGTGGCAAGTATTGTTCAGGTTCAGCAAAATTTAAATGCAAAAAGTTGTGATACAGAAGTTTTAGTGGCAAATAATCCTCCGGTAATTGCTGCGCTGCCAACTTATACAATTCCAAAAGGGACTGCATTTGTTCTTACGGCATCAGCAACCGATCCTGAAAATGATCCTTTAACATATACATGGGAGCAGTTTGATGATGCAGGTGCTATTGTAAATGGTCAGATTACAGGAGGAACAATTACATCTGCTAATTTAGGAAACACTACCTATGGAGCTTCGTTCAGATCACTGATGCCGTCTACAAGTCCTACACGTTATTTTCCTAAACTTTCCTCAGTATTGAATGGAGTTTTGAGTTCTGGTTCACAATGGGAATCTGTTTCTAACGTTGCAAGAACATCACGTTTTGCAGTAACGGTTAGAGATAATAATCCTAATTCAGATCAGCAGCAAACTCAATCTGCTCTTCAGATAATTAATGTCGGTAATAATGGTCCGTTTAAAATTAATACACAGTTTGCCAATATCACTGCGCCAACTCCAATACAGTGGGATGTTGCAGGAACTACTGCAGCTCCCTACAGTGTTGCTAACGTAAAAATTGATTATACGACTGATAATGGAAATACATGGACATTGCTGGCTGCGTCAACTGCAAATGACGGTTCGGAAAATTTTACTTTTCCAGCTTCTATGAATGGACAGGTGATAAAAGTCAGAGTTTCATCAATTGGAAACGTATTTTATGCTATTAAAGCGGTGACTGTTACTCAATTTGGAAATTGCGGATCTGCTCCAACAGGAATTACGACGGCTAATATTACTTCAAGTTCTGCTGATGTTTATTGGGTTCCTGTGGCAGGCGCTTCATCCTATGTAGTAAGATATAAAAAAGTTGCAGATGCATCTTGGCTAATTATCAATACAAATAATAATAGTGTGGTTCTTCCAAATTTATTAGATAATACAGCTTATGAAGTGCAGGTTGCTGCAGTTTGTTCTGGAGTAACCGGATCTTTTTCTTCTTCATCTAATTTTAATACAACGCCGATGGCTACATATTGTCCTGTAAGTTCTGGAAACGCATCGGATGATTATATTTCTAATGTTACCCTAGCGAATGTAAATAATTCTTCAAGTGCAAGTACGTACACAAGCTATGTTGCCAACCCTTCTTTACAGATTAATCTTAATGCAGGTGCTAGTTATACCCTTTCTGTTTCTCGTGCTTATTTGTCAAGCCCAGGAGGACCTTATCCGGCTGCAACTTCAGCTTGGATAGATTTTAACAGAAACGGAGTGTTTGAAGCTTCCGAGAGAATTTTAACTTCTCCCGTTGCAAATGGAACTCCAAATCCTGTTACCATTTCATTTACAGTTCCTGCCAATGCCGTTCAGGGGCTTGGGCTAAGAATGAGAGTGGGAATGCTTTACTCCACTAGCGCAGGAATTTCTCTAATTGATGGCTGCGGTAATTATATAAATAACTTGGGTGAATTTGAGGATTACAATGTGGTAATATCAGCTGGTGCTTTATCTACCAATGAAAATACCACAAAAAATGCTGAGATCAGTATATTCCCTAATCCTGCTACAGATGTATTAAATATTACAAAAGTATCAGATAAAGCTAAGTATGAAATATATAACGCTGTGGGACAATTGGTGAAAGTTGGCGAAATCAAAGGAAATCAGGTAAGAGTAAATGAGCTTGTAAAAGGCACATATATAATTATTATTAAAGACAAAGAAATTTCAGGAAACTTTAAGTTTATCAAGAAGTAATCTTTTTGTTTAATTTCAATTAATCCCCAGAATCATTCTGGGGATTTTTTTATATTAAAAAAGAATATTGAAATTCATGAGATTATAACAAAAAAATAAATAGATATATCTGAATAATTACAAAAAATTATTAGATTTGTATTTAAAATAAAAATTTAATCTGCCTATGAAGGAATTTTACATTATCAACACATTGTCTGTGTTAAAATATAATTATTCTTTAATAAATCTTTTAAATAGTATTTGTGGAGTTAATTATAAATACTTGTAATTTAGTTATTTAAATGATAAAATCAATGAATTTGAATTTAATTTTAATTGTATAATATGAAAAAAATATTACTGATTTGGGGCTTACTTATCGGTTTGTTAGTTCATGCACAGGTAGTTCAGATAACTACTGGGACAGCAGGAACACCAGCCTATAATGCCGGTCCCATTTATCGATCAAGCGCATCTAGTTCTTATGATGCCAGCAGGTATTCTTACCTTTATACTGCGAGTGAACTTGCAGCAGCAGGTATAACCTCTGGAACGATCATTAATGATTTAGGCTGGATAAAGGATAATAATGCTACTACTAACGGCGGAGGAATTTTCAGAATTTATATGAAAAATTCTACTACTGCTACGTATGCAAGTGCTACAGAAACTTGGGCTAACCTTAATACCGGAACAACTCTTGTTTATGAGAATTTAAACCAAACAATCCCCGCAACACAATCCCCTAATTATATTGTTTTTACACTCAACACACCTTTTACATATACAGGTGGTTCCTTAGAGATTTCTGTTGAATGGGATATTAATCAAGTAAGCGGAAATCCTACAACTGGGACTTTTAGTTGGTTGTGGAGTACGGTTCCAAATACTATTTATGGTACTGGTCAAACAAATTTAGCGGGAAGCGGTACTCTGTCATCAACTACTAATTCTATTAGTACAATTGATGATAGAAGACCTTTTTTACAAATTGGATATACACCTGGGACAGCTTGTTCAGGTAGTGTAACTGCAGGTACAGCTTCGTCTACTGCTTCAGCGGTTTGTGCAAATATTCCTTTTAATTTAGTGCTTACCGGCGCAACATCCGGAGGAGGAATAACTTATCAATGGCAGAGATCTCCTGCCGGAGCAGGTACGTTTACGAATATTCCGGGAGCTACAACTTTATCTTATTCTGTAACAAATCATACCGCAGCGAGCGATTATAGATGTGTCGTAACTTGTACCAACGGAGGTAGCACTCAAACTTCTAATATTGTTACTGTTGGTCTAAATACAGGTGCTCAATGTTTAAATTATTGTACTCCTATTTATGTATACAATTGTGGTAGTGGAGATGATTTGAACAGTTTTGTAATTACCGGAGTAGGGGGTTCTACAATCAGTGATCTTAATACCGGTTGTAATGGAGCTTATTACGACAGAACAACTGCATTTACTCCTGTAGATCTTTTGCCGGCTCAATCTTATCCTGTACAGATTAATACAACTTATTCGTCACCTGCTACTGAAAAAGCAAGTATATGGATTGACTTTAATGATAATGGAGTATTTGAGGCTTCTGAGAAACTACTTACGGATCTTCCGTTACAACAAAGTCCTGCTTTTGCAACTGCAAATATTGCTATTCCGTCTACGGCACCTGTTGGTGTTCACAGAATGCGTGTTCGTGTAATATACAATACTTTAAATGTTGACGCTTGCAGCTCTGCAAGTTATGGGGAGACTCATGATTATAACGTGAATATACTTCCTCTTGCTCCATGTACTACTTCTGCTCCTACTGGAGTTACAGTAAGTAACGTAACGCCTACAACTGCGGTTGTATCGTGGGTGCCGTCTATTGGAGCTACTTATGTTGTAAGATATAGAGAATTACCAAGTGGTGCATGGATTACTGCAAACGTTACCACTCCATTGGCAAGTAGCTATACAATTCCAGGTTTGGTTGAAAGTACTCAGTACGAAGTTGAGGTTGCTACCATATGTGGAGGAACGCAAGGTGCTTTCTCTACGGCTGTACCATTTACGACTCCTGCATTAAGTTACTGTACTTCAAATCCTACAAGTACAACTGTTTATGAATACATTTCAAATGTTACAGTTAATCCTACAGGAGGAACTCCTATGGTAAGTAACTCGGCAACTCCGCCTCCTTTTTATTCAGATTATACAACTGACCCTGCAAGACTTATTACATTGTATAGAGGTACAGCTAATAATTCTATATCTGTAACAAAAACATATCCGAACTCGCTTTGGAATGCTTCCGCAAGAGCATGGATTGATTTTAACAGAAATGGTGTTTTTGAAGACAGTGAAAGGATTCTAGATACCCCATCTAACCAGACAGCACTTGTGAACGGTACTTTCTCAGTACCAGGAACTGCAGCGCAGGGTGCTTATATGGGGAATCTTCCGGTTAGAATGAGAGTAATCTTGAGAGAAAGCGGTCTACCTGATCCTTGTGGAACTTTCAGCTATGGAGAAGTTGAGGATTATAATGTTAAATTAGTTGATCTTCTGCCTTGTACAACAGCTGCGCCTACTCCAATTACTGTAACAACTCCAAGCCACAATACGGCAGTAGTTTCCTGGACACCTACTTTAGGAGCCAATTATGTTATCAGATGGAGACTGAGTCCAAACGGACCATGGCTGCCATCTGCAACGGGACAGGCTTTACCAACAGGAACTCCTACCGGTCAGAGTTCTTATACAATTACAGGACTTACCGAGCAGACGGCTTATCAGGTTCAGGTTCAGACGATCTGTAACGGAACAACGGGAGCTTTTAGTCCTTCTGTCAACTTTACGACTACGCCAATATCTTACTGCCCAATGGTAGGAACAGGCACCAATGATTATATTGCTAATGTAACGGTAACGCCTGTTAACTTCCCAGTGGTAAGCAATACGACACTTCAGACCAACTATGCAAGCTATACTACTCCGGTGATTAACCTTGAAATAGGTTCTATCGGAAACCAGATTTCTGTTGGAAAAGGGTGGGACGGCACCACTTACAGTGATGCGGTAACGGCATGGATTGATTATAACAGAGACGGAGTTTTTGCCAATGATGAAAGAATTTTAATTTCAGCAGCAAGCACTACTACTCCTGTAACGGCCAACTTTAATGTTCCCAATACAGCTTATACGGGACCTTACACGACTACCATGCGAGTTGCGCTTCGACGTACGAGTGCTCCGGTTATGTGTACAGGACCTGTTAATGGAGAGGTAGAAGATTATGCGGTAAGACTCAGACCATGTAGCAACGCTACACCCGGAACGCCTACTTTCAATACGATTACGCATACTTCAGCCAATATTGTATGGACACCTGCCACCAATAACCTAAGCTACGTTATTCAGTACAGACCTGTAACAACTCCTGCTTCAGCATGGACTTCAGTGAACGTATCTTCAATCAACGGTATTCCTCCTTATCCGCTGACAGGTTTAACGCCTGCAACGCAGTATGAGGTACAGATCGCAGCTATTTGTAACACTTCAGTAGGAACTTTCACGCCAATCAGAACCTTTACCACGCGTTGTGATCCTACCCCTCCAAATGTAGTGGTGAGCAATGTTACCGCCAACTCGGCAGTGGTAACTTGGAATCCTTTAGTAGGAAGTGCGAATTATATTTTAAGATACAGAGAGGTGGGTACAGGAACCTGGATTACGGTTTCAGCTCCTACATTGCCACAGCCACCATTGAACTCTTACACCATTACAGGTTTAAGTTCATTTGTAACGTATGAAGTACAGGTAGCGAATATCTGCGTTGGAGAAACCACACCAAATAACTTCTCCAATCCACAGGTGTTTACTACGGTAAGATTGTGTGAAGTACCGCCACCGGGACTTACCATTACCCAGCTGAATCCTACCAGTGCAGTTGTAGTTTGGGATGCATTTACAGGACCTGGAGCAACAAACTCTTATATCTTCAGATACAGAAAAGTTGGAATTCCTGGTTGGAATACGATCACGGTAAACACCAATACGTATACCATTACGGGTCTTCTTGAATTGACGAAATACGAGATGCAGGTAGCCAATGTATGTAGTGGTACACCGGGTAATTTTACCCCTCCATACTACTTCACAACACCAACGGTTACTTACTGTCCGATGCAGTCTGCTAATTCAACGACTGAATATATTTCACAAGTTACAGCCAGACCAACGGGCAAACCTGAGATGACTAAAGTTTCTTTGGCATCCACGTATACAAATTATACTAATGATCCTGATGCTTTTATAGAAATGGTTCAGGGTTCAGTAGGTAACCAGATTGTGATCAATAAAACTCAGGCGTCTGATTCCGGTGTAGCCGTTTGGATTGATTTCAACAGAAACGGAGAGTTTGATCTTAATGAAAGAATTCTGGCAGACGGGCCGAACTCTAATCCTACAGCAAGTGCTACATTTACGGTTCCTGCTGATGCGTTTGTGAGCATGACGGACTACAAGTATGTGGTGATGAGAGTGGCAATGTCTAAAGGTTCTATACCGGTAAACTGTACAAGTTTTGCAGACGGTGAGGTAGAAGATTATACCGTAAGAATCTCTAAATTACCTGTAGACAATGCGGTAAACCAGACAGATATTCTTATCTATCCGAACCCTGTAAGCACCGTACTGAATGTTAAGAACATCAGCAAGAAAGCCAATTACAAGATCTACAGTGCTTCAGGTCAGTTAATCTCCAGCGGAATCATCTTAAACAATAAGATCGACGTAAGCAGACTGATCAACGGGCTGTATGTAATAGATATTGACGATGTAAAGGGCACTGCTCAGAAGAAATTCATCAAGGAATAAAATATATTATTCTTCATTTGAATTGAAATATAGAATAAGCTCTCAGATATGAGAGCTTATTTTTTTTAAGAGATGTATTTGTTACTTTGATCATAAATTATAAGTAATTTTGATAAATTATTAAACTGATTTATAGCTTATTATTTAATTAAGTTAAAATTTGAGGATTAAATATTTTGGATATATATAAAAACACTTTATATTTGCACCACTGAAAACAACGATATAATCGAAGTTTAAGGAGAGTTGGCAGAGTGGTCGATTGCGGCAGTCTTGAAAACTGTTGACTGTAACAGGTCCGGGGGTTCGAATCCCTCACTCTCCGCCAGTTGGGAAACCAAAATAAGCTAAAACGCTGTAAACATCAATGTTTACAGCATTTTTTGTTTTAGCTCTGTATCAAAAAAAATCAAAATAGGTCACGATTTATATGACCTATTCCGTGACCCATCCTGAAAATTTGAAAATGGGTCACGAAAAATCAAGGAAACCCCGACCAATAGGTAGTCTAATGATTGTACATCTTGCAAAAAGTGGTAACAAAAAGTAAATTATTAAACCATTAAAGTTATCACACAATGAACAAAATATTCCATCTGTTATTCAAAACACAACTCCCCAATCATTGATTGACATTTCTGTAGAAAATTTAATTATAAAACATTGTCTCATGATTTACCATTCACACTATCGTGGACTGAGTATATACAATTGCTTAAAACCGAAAAGGATGACGAAAGAAACTTTTATGAAATAGAAGTTTCTCAAAACAACTGTAGTGTAAGATAACTGACCATACAATATAATTCTGCAATTGATGAAAGATTAGCACTTAGTAGAAATAAATAAGGCGTAAAACAGTCAACATCAGTTTCATATTTTTGGCTGGGAATATTAATCGTATTAATTCTATTTATTGGTATTTCTGAACTTATCTGTCGTAACAACTATAACTCGAAATTTTAAACATCACATATTTATTGTCCTGCTGTCTTTTTTATAAATGGATCGAAAGACAGACCTAAATTCACATAGAATGCTGTCTGTGGTTTTGCCTGGAAAATATATGAGCCATACGATGCAGATTTCTCGAATATCCGGCTCCTCATCATACTTTTCGCTCCTCCTTTCAATGTTGCAACAAAAGAGTTTCCAAGATAATGTTCATACATAAGTCCCGAATTGATCTCTATTTGTCGGAATTCATATTTTTTTTCTTTATCGTCGATATTGTAAAGATATAAGGAGGTCATGTCAAGCTCGCTACCGATGGAGAGCCTGCTGTTTTCAGTTATTTTTTTTCTAAGGTAAACACTCTTTGGTAAAATTATGTCGGCAACTAAACCTTTACTGAATCTATGTTCATATGTGAATGTCGGAATCACCGGTGTCTGAACGGTAGGATCTATAGCAACCAAAAGTCCCACGGTCATTTTGGTCTTTGCATTGACTTTCAAAATCATCGTTGCGGTTGCGATCCCACGTAGTCTTTCAAAATGCTGCTCACTTCCGTCCAATAAAGCACTCGCCGAATAGATCATCATCCTGCCAAACAATTTTGAAAAATAAGTTAAGCTCAAACTCTCCGAATGATAGTGATAGTCTTCGTTGCTCATGAAATTTAAAGGAGCTATAGAACCGTTCATTTCAGTGCCTGCAGAAATGTAACGGTAATTAAGGTTTGTGCTGAGTACCCATTTCTGTTTTTTGATTAAATTGAGATTAGCACTCATCTTTGCACGATAGAAATCTTTTACTTTTGCTTGCGGTAGTTCCTGATCCCTTAATTTTGAAGAAAAAGCGTAAGGGCTTAACCGGTTATACTCTACATTCAGGACACGTGTAATTGGAAATTTCTCAGCAATATAAGCCATCGTTTTTGTGGATGTGCTATCCTTTACCTGTGAAAAATTGACTGTGTTGATGATAACTGTTGCTAATAAAGTTAGTTTTGCTTTCAAAATATGAATGTTTATTTAATGATTTGTACCTCTGATCGTAAGAAATCAAGGCTGAATATTTTATCATAGATGTTATCCGGTGATTTATTTTCAATAATATCTCTGAACAATTTGAGCTCTTGAGATGCAGAGTCGATGATCAGAACAAGCCATAGCTCTTTTAGTTGCTCAAGTTTTTTTATTTCAGCCAGACTAGCATTGAAATAATATGCACTTTCTGAAGATCGGTCTGTATGATCGCAAAAGATAATTCCTTTATTCGTTCCGGAATGGTTAATAATAGTGAACTTATATCGCATCCAATTGATGATCTCAATGGATGGATCAAAGGACTGTATAAAACGGCTCAGATCTGCAATCTTTTTGATCATCTCTTCTTGGTGCTCGACCGGGAGATAAGAATCCTCTATTTCTTCTACAACTTTTAAAAAACTTTCAACCTTCATAGATCATGATTTACACAGCAAAAGAAAGGTTTTTTGATCTCCGTTTTTGTTTTTTTATACCAAACACCCATGAACTTCTACCAAAATCCGGTTATTTTTTTTGGTAGCCTAAAACATTTGTTTTGTATAAATTTTTAAAAGGACTATTACAAATGATCTATTTTTGTAATGAATAAATTTTTTATGGAAACCTATCAGTACAATAAGACCAGTGGCATTATCACTTTTTTAGTAGATGCACGATATCGCTTTTTCAGACACATTCTACTTTTGCTGTGGCTGTTTTTGCTATTGGCCAATGTTAACTTTATTTCTGAATTTACTCAAAACTCAAGGTATTTTCTGTTCCTAGCGGTATTTTTAACCTTTGTGATGATGATTTACATCAACATGTATGTTATTGTCCCTTTATTTTTTTTCAAGGGAAAATACATGGCCTATCTTTTGACCGTATTCATGCTCTGTATCCTAGGTCTTAGCTTTCTTATTTTCATTATTGGAAACCTTTTTAATGATTATCACATTAATAATCTACACAAGTCTTTTGAAATCAGTGAATATTTTGGAAGTATGAATTTTGTTATGCTATTCATTTTATTGACCACGACCATAAAACTTCTCCAAAGATGGATTATGGACAGTACCAGAATGTCTGAGCTAAAAACCCTGACAATGAATCTGGAACTAAACGAATTAAAAAATCAGATTACCCCGCATTTTTTGTTTAATATGCTTAATAATATAAAGGCACTGATCAGAAACAATCCTTCAAAAGCCACTGATATTATTATACGGTTATCGGATCTGCTGAGATATCAGTTGTATGAGAGTAGCAATGAGAAAGTAAGATTAACTTCCGAAATCAAATTTATAACCAATTTTTTAAGCCTGGAGAAAATAAGGAGAGACCACTTTGATTTTACAATTCAAACAAATGATAAATTGTCAGATTTGAGAACAGTTGAAATACCTCCCAATGTCTTTATGCCATTCGTAGAAAATGCGGTCAAGCACAGCGCAGATATTACAGAAAATGAGAGTAATATTAATATACAGTTTTCCATCACCGAAAAAGAAATATTTTTTTGCTGCATCAATTCTGTATCTTCAGATAAAGAGAAGATTCAAAACCTCTATGGCGGTCTGGGACTGAAAAATATTACCAGAAGACTACAGCTTTTATATGCTGATAATGAATATAAATTTGAGATATCATCGCAGAACCATCAATATACTGTTAAATTAAAAATCCCCATATGAACTGTATCATAATAGATGATGAGCCATTGGCCAGAGAAGAATTACAGTCTATGTTACAAGAAATTTCCGGTCCTAAGGTCATCGGAAGTTTTTCAAATACATTGGCTGCAGAAAAATTCCTTTCAGAAGGTGAGACAGACGTGGTATTTCTTGATATAGAAATGCCTAAAGTGACAGGATTGGAATTTGCTGAAAAAATACCCAAAAGCAGTCTTGTTATTTTCACGACAGCATATCCTCAATACGCATTGGAAAGTTATGAACTGGATGCCATAGACTACCTTCTGAAGCCTTTTAATAATGAACGGCTTAAAAAAACAGTTGACAAAGCCCAGCATTACTACGATTTACTGTCAGATAACAAAGAAAACAGCCTGGAAAAAAGTACATTTGAGTTTCTGATTATAAGATCTGAAAAGAGATTTTATAAAGTTAATTTTGCAGATATCCGATATATTGAAGGTTTAAAAGATTATGTTCTGATCCATACCACATCGCAGAAAATAATAGCCTCAATGAATCTTAAGACTATCCATCAGAAAATTCCTTTGCCAGGTTTCATAAGAGTCAGTAAGTCATATATTGTAAATAGCGATCATATTATCTCATTTGACAGTTATTCAATCAGCTTGCATGATGCAGAGGTTCCAATCGGTGAGATCTACAAAGACAATTTTCTTAAGATATTTACAAAAGGAATGTTATAAGGACTTTTCACTATATTTAGTTTCACGAGTAGGTTAGTATCATAAAATAAATACTCTTTTAAGTTTGCTGGTCTAAATGAAATTAATTAATGAAACCGATAATGAAAAAAATATAAATTATTGTCTATTGGAATTGTAGACTATTTGTTATAAATTTGCACCAGATTCTCATGTTTAATTTGAGTTTTCATGGTTATTAGTTTTTATCCTCGACTTTGTCGGGGATTTTTTATTCGCATCAGTCCATTCCAAGATTAGCTACTAATATTTTTGACACTATTATTAAATATTGGATCTAAATTGAGAACATAGTTCTTACTACTGATACCCGTTCTCAAAGTTGAGTTTTAGTATTATTTCGATGAACAATAATAACTACCTTTGCATTACAATTTTTTCATCCATTGAACAAAATCCTAATCATAGACGACGAAGAAAAAATCAGAACACTGCTTTCCAGAATTATTTCTCTGGAAGGATTTGAAGTGTTCCAGGCTTCTGATCTGAAGAATGCCGGAAAAAGGCTTGAAGTTTCAGAGATTGATGTCATTATCAGCGATGTGAAGCTTCCGGATGGCAGCGGTGTCGAGTTTTCTAAAGTCATCAAAGAAAATCATCCGGCTTCGGAAGTGATTCTCCTGACAGCTTTCGGGAATATCCCGGATGGTGTGCAGTCCATAAAAAATGGGGCTTTTGATTATATCACGAAAGGCAATGATAACAATAAAATCATTCCACTGGTGTATAAAGCTTTGGAAAAAGTAAAGCTTAACAAGCGTCTTGTCCAACTGGAAAAGCAGTTGGGCGACAAGCATTCTTTTGACAATATCATAGGGAAATCTTCTCCTATCAAATCGGCGATTGATTCTGCAAAAAAAGTAGCCGTTACCGACGCTACCGTTTTATTAAATGGCGAAACAGGAACCGGAAAGGAAGTTTTTGCACAGGCGATTCATAGTGCCAGCAACCGCAATAAACAGAATTTTGTAGCGGTCAACTGTTCGGCTTTTGGCAAAGAACTACTGGAAAATGAACTGTTCGGACACAAAGCCGGAGCATTTACGGGTGCAATGAAAGATTCTAAAGGGATTTTCGAGGAGGCAAATAATGGAACGGTTTTCCTGGATGAGATCGGAGAAATGCCTTTGGATTTGCAGGCTAAGCTCTTGCGGGTTTTAGAGTCCGGTGAGTTTATGAAAGTTGGTGACAGTAAACCAACGAAAGTCAACGTGAGGATTATTGCAGCCACAAACCGGGATTTGCAGAAGGAAATTGATAACGGAAACTTTCGGGAAGATCTGTATTACCGGATTAATATATTTAATATCATTCTGCCGTCTTTGCGGGAAATAACTTCTGACATTGAGGAACTTGCAATTTTTTTCCTTAGAAAATTTGCAACCAAAGTCGGAAAAAAAATAACAGCCATTTCCGATGAATATCTGAATGTACTCAAAAAACATTTCTGGAAAGGCAACATCCGCGAACTTAGAAATATCATAGAGCGAAGCGTTATTCTGGAAGACGGTCAGGAATTGACGGTCGACAGTCTGCCATTTGAACTTCAGCAAAATAAGGAATCTAAGGATTCCGATAGTAAAATCTTATCCGCTTTCTCAATGGCAAGTGCAGAAAAACTTCACATTCAGAAAATTCTTAATTACACCAAAGGCAATAAAGCGGAAGCGGCACGGTTGCTGGAAATCGGCATTGCAACACTTTACCGCAAAATTGAAGAATACAAAATATCATAAATCAGCTTATCATTCTGATAACGAGCCTATCATTTTGATAGGCTTTTTTATTTGCTTAAATCTCTTTTTTTAATATATATAATTGAAAATCAATTTATTGTATTCGATTTAATTGAATCGGAATATATCTTGGCATAATTGATTCAAATAATTAAAAAATGAATCATCGTAAAACATTACCTCAAATCACAAAATTTACACCTCAATCTTCTCGAAAAGAGACTGAAAATCAATTAAAAATTGTTCCGTGGAATCTGCTAATTACATTTTACGGAATGATTATCTGTTTTGGAATTATTTACAGAACATTCAATCCATAAAATGATGATACTTGTAATCACCTTATCGGGAATTTTCCTTTTTTATCATCTTTTTTAACGATTAAATATTTAAAAAAAATATGACTGCATTATTCATCATTGCCATTGCCGTATTTAGCTATATGTGCTATGTGCTAGTAAAACCAGAAAAATTTTAAGAGAATGAAAAGTAGGAATGAGCGTGCCACTTTTTACCTCTTACTTCTCAATTCTGACTAATCCTCTAACTCAAAAAAAAAATGAATACAGAAATTTTAGGAATTATCCTGATGTTTGCCATCACCATTTCTCTGGCGATTCCGTTAGGAAAATACATCGGCAAAATATTCACCAATGAAAAAACTTGGCTGGATAAAATTTTAAATCCTGTTGATAAGCTTTTTTATAAGCTTTCAGGCATTGATCCGGAAAAAGAAATGAATTGGAAACAGCATTTGGTTGCTTTGTTAACCATCAATTTAGTCTGGTTACTTACCGCAATATTTGTATTAACCAATATGAGCTGGCTTCCTTTGAATCCTGACAGCAATCCCTCAATGAGTAGTGATCTCGCTTTTAATACCGCTGTAAGCTTTGTGACCAACACTAATCTGCAGCATTATTCCGGTGAATCAGCTTTATCCTATCTGGGACAACTAACCCTAATGTTGTGGCAGTTTATTAGCGCAGGTTGCGGAATTGCCATTGCAGCAGTAGTTTTTATGGCGATGAAGGAAAAAACCACTGATAAAATGGGCAATTTTTATTTCTTCTTCGTGAGAAGCTGCACAAGAATTTTATTGCCGATTGCTATTTTGGTGGCTTCATTACTGGCATTGAACGGTGTACAGATGACCTTTGAAGGAAAAGATACAATCACCAATTTGCAGGGCGATAAAGTAGAAGTCAGCCGTGGTCCTGTTGCCGCATTCGTAGCGATCAAACAGTTAGGAACCAATGGCGGTGGTTTTTTTGGTCCTAATTCTACACATCCTTTGGAAAACCCCAATTATTTTACCAACATCGTGGAAACAGTGTCTATTATGCTCATTCCTATAGCATTGGTTTTTGCAATGGGACACATGATCAGAAGAAAAAGGCTCTCATGGACGATTTTTGGAGTAATGACCGTAGGATTTTTATTATTGTTAACCCCGACAGTTTTCAACGAAATGAACGGAAATCCCGGAATATCAAAAATGAATATTTCTCAGACAATGGGAAGTATGGAAGGAAAGGAAGTCCGTTTTGGATCTGCAGCTTCAGCGTATTGGGCAATTAATACTACCGTTACCAGCAACGGATCAGTCAATTCAATGCACGATTCTCTCACTCCGCTTTCAGGAATGAATGCAATGCTCGGAATGATGGTTAATGCTTTTTACGGAGGAGTTGGCGTAGGATTTCTTAATTTTTACATCTTCATCATTCTGGCGGTTTTTATCAGCGGATTGATGGTCGGCAGAACACCTGAATTTCTAGGAAAGAAAATAGAAGCCAAAGAAATGAAAATTGCGATGATGATTGCATTGCTTCATCCCTTCCTGATTCTTGCAGGAACAGCTATTGCGAGTTATACTTACACCAATGATCCTCAAACTTATGCCAGTTGGCTCAATAATCCGGGCTTCCACGGATTTAGCGAAATGTTATACGAATTCACCTCATCCAGTGCCAATAACGGAAGTGGTTTTGAAGGGTTGGGAGATAATACGCCGTTTTGGAATATCGCTTGCGGAATCGTGATGCTGATGGCGAGATATTTACCAATTATAGGTCCGGTTGCTATTGCAGGAAGTTTGGCAGCTAAAAAATACATCCCGGAAAGTGCAGGAACTTTAAAAACCGATACTTCTACTTTTGGACTGATGATTTTTGCAGTGATTGTCATTGTAGCAGCACTTTCATTTTTCCCAGCTTTGGCTTTAGGTCCTATTGCAGAATATTTTTCACTTTAATTTTATTCATAATGAAAGAAAAAAACAACAATTTGTTTCAACCTGAGCTGATGAATGAAGCCTTGAAACAATCTTTTATAAAACTGAATCCTGCCAAGATGTTCCATAATCCTGTGATGTTTATGGTTTGGGTTGGCACCTTGGTAATGGCAGGTGTTTGCGTCTGGATTGTGTTGGGAGAACAAAACCAAGGAAGTTTGGTGTATAATCTTGCCGTAACATTGATTCTTTTTCTCACTTTATTATTTGCCAATTTTGCGGAAGCCATTGCGGAAGCCAGAGGGAAAGCGCAGGCAGATTCTTTAAGAAAAACGAGAGAAGAAACGCCTGCAAAAAAAAGTAATGGTGTGAATACTTCTGATTTTTCACTTATCACATCCAGCCAACTCAGAAAAGGTGATATTTTCATCTGCGAACCGGGAGACATTATCCCAACAGATGGCGAAATTATTGAAGGTTTAGCTACGATTGATGAAAGTGCGATTACCGGCGAAAGCGCTCCCGTAATTCGTGAAGCTGGTGGTGACAAGAGTAGTGTAACAGGCGGAACTAAAGTTTTGTCGGATTTTATCAAAGTTAGAGTAACCACAGAGCCGGGCGAAAGTTTCTTAGATAAAATGATTGCTCTGGTAGAAGGCGCTTCCAGACAAAAAACACCCAACGAAATTGCTTTGACTATTCTTTTGGCAGGTTTTACTTTGGTTTTTATCATTGTGACCGTCACTTTGAAACCTTTTGGTGATTACGCTCATACGCCAATTACCATTGCAGCATTTATTTCCCTTTTTGTTTGTTTGATTCCAACGACGATTGGCGGTTTGCTATCCGCTATCGGAATTGCAGGAATGGATAGAGCTTTGCGTGCCAACGTCATTACCAAAAGCGGTAAAGCTGTAGAGACAGCAGGAGATGTGGATGTTCTTTTGCTAGACAAAACAGGAACAATCACCATTGGGAACAGAAAAGCAACACATTTTCATCTGGCAAAAGGCGTAGAAGAAAAACATTTCATAAAATCTGTAGTATTGAGTTCTATGGCAGACGAGACACCTGAAGGAAAATCAATTATAGAATTAGCTGGCGTTAATCCATTGAATTATGAAGTCAATAATCCTGAATACATCACTTTCACAGCAGAAACAAGAAGTTCAGGTATCAATCATGACAATATCAGGATCCGAAAAGGTGCTTCTGATGCCATCAGAAATATTGTTGAAAAAGCGGGAAATGCTTTCCCAAAAGAAACAGAGGAAGCAGTAAGAATTATTTCCAGCAACGGCGGAACGCCTTTAGTGGTTTCCGAAAATGAAAAAGTTTTAGGGGTTGTAGAATTGCAGGATATCATCAAACCGGGAATTCAGGAGCGTTTTGAACGTTTGAGAAAAATGGGAATTAAAACTGTAATGGTTACCGGTGATAATCCGCTTACTGCGAAATATATTGCAGAAAAAGCAGGAGTGGATGATTTTATTGCGGAAGCCAAGCCTGAAGACAAAATGAATTACATCAAAAAAGAACAATCTGAAGGAAGATTGGTCGCAATGATGGGAGACGGAACCAATGATGCGCCTGCTTTGGCTCAGGCAGATGTAGGCGTAGCGATGAACAGCGGAACGCAGGCAGCCAAAGAAGCAGGAAATATGGTGGATCTGGATAATGACCCAACCAAATTGATTGAAGTGGTAGAAATTGGGAAGCAATTATTGATGACCAGAGGTACACTTACAACATTCAGTATTGCGAATGATGTGGCAAAATATTTTGCGATTGTTCCTGCATTGTTTATCACCTCAATTCCGGCTTTGCAAGGATTGAATATTATGAAATTAAATTCACCAGAAACTGCTATTCTTTCGGCTGTTATTTTTAATGCGATGATCATTCCTATGCTGATTCCACTAGCGTTAAAAGGTGTAGCTTATAAACCAATAGGAGCCAGTGCATTGCTCAGAAGAAATCTTTTGATTTACGGTTTAGGCGGTGTTTTAATTCCTTTTGCCGGAATAAAAATTATTGATTTAATCGTGTCTAATTTTATTTAGAGTAAAAAGTTTGTTGATAAACTTCTCACCTCTAACTTACAACCTAAAAAAAAAAATGAAACAAAATATTTTATCAGCAATCAGGCTCACTGCAGTATGTTTGCTTCTATTTTCAGGAGTTTATACGTTAATTATTTTTGGGATCGTTCAATTTTCCCCAAATAATGGAAAAGGCGAAGTCATAACTGAAAATAACCGAAAATACTATGAAAATATCGGTCAAAAATTTGACCAAGACCAATATTTCTGGTCTCGTCCATCCGCAGTAGATTACAATGCTGCAGGTGCTGGAGGAAGCAATAAAGGTCCATCAAATCCAGATTATTTAAAAACCGTAAAGGAAAGAATTGATAATTTCACCAAACATAATCCTGGTATTAAAACATCTGAAATTCCTTCGGATCTTGTGACAGCAAGCGGAAGCGGTCTTGACCCGAATATTTCTGTTCAGGCAGCAAAAGTTCAGGTGGAAAGAATTGCGAAAATCAGAAATGTAGAGAAAACAAAAATTGAACAGATCATTGTCTCAAACACAGAAAAACCGCTTTTCGGACTTTTCGGGACAGAAAAAATAAATGTGCTGAAACTCAATATTGCTTTGGACGGCTTGAAATAATTTAAACTAATTGAAAATGAAAAATACTATATTAATGGCTTTATTGATGCTTGGATTATCGAATATGATCTTAGCGCAGGAAGTAAGTAATCCACTTAAAATCAGTGGATATGCAGAAGTTTACTATCAATATGATTTTAATAATCCTATTAATAATAACAGACCTTCTTTTACCTACAGTCATAACCGAAACAACGAGGTCAATCTCAATCTGGGACTAATCAAAGCCAATTATGAAACTGAAAAACTGAGGGCAAATCTGGCTTTGGCAGCCGGAAGTTATATGAATGCCAATTATGCCGCAGAACCAGGTGTGCTGAAAAATATCTATGAAGCCAATGTTGGAATCAAAATTTCAAAGTCAAAAAATCTATGGATAGATGCGGGAATTTTACCCTCTCACATAGGTTTTGAAAGTGCTGTCAGCAAAGATTGTTTTACCTTAACCAGAAGTATGTTGGCGGATAATTCCCCCTACTTCGAAAGTGGTGCAAAGATCTCGTACACCAGCGAAAGCGGAAAATGGTTCATTAGCGGACTGGTGCTGAACGGATGGCAGCGAATCCAAAGAGTGGATGGTAATTCTACGGTTGCCTTCGGACATCAACTGACTTATAAACCAACTGAAAAAATAACACTAAACAGCAGTTCGTTTATCGGGAATGATAAGCCGGACAGCATAAGACAGATGCGGTATTTTCATAATTTGTACGGTATTTTCCAGCTGACAGAAAAATTTGCTTTGATTACAGGTTTTGATATGGGTGCAGAACAAAAATCTAAAGGAAGTGAGCAGTATAATGTCTGGTATTCGCCGGTAATTATCGCTAAATACAGTGCTACGGAAAAGATGAGTTTTGCAGTACGAGGAGAATATTATCAGGACAAAAACGGTGTCATCATAGCCACCGGAACAGAGAATGGTTTTCAAACCTTCGGATATTCGCTGAATGCCGATTACTGGATTCTTCCGAATCTTGTTTGGCGAACAGAAATCAAGAATTTGAGCAGCAAAGATGCCATTTTTTTCAACCAGGAAATGAATACCCGACAAAATGATTTTTCTGCGGTTACATCACTGGCTGTTAGCTTTTAACACTTTTCACTTCTGACATCTCACCGCTTACAATAATGCTATGGACGAGAAAAAATCTGCACAGGATTTCCTCAATTTGATTAAAAAATCAAGAAAGGGAAAATTCAAGATCTACATCGGGATGAGTGCCGGCGTAGGGAAGACCTATCGTATGTTGCAGGAAGCGCATTCACTTTTATCAAACGGAATTGATGTAAAAATCGGCTATATCGAAACGCATCATCGAAAGGAAACACACGCTTTGCTGGAAGGCCTGCCAATCATTCCCAGAAGAAAATTATTTTACAAAGGAAAAGAGTTGGATGAACTGGATGTACAGGCGGTAATTAATCTTCGTCCGGAAGTGGTGATTGTGGATGAACTGGCACATACCAACATCGAAGGCAGTAAAAACCAAAAACGATGGCAGGATGTGATGGAAATCCTGGAAGCCGGCATCAATGTCATCAGTGCCGTGAATATTCAGCATATTGAAAGTCTGAATGAAGATATAAAAGAGATTACCAGTATTGAGGTGAAAGAGCGGATTCCCGACAGTGTTCTGGCTCAGGCTGATGAGGTGGTAAATATCGACCTTACTGCTGAAGAACTGATTGACCGTTTAAAAGCAGGTAAAATTTACGATAACTCCAAAATCAATTCTGCGCTGAGTAATTTTTTTAAAAGCGAAAATATCCTTCAACTCAGAGAATTGGCGCTGAAGGAAGTCGCGTCTCAGGTTCAGCGAAAAGTAGAGACCGAGGTTTCGTCTATCAAAAATATCAGGAAAGAAAAATTTCTCGCCTGCATCAGCTCCAATGAAAAAACAGCAAGAAATGTCATCCGTAAAGCGGCAAGACTTGCAAATTACTACAACAGTCAATGGTATCTGCTGTATGTTCAGATTCCAAAGGAAAAACCCGATAAAATTGCATTGGACAAGCAAAGACATCTCATCAATAATTTTAAATTAGCCACTGAGCTGGGCGCAGAAATCATCAAAGTGGAAGGCTCAAATGTTGCCCATACAATTATGGAACAATGCGAGGAACGGAAAATCACAACCGTCTGCATCGGAAAACCGCATCTCAGTCTCTGGAAAATTATTGCTGCAACGGATACGTTCAACTCTCTTCTGAACAAATTATCAAATGAAAATATAGATTTGGTGATATTAAGTTAGAAGTTAATAAAAGTAAAAAGTGAGAAGTTTGATGAAAAATATTTAATTTTACTTCTAAAATTAATCCCTTATTTCTTACCTGCAATTTCTCACTGCTTACTCCAAAATCCTTTCAAATGAAAATAAAAACAAAACTCAATATTGGTGTAGGCTTACTGTTTATGATGATTTTTGTATTGTCGGTTTTGAGCGGCTGGTACATCAATCAACTGAAAAAAGACACCAACAATATCCTGAAAGCCAATTACAACACGCTGGAATATTCACGAAATATGCTTTTGGCTCTGGAGGAAATCAATACCGATCCGCTTGCATTTGATGTGTTTGAAAAACACCTGGAAAAACAACGCAGAAACGTCACCGAGCCTGGAGAAAAGGAAGCCACGGAGAATATTGCCGTGCATTTCCAGGCTTTGAAAAAAAATGATTCAAATATTTTGCTTCAATCGTCCATCAGAAAAGACATTGCAGAACTGATGCAGCTGAATATGAGTGCCATTGGACACAAAAGTGCTATTGCAGATTCTACTGCTGAAACTGCGATAATGGTAATTTCCATCACGGGAATGCTGTGTTTCATTGTTGCGTTTATTCTTTTGGTCAATCTGCCTTCCAATATTGCAGATCCTATCAGAACGCTCACGGGAAGTATCCGACAGATTGCAAATCAAAATTATAAAGAAAGAATTCATTTCGAGAGCAGAAGCGAATTTGGCGAACTGGCAAAATCCTTCAACACAATGGCGGAAAAACTTCAGGAATATTCCGAAAGCCGTCTGGATAAAATTATTCGCGGGAAAAAGCGTATCGAAACTTTAATAGATAATATGCACGATCCTGTGATTGGGATTGATGAGAACAGAAAAGTACTCTTTGTGAATGATGAAGCCTTGAAAATCACAGGACTAAAAAAAGAAGTTTTTGTCGGAAAACTGATTCAGGATGTGGCCGTAACCAATGATCTGATAAGAGATTTGATTAAGGAGCTGATTCAGCCTGCAACCATTGATCCGCATAAAGAACCAGTGAAAATCTATGCTGACGGAAAGGAAAGTTATTTTGAAAAAGAAGTCATTGACATCAATGTAATCCCAACCGGCGAACAGGAATCCCGTTTTATAGGACAGGTGATTATGCTGAGGAATATCACGCCTTTCAAAGAGCTGGATCTGGCCAAAACCAATTTTCTGGGAACAGTTTCGCACGAATTCAAAACACCCATTTCTTCCATCCAGATGGGATTGCAACTCCTGGAAAACCAACACATCGGAAATCTGAATGATGAACAGAAAAATCTGGTCAATGGAATCAAAGAAGACTCGAACCGCCTGCTTAAAATCACCGGCGAACTTCTGAATATCACTCAGGTTGAAAGTGGATCAATACAGCTTAATATAAAACCTTCGGACATCAAAACAATTATAGATGATGCCATAAATGCCAACAAGTCTGCAGCAGAGCAGAAAAATATTCATATCAATATTGAAATTGATGATCATATTACAAATGTATTGGCTGATAGTGAGAAAACCTCCTGGGTTTTGAATAATCTGTTATCCAATGCGATCCTTTATTCTTATGAAAACTCCGATATTGATGTTGCAGTGTACAGCGAAAGCGATAAAGTCAAATTCTCTGTGAGAGATTACGGTTGTGGTATTGAAGAACAATATCGGGAAAAGATTTTTGACCGTTATTTCAGAATTCCGGGAACAAAAAAGGAGGGAACGGGACTGGGATTGAGTATCAGCAAACAGTTTATTGAAGCACAGGGTGGAAAAATTACTGTTGAAAGTGAATTAGGAGCGGGTACTATATTTTATTTTTTCCTGAAAAATGATCATGCGTGATTGTTTTATTGACCCAAATAATAACTTTACAAACCTCAGATTATTTAGGTATTTAGAGTAGTTTCTAATAGTTTTACTTTGTTCATTCTATTTTTATTTAAAAAAATTTTAAATTAGCACTACTATTACCCTATATGATCATATCTGAGGAACTTTTGCTTAAATATGGAGCAATTATGAAATGCTACCAAGAAAACGAAATTATTTTTAATGAAGGCGGCAGTTCAAAATATTATTTTCAGATAAAGGAAGGAGCCGTAAAAATATGTAATATGTTTGATGAAGGAAAAGAATTTGTACATGGTTTTCCTTTTAATGGTCATTGTTTTGGCGAATCGTATCTGCTGACTGATAAACCTTACGCAATTTCTGCTATTGCACTTACAGATTGTACAGTTATTTTGTTATCAAGACAAAATTATCTGGAATTAATTGACAATAATCCCAATATTTTGATTAATGTAAATCAGTACACAGCCGATCGTCTTCACTTTCGGTATCTTATATCATCTTTTTTGGCTGTAAGTGATCCTTCAGTGAGGATTAAAAAACTTTTGGATCATCTCAAAGATTATTTCGGACACATTGAGCCTTATACTTTTCAGGTTCCCTTTACACGTTATCAATTGGCAAGCTTAGTTGGTCTGCGTGTAGAAACTGTGATCAGAATTATCAAAAAAATGGAGGCTGCGAAGCTGCTTAAAATTAATCAAACCAAGATTTATTATTGATAATGCCTTTCAGGGAACATTAATTGCACTACCATTTTTACATTCATAAAATAATAATTATGAGTTGTGCATTGAGGTATAATTATTAAATCACAAATAGTTTGTTATTAGAGTGCACATCTAATGGTAACCTGTTATAAAAAATTATTATGGAAAATTTGTTTTTTGATAATTGGGAAAGTCTTGTCAGAACTTTTATACTGGGATTATTAGGCTACTTCGCATTGATATTGATGCTTAGAATATCCGGTAAAAGAACATTATCGCAAATGAAAGAATTTGATTTTATTGTTACCGTTGCTTTAGGTTCTACATTGGCAACAGTTTTATTAAGCAAAGAAGTTTCACTTGCAGACGGTATTTTAGCTCTTGTAATGTTAATTTCATTACAATATCTTTTGGCATACTTGTCTTTAAGATCCAATAAAGTTTCTAAACTCATCAGCTCAGATCCAACATTATTGTTTTACAAAGGAGAATTTCTTTGGAATGCTTTAAAAAAAGAAAGAGTAACTGAAGCTGAGGTGCGATCTGCCTTGCGGAGCAATCAAATTATTTCCTTGGAGCAGGTTGAAGCTGTTGTTATGGAATCAAATGGTAAATTTACAGTAGTAAAAACTGGTTCGCTCTCAGATAAAGATTCGCCTTTATTTAATGTCAAGAGAATTGATTGATTGTAGTATTTCCAGAAAAAAACAATTTTGTGATCATAGATAATTTAAGTTTAAATCATTATGGGTAAAAATATATTCAAGTCTGTGAGAACGATATATAAAAATATTACCAACAGTATCGCATTTATTCCCGGAACGGTAGCATTTGCGTTTTTAGTGCTTTCGTTTTTTATGGTTCAGTTTGATTTTTCTGATGCAGGAAAAGAAATAAAAAGTAGTGCGCATTGGCTTACGTTAAAGGATGCGAGTACTGCAAGAACGATCATTTCCACCATCACAGGAGGAATTATATCTCTGACTGTTTTCAGTTTCAGTATGGTAATGATTTTGCTCAATCAGGCGGCATCGCAGATGAGCAACCGTATTTTAGACAAACTCATAGGGAATCGTTTTCAGCAGACCATATTAGGATTTTATATCGGAACAATTGTATACGCACTTTTTTTACTGAGTACTATAAGAGATATCAATTCGGGTATTTATGTACCCGCTATCAGTACTTATTTTTTGATTGCTCTCACGGTTGTAGATATTTTTTTATTTATATATTTCCTGCACTATGTTACTCAATCAGTGAAATATGATACGATTATCCATAGAATTTATGATGCTACATGTAATTCATTGAAAGAAAATTGTGTTTCGGAAGATATCTCCGATCATAGCTTCTCTGTAAATGACTACTTGCCAATCAATGCGTATAAGTCCGGTATATTTCAGGGATTTCTGCGTGACAGCATGTTGAGAATCTGTGAAAAAGAAGATATCATTATTGCCTTTAATTATCCTGTAGGAACCTTTGTTATACAAGATACACCATTGATGAAGGTTAACAGAGACGACATTTCTGAGGATTTGCTGAATGAGATCAATAGTTTGATAGACATTCATCGGGGTCAGAATATTGATTCATCATACCATTACGGATTCCGGCAGTTAATGGAAGTTGCCATCAGAGCTTTAAGTCCGGGAATAAATGATCCGGGAACTGCTGTTTTGAGTTTACAATCACTAAGTCAGTTGTTAGCATTTCGGTTGAAAAACAATCCGTCAAATCAAATTAAAGGTGACAATGGTTGGGTAAGAATTATAACCAAAGAACGTTCGTTTACTGATCTTTTTAATGAATATATCTATCCTATATGGGATTATGGTAAAGATGACCGTCTTTTGATCAGCGAGATGCATCACATTCTAACTCAGCTGCAAGAATTGCACGATACAAAAGCAATACGTGAACTTTTAGCGGTTGTAAAGGAGGCTAAAATTAAAAAGGGTATTTAGGCCGCTCGCAATAAAAATTACACAAGCCGTTACAAAATAATTTTTTTTGAAAATAAAAATTCAGACAGAATTTAAAGTCTGTTAAGAAAAATATTGGATATTCCATTTAACTTTTTTGTTTTTTCCTCATAAATTTAGTCAATGAATATTTTAAAAAAATATAAAATAAGAAGCACTCTCAAAAAAGGGATCATTGTTCCCAGTATGATTTTTATTGTCGGAATCTGCCTGATTTCGGCAATATATCCTAAAATAACAGACGGTTTATTAACAATCGTCAAAAATTTTATCTTTGTCAATCTCAACTGGATTTACGTTTGGGCGGTGACTATATTTGTCATCTTTCTGGTTTATATCATGACAAGTTCCTACGGAAACATCCGTCTCGGAAGAAACGACAGTAAACCGGTTTATAGCTTTTTTTCGTGGCTCTCTATGCTTTTTGCGGCAGGAATGGGAATAGGTTTGATGTATTTTAGTGTAGCAGAGCCCATGCAGCATTATTCTAATGATATATTTTCAGGAAAATCTGCAGTTCAAAGAGCTCAGAATGCTCAGCTTTATACTTTTTTTCACTGGGGTATTCATGCTTGGGCAATTTATGGTGTTGTGGGGCTGGCTCTTGCTTATTTTTCCTACAGGTACAGGCTTCCATTGTCACTGAGAAGTTGTTTTTATCCATTACTGAAAGATAAAATTAAAGGGAAGTGGGGAAATGTTATTGATGTTTTTGCATTATGCAGCACTTTTTTCGGAATTACGACAACTCTAGGCTTTGGTGTGGTTCAAATTAATTCTGGTCTTGTAATGCTTAATATTTTGCCTGAAACCAGCTTTTTATATCAAATTCTGATCGTAGCTGTTTTGGTTTCACTTGCCATATTATCTGCGGTAACAGGTTTAGATAAAGGTGTTAAGATTTTAAGTAATATCAATATTATTTCTGTCGTAGTTCTGTTGATTTTTGTATTAGCATTGGGACCAACGGTTTATCTGATCGGAAGTTTTACGGAAGGAATAGGAACGTATATTAATAGCTTTTTCAGCCTTACGTTTAATACTCATGTTTATGAAGAAAATACACAGTCATGGTTTTATGATTGGACGATTTTGTATTGGGCGTGGTGGATATCATGGTCACCATATGTGGGACTTTTTATAGCAAGGATCTCAAAGGGAAGAACGATAAGAGAATTTGTTTCTGCCGTGCTGATTTTGCCGACTCTTTTTAATTTTATATGGATGTCTGTTTTTGGTAATAGTGCGATGTGGTTTGATGCCAATGTTGCCGATGGATTCTTAAGTAAAATGGCAAAAGATCCGGACGGATTGATGTTTCAGTTTCTTGAATATCTCCCTTTTACAGAGTTGGTAAGTTTCTTGGTGATAGGTATTATTATTATTTTTTTCATAACATCTGCAGACAGCGGAATTTATGTGATGAACAGCATTGCTACAAAAAATTCCAGAGTTTCGCCGAGGTGGCAAACAATTGGTTGGGGAGTGCTGCTTGCAGTGTTATCATTAATGCTTCTCAATGCTGGTGGACTTTCTGCTTTGCAAAGTATGACACTCATTACTGCGCTTCCTTTCTCAATTATTATGCTTTTATTTATCATAAGTCTTACAAAAGCGTTGATCATTGATAAAAATTATTATGAAAAAGATTTCTCGTCAACTACGGTTCCCTGGTCGGGTGAACACTGGAAGGAAAGATTGAAACAGATTATATCATTTAATGATTCTCAATCAACAGAAATGTATATTAAGACCACTGTACAGCATGCTTTTGATGAGCTTTTGTCAGAATTTGCCGTGAATGGAGTAGAGGCAAAGATCAATACAGAAAATATCCCACAGAGTATTGAGATTGAAATTAAATATGATATCATCAACAACTTTATCTATGGTGTAAAGAGTGAATCTAAAATTGTTTCGGAATATCTGCTGAACGAAGAAAATCTTCCCGGTTCTGAAGAAAATCTAATTTATTTTCCAAAGTCATATTTTGGTGACAACAGGGAAGGGTATGATGTAAAATTATTTACAAAGAATGAACTTATTTCGGATGTTTTAAAACATTATGAACGTTTTATAGAAATAATTTCCGAAGAGAAAAATACAATGTTTATCAGTAGTGATGCAAATCACCGTTTTAAATAAAAATCTGTCAAAATAAATTTCTAATTCTATAATCTTTAATAACATAAACTAATACCATTTCAAATAATTATTTTAATATGTATTTTTATTAATGAAAAAAATGTATATCAAAACAGATTATATATTATACCTTTGTCCGAAACCATATATTAAAATATTTCGTATATGATATAAGTTGTCGGGCAATTTTATGTTTAGATATTTCTATTGCACTGCTGACCAATATTCAGTTCAATTGATATATAAACAAAAATTTCATGGCTATATTCATTTTCATTATCATTCATTGGTATACATCACTTTTTTTTCAGTCAGTATTTCACCACAGATATGCAGCGCATAATCTTTTTACAATGTCAAAATTTTGGGAGAGAGTATTTTATTTTGGCTGTTTTATAACGCAGGGATCATCTTACATCAGTGCGTATACTTATGGGCTTATGCACAGGCTTCATCATGCTCACACAGATAAGGCAGAAGATCCGCATTCTCCGCATAATGATCCGAATCCTTTTTTGATGATGTGGACTACAAGAAACAACTATTTCAATTTACACATCGGAAAAACCGGCGCTGAAGATAAATACAAAAAAGACCTTCCTGATTGGGAAAAGTTTGATAAAATCGCTCACAACTATATCACCAGATTTGTCTGGATCGGCATTTATATTTTTATTTATTGGCTTTTAGCCACAGCTTGGTGGCAATGGTTGTTTTTGCCGGCTACAATTATTATGGGTTCTCTTCAGGGAATGGCAGTTAACTGGTGGGCTCATAAATTTGGATACGAGAATTACAAGATGAAAAATACTTCAAAAAATATTCTTCCATTTGATTTGATTTTCTGGGGTGAGGCCTACCATAACAATCATCACAGACATCCGCAGAGACCCAATAATGCATCAAGATGGTTTGAATGGGATATGGGATTTCAGACTATGGTTATTCTGCACAAACTTCGTGTGATCAGAATTAAATAATTTTCAGACTAATAAAATTAAATAAAAAACCTACTGAAATCCAGTAGGTTTTATGGTGTTAAATCAATTAATTAGAAACTGATTTTGTTTTGTTGATCAGATTTTCAATTTTTACCAGAACATCATCAATATCAAATGGTTTACCGATAAACTCATCTGCTTCACAGGCATTGATTACTTGTTCGGCTTTAGCATGCGCACTGATAATCATTACAGGAATTTCAGAAGTAGCGGGATCTTGCTTTATTTCATTGCATAAATCTGTGCCTAATCCATCGGGAAGTTTTACGTCTAAAATAAAAATATCAGGAATCACCGATTTGTCTCTACTGTTAAACAACGCTGCAGTCGAAAAAGAGCGTACATCATAATTCTCAAATGACAGGAGTAGCTGTAATGCATCTCTGATGCCTGTCTCATCTTCTACGATAAATATTGTTTTCATATCACCTTCATGACAAAAACGAAGCCAAATTTTGTTAAAAACTCAAAATTCACCCAAAATTTATAATGCCATTTGCGGTTTAGAATAAAATATAAAGATCTCTCCAAAGACTCCGCATAAAATGATTTTTATCATAAAATTGAGTACATAATGCGTTTTCATGCATTTTGGAGAATCTGGTGGATTTAATTGTGAGTTAAATTAAAGTTTTGTACAATTTTTGCTTGTAAAACAGGGTTAAATTTTAAGGATATTATAATATAGATTAAAATATATTATTCGTAATTTTTTATTTGCTAATTATAAGTACTTTTGGAAATTTATACTCTATAAACTAAAACTGAATTATTTTCTGTTATGATTTTAATTGTTGACGACAATCCAAGCAATCTTTATTCACTAAAAAAACTTTTAGAATCCAAAGATTTTGAGGTTGATACAGCAGATTCCGGTCAGCAAGCATTAGGCAAAGCATTGAAAAATGATTATGCATTGATTATTCTGGATGTTCAGATGCCCGAGATGGATGGTTTTGAAGTGGCTGAAGCTTTGGCGGGGTACAGTATGACTAAAGATATTCCCATTATCTTCTTATCGGCAGTAAATACTGAAAAAAGATTTATCACCAAAGGATATGCTTCGGGTGGTAAAGATTATGTTACAAAACCGGTCGATCCGGAGATCTTGATGTTGAAAGTAAAAACTTTCTACAATCTTCAGGAGAAAAATCTAGAGATGAAAAAAGCTCAACAAAATCTTGAGCTTGAAGTAAAAGGAAGAAGAGAATCTCAGGTTACCATGAAGTCACAGATTGATCATTTTCATCTGATGCTGGAGTCTCTTCCACAGATCGCTTTTACAATGAATGAAGAAGGAATTGTAGATTTTGTCAATGGCAAATGGTACCAATATTCTATATCCGAAAAAGATTTTCCGGAAACTCATCCTGATGATCTGCTAATACAAGAAGAACTCGAGCGATGCAGAAAAAAAGCAAAAGCACTAGATCTGGAAATCAGGATTAAAAATATTGAGTCTGATGATTTCAGATACCACCTGCTCCGTGTAACTCCTGTACTTGAAGATAATGTTGTAAAGAAATGGGTAGGAACTTTCACTGATATTGATGCCCAGAAGAGAGTAGAAAAAGAAAAAGATGAGTTTTTAAGCATTGCAAGCCATGAACTAAAAACACCATTAACGAGTATTAAAGCGTACATTCAGTTATTAGACAGAAAACTAAAGCTCAGCGAAAGCAGTGCAGAATCCGGTTTTATGGTAAAAGTACATGATCAGATCGAAAAGCTGAATATGCTCATCACTGATCTTTTGGATGTATCTAAAATAGAAAATGGTAAGCTTAAAATCAGTAAACAGCCAACCAATCTGGAAAACCTTATTCAAAATACCATAGAAAATATTCTTCAGACTAACGAAAACAAAGTAAAGATTGAGCGTCATGGTATTATCCCGGATATTCTTATTCCTTTAGACGCGATAAGGATAGAACAGGTTCTTATCAATTTTTTAACCAATGCCATCAAATATTCTCCGCAGAACAATCAGGTGATTGTCACTACTTTTGTGGATGAAGAAGAGCAGGAAGTGAAAGTAAGTGTTACTGATTTTGGAATCGGTATTCCAGATTACAAACAAGAGTCTGTTTTTCAGAAATTTTACAGAGTAGACGAGTCCTCGCTTCAGTTTCAGGGCATGGGAATCGGTCTTTATATTTGTTCGGAAATCATCAAACAACATCACGGAAATGTAGGAGTTTCCAGTATTGTAGATGAAGGTTCAACATTCTATTTTACATTACCACTAAATTAATTTTATGCCGAAAAAAATACTTAGAAATTTACAGTTTGGGGTAGGTTTTTCTCTGATTGTTTTAATTGCGAGCTCAATCTCGTCTTATCTCAGTATTCAAAATCAGATGGATCACCGTGAAAGCGTAGGAAAAAGCAGACGGTCTGTAACAGCCGTAAAAGATATTTTGGTATCGCTTCTGGACGCTGAAACAGGGAATCGGGGATATCAGCTTACCGGCAGAGAAAGCTTTCTGGAACCTTACAACCGAAGTATGCGGGAATATTCGCAGGCTTTGGAACGTGCAGAAAGTCTTGATATTGATGATCCGAAACAGGATGAGAGACTGGTGAATCTCAAAAAAAATGTTGAAACGAATATCAGTAATATCAAACTTTTCGTAGAAAACAGAAAAAAAGGTATTATAATGACTCAGGATCAGATTTTACAAAGTAAAATCTATATGGATCGTTGTCGGAAAATGGTGGAAGAGTTTGTGAAATATGAAGATCTTAATCTTGAAAAGAAAACGACATCGCTCAATAGTTCTTCCAATACAACGGTTCTTTTCATCATTTTCTCAGCACTCTCTGCCATTGCTGTTACTGCCTTTTTTTATTTCAAATTAAGATCAGATTTAATGAGAAGAGAAAAGCTTGAAAATGCATTAAAGCTTAAAGATATTGAAATTACCAGACGTGTGAGCGCCATCCAGCAGATTGCCAACAGAGTTGCTAATGGAGATTATAGCCAGAAAGCACATGATGATTCACAGGATGATCTTGGTGATCTTGCAGAATCCTTAAATCACATGACAGAATCTCTGAAAATCTCTTTTGATAAAATTAATAAAAGTGACTGGAGGCAAAAAGGACTTGCTATTTTGAATGAAACTTTGGTTGGAAATAAATCGGTAAAAAATGTATCCGAAAAATCTCTTCAGCAGCTTCTTGAATACGGAAATTGCATCAACGGTTCGCTGTATTTATACGATGATGGTATTCTCAGACTTTCTGCTGCATTTGGCTTAGAAAACAACATGAAGAAAACCTTTGACCCGGGCGAAGGAATGGTGGGACAGGTTTTTATGACAGAGAAGATGAAGATTTACAATAATCTGCACCAGGATGACTTTGTGGTGACTTTTGCCAGTAGTACCATCCAGATTTACGGAATTATGCTGTTACCTGTGTTCGGGGACGGATTTTGTATTGGCGTTATTGAATTAGGGTCTACCGTAAATTTTGAAGAAGACAGAATTGATTATTTTGTAGAATGCACCAGAAATATAGGCATTGCTCTGAGTGCTGCAAAACGAAGAGAAAAAGAACAACAGTTGCTTGAGGAAACGCAGGCGCAGTCAGAAGAATTACAGGTACAGCATTCTGAACTCGAAAATCTGAATACAGAACTGGAAGCGCAGACACAGAAGCTCCAGGCTTCGGAAGAGGAACTGAAAGTGCAGCAGGAAGAATTAATGCAGGCAAATGCTGAGCTGGAAGAACGTTCAAGATTACTGGAAGAAAAAAATCATCTTATTGCTGAAAGAAATATTGAGATTCAGAAGAAAGTAGAAGAACTTGCACTAAGCACAAAATACAAATCGGAGTTTTTGGCAAATATGTCCCATGAACTGCGTACTCCGCTTAATTCTATTCTCTTGCTCTCAAGATTGATGGCAGAAAATCCTGAAGAAAACCTCAATGAAGATCAGGTTGAATCTGCCAAAGTTATCCAAAGTTCAGGAAGCAGTTTGCTTACACTGATTGACGAAATTTTAGATTTGGCTAAAATTGAATCCGGAAAAATGACTTTGGAATATGAAAATGTGAATGTTGCTGATGTTGTAAAAGACCTTCAGAGTCTGTTTAATCCTGTTTTCCAGGAGAAAAAACTTCTCTTTAATATAGAAATTGAAGATAATTTAAACAAAATTATCAAAACAGATCGTCTGAGAGTAGATCAGGTTCTAAGAAATTTACTTTCTAATGCGCTGAAGTTTACTAAAAAAGGCAGCATCAGTCTTTCTATTAAAAAAGATACAAAAAAGAAAGATTTTATCGTCTTTTCAGTAAAAGATACAGGGATCGGTATTGCGGAAGATAAACAGAAGATCATTTTTGAAGCCTTCCAGCAGGCAGACGGATCTACAAGGCGAAAATTCGGAGGTACAGGTCTTGGTTTATCAATCAGTCGTGAGATTGCAAGGTTACTGGGTGGCGAACTGGTGCTGGAAAGTAAAGTAGACGAGGGAAGCGAATTTAGCCTTATTATTCCGGTAAAAGAAATTAAGGAGATTGTTCATCTTGAAACTGATCAGGATATTGTAGAAATTATCCGCGAAGATGTGGAGCAGATACAGCATATTTTAAAAGAAGATGAGCATAAAGATGTGGTAAATACTTTAGAAATCCCTGAAGATGTGGAAGATGACAGAAATGATATTGATGAAGACGACAAAGTTATTTTAATCATTGAAGATGATACTAATTTTGCTAAAGCTCTTTTGAAATATTCCAGAATGCAGAACTACAAAGGAGTAGTGGTTGTAAGAGGAGATTACGGACTGTCTTCTGCTTTGAAATACAATCCGAAGGCAATTTTATTGGATATTCAGCTTCCTGTAAAAGACGGATGGCAGGTAATGGATGATTTGAAATCCAATCCTAAAACGAAACATATTCCGGTACACATGATGTCGGCGCTTCATGTGAAAAAAGAAAGTATGATGAGAGGAGCAATTGATTTTATCAACAAACCGATTGCTTTGGATCAGATGGATAGTATGTTCAGAAAAATTGAAGATGCGCTTAAAAAAGCTCCGCAAAAAGTTTTAATAGTGGAAGAAAACGCCAAACATGCAAGTGCACTTTCTTATTTCCTCAGCAATCTTAATATTTCTTTATCTGTAGAAAACAATGTGGAAGACAGCGTACGAGCTTTTAAAGAAAATCAGATAGACTGTGTCATTCTCGACATCAGTGCCTCTAAAGGGAATGAATATCAGATCGTAGAATCTATAAAAAGTTTTGAAGGACTGGAGAATCTGCCGATTATTATTTTTAAAGAAAATAATTTGTCTAAATCTGAAGAACTTAAAATAAAGCAGTATGCAGATTCTATTGTTGTAAAAACGGCACATTCTTACCAGAGGATTTTGGATGAAGTGGGCTTGTTCCTTCATTTGGTAGAAGAAAAAAACAGCACGCTGGAAGTGGTAAGAAGTAAAACATTAGGCTCATTAACAGAAGTTTTGAGCGGTAAAAAAATACTGATTACCGACGATGATGCCAGAAATATATTTTCTCTCACCAAAGCTCTGGAAAAATATAAGGTAGAAGTTGTCGTGGCGATGGATGGAAGACAGGCTTTGCAGCAGATAAAAGAAAACCAGGATGTAGACGTAGTATTGATGGATATGATGATGCCTGAAATGGATGGCTACGAAACGATAAGAGAAATACGTAAAATGCCTAAGTTTACAAAACTTCCGATTATTGCCATCACCGCAAAATCTATGATTGGTGAAAGAGAAAAGTGTATTACGGCGGGAGCATCAGATTATATATCAAAGCCAGTAGATATAGATCAGTTGCTATCCTTGCTTCGTGTTTGGTTATATGAAAGTTAAACAGCTAAAATTCTGATGAATAAGAAAGTACTCATTGTGGATGATGATCCACGTAATATATTTGCTCTGAGACTTACGCTGAAGGCGAAAGGATATCAGATAGAAAGCTGTACAATGGCGCAGGAAGCGATTGACATTTTAAAAAAAGACAATCAGGTTTCTATTGTTTTAATGGATATGATGATGCCGGAAATGGACGGTTATGAAGCGGTAAGAATTATCCGCAATACTCCGGAAATCAGCCAGATTCCTATTATTGCCGTCACTGCACAGGCAATGCCGGAAGACAGGCAGAAATGCATTGATGCCGGAGCGCAGGATTATGTTTCAAAACCGATTAATGTAGATCAGTTGATGACTGTAATTCAAAAATTTTCTTAAAAAAATGCTGGAACCAAGTATTGTAAAAGATGAAGAGATTGAATATCTTATAAAAGATGTTTATGACCTGTACGGATATGATTTTTCAGAGTACAGCAGAGCATCTTTTAAAAGAAGGGTCAATCGTATCTGTCTGATTGATAAATTTACAAGCTTTGCCGAACTTCGCTATACTTTGATCAACGAGCCCGAATATCTGAAAAGATTTATCGAAGAAATTACGGTAAATGTAACTGAGATGTTCAGGGATCCTCATTTTTTTAAAGCATTACGAGAAAATATTCTTCCTCAGCTGGGTACTTATCCGCTGATTAGAATTTGGGTTGCAGGCTGCTCTACCGGTGAGGAAGCCTATTCTATGGCAATTCTCCTGAAAGAAGCCAATCTTTATCATAAATGCCTACTGTATGGAACAGATCTTAATCCTTCAGTTCTGGAATCTGCGAGAGCAGGAGTTTTCCCATTGCAGCAGATGAAACAGTATTCCGAAAACTATATTCTGTCTGGAGGCAGAAAGGATTTCTCAGATTACTACACCGCCAATTATGACAGTGTCGTTTTTGATAAAAGCCTGAAAGAGAAATTAATTTTATCCACACATAATCTCGTGTCAGATAGTTCATTCAACAGCTTTCAGCTAATCATTTGCAGGAATGTACTGATTTATTTTGACAGAGGTTTGCAGGAAAGAGTTTTCCGTTTGTTTGATAGTAGTTTGGAAAATCTTGGGTTTTTAGCTCTTGGAGCAAAAGAAACACTCAGGTTTTCTAAGCTTGATAAACATTATCAACAAGTAGATGATCAGAGAATCTGGAAAAAAACCGATTCATAAACTGTATGGAAACAAAATTCAATGCCACAGAATTAGTATTAATAGGAGGATCTGCAGGAAGTCTGCAGGTTATTCTGGAATTCATTAAAAATCTGAACAGAAAATTGTCGTTTCCTATCGTTTTGGTGCTTCACAGAAAAGCTCATTCAAACAATGTATTACAGGTTCTGCTTCAGCAGTTTACTTACTCCGAAGTCATTGAGATTGATGATAAAACAGAAATCGAACCCAATAAAATTTACATTGCTCCTGCCGATTATCATTTATTATTTGAAAACAAAAAAACCATGTCTTTAGACGGTTCCGAAAAATTGAATTATTCCCGGCCTTCAATAGATGTAACTTTTAAATCAGGTGCAGAAGTATTTGGGAAGAATCTTCTGGGAATTTTGCTTTCAGGAGCCAATGCTGATGGAGTGGAAGGATTAATTTACATTAAAAAAAATAATGGAAGAGTTTGGATTCAGAATCCGGATACAGCCGAAGTAGAGTATATGCCAAGACAGGCAGCAGAGCAGATTGAGTATGATCTGCTGATTACTCCTCAAAATCTTGCAGAGCAAATTAATCTTCTTGATATAAGCTAATAACTAAACAATTTTCAATTCTATGAATAAAAAAATATTGATTTTTGATGATGACAAAACCATTTTGGAGGTGATAACAATCATTTTTGAAGAAAATGGATATCAGGTCGAAATTTCTGAAACTTCTCACGATATTCTGGAAAAAGTTTCCGAATTCCGTCCGGATGTTATTTTAATGGATAACTGGATTCCGAAAATCGGTGGAGTAGAGGCAACCAGATTGCTAAAGAATAGTGCCGATTTTAAAAATATTCCTGTGATTTATGTAACAGCAAACAATGATATTGTAGCACTCGCAAAAGAAGCAATGGCAGACGATTATGTTGCCAAGCCATTTAATCTTGATGACCTTGAAGAAAAAGTGGCACAATATATTTAAGAAAAATCCTGCAATCGTATGCAGGATTTTTTTTGGTTAGCTAATCTCTTTTAAATGGTGTGAGTTATTTTGCATTTCTTTGATGCGGGCTTCAATAATAGTCTTTTCACAGTTTTCAAGATTAATTTCGTTAATCATTGCATTGAAAAACTGTTTCAAATCTGAATTTTCTGTAATCTGGTCACTAAAGGTAGGTGCGACAATTACTTTCTTAGATACCAGATTTTCAATAAGAGAAAACTCACATTCTGTATTCAGGTCTATATTGAATTGTTGTTTTATACTCAGCTTAAAATAATCATTCAGTAAATCTTTTTCCATTTCGTATTTTTGTTTATATACATATAACTTTTATGCCACAAATGGTATTTTTCAGTTATTTGTTAAAAATAATTGGTTTTTCGCCAAAAACGATGGAATTGGATTTTAAGTATTTTGTTTAATAATCGGATACATTTTATCAAATTCTGAATACGTTAAGTTCTATGCATATTCTGGTGTTTGCCAAACTGCTGTTATATGCCGTTTTTTTTGTTAGTCTTTATTTCCTTTTTTTGCGTTTTCGCTTCTTGTTAATAATTGTAAGTTTTCTAAAATTGTCAGTCCGCCATTGTGCATTGATTTGATGTGATCAACTTGAAAGTCTAATTTGTTTTTGCTTTTGTAGCCACTTTCTGCACTAAAGAAAAATCCGTCTTTGTCTGTAAACTTCTTAAAAACTTCGTCACGCAACCATTTTTCATAAATTGGGTCTTGTTCTCTCAATTCGTGAAGTTTCAGTTTTTCGTAACCTCTCAATTCTTTTTCTTCGGTCGGTTTAATGCCTTTTCGTTGAAAAAGTTCAGGATGATTTATTCTTGACTTTGCTAAATTAATTTCTCTTAAAAATCCTCGTTTGTCAAAGTTGAAAAACGTTTGCCATTCCAATTCGTTGCTGTCCCAAATTGTATTGATAAGTTCGGTTTGAGATTTTTCGCCAAGGTCTTTTTCGATAATTTCCGAAGCAATTTTGTCGATGTCGTATTTTTCTCTGTCTTTCAATTCGATGAAAACAGGAACTTCGTCTTGAATGGTGTAATACTGTAAAATGTCTTTAATGTCTTGCAAATGATACGCAGGATATTTTAAAGTTCCTTTGAAAAATTCTTCTTCAATTTGTTCTGCAAATTCTTCCAATTCGTCTTCGTCCAAAACATCTCTTTCGGTCAAATTATTTTGCTCAAAGAAACTTGGTAAAGCGTTTACAAAATCGGTGTATGATTGTAAAATATTGTCATAAACCAAAACTTCACAATTTCTTTCTATCGGTTCTTCGTCATTGTGTTGTTCCAAAAATCTGAACTGATAAATTCCCAATGGAAAACGCTCGATAAAATTTAGTTTTTCAAGTTCTTCACGTTTTTCTGGGTCAATGATTTTGTTGGTTAAAATTGCAAATTCTTCCACTTTGTTGATAGCAACAAGTCGCAAAATTTGTTTTTTAGTTTCTCTGTCAACGTCTTTGAAGTTGATATTATCTTCAATAAATAGTTTTTCAGGATTAACCCAAGAAACTCGATTTTGCCAATCATCAATGAAACTCACGATGTACGCTTCTTTTGTTCCGCCTGCTTTCAAACCACGCAAACCACGCCCAATCATTTGTGTCATCAAGATGGACGAAATTGTAGGTCTTGCCAAAAAGATAGATTGAACGTTAGGAACGTCAGTTCCTTCGGTCAATATATTTACGTTGATTAAAACTTCAATTTCCTCATTTCTGAATTTTGCAATTTTATTTTTATTGTCTTTGCTCGAAATTGTTACGCCAGTTACTTGGTCTTTTACGGTGGAAATTACATAATCGGATTTTACGCCAGCTTCTTTAAACAAAGCGTTTAGAGCAATTGCATTATCAATGTTCAAAGCAAAAACAATTGTCTGTTTGTACTTTTCTTTGTTGAGTAGATATTTGTTGACAATCGTTAAATTTCTTTCGTCATTTTCGGCTATCGTTTTTGCAATTCCTGTTCCGATGCTATCGATGTCGAAGTAATTCAGTTGTTCAATTTGTTCTTCGGACAAATTTTTGATGAAATTTAAACCCGTTGCAACTTCTTCAAAATGTGGCTCGGATAAAATTCCTAAACGAATTAAAGTCCGCAAATCTATTTTATAAACGATGTCGTCTGGAAATACTTTTTTCAATAATCCTTGTTCACTTTCCGCAGTTCTGAAAGGTGTTGCAGTTAATCCAAGCATTAGAAAATGTTTCACATTTTCTTGAATATTTTGGATTAATTTTCTATACGTTTTTGCAGTTGCATGATGAGCTTCGTCAATAATTAAAAATATTTCTTCGGTATTTCCTTTAATCCAATTGTTGTACAAATGATTAAAACCTGCATTCAGACTGTCTTTGCTTGAAATAATTAAATCGTCTGTTGGTCTTATATTAATTGGTTTGTCGTGAATGCCCGAAATGATGCGATAGTTGAAAGAGGTTTTTGTTTCAAAAATATCATTGAAAGCAAGTTTGTCAGCAAATGTACTTTTTGCTTGCTCCAAAAGCTCGTGTCTGTGAGCCAACCAAAGTACCTTTTTGCCTTTGTCTAAATAATTTTTCGCAATCCAATGTCCAGCCGTTAATGTTTTTCCGCCACCTGTCGGCAAAACCAATAAACCTGCAAACGGATTTTTGTTGGTCTTAATAATTTTTTGGTTTAAATTGTAAAATGCTTTTTCTTGATGTTCGTAAGGAACAATTCCGCTTTCCGCATTTAGAATGTTTATTTTTCCTGCAAAATCATATTTTACGCTTTTTTCTTTTTTATCCATTTTGTTTTTAGCTTCTGAAATTTCAGCCATTCTAAAAGTTACCGTTTCGCCTTTCTTAAACCAAGATATTTTTTTGACTTCTTCCTTACCGCACCAAAGCGTAAGATTTTGCTTTTTGAATTGATAGTCAAATTTTGTCAGAATTTTGAAATTCCGCTTTTTGCCCATTCCAATTCTTTCCAAGAAAGTTTCATAATTTCTGTAAGTCAGATTGAGTTTGTTTTTCTCAATGTCAAAAATGATTTCCTTAACAATTTCTCGGATTTCTTTTAATTCCATAATTTAATTTCAGTCGGTTTTGTCTTGTGGATAACGGTCGCCCTAAAAATGGCATATAATCATTTACATTGACGCATTGTGTCAAACTATCAGTAAACTCAGGTATTTACGAAATGCGTCAATCCAAATTATCAATTCTCAAATATAAAAAACAATTTAATAAAGAATTACGGTTTTCCGTAATTAATTTTAACTTCAAACTTCTTTTTTAATGTTTAGAGTTAATGATGTAAAGGAATAAATGATGATTCCTCAATCCCGATGTTTTTTATCAGAACAAAAAAAGAGCAGTAATACTTGATGATTACCGCTCTTTTGAACAAGATAAAATAAAATTTATTTACCGCCGCCGCCGTTTTTCTCGACATCGGTTTTTGAGTTTTCCTTAACTTTTTGGTTTCCAAATCTTTTTACAAAGGTTAAAGAAAATCCGTACCAGTCTGATCTGACAGAATTTCTGAAAGTTCCCGCTTGGCTGAATGTTGTTGCGTCAAAATTTGGTCTCTGGAAAATATTCATCAGCTGAAGACTGATTTCCATTTGTGTTTTAGGGAAAATTTTGGTTGCTGAAATATTGTGAAAAACATTGGTGCGGTTGGCATAAGAGTTTCCGTTATTCTGATTAGAAACTTCTACCCAAGCACTCAAATTGATGTTTTTATTAAATAAATTGGTATATGAAACATTGGCAGAGCTGCTCCAGAAGCTGATGTAATCTCTCGCTCTGAGATCATTTTTCTGATTAAAATCACTGTTGTCAATATAATTCCATCCAAATCCTACATTTACATTGAGTTTATTTTTGAAAAAGGTCTGATTGGTGTTGGCATTGATAAAGTATTTATACACTTTTCCATTAAAATTTTGTGGTTGTGCAATGGTTTTATCAAATTCGGGAGTGGCTCCTTTTTCAGATACATAAGCCGTCCAGTAATCCTGATTGGTAAATGAATATCTTGCTGAAAGGAAGTATTTTTTAAGAATACCGAGTTTCATATAAAGTCTGTCACTCGGATTGGGATTGAGATTCAGATTGCCTCGGTAATAAATTCCGTCATTATTGGGAATAAGGAAAGGATTAAATTCCGAATACCATGGTCTCCAAAGATATCTGTTGTATGTTAAACTCAGATCATAGTTTTTTGAAAAAGAATATTTCAGCAACAAATTGGGTAAAAAAGTTCCGTATGATTCTTTTCTTTTTGCTCCTGAAACATCCTGGCCTACAGAATAATCAATATATTCGTAGCGCAATCCGACTCTGGCTTCTAGCTTCTCAAAAAATGTTTTGCTGAAATTGGCATAAAGCGAATTGATGTTATCCTTATAACGGAAGTTATCATAAGTCGGCAGATTACTCAGATTGTTGCCATAAAGCTGATAGGGAATAACATTATTATTAAAAGCCATTTTACCTCCAACTTCCATATTTCCTCCGGATTTTCCCAAAGGTTGTGTGTAATCTACTTTAAAATAATAATTTCTTGATTGCTGGTCAGATAAAATTCCTATTTCGTTAGCCTCAGTAAGTGCTGAAGATGTCTTGATGAATAAATTGTCTTCATTGGACCCATCATAATTTGAACCGATATTGATGTCTAAAATTTTATTTTTTTCTTTATCGTAATATTTATAGAAAAGATTGGTTCCTAAAGTCTTATTTAATACGGATGCGTTTTGGCTCTGACTGTATGAACTATTGAACACGCCGTCTAAAGATCTTATTCCATCTGCCTGAGAATAGCTGTTTCTATTACCCTGATATGCTTCAAGAATGATTCCTACAGAGTTTTTATCATTGAGCTCGTATTCTGATGTAGAGGAAAATGACGGATTTTTTCCTTTAAAAACATTTTCTGAATCTATTTGGGTTACATCATTGTTTTCGTACAAGGTATTGACGATAGAGTTTTTCTGCACGTAAGTATTATCACTATAGCTTCCAATAAAGGTTTGTGTAAATTTATTTTTATGATAATTCAGGTTAAAATTAGTGTATTGCGAATTTTTGGTATTCTGACGATTATTGAAGGTTACACTTCCCTTAATGCCTTCATCATCACGTTTCTTGAGTACAATGTTAATGACAGATCCAGAGGTTTCGTATCTTGAGGAAGGACTTGTGATTACTTCAATTTTCATTAGATTATCAGCTGGGATTGTTTGCAGGTAATCTTTCAGTTCCTTTCCTGTAAAAACAGATTTTCTGTCATTGATATAAACAGTAACCTGTTCGCCTTCAGCTTTTAGAGCATCGTTATTATCAATACTTACCAATGGAGTCATCCTCAAAACGTCCCATGTAGTATTCCCTGCAAGTATAGAGCTGTTGGCAACATTAAAAACGGTACGGTCTACTTTAGATTCTACAGTCGGTTTACGGGCGGTAAAGGTTACTGCTTCAATTTCTTTTTCTTTAGTTTTTATTGTATCAGTTTTTGCCTGTGCAAAAGTGAATGTACCTGCCAATAATGCAATAGGTAAGAAAATGTTCCTCATGAAAAGTTTATTTTTATAAATAAGACACTTTGAAGGGAATATTTGTTACATGAAAGAACTCATAAAATTTTGTTAAATTTTTATATGCATCCAAAATGGTGTGGTATGTATTCGTTTTCAGATAGATGCTATTTTCAATTCAAATCATAGGGATAAATTTTAAAATAATAATTCACTATTACGAATTGTTAAACATATTGCATTTTTTGTATGACATATATCATATAATCATAATATGTATGATAAATAATATGTATTAATTATCAATTTATATATTTTTACGATTCCTAGAAAACTATTGTGTGATGATAAAGTCTCTCTCAGCCCTTATCGGGCTAAGCATATCTGTGTGCGTCTATTCTCAAAAACCGGTTTCAAAAATTTATTCTGACTTTGGCGGCTTTTGGCAAAGTACTACTTCTCCGGTTACTCCCAACAACAATCATAATCTACTGGCATTCACATGGGATGCTGATGGAAGCGGAACCGTTTATTCGCCAATTACTTACAGTACTGGCGTTAATGATGCTGTTCTTAATACAAATGGAGTAACATTTCAGGCCGGAACTTTCATCTCTTTACCAATTTACAATATTCCGACTCCGGGAAGCAACACCTTCATAGGAGTGGGACAAGCATTTGGCGGGAATGGCAATGTTTCTCCTGTTCCTGTAAACAATAATCTTGTGGAGTATCTCTCTGACGGATTGAACGGATTGGGTCTCGGAACTGCCATTTTTAATATTCCTCAGGGTTCAAGCATCAGCTTAAACACAATGGGAATTGTACCTTCATCAATTGGTGACGGAGTACCAGATCTTATTTTTACACAGATGGGTGAGCCTTCCGGAGCAAATGATACTTTTTATTTTACAGATGCAAATAATAATATTATAGGTAATACCTATTCTGTTGCATTTAATAGTGTACCTGTAATAGGTAACGCCTGCTGGAAATTTTATAACGCCAATACAACTCCTCCGTCTTATAACTCTAGTATTTCAAGCAACTGTACACGTGCGATAAGAGTATTGGCAGCTGACTGGTCAGAATTTGGTATTACGAATGCAAATTATTCTCAGGCGATAAAATTGATACAGACTTTTTCAGGTACCTCAGATCTTGCTTTCATTGGAGCTTATAATGAAGATTCTATTACTTTTGCAGCGAGCATCAATGGTTCTGTTTATAATGACAATAATGGTGGAGTTCCTGACGGAAATGCTTATCAGGGTGCAACGGTGAAGTTGTTTAATAATGGGACTGAGATCAGATCAACGGTTACTGATGTCAACGGATTTTATTATTTTGATAATATCAACACCAATACTTATCAGGGACCTTATTCAGTAACGCTTACTATACCTTCAGGATTTGCTGTTGTTGGTAATAAAAATGGCACGACAAGTAACAGTATCAATGTAAATCTTATCAATAGCTCCTCCAGTGGGAATAATTTTGGAATCAATCGACCACCGGTAGCGGTAAACGACAATTATTCTGTGCCAAAAAATACGCCGAAAACCTTTAATATTCTTGCCAATGATTATGATTTTAACTCAGGTTTATTAGTCGCTTCGACGATTAATTTAGTGCCACCTTCGGGAGCTTCATCAATCGTGAGCCAGAGTGGTGCTGTGAAAAGTTTTTCGGTATCCGGACAAGGCTCCTGGAGTGTGGATAATAGTGGCTTATTAACCTTTACACCAGAAAATAATTTCTTCAATAATGCTTCTGTGGTAAACTATACAGTGAAAGACAATGCGGGACTTACAAGTAATATTGCTGCAATTAATATTGCTGTTGATTACTGTTTTAAGCCTGGAATTGGCGGTACTCCCGATGCTTATACTAATGTGGGTATTTCTACACTTTCTCAAAGATACAGAAACTGGCCTGAAGGTCCGGGATTAAATCAGGGTGGGGTTCCAAATGGATTTTTGGCATTAAATTCTACCAACAAAAGAATGGTAATTACCCGTGTAGCGAATACAGGATTGATTAGCCAACCTCAAAAAGGAATGATTCTTTACGATATTTCTGCTCAATGTGTAAAACTGTATGATGGTAATGCGTGGAAATGCATAAAACGAAGCTGTAATGATTAATAACTTTAAATTTTTATGATGATTAAATATATTCTTCCTTTATTGGTTGCAGGATTTGCAAACGCACAGGTAGCGATAGGTAAAACTGAAGTATCTGGAAATAGTTCTATTCTGGAATTTGCCGGAAATGTTACCAATACTACAAATTTTCGGGGAATAATTCTTCCGGCAGTAAACTCTTCACCTGTTTTTCCGGTGGTTTCACCATCTACCAATAATCCTCAGAATGGCACATTTATTTTTGACAAGCAATCAAGAAAAGTCAGAATGTTTGAAAATGGAAATTGGGTAGACTTGTCTGATGAAGGAAATTCTGGCAGTATTATTCCTGTCACTGGTACAGAAACAGGATCTGGTGCTGTGATAGGTGCTCAAAATACCAACGCGCAAGGTGTTCTGATACTCGAGTCAACAAACAAAGCTCTTATATTGCCACATATCAGCAATCCACATCTTACAGTGAAAAGTCCGTATCCGGGAATGATGTGTTACGATATCGTAAGTAATTCTCTGGCTGTGTACGATGGCAGCAATTGGAATTTTTGGAAATAATAATTCTTAAATTTAGTTCAGGTTATTTTAAAAGAAAAAACCCAGCCGAAGCTGGGTAAAAACTAATAACCATGAAAACTCAATTTAAACATGAGAATCGCTATGATAGCAACAATTTGTATGCCAAAAAATCAATCTTAAATTCATAAATAATGTTATAATTTGTTAAAATATTTTAAAATTATACTTTTACAAAATTTCAGCTGTTATTAAGAATTATTTCTTTATTCTTGTTGACTTTCATTAAAAGAAGTTTGGGTAAATTTTTATAGCAAGATTGTAACAGATAAAAACAAAAAATTGGTAAATTTTTCTTTCATTATTTTTTGTACTTTTGCGCCATTAAAAAACATTCATATATGTCAAATATTACATTTACAATGATTAAGCCTGATGCTGTTGCAGATGGTCATATTGGTGCTATTTTAGGGAAAATCGCTGAAGGTGGCTTTAAAATTAAAGCGTTAAAACTTACACAGCTTACGGTAGCAGATGCAAAAAAATTCTATGAAGTACATGCTGAAAGACCTTTCTATGGTGAATTGGTTGATTTTATGAGTTCAGGACCAATCGTTGCTGCTGTTTTAGAAAAAGACAATGCTGTTGAAGATTTCAGAACGCTAATTGGTTCTACAAATCCTGCTGAAGCTGCTGAAGGTACTATCAGAAAAATGTTTGCAAGAAGTATAGGAGAAAATGCCGTTCATGGCTCGGATTCTAACGAGAATGCATTGATTGAAGCTCAGTTTCATTTTTCAGGTAGAGAAATTTTCTAAGAAGATTGTTAATCTCACATATCAAAGACTGTCCCACGGATAGTCTTTTTTTATTCAATTAATTTTTGGAATTGAAAATTTTATTTTTGCTTAACTTTAAAACAGGTTTTTAGAGGTAATCACAATAAGAAATAGACTGCCGAAACTTTTCAGACGGCATTTTGATATTATTATTTTGTATATCTTTGTAAATAAATTATAATTTCCAAATGGATTCCGACATAGTCAGGCTTTTGCTAGCCTTGTTTCTTGTATTACTCAATGGCTTTTTTGTAGCCGCAGAATTCTCAATTGTTAAAGTTCGTTACTCACAGATTCAGCTGAAAGCAGCAGAAGGTAATTCTATGGCAAAGCAGGCAGAGTTTATCATCAAACGTCTTGATGAGTATCTTTCTGCAACTCAGCTCGGGATTACTTTAGCTTCTCTTGCATTGGGGTGGGTAGGTGAAAGTGCAATGCACCATGTTATAGACAGCCTTCTTCATTCAATGGAGATCAATTTTTCCGAATCTACTGTTACTACAATTTCACTGGTTATCAGTTTTTTAATTATCACAGTTATGCATATTGTTTTTGGTGAATTAATTCCCAAATCAATTGCTATCAGAAAAGCTGAGGCTACCACTATGGCAACAGCGGTACCTTTAAGGGTTTTTTATACGATTTTTAAACCATTTATCTGGTTGATGAATCTCATGTCAAACGGAGTATTAAGGCTGATGAAAATTCACCCGGCTTCTGAACAGGAAATTCACTCTACAGAAGAATTGCAGCTTTTAGTAAAACAAAGTGCTGACAGTGGGGAAATTGAAGAGGAAAATTATGAAATCATTAAAAATGCTTTTGATTTTACAGACCATTCTGCCAAACAGATTATGGTTCCGAGACAAAATATAACTTCCATTGATTTTTCAGATGATCTGAATGATATTATTACTAAAATCATGGATAGCGGTTATTCCCGAATTCCGGTGTACGAAAATTCAATTGATAATGTAATCGGAGTTTTTTATACCAAAGAGATTATCAGAGAATTTGTCAAGAGAAAAGGAAATCTGAGCCACGATGATTTAAGAGAATTAATGCGTGAATCTTTCTTTGTGGTAGGCAGCAAGAAAATTTCAGATTTGCTCAAAATATTTCAGCAAAAAAAACAGCATTTAGCTATTGTAATTGATGAGTTTGGAGGAACTGAAGGTATTATCACACTGGAAGATATTTTAGAAGAATTGGTAGGCGAAATTCAGGATGAAGAAGATGATGAAGAAAAGCTGGTCGATAAAATTGGCGAAAATATTTATTGGATAAAAGCTACACAACCTTTGGACGAAATCAACGAATCTTTGCCGAAAAAACTCCCGATTGCGGAAGAGTATAATACTTTGGCAGGATTTATTTTGCATAAGTTAGAAGAAATTCCTGAAGAAAATCAGGAGTTTGATTTGGAAGGTTATCATTTCAAAATACTTAAAATGAACAATAAAAGTGTTGAAATGGTTGAGCTTGAGTATATAGAACCTAATGTTTTAGATGAATTAGTTGACAAAATAGAAGTTTAATATCAGATTAAAAATGTTTTTTAGTAATTCAGTGAAAAATTATGAAAATCCGAAACGTCAATATGAAGAAGAAGTATTGGTTTTGGATGAGACAGATGAAGTATACAAATTAGTGCTTCACAACGACGATATCCACACATTTGATGAGGTTATTGAAGCTCTTATTCAGATTTGTAAACATGAGCCGATACAGGCTGAGCAATGTACAATGCTTATACATTATAAAGGCAAATGCACAGTAAAAACAGGCTCTATTGATTTATTAAAGCCTATGCATGACAAACTTATTTCCCGAAGTTTAACCAGCGAAATAGTATAATATCAACTCCGGCAATTGTGCCGGTTTTTTTTGATATTGAGTTGTGAAAATGCAGTAAATCTCCATTAAAAAAACTTCCGTATTCCAAATTCCCATTTTAAGCTTCTAAATAAAATACTATATTTGTAAAAATAAAAACAGACTCAAAAAATGCTTGTAATAGGAATTGCGGGTGGAACGGGATCCGGCAAAACTACTGTTGTTGATAAAATTATACAACAACTTGATATTGAGGGAATGAATATCCTTTCTCAGGATAATTATTATCATGATAACCATAATCTCACTTTAGCTGAAAGAGAAGCTCTTAATTATGATCATCCCAAATCCATAGATTTTGACTTACTGATAAAGCACGTAAAAGCCTTAAAAAACAATGAGTCTATTGAGCAGCCTATTTACAGTTTTGTAACCCATTCAAGAACAGGAGATCATGTGACGGTAGAGCCAAAAAATGTTTTGGTCGTTGAAGGGATTTTAGTTTTAACCAATAAAGAACTTCTTAAAGAATTTGATCTGAAGGTATTCGTTCACGCAGATTCAGATGAAAGACTCATTCGAAGAATCAGAAGAGATACACAGGAAAGAGGAAGGGATCTAAGTGAGGTTCTGCACCGTTATCAAACCACATTGAAACCGATGCATCAGGAATTTATCGAACCTTCAAAAAATGAAGCTGATTTGATTATTCCTAATATGAGACAAAATTCTGTAGCCATTGATTTTTTGACTACTGTTATTAAAAATTCACTCAGAAAACATTGAAAATGTCAGAAAAAGAACTTATCAAAGACATTAAGCCAAAGTCTGAAACTTTGAAGTTTATTCAGAATTATATTCTGAACAAATATGTCATTACCATTGTTTTATTTTTGGTCTGGATGATTTTCTTCGATAAAACTTCTTTTTTGGTAATTCATGAGCTGAATGGCGAAATCAATAAATACGAAGAGCAGCTGGAATATTATAAATCAGAGTACGAAAAAAATGATAAATTCTACAAAAAGCTGATGAATAATAAATCTGAAAAAGAAAAATACGCCAGAGAAAATTACTTCATGAAAAAGCCGAATGAAGAGATTTTCATCCTTGTTGCGGATAGTGCCAATATTGCAAAGAAATAATTTTTAAAGTAATTGTCAACGGCTAATTTTTGCTAAACAAGTGAATCGTTAAGATTAATAAGCAAAACCAATTGACATTTCACAACTGACTCAATCAACATTATTTATGTCAAATACTGAAACCTTCTCAAACTGGGAAAATCTCGTTAAGAAACAACTTAAAACGGAAGATATCTACACGCTTCTGAAAAAAGAAAATCTTGAAGGAATTGAAGTTAAGCCTTTATATCATTCAGTTGAAAAGCAGCTTCCCAATCTTCCGAAGATAGAAGAAAGTACACATTTGGTTGCTCATTATCAGGAAAATCTGGAAGACGATGTTTTTGCTTTTTTACTCGATGAGAATGTTGAAAATTTGGCAGAAAAAACCATTTTTATCAACAATAAAGATTTGGCAGAACATATCAGTCCGCAAGATGAAGATCAGTATTTCTCTTTGATTGATGTGTTTGATGAAAAAAATGCTGAAATTAACGACCAACTGGTTAAAGAACTTCTGGCAAAAGATTTTAAAAGAAATATCTGTGTTGATGTATCACTTCATCAAAATGCGGGTGCAGCCATCTTTCAACAATTGGGAATTGCTTTGGCTAAAACAAAAGAGCTTGTTGAAGCATACGGAGCCGAAATTTTAGGCAAAATACTCTTCAGATTTGCTGTAGGAGGAAATTATTTCTTTGAGATGGCAAAGATCCGAGCTTTTAAATTGGTTTTCAATCAGCTTTCAAAAGAATATGATTTGAATGACATTCCATACATTTTTGCTGAGACATCTTTGAGAAATAAGTCTGTTTCGGATAATGAAAATAACCTTATTCGTTCAACTCTGGAGCTTGCTTCTGCGATGATTGGAGGTGCAGATGCAGTATATAGCAGTAATTATCTTGTAGATCAGTCTACAGAAAATTCTGAAGAAATTTCTTTCAAACAGCAGATTGTTTTGGCTTATGAAAGTATCATCAATGTCTTTGAAGATGCTTCTAATGGGAGCTATTATGTTGAAGATCTGACTCAGCAGATCGCTGAAAAAGCATGGAGATATTTTGTTGAAATCGAAGAAAAAGGAGGGTATCTGTTTCTTTTGAAACAAGGTTCTATTCAAAAAGAAATTTATACCCATGCAATTGAAGAGCAAAAATGGGTAGAAGAAGGAAAAATCAAGCTAATCGGCGTTAATTTATATCCAAAACTGGATGTTAAAAAAACGATTGATAATTTATATAATGAGAAAGAAATAAAAGCAGTTCGTTGGGCAGAAATGTATGAATAATGAAAGAGAAAATCATTGATCTATTTGATTACACTTATCATTTTAACAAAGAAATTATTCTTATAATCTTAGAAAATATTTCTAAAGTAGATGAAAAAACTCTCAGTTTAATCAATCATACTCTCAATGCGCAGCAGATTTGGAATTCAAGAGTATTAGGAGAAAAAGCATTTCAAGTCTGGCAAATCAATCCTCTTGAAAATCTTAACGAAATTAATCTCCAAAACTATCAGAAAAGTATTGAAATTATAAAAAATTCTGATTTGGATAGAACTGTTGAATATCAAAACTCAAAAGGAGAAAAATTTAAGAACAGTATTTTCGAAATACTTTTTCATGCAATTAATCACTCCACATACCATAGAGGTCAAATAAATACTTTACTCAAACAAAACGGTATAAAACCAATACTCACTGATTATATTTTTTACAAAAGATAATTTTGGGAAAGAAAATTTTAAATTCTGAGATTCAAAAATTTATCAATGCAAATCTAAACTCAGATTTACATAAGTTATTATTAAGAAAATCTCCATTTCCAGACGTTTCAATGCAGGAAATTGTACATCAGATCAAGGGAAAGCAAACTGCACAAAAAAAGTTTCCGTTTTTACTCAAAGAAGGAATTATTTTTCCTCCGCAGCTTAATATTGAGCAATCTTCATCTGAAACTACCGCAAAATATAAATCTGCAGCTTTAAATGGAAAAAGCTTCATCGACTTAACAAGCGGTTTCGGAATTGATGCTTATTACTTATCAGAAAATTTTGAACAAATTACTCTTATTGAAAAAAATGCTGAACTTTTAGAAACCGTACAGCATAATTGGAAAATCTTAGAAAGAAAAGCAACATTCATCAACAAAAAACTTGAAGATTTCTTAGAAGACAATAAAGATGATTTTGAGGTAATTTATCTTGATCCTGCAAGAAGGGATCAGAATAAAAACAAAGTTTTTCTGCTTGAAGACCTATCTCCTAATATTTTAGAAATTCAGGATAAACTTCTTTCAATTTCACGAAAGGTCGTGATAAAATTATCTCCGCTTATTGATTTGAAATATCTTGTTTCTGTCTTGAAAAATGTTTCACAAATTGATATTATCGCCGTTAAAAACGATGTGAAAGAAATCGTGATTACTCAGAATAAAGATTTTTCCGGTGAAATTATTTGTCATTGTGTGAATCTCGAATCGGAAGAAACATCGCTTAGCTTTTATTTTAATGAAGAAAAAACTGCTGTAGCAGAATATGATGAAGCTCATAAATGGATCTATATACCTAATAACGCTGTGCTGAAAGCAGGAATTTTCAATTTAATTTCAAAAAAATTTGGACTAAAGAAACTGCATCCAAATACTCATATTTATACATCAGATACTAAAATTAAAGATTTTCCGGGAAGGATTTTGGAAATGAAAACTGTTGATTCAAAAGAAATTAAGAAGAAAGAGCAGTTGAATATTATTTCTAAAAATTATCCTTTAAAACCGGACGAAATTAAGAAAAAATATCAGCTGAAAGATGGTGGAGATCGCTATCTTATTTTTACACAATCAAAAAAAGGCAAAATAATATTAAAATCAGTATAAAAATGTTGCCGAAAAATGCAATATTTCTTACTTTTGGGCAAATTAAAATTCAGGAGTTGATTGATTGGTAACAATTCCGTAATATCCTAAAAAATAAAAATTTACATATGAAAAAATTAGTTATATGTTTAGCTTTGGCAACGGTGGCGGTAAGCTGCAAGAAAATTCAGGCAGGTGGAAATAAGAGTACTTTAAAGCTTGAGGAGGGTGTAGAAAGATATTCTGATGATCATCAGGGCGGAGCAGAGCATCACGGAAACGCTCATGAAACAACTCCTGTAAACGGGCAGCCAACTCATGTTGCTCATGAAGCTGAAGCAGCAAAAAAAACAGATAGTACTGAAGTAAAGCATGAAGAAGCGGCTAAATCTGAACACTAATTTTTTTCTTAAATAAAACATAAATCCTGCAAATTTTGCGGGATTTTTTGTTGTAAACAATTTCTCCCCTATATTCACAAAAACTCCGATCATAAATAAATATTAGCTTTATTCCTTGTCATCACAGACAAAAATTTTTAATTTTATCAAAATTTAAAATCATAATGCAAGAAACATTAAAGTATATCAGCGAAAATAAGAACCGTTTCGTTGACGAATTGTTTGAATTACTCAGAATACCGTCTATTTCAGCTGATCCGGCTTATAAAAACGATGTGTTAAAATGTGCAGAAGTATGTGCAGAACATCTTAAAAATGCAGGAGCAGACAATGTTGAAGTCTGCGAAACCAAAGGTTATCCTATTGTTTTTGGAGAAAAACTGATTGATGAAAAGCTTCCCACTATTTTGGTTTACGGTCATTATGATGTACAGCCTGCTGATCCTTTAGACTTGTGGAAAAAACCACCCTTTGAACCTTATATTGAAAAAACTGAGCTTCATCCTGAAGGAGCTATTTTTGCGAGAGGTTCAGCGGATGATAAAGGACAGTTTTTTATGCAGATCAAAGCTTTTGAAGCAATGATGAAAACCAATTCTTTACCTTGTAATGTGAAATTTATTTTGGAAGGTGAAGAAGAAGTGGGATCTGTAAGCTTGGGAAGCTGGGTTGAAGAAAATAGAGAAAAACTTTCCTGTGACTGTATTTTGATTTCGGATACCCATATTTATAGCAATGAGCAACCAACGGTTACAACGGGCTTAAGAGGCTTGAGTTACGTGGAAGTTGAAGTTGAGGGACCCAACAGAGATTTACATTCCGGATTATATGGCGGAGCAGTTCCGAACCCTATTCATGTTCTTTCACGAATGATTGCCAAAATGATTGATGACGAAGGGCATATCATGATTGACGGCTTTTATGACAATGTTGAAATTGTTTCAGAAAAAGATAGAACCGAGATGAACAAGTTAAAAGACAATCCTGAAGAATTCAAAAAATCAATCGGCTTGAATGATGTAGAAGGTGAGAAAGGTTATACAACTTTAGAAAGAACATCTATTCGTCCGACTTTAGACTGCAACGGAATTTGGGGTGGTTACACAGGAGAAGGAGCAAAAACAGTGATTCCATCCAAAGCTTTTGCTAAAATTTCCATGCGTTTGGTTCCTTACCAGACTCCTGAAGAAATTACGGAGAAGTTTACAAAATATTTTGAGAAAATTGCTCCGGCTAATGTAAAAGTTAAAGTGACTCCGCATCATGGAGGAATGCCGTACGTGTTACCAACAGACACAAAAGAATTTTTAGCGGCTAAAAATGCAATGCAGGCTGCATTTGGAAAAGAGGTTTTACCTTACAGAGGAGGAGGAAGTATCCCTATTACAGCAATGTTTGAGCAGGTTTTAGGAGCAAAATCAGTATTAATGGGATTTGGTCTGGATTCTGATGCTATTCATTCACCAAACGAGCATTACGGTTTGTTTAATTTCTATAAAGGAATTGAAAGTATTCCGTTGTTTTTTGAGAATTATTCTAAATAATTTAGTGATTATATTATAAATAAATGATCCTCAATAAAAAATATTGAGGATTATTTTAATTTTAACAAAAAAAATTATCATTGATATGTGATGTTTTTTTATATTTACGCTATTAAAATTTAAAATTAAAATAATTATGAAAAAAGTTTTACTCTCATTGGGATTTGCAATTTTTTCGCAATTTTCATTTGGTCAAGCAAATTGTGCGGGTGCTTTAGCTGTAACTTCTGGTAGTACAACTACTGTTTCAAGTTATACTGGAAGTTATGTAGGAACTTGTGCTGGTAGCGGACAGGCTACAACTCCTTTTGCAATGTGGTACAAATTTACTGCTACTGCAAATGGGGAACTTACGGTTTCTTCTGATTTACCCCAAAATGATGGTCTTCTTAAAAGTGATGACACTAGACTTTCTATTATAACGGGAACTTGTACCGCTTTATCATGCTATGGTGGAAATGATGATATATCAAGTGCTAACTATCTGTCAGCTACTACTATACCTGTTGCGGCTGGCACAACCTACTATATTGTATGGGATAACAGATGGAGCAATTTAGGATTTGATTTTACAGTAAATTTTAATGCTGCGTCATGTATTAGACCTAATGAATTTGGTATTAATACACCTTATGCTACAAGCACTACAAATGCAACTGTTAGTTGGAGTGCTGCTATTGGCACACCAGCGTCTTATGATGTAGAATATGGACCAGCAAGCTTTACTCAAGGTACGGGTACTATCGTAAATACAACAACCCCTACTGCAAGTATTAGTGGTGCTGCAGGATCTGCTATTTTTTATTATCTTAGAAGTAAATGTTCAAGTAGCTCTCAAAGTGCTTGGATTGGACCATACAGAGCTTTTGCGGCATTAGATGCAACTACAGCAGGATATCCATATGGTTTTGATAATACAAATGGATTTGCTGCTGATGGTTGGTCGGGTAGTTGGTCTACTAATAATGCTGCCGGTAATCCTCAGGCTGGTGCGCAAATGGTATTTTCAAATTCGAGTACTGTAGTAGCTACTCCAACCGACAGATGGCTATATTCACGACCAATTTATTTAACTGCTGGAAACTCTTATCAAATCACATTTTATCTGAGAAATTTCACAGCTGCAACTCCAGTACCTGCACAAAGTTTGCAATTAAAAGTAGGTAATCAACCGAATCCTACTGCTCAGACAACTACGGTTTGGTCTACCACAAACTTCTCGGCATCCACTTGGACGCAGATGACAACATTATTTAGTCCGAATACTAGTGGAGTTTATTATTTTGGATTTAATCATAATACTCCTGGTGCTGCTGGTGCTGTTTCTCTTGCTCTTGATACATTTAATATTGCTGCTGGGGTATTAGGTACCAATGACATTGTGTTTTCTGACAATAAAGTTTTAATCTCTCCTAACCCAACTTCAGACATCCTAAACATCAAAACAGATTCAAAAATCAATGCAGTATCTGTAGTTGATATGACAGGAAGAAAAGTTGAAGTTAGATTAGATGGTAATCAGGTAGATGTAAGAAGTCTTCCTACTGGAACATATTTGATCAACATTGAAACTAAAGATGGTATTTCTACTGAGAAATTCATCAAAAAATAATAACTGATAAATGTTATCTTATAAAAAACGCTCCAATTGGAGCGTTTTTTATTTTTCACCAGAGTATGAATATTTTTTTGTATATTAGTGATCTATAATATAAAATTTTAACCATGAAAAAAATCGCTTTACTGGTAATCTGTGCCTTATTTTCAAATTCCTTATTTTCTCAGCAGTGGGATGGTGCCGCAAATTCAACAGATAATATTTTTAGAAATGGAAATGTGAGTATTGGAGCTAATTTTGCTAACACAAGAAGTAAGTTAGTTATTAATGGAAACACAAGGCTAATAGATAATAGCAAGATTTTATTTGGAAACGACCCTGTTACAAGACCAACGTATTCCCATTCTTTTTATACGATTATGTATAATTATGACCCAGCCTATTATGTAGATTTTCCGCCTTCAACGGTTGTTAAAAGAGGCTTATATATGCATCCTACTTATGAAGAAACAAACGGAGTTTATCAGACAATACCTACTGATAAGATAGCTTTATATTTATCGGATTCAAAAAAAGTGGGTATAGGTACAGATAATGTTGATTGTTCCAATTGTTTAGATTACCGTCTCTTCGTTAAAGACGGTATCAAAACCGAAAAAGTAAAAGTAGAAATTGCTGCGAATAGCGGTTGGGCTGATTATGTATTTGAAAAAGATTATAAGTTGATGCCATTAAGAGATTTACAATCTTTTATTGATGAAAAAGGTCATTTACCGGAAATTCCTACTACCGATGAAGCGATTGCTAATGGTATTGAACTGAAGGAAATGAATATTCTTTTATTAAAAAAGATTGAAGAACTTACTTTATACACTTTACAGCAACAGAAGAATATTGAAGAACAGAATAAACGTATTGAGGGATTAGAGAAAAAACTAAGTAAATAATTGTTAATATTTTGATAATCTATTTATGAAAAAGTTTTTTTTAACAATAAGCATATGTTTATCTTTTTTTGGATATTCACAAGGGGAGAATGATCATTGGTATTTTGGAGACAAAGCTGCGGTTAACTTTTCAGGATTAGGAACACCGTTAATAGACAGCCAAATGTCTGCCAATTCTCAGCCGGTTGGATCTATAAGTGACAGTTATGGTAATCTGCTTTTTTATACCGATGGCAAAAATATTTGGAATAGACAGCATCAGATTATGCCAAATGGAAATTTAAATGTATTTGGTGCTTGGTCTCAAGCCAATCAATTAGCAATTTTAAAACACCCGGGAAATCCTAATTTATATTATATTTTTACTCCCGTTCCTGTTTATTATAGTAATGGCACCATTTCAAATGGGATTAGCAGCTATACGATTGTAGATATGTCTTTAGGTAGTATTGGAAATAATAATTTACCTTTAGGAGATGTGTTGCCAAATAATAATTCAGTACCTCTTACCGGAGCAAATGAATTGCCTTTTGCAGCAGCCAATGTAAATGTAGTTAAGCATTCTGATAATAAATCATTTTGGGTAGTTATTCCCAATAAAGCAAAACTTTATAGTTATCTTGTAAATAATCAAGGTCTGATAAACTCTCCCGTTGTAAGTGATATACCTGCAAACATTCCAAATTATTCCCCTGTTAGCCGCTCTTCATATCTTAAAATTTCTCCTCAGGTAAATGTGAGTAGTAATTTTTCAAATTACCTATATGTTGTATATTGGGGAGGTGTAAATGCTAATGATTGGGCAAGTGGTAAAGTATTATCATTTAATAATAATACAGGAAAAATAACAACTGACTTTGTTTTAGACATCACTACAAATCCAGGTTCTGGATCGTGTGCAGAATTTACGAATAATGGCTCAATTCTTTATGTAGGGTCAAATAGTAGCTCAATTGTACATGGTATTGATATGGTAAATATTTCTCCAGGTTCCATCAATTATTATAATTTACCAATAAATTATTCCTCATCTTCTGACGGTCCTCTGGATATGCAGAGAAATAAATACGGTAATATATATATGCCATTTGATAATAGTAATCAGTATTTGGCTAGAATTATTAATCCAAATAATTTTAATAATGCAAATATTGATATTTATAATCTTTATCTGAACGGAAGAACTGCCGGAAAAAATCTTCCCCAATTAGTCCAGTTTAAAAGTATAATAGGTGAGTGCATTCAAGATATCTCGCTTATATCACCAGAAACTAATAATGCTTTCATTTACAGAGCTTCCAATTCAATTACAACTACAAATTATTCAGTAAGTATAAATCAGAATATTGAAATGAAAGCAGGTTCTTATATATTACTTACTCCGGATACAGATATCAAAGGTAGTTTTTTAGCTAAAATTGAATGGTGTAGAGTTGGTTCTTCAAAGGAAAGTTCTTCAGAGAATTCGACATTTGATAAACCAATGAGATTATCTTTGGATTTACGAACAAAAACTGTTTCTGACAATAAAGTTTTAATCTCTCCAAACCCAACTTCAGACATCCTAAACATCAAAACAGATTCAAAAATCAATGCAGTATCTGTAGTTGATATGACAGGAAGAAAAGTCGATGTAAAATTAAATGATACTCAGGTAGATGTAAGAAGTCTTCCTGCTGGAACATATTTGATCAACATTGAAACTAAAGATGGTATTTCTACTGAGAAATTCATCAAAAAATAATAACTGATAAATGTTATCTTATAAAAACGCTCCAATTGGAGCGTTTTTGTTATTTTAGGGTTTTAAAATTTAATAAATGTCAGAAAATAAAGTTGCGTATATTACTGGTGGTACTAAAGGAATTGGTTTTGGAGTTGCAGAAGTGTTATTAAAAAATGGCATTTCCGTAGCCTTTTCAGGTAGAAAAAGAGATGATGTTGAAAAAGCTGAAAATCAGTTAAGAAAAATTTCAGAAAATATTTTGGGAATAGTCTCAGATGTAAGAACTCTGGAAAGTGAAAATGAAGCGGTAAAATTGATTAAAGAAAAATTCGGGCGATTAGATTTTGTCATTGCTAACGCCGGACTTGGTGTTTTCAAACCAGTTGATGAGCTTACTTCCGAAGAATGGAATTCTATGATTGATACCAATCTTACGGGAGTATTTCATACTCTAAAAGCTTCAGTTGCTGAACTCAAGAAAAGTGAGGGCTATTATATCACAATTTCAAGTTTGGCTGGTGCCAATTTTTTTGAAAACGGAACAGGTTATAATGCTTCAAAGTTTGGTGTTGTAGGATTTACGCAAGCTGCAATGATTGATTTAAGAAAGTATAATATCAAATCAACAGTAATCATGCCTGGTTCGGTAGCTACTCACTTTAACGGAAATACTCCCTCCGAAAAAGATGCATGGAAGATTCAGCCTGAAGATATGGGAAACCTCATTTTAGATGTTTTAAAAATGAATCCGAGAGTTTTACCAAGTAAAATTGAATTCAGAGCTGCTAAACCTAAGGTATAATAACTTATAATGCACTGAATAATAATTAAATAACTGTTATGCATGCATAATATTTTTTTTAATTATATTTACAAAATTGAACTCAATAAAAATTTACTTCATCAATCTTTTGACTAATGGAGTGAAATGAAGACAATAACCAATAAAAAGATCGCATCAATTGGTAAATAAAAAAAACATTAATAAAATGTGTTTCTATATAATTTTAAAACAATAAATATCTACATATGAAAATATTAGTTTGTATCAGTAGTGTTCCCGATACTACTTCAAAAATTAATTTCACAGCAGATAAATCTGCGTTCGACAAAAACGGTATTCAGTGGGTGATTAATCCTTTGGATGAATTTGCTTTAACAAAAGCTATCAAACTACAGGAATCTCAGGGCGCAACTGTTACAGTCATTAATGTTGGAGATGCTACTACAGAACCTGTAGTAAGAAAAGCTTTAGCAATTGGAGCCAATGATGCGGTAAGAGTAAATCTTGATCCTAAAGACAGTTTTTCTACAGCAAAAGAAATTGCTTCGGTTGCTCAGAACGGAGGATATGACTTAATTCTTTGTGGTAAAGAATCTATTGATTACAATGGTGGTTCTGTTCCGGGAATGATCGCTCAATTGTTAAACCAACCTTTCGTAAACGCTTCAGTAGGTTTAGAGGTAAATGGAAGTGAAGCTACTGCAGTGAGAGAAATTGAAGGAGGTAAAGAGACTATTTCTGTGAAATTGCCGGCTGTAATTGCTGGACAGAAAGGTTTGGTAGACGAAAAAGATTTGATTATCCCAAACATGAGAGGAATTATGTCTGCAAGAACAAAACCTTTGCAGGTGGTAGAGCCTACTTCTTCCGAAGTAAAAGTTCAGGGAGTTTCTTATGATTCAGTACCGCCAAGAGCTGCTGTTAAAATGGTTTCTCCGGATAATTTAGATGAATTGGTAAGACTTCTTCATGAGGAAGCAAAGGTTATATAATCTTTTAATCTTAAATTTTTTAATCTTTAAATTAATTGTAAAATGGCAGTATTCGTATACGCAGAAAATATAAACGGAGTTTACAAAAAAGCGGCTTTTGAAGCAGTTTCGTATGCTAAAGCAGTAGCCGATCAGGCAGGAGACACCGTTACGGCGATCTCGGTAAACCCAACAGACTCTTCAGATTTATTGTATAAATATGGAGCGACCAATGTAATCAACATCAAAGACGAAGGTCTTAAAAATTTCTCAGCAAAAGCTTACGCACAGGCGGTAAGTGAAGTGGCAGAAGGAAATATCATCGTTTTTCCTCACACAACAGATGCTTCTTCTGTGGCGCCAATGTTAGCGGTGATGAAGAATTATTCTTTAATTACCAATGTGTTGGAAGCTCCGGAAAGTCTCTCACCATTTCAGGTAAAAAGAAAAGCTTTTTCAGGAAAAGGTTTCATGCATGCAAAATCAGAAGCAACAGGAGTAATTATTACAGTTTCTCAGAATGCATTCGGTGTAAAAGAAAATTCAGTTGCCGGTTCGGAAGAAGTAAAAGAATTGGCTGTTGCTAATGAAGATACAAAAGTGATTTCTCATGAACAAAGTTCAGGGAAATTAGATCTAAAAGAAGCTGAAATAGTTGTTTCCGCAGGAAGAGGGCTCAAAGGTCCTGAAAACTGGGGAATGGTAGAAGAATTAGCAGGTGTTTTAGGTGCAGCAACAGCATGTTCCAAACCTGTTTCAGATATTGGATGGAGAGGTCATAACGAGCACGTTGGACAAACAGGAAAAGCAATTGCTCCCAACTTGTATATTGCAATCGGTATTTCCGGTGCCATTCAGCATTTGGCTGGTGTTAACTCATCCAAAACAATTGTGGTCATCAATAGTGATGCAGAAGCTCCGTTCTTCAAATCAGCCGATTATGGTGTTGTAGGAGACGCTTTTCAGATTGTTCCTGCATTGACAGAAAAAATAAAGGCGATTAAAGGCTAAAAAGTTTTTATCGATAATTAAGCTTCCGGGATAATTATTATTCCGGAAGTTTTTTTTCATTTTATTTTTTATTCTTTCACAAATAATTTTATTTATTATGGCAGCTTTTTCCGTCTTCCGCTCCCGCTTTTTTGCCGCTCCCTCCGGTCGCGACCAAAAGAGCTCCGCTCAAGCCAGGCTGCGTGACCATTATATTAAAGGATGCAGATAAAGCAAAATACTCATAAAATTTAAAAAATTAAAAGTATAGATAAAAAAATACATTTATCTTTGTAGTCATGGATTATAAACAGCTCATCATACGCGGAATATCGTACAGCCAGACACAATCTGGAGCTTATGCATTGCTCTTGGAACATGAAGAAACTCATATAAAACTGCCCGTTGTCATCGGCAACTTTGAGGCACAATCCATTTCTTTAGGTCTGGAAAAAGACATTCATCCACCGCGTCCTCTTACTCACGATTTATTTTCAAAATTTATAGTTTCGGCAAATTACCAGTTGGTTTCCGTTATTATTTATCAGATTGTAGATGGTGTTTTCTTCTCCAATATCAATTTCAAAAATTCCGAAACACAGGAAGAGCTTATTTTAGATGCAAGAACTTCCGATGCAGTTGCAATGGCAGTGCGTTTTGATGCACCAATTTTCACTACACAGCAGGTTCTGAATGAAGCAGGAATTCTTCTCGAACTGGAAGAAGTTGCCAAAGAAGATGATGCATTTTCAGAGACAGCATCTTCGGAAGAAGGGCTGAAATCTATTTCAATGGAAGAATTACAGAAATTGCTGGATGAAGCGGTAAAAGAAGAAGATTTTGATACAGCTCTTGAGATTCAGGAAGAAATAAAGAGACGTAAAAAGAAAATAGATTAGATTAAAAAAGATTGATCAATTAAATATGAATTTAAAATTACGATTAACCATTCTCAGCTTCCTGCAATTTTTTGTTTGGGGAGCATGGTTGATAACCATAGGTGTATATTGGTTTGGAACCAAACAGTGGGGTGGTTCAGAGTTTGGAGCAGTATTTTCTACTCTGGGTATATCTTCAATCATTATGCCTGCTTTAACGGGCATCATTGCAGACCGCTGGATGAATGCGGAAAAACTTTACGGAATTCTCCATATTCTGTATGGTATTACCTTATTTTTTCTTCCTCAGGTTGCAGATCCCAATCAGTTTTTCTGGATTATGTTAATAGCGATGTTTTTTTACATGCCTACTATTTCTTTATCCAATTCTATTGCCTATTATATTCTTAAGAATAATAATTATGATGTGGTAAAGGTTTTTCCTCCAATCAGAGTTTGGGGAACCGTAGGATTTATTATTGCCATGTGGATCACCAATCTTACAGGGAATAAAGAATCAGGAAATCAATTCTATATTGCTGCCTTTTTTGCAATAGTTTTGGGTATTTATGCTTTCACTTTGCCTAAATGTCCGCCTCAAAATACAATACCTAAAAATGCAACCGTTTTAGAAAAACTGGGCTTAAACGCATTATCTCTTTTTGGAAATGGAAAAATGGCGATGTTTTTCATTTTTTCAATGTTTTTAGGAGCTGCTTTACAACTTACCAATATGTACGGTGATGCTTTTCTCTCTGACTTTGGAAGAATGCCGGAATATGCAGACAGTTTGGTGGTAAAACGATCAACATTGATCATGTCTATATCACAAGTATCTGAAACATTATTTATTTTGGCAATTCCGTTTTTTCTCAAAAGATTTGGAATTAAAAATGTTATGCTGATTTCGATGTTTGCGTGGGTTTTAAGATTTGGCTTTTTTGCTTATGGAGTTCCGGAAGGATTTGGTTTGTTACTGATAATATTATCATGTATTGTTTATGGGATGGCTTTTGATTTTTTCAATATTTCGGGATCCTTATTTGTAGAAACTACTACTGACTTTAAGATCAGATCTTCGGCGCAGGGATTATTTATGATGATGACAAATGGTTTCGGAGCAATGGGAGGAAGTCTCGTAAGTGGTTGGGTGATTCAGAATTATTTTACACTTCCGAACGGTGATAAAATGTGGCACGAGATATGGCTTTATTTTGCAGCCTATGCATTAATAATAACTATACTTTTCGGATTGTTTTTCAAACATAAACATGATCCTGCACAAATAAAAGAAATTACACATTAATTTTTGTTAACATAAAATCAAAAAAAATGCATTCTTGATAGGATGCATTTTTTTATTTACACAAATTCTAAATTTAATTCACACTTGTTTTTTATTAATTTTTAATTATTACATTTGTAACAGAATTGCAATTTATTTAACAGATGTATTTTTTTTTAACCTAATTTATAAAATATTATTATGAAAAAGAAACTTTTTATGCTATGTATAGCAAGTGCTTTTTTGATCGGATGTGAATCTGATGAAAAGATTGAATCTGAATCTGCAGGAGTTGAAACAACGAGTGTTTCTGCTAAAAGAAAGTGTGCTTCAGATGATGTATTAAAAGATCAGATGGCAACAGATCCCGGATTGTCTAAAAGAATTTCTGATATAGAAAACTTTACCCAGCAGAAAATTCAGCAAAATTTTCAGTCGAGATTGGTAAATGGTGTCATCGAAATACCTGTTGTAGTAAATGTTTTATACAAAACAGCATCCGAAAATATTTCACAGGCACAGATTCAATCCCAGATTGATATTCTTAATCAGGATTTCAATGCAACTAATAGTGATTTCAACAATGTTCCTAGTTTATTTTCGGGAGTAAAAGCAAATGTCGGAATCCGTTTCGTTTTAGATCAGGTAGTAAGAAAATCTACCAAGAAAACATCTTGGGGAACCAGAGATGCAATGAAAAAAACAAGTCAGGGAGGATTAAATCCTTTGTCTCCAACAACAAAACTTAATTTGTGGGTTTGCACCATTGGTAATGGTATATTGGGTTATGCGCAGTTTCCTGGTGGCTCATCAGCTACAGACGGCGTAGTAATAGACTCAAGATATTTTGGAAGTACGGGTACAGCAACTTACCCTTATAACTTAGGAAGAACAGCAACGCATGAAGTAGGACACTGGATGAATCTTCGTCATATTTGGGGAGATGCTACTTGTGGAAATGATTTCTGTGGTGATACTCCTTCTCACAATACTGCTAACTATGGCGCTCCGGCTTATCCGCATTATAGCTCTTGTTCCGGAAATCCTGTAGAAATGACTATGAATTACATGGATTATGTGGATGACCGTGCTATGTTTATGTTTTCCAGTGATCAGAAAAGCAGAATGTTAGCAATATTTCAACCGGGAGGACCGAGATATTCTTTTGCTCAGTAATTATTTTTACAAATTAAAACAGAATTTGCACTTTAGAGATAAAGTGCAATTTTTTTTTATTTTTAGGCAACTATTTCAAAAATGTTTCGTCTTATAATCAGAAACTAAATTCATGAAGGGACTGGAAGAAAGCTTTAAGCTTGCAAAAACACAGGATCGTAAAGCTCAAAAAGAGCTTTATGAAATGTTTTCTGCAAAAATGCTTCTGGTTGCCAATTCTTATACCAATAATATTCATGATGCGGAAGACATACTGCTCAATGCATTTCTAAAGTGTTTTTCTAAAATCAACGAATGTAGAGAATGGAAAAGCTTTCCGTTTTGGCTTAGGAAAATTGTAGTGAATGATTCTATAACTTTTGTCAGGAAAAATAAAAATATAATGTATGTGGATGTTGAAATTGCAGACGGCTTGCCGGAAGATGAAGAAGATGAGAAACTGGCAGACATCAATATAGAAGAGATTTTCTCACGTATGCCTGCAGGTTATCGTTTGATTTTCAATCTTTACGTTTTTGAAGAAAAAAAACATCAGGAAATTGCAGAAATACTCAATATTTCTGAAGGAACAAGCAAAAGCCAGTTCAGTAAAGCAAAAAAATGGATTTCAGATTATTTAAAAGAAAAGCAAAATGAAAAAAAATATACTGACACAATTAAAATCTGAGTATGAAGAACTCGAAATAAAACCTTCTGATGATCTTTGGAATCAAATTGAAAATGGATTAGACGGAAACGAAGGAACTGTTCAAAAACCGTTGTTACAATGGTGGAAATACGCTGCTGTAGTTATTCTTTTGATCTCAATTGGAGGTTCAGTTTATATAAATTTTGATAAAAAACCAAATGTTAATCAAAGTATTGCCATTAAAGATAAGTCAGAAATTATAAATAATAAAACTGACAACTCCCAATTGATTAATGATTTCAAAAATAATATTAAGGATCCTAACCCTAAGAACTCTGAAATTATTTTTAAGTCTGAGAAAAGAGAAATAAAATCAACCGAAAAAGTAGCACAAACTTCGATAGATATTTTAAAAGAAGCTCCATTAGCCACAAACATTTCTTCTCAATTGAATTTTGAATCTGAAATGGATACCAAAATTATGAATAAGGAAGCTGAAGAGTCTTCAAAATTAGTTCTGTCGGAAAAAGAGGAGAATAAAAAAATAAAATACATTACAGCAAATGATCTCATTTTTCAAAGAAAATACAGCAACGAAAAGAAAGATGGTGCCAATGAAAATGTAAAGAGACTCGGTATTATTAAAATCAACAAAATCAATATTAGTACGGAATTTATTACTCCTTTCGACAGTAATACTAACGATCAATAAAATCCATAATTATGATACAGAAAATAGTATTTACAATGGCTTTTACGCTATTGTTCTCAATTTGTCGTTCTCAAACGAAAGAAACCCTGAGGAAACAAATGGAAAGATATACCAATAAAATTGACAGTTTGGTAATTCATGAACGTAATAAAATGAATGCTGAATTTGATGAGCTTGAAAAGAAAATGAAAGATGGCAAAATCTCAGAAAGTGAAATGAATGAGCAGAAAAATTTAACCGCCATTCGTTACGAAGCCATAATAAATGATGAGATTGCAAAGCAAAAAGATGAATATGAAGACATCACCGGAAAAACAGTAAAAAAAGCACTTTTTAAATCTAATATCAATTCAAAAAACAGTCTGTTCAGAACCTCAAGAGGTGCTTTACTTGACTTAACTTTCGAGCAGCCCGATTTTGATGATCCCGAAGACCCCAAAAATTATTTACAAAGCTTCGGATATGTTGCAGGACTTTCGTTGATCAACTTTACTAATAACAATAAAATCTTTAATTTTTCTGAAGGTAATGAGCTGAAAAACTCTACCTCAGGAAACTTTACTCTGCGTTATGAGAATCAGCTGGGTAAAACAACAAGCCCTGTTTTTTATCGTGTAGGACTCGGGTGGAGAATTGAAACGATTATACCTAACGGAGATAAAATTTTTGCGCAGGATGATAAAAATCTTTATATCACAGATTTTACAGGTAATAATTTTAAAAATGCATGGCTGAGAACAGACTATATTTATACACCGTTAGAAGCTATCTTCGTTCTGAATCCTAAATATAAAGAGTATAAAGGAACGAAATATATAGATAATACAAAAAAGCAATTGAGAGTAGGTTTGGGGCTTTATGGAGGTGTTAAGATTAATGACAGGATTCATCTTCAGTACAAAAATGATTTCGGAGATAGAGTATACATTCGCGAGGCTGTGTCAAAAGGGTTAAATCCTTTCATATTCGGAGGAAAAATATCTATAGAATATTTCGGGTTCAATATTTATGTAATGAAAGATTTTTCACCTATATTTAATAATCAGGCACTTATTCGTAACAAAAATGGTGTACAAATAGGAATTGATCTTTGGGCATTGACATTTTAATTTTTAGAATTTCTATCACCCTTAATGATAATTATCTTCTAACTAGTTGATATGGATCGAAGATTGGGTTATAAATAATATTTTTAATTTTTTAAATCAACAAGATAATTAAATTAAGATTAAATAATTAATAAATTTTAAACCTACATTTTGATTAAAATATATTTGCAATTTAAATTAATTGATTTTAAAACATACTTATGAAAAGTATGTTTTTTTTCGTATTTTGGCATTTTAAGACTTATGAAAAATATTCAGATTATTGGGTTGGTTTTGGTTATCGTTGGAAGCTTTCTTCCTTTGGTTCACATCCCTGTTATCGGAAGCTGGAATTACTGGCAAGTAGATCATTATCTGGCAATTACCTGTTGGGTCTTGAGTTTGTTGGCCTTATTTGGAATTATAAACAACAACCAGAAATTTGTCAGGATTATTGCTGTTTTGCTGATCGCCCTGTTTGTATTTACCATTTTTGCCACCAAATATCAGGCATTTAGTTATTTCAGTTTTCTTCCCTTTAAATCGTGGACAGAAACCCTTGCAGCAACAGTAAAGCTCAAATGGGGATGGATTGTGGAATTTGCAGGAGCCTTCACATTGTTTTTTGCGTCTAGAAAACTAAAATATTAATTTAATTAAAATAAAAATAAATATCATACACATGAAAGAAGTATTCATTGTTTCCGCAGTAAGAACGCCAATGGGAAGTTTTATGGGAAGTTTATCTACTGTACCTGCAACCAAATTAGGAGCTACAGCTGTAAAGGGAGCATTAGACAGAATAAATTTAGATCCTAAAAATGTGCAGGAGATCTATATGGGAAATGTTTTGCAGGCAGGTGAAGGACAGGCTCCGGCTCGTCAGGTAGCATTAGGAGCAGGACTTCCAAATGAAACACCTTCTACTACCATTAATAAAGTTTGTGCTTCCGGAATGAAAGCAGTAATGATGGCTGCACAATCTATAAAGGCAGGAGATTCAGAGGTAATCGTTGCGGGAGGCATGGAAAATATGTCGATGGTTCCTCATTATTATCATGCAAGAAATGCTGCGAAACTTGGCGATGTAAAAATGCAGGACGGAATGGTACTTGATGGACTTACAGATGTTTACAATAAAGTACATATGGGAGTCTGCGCTGAAAAATGTGCAACCGACTACAGTATTACAAGAGAAGAGCAGGATCATTTTGCGATTGAATCTTATAAAAGATCTGCAAAAGCATGGAGTGAAGGGAAATTTGCAGAAGAAGTTGTTCCTGTAAGTATTCCTCAAAGAAAAGGAGAACCTGTGATTTTTGCTGAAGATGAAGAATATAAATCAGTGAATTTTGACAGACTTCCTACACTTCCTACAGTTTTCAAAAAAGAAGAAGGAACGGTTACCGCAGCAAACGCATCTACGTTGAATGACGGTGCATCTGCATTGATCCTCGTTTCTAAAGAAAAAATGGAAGAATTAGGGTTAAAACCTCTGGCTAAAATCGTTTCTTATGCAGATGCAGCTCAGGAACCTGAAAACTTCACAACAGCTCCTGCAAAAGCTTTACCTATTGCTCTTAAAAAAGCAGGTTTGGAAATTTCAGACATTGATTTTTTCGAGTTCAACGAAGCGTTTTCTGTAGTTGGCTTAGCAAATAATAAAATTTTAGGATTAGATGCTGCTAAAGTAAATGTAAACGGTGGAGCAGTAGCTTTGGGGCATCCACTGGGAAGTTCTGGTTCCAGAATTATTGTGACACTAATCAATGTTTTGAAACAAAATAACGGTAAGTACGGAGCTGCAGCAATCTGTAACGGTGGCGGTGGTGCTTCTGCAATTGTTATTGAGAATATGTAATTATTGTTTTTCAATAAATCTTTGAAGTCCGGAAGCGTAAGTTTCCGGATTTTTTAATTTGAACCACCTTTAAAATTAAACATTAATAAATTTCAAAAAGAAGGACATCTGAAGTTCAGATAAAAAATGGAAAAATGAAATTAAATATTTTCAGGCTTTATGACATAAAATTATTTAAAATCAAATTTATTATTACTTCAGCTTTGAATTTGGATGATTTTGTATCAGAATCAATAAAATTTCATCATAAAAAAATAAAAACCTCCGAATGTTCAGCGGTTTTTCTATTTTTGTGAAACTAATTGTTTTGAAAATGTCTCAAACTGAAATTCAACCGACTCAGAATATCAAAAATAATCCGAAAATAATGAAAGCCTGGGCGGTCTACGACTGGGCAAATTCAGTATATTCTTTGGTAATTACCTCCACTATATTTCCAATTTACTATTCGATCATTACCACAGCTTACGAAAAAAAAGAGTTTGTGCAGGAAACGGGCAGATGGATAGATGTTCCGGTAAGACACATGATTAAAATCTTTGGAAAAGAATATCAGCCTGATGCAGTTTACGGATATTCTCTTACCATTTCATTTCTGATCGTTGTATTACTTTCACCATTTCTGTCGTCATTAGCCGATACGATCGGAAACAAGAAATCTTTTTTGCAGTTTTTCTGCTATCTGGGAGCAACTTCTTGTATGGGATTGGCAATGTTTACAGGAATGCATAATGTCTTTCTAGGTTTACTGTTCAGCATTACTGCAAGTGTTGGTTTTTGGGGAAGTCTGGTGTTTTATAATTCGTTTCTTCCGGATATTGCCACAAGAGACAAGCAGGATGCGCTTTCAGCAAAAGGTTATGTTTATGGGTATATTGGCTCAGTAGTTTTGGTCGTTCTCTGTTTGGTTTTAATCATGGTTTTAGCTAAAGGAGAAGAGCAGAAGCTTATTTTCACAAGAATTACTTTTCTCTTGACTGGAGCTTGGTGGTTCGGATTTTCGCAATATACTTTCAAACATTTACCACAGTTTGGTGATGTTAAAGAAAAGCTGCCCAAAGATCTGGTATTATTAAATTATAAAAACATCTTCAAAAGACACGAAGAGCAGGGTGGATTTTTTGAAGTTTTAAAGGATAATATAAGTTTCTATAAAGATATTGCAAAAGAAAGTTTTAGAGAACTTTTCAAAGTTGGGAGAGGACTTTTTAAAGACAGAAGCTTAAAGTACTTCCTATCAAGTTTTTTCTTTTACAGTGTGGGAATGCAGACTATTTTCCTTATGGCAACACTATTTGGTAAAAGTGAGATCAATCTGGCTCAGGACAAACTGATCGGTACTTTATTGATCATTCAGATCGAAGCGATTATCGGTGCAATTATATTCTCAAGGCTTTCAAGAAGAATCGGAAACAAAAATGTGATTTCTATTGCCATAATCTTATGGATTGTTGCCTGTATTTGGGCATTTTTCCTGAATAAAGAAAATCCTACCGTAGAATATCAGTTTTACGGTGTTGCAGCGGTTGTTGGTTTAGTAATGGGCGGGCTTCAGGCGATGTCAAGATCTACGTACTCTAAATTGCTGCCTGAAAATTCAATGGAAAATACTACCTTTTTCAGTTTTTATGATGTTCTTGAAAAAATGGCAATTATCGTTGGGACATTTGTATTTGCTTTATTTATAGATAAATACGATGCACTCATCAGGATATTTGCAAAAATTGATGTTGCGTTACCTTCAGCTTCAGGGATGAGGTTTGCCGCATTTTCGATGGCGATATTTTTCTTTATAGGATTAATTTTAATCCGTTTTCTTCATGTACCAAAAATAAAGGACAGGGAAACTTTATAGTTGGCTTAAAATTTGTTAAATATTCGGCAGAATATCATAACTTTGCAAAAACGTTTTAACACAATATGACGAACCCTTTATTTTACGCTAAAATTATTCTTTTTGGAGAGTATGGAATGATAGAAGACTCACAAGGTCTTGTTGTTCCTTACAGTTTTTATAAGGGAACATTAAAGTTTTCAAAGCAAAATTCCGATTCAGAATTCGAAAAAAAATCTAACGATCATTTATATAAATATGCAGATTTTCTAGGAAATCTTGTACTTCCTGAAAACTTTAGATTAGATGTCAATCGTTTTAAAAATGATATTTCAAAAGGTCTTTTCTTTGATTCTAACATTCCGCAAGGCTATGGAGTAGGAAGCTCAGGAGCTTTAGTTGCTGCAATTTTTGAAAAATATTCATTCATAAAACATAATCCTGAAACCATTTCTAAGGAAAATTTAAAAAACATAAAAGCTGTTTTTGGTGAAATGGAAAGTTATTTCCACGGAAAAAGTTCTGGAATGGATCCTTTGATTTGCTATATGAACCTTCCTATTCTTATTGAAAATAAAGAAAACTTGGATAAAGTAGCAATCCCGAATGGAGAAGAAGGAAAAGGAGCAATTTTTCTTATAGACTCAGGAATTACAGGTGAAACGGGACCGATGATTCAGATTTTCTTTGAAAAAATGAAGACTGAAGGTTTCAGAAAGACTCTCAAAGAAGAGTTTATACGATATAATAATGCCTGCATTGATTCTTTCCTGAAAAAAGATATGAATCCTTTTTTCAGAAATCTTAAAAAACTTTCTCACTGGGCTTATGAGCATTTCCGCCCGATGATTCCGGAAAGCATTTTCAATATCTGGAAAAAAGGTCTGGATTCTAATGCATACTATCTTAAACTTTGCGGAAGCGGAGGCGGAGGTTACATTCTTGGATTTACTAAAGACTACGAAAAAGCAGAAAAAATGCTTGATGGCTTCCAGAAAGAAGTAATCTACAGATTCTAAAAATATTCCGGAAATGAATTCTGAAAAAGATAACTTCAGGGATAAAGATTTTGTATCTAAATCTCTGCTTTACAGAATTTCACAGTTTGTAGGTTTCCTTTTGGGTGCGCGTTTTTTTGTTGCTGCACTGCTGACGTTTGCGCTTTATGTTTCCACCTATTTTTTATTTAACCAAGACGAAACATTCAGAAATTTTGTTTTTGATTTCAAAGTTCACGGGATCATTTTTTGTACAGTTCTTTCCATTTTGGCGGGAGGAATCATTAATCAGTTTTACGATCTGGAAAAAGATCATCTTGTTAAACCATTCAGAACCAGAATTCAAAGTTTTATCAAGCAAAAATATTTTCTATATTTCTATTTAGTACTCACAGTAATTTCGCTAGGTGTAGCGACTATTATTTCGTATCGGGTCTTGATTTTTTTTGTCATTTACCAATTTTTTATGTGGTTTTACAGTCACAAACTGAGCCGTATTCTCATTCTTAATAATCTGACTTTTGTTAGCCTGACTTTATATCCTTTTTTTGGAATGATGGTGTATTATGAAACCTTTTCAAAAAAGGTTTTTCTCATGGCTATTTTTCTTTTTTTGGTTTTGCTTTGTATTGATATCGTGAAAGATATGCTGACTAAAAGTGTTGATAAAACTTTTGGATATACTACAATACCAAATTTTTTTAATGGTAAAAAAACAAACACAATAGTCATTTCATTGTTGGTTTTAATCATGGCAGTTTCAATGAGATTAGTTAATAAATCGGGTGTCTCAGGTTATATGTCTTATTATTTTGTGGCAGGATTATTCGTTGTAATTTTCTGCATTTATCTGTTGATTAATTCTTCAAGACAAATTAAAGTTCTAGTTCTCAATATTTTACGATTCTGGGTATTGGTTGGAATTTTTGCGATGCTTTTTACAGGAATTCAAGGTAAATTATGAAGAAAAAATTTTAAAAAAGTGGCGGTTATTCTTACATTTGCAGTAATAAATTTAACATAAAAGAATGCCCATTTTTAACGATACTAAAGTTGCTTTTGCAGATAAAACAGATGCACAGCTTAGAAAAGCGTATTGGATGTTTAAAATGATTGAACAACCTGCATTAACCAATCTTGGTACCTCTCTCCTAAATTTTACTGTCCATAATGATTTTCCTTTTGTAAAAGGAATTGTTAAAAATACACTTTTTGAACAATTTGTAGGCGGTGAAACGCGTGAAGAAAGCATGAAAGTGGTTAAACAGCTTTTCAAAAGGGGGGTTGGAAGTATCTTTGATTATTCCATTGAAGGAAAAGAAGATGAAGAAACTTTTGATGCTGTTTGCAATGAGATCAAAGATATTGTTAAATTTTCTGTGGGAAATCCGGCTATTCCTTTTATTGTTTTTAAACCGACTGCGTTTGGAAGAATTGATCTTTATGAAGCTGTAGGAAAAGGATCTGAGCTCACTTCAAGTCAGAAAGAAGAATGGCAAAGAGTGGTAAATAGATTTGATGCAGTCTGTAGACTATGTTATGAGAACAACAAAAAAGTAATGATTGATGCGGAAGAAACTTGGATGCAGGACGCAGCAGACCAGCTCTGTGAAGAAATGATGGAAAAGTATAATCAGAAAAACCCCATTGTATGGAATACGATTCAGATGTACAGAACAGGTCGTCTTGAGTATATGGAGCAGCATCTTCAGAGAGCAAAAGAAAAAAATTATTTTATTGGATATAAAATTGTTCGTGGCGCTTACATGGAAAAGGAAAGGGCAAGAGCTGCCGAAAAAGGGTATGCTGACCCGATTCAGCCGACAAAAGATGCTTCTGATAAAAATTACAATTCGGGGATAGATTTTGTGATGAATAATCTTGATAAAGTTTCTGCATTTTTCGGTACACACAATGAAATCTCTTCTGAGCTTGTCATGGATAAAATGAAGGCAAAAGGTCTTGATAATGACCACGAAAATATCTATTTCGGACAGCTTTACGGAATGAGTGATAATATTACCTTCTATTTAGCGGATAAAGGCTACAATGCTACCAAATATCTTCCTTACGGACCTGTAAAAGATGTTGTTCCGTACCTTACCAGAAGAGCCAGAGAAAATACTTCTGTCGCAGGACAGACAGGAAGAGAGCTTGGTTTAATAAAAAAAGAATTGGAAAGGAGAAAAAAATAATTGTACTTCCATAAAAATATTTTCACAAATAAAACTTCATCATTGGATGGAGTTTTTTATTTGCGATATTCAACTACGGCTCAAAACTTTCAAATTTTCCGTTTTCATAGAATAAAACAATCCTTTTTACCTTATTGTATTGGTTTTCAGTGTTTTTAGTTGTGTTTTCTGAAATCTTGTCTTCTAATCGCTGAGAATCGGTTATTTTTCTTTCTTCCGCATCTTTATAAGTTTTATCCGATTCTGAAGAGGCATCAAAAATTGGTAATGGCTCATCTTTTTGTTCTTCCAAATTTGTTTCTTCGTTAATCAATGTAAAAAGATCGGGTAGAGAAGTAGGTCTTGGTTTTTCGGATTCAATAATTTCTTCAGTTTCTTGATCTTCTGATACATCTGATTTCAGCATTTCACCATCGCCGTTAACTAACCAGTCCCATAGAATTTCAGGAAATCTGGATTTTATTTTTATAATAAATTCAAGAGATGGTTTATTTCGGCCAGAAGTTATATGGGAAACAGACGAACGCTGTACATCAACTTCGTCTGCAAATTCTGAAGGAGTATATCCGGAATATTCTATAATTTTTGAAATTCTCTCGTTTAAACTCATAATTTTTGTCTTATCAACCTAATTACAAATGTAAAAAAATAATTTACATTATTAAAATACATTTGTATATAAAATGAAAATCATAAATATACAAATGTAAAACATTCAAATAATTGATTATCAAATATTTAAGTAATACGTTGTAATTTTAAGTTATTTAGTTGTTTAAAGTGATTAATCAATATTTAACTTAAAGTGATAGATTAGATAAAATACTGTAATAAAAAATGCAGCTTTTTTATAAACAGCTCATTTCGTAATCTTATAACTATTCGCTATATAATAACGATTGTAAGACAGATTTAAGTGTGTAGGGTAGGATAGTGGATACATTCATTATAATCCATGAATAAAGAACTTTCTCGTAGATCTATTCAGATTAAATTTTAAACTTTAAAAATTGCACACAACTTTCTCGGCAATATTAAGTATAAAAAATTACAGTAATATACAGTAGCAGAATGGAAAGTTATAGCATCAAAATTTAAGATAAGCAAAATTACTAAAAAGATCAAAAAAAGAAAATTAACAAATGTATATTCACCCATTATAAGACTTTTTCCACATTTTATATGTTTAGTTTATTTACGCTCAAATGTGCAATACTAAGGTTGGCCACACTTAAAGTAAATATAATAATTAACTTTACATAAAAAGTATAAAATGTTGATTTGTATATGTTTACTGTATTATAATTAAATTATTATTAATCCACAATTTTATCAACAGACAATCTGACAATTACAAATGTTTAATCATTTCACAAATGTTAATTTCTTTTTTGCTTCTAAAATTCTTAAATTTGAAAAATGTAAATTATTATTCAATGAATTTTGAACATTTCTATACAGTAAATTCTAACTTTCCTACACGGTATATTTCTCCTAAAAAATTATTCAATTACCTACAGGAGAATTTCAGCAATTATATTCAGGAGATTGGAAGATCTTTTTTAGATCAGCCTGTTTATCAATTTTCAATTGGAAATGGAGAGACTAATGTATTAGCCTGGTCGCAAATGCATGGAAATGAATCTAATGCTACGCACGCTATGCTAGACTTATTAGAAACTTTAAAAAAAGACTCACTGCTTCAAAAAGAATTGTTCGATAAGATAAAACTTGATTTTATTTTTATGCTTAATCCTGACGGTTCCGAAAAATGGACTCGTCTGAATGCTTCGGATATTGATCTCAACCGTGATTTTCATAATGAAGCAAGTGTGGAAATAAAAATTCTGAAGAAAATAGCTTGTTCTAAAAAATATGACTACGCATTAAATCTGCATGAGCAAAGAACAATTTTTACGACCGATGGAATTCACCCTGCAACACTCTCTTTTCTGGCTCCTTCTGAAAATATAGAAAGAACAGTGACCGAAAATCGTAGAAAATGCATGGCTGTAATTGCCGAAGTTTATCAAAAATTAAAAAAAATGATTCCCAATCAGATTGGTAGATATTCTGATGAGTTTTATCCGGCATCTACCGGCGATAATTTTATAAAATCAGGAATGCCGACCATTTTGTTTGAAGGCGGACATTTTATTGATGATTATTCCAGAAAAGAAACAAGAAAATATTATACAATTGCACTTTATTATGCATTGGAAGCAATGGGTAAACTCCGTTCAGGAACTGAAGGCTGGGAAATTTATAATGATATTCCGGAAAATAAAGAAACTCATTATGATATAATTTACAGAAATGTAAAGCTAAATACTGATCACGAATGTATTTTGGATATTGCTGTTCAGTACCGGGAAATTTTTGAAAATAGCAACGATGATATTTCGTTTATTCCTTTTGTAATGGAAGCAGGGAATGTAAAAGGCAGAAAAGGCTGGATTGAGATTGACTGTACCGGAAAAAAATTCGTTTCCGATAGCAAATATCCAAAATTGGATGCTGAAGTAAATTTTACAATAGAAGATTAAAAAAAAGCGGAAATCAATTTCCGCTTTTTTTATTTAGTTAACCACTTTAATTCCGTTGGCTACAAATCTTATTTCTTCTTTTGGTGTCTTAATCGCATCAATTTCAGACTGTGGTCTTTTTGCATCCTGAGCATAATGTTTTTGCTCATCTACAGAAGTTACTTTTTTCTCTGCGCTGCCTTCCAAAACTACATTTTTTCCCTTTAAAGCAGTAGGAACGAAAAATCCGTAATCCTTCATTTTTACGAAGAGCTTAGAATTATCTTCGGTTTCTATAGTCAACCAGCATCCTTTTTTATCGCAAACATCAGTTACTTTTCCTTTAATAGCTACATTTTCAACTTTTTTATTTGCTTTTTTCAGCTTCTTACCCAGTTTTTCTGTGCTAATGGCTTTAGATTCTGTTTTAGTATCTATACCTGCTCCATAAATATCCCCTACCAAAGCACTTCCTTCAGGTGGTCCCATTTTTTGTGTTTCCTGAGAAAAAGCTATAGTAGATAAACTTAATGATGCTAAAAGTAATATTGCTTTAAATTTCATGTGTATATTATTTATATGGTATCGTGTTATATTTATGGGGGTTATATTTCCCAATCATCGAAATTTCATTATTGATATTTTTTTCAAAAGTAATAATAAAATTTTAATTGTAAACAAAGAAATTAGATGATAAATCACATTCATTCGTTAAAATATCAAACAAATTCAAAAAGCAAACTGTTATTTTTCTATATTTGATGCAATACTATATTATGCAGAAAAAACTAAAACTCTGGGATGCCATCATGCTCGTGATGGGCTCAATGATCGGCAGCGGAATTTTTATTGTAAGCGCAGATATGATGAGAAATCTGGGGTCAGGTTACTGGCTGATTGTAGTTTGGATCATTACCGGAGTAATGACGGTTGCTGCTGCCATAAGCTACGGAGAGCTATCAGCAATTTTTCCAAAAGCTGGAGGGCAATACACATACCTTACAGAAATTTTCGGTAAAAAAATGGGCTTTCTTTATGGATGGGGATTGTTTACCGTAATTCAAACCGGAACTATCGCAGCCGTTGCTATGGCATTCGGAAAATTTACCGCTTATCTCGTACCGTGGCTCAATGATGCGGCTCCGATTTTTCAGAGCGGAGAATTTCAGATTACATGGATTCAGATTCTGGCAATTCTCGTGATTATTCTGCTCACCTATATCAATACGAGAGGTGTGGAAAGTGGTAAACTATTACAGAATATTTTTACGGGATCAAAAATTCTCGCTTTATTAGGTCTTATCGCTTTAGGATTTATTCTGGTAGATTTTTCTCATCTGGCAGAAAATTTCAGTTTTGGGACAGAAGCGTTTAATAATCTGAATAAAGACATCAAAGGAAACTTTCTTCAAACAGGATGGGAATCTATTACCGGAATGGCGCTATTGGGCGGAATTGCTGCAGCAATGGTGGGATCGGTATTCAGTTCTGTGGCTTGGGAAAGCGTGACATTTGTTTCAGGTGAAATTGAAAATCCTAAAAAAAATGTGGTGAAAGCTATGATTTTGGGAACTTCTGCGGTGATGCTGCTTTATATTGCTGTTAATTTTGTCTACCTCAACGCTTTGGATCGTGATGCAATTGCTTTTGCCGCCAACGAAAGAGTTGCCGTTTCGGCTTCACAGAACATTTTTGGAAACGCAGGTACAATCATCATTGCTGTTTTGGTAATGGTTTCTACTTTTGGATGTAATAACGGACTGATTTTGGCAGGCTCAAGAGTTTTCCAGACGATGGCAAAAGACGGATTGTTCTTTAAATCTGCTGTTAAGAATAATAAAAATCAGGTTCCTGAAAATGCACTTTGGATGCAGGGAATCTGGGCATCTGTTTTATGTTTGAGCGGACAATATGGTAACCTATTGGATATGATTTCGTTCGTTATTGTATTGTTTTATATGATTACTGTATTTGGTGTAATCTATCTGAGAATTAAAAAACCAGAATTAGAAAGACCCTATAAAACTTGGCTATACCCAATAACTCCACTTACTTACCTTCTGATAGGAACCGCTTTCTGTGTACTGCTTCTTATTTATAAACAGCAATATACATGGCCCGGATTTTTATTAGTACTCGCTGGACTTCCTGTGTATTATTTTATTAATAGAAAGAATAATTTTTAACAAAAAAATAAGCGTTGCAAAAAACAACGCTTATTTTTTTTTATCTAAATTTCTGTCTTCAATTCAGCTTTTCTGCAATATATTTTGCAGTATGCGATTTTTTATTTTTTGCTAAATCTTCGGGAGTTCCGGCAAAAACTACTTCTCCGCCATGTTTTCCTGCTTCGGGACCGATGTCAATGATATGATCGGCGCATTTTATAATATCGGGTTGATGTTCGATAACAATGACAGAATGTCCCAGATCAATCAGAGCTTGAAGAGATTTCAGCAATTTCTGTATATCGTGAAAGTGAAGCCCGGTTGATGGTTCGTCAAATACAAATAAAGTTTTGTCGGTGGTAACCCCTTTCACCAGAAAAGAAGCCAGTTTTACACGTTGCGCTTCACCACCCGAAAGCGTGGAAGAGCTTTGCCCGAGCTGTAAATAGCCTAAACCTACATCCTGAAGCGGCGTAAGTTTGGTCACAATTTTATCTTCTTTATTTTCTCTGAAAAATTCCAAAGCTTCATCTACAGTCATGTGAAGAATATCCGAAATATTTTTTTCGTCAAATTTTACTTCAAGAATTTCGTTCTTAAAGCGGGTTCCTTTACAGACTTCGCATTCCAGCTCAATATCTGCCATAAACTGCATCGAAACATTGATAACGCCCTCTCCTTTACACTCGTCACATCTTCCGCCATCAACATTGAAAGAAAAATGTTTGGGTTTGTAGCCCATCAGTTTTGCACTTTTCTGCTTAGAAAAGAGATCACGGATGTCGTCATAAGCTTTAAGATACGTTACAGGATTGGATCGTGAAGATTTTCCGATCGGGTTTTGGTCAATCAGTTCAATATGCTTGATCAGTTTTTTTGGAAATTCCACAGAGTCATAATCACCCTTTTTTCCGCCCATTCCCAACTGAATCTGAATATCGTTGGTGAGAATTTCTTTCATCAAAGTAGATTTTCCGCTTCCTGAAACTCCCGAAATAACCACCAGACTTTCCAATGGAACATCTACATCAATATTTTTCAGATTATTGGATCTTGCTCCTTTAATATGAATAAATTCTTTGGCCTTTCTGCGTTTTTCGGGAACTTTTATTTCTAATTTTCCGGTCAAATATTTTGAAGTCAGCGTATCGGCATTTTTAAGTTCTTTAAAATCACCTGCAAAAACCAATTCTCCACCCAAATATCCTGCTTCAGGACCAATATCAATAATGTAATCGGCTGCTCTCATTACATCTTCATCATGTTCTACAACAATAACCGTATTCCCGATATCACGGAGGTTTTTTAGAACTTCAATCAAATTTTCTGTATCTCTTGAGTGTAAACCTATGGAAGGTTCATCTAAAATATAAATAGAACCAACCAAAGAGCTTCCTAAGCTTGTTGCCAAATTAATTCTCTGGCTTTCACCACCGGAAAGTGTATTGGAAGTTCGGTTTATGGTAAGGTAACCTAAGCCTACTTTCAGTAAAAACTCTAGTCTTGTCGTGATTTCATATAGCAATCTTTTGGCAATTTCTTTATCGTGATCCGAAAGTTTTAAACTATTGATCAAAGGTAAAAGTTCGTCCAACGGAAGCTCAATCATCGACTGAATGTTGTGCCCGTCAATTTTTACCCACGCCGTCTCTTCACGCAGACGTAAACCTTCACAAGTCGGGCAAAGTGTTTTTCCGCGATAACGGGAAAGCATTACACGATACTGAATTTTATACAAATTTTCTTCCAGCATCTTGAAGAAGTTATTCAGAGAGGGGAAACTGCTTTTTCCGTCACCTTTCCAGAGATAGTTTTTCTGTTCTTTAGTGAGCTGATGATACGGTTTGTGAATAGGGAAATCATTTGCTTTTTTGATGAAATCTTTCTTCCATTCGCTCATACTTTCGCCTCTCCATGCTGCAACGGCATCTTCAAAAACTGATAAAGCTTTATTCGGAATCACGAGATCTTCATCTATTCCGATCACTTTTCCGTAGCCTTCACAAGTAGGACAGGCTCCGTAAGGATTATTAAAACTGAAAAAATGAACATTCGGCTCAAGAAATTCAATTCCGTCAAGCTCAAATTTATTAGAAAACTCTTTTACTTTTCCGGTTTCGGTATTTTTAAGTGTGCAATATCCTCGTCCTTCATAAAATGCCATTTGGATAGAATCTGCCAGTCTCTGAAGAAAACTTTCGTCATCTTCGTAAGTAAAACGGTCTATCACAAGATTGATGATCATTTCTTTCTCAGGAACGAAACCAAAACTTTCCAGATCTTCAATTCCTGCAACATTTCCGTTGACTTCCAGTCTCGTGAAACCTGCAAGCTTAAGAATATTCAGTGTTTCCGTAAAATTTTCGATATCAAAACTGAGAGGAGCCGTCAATAAAAATGGAGTTTCTTTTTTGGAATTTTTAATAAAATCTACAACATTCGTCACCGAATCTTTTTTTACTTCCTCACCGGAAACAGGAGAAAAAGTTTTTCCGATTCTGGCAAAAAGAAGTTTCATGTAATCGTAGATTTCAGTAGAAGTTCCAACTGTTGATCGGGGATTGGATGAAATTACTTTTTGCTGAATAGCGATGGAAGGAGCCAGACCTTTAATATCGTCAACTTTTGGTTTTTCCAGTTTACCTAAAAACTGACGTGCATAAGAGCTCAAACTCTCCACATATCTTCTTTGCCCTTCTGCATAAATAGTATCAAATGCCAGAGAAGATTTTCCGCTTCCGGAAACTCCTGTAATGACAATCAATTTATTTTTCGGGATAAGAACATCTATGTGTTTCAGGTTGTTAAGATGTGCATTTTTAACGAAGACCTGTTTTTTTATATCTATTTCTGTTGTTGCAGCCATATTCATATTAAGACCTACAAAATTACGAATTTTTGATGGTTTTTCTTATTATTCAAATCTTAAAATACAAAAGGTGTCGTAAAAATTATATAATTGATCTTGCTGTAATATATTAAAAAAATAAAATTATTCAATATTGATTTTATTAGAAATAAAATTTGTTTAATAATTAATTTTAAATTAAAATTGCAGTGATAAAATTGTAATTGAAATGGGAAAACTGCTCAGAGATTTAATTACACATTTAATGAGAAAAAGGTAGATCTCACATGTTCTTTAAAGATGCAAAACTGCATCTTTTTTTTATGATAATTATCACGTTTTAATTTAACGAAAGTCTGCTAATTTTGAAAGCTTCAAAATAATAAAGGTTATGAAGAAAAAATTAGGAGCTATTTTTTTGTTAGCAACATTTTTTTTTGCTGAAGCGCAGATAAAAACATCAGAAATAGATTCGGTGCAGATTCAGGGGAAATTTATAGCAACTACTTATAAAAATGCCAACCAGAATATTTCAATTATTACAAGAGATGAAATTATCAATTCTCCTGCAGTAAGTATTGATGAAATTCTTCAGCAAATTCCGGGAATGGATATAAGAAGAAGAGGAGCCAACGGAGTACAGAGCGATTTAGGATTCAGAGGAAGTTCTTTCGAGCAGGTTCTGATCCTCATCAACGGTATCAGAATGAATGATTCTCAAACAGGGCATAATTCTCTTAATATTCCTGTTGATCTTGATGATGTCGAAAGGATAGAAGTGATTAAGGGGCCTGCTGCAAGAAGATTCGGACAAAATGCTTATGCAGGGGCTATCAATATTATTACCAAAACTCATGTAGGCAAAAATGTAAAAATAAGTGCCAATGCAGGAGATTATGAAACATACGGTTTTGGATTTAATGCCAATGTAGGAAACGAGAAATTCTCAAATTCTTTACAGGCAAATTCCAATTCATCGCAAGGGTACCGCTATAATACGGATTTTGAAGTCAGAAATGTATTTTACCAAAACCACCTGAATATCAAAAACGGGAGCCTTAAAATGCAGGCAGGATTTTCAGAAAAGAAATTCGGAGCCAATGGTTTTTACGCTTCGCCACTTGCGACAGAGCAGTATGAAGAGTTGCAGGCTTCCATCATCAGTATTGCTCACCAGCAGAGTTTTGGGAAATTTAAACTCAATTCTAATGTTTATTGGAGAAGAGGACAGGATATGTATCTTTTCAACAGAGAAAAGCCTGAAATTTACCGAAATATGCACATCGGAAATAATGTGGGAGGAGAGGTTAATTCGAGTTATATTTCAAGTTTGGGAACGACTGGTTTAGGAATCGAATTGAGAAAAGAATTTTTATCCAGCAATAATTTAGGAGACAGAGAGCGTTTTGTTACGCAGGTATTTTTTGAGCATCATTTTTCATTTTTTAATAAAAAACTAAATATTTCTCCCGGAGCTTCCTGGGCAAATTATTCTACGAACGGAAACTTCTTTTATCCGGGAGTTGATGTGGGGTATACCTTTTTTGAAAATAACAAAATCTATGGTAATATCTCAAAAGTTCACAGAGTACCGACTTTTACCGACTTGTACTATACAAGTAAAACTGAGCAGGGAAATCCTAACTTATTGCCGGAAAGTGCTGTTTATGCAGAGCTGGGCTATCAATATCAAAACGCAAATGTTTTAGCCAAAGTAAGCGGCTTTTACAGAGGCTCTAATGATGCAATTGACTGGACTAAAATTTCTTTGCAAGATCCCGTTTGGTATTCCAGAAATATTGGAGATACCGAAATTAAAGGATTGGAAGCAGAAATAAGCCACCAGATTTTAAGCTGGATGAAATATACATTAGGTTATACATATTTGGATAATAAGCTTAAAGATATTAACGGGCTTAATTCTCGCTATGCTCTTGATAATCTTAAACATCAGTTTGTAACAAAACTTCAGACCAGATTTCTGAAATATTTTACCAATGAACTGGTATACCGATATAATGACAGAATAAATCTCGGAAGCTATCATCTTGTAGACGAAAAGATCAGTTTCAATAAAAACAACTTTTCCGTTTATGCTTTGATTAACAATGTTACCAATACAGAATATACAGAAACATTTGGTGTACCAATGCCTCAAAGATGGTTTCATTTGGGAGTATCTTACAATATTAATATTAAGTAAACTTAACATTACGGTACTGTTAATTGTTCTATTTTTGCAAAAATTTTTTTGGATGAAACTTATTTTAAGTTTGGCTTTATTAATGAGCCTTAATTTGGTTAAATCACAGGAACATATTTCAAGTTTCAATGCTATTACACTTACTTATAAGTTTCATCCGAAATTTTTCTTGTATGGAGAAACCCAGCTGCGCGGAATTGAAGAATATTCTTACCCAGATTATTACGAAATAAAAGGAGGCTTAGGATATAATCTTACCAAAAATCATAAGCCTTTCATAGGAATCGGAAGATATGTGACTTATAAAGACCACAGACTTAGTAGAGAAGAACTGAGGATTTGGTTGCAGGATGTAATCGATGTAAGAAAGGGGATCGTAAAGTTTGAAAACAGATTTCGTGCTGAGAAATCTTATTTTTATGATCCCAAAAAAGATGTAAAAACAGAAAGAATGCGTTACAGATACAGGCTGAATATCTCTGTGCCGCTCAATTCCCAAAAAATAGAGCCAGGAACTATTTTTGCCAATGCATTTGATGAAATGTTTGTTGTAAGCCCAAATAAACCGACTTTTGCAAGAAACAGGGTGTATGGCGGAATGGGGTATCAAATTGACAAATATTTCGGAATCCTTTGTGGTTACCTATGGCAAAGAGAGTTTGAAGCAAAAGGAAACCGCAATCTTCACTTTGTTTATTTTGCACTCAACATTAATATTGACGACAGCGGAAGTGAGAAAAAAACTTATCACTTCCCGGGACTTGATTAATATTTTTCTGAAAGATAGCGGTACGCTTTCAAATATTTGTTGAATCTGTGAATATCTTTTTGTGTCAGCTCACGGTTTACCCTTCTCAGATCCATATTATCCCGCAGATCATTAAGTTTTACAGCGACAGCAAGAGGAGATCTTTCAGTACGTTTGATAAAATCATCATACACTTCATCAGGATCAAATTTGGTAAGGCAGCTTACTGCAAATAAAATATACTCGGGAAAACCTTCTGACCGCAAATATTCAAAACTGAATTCTTCAGGATGATCCTCAACAACATCATGCAAAACCCCAACGATTTTTTCGTCAAGTGTTTTTCCGTATTCCATTACCCGCATTACATGAGCGATGTATGGAGCATGATATTTATCTTTTTGACCTTTATGTGCTTTATCTGCTATTTTTATAGCCTTATTCAGAAGTTCTTCTTTTGTCATTTTATGTAAAAGTAAATTACAAAAATAAAAAACATAAGAGATAAACTTAATGATTCATGAGATAAATCTCAGAATTTTATCCACATTCTTGTATGGTTCTGTTTTTATTTAGATGCAATTTTAGATTTTAAAGCCGGTTCCAGTGCGTTTGGCATTTTATGTTTTGTGCTGTCTGTTGGTTGAGCTTTAAAAGCTGAGTACAAATGAGTTTTTTCAGGTTGATGAACAGGCATTTTGTACAGTTTTGCTATCGAACTGTCCAGCGGTTTTTTAGAAATAGAATCAAAAACTACCGTATTTTTCTTATCAAGAAATTTTGAGCGATCAATCGGAAGCGGTTTAATTTCTGTTTGTGCTGAAAGCAAACCTGAAAAAGTAAATATCCCAACAATTAAAATTTTCATTTATCAATATTTATGTTAAACTTTTATTTTTAAATCTCTAATTCAGGACTAATGTACAAATTATCTCCATATCTAAGGATTTATCAGAATGTTTTAACGAAAATTTAACCGGATTATTATACTTAAATATCCACATTGTTTATTTTTAGAATAACTCCATTATGACCGTCAAAATCAAAATCTTTGTCGTACTTCATTCCGATTTTTTCTAAAACTTTAACAGACGCTGTATTTTCTTTCATTGCTCTTCCGATAATCGTTTTTAAATTTAATTTTTTAAAACCATAATCAATACAGGCTTTAGCACTTTCGGTAGCAAATCCCTGATTCCAAAAATGTTCAAAAAATCTGAATCCTATATCGGTTTCATCTGATTTTTCATCATATTTCAACCCACACCATCCTAAAAATTGATTGCTAGATGAATTGATAACTGCCCATCTTCCGTAACCATTCCTTTGATAATCAGAGTAATTTTTGAGAAAATCTCTGGCTTCATCAATATTTTCAAAAGCAGAATTTCCGGTATATTTGATAACTTCTGGATTCAAATTTAATTCATAAAACCTTTCTGCATCGCTAATGTCCAATTCTCTTAAATAAAGACGTTCAGTTTTTATTACAGTTTTCATAATTTTTATAGTAGGCTCAAATTTATAATAAAAAAAGCGATCAAAAGACCGCTTCATTTTTATATTGGATTTGTTTTAATTCTTTTTGCGGATAAATTAAGGAAACGTTTTACCAGCATCATCGCAGAGATCGTAAGTCCCAATCCAAGTGCAATCCACATTCCGAGTGCGCCCATTTCCATCGTCACACAAAGAAAATACCCTAAAGGCATGGTGATTAACCAATATGCAATAAAGGTATAAATAGAGGGGATTTTCACATCCTGTAATCCTCGAAGCATTCCTAAAGCAGTGACCTGAATTCCGTCAGATAGCTGGAATAAGGCTGCAATAATCATCAGTTTTGATGCCAATATAATAACTTCTACTTCTTCAGGTTTTGTGAAAAATGTAGGCAAAATATTTCGCCCCAAAATGAAAAGCAATCCGCAGAGACACATGAAAAGAAAAGCAATTTTGAGATTGTTGACCCCGATTTTTCTGAGTTCTATAAAGTTTTGTTCGCCCAGTTTTCTTCCTATCATTACAGTCGAAGCTACGCTGAATCCAATACATAAATTGAAAGTGAATGAGGCCATACTCAGGGCAATCTGATGCGAAGCGATATCGTGAGCAGAAATCAATCCGCAGATAAATGCAGCACCGGCAAATGCAGTGACTTCAAAAAACATCTGCAATGCGGTAGGAAAGCCCAATCTTACCATTTTTTCAAACATTTTTTTAGAGAAAACCTGTAATTTCAGGGAAAAGTCTTTGATATATGTTCTGGTTTTAGGTTCTTTTAACAAAACATAATAGAGAAAAATAACCATAAAAATTCTTGCGATTAAACTTGCCAAAGCAGATCCTTTTACCCCCATTTCTGGAAAAACCCACAGACCTTTGATGAAAACATAGTTTAAAACAATATTGATAACATTGGCAATAATTGTAGCTTTTGTTACCCCGATTGTATATGACAAACCTTCCGATACTTCCCTTAACGTCTGAAAAGCCATAAAAGGAATAATACTGATTGCCATAATCGTAAGAAAATCCACCGTATCCGGAATAATTTTTTCGGGTTGACCAGAATGATAGAGCAGTGGCATTCCTGCAAGTAATAATGCCATGAGGATAATTCCTACAGTCATGTTGATGATAAAGCCATGACTGAAAACGGAATTAATTGTTTTATGGTCATTCTGAGAGTGCGCTTCCGAAACCAAAGGCGGGATAGCAAAGGAAAATCCTAATGCCAAAACAAACATTGAGAAAAATACTCCGTTACCCAGAGAAACAGACGCCAACGCATCTGCTCCCAGAAGTTTACCTACAATAATATTGTCAAAAAGATTTACAGAAACCTGCCCAACCTGCGTAAGCATCACGGGAAGAGCTAATGTAAGTACTTCTTTGGTGTAGTTTTTATTTAAAAAAGCCATATAGTTTTACAAAAAAAATTTGCAGTATAGTTTACTGCAAATTTTTAGAATTTATTTTAATTTTTGATTAAATTATTTCCTTACAAAATTCGCAACATCCTCTTTAGAAACAGTGTTTCCACCAAGAATGATCAATCTTTCTACCACATTTCTCAGCTCTCTGATATTTCCAGTCCAGGAAAGCTCTTTCAATGCGTCAATAGCAGTAGCATCAAAGCTTTTCAAAGCAGTTCCGTGCTCTTCAGAAATAAGTTTTGCAAAATGCTCAACCAGAAGTTTGATGTCGTCTTTTCTTTCATCCAAAGGCGGTACATAGATCTCAATTACAGAAAGTCTGTGATACAAATCTTCTCTGAATCTTCCTGCTTCAATTTCTGTCTGCATATTTTTGTTGGTTGCAGCCAAAACTCTTACATCTACTTTTATTTCTTTATCACTTCCTACCGGCGAAACTTTACTTTCCTGTAATGCTCTTAAAACCTTTGCTTGTGCAATAAGGCTCATATCACCAATTTCGTCTAAGAAAATAGTTCCACCGTTTGCCTGCTCAAATTTACCCTGTTTGTCTTTAATAGCTCCTGTAAACGAACCTTTTACGTGTCCGAAAAGTTCAGATTCTATCAATTCGGAAGGAATTGCGGCACAATTGACTTCCACCATAGGTCCTTTTGATCTTTCACTCAAGTTATGAATAGCATGAGCAACGAGTTCTTTTCCTGCTCCATTAGGTCCGGTAATCAAAACTCTTGCATCAGAAACTGCAACTTTTTCAATCATGTCCTGAATCTTTTTCAAAGGAGCAGATTCACCGATCATCTGATACTTTTTGCTGACTTTCTTTTTCAGGGTTTTGTTTTCAGACTGAAGATTTTTATTTTCTTTCTTTAATGTCTCTTTTGCTAAAGCATTTTTAACGCTGGTAATTAATCTGTTGATGTCGATAGGCTTAGAGATAAAATCATAAGCACCATCTTTCAGGCAAGAAACCGCAGAATCAATATCAGCATGACCAGAGATCATAATAAAAGTAGATTCGGGTTTCAGATTTAAACTTTGCTTTAAAAGCTCTGTGCCGGAAAGTTTCGGCATTTTAATGTCTGAAATTACCAATGCAAAATCTTCTTTTTCAACTTGTTTGTAGCCTTCCAGCCCATCATCGGCAATTACAAATTCATAATCAGTGAGTTCATCGGAAAGGATACTGTGAAGTACTCCCGAAATTGCTTTTTCGTCTTCTACTATAAGGATTTTTTGCATAGTTGCAAATTTAGTTAATTTTTGCTTGATTATTAGCAAATATCATTCCTAATCTTTATTTTGAATAATCTCTTTTTCCAAAAATTGCTGAGCCGACACGTACCGAATTGGCACCGCATTCCATGGCAATAGGAAAGTCGTCACTCATCCCCATTGATAATGTTTCAAGTTTGTGAATCAGGCTCAGTTTATTAAAAAGATTTTTTAGTACTAAAAATTCTTTTCTGATCTGATTCTCATCATCAGTAAATGTTGCCATACCCATTAATCCTGTAATTTCAATATTTGAGAATTCACCATTGGTAAACTTTTCAAACAAAGATTCAGCATCAGAAATTTCAAGACCAAATTTACTTTCTTCTTCGGCTATTTTCACCTGAAGTAAAACTTTTATTTTGCGGTTGTATTTTGCAGCTTCCTTATTAATTTCATTGAGAAGTTTTTCCGAATCAACACTCTGAACAGTATCAATAAATTCTGCAATATATTTGACTTTATTGGTCTGAAGATGCCCGATCAGATGCCACTGAATATCTTTCGGAAGCAATGGCTGTTTTTCTGCGAGTTCCTGTACTTTATTTTCACCAAAAACTTTTTGTCCGAGATCATAAACCTCCTGAATTGCTGAAACCGGATGCGTTTTAGATACCGCAACCAACTGTACATTTTCCGGAAGTCTGCTTTTTATTTGTTTGTAATTTTCCTGAATACTCATAACTGCAAATTTCTGAATTTTAAATTTAAAATAATGCTAGATTTTACAGAAGTTTAGAACCATTAAGGTTGAGTAAGAAGTTAAGCTTGTTTTAATTGCCTGTTTAAAAAATTAGTTCTTCGACAAAAAACTATGGAATTGAATTTCATTAACTTAAATTCTCTATTCTTTTGTCCTGAAACAAAAGAACCAAAAATTCAAGACTTGGAAACTCGGCTAAAATTTTGAGATCTTTTCTAAAATCTCCAAAAACTCGTGCGGAAATAAGGCTTGTCATTCAAAACAAGATTATTGCCGCCACTCAAACAATGGAGATTTTCTAACGGAAATGTTTAAAAATTTCTAAACGCCTCCGTTTCCTATGTCGAGATAAATCCAATTCATAATAATTTAATTTTCACAATTAATTTAATGGTGAAGAGCCAAAATTTTCTTGATGACGCTCAATTTCTTATTTCATTTAATGCTTCAGTTTCTAAAAGCGATTAGACTAAATTTATGTAAAATAAAATCAGTTCAGAACCTCGTTGATTTTCGGATATGACGAAATCTTTCTGAAAATAAACCTGTTGGATTTTTGAAGCTTGGCAATAAACTGATCCAGCTCTTCCACAGAATCTGCATCAGTAAGATACTGATCATGCGTAAGAAATACCAGATGTCTTGATGTTTTCTCAAGATCGTTAAAGAAAATACTGTCTACTTTTTTCAGCATTGCTTCGTGATTTCCTTTTAGCGTCATTTTAGGGGTAGGTTTCCATTCAAGATCCCAACCGATGATTTTATATCCCGCTTTCTGTAATTGGTTGGCAGCTTCTGAAGAACTTTTAATATCTGTTACGTTGATATTATTGAGTCTCCAGATATTTCTTCCGGGTGTTCTTGCAATTTTTCCCGGAAGTTTGAGGCTGTCTTTTGCTCGGTCAAAATCTTTTACAACCGCTTCGGGAATTTTGTAATATTCAGAATATTTATGATGAGCATGGGCATAGCTGTGATTAGCAAGTTCTATCAAATCATTGCTTCTCATTTTTTCTACATCAGCTGTCTGTTTTTTGCTGTCTGATGCATGTTTTCCTATTAAAAATGCTGTAGCACAAACATTTCTTTTTTGTAAAATTTTCAGGAGGTTTTCGGTTCCTCGGTTAGGACCATCATCAAAGGTAAGATAAATGACTCTTTTATCTGCCGGAACTTCTTCATCTTCCACGGTGACGGGTACTTTTGCGAGGGGAGGCTGTTTGCTAAGAATCTTCTCAGATTCTCTTGTTTCATACTTTTGGTTACAACCAGTTAAAAATACTGATGCTGCACTCATCACTGCAAGCATCCCAAGAAAAGACTGTTTTAAAGACTTTTCCGCAAAAGTTTTGTTCATAAAAATTAGTGGAAATTAAATTGTTAAAAATTGTTAAATTTTACAAAATAAAGTCAACAAATTCCATACCACATTATTAATTTATTTTCACTTTTTAATGAAATTTTAATAAAATTATTTTCGCATGATTTTTTTCAAATAAATAGCATTTTTAACGGCTGCTGTTCCCCATGTATTATTAAAAAAAACAAACCCTTTTCTTTCTGATCTCATAATACTTTCGGCTAAAGCTTCCAGTTCATTTTCAGAATATTCAGATTTGTAGAGGACAGGTCTTCCATGGAGACGATAATAAAAAAGTTTGGGATGATTGATTATAAACTCATCAGAAAGATTTCCAGGAAAGCTTACGCCTGAGAAAATGACATTTTTTGACTGAAGAGCCGAATAAATGTCATCATTCCACCAAGAATTATGACGGAATTCAATAACATTTAGGTAATTAAAATCTAAATTATTTAAAATTGAATCTAAATTTTCATTTGTATTTTTGAATGAGGGCGGCAGCTGATAAAGAAATCCCGCAAGTTTATCTTGTAAATGAGTTTGAATGTGTCCACAAAATTCCTTAATTTCATCTTTACAATCTTTCATGCGCTTTTCATGCGAAATAGTTTTAGGAATTTTAATGAAAAATTTAAAGTCTTCCGGTGTTTCGTCAAACCATTTCAATAATGTTTTCGCGGTAGGTTTTCTATAAAAGGTTGAGTTGATCTCAACGGTATCAAATTCTTTAGAATATAAAGTCAGAAAGTCTTTACTTTGGGCATCTTCGGGATAAAAAGAACCTTTCCAGTCGTTGTTGTAGAAACCTGAACAGCCGATGTAAATATTTTCTTCTTTCATATCTTATTGTCATTGATAATCAACAATTTATTTAATATCCAAATCCACAGAATTCAGTCTTAATGAATTTAAAATCACAGATAAAGAACTGAAACTCATTGCTGCTGCTGCAATCATTGGTGATAAAAGGATTCCAAAAAAAGGATACAACAACCCTGCCGCAACCGGAATTCCCAAGACATTATAAATAAAGGCAAAGAATAAATTTTCTTTGATATTTTTCAATAGTTTTTCGCTTAAAATTTTAGCTTTTGCTATTCCTGTAATATCGCCTTTTAGTAAAGTAATTTCTGCTGTTTCAATCGCCACATCGGTTCCGGTTCCCATTGCGATCCCAATATTTGCCTGGGCTAGAGCGGGAGAGTCGTTGATTCCGTCGCCGGTCATGGCAACAATTTTCCCTTGCTGCTGCAGTTTTTTCACTTCATTCAGCTTATCTTCAGGAAGGCAACTGGCTTTAAAATGTTTGATTCCCAGCTCATCAGCAACTGCTTTTGCGGTATTTTCATTATCTCCGGTCATCATGATCACATCAATTCCTTCATTCATTAAATGCTGAACGGCTTTTTTAGAACTTTCTTTAATTTTATCAGTAAAACTTAAGAATCCTAATACTTCATTTTCTTGAGAAATGTAAGAAATTGTGTGCGCTTTAGACTGTACTTCTGACGCTTTTATCTTTAAATTTTCGGGAATCTGAATAGAACTAGACATTAAAAGGTTTTCATTTCCTAAATAAACAGTTTTTCCATTGATAATTCCTTTTACTCCTTTTCCGGAAATGTTTTCAAATTTTTCTACTTTTTCAGCGTTAATATTTTCATTTTTGGCTTTTTCAATCACGGCATTCGATAAGGGATGTTCTGAATTCTGATTTAACGAATAGGCAAGTTTTAAAATTAAATTCTGATCAGACTGACTGTTGGTTTCTATATATTGTAAAGAGGGTTTACCTTCCGTTAAAGTTCCTGTTTTGTCCGTAATCAGAACATTTACTTTATTCATCTGCTCCAAAGCTTCGGCGTTTTTGATGAGAATTCCGTTTTTGGCACCTTTACCGATTCCCACCATTAATGACATTGGTGTTGCCAAGCCTAAAGCACACGGACAAGCCACAATCAAAACTGCCACAGCATTGATAAAAGCATATAGCGTTTTTTGATTTTCCGGTCCGAAAATCTGCCACAGAACAAAAGTGATGAAAGCAACTAAAATGACCGCAGGAACAAAAACTTTTGCCACCTTATCCGTCAATTTCTGAATCGGGGCACGGCTTCTGCTTGCATCATTCACCATTTTAATGATTTTGGAAAGCAAAGTCTCATCGCCAACTTTCTCCGCTTTCATGATGAAAACCTGATTTCCGTTAATGGTTCCTGAGGTTACCAGATCGTCTTTACTTTTTTCAACAGGAATGGGTTCTCCTGTAATCATACTTTCATCCACGGTAGAATTTCCTTCAATAATTTTTCCATCAACAGGAATTTTTTCACCTGGTTTTACCTTTAATATATCTCCGATTTTTACTTCTGAAAGCGGAACTCTTTTCTCTTCGTTGTTAATAATCAGATTTGCTTCATCGGGAGAAAGATTCATCAGTTCTTTAATGGCGTTTCCAGTTTTTTTATGAGCTAAAGCTTCCATCAGCTGCCCAAGAATGACCAAAGTCATAATCACACATACTGCTTCAAAATATAGAGGTATTTCATGATTGTGTCCCCGAATTTCGTGCGGAAGCAAATCAGGATAAACTAAAGCAATAACACTGAAAATAAAAGCTGCAGCCACACCTAAAGCAATCAGGCTAAACATATTTAAGTTCCATGTTTTGAATGAAACCCAACCTCTTTTCATCAAAAACCAACCGGAATAAAATAAAACGGGAAGTGTAAGAATCAGCTCAAAAATGCCCTGAATCTGATGAGAAAAAGGAAAATTAATAAACATCCCGCCCATTGATAAAATGAAAACCGGGATGGTAAATGCTAAAGAAATTATAAATTTTCTTTTTAAAATGCTGTAAGTGTCATCGGTTTCTTTCTCGCCTTTTTCAGGATATTTTACAAGATCCATTCCGCAGACAGGGCAGCCTACATTGCTATCATAAGTCTTATTTCCTTCACAAAACATCGGACAATAATATCTTCCAGCCATGTCTTCTGTAATTTTTGGAGTTTCATGTTGGTGGTTGTGATGGTGATGAGAATTTGACGAGGAATTTTTAACCAAATCTTCCGTAATTTCTTCCAAATGCATATGACAAACAGGGCAGTCGGTTTTCTCATCGTATACTTTATCATCTTCACAAAACATCGGGCAGTAATATTTACCGATATTGTGTTTGAAATTTTCTGGTAAGTTTGTAGAAGAATAGGTGGGTTTGTAATCGGGATCTTTTGCTAATTTTTCCTCAATCGGAACCAGATACATGTTACAGACCGGACATCTTTTTCCCTGCTGAAAATAGACTTTATCACCTTCGCATTCCATCGGACAATAATACACTGATGAAGGAGAAATGCGTTCTTGCGGTTTTACAAAAGTGTGATCGGGATTTTTTGAATCTTCAAGCTTATAATTTCCAATTTCAGAAAGTGATTCATTGATTTCCGATAAATTGATTTCGTTATCTGAATGGATTTCTACTGTGCTGTTTTCAAGGTTGACATCAGCGGAAATTCCTTCCAGGCTATTAAGTTTTTCTGAAATTTTTTTCTGACAACCCGAACAGGTCATCCCTAAAACTTTATATTTTTGGTGCATAATTATAAATTTTATATTACAAATCTCCGAAAAGGATTTTGTAAGCTGTTATAAATTTAGGGATAATGTTTATAATATTCGGATTACAGAGTCGGAGAATATGAGCGTTTAAGAGCTGTAAAATTTAAAATTATAATTTTTTACATTAAAATACTCCAGCTCTCAGATCTGATCCAACGGTTTTCTGTTGTGAGCTTTCATTTTTTTAAATTCAGTAGGGGTGAAGCCTGTAATTGTTTTAAACTGGGAAGATAAATGCTGAACGCTTTTATAGCCTAGTTTTCCGGCAATTTCTGTTAAAGAAAATTCATTGTAAAAAAGCAGTTCTTTTACTTTCTCAATTTTTTGAAGAATAAAGAACTGTTCGATCGTTACATTTTCGTTTTGCGAAAAGGTTTTGGAAAGTAAACTGTAATCTTTGTATAATTCGGAACTCAAAAATTTTGATAACAGAAAATTTTCCTCAATATCAAGATTGCTGATTTTCAGAATGATAATGTTTTTAATTTTACCAGTTAATTGATGCGAAGAATCTTTGATTCTTTCAAAACCGGTTTCCAGAAGACGGTTTTCAATAAGTTCAGTATCTTTCTGTGAAATCTCAGATTTTGTTTCTACTTCACCGAGATTAATAGATTTTATTTTAATATTCAATTCCTCAAAAATAACTGAAACAGCTGCAATGCACCTTCCGCAAACCATATTTTTTATGAATATTTTCATTCTTTTAGCTTGATTCTGTCTTTTACAAATTCAACCTTAGTTTTTCCATGCGGAAAAGGGTTGCCGTTCTCATCAAGGTTTACCATGACAATTTTGTCAACCGTAATAATGGTCTGATGAGTCATTTTATTTCTTACTTCACATCTCAAAGTAAGAGAAGTAGAGCCAAAACTGGTTACTTCAATACCGATTTCGATAATATCTCCCTGTTTTGCGGAACTTACAAAATTGATTTCTGAAATAAATTTTGTAACCACTTTTTTGTTTTCCAGCTGGATTACTGCGTACAAAGCAGCTTCTTCATCTATCCACTGTAGAAGTCGTCCTCCAAAAAGGGACTGATTGGGATTTAGATCTTCAGGTTTTACCCATTTTCTTGTATGATAATTCATAGTTGTAAAATTATACTACAAATTTAGACTTTAAAAGCTGCATTTTCAACTTAACTGAATTTAGTAATCCTAAAACAGCAATTTATATTCTCAATAAATTTTCCTTTTAGAATATATGATTTTAATTTATTTACTGATTGTTATGAAATAAAAGTTACTTTTTAGGAAGATATTTATGCTTTAAAGACAAGACTGTTAAAATTCAGAAACTCAAAGGACTATAGTAAATATTTATTCCGAACCGAAGTTATTTAAATTTTATTCATGGAAATTTGATGATGAATTAATACTTTTTATTAAAATAATCCTTTAGTTGAAAAATTAACTAAAATAAATTTAAAAAAATATTTTGCCATGCAATTATTAATTGTATCTTGCAGGCGTTTATATTTGGAATCAATATTATGTTCATTATTATGTTGCTTTTCTTTTATATCCCCAATTTTTATTAATTTTTTAATTTTTTTTAAATGAACATTTTTGTTTCAAACATCAACTACGCAACTAAAGAGTATGAGTTGCACGATTTATTTGCAGAATTTGGCGATGTATCATCAGCTAAAATCGTAACAGACAGAGAAACTGGTCGCTCAAGAGGTTTCGGATTCATCGAAATGGGTGACGCAGAAGGTCAGCAAGCTGTTGACGCGCTTAATCAGAAAGAATTCAACGGAAAAGTTCTTAATGTTTCTGAAGCTAAGCCAAGAGAAGAAAAACCAAGAAGAAGTTTCGATAATAACAGAAGCGGAGGTGGTTATGGTAACAATCGTGGTGGAAATGGCGGTGGTTACGGAAACAGCCGTGGCGGAAACGGCGGTGGAAACCGTTGGTAAAAAAATGAAGCGGCTTTCGAGCCGCTTTTTTTATATTTTGTTCTGATCTTTTTTCTTCTTTTTCTTTTCTTTACTTTTTTCTTTTCCCTTCTTAATTTTCTTGGGATTCAAAATTTCTTCGGCATATTCAAGCCTAGGCTCTTTTATTTTTACAGGTTTCATCTCTATTTTCAAATCAAAATAAGATTGCAGGTCTTTTTGCGAGATTAGATTTTCTTTGAATAAAAAGTCTAAAATTTCTTTTCCCGAATCATCAAAAAACTGATGAGAAAGTTCTTTCAGCAAAAACCTTTTATATTCATCAAAAGGAACTATAACGGAATATCTGAAAATTCTGCCTTCTTTGTCTGTTGAAAGGTAGCCTTTTTCAACAAGGATTTTTAGATAAGTAGAAACGGTATTCTGATGAGGTTTAGGCTCAGGATGGTGCTCCATTACATCTTTCAGGTAAAATGTTTCCAGTTTCCAGAATAACTTCATTAGATTTTCTTCAGCAGATGTAAGATGGTTGATTTTCATAAGATATTCTTAGTGTTGAAATTGAATATTGCAATAAAGATAGACAAAAGATACCATAAATGCGATACCGGCTCCCATAAATACTTCTTTTACGGTATGTCGCCGCAAAATGACTCTTGTAACGCCTACCAAAGCCGCAATAAAAAGCCAGAATAAGCCAGCTTTCCAATCAGAATCATAAAACAATGCCGCAACAAAAACATTAAAAGCAGTATGCATAGAGCTTTTGATATACAAATTGCTGTACTGTAACGCAAAGAGGAGTATGAGAATAAAAAGCATCACAAAATCTACAAAACCATTCATTATATAATGATACAGCTGATACAAAATTATGCAGACCGCTATAAAAATGTATAAACTTTTTCTTTGAACCCGGTTAGACACATCCATATTAGTATACCTTCCTGTTTTTACCTTCCAGTAAATCCAAATAATAATCGGCAGAATTGTTATCAATAAAATAGGAAGAAAGTGCATAACTGCTTCTTTAAGCGTGTAAATTTTAAAGCTTAAATACACAAAATAAATAAAAAGCGAAACAAGAGGATTGAAAAAGTCTGAGATTAATCTTGATATAATTTGCAGTGATGAAGTTCTTTTTTCTTCCATAAATAATTCTGAAATGTAAATATAACATTATAACCAAAAAAACAATTACTCTGTATATAATAAAAACAAAGTTTTTTTATATTTTTGCTCAACTATTTCATTATAAATAAGCAAGAGCTAACACATGAAAGAATTTTCTAAAGAAGTGTACCTGAAGTGGTATGAAGATATGACAATGTGGAGAAGGTTTGAAGACAAATGCCGTTCTCTTTATTTAAAACAAAAAATCAGAGGTTTTTTACATTTGTACAATGGTCAGGAGGCAATTCCTGCAGGTTTTACACATGCAATGGATTTAACCAAAGATAGTATGATTACTGCTTACAGATGTCATATTCACCCAATGGCGATGGGAGTAGACCCTAAAAGGATTATGGCAGAGCTTTGCGGTAAAGCAACCGGGACCTCCGGAGGTATGGGAGGATCTATGCATATTTTCAGCAAAGAACATCGTTTTTACGGAGGACATGGTATTGTGGGAGGGCAAATTCCGTTAGGTGCGGGGATTGCTTTTGCAGATAAATTCTTTGACAGAAAAGCAGTAAATATCTGTTTCTTTGGAGATGGTGCTGCAAGACAAGGTTCTCTTCACGAAACTTTTAATATGGCAATGAACTGGAAACTTCCTGTGGTATTTGTGGTCGAAAACAATCAATACGCAATGGGAACTTCTGTAAAAAGAACTGCCAATCACGAAGATATCTATAAACTAGGCTTAGGGTACGAAATGCCGTGCCTTGCTGTAGATGCGATGGATCCTGAAAAAGTGGCTGAAGCCGCTTATGAAGCTATAGAAAGAGCAAGGAGAGGAGAAGGGCCAACATTTATTGAAGCAAGAACGTACCGTTTCAGAGGTCACTCAATGTCTGATGCAGAGCCATACAGATCAAAAGATGAAGTTGCTATTGCAAAAAAGGATGATCCTATTGAATTAATCAAAGCAAGAATCTTAGAGAATAACTGGGCAACAGAAGAAGAACTGGAAGCCACGGATAATAAATCAAGAGATTTCGTTGAGGAATGTATCGAATTTATGGAAAACTCTCCATATCCTGATGCTGAAAAAGTGTACGAATACGTTTATGCTCAGGAAGATTATCCATTCTTAGACAAATTAGAAAATTAATAAAATTAATTAATTTGAAGTTTGAATTTGAGTTCTTAATCTCAAATCTCGAATCTCAAATCTCAAATCAATATTAAATTATGGCAGAAGTAATTACAATGCCACGTCTTTCCGATACAATGACGGAAGGAAAAGTGGCGAAATGGCATAAAAAAGTAGGCGATAAAGTAAAAGAAGGCGATATTTTAGCCGAAATAGAAACGGATAAAGCGGTTCAGGATTTTGAATCTGAAATCGAAGGAACACTTTTGTATGTTGGAGTAGAGGAAGGTAACGCTGCTGCTGTAGATTCTGTTTTGGCAATTATTGGAAAAGAAGGAGAAGACATTTCCGGATTAACCGATGGAAGTACTCCCAGTAATGATTCATCTGAAAAAAAATCCGAAGAAGGAGCTAAAGATGAAGATAATACTAATGAGATTGAAGAAACTTCTTCAGAAATTCCTGAAGGGGTAGAGGTCATCACAATGCCACGTCTTTCTGATACAATGACGGAGGGAAAAGTTGCAAAATGGCATAAAAGCGTAGGTGATACTGTTAAAGAAGGAGATCTTTTAGCTGAAATAGAAACGGATAAAGCTGTTCAGGATTTTGAATCTGAATTCAATGGTGTTTTGTTGAAGCAAGGTGTAGAAGAAGGGGGTGCTGCACCTGTTGATTCAATTTTAGCTATCATCGGACCTGAAGGTACAGATGTTTCTAATGTTGGAACTTCAAAACCAGCTCCAAAAACCTCAGAAAAATCTGAAGAAAAAAAATCCGAAACAAAAGAAGAAGATAGCAAAGAAGAGATTTCTGTTAGTAACTCATCTTCTGATAGAATTGCTATTTCTCCTTTAGCTAAAAAAATGGCTCAGGAGAAAGGTGTAGATATTAGCTCAGTAAAAGGATCTGGTGAAAACGGAAGAATCGTTAAAAAAGATATTGAAAATTATCAACCATCTGCAAAATCATCCGCTTCGGTTCAGAATTCAAGCTCAGCAACAGCTCAGGTTGCACTGAATTTTGTACAGGGTGAAGATTCAGAAACAACGAATTCTCAGGTAAGAAATATTATTGCTAAAAGACTTTCTGAAAGCAAATTTACTGCCCCTCATTATTACCTGATGGTGGAGATCAATATGGATAAAGCAATTGAGGCCAGAAAAGAAATCAATTCTTTACCAGACACAAAGATTTCTTTTAACGATATGATTATAAAGGCAACAGCAATTGCTTTAAGAAAACATCCGCAGGTAAATTCAAGCTGGGCGGGAGATAAAATCATTCACAGAGGAAATATCAATATTGGTGTTGCAGTAGCTATTCCTGATGGTTTGGTTGTTCCTGTTTTGAAAAATACCGACCAGATGACTTACACTCAGATTTCTGATTCTGTAAAAGATATGGCAGGAAGAGCAAAGTCTAAAGGTCTTAAAGCAAATGAAATGGAAGGTTCTACATTCTCAATCTCAAACTTAGGAATGTTCGGAATTGAAACTTTCACCAGTATCATCAATCAACCAAATGCTGCAATCCTTTCAGTAGGAGCAATCATTGAGAAACCAGTTGTGAAAAACGGACAAATCGTGGTTGGAAATATCATGAAGCTTTCATTAGCTTGTGATCACAGAGTGGTAGACGGTGCGACGGGTGCTCAGTTTTTACAAACATTGAAGACATATTTGGAAAACCCTTTAAAATTACTTCTGTAAAAGAAAGTTTGCAGATTATTATAAATATAATACTAAACCTTCCAAATTTTTGGAAGGTTTTTTAATGTTTATAATAAAAAATTCAGGCTTAATTAAAAAGCAATCAGTAATATAAAATTTCCTATCAGTAAAAGAATGAGAAATTTTTTATTACAAAAAAAAACTACTTTCCTATTATAGAAAGTAGTTAGTTATTAATTAAAAATATTTTTTACCTTGTTCTCCAGTGTGTACCATTTCTCGGAGGATCGCCGCCGCCATTACCATCATCAATAATTTCTGTTGAACTATTTAGGCTGTCTCTTTGTACGACTATTAGATTTCCTTGTTCAGGAGTATCTTTTGGATGATCTTTCGGATTATCTTTGTTTTTACCTGCTGTTCTCCAGTGTGTACCGTTTCTTGGTGGATCTCCAGGGATCATTCCTGTTGCTGAAGAGTCTCTCGCTGTCATTTGAGGTTCCTCAACATTTTCTTTAGAGATTTTAAAATCTTCTTCAAAACTTTCATCAGATTGCCTGCAGGCAACTGTACAAATTCCGATAATTGCTAAGCTAAATGCTATAAACTTGTTTTTCATTGTACTAGGATTAATGATTAAACTTATTATTTGATAATTTTAGATGGGTCGAAAGTAATCAAAAACCGTACTCAATGCAAGAAACAGGGGGGCTGATTTATAAATTTTTACGTTTCTTAACAAATTATTAATCATAAAAAGGTGTTTAAAATTTAAACTGATCAACCTAAAATAGCGTATTATAAATAGTTTTTACGTATTTTTGATGAAAATTTGTCAGGAGATATCTAATGATTAAAAAATTTTTTACTTCTTTCTTTACGTTGCTTACCGTATTACTGTACGCACAGGATTATTATTCTAAATTGAGAGAGAAATATTATGGTTTTGAAGAAAATGATTCAAAAGCATTTGTATATATTGATCAATATATAAAGAAAGCGAAGTCAGATAATAATTACAAAGAACTTTTTCAAGCATATAAAGATGCAATATTATATTCATCAGATAATAAACTGAAGTATGCGGATAGTGCAATAGTAATAGCTAAAAAATCCAGGAACGACGATTTAATTGGTGATGCATTTCTCAGTAAAGGAGCAATATATTACTTTAATCAGAGAAAGTTTCAGCTGGCTTTAGAAGAATATTTAAAAGCCTACGAATATCTAAAAGATTCGAAAGATGATTTTTTAAAATACCAAAACTTATATCACATTGGTGTTGTTAAAAGTTATTTAGGATATTATGATGAAGCTTTGGAAATTTTTACTGAATGTATTAAATATTTTGAAACAAGACTGAGTGATAAATTGCACAAAAATCTGTTATTTAATAACCGAAAAGGTTATTTTAATTCTCTACATCAGGCTATTGTATGTTATCAGATGCTTAAAAAGAACGGAGAAGCTGATAGATTATTAAATGATGCTATCACCACTTTGCCCGATTCTAAAGATTTTTATTTGGAAAAAAGTTATTTCAATAAAAGTATAGGCATTTCAGAGTTTAGAAAAAAGAACTATAACAGGGCTATTCAGTATTTTGATCAATCTCTGCCCGAATTAATTAAAGTCAATGATTTTACATGGATTTCCTACATTTATTACTATAAAGGAAAAAGCTATGAAATTTTAGGAAATCATGACAAAGAGGTTGAAAACTATAAAAAAGTAGATTCAATCTTCAATAAAAATACTTTTATTCTTCCAGAATTAAGAACGAATTATGAAGAACTTATAGAGTTTTACAAAAAAAGAGAAAATCATAAGGAAGAACTATATTATACCAACCAGTTACTAAAAGCAGATAGTATTATTGCAGCTGATTTTAAATATTTATCTACTCGGGTTTATAAAGAATATGATACCAAGAGGCTTTTAGAGACAAAAGAAGACTTAGAAAAAAGCAATTCTTTCAGTAAAATTTTGCTTTTGTTTTGTGTGATTGTGATTGGTTTTCTTGCTTTTGTAATTTATATGAGGCTCAAGAAGCAGAAAAAAATTCAAAAGAGCTATGAAGAATTGCTCAGAAAAATGGAAGAAAAGCAGCAGCAACAACACCAGCCTGTACAAATTCCTGTAAAACAAGAACCAGCAGCAGACTCCGAGAAAAATATTAAATTTGATAATAGTATTGTTGAAAAATTATTAAAAGACATACAAAATTTTGAAAATAATCAGGGTTATCTTGAACAAGGTTTAACATTGAAAAAACTTGCCGAACAGTTTAAAACAAATACATCTTATCTTTCACAAGTAATTAATGAATATAAAGGAAGTAATTTTAATACTTACATTAATGTTTTGAGAATTAATTTTGCTACCGAAAAAATTTATCATGACAAAGAGTGGAGAAAATACTCAATAGAACACATTGCTTCTGCTGCAGGTTTTAGTAACAGACAAAGCTTTTCTAATATTTTTCTGGAACAGAATGGTATAAGACCGGCAGATTTTATTAAAAAAAGAGTCAGCGAACTGGAAGATCAAAAGAATAATTCTTAAAAGTACAATAAGACAAAAAATAAAATCTAACCTTCTGAGAAGGTTAGATTTTTTATTAATATAATGTGGTGGTGTTAATGGTGATTTTCATCAAATTTCTCCTTGAATTGTAGAGAACAGGGTTCTTGTTCCTAGCTTGTCCGAACCCTGATATTCTACATGAAAACTGAATGATGAAAAGTTATATATAAATGATTAGTGTCTCATGTTTTTCCTGTAACAAATATAGAATCATATATTTTCTTTGGCAAACAAGTGTGGGTAGCATTTATAAATGTTAACGTAAAAATTTATAAAACGGATCAATTATATTGTTTTTAAGTGTTTGATTTTAAGTTTTTTATGATAAAAATTATTTTTATTTTAATTATAATTGAAGCTGATAGGGTTATAGCTTAAGAAAATTGATATTTTGTTACTTTGTATAAATTTTTCTGCATAAACATGAAGAAAGCCGGATAAAATCCGGCTTCTATTTTTTGAAATTATAAAGTCTAGTCCAGCGGTCTTCTGCCGGATATAATATTGTAGAGCACTACAATAATTGCAATAACTAATAATACATGAATCAAATAATTTGTACTGATTCCCGGAATTATATTTAACATTCCCAATAACCATACAACAATGCAGATTACTGCCACGAGCCATAATACACTTTTCATAATAATATATTTTTTAAGGTTGATTTATTATTTGTTAGCATATTTTATGCCTTTTTTAATTATTATGCGTTTTATAGGAGATATTAATTTACGCTCACTTCTTGTAGCTATATAAAAATTAAACCCCGCCAGTGTTGGCAGGGTTTAATAAAAACACAAATGATGAAAAAAAAATTTTCGGGTCAAAAATACTATCTTTTTTTGTGACCTGCAATATTTTATCAATAAATATTACAATATTTTTTAAAAATATTTTTCATAAAACTTTAAAATCAATAAAAAGTGATAAATTATCCTTCCCATATTAGTTTGGCAAGATTTATGATAGCTGTTACAGGCCTATAAAAGGGGTAATAGCTTGTTTTTGAAAGTAGCACAGCTTACATAATATTTTTATCTTTTATAAATGATTTATTGTATACCAAATTTTAATTAAATTATTTAAAACACAAATTTTTTTAATGAAACACAAGAAAGTTCCCGGTGTTCCCAATCAGATTAAAGGGGGATACCATGATACAGAAACTAAAGTTACTTATTCAAATCCTGAAGATTTAGAAAAAAGTTTTACTATATCGAAAAAGAAATTTTTTGATATTAATAACTGGTCAAATTATACACCTGAATTTAAAATCCAGTTTGTACTATGCGATCATGAGGGACATTCAGTAACGAGAGATCCTCAAATTGGAGACTATGTAAAAATCCTTTTGCATGCAAAGCCTAATCCTCAAAAAAAAGATTATATCTGGGTAAGAATTGATATGATAGATCAGAGTAATCCCAATTCTTTGATGATGCAGATGAGACCTTCAACATTACCCGGAAATCAATTCGGAGGAAATATTATGCATTTTTACTCTTCGGGTTCTACCTCAACTTTTATAATTTCCAAAGGAAATAATTATATAAAAGCAGCGGTTTATGAACGCAACGAAAAAACAAATATGAATACCGATTTTTTATCAGGAATAAAAAATAAGCTTATTGCATTAGGTACGAGATTCGGTTCCCCGAAAATTCAATGGAAGAGTTTTACAAATGCACTTCTAAGCGACAAATAAAAAATACCACATTTACTTTATTAAAAGGTTTTAAGCACAAGTTTTGCTTATTCATTTTTGAAAATAAACCAAACAAGAAAAATATGAATAAGTTGCAGCTTTACGGAAAAACAGCATTAATTACTGGTGCAAACAGCGGCATAGGAAAAGCGACTGCTTTACTTTTTGCACAGGAAGGAGCAAATATTGCTATAATCTACTACAGCGGTGATGAGGATGCAGAAGAAACTAAAAATGAAATACTTTCTTTGGGAAGAAAATGTGTCATCATAAAAGGAGACATTAATGATAATGATTTTTGCGAAAAAGTGTCTAAAGAAGTTTCGGATAAATTTGAAGGGATAGATATTCTTATTAATAATGCAGGAACACAGTTTCCATGTGATGATATATCAAAACTGAAAGAAGAAAATGTTAGAAAAACTTTCGATACCAACATCATAGGAATGATTCTTCTCACAAAAGCCGTTTTTCCTTACTTAAAAAACGGAGGTTGTGTTATTAATACAACATCTGCAGTGGCATATCAAGGTCACGAAGAGTTGATTGATTATTCTGCTACAAAAGGAGCTATCGTTTCTTTTACGAGATCGCTTGCTTTGCAATCTAAAGATAAAAATATCAGAGTCAATGCTGTTGCGCCAGCATCCGTAGCCACCCCTTTAACGAAAAAAACTTTTGGTGAGCAAGAGGCAGATAAAAGCAAGCCACCCCTTGAAAGAAATGCAACTACCGAAGAAATTGCACCCACTTATTTATTTTTAGCCACAAACGCTTCTGTACAGATTACAGGTCAGGTTCTGCATCCCAACGGCGGAATCATTATTAACGGATAATAATCAACTTATGAATACAGATATCTTGGGTTTGATTGCGGGTGGTCTTACGTCGATTGCATCTATGCCTCAACTTATAAAAGCTATTAAAACCAAAAACGTGGAAGATCTTTCCTGGCTGATGCTCGTTATTTTGATTACAGGGCTCTCTTTATGGGTTTGGTATGGTATACTGCAGAATGAATTACCTATCATATTATCAAATGCGTTTGCTGTATTAGTCAATGTAAGTTTATTTTGTTGTTATCTTTTATTTAAGGAAAAGAATAAAGTTGATAAATCATGAATCATGATTTCAATCATAAATTGATATGAGAAAAAAACTTTAGCTTTGAAGTATAGATTATTACTAATCCATATTTGTCATATCTATGTTTTTAACTCAAGTTTTACAACTGTCTGATTTTATCAGGCAGTTTTTTTATTAATATGTGAACTTTTTTCTTCAATGGCAATAGTTTTGTTTTAAAACATAAAACAAAATATCCGCTTGAAATCGTCTGATTGAAATCATACTAATCAAGATGACCTATGACATATAATCCAACAAAAATTTATATATGAAAAATTCAGTAAAAATCGCATTAGGCGTAGCTGCAACAGGAATTTTAGTATTTCTTCAAAAAAAATTAAGAAAAAGAAGTTCCGAACAATTTATTGCTCCGGATGGAAACCGGTACAAGACGAATGAAACCTATCGTACTGCCAATGGTGAGCTTTACAGAAACGGTAAGAAATTGAATCTTAAAACACCGGGAGATTCTTTTCAATCTGAACAGCATTTTGATTCAAATCTTAACACTCAAAAGATTAATCAACTACAAGAGGTTCCAAATAATGTTTCATACCATCAAAAAGGTAACAGACATCACTAATTTTCAAAATCATTCAAGGCAGAAAAGAAATATTTTTTCTGCTTTGTTTTTTCAACTTAATAAGATTAATTTAATTTGAATTGAAAATTTATTTTAAGTACGATGAATTTAAGCTATTCATATTCTTCCCTAAAATTTTTTGTTTTTACGGTCATTCTGCGTGTAACTTTTCACCTATAAACAAATAAATATTATCTGCAATGAGATTTTACTATTTCATTCTCTGAATTATAAACGAATATTTCAGTTAACTATAGATGATGATATGGCTTATTTTTTGGAATATCATTTTTAAAATTAATTGTGAATTTATCAACTATATTAACTATTGAATGGAAGTCTTTATTTTTTGGGAGTGAAGACTGGTCATTTATACCTGAAGTTGCGGTAAGAACGGTAATAATGTTTCTTACCATTATTATAGGATTAAGATTATTAGGAAAAAGAGGCGTAAAACAACTTTCAATATTTGAGCTTGTTGTGATCATTGGTTTAGGTTCGGCTGCGGGAGATCCTATGTTTTACAAAGAAGTGGGAATAATCTCTTCAATAATAGTTTTTATCATCATCATTCTCTTATATTCTGCAATAACGACTTTAATAGGAAGTTCAAAAAAACTAGAAAATCTTCTTGAAGGGAAGCCTATCTGTCTCATAGAAAACGGAGTTTTCGCCATAGAGAATTTTAAAAAAGAAAATCTCGGAAGTGATGAGTTTTTTGCCGAACTCCGATTAAGAGGCGTTTCTCACTTGGGACAGATAGAATCTGCAATTGAAGAAGTGTCGGGAGAGATAAGCGTATTTTACCAGGATGATAGGCACTTAAAATATGGTCTTCCGATTATGTTAAATTCTTTAAAAAATCCTCTCACTTATATCCATGAAACAGGGCATTATTCATGTACATTTTGCGGATTTACGGAAGAGAAACATCAGGGTAATGCAGGTAAATGTCCCAATTGTAACAGAGAGAAATGGGTAATTGCAAGTAATAAAAAAAGAATAAGTTAAGTTCGTTATTATAATAATGGTTTTGCGTTGATAGTAAACTTCAAATTTTTTATTGATATTTACGAATGAGCCATAAAAAAATCCCCACCAAAACTGGCGGAGAAAGTTTAAATATATATAATTTGATTGGTCTTTGAGATTAGCAGTTTTTAAACTGCTGCTTGGTGGTAAGAGCTAATGAAATGGTTGGTTTCTTTTCCAAAAAGACATGAAAATATATTTTGGAACTCATGAATGTATTTACATTTGATATTGTTTCCATAAATTTTCAATCCTTCTACGATTTTTTTCGAGCTCAGATCAATATCATACTTGATAAACGCTTCCGGTCTTTCGTAACGAATCTGGTGTATAGATGCATAAGTTTTAGCAAATCCAAATTTTTCCAGCCAATCTTCTGTAATTCTGATCGGACTAATTTCCTCCGCTGGAAGCGAAATCGTGTGATTTTCATTTTCAATTCTCACAAAATAATCATTATTATTCTGAAAAATTTCGGCAATGGTAAAAATCTCGTTATTGTATTCAACCAGATTTTTAATTTTTAAATCTGTAACTTTCATAATATCTTGGTGTGTGGCGTTAATATTCATACTTCAACAGTATTTACAAATACTATGCCCGACATTAGAAATTATACACTCATATTCATATTTTTTTTCATATTTTTCTAATCCCTTGAGAATTAAGCGAAAATTTTTCTTACTATTTAATGAGTAACAGCTTTTTTATACGTGGCTAACGCCCTTTCCCTTGCAGATTTATGTTCAACAATAGGAGAGATATTCATATCTTTTTCAGACAGCCAGGTTTTAATATATTTTTGGTCTTTATCAAATTTTTTGGTTTGCTCGTACGGGTTGAAAATTCTGAAATACGGAGCTGCATCACATCCGCATCCTGCTGCCCATTGCCAGTTCCCGTTGTTGGAAGAAAGTTCGTAATCTAAAAGTTTTTCTGCAAAGTAGGCTTCACCCCATCGCCAGTCAATGAGAAGATGTTTGGTAAGAAAGCTTGCTGTAATCATCCGAACTCGGTTGTGCATAAATCCGGTTTCGTTAAGCTGTCTCATTCCTGCATCTACAATCGGATATCCTGTTTTACCTTCACACCAGAGTTGAAACTCTTTTTCGTTATTTCTCCATTCTATGTTTTCATATTTTTCCTTGAAACATTTTGTAGTGACTTTAGGAAAATGATAAAGAATCTGCATGAAAAATTCTCTCCAGATTAATTCATTCAGCCAGATTTCGTTGTGTTCTGCTGCGTATTTTACACATTTTCTTGCAGAAATTGTTCCGAATCGAAGCGCAATTCCCAGTCTGGTTGTATCATCCAAAGCAGGAAAATCTCTGTTTTTGTCGTAAGATTCTATTTTTTTCTTATTTAATACAGGTTTTACAAAGCTGTAATCTGTTTTTTTAAACCCAATATCTTCTAAACTGTGTATTTCTTTAAATTTTTTAGTCTGAAAACTTTTATAATTAGGAGAAGATGTTTTTATTTCATTTTTTTTCAAAAGCTGTTTCCATTTCTTTGAATAAGGAGTGTAAACCGTATAAGGAAGCCCATCGTCTTTTACCACCTCATCTTTCTCGAAAATTACCTGATCTTTATAATCCTTGAAATCAATATTGTTTTCCTCTAAAAGTTCCGAAACTTCCTGGTCCCTTTTCCTACCATAAGGTTCATAGTCACGATTGTAGAAAACGGTTTCGATATCAAATTCGCCAATGATTTTTTTGAAAATTTCCAGAGGTTTACCGTGATAGGTTGTAAGACAAGTGTTGTGTTCTTTCAGTTGGTTATTGATAAGATCTAGTGACTGATGAATATAATCAAGTCTTTTGTCTTCTTTATTTTCCAGCTTATCCAAAATTTCTGTATCAAAAATAAAAACCGGAACTACTTTCCGGTCAGTTTTTAATGCTTCATTTAATCCTGTATTGTCGTTAAGACGAAGATCTCTTCTGAACCAAAATATATTAATCTTGCTCATTTTTTTTAAATTTATAAAAGAAAAATAGATTCCATAAAATCATTTCATATCCGTAAACTGTATCTTCCACAGGAATGGTCATCATTCTTAATCCTATAAAATCATCAGGATTATAATTTACAATAGGAGACTCCAGTCCTGTTCCGGTAAGTATTCCGTTCACTGCGAAAAAACCGGGCATCAGAATAAAATAAACGAAAGATGCTTTGCCAATCCACCTTGCTTTTAAAATAAAATAAAGAATTAATAAGCTTGCTCCTGTTGTCATAAATGTGACAAGGGTATAAATTCTGTCTTTAAATAAATAAGCAATAATAAAACAGGCAATTGCCGAAACAATGACAAATATTATTTCAATATTTACGTTCCAGTCAAGGTTGAAAAATTTATCTAAGCAATGATAGGTAAAGATACAGGAAAAAGGAATACAGATAAAAAAAAGCAATTCTTCCAGCGGTAATCCGAAAAGCCTTGCACCGATGAGATATCGGTCATTGAACCACCATACTCCGTTGGCTGTAAACCAGACATCCCATGCTATGAAAACCGAAGCAACCAGAACCGAAGCCAGCATAAATGCCTTAAAATGTCTGTTAAATTTTATCTTTGGATGAAAAGAAAAAATGAAACAGATAACGATGGTAAAAAAATTAATTGCTAAATAGGTATACTGCCACATTTACACTTTACTTTTATTGAAAAACATTTTAAAATATTTTACCGGAACCCACAGAAAACCAAAACATTCTCCTTCTTCTTTTCCGGTATGCTTGTGATGCTGTTTGTGTCCTCTTCTTATGGCAAGCAGATAAGGATTTTTTGTATTTTTAAGAATCTTGAAACGCTGATGGATAAAGATGTCATGTACAAAAAAATAAGCCATTCCGTAGAGCGTGATTCCTATTGCAATATAGAAAAAGGCATTGAAGTCATTGATGGTTCCGTAATACATCAATGCAATGGTTGGAATTGCAAAAATCACGAAAAAATAGTCATTTCTTTCCATTTTCCCTTCGTTGCTGTGATCGTGATGGTCGCGGTGAAGTGACCACAGAACACCATGCATAATGTATTTATGAACCAGCCATGTAATTCCTTCCATAACGAAGAAAGTGGTAATAACAATCAGAAAATTCATACTTTATTATTCTGTTTTTGGTTAAACATTTCCTCTAAAACTTTGGTGCGGTAATCAAAAATATGCTCAAGTTTCTTTTTCACAAAAAGACCATGAGCAATCTCTCCTAAAAAGCCCAAAGGCAGCTCATAATCTACAGTGTCTATCATAAGAACACCATTTTCGTTTTCGATAAAATCATGGCGGTGATTCCATAGTTTATAAGGACCTTTTTTCTGAAAATCTGTAAAGCTCTTCTGAAAATCTACTTCGGTGATTTCCGTTTGCCAGGGCATTTTGATATTCAGCATGGGTGAAACAAAGTAATCAATGATCATTCCTTTGTAGATGTTGTCATCAGAAAGTTTGGTGCGTACAATAAAATTCATTTCTTTCGGTGTGATTTTAGAAAGATTATTAGCAGACGAAAAAAAACGCCATGCTTCATCTATTGTACAGTTAAGTTGCTGTTTGCGATAGAGTTGATGAATCATTGTTAACTTTTTAAAATTTGGATAATCATATCTTTCAGAAAAGAATTACTTATATTGTTTATATTTCGTGAAAGTAAATTTTTGTCATCCTGAAGATTGTTTTTATATCCCAAAAATGCGGGGCTTTCTTTCTGAACCGAATATCTTAGGAAAATTGTTTCCAAATGACCGGGTTCCTGTTGTATAGCTTTTTCTATGTTTTTTTTAGCTTTATTAAAAGTACTTAGTTTTTCAAAAGGGTTATTGGTATGTTTTGCCCATACTGCCTGAAATGCACCGAAATACGCAAGTTCGATTCCGGTATTATTTTTCTTCTCAAACTGAAAAATCATTTCTTTACAAATTTTTTTGTCCTCTACCGCTTTCTGATAATTCTTTCTGATCAGATCAAGATTTTGGGCAGAAGCAAAAGTAGTTACAGAAAAAACAGCTGCAGATATCATCTTTTTCATAAGTACATTTTATTGTTATATAGTACATAATCTACAATGAGGTCAGCCTTATTAATTAGGCTTTCTAATGGTTTTATGCTTTGATTACAGTAAAGACATTTTATATTGCAAATAGCTGCTCATCATCAGAGAAAATTTTCTTCCGTTAGAAATTCTTATTCTTTGATTGATAATCCTATGGGCAGAAGTTCTTTTAATTTTTCTGAATAATGAAATGTAATAGCGGTACGCAAGATAAACTCCGAATCTTGATGAAGGCGGAAGTTTTTTGATCCCTTCCAAAGCTTCTTTAAACTCATCATAAATTTCCTGCTCAATCTGAGCTTTCACCATATTATCAAAATAAGAAATGTCAACATTTGGGAAATAGCATCTTCCCAAAATCTGATAGTCATCTTTCATATCCCTAAGGAAATTCACCTTCTGAAAAGCAGAACCAAGCTTCATTGCAGAAGGTTTGAGCATCGCAAAAAGTTCTTTATCACCGTTCACGAAAATATGAAGGCACATTAATCCCACTACTTCAGCAGAACCAAGAATATATTCTTTGTAAAGATCAGAATCATAATCAATTTTCTGAAGATCCATTTCCATACTTTTCAGAAATTGGTTGATAAGCTGCCTGTCAATATCATACCTGTGAATAGTCTCCTGAAAGCACTGTAAAATAGGATTGAGAGAAATTTTTTCTTCCAGAGCCAGATTGGTCTGCTCACGGAATCTGGCGAGAAGAGTAGCACGGTCGTAGTCGTGAAAGCTGTCAACAATTTCATCAGCCAATCTTACGTAGCCGTAGATAGCATATATGGAATTTCTGATGTGAGGAGACAGAGCTAAAATCCCAAGAGAAAAACTCGTACTGTACTGTTTGGTGGTTTGTTTGCTGATCTTGTATGAAAGTTCATCGAAAAGTTTTTTCATAATTCTATATTTTATTTGGAGGCTTCTGTTGCTGCAATTTTTCCTGAAATAATGGATGGTGGTACCCCTGGTCCCGGAACAGTAAGCTGACCGGTGTAAAAGAGATTTTTTATTTTTTTGTTTCTTAATGAAGGTTTCAGTACTGCAGTTTGGTTCAGTGTATTTGCCAAACCATAGGCGTTTCCTTCATATGCATTATAATCTTCTACAAAATTTTTAATACAATAGCTCTTTTTATAGTCAATCTTATCCATAAGACCTGAAGTTTTCGTGTGTTTTTCAAGTCTTTCAATCATTTCTTTAAAGTATCTTTCTCTTATTTCCTCGCTGTCGTTAATTCCTGTTGCAATCGGCATCAAAAGGAAAATATTTTCACAGTTTTCAGGCGCTACACTTTGATCTGTCTTAGAAGGACAGCATGCATAAAAAAGAGGTTTTGTAGGCCATTTTTTGTTGGTGTAAATTTCTGTTGTATGAAGATCCAGATCATTTTCAAAAAACAATGTATGATGTTTGAGGTTCGGAATCTTTTTTTTAAAACCTAAATAGTATATAAGACACGAAGGTGCAAATGTTTTATTTTTCCAATAACTTTCGGGATAATTTTTATATTCTTCAGGTATTAATTTTTCTTCTGTGTGATGATAGTCTGATGATGCGATGATGGTATCAAAACAGATTTCTTTTCCATTGATTGTAATAGATTGAGCTTTAGAATTGCTCACGTTGATTTTCTCTACGTTTGAATTGAGGTGAATACGCACGCCTTGTTCAATGCATACTTCAGACATTGCTTCTATTACTTTATAAAAACCGCCCATAGGATACCACGTTCCGAGTTTATAACCTCCGTAATTCATCAGGCTGTAAAGCGCAGGAATATCTTTGGGAGCAGCACCTAGAAAGATCACAGGAAATTCCATGAGCATTATTAATTTAGGATGCTTGAAATACTTTCTGACAAAACGGTGAAAATTTGAAAGCAAGTCAAGCTTCAAAGCACTTTTGGCAATTTTCGGAGACACAAATTCCATCCACGAATGGCAAGGTTTTGTAACGAAATCTTTCATGCCTACTTCATACTTATACTGTGCATCACTCATAAACTCATCAAGTTTTTTACCTGCACCTTGTTCGGTCTCTTCAAAAAGATTCCTCATTTCTGAATAAGATTGAGGTAATGACATATTTCCATCCTCAAAAACCATTTCAAACTGCGGATCCAAAGAAACCAGCTTGTAATAATCTGAGCTTTTTCTGTCAAAATCTTTAAAGAAATTTTCGATAATATCGGGCATCCAATACCAGCTTGGTCCCATATCAAAAACATAGCCATTGTCGGTAGAAAATTGTCTCGCTCTTCCTCCGAGACTGCTGTTTTTCTCAAAAACATGAACTTCATGACCATTTTTAGCTGCATAAGCCGCCGCTGAAAGTCCTGAGAATCCCGAACCGATAATTGCTGTTTTTTTAATCATATTAATTATTGTTGAATGAGTATTCTGAGAATATGGTATCTAATAGCTTTTTTGTGTCAATATTTCTGCCAAAAATTTCATTATGGAAATGATCAAGCTTATTTAGAAGCCTTATAAGTTCATGCTTTTCTGCTTCGGTAAGATTTCCGCTTACAATTTTTGTAGCCTGACGAATTTTGTCCATTTGTTTTTCTAAAACGGCAATACCTTTTGGAGTAATGCGGATTAATTTGGTACGTTTATCATCCGGTGAATGTTTCTGCTCTACCCATTGTTTTTTGATAAGTCTGTTGATGGTAAGAATGCCAACTGGTTTTTCGTGTACATTTCTTCTGATAAGTTCTGTCTTAGACATCTCACCGAATGATCTGAGATTGATGAGATAAATAAATTCTTCCTGTGTAGAAAATTCTGAATCAGCGATAGCGGACTTTGAATACGTTTTTGCATATCTGTTGAGGTGAACAAGTAACGTGCTTATTACGCTTTCGGAGCTTCTCCCATTTTCTTTTCCTATCCATTCTACAGATTGATGATCTTCTGTTTTTTGATGATTGTCATAAATCCAATCCTTAAAACCTTCAATGCTATTAGTGTATTGATGGTTTTTGTTTTCAGAGTCAAACTTTTCCAGTAGATGAATAATATCTTTAGTCAAATCGTAATTCATTTTCAACTTATATGTATACAAATATACTAAAATTTATAAATAAAGTATATTTATATACTATTATTTTAATATTTTATTTATTGCATAATTTATATAATCGTTGTAGTTTTGTTGCGAGTTATAGGTTTTTTCAGATCAAATCAGTTTCATGGCAGCATGAAGCTATAATATTATTTTAATAATGATCAAAAAACCATTACACACCTTTCATATTCCTGTTATGGGATTAGCTTATACTATAGATAGTCCCATTCGAGTTGCACAATACGGCATATCTTCTGTTGTTTCAATCATTGATGATGAAATTATTGAGAAAATGAAAAATTTCTACAACAGAAAATTTAATTTGTCTTATCAGGAAATATCCAATAAAACCGAAGATTACCGAGCCAGAAGAATAACAGATTATCTTAATCTGATGGATGAGGTAATTAGTAAAAAGGTTGAAATATTCAAAGACGATGTTTCTAAAAGCAGGGAGTCTTTGCAACAGTTTATGTCATTAATTCCACAATATTCAGATTTAAAAAAAGGCTTGGCTGAGTTTCTGAATCAAGGAGATTTTTTGAGTTCACATATTAAAAATTTCCTTGAAGAAAATTTTTCACCCGGAAATATTGATGTTAATATTATGACGAAAGTTGATAAAGACAACTTTAAAAATGATGAACAGCTTCCTGTAATTTTCAATGATGCTCATGCCTCGCTCCGTGGTTTTGCAAAAAGTACATTATCGTCATCACTTGTGCTTTCTGCAGGAATGAACCCTCGTTTGTACAGCTATATTGAAGAATTTGATGATTTTTACCCTGATGGAAATAATTTTATAAAAAAGAAAATAATTCTCAAGGTAAGTGATTTTCGCTCAGCAATGATTCAGGGTAATTTTCTGGCAAAAAAAGGATTATGGGTTTCAGAATACAGAATAGAATCCGGGCTAAATTGCGGAGGTCATGCTTTTGCAACAGATGGTTTACTTCTAGGACCAATTCTTGAAGAATTCAAAACAAAAAAAGAAGAGCTTATTTTTTCTGCTCACTCTCTTATGATAAAGGCTTTAGAACAAAAAGGCAGATATTTACCTTCCGTGCCGCTTGATTTACAGGTTACTGTGCAAGGAGGTGTAGGAACTGCTGACGAACATCAGTTTTTATTAGATAATTATGAAGTCAACAGTGTAGGATGGGGTTCTCCGTTTTTACTTGTTCCTGAAGCAACTTGTGTAGATCAGGAAACCAGAAATCTTTTGGCAGCGTCTAAAGAAGAAGACTATTATCTGAGTAATATTTCTCCTTTAGGAGTTCCATTTAATACGGTAAAAGGTACTTCAAACGAAGTGATAAGAAGGCGAAAAGAATCTAAAAATAAATTCGGCAGCTCTTGTCCTAAAAAATTACTGGCCTTAAGTAAAGAATACTCTTCGAAAGGAATTTGTACTGCTTCAAAAAAATATCAGGATATCAAAATCAGTGAACTTGAATCTCAGAAAGAAACTCTAAGCAACCCACAGTTTGTAAGCAAAAAAAGAGAAATTACAGAGAAAGCGTGTCTTTGTGTAGGACTTGTGAATTCTGCTTATATGGATAATAATATAGAAGTGAAAGGAGAAAATCAAGGGGTGGTCATTTGTCCGGGACCCAATTTGGCTTACTTTGATAGAGAGATTAGGCTTTCTGAAATGATACAGCATATTTATGGAACAGAAAATGTGATTTCAGACAAAAACCGTCCGAATGTTTTCATCAATGAACTCAAAATGTATATCAGACATCTGGAAAAAGAAATGGCGGATTTTCCGGAACCTACTGTTTCTCAAAAAAAGAAATGGAAAACATTTAAAGCAAATATTCTGGACGGGATTACTTATTATAAGATTCTTTTTCAAAAAACATCGTCCTTTAAGAAAGATCGTGAAAAAATAATGAATCAATTAAACAATTTTGAAAATGAATTTTTGGTCTTAACTTCGAGCTTATAATTAATCAACAAATAAAGCTGTGTTTATATGAATGCAGCTTTATTTTTTATAAAGAAAATTATAAATCGCTCACTCTTTTTCCAATATCACTGGTAAATCTGCTGTTTTTCGGTTCGCCAATAATCTGGCTTTGATAAATACTGTTCTTTCCTGAAAAAAGATAGGATACCGTGCAGGCAATGGCTGCATAAATTCCGCATTCTATTCCAAACAATTCTATAGCCATGATTGTACAGGCAATCGGCGTATTGGTCGCTCCGGAAAACACCGCTACAAATCCCATCCCTGCTAAAAGTGCTAGAGGTAAAGGGATTATAATTGCTAAAGCATTACCAAGAACTGCACCAATAAAAAAGAGAGGAGTGACTTCACCGCCTTTAAATCCTGCAGCCAAAGTAATGATAGTGAAAATCATTTTGACTGCAAAATCATATACAGGCAGCTGTTGATCAAAAGATTCTAATATCGTCGGAATTCCTAATCCGATATATTTAGTTGTGCCTATAATAAAAACAGCAGAAGCTACAATAATTCCCCCGAAAAAAGGTCTTAATGGTGGATAAGGTATCTTAGACTTAAAAAATCGGCTTGTTTTATGAAGAGATTTACTAAAAATAGCTGCGCAGATTCCAAACAAAATACCAGCTGAGATAGCATAAATAATATTGATAAAAGTAATCTCCGGAACAAAATTAATGTGGTAATGTGTATGATGAGCTTTCCAGAGTCTGGTTACCAGATCAGCAATGACCGATGCTGCAACGGCAGGAAACAGAGAGTTGTATCTTATTCTTCCGATGAGGAAAACTTCAAGTCCGAAGATTGCTCCTGCCAACGGAGTTCCGAATACCGAGCCAAATCCGGCTGAGATGGAAGCAATAATTAAAATTTTTCTTTCATCTTTTGTTAATCTGAAAGGTTTTGAAAACTGATCTGCAATAGCAGCTGCCATTTGAAGAGCAGTTCCTTCACGACCAGCTGAACCTCCGAAAAAATGAGTGATTATAGTTCCAAAATAAACAAAAGGAGCCATTTTAAAAGGAATGGTTTTACCAGGCTGGTGAAGATTATCAATCAGCAGATTATTCCCTTTTTCTACATCTTTTCCGCAATAATGATATAGTAGACCTACTGAAAGACCTCCTAAAGGCAAAAGGAAAATAATCCATTGGTTATTTTCACGGAAATCAGTTGCCCATTCTAATGATTTTAAAAAAAATGCAGATGCACTTCCGATTAGAATTCCTATTACAAGAGTTATAAGCAGCCATTTTAATAAAAAGAGGGATGATGGGTATTTTCTGAAGAAAGTATGAATATAAATTCTGAGAATTCTAAAAAGTGTCTTGTTATTTTTAATCATATAATTCCTGATTAAATGTTTAAACATTCAATTAATCAGGCGCCATCAGCTTTGTAAAGCGGTTGGGTAAGGAAGACACCATTTCCCTATAATTTGCAAAATTAAAATAAATTTCCCAAAGAGCAATAATAAATTTCTGCTGTGAAATATTTTTAGACAGGTGAATTATTTTATCGTAAAATCCTATGTATATTATGTTAAAACCATTTTTGTAAAAAATTCGTATATAAGTGATAAACAAAATCAATTCTCATATTTGAGATGTACGTTTGTTATATTAAAAAAAAATAGCTAATTTAGAACCCAAATTGAAAACGATGCCTAGAAAAGTTGTACAAGGTCCTATCAGGGACAAAGAAAAAACAAAGCAGAAACTGCTGAATGCAGTTGGTAAAATTCTGAAAACAAAAGGTTATTCAGGATTGATGGTTAGTAAAATTGCTGCTGTTGCAGGTTTTGACAAAAAACTTATTTATGAGTATTTTGGCAGCACAGACAAGTTGATTGATGAGTATATCAAATCGCAGGACTATTGGAGCAGAGTAGATCAAAAAGATATGGAAGTTGATTTTTCAGACGGAGGAAAGGAAATGTCTAAAATGGCACTAATCAACCAGTTTGAGACTCTGAAAAAAAACAAAGAACTGCAGAAAATTATCGTGTGGGAATTATCTGAAAGCAGACCTGCTTTAAGAAAAATCTTTGAAAAGAGAGAAGAGGTAGGAGAGGAATTATTTACAAATATTACCGATCCGCATTTTGGTGATGACGCAAAAGATTTCCGCGCAATTACCGCACTTTTGGTGGGAGGTATATATCATCTTAATTTATACAGTGCTTATAACGGAACCACATTCTGCGGTTTGGATTTGAAGTCTGAAGATGGCAGAAGCAGAATCCAGAAGGCCATTAGAGATATTATAGATTTCGCATATCAGAAAAAATAATATCACTATAGACTGTACATTTATTTTTGAGTAATAATATAAAATTTGAATTTTTTATACTTTCAGATTAAAACTATATTTCTTACTTTTGACCAATGGAAAATTTTATCGTATCTGCAAGAAAGTACCGTCCGCAACAGTTTGATACCGTAGTTGGGCAATCTCATATTACAGATACTTTAGAGCATGCTATTGAAGAAAATCAGCTCGCACAGGCTCTGCTTTTCTGCGGACCGAGAGGTGTCGGAAAAACAACCTGTGCAAGGATTTTAGCAAGAAAAATCAATGAAAAAGACGGTTCTGTTTCAGAGGATGGTTTTGCTTACAATATTTATGAGCTCGATGCCGCATCCAATAACTCTGTAGACGATATTCGTGAACTTATAGATCAGGTACGTTTTGCACCTCAAGTCGGACAATATAAGGTGTATATTATTGATGAGGTTCATATGTTGTCTTCAGCAGCCTTCAATGCTTTTTTAAAAACATTGGAAGAACCTCCTGCACATGCAATTTTTATTTTAGCGACTACTGAGAAGCACAAAATTATTCCTACAATATTGTCAAGATGTCAGATTTACGATTTCAAAAGAATTACCATTCTTGATATTCAGGAACATCTTAGGAAAATTGCCGAAAAAGAAAACATAAAGTACGAAGATGATGCTTTGTATCTTATTGCGCAGAAAGCTGATGGTGCTTTGAGAGACGCACTATCAATTTTTGACAGACTTTCTACTTTTTCCCAAAAAAATATTACCTTGGCAAAAGCTGCTGAAGTACTTAATATTCTTGATTATGATCAGTATCTTACCATTGCTGATCTGGCAAAAGAAAGCAAGATTCCTGAAGTTTTGGCAGCCTTTAATGAAATTGTAAAAAGAGGTTTTGATCCACATTTATTTATTGCCGGTCTGGGTAATCATTTCCGTGATTTGATGATGGCACAAAATGCTTCTACGATTGATTTAATTGAAGTAGGAGAGCAGACTAAACTTAAATTTGTAGAACAGGCAAAAAACTGGAGTCCTCAAAATCTTATTGACGGAATTGAAATCTGTAATCACGCCGATATCAATTATAAAAATTCTAAAAATCCGAGATTGACCGTTGAAATTGCATTGATGCAGCTGTCATCAATTTCTGCTGGTTCAGATGCTAAAAAAAAAAGTTTATAATATTAGCGCCGTTTCTTGATGAAAAACAGGAAGTTGTTCTAAAGCCTGCAGCAATGCAGGAAAGCAAAAAGGAAGAAAAATCTCCTGCTGATTCTCTTGGTGAAAAGGTCGTGGAAATTAAAAAAGTATCGAAACCTTTATCAAAAACTACTATTTCATCGGGTTTCAGTATAAACTCATTTCTTAATAAAGAAGAAAAAACCGAAAACACAGAAGTTACAGATCATACAGTTTCAGAAAAGCTTCCTGAACATCATTTTACAGAAACCGATCTTCAGAATGAATGGAATACGCTTTTGAAGAATTTAAGGTTGAAAGATCCTGTCGTTTTCAACGCTATTAAAGCTTTTAAGCTAACCAAAATAGAGGAAAAAGTCATTCTGATTTCTTATCCGTCTGATTCTGCTAAAAATGAGTTTGATAAAATAAGTATTGAGTTTTTTAACCATTTCAAGCATAAGGTTAATAATCATTCTATTGATTTTCAGTTTAAAAAAGACCATGAAAATTTAAAGATTGAAGTCGTTACCAAAAAGAAAATTTTCGAAAAATTTGTGGAAATGAATCCGCTTCTGAAAGATCTTGATGATTTAATGAGGTTTGATTTGTCATAAATTGATATATTTGTACAAGATTTATCAAATTTTAGATACAATTCAGTTGAAACTTACTAGAGTTTTTTATTATTATTCAGATCATTCTGCTTATTGGCGGGATGGTAATCTCTTTTTTGCAAATACATATTATTGCAAAAATATTAATGATTATTGTTATCAATAAACATTTTTCCAAAAGATATTCAATATCTTTTTACTTATTAATCTTGATTTTTACATTCATACAACAGGTATCTGCTATTGATACTGCTTATAATATTAAATAAATACTACTTTATAATGAACTTAGGAGATTTAAAGAACACTTGGATAGAGCAATTTCAACAGCCACTGATTATTGCAGGACCTTGCAGCGCCGAAAGTGAACGGCAAATGTTGGAAACTGCAAAAAGAATAAAAGAAAATAATGTAAATGTTCCGATTTTTAGAGCCGGAATATGGAAACCCAGAACAAAACCGAACGGATTTGAAGGGGTAGGAGTAATAGGTCTCAACTGGCTAAAAAAAGTAAAAGATGAATTCGGGTTTCTTACAGCAACAGAAGTTGCCAATGCACATCATGTAGATGCAGCTATTAAAGCTGATGTTGATATACTCTGGATTGGAGCGAGATCAACTGTTAATCCTTTTACTGTACAAGAAATTGCTGAGGCCTTGAAAGGAACAAAGAAGATTATTCTGGTAAAAAATCCTGTGAATCCTGATTTGGCATTGTGGATTGGTGCATTAGAAAGACTTTTAGGGCAAAATATTATGAATCTCGGAGCTATTCACCGTGGGTTTTCTACTTATCAGAAAACAAAATACAGAAATAACCCCAATTGGCAGATTGCTTTAGATTTTAAAAGTCAGTTTCCCAATATTCCGTTGATTGTAGACCCTTCGCATATTTGCGGAAACCGCACCGGATTGGCTGGAATTACTCAGGAAGCTTTTAATATGGGATATCAGGGTGCGATGATCGAAAGCCATTGCAATCCCGATGAAGCATGGAGTGATGCAGCTCAGCAAATTACTCCTGAAGTTTTGAGCGGAATGATTTCTGGCTTAAAACTTAGAAATCCGGATCTGGCTGGTTTTGAAGAGGAAATGGGCAGACATAGAACATTAATTTCTGATCTGGATTTCCAGATGATTGAGCTCATCTCTCAGAGAATGAAAATTTCTGAGAAGATCGGAAAGCTCAAAAAAGAAAATGATATTGCGATATTTCAGCCGGATAGATGGAAGATTATCAAAGAATATGCAGTTCAGAAAGCCTCAGAGACGGGTTTGTCAAAAGAGTTTATTGAAAAAATCTTCAAAGCCATTCACGAAGAGTCTATTGATGTGCAGAATAACATCATGATTGACCAAAAATAACAAAGATTTTATCAATATATTATTTTCCTGAATTGTCTATATTTGTAGCTATAATATGAAAGGTAAAGTCATAAAATCTACAGGAAGCTGGTATCAGGTTTTGGAAACAGAATCAGGTAAAATTTTTGAAGCAAGAATTCGGGGAAAATTTAAACTGATTAAAACCAGACTTACTAATCCTCTGGCTGTAGGTGATTTTGTAGAGTTTCAACTGGAACAGGATGATATTGCCTGGATTACCAAAATAGAACCCCGCAGAAATTACCTGATCAGAAAATCTGTGAATCTTTCTAAAGAAGCTCATATTATTGCTTCCAATATAGATTTGGCGTGTTTTATATTCACATTAAAATTTCCTGAAACATCGTTGGGTTTCTTAGACAGATTTTTAGCGTGTTGTGAGGCTTACAATATTATTCCGCTTATCTTATTCAACAAAATGGATGTTTTGAATGACGAAGAGCAGGAGCTGGTAAAAGATATTGAATTTTTGTATCAGGAAATAGGATATGAAACATTAGAGATTTCTTCTTATTCTCAACTGAATCTTGATGATCTTACAGAAATTTTAAAAGATAAAACATCGGTATTTTTCGGTCATTCCGGATGCGGAAAGTCTACTTTGGTGAATGCTTTGCAACCGGGGCTTAATCTTAAGACTTCTGAAATTTCAGATACCCATCTTAAAGGAAAACATACGACTACATTTGCACAAATGCATTTTTGGGATTTTGGAGGAAATGTGATTGATACTCCCGGAGTGCGTGAATTTGCTATGATTGATATAGAAAAAGAAGAAGTACAACATTATTTCCCGGAAATTTTCAGGAAAAGAGAAGAGTGTAAATATCATAACTGTCTTCACATTAATGAGCCTAAATGTGCGGTAATAGAAAGCCTTGAGAGCGGAGAAATTCAGCATTCAAGATATTCTACCTATCTCAAACTGATGGAAGAAGCAGAAGATCTTCCTTTTAAATAATATTTGATTTTAATACTTCAAAAAAGAATTGTTAGTTTTAATTAATAATATAATCAAGTTTTGCTAATCATTGTCGAATTATGTATTTTCGCAACAGTTTTATGAGAAAAATAATATTCATATCGCTTTTGAGTCTCATTGGCTGCAAAAGAAATAATCTGGTACATCCACCTGTTGGCGGTATTTTGAATCAAAAAGATCTTGATGTTTCAAAAAACCGTTCCAAAAATCTTAATACAATAGAGCGACAACAGATTAATGATTGGATTAAAGATCAAAAAAAAGAATACTTTCCCACACAGCTTAATTACTGGACAGATGTTTCTGGTTTTGATAAAAGAGAAAGAAGACAGGACGAAACTCTGATTTCTTATTCTTACGATTTATATGATTTTGATCAAACCAAAATTTATGAAAAGCCAATCAGCAGAAATAATGCAAGATTTGGTCATTTTGATGAACTTAAAGCTGTTGAAAATGCGCTTAGATATATGAAACAAGGAGAAGAAATCACGCTTCTGGTCCCATCTTCACTTGCATACGGAACATATGGCGATGAAAATAAAATTGATAATGACATTCCTTTAATTATAAAATTAAAAGTTCTTTAAATGAAATTTTTAAACAAAAATATAATCTTTGCAGCGGCAAGCATTTCGCTTATAAGCTGTACTCCAATTTATAAAAAAATGAACGTAGACAAAGAAACTTACGCTGGTCTTAATGATGGACTATACGCTAATCTTCAGACAACGAAAGGGAACATGATCGTAAAGTTTGAAGATAAAAAATCACCGGTAACTGTAGCCAATTTTATTGGTCTTGCAGAAGGTAAAATTGATAATAAAGCAAAAGATAAAGGAGTTCCGTTTTATGACGGAACTATTTTCCACAGAGTGATCAAGGATTTTATGATTCAGGGAGGTGATCCGAAAGGAACCGGAATGGGAGATCCTGGATATAAATTTGAAGATGAAAAAAACGATTTGAAGCATACAGGAAAAGGTATCCTTTCTATGGCTAATTCAGGACCTAATACGAACGGTTCTCAGTTTTTCATTACAGAAGTTGCTACCCCTTGGTTGGACGGAAGACACACTATTTTTGGTAAAGTAGTAAAAGGAGAGGAGGTGATTGATGCAATTGCCAATGTAGAAAAAGGGGCTCAGGATAAGCCTAAAACAGATATAGTGCTTGAAAAAGTTTCTGTTTTCGGAAAAGGTGATGAATACAAAAACTATGATGCCGCAAAAATTTTTAATGAAGGAAAAGGAAAGATAGCTGCCAATAATAAAGCTATGGCAGAAAAAGCTGAAGCTGAAGCTAAAAAAGCATTAGAAGACCTTAAAGCAGGAATGCAGGTAACCGAATCTGGTCTTTATTATAAAATCACCAAAAAAACTGATGGCAAAACTCCAAAAGCAGGAGATAATGTTCAGGTACATTATGCAGGAAAACTCACAAACGGAACTGAATTCGATTCTTCGTTTAAGAGAAACGAGCCATTAGAGTTTCCTGTAGGAATGGGAAGAGTAATCAAAGGCTGGGACGAAGGAATTCTATTATTAAAAGAAGGTGAAACTGCGACTTTACTGATTCCGCCGGCAATGGGTTACGGAGAAAGAGGAGCAGGAGGTGTAATTCCGCCTAATGCATGGTTAATTTTCGATGTGGAATTGGTAAAAGTTCCTTAATCATTATGATCAATAAAATTGAAAAGCCGTTTCTTTGGAGACGGCTTTTTTACTGAAAATAGTTCTGTTTTCAGTAAATATAAAAATTACGCAGTTTTTATGTACATTTGAAAAAATTAAAATTTAAAATGAAAAATAAAATATTCACATTAGCTTTAGTTCTCTTATTTGCATTTTCTTTCGGACAGAATGATGATCAGGCAATACGGAAATCTGTTGTTTATTTTGCCAATACGATTAAATATAAACAGCTTGATAAAACAATAGACTGTATTTATCCCAAATATTTTACTGTCGTTCCCAAAGAGCAGATGACGCAGCTTCTCAATATGACTTATAACAATCCTTTTGTGAAAATTGATGTAAAAGATATGAAGTTTGCTTCTGTGGGAAAACCTGAGCTGGTAGACGGAGAATACTTTTCTTTGGTAAGCTATTTTTTAAAACTAAGGGCAGATGTAAGTTCGATGAATGATGATATGAAGAAAAATATCAATCAGATGCTTTCATCGAAATATGGTAAAGATAATATACAGTATATAGCAAAAGAAGGTGCATACATCATCAATGCACCTATGTCTGTTTATGCTGTTTCTAAAGACAGAAAAAACTGGAAAGTTGTCTTAGCCGAAAAAGAACTCAAATCTCAGCTCACAAAAGTTCTGCCCAAAAAAATTCTTGAAAAAATGTAAACTATTTTTCGATAAGAAATTTTCTTATCACTTTTCCTTCTTCCGAGTTTACTGTACAAAGATAAGCTCCGTTAACTAATTTTGAAACATTGATGCTTCTTTCGTTTTCGTAGGATGAAATAAGCTTCCCTGTCATATCATTGATTTCAATACTGAAATGTCGGAGTTCTTCAGGAGTTTCTATATAAAGAATATCTTTAGCCGGATTAGGATAAATTTTGATTGATTCAAGCTTACTTTCCGCAGCTTCATGGGTTGAAAGTGTAGAAGATGCTACTGCAAAATGCTGTAAAGCACCAACAGCAGCTTTCCCAACATTGAATACATACACAGGATCTACATTGGCAAAAGTATCATTTGCCGTATGCTCATTATTACTTCTTACTGTTTCATAAAAACCGGTAATGATATCCCCTTTATTTTCAAAAGGAATGTAATCTGAAGCAAAAGCATTGGAAAATGTAGTCTGCAACGGAGAATACAATGCTGTACAGGCAGCAAGCTGCTGAGTCATCGCTAGAGAAGGTGCATTATTGGCTGTTTGTCCGCTCTGGTCGCTTTCGCAGGTAATGGTATTGTTGTTATTTCCAATCTTTCCGCCTACCTGATCAATATTAAAAACAACTTTCAGATTAAGCTGTCTTACATTATTTTGGAAAACAACATTATTCACATAATTTGTACTTCCTATTAAGCCCTGTTCTTCCCCTGAAAAATGAATAAATTTTACCGAATATTCCGTTGGGACATCTTTCAGAATTCTTGCTGCTTCCAGAAGAATTGAAGTTCCGCTTCCATTGTCACTTACACCGGATCCCGTAATGGTATCATAATGTCCGCAGATAATGACATAGATATTGGGATAAACAGTTCCTGTTTTAGTAACCACCAGATTTTTGGAAGTTATACTCCCGAAAGTAAAAGTATCTTCTGTAATCTGACTTGCGTCATATCCGTAAGATTGATATTTTGCCTTAAGCCAGTTCAAGGTATTAGTATTGGCGACAGAGCCTGTAGTTTTTACGCCTAAATTGGCAAACTCCTGAAGAAGTGTTGTTACATTGGTTTGGGTAACCTGATTGGCTCTTGTCTGGTAAGCCTGTATAAAACTTTGTGCATTAAGGCTGTATGTCGCTATCGAAAGAAGCAGAAAACCTGTTATTTTTTTCACTTTGGATGATGATTCTTTAATAATATTAGACAAATGTAAATAATAAAAAAATCCCGAGCAAAAAACTCAGGATTTATATTGATAACAAAAAATTTTACATTATTTTACTTGATCTACAACTGCTTTGAAAGCTTCAGGATGATTCATTGCTAAATCTGCTAAAACTTTTCTGTTAAGCTCAATGTTGTTCTTTTTAAGAGCTCCCATAAACTGAGAGTAAGACATTCCGTGCTCTCTTGCACCTGCGTTGATACGCATGATCCAAAGTGCTCTGAAGTTTCTCTTTTTCTCTTTTCTTCCACGGTAAGCATATTGCATTGCTTTTTGTACCGCGTTTTTAGCAACAGTCCAAACGTTCTTTCTTCTACCGAAAAAACCTTTAGCTTGTTTCATTATTTTTTTTCTGCGAGCTCTTGAAGCTACGGCATTTACTGATCTTGGCATAATTTAAATTGTTTTTTTTGAAAAGGGCGGAACTAAAGTAAATGATAAATGATATGAGATTTCTCTACAATTCAAAAACTTCCAGACTTTATTCTCTTAGGTGCTCCGTTTCAGGGTTAAAATGTTGAATTTTTTTGAATTCTTATAAACCGGATAAATGATTTATAAAAACTACTTAATGGCTAATTGACGTTGAACGCTTTTCTCATCCACTTTAGCTACATAAGAAGTAGTCGTAAGATTTCTCTTCTGCTTCGTTTCTTTTTTAGTTAAAATGTGGCTTTTGTAAGCGTTTTTTCTTTTGATTTTACCAGTTCCGGTAAGAGCAAAACGTTTCTTAGCACCTGATTTCGTTTTTAATTTTGGCATTGTTTGCTTTTTTATGTTTTTGTTATCAATATATTTTAATGTATCAATAAATCAATTTACCAGTTTACCAATATTGTTACATTGATACATTGTTAAATTGCTACATTGATTTTGGGCGTGTCCCTCATTTGCTCATTCCGCTGCGCTGCATTCGCTCATTCGGGTCGGGCTATTCATTGCAAGTCCTCGCTCATCAGCATTTCCTGCGCTTGCTGTGGGCTTTTCATTACTATCCCTCACGCAGAGAATTGCGTCTGCAAAATTACAAAAAATAATAATACGAAAAGAGACTTTCATAGAAAATCTCTTTTATATATCGTAAATCATCAGGAACTAAAGTGTAATTTTTAAAATCCTGATAATGAATTTTAGATTATTTCGCCGGTTTTTTAGGACTCATCATCATAATCATTCTTTTCCCTTCAAGCTTAGGAAGCTGATCTACTTTACCAACGTGCTCCAATTCCTGGGCAAGCTTCAAGAGTAAAATTTCTCCCTGATCTTTAAAGATGATAGAACGCCCTTTGAAAAACACATAAGTTTTCAATTTGGAACCTTCTTCTAAAAATTTTTCGGCGTGCTTTTTCTTAAACTCATAATCGTGATCATCGGTCTGAGGTCCGAAACGAATCTCTTTTACCACCACTTTTACCTGTTTAGCCTTAAGCTCTTTTTGTTTTTTCTTTTGCTCGTACAAAAACTTTTTATAGTCTAGTACTCTGGCAATAAAAGGCTCTGCCTTATCTGAAATGACAACCAGATCCAGCTCCTGATCTTTGGCAATCTGTCTTGCCTTATCAATAGGATATACACCCGGTTCTACGTTGTCTCCCACCAAACGAAGTTCTCTTACACGGATCTTATCGTTAATCATGTGAGCGTCCTCCTGTTGTGGACGTCTTTGTGGGCCTCTGTTGTTAAATCTTTGTGCTATTGTATTAAATTTTATTGGTTAATCTTTACTTATTGTGACCAGCTTATATTTTAGCTGATCTTATTGATATCCGGAGATTATTGCTTTGAAATTATCCGGCAAATTCAAATCCTGTTTGTGAAGCTTCTTTAAAGTAATTTACAAAATCATTAATGCTCATTACTCCCAAATCACCTTCGCCACGTCTTCGTACAGAAATTGTGCCATCCTTTTCTTCATTTTCGCCTACTACAAGCATAAAAGGAATCTTTTTCAACTCTGCATCACGGATCTTTTTACCCGTTTTTTCGTTTCTGTCATCAATTAATCCGCTAATATCGTGATTTTCTAAAAGTTGTGAAACTTTTTTTGAATAATCTACATATTTTTCACTGATCGGCAGGATAATGAATTGATCCGGAGCAAGCCACAACGGAAAATCTCCTGCCGTATTTTCTAACAGAATGGCAATGAAACGTTCCATTGAGCCAAATGGCGCTCTGTGAATCATTACCGGTCTGTGTTTCTCATTGTCATTTCCTGTATAGGTAAGGTCAAATCTTTCCGGCAAATTATAATCTACCTGAATCGTTCCCAACTGCCATTTTCTTCCTAAAGCATCTTTCACCATGAAATCTAGCTTAGGTCCATAGAATGCAGCTTCACCATATTCAGTAATAGTATTTAAACCTTTTTCGGTTGCAGCGGTTACAATTGCATTTTCAGCCTTCTCCCAGTTTTCGTCACTTCCGATATATTTTTCCTTGTTTTCTGGATCTCTTAAAGAAATTTGTGCTGTAAAATCTGCAAAACCTAATGAGCCAAATACATAAAGAACCAAATCAATCGTTTTCTTAAACTCGTCCATCAGCTGATCCGGAGTACAGAATAAATGCGCATCATCCTGAGTAAAACCGCGAACTCTCGTTAAACCGTGCAGTTCACCACTTTGCTCGTATCTGTAAACCGTACCAAATTCTGCATATCTTTTAGGAAGGTCTTTATAGCTCCATTGCGAAGTTTTATAAATTTCACAGTGATGCGGGCAGTTCATAGGTTTCAGCATAAATTCTTCACCTTCATTCGGAGTTTTAATTGGCTGGAAACTGTCTGCACCATATTTATCCCAGTGTCCTGAAGTAACATATAATTGTTTTGCTCCGATGTGGGGAGACATTACAAATTCGTATCCTGCTTTTTTCTGAGCTACTGAAAGGAAATTTTCTAATTTTTTTCTTAGAGCAGTTCCTTTAGGCAGCCACAATGGCAAACCCTGACCTACTTTTTCAGAGAAGGCAAAAATTCCTAATTCCTTACCTAATTTTCTATGATCTCTTCTTTTTGCTTCTTCCAGTCTTTCAAGATATTCTGTAAGATCTTTTTGTTTCGGGAAAGAAATACCATATACTCTTGTAAGCTGAGGATTGTTTTCATTTCCTCTCCAGTATGCTCCTGCTGCGTTGAGAACTTTGAAAGCCTTTACTATTCCTGTATTCGGAATATGACCTCCACGACAAAGATCTGTGAAGTTATCATGCGTTACAAAAGTAATTTCTCCGTCATTCAGATTAGAAATCAATTCAACTTTATACGGATTATCTGCATAGGTTTTTAAAGCTTCCTCTTTAGAAACAGGATATAAAGAGAATGTTGATTCTTTTTTAGCGTTTTCTAAAACTTTCTTTTCGATTTTCTCGAAATCTTTTTCAGATAAACTTTCGTCGCCGAAATCTACATCATAATAGAATCCGTTTTCGATGGCAGGACCTATCGTTAACTTAGCATGAGGATAAAACTCAAGGATAGCCTGTGCCAAAAGGTGGGCTGAAGAATGCCAGAAAGCCTTCTTTCCAAGATCATCATTCCATGTCAGAAGCTGCAACGTAGAATCTGTAGTTATAGGTGTGGTCGTCTCTACTTGTGTACCGTTTACAACTGCGGAAATGGTATTTCTAGCCAATCCCTCGCTAATAGATTTTGCCACATCTAAAGGAGTAACTTCTCCTTCAAATTCTCGGACGCTTTGGTCTGGAAGTGTAATTTTTATCATTGTTTTACTAAGAAATTTTAAGATGCAAAAATACGCTTTTTTTTATAATTCAATATTATATTTACACTATATTTGAGTACGAAAACGTATACTTTTCTGCTAAAAATCCAGTATTTTATTATGACAAAAAGAAATATTGACCTTCACTGTGACTTATTGGTATATCTGATGAATCCCGATTCTAAAATTGATGATAGAGAAATAGGCTGTTCGCTTCCGTTTTTGAAAGAAGGAAATGTAAAGCTTCAGGTGATGGCAATTTTTACTCCTACAGTAAAAGGAAGCACACAATTTGGAAATAAGCAAAGCCAGATTTTTTCTGATCTTATAAAAACGGAAAATTTCTATTTGTTTAATACTTTAGAAGATTTAGAAAATCATTCAGAAACAGGCATTGTTGCTGCTATTGAAAATGCATCAGGATTCTGTGAAGAGGATGAAAATCTTGAACAGGGATTCAGAAATTTAGAAAAAATTATTGAGAAAACCCAAAAGCTGCTGTATATCGGAATGACACATCATACAGAGAACCGTTTTGGAGGCGGTAATTTTTCTGAAGCCGGATTAAAAGAGGACGGAAAAGTTTTACTGGATTATCTCTCAGATAAAAATATTGTGGTTGATCTTGCTCATACCAGTGATGCGCTGGCTTTTGGAATTATGAATTATATTGACCAGAGAAATTATAAAATTCCTGTTTTTGCCAGTCATTCCAATTTTAGAAAAATCTGCAATCATAAAAGAAATCTTCCTGATGAACTGGTGCAAGAAATTATCAGCAGAAAAGGTCTCATCGGGCTTAATTTCGTTAAAGATTTTGTAGGAAATGATAATTCTGAAAATCTTTACAGACACATCCAATACGGGATTGAAAATGGTGCAGAAGATTGTCTTGCGTATGGGGGAGATTTCTTCTATGATAAAAACCATCCCGACAAATCACGTTACCCTTTTTTCTTTGATGAATATAATAATTCAACGGCCTACAATTCTATTAATGAAAGACTTTCGAAAGATTTTTCAGTTGAAACAATGGAGAAAATAAGTCATCAGAATGTTGAAAATTTTTTAAAAAGTTTGGGGTATTAAATAGTATTTTTTTAGCTGGTTTAAGGATGTTTAAAATAAAAAAATACTAAGTTTTCACTTAGTATTATCTGTTTTTCCTGTTTTTCCTTTTGACGATTTTTGCACATCTTCTTTATCTACATCCGAAGGATTTTGTTTTTCCGAAGATGCGGGAATATCACGGAAATCTTCATTTTGTTTCTTGGTCTCTGCAGTATTGGCAGATTCTGTTGTCTTTTTTTCTTTTGAATCCATAGCTTTGAATTTTTAAAGTCCGAGAATACCGATCTTTCCGGTTTTATCTTCTATTGTGTAGTTCAAAGCCTTTGCCAAAACAAAAATATTGTTCAGATTTTCCATTAATTGTGTACGACCTTCGTTTCTCAGCTTATTTTGATCTACTGATTTAATGGCAGTTTGTTTGGCTTTCTGAGTAACATTTTTAATGTCTTTTTCTGAAATTCTGTTAAAGAAAGAATCATCCAGTGACTGAATTTCTACACTCGGCGTAATTCGTATCTGTGCATCCGGAAGTTCTGTAATAACAAGTCTTTTATTAATAGAATCTACTTCTATTTTCATTTTATTGAGATCATAGGAAACCTGCGCATTAGTTTTGGTATACGTTATAATGCTGCTGCTGGTCATTTCTTTACCAAAAAACTCGTAGCTCATTTTGGTTTTCTGCATGGCTGAAAAATTTTGTTCCAGAACCACCATTTTATTCATTTTTGAAATCTGATTGGTCAGGATATAGTAATCTGATTTTTCTTTTTTTTCAGTTGCATTAAAGCATGATTTAAAACCAAAAAACAGGAGCAACATTAGTAGAACTCCTGCAAAAAACGGTATAATGATTTTTAAATTTCTCAATTCTCTTTTTTAAATATTTCTTTGATTACCGATCGGTCATCTTTTTCAAGGATTTGTACAAGATCTCTTTCTATATATCCTGTAGTCGGCATTTCAATAATTCGTCCAATTTCCTTGCCATATTTTTCTACAATGATGGTAGGAACTTTCTGTACATTGTATTTTACCTCGTCGCCAGTTGGAGATTCTTTTTTTCTATTGACGGCAATGATCGTAAGTCTTGTGTCGGGATATTTTAATTCATCCAAAATCTTCATTAATCTCGGGAAATCTCTATGAGAATCTTCGCACCATGTTCCCAGAAAAACGATGAGATTATAAGAATTAAACTTATTTTTTTTAAGCTCACTGATGGCTTTCTGGTCTAAAGCGTACTCGTTGAATTCTTTTGTATACCATTCCGCATAAGGTTCTTTGCTAAACTGCTCTTTCAATTGGTGTCCCAAAAGCATTTTTCCATCATTGGTGGTTTCTACTTCACGGTTAACGATTACTTTCTGAGCAGATAATTGCTGTGAAGTAATAGTCAAAACTGAAAGTGCTAAAATCCCGGTAATAATTTTTTTCATCCTAATTGTCGATTATTGATTTTAAATCAGCAGGAGAGTAGTATTTGTTTTTCAAAACCTTATGATCAGATTTTCTGTATACATTAAACTTTTCTCCCGATTTTTCGTAGAAAGATTCTACTTCTTTTTCTTTATAAAATTCAACGGTTTCCTGTGCCTGTTCTTCGTTGTCGCATGCTTTAGACATATTGGAACGCTGAACTTCGTTGAACAGCTCTACAAATTTATTGCCAAGACCAAATTCTAAAACAGCTCCACTCAAAACATACTGCAAATCGCAAAGAGCATCTGCAATCTCAACAATATTATGATCTTCAATAGCTTGTTTTAACTCGTTCAGCTCTTCCTGCAAAAGTTCAACTCTTAGGTTGCATCTTTCTTTAGAAGGAATCTGAGGAGTATCTAAAATTGGTGCTTTAAAGGTGGTGTGGAATTCTGCTACTTGGTTCAGGCTGTCAATTTTATCCATGAAATATTTTAATTTTAAGCAAATATAAAAAAATGATAACAGAATTACATCTGCCGTTATCAATTAGGCTTAAAATATCATTAAAAAAGCTGTCTTATCTTGACAGCTTGTGATTATCTAGTTGAACTGCAAAAGCAATTCTTTTATTCTTCTCATAGCTTCTTTCAAATCTTCTTCGGAAGCAGCATAAGAAAAACGGATACACTCCGGACTTCCGAAAGATACACCGCCTACACATCCTACATGAGCATTCTCCAGCAAAAACATAGCAAAGTCATCAGCATTTTTTATTTCGGTTCCGTTTAATGTTTTTCCGATGTAAAAAGAAACATCAGGAAAGAAATAAAATGCGGCTTTTGGCAAAACTACCTTGAAGCCCGGAATTTCTTTCATTAAATCATACATCAGATCTCTCCTGCTTTTAAAGGCATCAATCATGTAACGGTATTCTTTAGGATCGGTTTTCAGTGCAGTGATAGAAGCTCGCTGTGCCATTGTATTGGCTCCGCTGGTCATTTGACCCTGAATTTTTTCACACGCTTTTGCGAGCCATTCCGGACAGGCAGAATAACCGATTCTCCAACCTGTCATTGCAAAAGCTTTAGACATCCCGTTGATAACGGCTGTCTGCTCATAAACTTCAGGAAACTGCGCAATGGAAGTTGTTTTTGTCTCGTAATTGATGTATTCGTAAATTTCGTCTGATATTAATGTTACGTGTGGATATTTCGCAATAACTTTCGCTAAAGATTTGAGTTCATCATACGTATAATATCCGCCTGAAGGATTGCAGGGTGAGCTGAATAAAACAGCTTTTGTTTTTTCATTAATTGCTTCATCAAGCTGCTCTGCAGTGATTTTAAAATCAGTAACGTAAGATGTAGGAAGCATTACGGATGTTCCGCCCATCATTTTTACCATTTCGTCATAACTTACCCAAAAAGGAGTTGGAAGAATTACCTCATCACCATCGTTGATAATAGAAGCTAAAATATTGATGATAGCCTGCTTTGCACCGTTGGAAACACAGATCTGAGTAGGTTTGTAATCTAAATTGTTGTCTCTTTTTAATTTTTCAGAAATTGCCTGTCGCAGCTCCAAAAAGCCGGGAACAGGAGAGTAGTGGCTGTAATTTTCATTAATGGCATCAAAAGCTGCCTTTTTAATGTTATCGGGAACATCAAAGTCGGGCTCGCCCAATGTTAAACTAATTACATCTATTCCGCTGGCTTTCATTTCTCTTGCTTTATTAGACATTACGAAAGTCTGAGAATATCCTAACCTTTTTACTCTTTCTGAAAGTTTATCCATATAGTTTTGTCTTTTGAACAAATATATAAAAACTTAGTTTGAATCATAGGAGAATTTTATGAATGATTTTATCTATAATTTAGGTCAGACAATAATTACACTGAATTGACTATAAGCAGTCCGGGTTTTTATTTTTGTGACTCATTAAATTGCTGAATGTTTTCATCAATTCTTTATCAGAACAGTTTTTATTTTCAATGTTTTTAATATTTTCAGGATTGAGTTTGTTTTTTTTGGCAGAACGGACAGTATATTTTTTCTCAAGACATTTTTCCAGTTTGTTGTTGATGTAATACAACCTCTTCTCATTGATTTCATCTTTCGTTTCGGGCTTTTCTGCAGTTCCGCCGTCAAAATTCCAGACCGTTTCTTGTTGAAAAATAAAGAAAGGCTGATCATCATTTACAAAGTAATTTTCTACGGATGAATAATGGCTGTATTCTGAAAAAGAATGTTTTATAGATCTAAGTTTACCGTTTTGCGAGTAATAAACAACTGTTCCTGAACGCTCGTTGCATTCGTAATTAAAGCTTGTCGAATCCAGCTTCTTTGTATTTATCTCCTGATTGATTTTGGTATATTCTGCTTTTATCTCATCTATATTTTGTAATGAAATTTTTGAAGAATCTGAGACTTGAGATGTTTTGTTTGATTCATTTTCGGAAATGGAATTTGCTTTCTCTGAAGTTTGTTTTTCACAGGAAAAAACCAAAATAAGGCTAAGTGATAGGATTGCATTTTTCATATTAAATCGGATTATATCACAATTCAACCAAAAAATATGCAAATCACACATATCAAAACAAAAACAACCGCAAAAAGCGGCTGTTTTATTTATAATCAATAAAATTTATTGACAATTTTCGTTATAATCCAGAATAACTTCATCAATGATTTGCGGAACATCAGACATTACATCATCAACCTGATTTTTGATAAATTTTCCCAGACCAGTTCTTTTTTTAGTATCATTTTTCATCGAAGCGTATTCTCCTCCGGCAATTTTACTTTTTATTACGGGACAGTCTGCAGTGATGATCTTTGCTTCTTTCAGATTAAATTCTTTTAGTTTGCTTCCTTTTTTTGTATAAATATAGGAAGGATTATTTCGCATTCTTTCTGTTTCTCTCTCTGCTTCTTTGATTTGACTGTCTCCTGCAGCAAAGCTTGTTGGAAAACCGTACAATCTGTAAATTTTGATTTTACCATCTGTTACAACTTCTGCAAACTGATTGGTTTTGGTAAGATTATTAAATGCTTTGATGTTTCCGCTTAATCCGCTTGTTGCAGTATTTAAGCCTTCTTTTACATTAGTGTATTTTATTACCTCAAAATGTCTTTCGTTATTGTTTTCATCGTAAGCAACATATTCTTTGAGGTCATCAGAATCCATTGTTTTAAATTTCTGCTTCTTTTTAGACTTGTCAATATCCGAAACAGCGACAAATTTTACTTTTTTTTGATTGTTCCAAGGATTACGGGCGTCACCAACCATTCTTACAATACCTTCGGTTTTTTTGCCGCTTTTATCAATGATAAAACCAAATTTCTCGTTGCTTTTAAGCTCATAGTCTGTGGTGTCATCCTGTCCGTATAAAGATGCACTCATAAGACTCAGTACACTTAATAATAAAATTTTTTTCATGTTTTTTTGAATTAAATTAAGGCTGTAAATATGAGAATTTTTTTTGAATGTTAAATATAATTCATAAAAAAACCGAAACTAATACTTGCTTCGGTTTTTTATTTTCATTTACTGATATCTTTTATGTTCTTTATTTTTGACAAATAGCTTGATTACAGGTTTAAAGAATGCCTTGTATTTCTCAGAATCGAATAGCTGAGAATCGGTAAGCGCTTTATAAGTCATTAATACTCCAAAAGGAAAAAGTATAATATTAGGGAGCCATGCCGCAAGATAAGGATTCATCTTTCCTGACCATGCTACGTTTTCAAAACCCACATTAATAATGTAAAATACAATGAATATAATGATCGCAATAATTACAGGAACTCCCATTCCTCCTTTTCTGATGATAGAACCAAGGCTTGAACCAATCATAAAAAATATGATGCAGGTAAAAGAGTAGGTGAGCATTCTCTGTTGATAAAGAATGACCTTGCTAAAGTATTTTTTGCTGGGATCTATCTCTTTATCTTTGGATTCTAAATTCAATTTCAGTGTCTCCAGCCTAGAGTATGCATTGCCGATTGCCTGAGTTTTTTTATCAGATTTTATGGTATCAATTTTATACTGCTGTTTAACAGGGGCTTTTGTTTTGTTTTTATCCATATAGGTTACAACAGAGTTCACCTGATTCATCATTTCATTACCGATATTTTCATTGATTCTTGCATTTTCCTTTTTGGTTTTATCAATGGTAGCAAACAGTTCATTAAAGGTTTGGAAACGGTAATCATCTGTGATTTGCTCTTTCTCGATGGCTTTATCAATCAATTCACTGATGTCAAAGTGTGTAATCAAAGTATCAAATTTTGTTCTCTGATCTGGTTGTTTTAATCGTACATTTTCAGATTTACCGGCATGAGAATCTTCAGTTACATATCCGTTGTATAAGATCAACTGCATGTATTTTCTGTTTTTAGCATTGGCAAATTTGCCTTTTTCTGCAACAATGGTCTGCTGATTTTCAAAATTGTTTGCTTTTTTATGAATAAATATCCCTTCCAGATCTCTGCCTTCATCACCTTTTATTTTATCAAATTTTACCATATATCCGGGAATCTGATCAATAAACTGTCCCGGAGTAAAATTGAGAGCAGGCTTTGTCTGTGCAATATTATACAGCATATTTTTAGCCTTCCTTTGAAAATCAGGAATGATATTATTAGAGAAAATATAAAGCAAAATAGCGAGAACAACGGTTACTCCGAAAAGTGGCATCATGACCCGGGTAAGAGAGATCCCGGCAGCTTTCATGGCGGCAAGCTCATATCTCTCACCCAGCTCGCCAAATGACATGATACTTGCCAGAAGAATAGTGAGCGGTAATACCATACTTACAACATTTACTCCGAGATAAAAAAGGAGCTTCATGATCTGAAATGTAGTAAGACCTTTTCCCATAAACTGTCCCAGCTGAATCCATACAATATTGACAATAAAGATGAAAAACAGTACACTGAATATGAAAAAAAACGGACCAAAAAAGGTCTTGATGATATATCGGTCTAATATTTTTAACATTCGCCAAAATTAATGAAAAAGCCACAAAGTTTTCTTTGTGACTTTAAATTTTAATATTTATTTAGAACTATAATTCTGTAACAAGATAATTTTTGAATTTATTTTTATCGAACACAAACATATTTGGGTCTAATTGCTGATTTTCTTTATATTCTTTGATGGAAATAACCGAAATGTCTTTGTTGTTTCCAAACTGTTCTAGCTTCAGCATCTGTTTTCTGGCGGAATCTACATAGAGGTAAATATATTTCAGTCCGTTTGCTTTTACAGGAGTTAGTTTAATCAAATCTGCGCTTACTCCATCAACAGTTTTCTTTCCGCTATACATTACATTATAATCTTTTCTGTAAGAAGTCAGATAATTGATCGGAGAAAACATGGCGCTGTTTTCGTTAGGTTTTGCAACCGTTACTTCTTTGTCTTCCTCATTGATATTATATATCTTGCTCCCATCAAATATCTGTTCGGTTTCCATGATTTTCAGTTTGTATTTATTACCTGCTGAGTAATAAATTCCCGGTTCTGTTTTAGAAATTTTTCCATTGGTTCCGCTTCCGAATGCAAATTTAAAATAAGAGTTTTTCTTGGCATTGTAATTAGCCGTAATATCATCTAATATTTTTTTTGCTTTAGCATCAATTTTCTGAGCCTGTACAAAACCAATGCTTCCTACTACCAATGTTCCTAAAACTATCTTTGAAATTATTTTTTTCATGTTAATTTTTCTAATATTTCTTTTCTTTAGACTTTCTCAAAAGGGATAAGTTAAATTTTAGCTTCGCAAATCTTCCAAAAACTGTTCCAAAGAATTAGTGTGAAAATTAAGAAATTTAAAAATCAATGATCTATTTGTTATGCTCAATTCTATATCTGTATTTATCAAAATTTTCAGGTAGAATATTAGTTACAGTTGCTTTGTTCGAAGTGATTGTAGGTTCTAATTTTACCACTTTTGTATTTTCATCGACATTAATCTGATGGGTACTTCTCATATTTACCATGTCTATATGGAGAATTTTAAATTCGTGATTTCCTTTATTAAGATCAACGATCAGATATTCTCTGGCTTTTATTTGTCCGAGAGATTTACCGTCAACCCAAACATTCAAACGTGCTGTATTGTCTACAGAATGTAATACTCCGGCACCATTATAAATTAAAACTTTTCCATCGCCTAAGTTTTCTGTATTGACGATGTCTAATTTTATTGTATTATAATCACTTGGAATTGATTTCAATGCACACGAAGACAGCATTAGTACTGCCGAGATCAGTAAAATTTCTTTCGTGAATTTTAAAATTTTCATTTTTTAGTAATGTTTTAAAGTAGTTATTAATTTTTTAAATCATCTAAAAACTGTTCCAAAGAATGCAGATCGCTGATGAGAACTTCTCTTGCTTTAGCTCCGTTGAATCCGCCTACAATACCGCTTGCTTCCAGCTGATCCATAATTCTTCCTGCTCTGTTGTATCCCAGTTTCAGTTGTCTTTGAAGCATAGAAGTTGAACCTTGCTGGGTTGAAACAATAATTCTAGCAGCATCTTCAAACAAAGCGTCTTTTTCGTTAGGATCAAAAGCACCCACTGAGCTCGCAGCATCTTCAGAAACATATTCAGGTAGCAGAAATGCAGAAGCGTAACCTTTTTGTTCACCGATAAATTCAGCCAGTCTTTCAACCTCCGGAGTGTCTACAAAAGCACATTGCAATCTCAAAATTTCATTTCCATTGAAATAAAGCATATCTCCTTTACCGATCAGCTGATCAGCTCCCGGAGAATCTAAAATCGTTCTGGAGTCTACACTAGAAATTACACGGAACGCTGCTCTTGCAGGGAAATTGGCTTTAATCATACCGGTAATGACATTTACCGATGGTCTTTGTGTAGCAACAATCAGGTGAATTCCTACCGCTCTTGCCAATTGAGCCAATCTCGCAATCGGAAGTTCTACTTCTTTTCCGGCAGTCATAATTAAATCTGCAAACTCATCCACTACCAAAACGATATACGGTAAATAGCGGTGTCCGTTTTCAGGATTTAATTTTCTTTCGCTAAACTTTTTATTGTATTCTTTTAAATTTTTACAGAAAGCGTTTTTAAGAAGGTCATAGCGCTGATCCATCTCAATACAAAGCGAATTGAGGGTATTGATAACCTTATTGGTATCGGTAATAATCGCCTCTTCAGCATCCGGAAGTTTAGCTAAATAATGTCTTTCAATTTTTGAATATAAAGAAAGTTCCACTTTTTTAGGATCTACCATTACAAATTTCAGTTCGCTCGGATGTTTTTTATAAAGAAGTGAGGTCAGAATAGCATTGATTCCCACCGATTTTCCCTGTCCGGTTGCTCCAGCCATCAAAAGGTGAGGCATCTTTGACAAATCTGCCATAAAGACTTCATTAGAGATGGTTTTCCCGAAAACAACAGGCAAGTCCATATCTGTATTCTGAAATTTTTGAGAAGCAATCACTGATCTCATAGAAACCATGGTAGGATTTTTTCTCGGAACCTCAATACCAATGGTTCCTTTTCCAGGCATTGGTGCGATAATCCTGATTCCCAAAGCAGAAAGATTTAATGCGATATCATCCTGCAGTTTTTTGATGGAAGCTACTCTGATTCCCGCTTCCGGAACAATTTCGTATAAAGTGACAGTAGGTCCTATCGTTGCTTTTATTTCGGCGATTCCGACATTAAAGTTTTTAAGAAGACCTACAATTTTATTTTTGTTTTCTTCTAATTCTTCTTTATTGATTGAAATTTCTTCGTTTCCGTAATCTTTCAAAAGATCCAAAGTTGGCATCTGGAATTTGGCTAAATCTAATCTGTGATCATATAAACCGTGTTTTTGCACCAACTCTTGAGACTGCCTGTCAGAATCTTCAATGAGATCAACCATCGGTGCTACTTCTACATTGAATTTTATATCTTCAGCAGGTTCGGAAAAATTGTTTGAAACATCAAAAGCGTCTTCCGGTTTCACTGAGGGAATAGGATTTTCAACAGTCAAGTTTAAAGAGGGCGAGGTTATTTTTTCTTCTTCAAAAGATGTCTGATTGGGAGTTACGATAGTTTCAGCATTTGATACCGGCTTCGATTCCTTAAATGGAGATTCTTTTTTAGGTTTTTGAATTTTAATTTCAGATTCATCAGTTACTGTAATATTGAAAGAATTAGCATGATTGATTTCTTCTTTCAGCTCTTGATCTGCTTCAAAATTTTCATCAGAATTAGGCATCATATATCTTACTCTTCCGATAGTGTTTTCGTTAATTGTATTAAGTTTTGCCTTTACCGAACTCGGACGAAGATTAAATTCAAGGATAAAATAGAGTGCGATACTCACAATCAAAACGACCCAAAGACCAACAGTTCCGATGATGGCAGAAAGAGAATCCATAATCTGATAGCCGTAAACTCCGCTTAAAACTCCTTGCCCTTTTGTAATGGCTCCGAAAAGAATGGGAAGCCAGCAAATGAAAAATAGTGAATGACCGAAAGTCATCCATGGTTTGAAAATTTTCTTTTTCAGAATCATGGTCCCGAAAACCACAAAAAGAAATGCGATAATAAATGAAGCTACCCCAATACTTTCAAAAATAAAAAGATTACCCAGCCAGTCTCCCAGTTTTCCGAAAATGTTTGATGACTGTATACTCTTGTCCAGCATGGTTCCAGCCTGGCTTTGATCTGCCTTCCAGTTCATCAGATAAGAGATAAAAGACAGAGTAAGAACACCGGCAAAAACAATAAATGTTAAGCCGAAAAATATGCGGGGTTTTGATAAAATTTTACCTGCTTCAGGTGTTTGAGATGGTTGTTTTGGTAATTTCTTTTCCATAATGTAAGTCTGGCAAATTTAATGTTTTTTTTAGATTTTAGTAATTTTTTAGAAGAAAAGAGATTTGTTTTTTGTATTCATATTTTACAGTTTAAAATCTGATTGCTAATTGATATTTAAACATTTTGAATTTTCTTATTAAGAATCATTCAAAATAACCAAAAAGACAGTTGGAATGATAAAAAACAGCTTTTTTTACCGTCCTTTCGGTTTATCATCCTTATTTTTGCATGTCAAGTAATATAAAATCATGAAGAAGCTGCAGGATATTCTTATTTCCACCAGAACAATGGCTGTTCTACTGCTCGTTTATGCATTTGCAATGGCTTATGCAACTTTTTTAGAAAACGATTATGGTACACCTACCGCAAAAGCATTAATCTACGAAGCCAAATGGTTTGAGCTGATTATGCTTCTGCTCATCCTCAATTTTGTAGGAAATATAGGACGATACAGACTTTGGAGAAGAGAAAAATGGCCTGTATTAGTTTTTCACCTTGCTTTCATCTTTATTTTTATTGGCGGAGCTATTACCAGATACATCAGCTTTGAAGGACAAATGAGTATCCGGGAAGGGCAGACTTCAAACGAAATTGTAACCGATAAACATTTTTTTAAAATTAAAATTGAAGAAAACGGTGAGACTCTTGATTATCAGGACGTACCATATCTGATGTCTCCGCTTCATAAAGATTTTAAAGCAACATATGATTTTAAAGGAAAAAAAATCAAAGTGATAACGCTTGATTATGTTCAGAGAAAAAAAGATAGTCTTGTTGCAGATCCTAATGGTGCGGAATATCTTCATTTGGTATCTACTGCAGAAACAGGAAGACAGAATATTTATATTAAATCAGGAGAAACAAAATCAATCAACGGAACTTTGGTTACTTTCAACAGGGCTATTGACGGTGCCGTAGAATTTAAACAGGAAAACGGACAGATTTTGATTAAAACTCCTGTAGATGCTTCTTACATGACGATGGCAACTCAGGCAACAGGAAATACAGCGAAAGACCAATATCAACCTTTGGTTTTGAGAAGTTTATACACGATTAACGAACTAAAACTGGTTGTCCCTGAAGGTTTAAGAAAAGGAAAACTGATGGCTTTTGAAGGTGACAAAAAGAAAGATCAGAATGTACCTGATGCAATGACGGTTGAAATTGAAGGTCCAAAAACCAAACAAATTGTTGAGCTTTCTGTAGAACGAGGAAATCCAAACGCCTACAAACAGGTTGCTATGGATGGTTTGAATCTTATGGTGGGTTTTGGTCCTAAAATTTATAATACTCCTTTCGCTTTGAAACTAGATGATTTTGTGATGGAAACTTATCCTGGAAGCTCTTCTCCGAGTGCTTACGAAAGCCATGTGAAAATTATTGACGAAGGAAAGCAGACTCCGTATAAAATTTATATGAATAATGTTCTGAATTATAAAGGCTATCGTTTCTTTCAGGCAAGTTATACGCCGGATAGAATGGGAACTTTACTTTCTGTAAACCATGATTATTGGGGAACTTTGATTTCATACATCGGTTACGGACTGTTGTTTTTAGGGATGTTTGTAATCTTCTTCTGGAAAGGAACCCATTTCTGGAAGCTTAATAAGATGCTGAAAGACATCAATCAGAAAAGAGCAGCGATGATCGTTTTACTTTTATTAAGTTTAAATTTCAGCGCACAAAAAATTGAAACGCACGGAACAACGGATGGAAGCAGAGAACACGTTCATACAGAAGGGGATGGTCATGATCATGTTCCCACCTCAGAAGCTGTATCTGAAAGCAGCCCGCAGCAAAATTCTATGGCGGCTCCGCTTTCAAAAATGAGAATAATTTCGCCAGACGAGATTATTGCTAAAAATAAAATCAGCAGAGAGCATGCAGATAAATTCGGGTATCTTTTGGTGCAGAACTATGAAGGTAGAATTGTTCCGATCAACACCCAGGCTTTAGATGTTTTAAGAAAACTATATAAAAAAGACAAGTTCAAAGGAAGTGACGGAAATTATTTGACAGCCGAACAATGGTTTCTTTCAATCAATACAGACACTCCAAGCTGGACGATGGTTCCTTTGATTAAAGTAGATGCAAAAGGAGGTAAAGAACTTTTGAGAAAGACAAAAGCTAATGAAGATGGATATACTACTTTAATGAGTCTCTTTCCTGCAGATGCCAACGGAAATCTTACCTATATTTTGGATGAAGATTACAATACAGCGTTTCGCAAAAAACCGGCAGAGCAGTCAGAGTATGACAAACAGGTGATCAAACTCAACGAAAGAGTACAGATTTTCAATGAATTTTTCAGTGGACAGTTTTTAAGAATTGTTCCAGTAAAAAACGATCCAAATCACACTTGGCATTCATGGCTTGACCAAAAAATGGAACCAGACATGGAATCCCAAAAAGTGATGGGACCGTATTTTGCAGAGGCACTTCAGGCACAGAATACAGGAAATTGGGCAAAAGCTGATATTGAACTCAAAAAACTTTCTGATTTTCAGCAAAAATGGGGGAAAGCAGTGGTGCCGTCCCAGTCGAAAGTTGATCTGGAAGTTTTTATGAATAAAGCTGATATTAACTTTAAGCTTTTAATTTTCTATACGATTATTGGTGGTCTGCTTTTTATTTTAGGTTTTGTAGAATTATTCAAGCCTAATAAAATTTTAAACAGAATCATCAAGGCGATTATTTATATTGGAGTTGTGGGCTATATCTGTCATTTCTTCGGATTAGTAGGAAGATGGTATATTTCCGGTCATGCTCCGTGGAGTAATGGTTACGAAGCCATTATCTTTATTTCATGGGTCGGGATTTCTGCCGGATTGATGTTCTATTTTGGATTTGGAAAAAATAGGAATTATCCTTTGGGTGCCAAAGCTCTTACATTGTCCACAAGATTATTTGGAGCTACAAATACATCCAATGCATTGATTCCTGCGGCAGGATTTATGGTGGCTGTCATTATGATGGGATTTGCACACGGAGGTTCTGCTCTTGATCCGCAAATTACACCTTTGGTTCCGGTTCTAAAATCATATTGGCTGATTGTACATGTTGCCATTATTGTATCAAGTTACGGCTTCTTTGCATTGTCGATGATTATAGCCGTGATTTCATTGATTTTCTATATCATTACAGATAAAAATCAATTCAAATTGCATAATGATTCTACATTAAAAGAATTGGCAATTGTTTCTGAAATGTCTTTAACAATAGGACTTTTCGCATTAACTGTCGGAAACTTTTTAGGCGGGATCTGGGCAAACGAATCCTGGGGAAGATATTGGAGCTGGGATCCGAAAGAAACCTGGGCTTTTATTTCAATCATGGTATACGCATTTGTTTTACACATGAGATTGGTTCCTGGATTAAGAAGCAGATGGGCATTTCACGTAGCTACGATGTTTGCATTCTGCTCAATGGTAATGACATATTTTGGGGTAAATTATTACTTAAGCGGATTGCATTCTTACGCAGCAGGAGATCCGGTTCCAGTTCCTGTTTGGGTTTACATTGGTTTAGCAACAATGCTTACATTGGCTATAGCCTCTTACGTTAAGTTTGTTGCTTTAAAGAAAAAATAAGATTCAGTTTTATGCATACACAATCCCGAAAATTACTTTCGGGATTTTTTTGTAAAAAATAAATTAAAAAATGAAATTTATATCTGTTTTTTGTATATCTTTATGATATCAAAATGATATCAATTTAAAATTAATACTATGGAAAAAGTTTTAAAACCTATGTCTGGCTATTTGGCACTTATCATCAGTCTTTTATTGCTGGGTTTTTGTATTTATCTTTTCATTCTCGGGGTAGATGATAGGGTAGACAATAATGTTACTTATCTTATTGTTTCGTTTGTATGTTTTGTCGTAACTTTCTTTTTTATGAAAGGTTTGATGATCATTCAGCCTAATCATTCCAGAGTACTGAATTTTTTTGGGAGGTATGTAGGGACGGTGAAAGAAAACGGTCTTTTTTTCATCAACCCATTATACTCTTCACAAAAAATGTCTCTCCGTTCAGAAAATTTGCAGGGACAGACGTTGAAGGTAAACGATAAGATGGGAAATCCAATAGAAATAGCGGTAGTTATGGTCTGGAAAGTAGGAGATACTTACAAGGCAGCTTTTGATGTTGAAAGGTATGCCGATTTTGTAAAAATGCAGAGCGAAGCCGCAGTTCGTCATTTGGCAATGAGCTTTCCTTATGATAATCTGGAAGACGATCATGCTCCGATAACTTTGAGAGAAGGAGGAGATAAAATCAATTCTATTCTTGAGCAGGAACTTACAGACAGACTTTCCAAAGCGGGTATCATTATTCAGGAAGCCAGAATTTCGCATTTGGCTTATGCTTCCGAAATAGCAGGGGCAATGCTTCAGAGACAGCAGGCAACAGCAATTGTGGCGGCCAGAACAAAAATTGTTGAAGGAGCCGTAGGAATGGTAGATTTAGCTTTAAAGAAACTTTCAGAAGAAAATATTGTAGAACTTGATGATGAAAGAAAAGCAGCAATGGTAAGCAATCTTATGGTAGTTTTATGCGGTGAAAAAGCAGCAACCCCAATTTTAAACGCAGGAACATTGTATAATTAAGGTTAATTTTAAGAATAAATATTAATAATAAAGCATAAGTCTTTGCTGAGTGAAATCGAATATTCGATGTAATCAAATGCCTTTGCGGACTTAAAAACAAACAGATTATAAAAATCTTTGCGCCCTTTGCGTTAAAACAAAAAGCAATAAGAAAAACCAAGCAACAAAATGAAATCAGAGAAAGCCCAGAGTTCTTCAGAAAATAAAACAAAAAAATCTTTTGTGATAAGAATTGACGAATCTACCTACAAGCTTCTGGAAAAATGGGCAAATGACGAATTTAGGAGTGTAAATGGTCAGATTGAATTTCTACTGAATCAGAATCTGATTAATTCGGGAAGAAAGAAAAAAGAATAAAAAAATAAAAATATAGCTACAGCAGAGATTTTTTCTCTGCTTTTTTTTATTCCAGACAGCTTTTAAGACTATCAGCTCCAAAATAAAAAATTACCAGCCAGACCAAACCTTTTATGGTAAAAAATGCCAATCCTGCCCATCCGACACGTTTAAACCATTTTTTAAATTTGGATTCTTTTTCCTGTGAATTTTCCATTTTTAAATTTTTTGCTCTTACAAAGATAATATGTTTATAATTAGTCCAAATAAAATAAGCCTGAAAAAATTAAAATTTTTCTGTTGGATAATATTTTTTTATCTTAGGCGAAACGAAAAGTTAAAATTGTATGTCAAAAAAAACCAAAGATTTCGGAATTGAAAAATCATTAAAAAGTTTAGGAATCAAAGATGACAATAAAGGAACTTCTACAGGAGGGAAATTTTTTGCATCAGGAAAATCTATCGAAAGTTATTCTCCTGCAGACGGAAAACTTATTGCCAAAGTAAAACTGTCACAAGAAAAAGATTATGATAAAGTAATAGAATCTGCACAGAAAGCATTTATAGAGTTCAGAATGATTCCGGCTCCGAAAAGAGGAGAAATTGTAAGACAATTAGGATTAAAACTCAGAGAATATAAAGACGACCTTGGTAAACTGGTTTCCTATGAAATGGGAAAATCTTTGCAGGAAGGTTTGGGAGAAGTGCAGGAAATGATAGATATCTGCGATTTTGCAGTCGGTCTTTCTAGACAGCTTCATGGTTATACAATGCACTCAGAAAGACCGGGACACAGAATGTACGAGCAGTATCACCCTCTCGGAATTGTAGGAATTATCACTGCGTTCAATTTTCCGGTTGCAGTTTGGGCTTGGAACACTGCTTTAGCGTGGATCTGCGGAAATGTTACCATCTGGAAACCTTCAGAAAAGACTCCGCTTTGTGCTATTGCCTGTCAGAATATAATGAACGAAGTGTTAAAAGAAAATAATCTGTCTGAAGGAATTTCAAGCGTTTTGGTTGCAGATCACGAAATCGGACAAAAATTGGTAGATGACAAACGTGTTGCTTTGATTTCGTTTACAGGATCTACGAGGGTAGGAAGAATGGTTTCTTCAAAAGTAGCTGAAAGATTTGGGAAATCAATTTTGGAATTGGGCGGAAACAATGCAATCATCATTTCTAAAGATGCAGATTTGGATATGTCGATCATTGGAGCGGTTTTCGGAGCTGTCGGAACTGCCGGACAAAGATGTACTTCCACAAGAAGGTTGATTATCCATGAAAGCGTTTATGATGAAGTGAAAAACCGTTTAATCAAAGCTTACGGTCAGTTGAAAATAGGAAATCCTCTTGATGAAAGCAATCATGTGGGTCCTTTAATTGATACTGATGCGGTAAAACAATATGAGAAAGCCATAGAAAAATGCAAATCAGAAGGTGGAAATTTCATTGTTGAAGGTGGCGTTTTATCAGGGAAAAATTACGAATCAGGATGTTATGTAAAGCCATGTATTGCTGAGGTTCAAAACTCTTACGAAATCGTTCAGCATGAAACTTTTGCACCAATTTTATATTTAATAAAATATTCAAGTCTTGATGAAGCAATTGCTATTCAGAATGATGTGCCGCAAGGTTTATCATCAGCAATTATGACTCAGAATCTGAGAGAAGCTGAGTTATTTCTTTCACATGCAGGATCAGATTGCGGAATTGCCAATGTGAATATAGGAACTTCGGGTGCAGAAATCGGCGGTGCTTTTGGTGGTGAAAAAGAAACAGGAGGTGGTAGAGAATCAGGGTCTGATGTATGGAAATATTACATGAGAAGACAAACCAATACCATCAACTATACGACCAATCTTCCTTTGGCACAGGGAATTAAGTTTGATTTATAATTTTTCAATTTAACAACTTTAGTTATCAAAGGTTAATTTAATTATTATTTTAAATCTTTGAATTTTTAATTTTTCAATCACAATTATATGGACAATACACTTGAAAGTAAAACAAATAAAATAAAAGAAACCGTAGGAAAACACGTTTTGGCAGATGGGTTTGACTTTGTAATGGATATTGAAAACTCTCACGGATCATGGATTCATGATTCAATTTCTGGAAAAAACTTTCTGGATATGTTCTCTATGTTTGGATCTGGTTCTATCGGTTACAATCATCCATATCTGCTGGAAAAAACAGACTGGCTTGGAAAAATGGCCGTAAACAAACCTACACTGGCAGATGTTTATCCCAAAGAATATGCTCAGTTTATTGAAGTATTTGAAAGGGTAGTGATGCCCGAGGAACTACAGTACGCATTTTTTATTGAAGGCGGAACTTTGGCGGTAGAAAATGCTATGAAAGCCTGCTTTGACTGGAAAACAAGGAAAAATTTTGAAAAAGATCTTGATATTGAGGCCGGCATATGCATTCATTTCAGACAGGCATTCCACGGAAGAAGCGGTTATACTTTAAGCTTAACCAATACTTCGGATCCTAGAAAATATCAATACTTCCCAATGTTTGACTGGCCAAGAATTCTTAATCCTAAATTGCATTTTCCAATAACGGAAGAAAATCTTGAAGAAACCATTAAAAATGAAAATTTAGCATTGATCCAGATTACAGAAGCTATTCTTGCCAACCCGAATCAGGTTGCATGCATCGTTATAGAACCCATTCAGGCGGAAGGCGGTGATAACCATTTCAGAGATGAGTTTTTTCAGGGTTTAAGAAATATCTGTGATGAGCATGAAGTATTACTGATTTTTGATGAAGTGCAGACAGGAATAGGAATTACCGGGAAAATGTGGGCATTTGAGCATTTCAGCGTGAGACCGGATATTATTTCTTTTGGTAAAAAAACGCAGGTTTGCGGAGTCTTGGCGAATAAGGAAAAATTCGACGAAATCCCAAACAATGTATTCAGGGAGAGTTCCAGAATCAATTCTACATTCGGAGGAAATTTTATTGATATGCTTCGTTTCCAGCTGGTAATGGAAGTGATTGAGAAAGAAAATCTTGTAGAAAATGCTAAAGTTGTAGGAGAATATCTTTTGCAAGGCCTTCAGGATTTAGCTCAGAAATATCCCGAAAAATTATCAAATCCAAGAGGTAAAGGATTGATGTGTGCTGTTGATTTACCTACAGGATCACAGAGAGATCAATTGAGAAACCTACTGTATCAGGATTATTTAATCATTCTTGCTTGCGGGGATCAGTCAATACGTTTCAGACCACATCTTAATGTTACAAAAGAAGAAATTCAGATCGCTTTAGATAAAATTGAAAATAATATTAATAAAATTTAAAACTTCGTAATTTGGAATTTTAAATAAAAATTTCTATATTTAGATACTCAAAATGTAATGAATATGGACAGAAATACTAGAGTATCAGTTTTTGAAAGTGATAAACCTGCTGAGATACAGCTGATTAAATCTAAATTGGATGATGCGCAGATTACGAATGACGTGGAAAATAATTATTTGACATTCACAACGACTCCCACTGCAACTACTCTTAAAGTGATGGTTGATTTACAGGACGAAAAAAAAGCATTTGAAATTATTGATGCTTATCTTCAGCAAAATGAAAATTAATTAAAACAAATTCATAATTTTAAATTTTACTACTTCAGAAACCGAAAGTTAATTATTAGCTTTCGGTTTTTTATGAATGAAAATTAATCAAAAGTATTTGGTATTAATTATGATATTTGAAATTTTAAAAGTTTTAGTAAAAAATATGTATGACTGATAATAATAAAATTCATTTTAGAAAAGCAGATTATAGAGATATAGACAATATTTGGGAAATTATTCAACAGGCTATAGAAAGAAGAAAGAATGACGGAAGCTCGCAATGGCAGAATGGTTATCCTAATCTTAATACTATTCAAAGTGATGTTTGTAAAGACTTCGGATATGTATTAACAATTGATGACAGGGTTGCCGTTTACACTGCGCTTATTCAGAATGATGAACCCGCTTACAGTAATATTGACGGTGAATGGTTAAGTAACGGAGAATTTGTAGTTGTACACAGAGTAGCCGTGCATAATGATTTCTCAGGAAAAGGATTGGTAAAAATTTTGTTTGATCAAATTGAAAATTTCACAACTTCCTGTGGAATTCAGAGTGTAAAAGTTGACACTAATTTTGATAATACTGCAATGCTGAAAATTTTAGAATCAAAAGGTTATATCTATTGCGGGGAAGTATTTTTAGCAGGTGGAGTGCGTAAAGCTTACGAGAAGATTATTTCTTAAAGTAAAAGTTAAATCAGATTTCATTGATTCTTATAGAAGCTTATTATTTATAAACTCTATTAAGTTTGTTCGTTTTGTTCCGAACTAATCAATATTTTTGGAGAAAATATAATTGATGAAGCAAACATTAGAGGTAGATAAGAAAATTTTTCAGGATGCCGTAAAATTTTACGGAACTGTTCTTAATCTGCCGCCATTAGCGTCCAAAATATATTCCTACCTCATTTTCGATTTTGATAAGGTGGGAATTACTTTTGATGAATTTGTAGAAGTTTTTTCGGCAAGCAAAAGCTCGGTATCTACAAGTTTAAGCCTTCTTCTCAATCTTCAGCTCATAGTTGATATCAATAAGATGGATGAGCGTAAAAGATATTTTTTTGCCAATGATGATTATAAAAGAATCAGGTTCGAGAAAATTGTTCAAAAGATGAAAGATGAACTTAGACTGATGCAAGATCTAAAAAACTTCAGAAAAACTGAAAATAAAGAAGCAGAAGAAAGAAATGAAGCTTATAAAGCGCTCTTAAATAAAAGTATAATTACAATTCAGGAATCTCTTAATAAACTATAATATGACAAATAAGCTTATACTATTTTCTGCGGGAGCATTATTGCTTACTGCCTGCAAAGAAGAAGCTCCTAAGCAGGATGGTGCTAAACCGTATCCTGTAGTTTCTGTAGAAAATAAAAATATAGTGGGATATGATACATTCCCTGCAACCATTCAGGGAAGAATAAATAATGATGTAAGAGCTAAAATTCAGGGTTATATTACTCAGGTTTTGGTAGATGAAGGGCAGTATGTAACCAAAGGACAGCCATTATTCCGGCTTGAAACCAATATTCTGACCGAAAATGCCGCCGCCTCAAAAGCAGGTATTGCCGCTGCAGAATCCAGCATTGCGGCAGCTCAGGCTCAGGTAAATGCTGCTGAGGTTGAAGTAAACAAACTGAAACCTTTGGTACAGAAAAATATTATCAGTAATGTGCAGCTCCAGACAGCGCAGGCAAATCTTGCACAGGCACAGGCAGGATTACAGCAGGCTATGGCTGCAAGAAAACAGGCGGTTGCCAATTATAAAGGTGTGGCAGCCAATATTGATTATTCAGTAATACGTGCGCCCATTTCAGGAGTTATTGGTAAACTGCCGTTGAAAGTTGGAAGTTTGGTAGGTCCAACAGATCAGACTCCGCTTACGACAATCTCAGATACATCCGAAATTTTCGCATATTTTTCAATGAATGAAAAATCTTATTTTGACTTTCTGGAAAAATCTGTTGGTGCAAGTCTCCCTGAAAAAATAAAAAATCTGCCGATGGTTGAGCTTCAGCTTGCCAATGGAAGTATTTATCCTGAAAAAGGCACAATTGAAGCTATAACAGGTTCTATTGATGAAAATACCGGAACTATTCAGTTTAGGGTTGTTTTCAAAAATGCAGAAAAGCTTTTAAGCAACGGAAACAGCGGAACCATCAGGTTTCCTAAAAACTTTGACAATGTTCTGGTGGTTCCTGAAAGTTCTACTTATGAACAGCAGGGTATTGTGTATGTTTATAAAGTAGATAAAGACACTGCTAAAAGTGTGGTTGTCAATATAATTGATAGGATTGATAATCTTGCACTCATTAAAGATGGTGTGAAACAAGGTGATAAAGTAGTTGCGCAAGGTACAGGAAGTCTGAAAAACGGAACTCCCGTAAAACCACAGCCGACCACAACCGATGAAGTTGTAAAATCTATAAAACCGAAATTCTAAAATGATAAAAAACTTTATTAACAGACCGGTTTTATCCACAGTAATCTCCATTATGATTGTCATTCTGGGAGTTCTGGGACTTACTGCTCTTCCTGTTACACAATATCCCGATATTGCTCCTCCCACAGTAAGTGTGCGTGCAAATTATGCAGGTGCCAATGCTGAAACGGTGATGAAGAGTGTGGTGGTTCCTTTAGAAGAACAAATTAATGGCGTTGAGGGGATGGATTATATTACTTCAACAGCAGGGAATGATGGTTCAGCACAGATACAGGTATTTTTTAAGCAGGGAATAGATCCTGATATTGCTGCGGTAAATGTTCAAAACCGTGTTTCAAGAGCAAGTCCGTTGCTTCCGAGTGAGGTTACGCGTTCCGGAGTTGTAACACAGAAACAGCAGACAAGTGCATTGATGTATCTTTCTTTCTATTCAGAAAATAAAAACATTGATGATGTTTATCTTCAAAACTTTTTGAATATTAATATAATTCCGAATTTACAAAGAATAAACGGAGTTGGAGAAGCCAATGTTTTTGGCGGAAAAAATTATTCAATGAGAGTTTGGCTTGATCCGGCAAAATTAGCAGCTTATGGAATCACTCCGTCTGATGTAACAACAGCAATCAACGAACAGAGCAGGGAAGCTGCAGCGGGCTCTTTAGGACAAAACAGTGGAAGCTCTTTTGAGTATATCATTAAATATGTAGGTAAATTCAGTGACAAAGAGCAGTATGATAATATTATTGTAAAAGCTTTGCCGGATGGGCAAAATTTAATGCTGAAAGATGTAGCAAAGGTAGAGCTTGGCGGGCTTTCCTATTCTGGTGTTGGGGAAAACGGCAATAATCCATCCATCAGTATGGGGATTTTTCAGACTCCCGGATCAAATGCGCAGGAAATTATTGAGAATATTAAAGCTCAGCTAAAGGCAAATGAAAGCACTTATCCTGAAGGAGTAAAATATACCTTTAACTTTGATACTAATGAATTTCTGGATGCATCTATAGAAAAAGTAATTCATACTTTAATTGAAGCATTTATACTGGTATTCATTGTAGTCTATATATTTTTACAGGATTTCAGATCTACATTGATTCCGGCTATAGCAGTTCCGGTTTCTATTGTGGGAACATTTTTCTTCCTGAATCTTTTTGGATATTCATTAAACCTTCTTACACTTTTTGCTTTAGTACTGGCAATCGGTATTGTGGTAGATGACGCTATTGTCGTCGTTGAAGCTGTTCATGCCAAGATGGAAAACGGAATTTCCAATGCTAAAAAAGCAACCATTGAAGCAATGGACGAGATTACAGGTGCAATTATATCTATTACACTGGTAATGGCAGCGGTATTTATTCCGGTAACATTTATTACCGGTCCTACAGGAGTTTTTTATCAGCAGTTTGGTATAACGTTGATTATTGCCATCATCATTTCGGCGGTTAATGCACTGACTTTAAGCCCTGTTCTATGTTCATTATTTTTAAAACCTCACGATGCACATCATGAAGACTATAAAAAGAAAAACTTTATTCAGAAATTCTTTTATAAATTTAATATTGCTTTTAAAGCAGCTACAGACCGCTATGCAAGAGGATTTACGTTTCTTATTAAGCATAAATGGGTAACTCTGGTTATTTTCGGAATAACAGCCGGAATCATTTACTGGACGAGTGCAACAATGAAAAAAGGTTTTGTACCGACAGAAGACAGAGGTATTATATTTACTGATGTACAACTTCCTCCCGGAGCGTCTATGGAAAGAACTTATGATGTACTGAAAACCTTACAGGCAAATGCGCTCAAAATTCCCGGAATTCAGAATGTAACTATTTCTACAGGAAGAGGATTACTTTCTGGAAACGGAAGTAACAACGGGCTTGCCTTTGTAAAGTTGAAACCTTTTGACGAAAGAAAGGGTGAAGGACTTTCATCTGAAGAAATAACGAAAAAACTTTTCGGGCTTACAGGAAAGGTTCCGGATGCAAAGGTAGTTTTCTTCCAGCCTGCAAGTGTACCGGGCTTTGGTAACAGTGCAGGTTTTGAAATGGTTCTGCTGGATAGAGCAGGAGGAGAATTTGCAGAACTGGATCAGAAGACCAATGAATTGATCGGAAACCTGATGAAGAGACCTGAAATTGAATTTGCACAAACGTCATTCAATACCAAATATCCTCAATACCAAATGGAAATAAATGTTCCGTTGGCTAAACAAAAAGGAGTTTCTATTAATTCTATTTTGGAAACCATGCAGGGATATATCGGAGGAATTTACAGTGCAGATTTCACAAAATACGGAAAGCAGTTTAGAGTAATGGTTCAGGCTTTACCCGAAAACAGGCAAAATGCAGAAAGTCTCAATCAGCTTTATATCAAAACAGCACAGGGAGAGATGGCTCCGATTTCACAGTTTGTAACTCTCAATAGAACATACGGACCTCAGTCTGTGGGACGATACAATCTGTTTACTTCTGTAAAAATAACAGGAGCCAATGCTGCGGGTTATAGTTCAGGTGATGCCATTGCTGCCGTACAACAGGTTGCCGGAGAAACTCTTGATCAGAATTATTCTGTAGAATTTACAGGGTTATCAAGGGAAGAATTATCTTCCGGTTCGCAGACAGTACTTATTTTTGCTTTAAGTCTTGTTTTTGTTTACTTTATTTTGGCAGCACAGTATGAAAGCTATATTCTTCCTTTGGCAGTGGTTATTTCTCTTCCTTTAGGAGTAATGGGAGCCTATTTTGGTCAAAAAATTATGGGATTGGAAAATAACATCTATTTTCAGATTGCATTAATCATGCTTGTAGGATTACTTGCCAAAAATGCCATTCTGATTGTGGAGTTTGCCGTACAAAGAAGACATCATGGCGAAAGTATCGTAACTTCTGCTATTAACGCTGCTAAAGCAAGATTAAGACCTATTTTGATGACCTCTTTAGCGTTTATTTTCGGTTTATTGCCTTTAGTTTTAGCAAGCGGAATCGGTGCGGTTGGAAACAGATCCATCGCAACCGGAGCGGCAATAGGTTTATTGATAGGGACTCTTTTAGGAGTATTTGTAATTCCTGTTTTATATGTGGTTTTCCAGACTTTACAAGAGAAAATTAAGCCTATAAAACATGAGGACATCAATTTAGCAGAATAAAAAATCTTTAAGATTTAATTGAATGAAAAATTTATCTATTATAATAAAAGGAACTGCTTTTTCTGTTTTTACAGTGGCTGTTTTGTCTTCTTGTATGGTAAGAAAAGAGTACGAGAGACCTCAGTCGGTAGTTGATGAAAAACTTTTTCGTACAGATATGCTTCCGCAGGACAGTATGAGTATCGCTACTGTTTCATGGAAAGAAATTTTTACAGATCCTATCCTTCAGAAACATATCAACACCGCTTTAGAAAATAATCTTGATGTACGAATTGCAGTACAGAATATCGTATCGGCAGAAGCATACCTTAAACAGGCTAAAGCAGCTTACGAACCAACTTTATCTGTAGGTCCCAACTATACTTTTCAGACCCAGTCAATCAATACACAATTTGGGCAGATTATTGGCGAGCGTAGATACATCAATCAGTTTGATATTACAGCAACAATAGGCTGGGAAGCAGATATATGGGGAAGATTAAAATCTCAGCAAAAAGCCCAACTTGCCACTTATCTGGGAACTTTAGCTGCTCATAAAGCTGTAAAAAGCGATTTGGTAGCGTCTGTTGCTTCGGCTTATTTTCAACTCTTGACTTTTGATGATCAGAAAAGAATTATTCAGGAAACTATAAAAATAAGAGAAGATAATTTAGAAACAACTAAAGCTTTAAAAGAAGCAGGCGTACTTACAGAAGTTGCAGTGCAGCAAAGTCAGGCGTTGGTTTACAATGCAAAATCTTTGCTTATTGATATAGATACGCAGATTGCATTGCTGGAAAATACGGTAAGTCTTTTGATGGGAGTTCCTTCTCAGGCTATTGAAAGATCTTCATTAAAATCACAGCAGATTCCCAATAGTTTAGCGGTTGGTTTTCCTGCTAATCTTTTATCAAACCGTCCGGATGTAATGCAGGCAGAATTTAACCTGATCAATGCATTTGAATTGACCAATGCAGCAAGGGCACAGTTTTATCCCACGTTAAGACTTACCGGAAGCGGGGGAGTGCAATCGGTAGACATTGATCACCTCTTTAGTGTAAACTCACTTTTTGCCAATGTTGTAGCTGGATTAGCACAACCTATTCTGAATAGAAGACAGATAAAAACCAATTATGAAGTGAGCCAGGCAAACAAAGAAACGGCTTATCTCAATTTCAGAAAAGCAGTTTTAAATGCCGGAAAAGAGGTTTCTGATGCCATCAAAGTCTTTTCTGTACAGGATTCTTTTATTGATTTAAAGAAAAAAGAGCTGGATTCTTATAAAAAATCCGTGGATTTTTCTCAGGAACTCGTCAACTACGGCATGGCAAATTATCTGGAAGTACTGAATGCAAGTGTTAATTCTTTGAATGCTGAGCTTAATATTTCAAACGCAGAATACAGTAAGATGAAAGCTGCAGTAGATTTATATCAGGCTTTGGGCGGCGGATGGAAATAAAAAGTAGTTAGTTATTGATATATTCAATCTTGTTAGGACGTGTATCGTGTATTCGGTACACGTTTTTGTTTTGAAATTTTAAATTAACTAAATTGATTTGATAATTATTAAGGAAAAAATACTATTGAGCAAAAGTTCTTATTGTAAAAATTAAAAAAAATTTGCAAATCTGTGATAAATACTTACATTTGCAAAGTTATTAAGAAATAGTCGGGGAATTAGCTCATCTGGCTAGAGCGTTAGACTGGCAGTCTAAAGGTGACGGGTTCGATCCCCGTATTCTCCACAACTTGAAACCCTCTCCCACAAAGGGTTTGCAAAGAAAACAACTTTTTGGAAGCGTATTAATCAGTAACAAAATCAGTAACAAAATTAATACGCATGATAAATCTTAATTTCGGATGCAAAAGATCCGAGTTCCTTGTGACCTCATCAAATGATGATTGGTTTATCCAATGTCGTTTTTACGAACCGGGCAGAGAAAGACCATTTACTTATCGCCGCCGCCTGAATCGTTTCAAGTCTGAAAAAGAGCGAAAGCAGATTGAAAAACTTCTCCTAAAACAAATGACTTCTTTGCTGGATGAGAAAGATTATAATCCCAGAACAAAGCAGTTTATGTTTTTGGATGATGATCTCAATCCAAATCTTTCAATGCTTGATTCCCTTGATCTAGTACTAAAGAATAAAATTTACACTCCTGAGCATCGTAAAATTGTTGAAAGCTGCTTGAAAAAATTCAGATCCATTGCTTGTAAACTTGAACTCGACTATCTTAAAATAAAAGATGTAGAGCTAATTCATGAAAAAAAAATATTGATTATATTTACACTTGCCGATAAAAAACTTTTTATATGAATAAAATAGTATTTATGTTTCTATTTTTAGCATTAAATCTAATGAATTCCCAGTCTAAGAAAAATGAAGTATGGTTCAATTGTTATTTACCAAATGGTTTGAAATGCCCAAACCTCAAACCTACAGATAATAATATTAATAAAGTAAGCTTGCATTTTGAACCAAAAGCAAGAATATGGTTCGCAACATCCGAATATGACGAATCTATAATTGTGATATTTAAGGCGCTTTCTAATCAAGCTTTATTCGTTTTATCTACTAACAAGAACCCATATTCTTCAGATAAAATTAAATATTTGATTGATGGAATTAACGAAGATAATATCAATTATCGTTATTATTTTGGTAAACAAATATATGGACATCATTCAGGATTGAGAAGCGATGTGAAACAATTGATCAAAGAAAAAACCTTAGATTTAGAATTTCTTTTATCTACATTGGGAAGCCCTGCAGAAATTAAAGATTCATTATATGATGGATCACCCTCAAAATGCTACATCTATTTAAAAGAGGGTATTAGAATTTATATAGTAGACAATCAAGCTGTAGGAGTGGAAGAAATTTAACTAATCAATACGAATCATCAAAAGATTGATAAGAGTATAAAAACGAAATTGAACCGTTTACTTGACATTTATCTCAATATTTGGAATTAAAAACTATATATCATTCTATATCCTTAAATGAATTTTGTTTACTGTATTCTAACACAGTTAAAGTAAAAAATACATCATAATAGTGCTTTACCATATTTTTTTAAAATCTGATTGTAAAATGAAAAACTATAAAATTAAATTGATATATTTGTCCAATTCAAAAATGCACACAGATAGACGTAATTTTGAAAATGATATTTAAAATTTTGAGCGTGTTTTTGAAAATAAACTGAATAATTAAACATATTTCATAAACTATTGCAAACTATGAAGAAACTTTTTCTCCTTTTTTTGACTACTTTTTTATTAATTGGCTGTAGTTCAAACGACGAAACAATTTATGATTACATCGGAACCTGGTCAGGAACCTACGAAGGAACCCAAAAAGGTCTTTGGAACTTCGTAGTAGCAAGCGATGGAAAGGTAACCGGAACGATGTACTCTGAAAATACAAATGAGAATTACAATATCTCTGGTTTCTTAAATAATTCGGGACAGTTGACAGCAGAATTGGTTTTACCTGCTGACGGACAATTTTCAGGAACATTAACTCTTGATAAAACAGCAACAGGAACTTGGGTAAACGAATCTCCAACTCCTGTAAGATCCGGAACCTGGAAAGGTACAAAAGACAAAAAATAGAAAACTGATTATATATCTGAATCGCCTGACAAAGTATTGCAGGCGATTTTTTTTTACACAAATCCCATTTTTACAATTTTACCGCCTTTCTTAAAGCATACAAAATGCAGAACCTCTTCTTCGTTAAAATGATTTTCAAAATTAACTTCATACTGATGCTCCTGCAATTTAATGTTTTCTTTAAAAGATTGGGATGTATAATTGCTGTAATCCATTTTTAGGGTTACAATATCCATTTCATCTGCATCTGTTTCCTTGCCCAAACTTAGGTTTTTATCCCATAAACCAAGAAAAATCTGTATATTTTGAGGTACAGAAGCAATACTTCCAAACTGAAATTCCTGCAACACCCTTTTTCCTGGATTGGTCTTCAAACCTGATTTTACAGTCCTGCTGCCTTTATCAGAAGTGATGTCGCAATCTTTAATAGCTGTCATGGTTTTCGCAAACTTTTGATAGAGCAGGGGATCGTGTGCTTCAGAAATATATTCAGAAAGACACGCACGTATAGCTTTTCCTACTTTTGAACAATGTCCGAATTCAGAACTGTTTTGTCTTACTTTTTCGTAACTGGGACTTTTTTTATAAGCTGTTTTATTGAATCCGCTTTTTCTGCGGACAATATTTTTACCATTAAGGTTATAAAAAACCAAATCTCCGATCGTTCCGTTAAGTTTAATAAAGCTCTCGTATGTTGCCATAATTTTTATAATCCTGCAAATTTAAGAATAATTTAGTTTAAAATATATTTTATAGTATAATTAATATATAGTTGTAGTATAGTTATTGCATAGTTATAAAATTTAATATATCTTTGTTGTAATTAATTACTTTACTGATTTTCAAATCAATATGCGGCAGTTTATTTTCAAAAAAAAATATTTCAAAATTTCATTACTTGCAGTGATGATTTCTGTGTTTTTAATTTCATGCGGAAGTTCTAAAAGTGTTTCATCCTCAAAAAACGCTAAAACAAATTCTGTAAAGAAGGAAAATTCCAGAGTATTGCTTTCAGAATTTGAAGGAAAAATTTCAGGATCTGTGAAAGAACTTTTAAAAGATGCTGAGAAATATTTAGGTGCTCCATATAAATTCGGAGGAAATACTTCTGCAGGATTTGACTGTTCAGGATTTGCCCTAAAAGTTTTTCAGGAAAATAATTTTCAGCTTCCGAGAAGATCAGCAGATCAGGCCTTGGCTGGAAAACCGATTGAAATAGAAACCGTAAAACCGGGTGATTTGCTTTTCTTTGCTACTTCCGGAGGAACCCGTGTTTCGCATGTAGGAATTGTCCATACCATAGAAAAAGATGGAGAAATAAAATTTATTCATGCTTCTACTTCAAAAGGGGTAATCATTTCTTCCCTCAGCGAAAATTACTGGAACAAAGCATACTTGCATGCACAGAGAGTTTTATAAACCTTTTTTTTATTTCAAGACACTTTTCTTATTTCCATTTTATATTATAAGCAAGCTCTCTCTTTAAGCTAAACTTTTGTATCTTTGAGGGCATTTATTTTAACAAAATTTAAACATCATTATGTCGTTACAGCAAACTATTGAAAATATTTGGGATAACAGAGAACTATTGCAGAATGAAGACAGCCAGAAAGCCATTAGAGAAGTAATTTCTTTGGTCGATAAAGGTGAACTTCGTACTGCAGAGCCTACCGAAAACGGATGGCAGGTCAACGAGTGGGTAAAGAAAGCTGTTGTAATGTATTTCCCGATCCAGAAAATGGAAACTATTGAAGTGGGACCGTTTGAATTTCACGATAAAATGCCTTTAAAGAAAGGGTATGCCGAAAAAGGGGTAAGGGTAGTTCCTCATGCAGTTGCCAGAGAAGGAGCTTATATTGCTCCAGGTGTAATTATGATGCCGTCTTATGTAAATATTGGTGCTTATGTAGATTCAGGAACGATGGTAGATACTTGGGCAACGGTAGGAAGCTGTGCACAAATTGGTAAAAATGTTCATTTAAGTGGAGGTGTAGGAATTGGTGGTGTTTTAGAGCCGCTTCAGGCTGCACCTGTTATCATTGAAGATGATTGCTTTGTAGGTTCAAGATGTATCGTGGTAGAAGGCGTTCATGTTGAAAAAGAGGCTGTTTTAGGAGCTAATGTTGTTCTTACAGCATCTACAAAAATTATTGATATTACAGGCGAAACTCCGGTTGAAATTAAAGGAAGAGTTCCTGCTCGTTCGGTAGTAATCCCGGGAAGTTATACAAAAAAATTTCCTGCAGGTGAATATCAGGTTCCATGTGCATTGATTATCGGAAAAAGAAAGGAATCAACCGATAAAAAAACTTCTCTGAATGATGCGTTGAGAGAGAATAATGTAGCGGTTTAAATTTTTGCAGATGGCAATTCCGAAACAGATATTTCAGACATTTAAAACAGATAAGCTTCCCTGGCTTACAAAATTTCATATTAAAAGAATGCTCAGAAAAAATCCTGAGTATACTTATCATTTTTACGATGATAATAGGATTCAGGCGTTCTTTAGAGATGAGTTTCCTCCTGAATATCTGAAATCGTACAACAGACTGACGATTGGAGCTGCCAAAGCAGATTTTTTCAGATATGCCATTCTTTACAAAAAAGGAGGAGTTTATTTAGATATAGACAGCGGAATCAATATCCCTCTGCGAAATCTAATTCGTGAGGATGATGTGGCTCTGGTCACCGATGAAATTCCGCCAACATATTATGTACAATGGGGTCTGGTTTATGAAGCCGGACACCCGTTTTTACAGAAAACTTTAGAAAATATTCTTGATAACATCCGAAATAATCCTTATCCTCATAATGTACATAAGACTACAGGACCCACGGTTTATACGGAATCTATCAAACAATGTCTTTCCGAAAATCCGGATATTCCGCATCGGTTTCTAGCACCGCATTACGAAAATAAAATGGTGTTTAAATATAAACTCGGGAAGTTTTTTCTGTACAGTAAAAAATCAGAACACTGGAAAAGAAAACAACTTACACAGAACATTATAAAATCTGAGGATGAAGATAGCATTTGATGCCAAAAGATTTTTCCATAATACCTCAGGTTTGGGTAACTATTCCCGCGATTTGGTACGGATTTTAGCACAATATTTTCCTGAAAACGAATACATTCTCCTGAACAAAAATAAATCTGAAAGAGGTTCTGGTATTTTAGAAAACTCCCATGTTCATTTTGTGGAAACTTCTAAGGGAAAAATGTCCCGGCAATTTAAAATGGGGAAGGACGCACAAAGGCAAAATGCCGATATCTTTCATGGATTATCCGGTGAATTGCCTTTGAAATGGGATAAGAAACCAATCAAAAAAGTAGTGACCATTCATGATCTTATCTTTGTACGTTATCCGCAATATTATTCCTTTTTCGACCGTAAAATTCACTTCTGGAAATTCAGAAAAGCCGCAAATTCTGCCGATAAAATCATTGCTATTTCAGAACAGACAAAGCGCGATATTATCCAGTTTTTAAAAGTTCCCGAATCAAAGATCGAAGTCATTTATCAGGGATGTCACCAAGCTTTTAAAGAACAGCAGTCTGAAGAATTCATTCAGAAAACCAAAGAAAAATTTTCTGTTCCGGAAAGATTCATTCTCAATGTTGGAACCATCGAAGACCGAAAAAATCTGCTGAATATCGTTAAAGCATTAAAAGACACCCAAATTCCGTTGGTTGTTGTCGGAAAAAAAACAAAATATTTCAGGAAAGTAGAACGGTTTGTTAAGCAGCATAAAATCAGCGTGCAGTTTCTCGAAGGAGTTTCCATGGAAGAACTCGCGGCGGTTTATAAGCTTGCGGATATTTTCGTCTATCCAAGCTTTTTTGAAGGTTTCGGAATTCCTGTCATTGAAGCATTATTTTCAAAAACAGTAGTTATTACAAGCAATACGAGCTGTCTTCCCGAAGCGGGCGGACCAGATTCTGTATATATTAATCCTGAAAATTATTTAGATATTCAATCAAAAATAAAATTTCTCTGGGATAATGAATCTGAAAGAAAGCGCCGTGCTGATAAGGGTTTTGAGTTTGTTCAGAAGTTTAATGATGAGCCGATTGCCGATAACCTGATGAATCTGTACAGGAAAATTATTTTGTAAATTTTTTGGCAGTTTAAAAATAAGCTCTACATTTGTATCACAATTTTCAACAATGAAACCGAATTTTTTAACAGTACATCATTATCATCATCTCTGCTAAGACGGAATTGATTGATATGTATTTATGTTAAAAATCAAAATAATTAAACCGTCTGAGTAAACAGGCGGTTTTTTGTTTCTAAATTCATCCCGGGAAATTTATTTCAATTAATCATTTTTGTTTACTCAGATTCAAAATAATCAAAATGAGTAAATTAAAAATTGCCATACAAAAAAGCGGACGGCTTTACGAAGAATCTCTTCAGCTTCTCAAAGACTGCGGGATTTTCATCAACAACGGAAAAGATCAGCTGAAAGTTTCTGTAGAAAATTTTCCTATCGAAATTATGTATCTAAGAAATTCTGATATTCCTCAGTATCTGGAAGATGGAGTCGTTGATATTGCGATGGTCGGCGAAAATCTTTTAGCCGAAAAGCAAAAAAACATTGAAATTATACAACCTCTCGGATTTTCAAAATGCAGAGTTTCTTTAGCCATTCCAAAGGAAATTGAAACTGATGATATCTCTTATTTTCAGGGTAAAAAAATTGCAACCTCTTATCCGAATACCCTTAAAAACTTTTTGGATAAAAACAATATTTTTGCAGACATCCATATCATTTCAGGTTCTGTGGAAATTGCACCAAACATAGGATTGGCAGATGGAATCTGTGATATTGTAAGTTCGGGAAGTACTTTGTTTAAAAATGGTCTGAGAGAAACCATAACACTCTTAAAATCTGAAGCCGTTTTAGCAAAAACATCTCGGTTAGATACAGAAAAACAAAATATTTTAGAGAAATTACTTTTCAGAATTAAAGCAGTTTTAAAAGCAAAAAATTCAAAATATATTCTCATGAATGTTCCGAATGAAAAGATTGGAGAAATCTCCAAAGCCCTTCCTGTCCTGAAAAGTCCGACTGTGATTCCTTTAGCGGAAGAAGGATGGAGCAGCATTCATTCCGTAATAGACGAAGCACGTTTCTGGGAAGTGATTGATGAACTGAAAGACAAAGGAGCGCAGGATATTTTAATAATTCCAATTGATAAAATGGTGATTTAATATGCAAGTAGAAAGATATCCTGAAAGAGAAAAATGGTCTGAATTAACAAAAAGACCTGCCATAAAAAGGCAACAGTTAACAGAAATCGTTGCCGAAATTTTCGAAGAAGTAAAGAAAAATGGAGATCAGGCGCTGATTGATTTTGCTAAAAAATTTGATTCCGCAGAAGTAAATAACATTAAAGTTTCTGAAGAAGAAGTTGAAGCCTCTGAAAATCTAATCAGTAAAGAACTGAAAAAAGCCATTCAGGAAGCAAAATCGAATATTACCAGATTTCACGCTTCACAAATTCCGACAATCGAAAAAATAGAAACGACAAAAGGAGTAGTTTGCTGGAGAGAAAACCGTGCGATCGAAAAAGTAGGAATTTATATTCCGGGAGGAACAGCTCCATTGTTTTCTACGGTTTTAATGCTTGCCATTCCGGCTCAGTTAGCGGGTTGTAAAGAAATTATTCTCTGTACGCCGCCCGATAAAAATGGCAACATAAATCCTGCCATTTTATATACGGCAAAATTGTGCGGAGTAACGCAGATTTTCAAAATTGGAGGCGCTCAGGCGATTGCAGCACTGACTTTCAGAACAGAAAGTATTCCGAATGTCTATAAAATTTTCGGACCGGGAAATCAGTATGTTGTTGCCGCTAAAGAATATGCGCAAAATTACAATATTGCCATTGATATGCCTGCCGGACCGAGTGAAGTTCTTGTGATTGCCGATGAAACGGCAGTTCCTGAATTTTGCGCTGCGGATTTGCTTTCTCAGGCGGAACACGGAAGCGACAGTCAGGTGATTTTCCTTTCCACAGACGAGAAAATTCTTAATAAAACTATTCTGGAAATCCAAAAAAAGCTTGGATCACTTCCAAGAAATGAAATGGCAGCAGAATCTTTGAAAAACAGCCACTTTATTTTACTGAATTCAATAGATGAAGCTTTGGAATTCAGCAATTTGTATGCTCCGGAACACTTGATTTTAGCCGTTAATGATTTTGAAAACTATATTCCGAAAATTGAAAATGCAGGTTCTGTATTCTTAGGAAATTATTCATGCGAGAGTGCAGGAGATTACGCAAGCGGAACCAATCACACTCTTCCGACGAACGGTTTTGCAAAAAATTACAGCGGGGTTTCTCTTGACAGTTTTGTGAAGAAAATCACTTTCCAGAATCTGTCGGAACAGGGATTGAAAAATTTAGCAAAAACCATTGAAGCAATGGCGGAAGCAGAAGGATTATTCGCTCACAAAAATGCGGTAAGTATCAGATTAAAAGAACAAAATGAAAGAGCTTAATATCAAAAATTTAGTAAGAAAAAATATTCTGGAATTGCAGCCATATGTGAGTTTCAGGGACAACAATACATTTGAAAATCCTGTTTTTCTGGATGCGAATGAAAGCACATTCGGAGAACTGAACCGTTATCCGGATTCCACTCAGAAAGAATTGAAAGAAAAATTAGCAGTACTGAAAAACGTTTCAGCAAAACAGATTGCAGTCGGAAACGGAAGCGACGAACTGATTGATCTTATGGTGAAAGTTTTTTGTGAACCGAAGAAAGATGCCATTCTGATGATGAATCCTTCTTTTGCGATGTACGGATTTTACGCCTCAGTTAATGAAAATAAAGTATTAAAACTGAATCTGAATGAAAATTTTGGGATTGATAAAGAAGAGTTTTTAAAAATTTCAAACGAAGAAAAACCTAAAGTTTTCTTTTTATGTTCGCCCAATAATCCTACCGGAAATTCAATCGAAGACATTGAGTTTTACATTCAGAATTTTGATGGGATTGTTGTGGTTGATGAAGCTTACATTGAATTTTCCGGAAAGAAATCATGCATTGAACTGTTGGAAAAGTACCCCAATCTTATCGTTCTTCAAACCTTCTCAAAAGCGTGGGGAATGGCAGGAGCGAGAGTCGGAATTGCGTATGCTTCAGAAGAAATTATTCAATTGATCAATACGGTAAAACCTCCATATAATGTTAATTCTTTAAGTTTAAATAAAATATTGGAACTTATTAATAACAAAGAGTTTATAAAATTAAATATAGAAAATATTTTAAATGAATTTTTTTGGCTGAAAAATGAATTGATAGAAATAAACTGTATCAAAAAAATATTTCCGACCGATGCTAATTTTTTTCTGATTCAGTTTGAAAATGTGGATAAGGTCTACCAAAAATTGCTGGAAAATGAAATTCTGACGAGCAAAAGAAGTCCTCAGATTCAGGATTGTATACGAATTAATGTTGGAAATAGAGAAGAAAACAGCAAACTAATCAACATCTTAAAAGATATTTAATTGGAATCTGAAACCTAACAGGTTTTAAAAACCTGTTAGGTTAGAAAAAGTAAAAAGAAAGAAATTAAAAATGAAAAAAGTATTGTTTATTGACCGTGACGGAACTTTAATCTTAGAACCACCAACAGATTTTCAGGTTGATTCTCTTGAAAAGCTCGAATTTTATCCCGGAGTTTTCCAGAATCTTGCCCGAATTGCCAGAGAACTTGATTTTGAACTGGTAATGGTAACCAATCAGGATGGTCTGGGAACCGAAAGTTTTCCTTATGAAGATTTCATCAAACCACAGGAAAAGATGCTGAGAGCATTTGAAAATGAAGGAATTGTTTTCAGTGATATTTTGATCGACAGAAGTTTTGAGAGTGAAAACCTGCCGACAAGAAAACCGGGAATCGGAATGTTGGGAAAATATATTTACGGAGATTACGATCTGGAAAATTCATTCGTGATTGGAGACCGGATTACAGATATTCAGTTGGCAAAAAATTTAGGATCAAAATCTATATTAATCAGTAAAGTTCAGAATGATGAAGCAGATTTAACAACGGAAAACTGGAGCGAAATTGCACAGTATTTAACGAATATTCCGCGAAAAGCCAAAGTTTCGAGAAAAACCAATGAAACAGAAATTGAAATCGAAGTCAATCTTGATGGCAGCGGAACCTCTGAAATTTCGACAGGATTACACTTTTTTGATCACATGTTGGAGCAGATTTCAAAACATGGCAATTTAGATTTAAAAATCAACGTCAAAGGTGATTTACAGGTGGATGAACACCACACGATTGAAGACATAGGGATTGTTCTTGGCGAAGCTGTATTAAAAGCTTTGGGAAAGAAAAAAGGAATTGAACGTTATGGTTTCCTGCTTCCGATGGATGATTGTTTAGCGCAAGTTGCGATTGATTTCGGAGGTAGATCGTGGTTAATGTGGGAAGCGGATTTCAAACGCGAAAAGATTGGTGATGTTCCGACCGAAATGTTTTACCACTTCTTTAAATCATTTACTGATTCTTCAAAGTGTAATCTCAACATTAAAGTAGAGGGTGGCAATGAACATCACAAGATCGAATCTGTATTTAAAGCATTTGCCAAAGCGGTAAAAATGGCAGTGAAACAGACCGATAAGAATTTTAATTTACCATCAACCAAAGGAAGTTTATAATGATTGCCATCATCAAATACAACGGCGGAAATGTCAGTTCCGTACAGAATTCATTGAACAGACTAAAGATAGAGTCTGTCGTGACTGATGATTTTGACCTGATAAGAAAAGCCGACAAAGTGATTTTTCCGGGAGTGGGTGAAGCGTCTTCTACCATGAAATTACTAAGGGAAAAAGGTCTAGATCAGTTAATTCCCACTTTAAAACAACCTGTTTTAGGCATTTGTCTGGGAATGCAGCTGATGTGTAAAAACAATGAAGAGGGAAACACAGTCGGGATGGGAATTTTTGATATCAATGTAAAAAAGTTTCCTGCAAAGAATATTGTTCCGCACATGGGATGGAATACAATTTCAGATTTTAAATCCGAGATATTTGCAGGGATTGAAGAAAACAGCGATATGTATTTTGTTCACAGTTTCTATTGCGAATTATCGGAAAATACGACATCGGTCTGTGATTATATTCTGCCGTTCAGTGCATCTCTGCAAAAGGATAATTTCCATGCGATGCAGTTTCACCCTGAAAAATCAGGAGACGTTGGAAGCCGTTTACTGGAAAATTTTTTAAAACAATAAAAACTGAATATGAAAATTATTCCTGCTATAGACATCATCGACGGAAAATGTGTTCGGTTGTCGAAAGGAGATTACAATACCAAAAAAATATACAATGAAAATCCACTTGAAGTCGCCAAAAAATTTGAAAGTTTCGGTATCCGATATCTTCATCTGGTGGATCTTGACGGTGCAAAATCTAAACATATTGTTAATCAGAAGGTTTTGGAAATCATCACAAAAGAAACTTCTCTGGAAATTGATTTTGGAGGTGGTCTGAAGACTTTGGAGGATATTGAAATTGCTTTCAATTCGGGAGCAAAACAGATTACCATCGGAAGTATTGCTGTTCAGAATCCCTATTTCTGTTTTGATCTGATTGAAAAATATGGTTCGGATAAAATTATTTTAGGAGCCGATTGCGAAAATCGAAAGATAAAAACTTCAGGCTGGCTGCAAGAAAGCCAACTTGATGTGATTGATTTTATTCTCAAATATAAAAATAAAGGAATTAAAAATGTGATCTGTACGGATATTTCAAAAGACGGAATGCTTCAGGGCGCATCGGATGAACTGTACAGAGAAATTATAGAAAAAACAGCAGTTCAGCTGATTGCAAGCGGCGGCATTTCGTGTATTGAAGATGTAGAACAGATGAAAAACATCGGCTGTTCCGGAACAATTATCGGAAAGGCAATTTATGAAGGAAGAATAAGTTTGCAGCAACTCCAAAATTTTATTGAAAATGCTTAAAAAAAGAATTATTCCGTGTCTGGATATCAAAGACGGAACCACGGTAAAAGGAATTAATTTTGAAGGATTAAGAAATGCAGGTGATCCTGTAGAACTTGCCAAAAGATATGAAAAAGAAGGCGCAGACGAATTGGTTCTCCTGGATATTACAGCAACCATCGAAGAGCGTAAAACATTTGCGGAGCTTGTACAGAAAGTTGCGGCGGAACTGAGTATTCCGTTCACAGTCGGCGGCGGAATTTCAATCTTGGAAGATGTAAGGAAACTCCTGGAAGCAGGAGCAGATAAGATCAGCATTAATTCTTCGGCGGTTAAAAATCCGGCATTAATTTCGGATTTATCAAAAGAATTTGGAAGTCAATGTACTGTGGTTGCGATAGATACTAAATTTGTCAATGGATCAGACTGGGTTCATATAAAAGGAGGAAGAGAAATAACGGATCTGAAAACATTGGACTGGGCAAAGAAAGCAGAAGAACTGGGAGCGGGAGAAATTCTTTTGACTTCGATGGATGGCGATGGTACAAAAAACGGTTTTGATCTCCGAATAACGAAGTTAATTTCCGAAAGTGTAAATATTCCCGTGATCGCTTCCGGAGGTGCAGGAAAAAAAGAAGATTTTGAGGAAGTTTTTAATCAGACAAAAGCAACAGGAGCTTTGGCGGCAAGTATTTTCCATTTTGGAGAAGTACAGATTCAGGATCTGAAAAATAATTTAAAATTTAAAAAATTGGCAGTACGATGAATATTGATTTTAATAAAAGTGAAGGCTTGGTTCCGGTGATTATCCAGGACGACAGAACATTACAGGTTTTAATGTTGGGGTATATGAATGAAGAAGCTTTTGAAAAAACCAAAAAAGAAGGAGTTGTAACTTTTTTCAGCCGTTCCAAGAAGCGACTCTGGACAAAAGGTGAAAAGTCCGGAAATTTTTTAAAGGTTAAAAATATTGCCATAGACTGCGATCAGGATACGATTTTAGTTCAAGCAATTCCCGTCAATGTCGTTTGCCACACCGAAAGTTTCAGTTGTTTCGGAGAAAAAGATTCCAAAGGTTTTCTGTATGAACTTGAAGAGAAGATTAACCAGAGAATTGACGAAAAAATAGAAGGCTCTTACACGTATTCACTTTTTCAGAAAGGAATTAATAAAATAGCTCAGAAAGTGGGAGAGGAAGCCGTAGAGGTTGTGATTGAGGCAAAAGACAGCCATGAGGAACTGTTTAAGAATGAAGCGGCAGATTTACTATATCACTTTTTAATTTTACTGAAAGCTAAAAATTTCACTTTAAAAAATATTGAAGAAATTTTGCTGAAAAGAAATAATCTTTCTTCGTAAAGTTTGCTCTTTCATACCTACCGAAATCTCTCATCAATTCCTTATCTTTGAGGAAAAATTTTAACAAAATGATCGAGTGGAAAACCGTAAAGGAATACGAGGATATTACTTATAAAAAATGCAATGGTGTTGCAAGAATTGCATTTAACAGACCAGAAGTGCGAAATGCATTCAGACCCAAAACTACTTCAGAATTATATGATGCGTTTTATGATGCTTCAGAAGATTCTTCAATAGGCGTTGTTTTGCTTTCAGGAGAAGGACCAAGTCCAAAAGACGGTGGCTGGGCTTTTTGCAGCGGAGGCGATCAGAAAGCCAGAGGACACCAAGGTTACGTAGGAGAAGACGGAAGACACCGACTGAATATTCTGGAAGTGCAGCGTCTCATCCGTTTTATGCCAAAAGCAGTGATTGCGGTAGTTCCGGGTTGGGCTGTTGGAGGCGGTCATTCTCTTCACGTAGTTTGCGACTTAACTCTTGCCAGTAAAGAACACGCAATTTTTAAACAGACCGATGCTGATGTAACAAGCTTTGACGGCGGTTACGGTTCTGCTTATCTTGCAAAAATGGTGGGACAGAAAAAAGCCCGTGAAATTTTCTTTTTAGGAAGAAATTATTCTGCGCAGGAAGCTTTTGAAATGGGAATGGTAAATGCCGTAATTCCTCATGATGAGCTGGAAGATACAGCGTATGAATGGGCGCAGGAAATTTTAGGAAAATCTCCGACTTCTATCAGAATGCTGAAGTTTGCCATGAATCTTACGGACGACGGAATGGTAGGACAGCAGGTTTTTGCAGGCGAAGCAACTCGTTTAGCCTATATGACCGAAGAAGCCAAAGAGGGCAGAAATGCTTTTCTTGAAAAAAGAAAACCGAACTTCGGAAAAGATCAGTGGATCTCGTAAATATAAATCAGGAGTAATAGGTAATGAATACTAAGTCATTACCTATTATTTTGTTAATGAAGTCAAGCGAGCTGGTTTATACAATCTTGCAGAATATTATAAAATTTATATAATCAATTAAAATAGAAAAATCACTGAAATATGCAGCAAAAATTTCAGAACCCGCAGGTTTTTGATATAGAAATTCCTGATTTTGAGAATCTGGAGATGGTTTCTGTTTCACCAAAATATCTCAACATTATTTTGTTTAATAATGCTTTATTCTCGGGATTTATTGTCTCTGCATTTTTTATTTCTTACTATTTTTTTGGTGAAAATTTTTCAATTACCCCAATTATTGCTTTAGCATTAGTTATTCTTATTTTAATTATATATATTTTTTTGAGTTCAGTTATCGGTTTTAAATTCAGGAAATATGCAGTTCGTCAACATGATCTGGTTTATCAGTACGGTTGGCTCAAAAGAAGTATTATAATCATTCCTTTTACAAGAATTCAGCATATAAAAGTGGAGCAGGGATGGTTTTCAAAAATTTTAAATTTAAAATCAGTTTCTGTTTATACAGCAGGCGTAAATGGAGGTGATATTTCTATTCATGGTTTGCCGCAAGAAAAAGCTGAAGAAATCAATCATATGATTATGAATACCATTTCATCCGAAAATAATGAAGATGGAGGAGAAATATAATTCTTTTTTTACTCCTCAAAGGCAGTCAAAAATCGGGATTGCTTTGTTATTTCTCTACAGCACGGGCGAAGTGATTAAAAATTCGTGGATTTTTATCTTCTTGTTTTTTTTCAGAGATAAAAAATTTGACCTTTGGATTATTTTTTTAATCGTTTCTGCCGTATTTTTTATTCTCAGCACATCTGCTGTTTTACAATATTACAATTTCAGATATTATATTGATGCTAAAAATGAGGAATTTATTATTCATAAAGGAATCATCAATAAATCTTCTACCAAAATAAAGATCAGGAATATTCAGGAGGTTAATATTTCTCAGTCGTTTGTTCATAGACTGTTTAATATTTTTAAACTGGAAGTAGACAGCCCAGGAAGTTCCGAAAAAGAAGTTTCTATTTCTGCTTTATCCAGACAGAACGCTTATGATTTGAAAAAATATCTGCTTGAAGAGAAAAATATTGAAATAGAAAATGGGCATATTGCTCCAGATGATACAGCAGAAATTTCCACCAAAAAGCAGCTCAGTATATCCAATCTAAGTATCTTAAAGTATGGATTGACTGCTAATTATGTACAAAGTTTTTTCGCATTGATTAGTTTGGTGATTTATGGTATTACGCAGCTCAATGATCTTCTCAAAAAAGCTGAATTGGATGCTCATATTGACTATGATGAAATTGAGAAAAATGTACTGAGCTACTCATTTCCGATTTTGCTGGGAATAATCCTATTGGTTTTAATTCTTGGTGTCATAGTGAATTCTGTACGGGCAATCATCCGTTATTTTAATTTCAAAGTAGAAGAAAATTACAGAAACTTTTCTTTTGAATATGGCTTATTCAGTACAAAAAATGCTATTGTAACCAAATCAAAAGTTCAGGTGGTGACCGAAATTCAGAATTGGGTGCAGAAAAAAATGAATGTTTCTCTGGTGAAATTTCTGCAGATAGGCAAAAGTGAAAATGAAAAAAATGTTTCTTCGGTTCTGGGAATTAGCCAAAAAGAAAAAGAACATTTGATCTGCTCAATATGGGGTGATATACCTAAGTTTAATAATGTTCTTAAACCTAATTACAGGATGCTGATTGTTAATCATTTAATTTGGATTGTATTTCCTTTTTTAATAGTATTTTTTATTGATAAAAGCATAGTAATTAATTACTGGGAAGCTGCCATAATGATTTTTATCATTATTGAAATCATTATTATTTTTTCTTATCTGAATCTCAGATTGTTTTATAATGAGAACTTTATCAGACTCCGTTCCGGTTTCTGGGATGTTCATTACAGAACTTTTGAAATAGACAAGATTCAGACTGTGAAAATTTCTCAGTATTTTTGGCAAAAGAAAAGCAATCTGGGAAGTATAACATTTTATACTTCTGCCGGAAAATTCGGGATTTCAGTTCTGAATTTTTCTGAAGTTAAAAAGCTTTTTAATAATATTATTTATAAAATAGAAACTTCCAAAAAAAGTTAAAAAATATTTATGTCAGACTGGATAAAAGCCGCAAGGCTGAGAACTTTACCACTTTCTTTAAGCGGAATCATTATGGGATCTTTCATCGCAAAATGGAGACTTTGGGAACAGGGCGGAACATGGGACTGGAAGATTTTTGCGCTGGCTATTCTGGTCACATTACTGTATCAGATTCTGTCAAATTATGCCAATGACTACGGTGACGGTATCAAAGGAACTGATAAAAACAGAATTGGAGAAGCTGAAGCAAGAGCAGTAGCATCCGGTAAAATTACGGCAAAACAGATGAAAAATGCAGTGATTATTTTTTCGGTTTTATCTTTTGTGGCAACCGTTGCACTTTTATATACTGCATTTATTCCGGATTATATCAATGAATTTTATATTTTCATCGGATTGGGATTAGCAAGCATTTTAGCAGCAATTGGTTATACTGTAGGCAAAAAACCTTATGGTTATATGGGATTGGGAGATTTGTTTGTTTTTATATTTTTTGGATTGGTTTCCGTGGGCGGAAGTTATTTTCTGTTTACAAAAACTTTTTCTTGGGATATTTTACTACCGGCAACGGCAATCGGAATGATGAGTATGGCAGTTTTAAACCTAAATAATATGCGTGATATAGAAAGCGACAGACTTTCCGGGAAAAACAGCCTTGCTTTACGAATAGGATTCAGAAGTGCAATGATTTACGAAATTGTGTTGCTTCAGCTTCCATTGATTCTGATTCTTATTTTTTTGGGAATCAATGGCTTTATAGAATCCGGTAATTATAAAGTGTTTATTGTAATGATATTATTCCTGCCTCTAATGAAGATCCGTCGTCAGATTATGGCAGTAAAAGAACCGAGAGAGCTTGATCCGTTTCTTAAACAGGTCGGCATTATGACCTTAATGATGGCGGTTTTAACGGCTGTTGGATTAAATTATTTTAATTAAATTTTCTATTATGGAATCTAAAGTTTTTGTAAAGGCTCAAATGTTAATCAGAAAACCAATCAACATAGTTTTCGAAGCATTTATTGACCCAAAAATCACTACTAATTTTTGGTTTACAAAATCTAGCGGAAAACTAGAGGAGGGCAAAACTATTCTTTGGGAATGGGATATGTACAATGCAAAAACTCAAGTAAAAGTTCATCAAATCATACCAAACCAACTTATAAAAACAGAATGGGAATTATTTTTCAATAAAATAGATTATGAATTCAAAGAAATGGAAAAAGGGACTTTAGTTATCATTAAAAGCTATGGCTATTCTCAGACTGGAGATGAGCTTTTAGAGCTAATTAATGATAACACAGGAGGCTTCACAACCGTTTTAGATGGCTGCAAAGCATATCTTGAACATGGGATAAATCTAAGATTAATAGAAGATAAATTTCCTTTAAAATAGATTATAAAAAAAACGGTTTTACAGACATCATAATAATTTACACTGATCTTTGAAATATTGGTGTGGAAAAATAAAAAATAAATTAAGACTAAAATGAAAATACAATTCTTAGGACAAAACTGTTTTTTGTTTACTTATAAAGACAAAACAATTCTTTGTGATCCTTTTTACAACTATCAAAAGGAGCAGTCAGGATTTGATATTGCTGCTCAGAAAATTGATTATATTCTGCTTACTCATGCTCATGGAGATCATATTGCAGATGTTGGGCAAGTGCTGGAGTATTATCCGGAGGCTACCATTATCGGTCAGCCGGAAATTTGTGCATATTTCGATCATGCAAAAAATAAAGATGATGTGAATCTTGGCGGATCAGCAAAAATAGATGATCTGAAAATTTCTATGGTTCCTGCGCATCATACAAGCTCATTTCCGGACGGAACTTATGGCGGTGTTCCTGTAGGATATATTTTCAGACTTCCTGAAGGTAAAAACGTATATCTTGCTGGAGATACGGGAGTAATGGCAGATATGCAGCTCTTTCCTCAGCTGTATGGGAATTTAGACTTATCTATCCTTCCGATCGGCGGTCATTACACGATGTGTGCAAGAAAAGCAGCTTTTGCAGCAGCCGAATTACTGAAGACTCCCAAAGTAATCGGATGTCATTTTGATACATTTCCTCCGATCAAAATTAATCATGAAAATGCAATGAAGCATTTTGCAGATAAAAATGTTGAACTGGTTTTACCAAAATTGGGAGAAACATTTGAATTTTAATAAATGTTGAAAGATAATTTGGAAATTTTGATAAAAATGTTGAAGCATTCAGAAACAAAAAAAGATAATTTTCAAATTACTTCTCTTCAGTTAACACCAATAAAAAATGGCAAGCTACCTAAATCACACCGCTACAACCGATTACCTTTGCTGCGTTCCCACCCTGGAGGATTCTCAGGAGCTGGTTGTTTAGGACTTGCCGTTGCAAAGATAGGAATTAATTATAAACTTAAAAATATTATTAAAGAAAAATCTTCTAAAAACGCCATTAAGACAGCTAAAAGGCTGAAATTTAGAGCAATATTTTTTAAGATTTTTTCTAAAAACTGAAATTATGACGAAAAGTCCGGTAACCTTAGGAATTTTGCTTTTTGCAGCTACGATGTTGATCTTTTTTGTAGTCTATTTTTTCTTTTCAGGAGTAAATTATTTTGATATTTCATTGAAAACCAATGCTTTTATACTTCCTGTCTTTTATGCTTTAGCTGCATTCTGGTCAGTAAAATCTCACTGGAATAAGCATAAAATGGGTTTCAGAGAAGCTTTCAAAAGAGCTTTTGTTCCCATGTTTGTAGGTGGTTTTTTATCCGTTATAAGTATTTTTTTATTTCTTAATTATGTTGATACTGATGCGAAAAAGCTGCTTAATTATCAGTATGTTACAAGACAAAAATCAGAACTGGATAAAGAATATTATTCAGCAAAAAAAATTCTGAAACATCAAAAAGATATTGATGAGCTTGAAGAGAAATATAAAGAAAGTCTTCAAAGATTCAGCCCGGAAATCATCAAAGGAAAAGATATGCTTACCGCAAGTCATTTTTCAGGATATTTTGCGGCAATTCTTATATTTTACGTAGTTTTGTCGTTGTTTTTCGGAGCTTTTTTCAGAACAAAAAAAGTATACTCTGAAGAAACCAATCAAGAATAAATTGTTATAAAAATTAAATGAATTTATCTATCGTTATTCCGTTGCTCAACGAAGAAGCATCTCTTGAAGAATTGTTTTCAAGAATTGATAATACCTGCAAAACCAATCAGTTATCTTACGAAGTCTGGTTTGTAGATGACGGAAGTACAGACCTTTCCTGGAGCATTATTGAGAATTTAAAAATTCAGCATCCGCAGATTCACGGGATAAAATTTTCCAGAAATTACGGGAAATCTCAGGCTTTACATGCTGCTTTTGCAAGAACAAACGGCGATGTTATCATCACGATGGATGCTGATCTTCAGGATTTTCCGGAAGAAATTCCAGAATTGTACAGAATGGTCATTGAAGATAATTACGACATTGTTTCCGGCTGGAAAAAGAAGCGTTTTGATAATGTGATGACAAAAAATATTCCTTCAAAACTTTTCAATGCAGCAGCGAGAAAAGTTTCCGGAGTATATCTTCATGATTTTAATTGTGGTTTAAAAGCCTACAAAAAACAGGTGGTAAAATCTATTGATGTGTACGGTGATATGCATCGTTACATTCCTGTTTTGGCTGCAAATGCGGGTTTCAGGAGAATTACCGAAAAAGAAGTGCCGCATCAGGCAAGACCTTACGGAACATCAAAATTCGGAACCGAGAGGTTTATCAGAGGCTTTTTGGATCTGGTAACGCTTTGGTTTGTGAGCCGTTTTGGAGGCAGACCCATGCATTTTTTCGGTGCGGTAGGAACTTTAATGTTTATCGTTGGTTTTCTTTCAGCATTTTGGCTGGGAATTTCAAAATTAATTGATGTAGCGAGAGGAATTTACGGTCATTTGATTACCAATAATCCGTGGTTTTTTATTGCATTAACGATGATGTTGATGGGAACTTTACTCTTCATTGCAGGCTTTTTGGGTGAAATGATCATCAGAACCAATAGAGAGCATAAGAATTATAATATTGATGAAGTGATATAAAATCATTAAAATTTGAATGGAGCTTAATAAATTCATTTGGAATAACTATAAGGAAAGTAAAGACGGACAAGAGATCATAAACTTCTTTAAGTATAAAGAATATTATGAGATTTTATCAAAATTCATTGATGAAAAGAATAAAGATTTAGAAGATTATAATAATATTTTAAATATATTTTTATATTGTGATCTAGAATTTGATGAATCTAAAAATGTAGGTGAAAGAGGAAAAAAATTATTTAATTATTTTATAGAAAATGGATTAATTTTAAAAGATGAAAAAGGGGAGTTTTCATATTTTGAAAAGGAAGAGTTTGATTTTCTTTTAGATATAATTGAACCGTATTCTTTATACTTATTTGATGCCATCCCTGATTATTTTTTTCCATATTTTTTTAAATTAGAATTTACAAAACTTCAAAAAATATGTGATACTTTCAACATAAACATTCCAAAAGTTCCTCTAAAGAAATTTAAAAAAGAAAGACTGAATTATTATATAGAACTATGTGATATTTTTCTTGAATTTAGAACAATCAATAATTTAACTAAATTTGAATTTTGTGCATTTCTTTATGATTTTGCGCCAAAATATATAGGATTTGAAGAAATAAAAGATTTACCTGAACCTACTAACATTTGGCTTTGTGGGGCTGCAAAAGATGATTATTCTTACTTATTAAAAGCTACTTCAAAAACAACTTATTTTTGGCAAGGAAACGAAGATACAAAGAGAGGAGATATAATTGTAATGTATTGTCTTTCACCCCAAAGTAATATCGAATTTATTTGTAGAGCTGTGAATGACGGAATTAGAGATCCTTTTTTCCATTATTATGGAAGTATAACTTTAGGTAATATACATAAAATTCAACCAATTCATATTTCTCAAATTAAAACTGATGAACATTTAAAAAATATTGCAATCGTTAAAAAAAATCTTCAAGGTGTAAACGGAACACAAATTAGTAATGAAGATTATAAAAGGATTTTATACTTATTAGAAGAAAAAGGCGAAAATACGTTGAGATTGCCAAAGATTTCAACTATTGATTTTAAAGTTAATCTTGACTGTAGAAATGAGAGGGATGTAGAAATTAAAATCGTAGAACCATTTTTACACAAGCTAAATTATTTTGAGAATGATTGGATTCGCCAACTTTCTGTGAGGATGGGAAGAGGGGAACGAAATTATCCCGATTACGTTTTTTTTGCGGAAACAAGAAAAGGCTATGAACAAGCTAAAATGCTTCTAGAAACAAAATTTATCATTAAAAACAATAGAGACTTAGAGGAAACTTTTCAACAAGCTCATTCATATGCTTTAAGGTTAGAAGCGCAGAAAATTGTGATTTGTGATAAAGATTTTATTTGGATTTATTCAAGAAAAAATAATAGTTTCGATAGAACAAAATATTTGAAATTTAATTGGCACGAAATAAATAATCCTGATATTTACAGCCAAATCAAGAAAATAATTGGTAAAGACTTTATTAAATGAAAAAGCTTATATTCTTATTTTTAGTTTTAACTATTATTTCCTGCGGAAAAATTTCTCCGAAAGGAAATTTAGATAAAAAAGAAATGGATGTTGAAGAATTTGTTAATCTAGATTTAGAGGGCAAATTCCGCGTATTTTATGCAAAAGGACCAAAAAATTTCGTTGAAATAGAAACATATCCCAACATTGCAGATAATCTGGATATTGATGTAAAAGATAAAACATTATCCATTAAAGAAAGTAGAGAAACCCAAAAAGTAGATTTTTACAATGTAACGATCTATTCAAAATATAACTTGGAGAAAGTTTCGATTTCAGATTCTGTGGAAATGAATATTTCCAGTGAAATTAAGACGGATAATTTTAGATTAAATTTAAAAAATTATGCTACTTTTATGGGGTCAATCAACACCAGAAGAGCTGAAGTTGATATGAAAAACAGAAGCCGTGCTAATTTTTTGGGTAAAACTGAAAATGCGGTAATTAAGATTTCTGACACGGCAAGTCTGATAGCACCGTATTGGAAGATCGTTAATCTGAATTTGGATTCCCAAAATGGAAATTATGCCGAAGTGAATGTAAAAGACTCCCTAAAAGGAAACGTGAAAAATACAGCAAAATTTGTGTATTATAATGATCCGATCAGAGCTTTTAAAGTGGAAAAAACAGCCAAAGTTGAGAATAAGAAACTTCAGTAGTATAAATTTTGAAATGAGCAATTAAACTTTTTTGGAAATTTTATTTTTGTATTAAATCATTTACAATTGAAAATAAACTCTTTAAAGAAAAAAATGCCAAATTTAACACTAGAATTAAACACACTATAAAAAACTACAAATACAAATATGACAACATTAGAAAAAGCCCAGCTTTGGCTTGCAGATACATTCGATAAAGAAACAAAAGATGCGGTACAGCTATTAATTGATGGCAATTCACCTGATCTTGAAGATTCTTTTTACAGAGAATTAGAATTTGGAACGGGAGGAATGCGTGGAATTATGGGTGTAGGAACCAACCGATTAAATAAATACACGCTAGGACAGGCAACTCAGGGACTTGCCAATTATATGCTACAGCAGTTTCCTGATGACCAAATAAAAGTTGCGATTGCTTATGATGTAAGAAACAACTCAAAAGAATTCGGAAAATTGGTTGCAGATGTTTTAACAGCAAACGGAATTAAGGTTTTGCTTTTCAAAAACCACAGACCGACTCCTGAATTGTCTTTTACCGTTCGTGACAGAAAATGTCATGGAGGAATTGTGTTAACGGCATCTCACAATCCGCCGGAATACAACGGTTATAAAGTATACTGGAATGACGGAGCGCAGATTGTTCCGCCACATGATGAGGCAATTATCAATGAAGTGTATTCTGTAAAATTTGAAGACATTAAGTTTGACGGAAATGATGATTTAATCGAATGGATCGGAGAGGAGCAGGATGATGTTTATATTGATGCCTGTATCGAAAATTCTACCTACCAGAATGTTGGAAAAGGAAATTTGAATATCGTTTTTACTTCCATTCACGGAACAACCTATACAACGGTACCGAAAGCTTTGGAAAAAGCAGGTTTCAAAAAAATTGATTTGGTAAAAGAGCAAATGATTCCGAGTGGAAATTTCCCAACAGTAGATTCTCCCAATCCGGAAGAACCTGCAGCTTTGGAAATGGCAATGGATTTAGCTAAAATTACCAATGCAGATATCGTTATCGGAACAGATCCCGATGGAGACAGATTGGGAATAGCTGTAAGAAATCTGGAAGGTGAAATTCAGTTGTTAAATGGGAATCAGTGTAATACAATTTTAACGTATTATATTTTAGATCAATGGAAAAAGCAGGGCAAAATTACCGGAAAAGAATTCATTGGTTCTACGATTGTAACTTCTGATATTTTCTTTGATATTGCAGAAAAATTTGGTGTTGACTGCAAAGTGGGATTAACGGGCTTCAAATGGATCGGAAAAATGATCCGCGATTTTGAAGGTCAGGAAAAATTTGTTTGTGGGGGTGAAGAGAGTTTCGGTTTTATGACCGGAGATTTTGTTCGTGATAAGGATTCTTGCGGAAGTATCGTTTTAGCTTGCGAAATTGCAGCCTGGTGCAAAGAGAACGGGAAAACGATGTACGAATACCTGATCGAAATTTATCAGGAAACCGGGATGTATTACGAAGGTTTGATCAATATCGTTAAAAAGGGAAGAGACGGAGCAGAAGAAATTCAGAATATGATGAAGAATTTCCGTGAAAATCCTCCAAAATCATTGGCTGGCTCATTGGTTGAAGAAGTAAAAGACTTTAAGGAGCAGACTAATTTTGTAGTTTCTGAAAATGAAAAGCACGTCATGGATGATATTCCAAAATCAAATGTATTAATCTATTACACACAAGACGGAACAAAAGTTTGTGTAAGACCTTCAGGAACAGAGCCTAAAATCAAATTTTATGTTTCTGTGAAAGAAAATTTAAACTCAAAAGAAGATTTTAAGTCAACTCTAAAATCTTTAGAACAAAAAATAGAAGAAGTAAGAAAAGATCTTCAGTTGAATTAATAAAAGAATTTAGAAATTAGATTTTATTGCGCTTTTCAGAATGCTTTACATCTAATTTCTAATTTCTAAACTCTAATTTCTAATAATAAAAAAGTGAAAGTTTCAAAATTAGCGGCGAACCTTATTGGTTCTGAAATTGTAAAAATTGGTAATGAAGTAAATGATCTGAAAGCGAAAGGAGCGCAAATTGCCAATCTTACCATTGGAGATCTGAACTCCAATATTTATCCGATTCCTGTAGAGTTGAAAGAGGAAATTCAGAAAGCCTATCAGAATAATTTAACCAATTATCCGCCGGCAAACGGACTTTTATCTTTACGTACAGAAGTTTCCAAAGATCTTAAAACAAGATGGAATTTAGACTATTCCCCGAACGATATTTTAATTACAGCTGGTTCAAGACCATTGATTTATGCCGTTTATAAAACTATCGTAGATGAAGGAGATAAAGTAATTTATCCTACACCTTCTTGGAACAATAACCATTATGCATACCTTACTTCTGCCAATATGGTTGAGGTAAAAACTACCCAGGAAAACAATTTTTTACCTACTGCCGAAGAGTTGAAACCACACTTAAACGGAGCAGTTTTATTGGCTCTCTGTTCGCCATTAAATCCTACAGGAACGATGTTTACAGAAACTCAGCTCAGAGAAATCTGCGAAATGATTCTGGAGGAAAACAGCAAAAGAGGAGCAGATGAGAAGCCTCTATATTTAATGTATGATCAGATTTATTCTAATCTTACTTTTGGTGAAAAGCATGTAGATCCTGTTTCACTTTTCCCTGAAATGAAAGAATATACTATCTATATTGATGGTATTTCAAAATGTTTGGCAGCCACCGGAGTTCGTGTAGGATGGGGATTTGGTCCTTCCCATGTTGTTGATAAGATGAAAGCTTTGCTGACTCACGTTGGAGCTTGGGCACCAAAGCCGGAGCAGGAAGCAACAGCAAAATATTTTCAGAATCCTGAAAATGTAAATGCTTTTATTACTGATTTTAAAAATAAACTGGAAGCAAGCTTGAAAGTTCTTCACAACGGAATTCAGAATCTGAAAACAAAAGGTTTATCAGTAGAAAGTATTGAGCCGATGGGTGCAATGTACCTTACGATAAAACTTGATTACATCGGAAAAGTAAAACCTGACGGAAACAAAATTGAGACTTCATCAGATCTTGTATTTTATTTAATCAATGAAGCGGGAGTAGCTTTAGTTCCTTTTTCTGCTTTTGGTGAAGAAAAAACAGAACCATGGTTCAGAGCTTCTGTTGGAGGTTTGGCAACTGATGAAATTGAAGTAATGATGCCGAAATTGGAAGATGCATTAAATAATTTAAAATAATATAAATTTTTTTTAATTTTACACAAAAGTTGATTCTTATCTTAAGAATCAACTTTTTATTATAAAAAAACCAATTAATTTTAATACAAAAACATAAATGGAACATGAAAAAAAAGATTTCAGCCAGAAGCTAAATCAGGATTTACCACATCAAAAAAATAATTTGCATTCTGATGATTTTTCAGCACTGCAAAATTCAGAAACAGAAAATACAGTTTCTGAAAATCACTCAAATGAAATGCAGGAGCAACCTTTAGAAAAGTCAGGAGCAACTTTGGTTGCAAAAGGACAAAAGAAAAAAAATCCATATAAAATTGCATTTTTTAGCTTAGGAGGAATTATTCTTTTAGGAGGCGCTTCTTATTTCGGATATAAATATTACAAAGATCATCAAGTTGAGCCTATTGTTGAAAATACATGTTTAGATACCGAGACCAAAATTTACGATGCATACAAAGATGCTGTTGTAATGGTGAAACACAGATATGCTTTTGTTGCAAAAATTAAAGGAAAAGAAATTCAGCTCAATATTCCTGAAGCTTCAGAGCAGACGCTTACAGGAACTGCATTTTTTGTAGACAGAAAAGGGAATATGATTTCCAATAGTCACGTTTTACAGCCTTGGCTCTCTTCTGAAAATACAGAGAACATTGAAAGAGAAGCTTCAAATATTCGCAGAAAAATAGCCTCACTTCTTACAAAAGATATTTCTTCAGATGGTTACGAAACTTTTATTGCTTCTAACTGGGGAAATGCTTCATCCGAATTTAATGAAGAAGGCGAGTATAGCGAAATTGAAAATGAAGAAGGAAATGGCGAAGAATTCGTCAGTTCAAATGAATCAACAGTAGATTCGGCTGCCGAAGCTGTTGATATTGCAGCTTCTATTCCACATAAAGAATATGTATCGGAAGACGATATCCAGGTATACATGAAGACAATTGATATTTCTATTGCGCTTCACAATTCTTCTGAAGAATGGCTTCCTTGCAGCGTTGAAAAAATTTCAGAAGAATCTGATATTGATCTTGGTGTTTTGCAGCTTATCTCAAAAGAAACACCAAATACAGTTGTAAATGTTATCAGTTTAAATAATGCTATTATTGATGATACATCTTTGAAACCAGGCGAAAAAGCTGTAATGATTGGGTATCCTTTGGGCGAAGATTTGGCTAAGACTAATGCTGGTGTGAAAGTTCAGTTATATAACGGACAAATCAGTAAAGAATCTGATGGAACAAAAATTCAATATAGTGTAACTTCTACACACGGAGCCAGCGGATCACCTATTTTTAATCAGTGCGGACAATTAATTGCAGTTAATTTCAGTGGAATTGGTACGGTTCAAGGGTTCAACTTCGGAATTGTAACCAAACAAATTCAGTCGGTTTTTCCATTTATAGTGGTAAAAGCAGCAGATGAATCAGCTGAAGCTGCTTATTAAAAAGTGATGAAAATTCTCAATACAATCATTTATTTTTCTCTTTTGTCTATTATTAATTGTAATGACAAAGAAAGCGTTGTAAAAAAGACCGAAATAGATAACTTAAAATCTCAGGAAGAAGTTCAGAGTTTTATTAGAAAAACCGATTCAACTTTTAATCATTACGAAGTAAAAAAGATAGAGGATTTTAAAACAGACGACTTAATCTTTTTAGAAAACCAAAAAATTGCAAAAAAAGAAGGCGTAAATAAAAGTTTCTATAAAACAGATTTCGATAATAATGGATATACTGACCTTTTAGTTTTAGGAGATGCTTACCATTGTATAAGCTCCGGAAATCAATCATGCAGCTACGATCCTATTGTAATTTTAAGTTTTGGAAATAATAAGTACCGTTTTATTAATTTTTCGCTTGGTTTACAAAATTATCTTACTCCGAAAATAAAAAAAATAAATGGTAAAAACTTATTGTCTATTTATAAACCTATTATAAAAAGTTGGGAGGAAAAAAAATTCGAAGAAACGCCTTTTGTTCAGAATTTAGAATATAAATTTGGAGAATTTGTCGAGTATAATTCAAATGATAAAAACTATATTCCTATACAGAAGATTGAGCTTTTAACTTCGGGATGTTTTGGAACCTGTCCGGTTTTTCAATTATCAATTGATCAAAACAGAAATGCACATTTCATTGCAGAACATTTCAATTTTAGTAATAACATGGAAAGCTGGTCTGAAAATATTGAAGGTAAATTTCATACAGTTATAGATGAGAAACAATATGAAAGTCTAACCGGAACTTTACAATACATAGATTTTCCGAATTTAAAAGACAATTATGCAGTCAATTGGACAGATGATCAAACAGTAATATTAAAAATTACTTATGCTGGCAATAAATTGAAAGTTATACAAGATTACGGCGCAACAGGAACTTATGGTTTGAGAAGTACTTACAAAAAGTTGTTTGATTTGAGAAAAAATCAACATTGGAGTAAAAACTAACTGAATATCCGTAATTTGTCATAATTAAAATAGAGTAAACTTTTATAAGCTTAGCATCTTTATGAACTTTAAAAGCAGTCGATTATACAAAACTTTGTGAGCTTGGTATTCAAAGAACTGCATTATCATTAAAAGCGGACAATCAGTAAAAACTAACAATATTTTTTAAAGAAAACAAAAATACAATTATGAAAAAAATTACCACTCTTATCGCATCGCTGGTTTTTAGTGTGGCATTTGCACAGATTCCTTTATTGGAAATTTCTGGTGAGAAGAAACATTCTGTTATTCTTCAAAGCGCAAAATTTGAAACTAAGATTTTGGGAAATCTTGCTACAACAACGGCAACGTATACTTTTTACAATTCAGGAAACAGAATTCTCGAAGGCACACTTACTTTTCCGCTTCCGGATGGAGTAAGTGTGAGCGGTTATGCCTTAGATATCAACGGAAAGCTTAGAAATGCAGTTCCTGTACCTAAAGAAAGAGCAAAAGAAGTTTTTGAAAGTGTAGAAAAAAGAAATATTGATCCAGGAATTATTGAGAAAGTTCAGGGAAATAATTTCCGAACAAGAATTTATCCTTTACCTGAAAAAGGAAGCCGAACCGTTCAGATTACCTATCATCAGGAACTCAAAAACTCAGCTTCAGAATATCAGTATTTTTTGAGTTTTGCCAATGCGACAAATATTCCCAAATTTGATCTGAAAGTCTGGATTAATGATGGAAATTCAACCCCAAAAATTGTTGAGAATCCGGACGGAAGTTTTTCTTTTCAAAAACAAGGAAACCAATGGGTTGCTGAGCTTTCAAAACAAAACTTCACACCACATGAAAGTCTGAAGATCAATCTTCCTAAAACCAACCAGACTTCCAATGTTCTGATGCAAAAAGCTTTGGGAGATCAGTCTTATTTTGCAGCCAATGTAAATGCTGATTTTCCCGTAAAAGAAAGACCAAAGTCTCAGAAAATTGCGATTATTTGGGATAATTCTTTTAGTGGTTCCAAAAGAAACCGTGATAAGGAAATAGACTTTCTCAATGCTTATTTTAATGACAATAAAAATGTTTCAGTTTCATTTATTACTTTAAACAATACATTAGATAAAGCAGAAGAATTCATGATCTCGGAAGGAGACTGGATTGCTTTAAAATCTAAAATTCTAAATCTGAAATACGACGGCGGAACCGATTTTGGAGCTCTAAAGGAAATCGATGGAGTAGAGGAGTCACTTCTTTTTTCTGATGGAATTTCTAATTTCGGAGACTTAACGGTTAAATTTAAAAAACCTTTAAGCAGCATTACCAGTACACCGACTTCTGATTTTAATTTGCTGAAAACATTAGCCAATCAATCAGGTGGAAATTTTATTAATTTAAACGAAAACGATACACAAAATGCTTTAAAACAATTTAAAAAATTGCCTGTTCTATTTTTAGGTTTTAAAGAAAACCCAAGCATCAAAGAAGTTTTTCCCAATATTGGTTCCGTGGTGAATGAACCCATCAATATTTTCGGAATCGCTTCGGGAAATTTGGGAAAGCTGACTGCTGTTTTCAATATAGGAAAAGAAAAATTTGAAGTTCCGGTAGATTTTACAAATACTTTGTCAACCGAAAACTGGCAGATTGCTCAATTTTGGGCTCAGCGAAAAATTGACGAACTGGAAGTAAATTCCACAAAAAACAGAAACGAAATCAAAAATATCAGTGAGCAGTTTGGTGTGGTAAGTAAAAATACAAGCTTGATTGTCCTGGATGATATTAATGATTATGTAAAATACAAAATTACTCCACCTCAGGAATTATTAGCTGATTATCAGAAAATTGTCAATCAGAACAAAAGAAATGTTTTAGAGCAACGAAAAACTCTTTTATCCAAAGCATTCGACAAAACCAGAGAATTAAAAACATGGTGGAATACGGAATTTAAACCTGAAGAAAAGAAAGTTTATCCTAAAGTTACGAATCAATCTGTTGTTGATGCACCGCCACCGCTAAATGCAGTAAGGGAAGTTCAGGCATCTCCTGTTGCTGATTACGCTATAGATGTTTCGAATTCTGCAAAATTACTAGAATCTGAAACTAAGCCTAAAGGAAAAATCACTTTAGTCGATGTTGAAAGCAAGGCAGAATACATGAAAGATTTCCAGAATTTGCAATCTGCAGAGGTAATTTATCAAAAATATCTGGAAAACAGAGCGAAACATGAAAAACAGGTTACCTATTATTTTGATGTTTCTAAGCTTTTATTTAAAAAAGGTGATAAAGTTTTAGCTTTAAAAGTATTGAGTACACTCGCCGAACTTGATTTGGAAAACGAAGAATTGTATAAAACCATTTCTTACTTGCTGAAACAAAGAGGTGATTATGACAAAGAATTGTGGATAACACAGAAGATTTTGGAGTGGCGACCTTTCGATGCTCAAAGTCACAGAGATTATGCTTTGGCTTTAATTGATAATAAAAAACCGCAGGAAGCTTTAAATATTTATAAATCTTTGCTCTATCAGGAATTTACAGATGAAATTTCGGCTCGTGACAATGGTATTGAAGAAATTTTGATTATGGAAATCAACAATATTTTAAAGCAGAATAAAAATGTTGATGCAAGCAAAATTGATGACCGTCTGAAAGCTGATCTTCCTGTAGATATTCGTGTGGTGATCAATTGGAATAAAGACAATACCGATATTGATCTTTGGGTAACAGATCCCAAAGGTGAAGAGTGCTCATATTCGCATAAATCCACAGCGATTGGTGGAAGACTGAGCAATGATTTTACCCAAGGTTTCGGTCCGGAACAGTTTTTATTAAAAAAAGCGGTTAAAGGAAAATATAAAATCAAAACCAATTTTTTCGGCGAAAGACAGAATATTCTTTCGGGTCCAACTACAATTATGGCAGAAGTTTATCTTCATTATTCTGACGGAAGACAGGAAAGAAAAATTGCCGTTTTCCAAAGCCAGAAAGAAAATAAACGGGAAAAAGACAGCAAAATTCTGATAGGAGAATTTGAGTTTTAAATAAATGATAGTAAATTGCCGGAGATTTGGTCTTCGGCTTTTTATGGCAGCTTTATCCGCCTTCCGCTCCCGCTTTTTTGCCTGCACTTTGTTTCGGCAAAAAGAGCTCCGCTCAAGTCGGGCTGCGACACAAGTGTGAAAACTAATCTGGTTTAATTCAAGAAAGAAAAATATGAAAATCATAGCCGTTATTCCTGCACGCTACGAAGCCAGCCGTTTTCCCGGAAAACTGATGCAGATTTTGGGTGAAAAAACAGTGATTGTAACAACCTATCAAAATGTTGTGGAAACCGGACTTTTTGATGAGGTTTTTGTAGCTACAGATTCTGAAATTATCTTTAATGAAATTCAAAATAATGGCGGAAAAGCTGTAATGACCGGACAGCACGAAACAGGAAGCGACCGAATCGCTGAAGCAGTACAAAATATCGACTGTGATATAGTGATCAATGTTCAGGGTGACGAGCCGTTTTTAAAATTGGAACCCTTGAAACAGCTGATTGAAGTTTTTAAGCAGGATGAAAATCAGGAAATCTCTTTAGCGTCATTAAAAATAAAACTCTACGAAAAAGAAGAAATAGAAAATCCGAATAATGTAAAAGTAATTACCGATAACAACGGTTTTGCATTATATTTTAGCCGTTCTGTCATTCCTTTTCACAGAGAGATTTCTTATGATGTTGATTATTTTAAGCATATCGGAGTTTACGCTTTCAGAAAGCATGCTTTGCTTCAGTTTTCAAAACTGGAAATGAAGCCTCTGGAAATTTCCGAAAAGATAGAATGCATCCGCTATTTGGAATATGGGATGAAAATTAAACTGATTGAAACTAATTTCGTTGGAGTAGGAATTGATACGCCGGAAGATCTGGAAAAAGCCAGAAAATTAATTTGAAAATGTATTAATTAGATAATTTGAAAATTAGATGTTACGGGATCAATTTTCAAAATGTTTCAATTTTAAATTTTCAAATTAAAAAGTCTTATATTTGATTTGGAAAAAATTGATTGAATGAAGAAATTGCTTGTAGCATTTGTCCTTATATTTTCGCAACTGTCGTTTGCTCAGACTGCTAAAGAAATTATAGACAAGAATATAGAATTATCCGGAGGCTTGACCAATTGGAAACTTTTGAACTCCGTCTTCCTTCAGGGAAAAGTAATTTTAGGCATTAAAGATGAATATCCTATCAAAATTTATCAGCAAAGACCCAATTTAACCAAAACCGTCATTACCATAGGCGGAAAAGATACGGCTATTGAAGGCTATGACGGGACAAAAGGATATGCGATGAATTATGCAACCAATAAGCTTCAGGAATATAAAGAATATACTGCTGAAAGCTTTGATAATGATTTTATCGACTGGGAAAATAAAGGTTTTGAAGCAAAATATTTAGGAAAAGAAAAAATAGGAGAGATCTATTGTCACAAAGTGGAACTGACGAAAAATGTGAACAAAAACTACTACTATTTTGATACAAGATCTTACATGCTTTTGAAGGAAGTGAAAAAAGATGAAACATTATCATACTCCGATTACAAAAAGGTAGGAAATTTGATGATGCCTTTTCGGATAGAATCTTCGAGTGCCAAAAAAGACGGAGATTATGTCATGCTTCTCAACAAAGTGGAAATCAATAAGGTCTTCCCTGTAAATAGTTTTAAGTTTTAATTAAGTAAAAAATTTCTATAATGAAAAAGATTTTCATAGTAATGGTTTCATTTGCAATGTTTTTTAACAGCTGCGCGCAGAAAAAAAAGGATATTTCTAAAGTAAAAACCCAACAAGTTATGTCAAAATCAATATATGATTATAAAGTAGATGCATTGGAAGAAGGCAAAACCATAAATTTTGCTGATTTTAAAGGAAAAAAAATTCTGATCGTCAATACAGCATCAGAATGTGGTTACACACCGCAATACGCAGATCTTGAAAAAATTTCTAAAGATTATGCAGAAAAATTGGTTGTGGTAGGTTTTCCCGCAAATAATTTTGGCGGACAGGAACCGGGATCCAATGTTGAGATCGGTGCATTCTGTCAGAAAAATTATGGAGTAACGTTTCCCCTCGCTTCCAAAGTTTCTGTAAAGGGAGATGATACGGCTCCTATTTTCAAATATCTTTCTGATAAGAACTTAAACGGAGTAAAAGATACCGATATCCAGTGGAATTTTACCAAATTTTTAATTGACGAAAACGGAAAACTGATTGAAAGTTTTCCAAGTAAAGTGAAACCAACTGACGAAGCAATTACTAAATATTTTAATTAATATTACTTATATTATAGAGCGGATTTTAATCCGCTTTTTTTATTAATGTTTTACTAGGATTTTTTCAGTTGCCTTTTTGCTTAAAATCTCTGTTTTTCCTGCAATTTCGACGGTTACCGATTGATCAAAATCTTCAATTTTCAGAATTTTTATTTTTGTGTTAAGAAGAATTTTCCTTTCGGTTAAATAATTAAGAAAAGCATCATCAGATAAAGTAACAGAAGTAAATATGACAGTTTCCCCTACTTTGCAGCTGCTTAATTTCTGTAAATCCTGCGAAATGATATTTCCGTCTTTGTCGGGAATAGGTTCTCCGTGTGGATCAAACTTGGGAAAATCCAGAATTTCGTCCATTTTATCAAAAAAAACTTTAGAATGCACATGTTCCAGCTGCTCTGCAATTTCGTGTACATTTTCCCAACCAAAATTCATTTTTTTAACGAGAAACATTTCTGTAAGACGATGCTTTCTGACGACTAATGCAGCTTCGCGTCTTCCTTTCTCTGTCACTTTCAGAGGTTTGTATGTTTCGTAAATAACCCATTTTTTTTCAGCAAACTTCTTCATCATATTGTTGACGCTCGGCATTTTTACGTTGAGAAATTTGCTCAGTTCGTTGATCGTTACTTTTCCCTCATCGTCTACGACATGAAATAAAGCTTTCAGGTAATTTTCTTCTGTGAGTGTTGCTTTCAAATGTTAGATACTTATAATTACAAATCTAACAAAATATTTTTTAAACCTGGTCTTGATTAGCTTTGATTTTATAATTTTGCTGTATGAAATTTTCCTTTAAAAACGATTATTCCGAAGGCTGTCATCCCAGAATTCTGGAAGCTTTGGTGAGATATAATTTTGATCAGCAGCCGGGTTATGGTGAAGATGAATATTCAAAAAAAGCAAAAGAAAAAATAAGAACTGAAATTAACAGTCCATCATCGGATATTTATTTTGTTTCCGGCGGAACTCAGGCAAATCTGATTGTCATTTCTTCTCTTTTAAAACCTTACCAATGTGTAATTTCTGCTGCTACAGGACATATTCTGAATAATGAAACCGGAGCGATTGAAGCAACCGGACATAAAATTTTAGGAGTTGAAAAATCAGACGGGAAGCTTTCTCCATCGGATATTATTCCGGTTTTGGAAGCCCACCGGAATATTCCGCATCAGGTAATGCCTAAATTGGTGTATATTTCCAATTCTACGGAACTTGGAACCATTTATTCTAAAAAAGAGCTTCAAGAGCTTTCTGTTTTCTGTAAGGAAAAAGAGCTTTTACTTTTTATGGACGGAGCGCGCCTCGGACAGGCTATTGCTTCCGAAAATAGTGATTTGGAACTAAAAGATATTGCCGAACTTACCGATGTTTTTTATCTGGGCGGAACCAAAAACGGAGCTTTATTTGGTGAAGCTATTATTATTAATTCCGCAGAATTGCAGCAGGATTTTGCTTTTAATATTAAACAAAAGGGAGCTTTGCTTGCCAAAGGCAGAATATTGGGAATTCAGTTTTTGGAACTGATGACCGGAAATCTGTATTTTGATTTAGCACAAAAAGCCAATCAGCAAGCGATGAAAATTAAAAATTATCTGAGAAGCAATGGAGTAGAGTTTCTATCGGAAACCTATACCAATCAGATTTTTCCTATTCTGAATCATCAGCTTATCTATAAATTATCAGAAAATTTTGAATTCTATATCTGGAAGAAAATAGATGTCAACTATTCGGCTATTCGGCTCATCACTTCGTGGAATACTTCTGATGAAGCAGTAGAAAAGTTTATTGAAACCGTGAAAAATGAGTTATTATAAAAAATGCAGCTTATTGAAGCTGCATTTTATTTTCATTCAGATGAAAGGTTATTTATCAATAGAACCCAAAACTTTCTGTGCGAAAGAATTAAGCGCATCTTTTTCGCTCATTCCGTTCTGTACATTGGTGTGAACTTCCAAAGCCCCGCAAATATTGGTGATAAGCTCACCTGCTACATTAAGATCTTCTTCTGTCGTACCTCTGAACTCAGAGAAGCTCTCCAAAACTTCTAATGTTTTTTCCAGATTTTCCGGAGTCTGATTTTGATAAAACTGTCTTATGATAGGTAACTTCATTATGCTAATTCATTAAATAAATTAATAAGACTTTCTGCCTGATTAGACTGCACCTGATTAACCAGTTCACCGTTTTTGAAGATGGCAAAGGTGGGTAAATTGTCTACTTTAGCTAGTTTTCTGCTTTCAGGAAGTTTTTCTGCGTCTACATATAAAAAAGGGATGCTTTCATTTTCAGAAGCCAGTTTTTTAAATTTCGGCTTCATAATTCTGCAGTTTCCGCACCATGTTGCACCGTATTGCACGACTACTTTTTCGTTGTCGTTTACAATATTCTGCAACGTATCTTCTGCCAATTCTGTATACATAAATTTAATTTGAAAATTTGAAAATTGATTAATTTGAAAATGTCAATCAATAGAAAATGAGATAATTTTTAGATAATCGTGTGATTAAATTTTCAAATTATCTCATCTTCAAATGAACACATTGTATTAGTTCTTAGCCAAATACTCCGCAGTAGAAGTTCTGTCAGCTTTCATTGCTTCTTTTCCTTCTTCCCAGTTTGCAGGACAAACTTCACCATGCTTCTGAACGTGAGTATAAGCATCAATTAATCTTAAATATTCTTTTACGTTTCTTCCAAGAGGCATATCGTTTACTGATTCGTGGAAGATTTTTCCTGTTTCATCAATTAAATAAGTTGCTCTGTAAGTAACATTTGAACCTGTGAAAACTTCTTCACCTTCTTCATTGTATTCAAAATCCTGATCTACAATTCCCAACATATTTGCCAATTGTCTGTGAGTATCAGCCAATAAAGGGTAAGTAACTCCTTCAATTCCTCCGTTGTCTTTTGATACATTTAACCATGCAAAATGAACTTCGTTAGTATCACAAGAAGCACCAATCACTTTTGTATTCCTTTTTTCAAACTCAGGTAAAGCTTCCTGAAAAGCATGAAGTTCCGTTGGGCAAACGAAAGTGAAATCTTTCGGATACCAGAATAAAAGTACTTTTTGATGATTTGAAGCCGCTTCTTCAAAGACATTGATTTTCAAATCATCGCCCATTTCACTCATTGCATCAATGGTTACATTTGGGAATTTTTTTCCAACTAAAGACATAATTTTTTGTTTTTGATTTAATTTTACGAGTGCAAATATAAAATATTTTTGTCTATCATAAAGTAATTTTTGATAAATAAAATCTATAATTATTTAAGCTAAAAAAGAAGACCCAACCATAAGGCTGAGTCTCTGTATAAATCTAATTTTGGAATTTATTTTGTAATATCTCTTCCGATAACCAATCTCTGAATTTCTGAAGTTCCTTCTCCAATCGTACAAAGTTTAGAATCTCTGTAATACTTTTCTGCCGGGAAATCTTTTGTATAACCATAACCTCCGAAGATCTGTACTGCATTATTAGAAATTCTTACACAAGCTTCTGAAGCGTACAATTTAGCCATTGCTCCTTCTTTGGTCATTTTTTGTTTGGTATTCTTTAGGGTAGAAGCTCTCTGGATCAAAAGTTCAGCTGCATCAATTTCGGTAGCCATATCAGCTAACATGAAATTGATTGCCTGAAAATCTGCAATTGATTTTCCGAACTGTTTTCTTTCCTTAGCATATTTCAATGCCGCTTTATAAGCTCCTTTGGCAATACCAAGACTCAACGCAGCGATCGATATTCTTCCGCCGTCAAGAATTTTCATTGCCTGTTTAAAGCCTTCGCCTACTTCACCCAATCTGTGAGAATCAGGAACACGCACATTATCAAAAATAAGCTCAGCGGTTTCTGAAGCTCTCATTCCTAATTTGTTTTCTTTTTTTCCTGAGGTGAAACCAGCCATTCCTTTTTCTAAAACGAATGCGGTAGAATTATTTTTAGCACCTTTTTCTCCAGTTCTGGTCATTACGACAGCAATATCTCCTGAGATGGCATGAGTGATAAAGTTTTTGGCACCGTTGATTACCCATTCGTCACCGTCTTTAACGGCAGTTGTAGACATTCCTCCGGAATCTGAACCTGTATTGTGCTCAGTAAGTCCCCATGCTCCGATTACCTTTCCGCTCGCCAGTTGTGGGAGCCATTTATTTCTTTGCTCTTCATTACCAAATTCATATATATGATTAGTACAAAGCGAGTTGTGTGCAGCTACAGAAAGACCGATAGATGGGTCTACCTGAGAAATTTCATCAAGAATAGCAACATACTCATGATAACCCAGACCAGAACCTCCATATTCTTCAGGAATAACAATTCCCATGAAGCCCATATCACCCAATTGATGGAAAAGTTCTTTAGGGAAAGTCTGGCTTTCGTCCCATTCCATGATATTGGGTCTGATATTTTTTTCAGCAAATTCTTTCGCTGTTTCTGCTATCATTTTAATGTTGTTAATCGTTTCTGTATTCATATTAGATATAGTTATTTTCCAAAGATACTTAAAATGACGAAATTATAAAGAATTTTATATTGTATATTAATTTATTTTGTTTAAGGGATTGTAAATCAATATTAAGTGTGTTTTTATTTTAACATAATATTAATGTGTAACTTTGTAAAGTTAAAAGATATAATAGCTATTTTAGCCGTCCAATTTTTATTGATATGCGAAAAACTTTATTTTCTATCCTTTTTTTATCTGCTGTTGTTTCTGCTCAAATACCTTCCGGTTATTATGATGGAACGGCTGGGCTTTCCGGATATGCCCTGAAATCTAAACTGCATGATATTATTTCGTCAAAAAATATTAACTGGCATTACGGAGATCTTACCAATTATTATAACCAGACTGATCTGGATATTTATTATGATCACACAACCTCAAATACAACTATTTTACTGGATATTTATTCTGAAATTCCTACCGGTCCCGATGCGTATGAATATACAACAGCCAATATTACAGGATCTTCTGGTGCTGAAGGTTTAGGATGGAATAGGGAACACATGATGCCGCAAAGCACTTTTTACAGTAATTATCCCATGTATTCGGATTTATTTTATGTAATTCCTGCTGATGCGAGAATCAATCAGTTAAGAAGCAATTATCCCTATGGAATAGTAGGTTCTACAATATATTATACATTTACCAATTCTTCAAGGATAGGAAATTGTGCAATTCCCGGAGTTGATTATACAGGACGTGTTTATGAGCCTATTGATGAGTTTAAAGGTGATGTAGCCAGAAGTTTGCTTTATTTTGCGGTACGATATGAAGGAAAACTATCGACTTTTAATTTTAATAATAATACAAATCCCGCCTCAGATACCAATCCTTTAGACGGAACTGAAGAAAGGTCTTTTGATCCGGCTTATGTTGCGATGCTTTTGCAGTGGCATCAGCAGGATCCTGTTTCTCAAAGAGAAATCGACAGAAATAATAAGGTTTACAATATTCAAAAAAACAGAAATCCGTTTATAGATAATCCGTCATGGGTCAATGTAATTTGGGGACAGACTCCTGATGCAGTTGCTCCGCAGGCTGTTTCCAATGTAAATGTAGCCCAAAACAGTGCTTATTTTACCACACTGAGTTGGTCACCAAGTACAAGTTCTGATGTTATAGGCTATAAAATTTATCAAAATGGAACATTAATAGGCTCTACAAGGGAAACTGTATTCAGTGCAGATCACCTGACTCCTTCCACAGCTTATACTTACACTGTGAAAGCTTATGATAATGGTTATCTTTTGTCTCCGGATAGCAACATAGTCTCTGTTACAACTTTAGCTAACGATGTTTATGCAAAAGATCTAATGGTTACAAAATACCTTGAAGGAACTTCTAACAATAAAGGAATAGAAATAACCAATAGGACAGGACATCCTGTAAATTTAAGTGACTACAGGTTATCTATACAGTTTCCGAGTGGAAGCAATTATTATTTTCCGGCTCCTTACGAGTTGGAAGGAGTCGTTCAGAACAATGAAAGTTTTGTAGTATTAAATCCTGAGGCAAATTTTTCATGCTATAGTATTACTCAGGCAAAATTTGTTACTGCTGCTCCGCAAATGACTTATACCGGAAGTCAGTATGTTGAGCTAAGATATAAATCTAGTACTGTGGATGCAATTGGTATTCCGGGAACCAATAATTCTTCAGTTTTAGGTAATGTTTCTTTATATCGAAAATCTACCGTTGGTCAGCCAACAACTTCATTCAGTATATCAGAGTGGGATGTTTATCCGAGCAATTACTGTCAGAATTTAGGAACTTTATCTACAGCAGAATCACTTACAGCTATATCAAATGGTTGGAAAGTGTATCCAAACCCTGTTGATGATGGTGTTTTTGTAAAAGGTAATAATGTGGAAAAGATTGCTCTTGCACAGATTTTGGATTTATCAGGCAGAATACTTGTTTCCGAAATCAATCCTTTTAAAAACAAGAAAAGTATTTCTGTAAAAAATCTTTCAAAAGGAATTTTTCTGCTAAACTTAGATGGTAAAGTTTATCAGTTGATAAAAAAATAAGTTTTTTATCCTGTAAATTCATTATTAAAACTGTCTTGCTAAGGCAGTTTTTTATTTTTTTAAACTCTTTTTGATCATTTGTTATTCATCTTATTATTGATTTTAAACAATTATTATTTTAAATTCAAAAAGTAACCCTATAGAAATTTGGACTACTCCAGCTAGTATTATGCACTTAAAATAGAATTGGAAAAAACCGTAAAAATACGGAGTGCCAATTAACGGAATAAGGTTACTTTTGTATAAGACAAGTTGATTACAAAAGATTATTGATAATATAGTTCATAATAACAGTATTGTATAAATTTCACATTAATTTTAATCTGTGGTATGTGATATATTAAAAATAATATTATATTTGTAAAAGATCATCAGTTGATTTTTCAAGCTTTAACCAAATAACCAAATTTATATGAAAACTCTAGAAATAGTTCTTATTTTGTGCATTACTCACGACCCGTGAAGTCACTTTAATCTACAATATTTACTTCGATATAAAATCAAATCCGCAATCATCGTGGATGATTTATAGTACTTTATTTTTAAGAAATAATTACTAAAAGCATTGCTATAAAAATAAATAAGATCGTTATGTTTTATAAAACGTAATGATTTTGAATTACTAATCCTTAAAAACTAATAATTATGGACGGAACAATTGGAGAAATCCGGCTTTTTGCTGCAAATTTTTCACCCAGAAACTGGGCTTACTGCACAGGATCCTTAATGGCAATAAGGTCAAATACTGCTTTGTTTTCTATTTTGGGAACAACTTACGGCGGAGATGGTGTAACAACATTCGGACTGCCCAATCTTGCAGGCAGATCTGCTGTGGGAGCGGGTCAGGGACCGGGATTGTCATATTATGCATTGGGCGAAATGATAGGGGTGAATTCTGTAACCCTCAATACGGGAAATCTCCCTTCACATACCCACTCGGTAACCGGAAATATTTTGATTCCTGCATTTTCTGAAGGCGGGAACTCAGGGTCTCCTGCGGGAAATGTTCTTGCATCGAAAGATAAGATGTACAGTACAGAGGAAAGCGACTCAACAACAAAGGCATTTCCGCTTGCTTTGCAGGTCGGTATTGCCGGTGGAAATGCCCCGCTGGATATTACCAAGCCTTCAATAGGGATGAACTATGTAATCTGTATGTATGGTGAATTTCCTATGAGAAGCTAAATTTTAAATTATTCATAAACTAATAACAATTAAAACAAAATATTATGGAAGGTTATATAGGAGAGATTCGTTTATTTGCCGGAAATTTTGCTCCACGCGGATGGGTTTTTTGTAACGGAAATCAATATAGTATTGCAGAGTACAATGCTGCATACAGCATATTAGGAAGTGTTTTTGGAGGAAATGATCAGACTTACTTCAATGTTCCCGATCTTCGTGGCAGAGTGGCTGTGGGAACCGGACAAGGAAATGGGTTGTCCAATATTTCTTTGGGACAGAAAGGTGGTAATGAGACTGTTGTCATGACAACTTCCCAAATGCCGGCTCATACGCACACAGCTAACGCTACGATTACATTTCCTTCTTTTTCTGAGGGAGGTAATTCTGGTTCTTCTCAAGGAGCAATCCTGGCAGGGTTACAGGGTGCATACTCTACAGATGCTCCGGATACTTTTATTGCACCAGCTGCTAATTCCGGTACTTTAAGTCCTACAGGGGGTAATTTACCTTTTGGAATTGTACAGCCAATTATGGTAACCAATTACATCATTTGTCTTGAGGGAATTTATCCAAGCAGAAACTAATCTTAATACTACAAATCAAAAAAACAAACCATTATGGAAGGAACAATGTCAGAAATAAGACTTTTTGCCGGAAATTTTGCTCCTAAATATTGGGCTTTTTGTCAGGGTCAGACACTAGCTATCAATACTAATCAGGCATTATTTGCACTTTTAGGAACCATGTACGGCGGTGATGGCAGAACGACATTCATGCTGCCAAATTTTGCAGGAAGAATGCCTATGGGAACAGGTCTAGCAGCGGGTGTCAAGAGTTTTCAACTTGGACAGGTTTCGGGACAGCCGACAGTAACGTGTACAATACAAAACATGCCAATGCATACCCATTTGCCAATTGGAGAAAATGTTTCTATTAAAACTTTTTCAGAGGGAGGAGACACTGGCTCTCCTACCAATAATACGCTGGCTTCGGTACAGGGTTTATACTCTACTGAGGAAGCCGACAGTACGCTGAAACCTATAGCAAATGCATTTAATCTAAGTGTGGCAGGACAGACTCAGCCGATTAATAATCAGCAGCCTTATTTAGGAATGAATTACATTATTTGTACCATGGGAATATTCCCTTCAAGAAGTTAACAATTATATACCAAGCCTCTAGCAAATCTGTTAGAGGCTTTATTAAAAAAATGAAAATAGCTTTACTTTTACCAAAATCGGTTATTTATCCTTCCATGTCTTTTGATATTATGGATGGTTTTAAACAAGGATTGAAACATATCGGTCTGGAAGGCAAACATGAAATAGTTTCTGCAGGCATCGGAGTTGCAGCAAAGCATGAAGAAATATACGAACGCTGTGAACAGTTCTTATTGGATGGAGCTGATATAATTATTGGCTACATCAATCCTCTGGCAGCAGAATTTATACACAGTCTTTTTGAAAGCTCAGGAAAAACTTTATTGGTTTTAGATACGGGATACCATTTTCCTAATTTTCATGGAAGGCTTTCAAATGCTTATTTTATTTCATTGCAAGGCTGTCTGTGCGCAAGAGTAGTGGTTAATAAGGCTTTTGAAGACGGATATAGGAAGTTTGCGTTTACCTGTTCTTTTTATGATGCCGGTTATCGTCCATCGTATGTGTATCCTGCAGCGGTAGAGGAAAAAGGAGGGGAGATTGTTTTTAATCATATTACGCCCTTGAAGCGATCAGATTTCACTCTTGCTCCGCTTTACAATTATCTTCAGGAGCAGAGAGAAACTGCAGTACTGGCAACTTTTTGCGGAGATATGGCAGAAGATTTCTTTACAGAAAGCAAAGATACGATCAGCGGTCAGAAAGTGTATGTAACCGGATTTACTTCTGATGAAACATGGCTGTCTAAAATTCCGTATCCCGGAACTGATTTCAGCTCGGCAGTAGCGTGGTCACATCATCTGAATATTCATCAAAACGAAATTTTTGTTAGTACTATGAACAGTATTAAAGACGGAAAAGCAAATCTTTTTTCTCTTTTAGGCTGGGAAGCTGCATTATTTATAGAAAAAGGAAATACTGATTTTGATAATGTTATTATTGATTCTCCTCGAGGAAAGGTATGGATGAATCCTGAAAACAGATTTACGGAAGCACAGGTTTATCTTGCAACTGTTACCCAAGATCAAAATACTGAAAACTGTATGCTGAAGGATATAGAACCGTCTTCTGTAACTGAATATGAGCGAGAGACCCTCAATAATGACATCAAATTTGTGCAAAGTATTGAAGCAAACACCTGGCTTAATGCTTATGCCTGTTTAGAATCATAAAATGATGGCAAAAGTAGCAGTTTTGTGTAACAACAGGATGGCAATTCCCGCTTTACAGACTTTGTATTCGCAAGGAAAACTGTGTGCAGTAGGGGTGCCTGTTGATAACTCAGATGTAATAGATTTTTGTATGATGCTTGAGAAACAATCACAAATACCTTTCATAATGATTCAAAAGGAAAATCTCTTTGATAAAATTGATGAATTTGTGACTCGTTATGACGCTCAGTATGTTTTTACAATGACATTTCCATGGAAAATACCTGATATGATTTTAAATAAATATCCGAAAAAATTCTACAATTTTCATTATGGACTTTTACCTGAAATGCGCGGAGCGGATCCTGTTTTTGAATCAATACGAAGCGGAGCTGGAGAAACAGGAATTACCGTTCATCATATTGAAAATAAGATTGATACAGGAACAATTATTTTAAAAAAAACCATACCGCTGACTAATGGTATCACACACGGTACACTTTGTACGAATCTGGCATGGTTGGGATCCGGTATTTTGCCTGAGCTTTTAAATTCTCTTCAGAGTAATAAGGTAGGTCAGGAGCAGGACGAAACAAAAGCGAGATATTATAAAAAACCTGGACTTGATGATGTGTGTATTTCTTGGAATAAAAGCGATGCACGAACTATTGAGTCTTTATCAAGAGCATGTAATCCCTGGAATAAAGGTGCATATACCCAATGGAACGGATGGAATATAAGAGTGGTTGAAGCAACAGTCGTCAATCATGAAACAGATCAGTCGCATCCGCCGGGAACAATCATCACATTAGACGAAAAAAACGGATTAATTGTGAAATGTAATAATGAAACTCATCTTCGGGTTGATATTATCTATACAGATGAAGGATTTATGAGTGGGTACAAGCTGCTTTCTTTTGGTGTAAAAAAAGGGAGCAGTTTTGTCAGTTTAAAATCTGAAAATTAATTAATATGAAACATATTTATTTTAAATTAAAAAAAACAGCAAAAATTGTGCTTTCAGCAGGTATATTTTTGCTTGGTTATCTTGCCAATGCACAGACATCAATGGCTGCGGGAGATATAGCATTTACAAGTTATGATTCTACACCTCTGTCAAGTGTAGGAGATGGTTTTTCTTTTGTTTTGCTTGTTCCCATATCCAGTGGAACATCTATAAGCTTTACAGACAGAGGATACAATGGGTCTGGATGGCAAAATGCAGGAAGCACTGAATCTACTATTACGTGGACAAGTTCAACTGCTATTCCTGCAGGTACCGAAGTGTATATTTTAGGTTTGGCGGCCTCAACTTATAATCCTATTACAGCTGCTTCTACATCTAATGGTACGGTGGTTCGTACAGAGGGTACATCTACAAATGGACTATCATTATCTAATGTTGGTGATCAGATTATAGCATTTCAAGGTGGTAGTGGAAGTGTTACAGGAACAGGCGTAACCTTTCTTGCAGGAATTAACTATTTTTATACTGCTTCAACTACTACAGCAGGCTGGAATGTCGGATCTCCGTTTCCTAATCCCAATGCATCGTTAATGCCACCAGGTCTTACGGGTGGAACAAATGCCTTTTATACGGGACCGTTTTCGGGAAATCTTACAGCCTCTGCAGCTAAGTTTAATTGTAATGGTGTACCAGCTGCGAATGTTTCGGGTATTCGTACAGCTGTTATGAATACTTCAAACTGGATACTTGATAATGCATCTTTAGGGTTGTATTCGGGATGTCAATTTTTAGGAGGAGCACCGATTATAAATTCGCAACCGATTAATAAGACGACATGTGCGAATGCAACGACATCATTTTCTGTGACCGCTACAGGAGCAACTTCTTATCAATGGTATCAAAATTCAGGAAGTGGATTTACAGCTTTATCTAATACAGCTCCCTTTTCCGGAGTTACTACAAATACACTTACCATTACAGGAGTAATTCCTGCAATGAATGGATATCAATACCGTTGCGTTGCCTCTAATTCATCAGGATCAGCAACATCAAATTCTGCTTCTTTAACTGTAACTAATATTTCAGGAACGACAGTGGTAACGAATGTAGCCTGTAACGGTGGCTCAACCGGAGCGATTAATTTAACTCCGACAGGTGGGACTGCACCTTATACATTCAACTGGGGTGGCGGCATCACGACTGAAGACCGCACAGGATTATCATCAGGAACGTATACCGTAACCATCACTGATGCAAACGGATGTACCGGAACGGTAAACGCCACGGTAACGCAACCAGCCACATCCGTTTCAGGAACTACAGTGGTAACGAATGTAGCTTGTAACGGCGGTTCAACCGGAGCAATTAATTTAACCCCGACAGGTGGGACTGCACCTTATACATTCAATTGGGGTGGCGGCATCACCACTGAAGACCGCACAGGATTATCGGCAGGAACGTATACTGTAACCATCACAGATGCAAACGGATGTACCGGAACGGTAAACGCCACGGTAACGCAACCAGCCACATCCGTTTCAGGAACTACAGTGGTAACGAATGTAGCTTGTAACGGCGGTTCAACCGGAGCAATCAATTTAACTCCGACAGGCGGAACGGCACCTTATACATTCAACTGGGGTGGTGGAATCACGACTGAAGACCGCACAGGCTTATCGGCAGGAACGTATACCGTAACCATCACAGATGCTAATGGATGTACCGGAACGGTGAACGCCACGGTAACTCAACCAGCCACATCCGTTTCAGGAACTACAGTGGTAACGAACGTAGCTTGTAACGGCGGTTCAACCGGAGCAATTAATTTAACCCCGACAGGTGGGACTGCACCTTATACATTCAACTGGGGTGGCGGCATCACGACTGAAGACAGAACAGGATTGGCAGCAGGAACGTATACCGTAACCATCACTGATGCAAACGGATGTACCGGAACCGTGAACGCAACGGTAACTCAGCCAACAGCATTATCTGCAACAGTTTCTCAGAACAATGTAAGCTGTAACGGCGGATCTAACGGTTCTGCAACAATAA
>NZ_VKNW01000029.1 GCF_007474535.1 Chryseobacterium echinoideorum | reverse complement strand
TAAATATTTGAATGTCAGAAACTTAAATATACGAATTATTGCTATTTTTTACAAAGTTTATCTCAATTATTATCCCGAACTCAGGTTAAATAAGATTATATTTTTCATTTAATTATTTGTTTTAAAATTAAGGACATTTTTTTGTTTTTCTGTTTCCATTTTCTAAGTATATTTCTGTATTGCCTGTATCTTCTACTTTATACAGCTTCAATCCTTGCATATTCATATATTTGTTGACAAAAGCCAAAAATTCTCTTTCCATTTTATTGTTATCGTAGCCGATATTGGTTTTAGCATTATTTAAATATATCTTATAATAGTCCTCTAAATCTTTAAGCTGTTGTGGTGTATAATTAGGTAAGGGATCAGCAATCGCACCATCGAAAGATAGGAGATAATTTCCATAATTGGTAACTAGTGTCATGTTCAATCGGTTGATATTTATTTTGGTCGTATTAAGGGGATTATTGTTGTAAGCAATGGCTCCGGTAATCCAACTGTTAAAAAACATCATATCCTGAGGGGAGAATAAGGGATACAAATCGCCATAATGGGTATGCATTACTGCAAATGTATATTGATTGGTAGGGATATTGACAACTTTGGTATCGGGTTGACCCTCAAATTGCTCATTTTGTATTCCTGTTTGCCCTGTTCCGGGTTGCGGATTACCCAGTCTGTTTCCAAATTCATGATCTTCACCTATTTTTCCTTCAAGATAAATAATATTATTTTTAAACTCTGTAAGATCTGTCGTTTTTTTCAGCTTTTCACAAGGATCAATCGTAAAAGGTAAGTTTGGCAAACTCGGCAAACCTATCGTACAGCCGTTCTCATCGGTAAAACCAGGTTGTGGGTCGGTCGGGATGATTGTTCCTGTACATGGCGGGTTGTTGTTTGTAGGAGGGGTGTAAATTCCGCCGGGACCGCCGCCACTTCCCCCGCCTGTATCAATCGGGGTAATTACATCATCCTTCTGGTCTATACAGGTGGTGGTTACAATCGTGTAGAGAATGGGAGGCGTTCCCTGTTCCAGTCCCTGATAAATAGGGCAGCTCTCGTAATTGGAGCCGTCATGATGCTGAGTACCGATGCATGTTGCAGCATAAAACTCTTAATATAAAAAAATAAAGGCAATCATATTAAGAAAGCCTTTGTTTTTCGCTACTGTTTCACCAGGACTACATTATTGGGCAGCTCAAAAGTTGGTTTTCCTACGTAGAAACTTGCCGGATTGCCACGATAAGACATTAAGCCGTTATACTGTATTTTAATTTTGGGGGCAACCCCGATTATATTAAAATCTATTGGATAAATATCGGTATTGGTT
>NZ_VKNW01000028.1 GCF_007474535.1 Chryseobacterium echinoideorum | reverse complement strand
GAGTTTACCAACTAATCAAGAACAAGAGAAAATATCAACTTTCTTGGCAAAAATATCTGAAAGGATTGACTGTTCAATTAAAATAATTGAACAATTAGAAACCTTAATTAAAGGGCTAAGTGAAAATTTATTTTCTCAAAAAATTAGATTTAAAAAATTTGAGAAGAAATGGGAAGTGAAAACTTTAGGAGAAATTTTAATTGAAATAAACGAAAGAACAATAAATTCTAATCAATATAGAGTTTTATCATCTACCGCAAAAGGACTTTTCTATCAAAGTGATTATTTTAATAAAGAAGTTGCCAGTAAGGATAATGCAGGATATAAAATTTTGAAAATTAATCAACTTGTTTTTAGTCCTCAAAATTTGTGGCTTGGAAATATTAATGTAAATACTACCTATGAAATAGGAATTGTTTCCCCTTCATATAAAGTTTTTAGTTTTAATGAAAAAGCAATTGTCGGTTATTGTAAATATTTTCTAAAATCATCAAAAATGATGTTTGAATACGAACAATGTTCAGAACAAGGAGCAAGCATTGTCAGAAGAAATTTAAATATGGAATTGTTCTTAAACATCCCAATTCTTCTCCCTAAATTAGAAGAGCAAATTCAAATATCATCTTTTTTGACCAAAATTGACCAAAAAATCCAAACCGAAAAAGCAATTTTAAAGCAACTGGAAATGCAAAAGAAATATCTATTACAGCAAATGTTTGTTTAACATTCTAAACAAACATATTTTGCAGCAAAAACTTTTTCTGTTCTTCTAATTTTTGCAGAAGTTGGCTTTCAATATCAATTTTAGAATCTATAGCAGAAAGGAAATTAGCGATTTTGTTTTGTTCACTTTCTGATGTGCTAATTTTAATTGTAAATCTTTTTAAACTTTTCATTTGAATATTTGGTAAACCAGAGCCAACTCGTAGATTCATAACATTTTGTTCATTGAATTTTAGCAACTGGTAGAAATACATTAGACTTATTTTTTTAAAAAGTAATATTTTGTAACAATGTCCTCCAAGCCAAAATTTTGTTTTCATAATATTTACAAACCCACAAGAGTTTCCTCCCTCACTAATTGTGATAGTATTTTCGTCTGTATTGTATTTTTCTGAAAATCCAGACGGTGAGATTCCACCATTTAAACAAGGATATAAACCTATTTCATTTAAGTCTTCTTTATTGAATTGTTCACCCTTTTTTATATCACAAACATTTTCTAAGCAATCTTCTTCCCATTCAGGAAAATCATTTCCATTATCATCTTTAAACCTCAATTCTTGTGAAAATATTTTTTTTGCAGTGGCTGTTTTTAGAGTTTTTAAATCGTTAATTATTTTACTTTGGGTTGTAATGCGTTCGTCAATGAGTGAAAGAAAGGTTGCAATTTTGGTTTGCTCATTTTTATCAGGAAAAAAT
>NZ_VKNW01000027.1 GCF_007474535.1 Chryseobacterium echinoideorum | reverse complement strand
CTTCCTGAAATCCTACTTTAGTCCCACCCCAATCTACTTCAAAGGCAAACTTTACTAATGGATATGTACTCATAATTTTTTATATTTTTCTGTTATTAATTAATTTTATGCTTCCTGTAATTTGTGCGAAAAACGAAGCACAATAAATTCTGCCGGACGTACTGCAGCCATACCGATTTCGATAATCATTCTTCCTTCCAACACATCTTCCGGAGACATTGTTTTATTCAGACCAACACTTACATAATACGCTTCTTCGGGTCTGCTTCCTGCCAATGCGCCATCCTGCCATTGCTGATTAAGGAAATTTTCGATCATTGTCTGAACACGGATCCAAGTATTGGCAGTATTCGGTTCAAAAACGAAACGCTCTGTTGCTTTTTTCACCGATTCTTCCACCATGTTGAAGAAACGACGTACTGAAATGTATCTCCATTCGTTGCTGTTTCCGTCCAGAGTTCTTGCGCCCCAAACCAAAGTACCTTTTCCTGTGAAAGATCTGATTGCATTAATCGATTTTCCCGTATCCGGATTTACATTAAGACTCATTTGCTCTTCATGAGAAACTTTTACGGTTGGTGCAACTACATAGTTCAGCCCAACATTAGCCGGTGCTTTCCATACTCCGGAAGTACTGTCTACTTTTGCATAAACTCCTGCCATTGAAGATGATGGAGCCATCACCACTTTTTTAGATTCGATGGCATTTTTAATTCTATTGTATTTAGCAGAATCTGAGGTCTTTAGTGAGTCTAAATCCAGAGTAGTGTCAACACCTGTCTTAACAACAACATCGTAATTATAGCTTAGGACTGTTTCTAATTTTGGATAATAAGCTGCGCCATACTTCAGTCTCTTACCGCTCGGTCCTACACTTGGACCCGCAGCTCCTTTAAATTCAGCAACTTCTCCAACAACATCCATAATGACAAATCTGTCTTTCATTAATTCTGCCTGATCCAAAGCTTTTTCGTACAATTTATATGCTTGGCTCGCTAAAGCTTCAGCATCCGGGAAAACAATAAGCGTTGGCTCGTCTTCTTTTTCTAATAATTCCAAACCTGCTTCTAATTCTGCTGGTTTCACTACGTTGTCCACATTATCCTCATCCTGAAATGTGTTTACTGAAACAATATAACAAGCTCCTCCTCCATTCGCAAAGTACATTTGCATTGCGTAATACATTTTGAATTGACTAGGAGTTACTACTGCGGTAGTAGTAAATACTCCATTGCTATCTGCTGTGTCAGTAATTTCAAAAGTTTCTTCTTTTGCCTTTCCGAAGATTGTTTCGTATTCCAACATCGAAGAAATTCTTGTTGGCTCATTTTTCGGTCCCTTTTCTGTATATCCGATAAAAGCAGGGATAGCCGTTTCTACTTGTGCTACTGATGGTGGGAATTTTGCAATTTCCTCTACGTAGACTCCTGGTGTTTTGTAATTCATTTTGTTAAAAATTTAATGTTAATGTTTAATTATTTTCAATAGTTAGTCCTTCGTGTGCAATTTCCAAGGTTTCAATCGCTACCTCATTACCTTCAGCTTTCAAATCGGTTGCA
>NZ_VKNW01000026.1 GCF_007474535.1 Chryseobacterium echinoideorum | reverse complement strand
CTGTCACTGCTAGAGAAGATGCAGAATGTACTACTTATTTAATCACGGGTCCGTGTTCCTGTCACGAGACTCACGCAGCAGGCGGTTGTACCCACCCTATCCAGATCATGCTTACCCAGTGTGGTACAGGTTCCGGTTCAGGAACAGTCACTTCCGGCTCTACCTATTATACAGGAACTCCTACGGCTAGTTTTCCGAGCAACTCTTCCGGAGCTTATGTTTACGGTACGGCAGATCAGATTTACAATTCCCTGAGAATAAAACTGAGACCGGAATATACTCTTACCAGTATCCAGAAGTTTAAAATTTTGGAATCGCCGGATCTTGCTTCCCAGATTATTACTTTTTTAAATCAGAATCCCCAACATAAAGCTGCTGCTGTTTCTTTCATCAACAGTATAGGACCCATATCTACGGCTCAGGAAATGCAGACTGCTATTAGTAATTACATCAATGGTTTTAATTTCAATTCGGGTTTATCTTCTGCCCAAAACACCTGGAAGGCACAAAACCCGGCTTTGTTTGACAAAATTCTCGCTTATATTCTGCTGGATTACCCAAACAGAAAAGATTTTGGATATTGGGGAATTAATTTTTTAATTCAGAATCCTACAACGACTTCGGAACAGTTTAAAAATTGGTTTATGGGAGAAAGTGAAGGGAATGATGGAGGGGTAGAGTTTAATATTGATGATTATAATGGTATTCAGGTACAAACGCATACATCATTACCTGGTCGAAACGCTTTTTATAATGCATTTCCTAAAGATGGAACAGTAGGTATGCAAAATACAGCAGTATATCAATTAATAGGTGGTAATTTGTATAATTTACATCAAACTTACCCTTCAACATATTGGAATGCATGTGCAATTAGGGTTTCTCGTGCGTTAAACTATTCAGGACATTCAGTCCCTGTATTTAAAAATAAATTTGGACAACAAAGAACAGAAAAAGGTGCTGACGGAAAAAACTATATATTAGATGCGGCAAGTATGTTAGCATATATGTTGAAAGCATATCCAAATAACCCCCCTTTACATTTGGAAAATAAAACACAAGAGGAATATCTACAAGCACTAAAAGGAAAATGGGGGATTTACATTATGCTTCCAAAGCCTAATGTAAATTTTGGAGCAACAGGTCATGCTGACTTTTTTAGTTATTCTGGATGTTTGTCTCACTGTTATTTTCAAAATGCCAAAGAAATATATTTTTGGGAATTAAATTAAATACTATGAAATTCAAAATTTTTAAAGTTGTAATTGTATCACTATCACTTATTTCATGTGGTACAAATTACACTAAGATAAAAGCGATAGAAGCTTTTAAACAAAGTGTAACATATAGCTGTATTTCAGAAGGAATGGAAAATAAAATATATGATAGTATTGTATTAGAAAAAGATGCTTCATTTAGTTATGATGGTTTAATGGGGGCTAATTTTTACAAAATAGATTCTATCGGAAGGAGTGAAGGAAGAAAAATAACAAGAACTCCTATAAATGACTTGGGAAAGAAAAAAATGATTCATAACCGATGTTTAAAATATTATAAAAGTGGAGAATTGAATAAATTAGCAAAAAAGTGGTTGAGAAATGAATTGTAAGATCGTTTAAATTGCTTCTTTATAAAAAGATTAGTGAGAATCCTATAATAAGGTTATTGGATTTGCAGGTTATTTAAAAAACTTAATTTTGAACAACCATGAATTGGCAAGATCTATTTAATATTTGGCTGTTTGAGTTGATGCCAAATCCTAACAGTAGCATTAATTTTACATGGAGTTCCAATGTGATAAATGGAAATACACTATATAATGCAAATACAAATGCAGTATACAAATTTCCTAAAGGAAACCCGGATATGATGAATGATATTAAAAGTGGCTTAAACAACGGAACATTAAATGTTGGAAATAGTATGTCGAAATATTTTTGGTATAACTTTACACAATATTATGCAACACTCTCCAATAATAACGTTGGTATACAAATGCTAGGATCTTATGATACTAAAGCAACTGTTGTTTCTAAATCTGGAAATGCTGCGGTAATCAGATTTTTCATCAAAAATACTTTAGGGTGGGATT
>NZ_VKNW01000025.1 GCF_007474535.1 Chryseobacterium echinoideorum | reverse complement strand
AGAGAACCACCAATATTGCTTCCGACGAAGTGAAATTATATGCCAAAGCCAAACTCATTGGTTTTAATACCTCTTTAACAGATGTTACAGAAAAGAAAGACACTCAAAAGCATCTTACAGTCAATAATGAAGAAGAAGTTTACAGAGCAATAATAGGAGATAAAGATGGAAGAGCAAGGCACAATCCTGTAGATTATGACATCATAAGTTGGGTATATGCCAACACAACGTATCCGAAAGATACAAAACTGAAAGTAAAGATCTTTGAGGATATCAATTGGTCAATAGATCCGGACTGTAAAGAACTGGAAGTAACCGAAGCCGTAAAAGAAGATGGCACATTGGTAGCAGAAATCAATTGGGGCAAGTTAAAAGATGCCAAACAAAATAAAAAGACAAAGAAATACTATGCTGTCATTTATGATAAAGATGATAATAAATTATTAGATGGCAGCAAAAGTACTACAATATGTTCTACGGTTTTAATGCCACAAAGTGAATTACAAAAACAGGCAAGTTATGCAGGTGCGGTTATTGTGGGAAGCGAGAATATTAATACGGGAGGAAATAATTGTGGGGGAAAATTCTGCATAAAAAAAGGAAGTCCTAAAAGTGAGCTCATTAGAGAAATTAATATTAGATTAGCTGGATTTGGAGGAAATGTACCTACTGATGAGTTTACAGATAGAACAGAAAAAATGATTAAACAGTTCCAAAGAGATTATATGAAGGTTCCTGAAACCGGAAAAATCTGTGGAAATGTGCTGAAAGCGATTGATGAATTTCAAGCAAAATATCCGATAAATTTTGATGAGATTAAATGTAAATGTGGCTCTTGTACTGGATATGGAAAAGAAAGAAACAGCGAAGAATACCAAAATACTAAAATATTAGAGAAACATAGAAAATATGAATACCCAGGCGTTCATAGAAGTTTACTTTGGTGTTATCGCGCATCACAATTTTACATAAACAAAGACACACAACTTAATTTTAAAACAAAATGGGTGGAATCAGGTTATAGATGTCATGATCACTATATCTATAAAAGGGATAAAACTACAAATCATTGCGGAAAAGCCTTAGATATTCATTATAATATTCTTAGTACAGGTCAAAGAACGAAGAATAACGATGATATGAATAAGATAAGAAAAGATATATTTATGAAATATACTGGAGCTAAACAAGATTGGAATTCAGGCAAAGATATATTTTATTTAGAATCTTTTGCAACAACATGGATTCATGTTGATGTAAGGGAGTTTTCTCAAGAATATTTGACTAAAAAATATTTTGTCAAAAACCTTTCTGAATTAAATGGTAAAAGTATAGTTCAATTAGCAAATGAATTAGGTTTCAAAGATATGTGCAGTTGTGGAGGAGGATTTTCTTCTGATAATTCAAATAACTCAAATAATGGCGGAAAAAATAAATATAAATGGGCACATAGCGAATTTGGAAATATCCTTGCACAAGAAGAATCAGGCGATGATTATAATATATGTAATAAAACCAAAGGTGGCTTAGAGATTATCCGTAATGTAAAAATTACTGAACTTACAGTAAAAGAAATCCAACAAAAGCAGAAAGATAGAGATATTTTTGCCATAGGCAGATACCAACTTATTCCTGATACTTTTAATAGTGCAATTGCAAGTTTGGGGCTTGATAGTAATCAAAAAATGGATAAAGAAACACAAGATAAAATTTTTGATGAATATCTGATTAAAGTTAAAAGGCCTAAAATTATTGCATATCTCGAAGGAGGTGGAACTGTTGAAGATGCAATGTATTCATCAGCACTAGAGTGGGCAAGTGTAGGTGTTGAAAAAGGCAAACGCATAAGCGATAAAGTAAAGAAAGATAAAAATGGTAAAGTAATTTCAAGAACCGAAAGATATGCTCATGGTGGAGAATCTTATTATGCAGGAGATGGATTAAATAAATCTCATATTACTCCTGAACAAATTAAAAACGCACTAATTAATTCAAAAAATGCAAACAAATAAAATTTTAGTATTAAATATTTTACTGTTCCTTTTTGTAGGTTGTAAAAAAGATATAAATGCACAACATACTATTAAAACTTTAAATACAGCTAAAGTCAAAAAAATAGAACCCTTAACAAATGAAATTAATTATTTAGATAAAATTCAAGAAAAATCATTTGTAGTTAGTTGTGGTTCAGGTTGTGCTATGACATATACAACAGAGCAAATAATAAAAAATGAATCTTCTTATAAAGTGAAGTTTAAAGTGGAAATGTATATTAATGAGGTCTTATCTGATACATATAATGAAACATATTTATTTGTATATGATAATTCTAATAAAATAGATAAAATTATATTGGAAGGGACGCAAAGGAATGCATTGGAGACATTACCAAAAGGAGCACAAGAATCATTCAGAGAATTTAGTGACAATTTAAATAAACCTTTAAAAGAAAATAGTGTAGGAAAGAGCATTAAATTTTCTAGTTCAATTTTGCCATATCAAAAAAAAATTAATATAGATAAAGTTTCTTACCAATCAATGTCCGTTAATAGCATTAAAGGTTTATCTGAATTTTCATGTGGCGAAGACAAAATTAGATATATTCCTTTAGATAAGATTGAAAAAGTAAATCTGATTTTAATCCCAATGGATTGTGGAGATTCTCCGTATCGATATTATTTAATTTCAATTTTTAACAATTCTGTTGCTTCCAATTTATATGTAGAAGGAGAATCAGATGAACCTGAAAACAATGAAACTCCTGAAAAAACAAGTTTCACAATTGATAAAAATTCCATTTTAACGGTAAAAACGACAAATAAAAATTTTGAGAATGGAATAAATAAAGAAAAAAAATATAAAATAACCGATCTAGGTAAAATAGTTGAAGTGAAATAAGTATCCAAAAGAGACAAAAGACTAAAAAATATAGATGGATATATATAATCTTGGAGAAAATATGAATCTTAAATTTGTTTTAATAAACTAAAATGGAAAATGTTTCATTTAGTTGAAACGGACTGACTCATACATTCTTACCAAACAAGAACAATAGGGTTGTAAAAATAAGTGAAAAATAATTTTTTGTAAAATGGCAAATGCTTTTGGCTCAAAAGCGAAACATGAGGAAGATGACTGGTATTTTGAAGTGAAGCATAATGATATTATAAGCTATCAGAAAAACGGTCCGTTGAAAGTAGGTAAAAGTATCCGTTTTAGTATTGGAAA
>NZ_VKNW01000024.1 GCF_007474535.1 Chryseobacterium echinoideorum | reverse complement strand
AAATTAGTTAGAAGGACAGGTTGGCGTAGACATACAGCTCCATCCCGATGGAGTTCCCGTTGTATTGACCTGAAGACAATTCAACGTAATGTTGTACACGATCATCCCTTCTACTAGGTTAGACGAAGGAATACTGGCGATCTGTGCAGTGGTGAGTCTGTTGACCACCAATCCTTTGGTTTTAGATTCAAGAGCGGTCCATGCCCCTTTTCTTACCATTGGCCAATTGCTGCCTGAGGCGGTATTCCCTGCTCTGTTCAGAGAAGTAATCCCATGCTGCGTTTCTAAAACAGTTCCGGTGGTTGTTGCAGGCTTGAAGCAAGCACTGGAGCTATCGGTATCCGTAGCTATATTATTAGCTTGATCAAGATCTGTAATATTAGCCGGAGCAGTAACGCTGGCAATATTAAAAAGGTCTCCTGTAAAGTCTATCGGAATATTTACCGTAATCGTATAAGTAACAGAACCTCCTGCCGGAAGACCCACCAAATCATTGATGGCACCTGTTTGTGTTCCTGAAACAGTGGTCGTAGAACCGGAAGTTGCCACTGCGGTATAACTTACGTTTGCTGCCGGAATCCCTGCAGGAACCGCATCTTTAACCAATGCATCCACCACACCGTAAAGTCCCTGATTGCTAACTACTACCGTGTAGGTCGTACTGCTTCCCGGAACATACGTTAATGTATTATCTGTTTTGGTTACTTGTAAATCTGTCGTGAATGTAATAGGCATGGTCACACAATGGGCTCCATCATTTCCACTGCTCGGAGTCGCATCTGATATCAAGATTCTTTCGCCGGTGGTCAAGTTAAACTGATAAAAGCCTCCGTCATTTCGGATTCCGAATACCTCTCCTGTACTCGAAGTGTACATGGCTCCATAATGGGACTCGTTGTATGTGCCTCCAATGTTGGTAACCACCCCCGTATTGGGATTAATTGAGACAAGCTGCCGGGTAGTGCCTGAGTTAGTAAAACCATTTACTCCATAAAGAAGACCTGTTGTTATACTGTATCCCATGTCAGGAAGGTAAAGGGTAGCTGTTGTATTGTTCGCATATTTTAAAGAAATTGCAGAAGCTGTTTTGGTACTAAGGTTAATTTTATAGAGTGTGCTGGTACCTGCGGCAATATTTGCAATCACATAATAATTGCCGGAGTTATCTATCTCTCCTCCAAAATAGCTTGCAGAAGGCAATCCTGTAACAGCACCGAGGTTGGTGGTAGAGCCATCGGTATTGACCACCCGCAAATTATTGCTTGACTGCTGCATTGCATACATTCTACCATCCAAAGGATTAAGCCCAATACCATTGTAGGCAATCGCTGCCGTACCTATTGATGGATAGGTAAAAGGATTGGTTGAGGTATCAATGGTATAAAGTGTTGTACTACTTGAACTCATTGGTGTTTGTGACAAATACATATTGTTGCTGCAGCCAAAGGATGTTGAGCTGGAGATAATACTTTCTGCACAAATACCAAGGAGGCTACCATAACTACCCCCTAAACCACTCATATTAAGCGTTGTAAATGGAGCAGGAGCCGTCAAACGAAAAATACCACCTCCACCTGCACCTGGGGTTCCCGCAGGAGCTCCGGCTCCTGAAAAAATACTATTTCCTGATATCGTTGTATAACAATTGGTTGTAGAGGCGATAGAAATAGCTCCGCCATTGGATGTGAAATAGAATTTTTCATTAATAGTTGCTCCGGTAGCTGCAATGACAATCACAATATCATTTACAGGTTTGGAAAAAGTGAGAACAGTTGACCAAGGACCATCATCAGCATTGGGAGACCAATTGTTGTTTCCAACTAAAAGAGCGTTTGCGGATGTGGAAATAGCACTATTACAATCATTTGCATATATTCCGGAAAATGTCGTTACAAAACCGGTAGATACTGAAGTAACTGTGATTCCGTTTATTAGAGTAGTACCATTGGCAGGGATATTTGCAGTTCCACCAGAACACGTCTGACCCTTTACAAATCCTGTCAAAGTCATCAGTAAAAAGTAAACTAAAGGCATTACCTTTAATTTCAGTTCATCATTTTTAAGTTTCATTTATTGTGCTTTTTTATCATTCATTTTAGTTTTGAATCTGAAAAAGAAGTCCTAAAACTGCTCTAAAGTTGTTAGAAAGAATTAGGACTTCGGCTTCTGATCATTTGTGTGTTTTCATCATTATTGTTTTTAAAGCCGAAAATATTTTTAATAGAAATGCTTATTAATTATTTCCATCTATTCTATCGGATTTTTGAAAATTCTTTTTTGAAAAACGAGTGCAAATGAAAGGAGAATGCGAGAAAATTCAAAAAAAACACCTATTACATAGATATTACATTTTTTTAAATAACTGATATTCAGTACTCAACATTAATCTGATAAAATAACTTTTATTCGAAGTAAAGCACCAATGACCAGCGTATTGGTACATGAAAAAGTATACAAAAACATATTATTTTGTAGATATCCATAGAAAAAGAGATGAGGAAATGTTAGAAATTATCCCGTTCCTGAATCCAAATATTAAAATCCTTATCAGATGGGATATTATATTTTTTCCGAATACGGTGTTTGCGCAACTGCACTGCGGCGATGGTAACAAAAGTAATATCGGCAATCTCTTTGGTAGAAAAATTAAGAAAGGCAAGTCCCAAAAAATGTAATTCGGAATTGCTCACCTTAGCGTTTAATGATTTAATATTTTTAATAAAATTCGGATACATTTCCTGGAAAAGAACAATGAACTCCGGACTGTTATTCTTAGCAAGATCAATCAGTGTTGCAAGTTGACTTTCTTCCGCTTTGCGATTCAGACGATCTCTTTGTTTCTCCAACTCAGATTTTTCGATAAGTAAAATTTCTTTCTGTTGAAGAACTGTATCTTTCTTCTGTCTGGTTTTTTTAATTATGAAATAAAAGAATAGTCCTAAAATTGTTAAAAACAGTATCAAAAAAGCGATCCATTTATTTTTGGTTTCTATTTTTTCGTTTTTCTTTTCCTGATCATGGAGAATACTGTTGATCGTTTCTTTGAGACCATCATTCTTCTTTTCTTTTAACTGATTACTGTATTTTTCAGACTTCTCTCTATACTTTTTCTCTTCTTCTTTATTACCTAGTAAGGAATAAATATCTGCCAGTTTAGCAGAGGTATCCATGACACAGGATATGTCTTCAAGCTTCATTGATTCAATTTCGGATAAGGTTTTCTGAAAAGCTCTTATAGATTTTTGATAATCCTTAGTATTAAAGAAATAATAACCCTCTAGTTCGTAGGCAACATATCTGTAAGTCACATTTTCAAATGTTCTGGCTTCTTCGAATGCTTTCGACATATATACTTTGGCAGAGTCATACTGTTTAAGCCCCATAGATATATAGGATTTTCTTATATAGGTGTTCATTGCCTCATTTAACCGAATGGTTTTACCAATCTTTAACGCTTTGTCTATGTATTGATTCGCCATCCTATAGTTCTTATCCTTTTCAAATCTGTAAGCATAGTAGAAATAGCCTTTCACAAGGTCTTGTTTCGCAGCGGCAGTCGGTATTTTTTCCAGGATTGATATATACTTATTCAAAGCATCCAAAGCGAGGTCATCTAAACCTAATACATTGTAGTTAACGTATTTTACTTCTAATATCTTAGTTTTTAGAATATTATCATCTACAGTCATTCTTTTTTCCAGGTTGGAAATTTGAGATAAACTTTCTTTGTAATTATCAAGAATAAATAATTGATAGGCAAGACTGATGGTACTTTTAATAATCAAAGTATTGTCATTTAATTCCTCTGAAATATCGTAAGCATTCTTTGCATATCTCAGAGACTTTATCCCATCCTCATACCTGCTCAGTTCAGAAAGCCTAAGGAGGGAATCTACATTTTTTGAATTTTTTTGCTGGCAATTTCCTGTAATGGAAATTGCTAATAAAATCAAAATGAATACAATTTTTTGCAAAGTAAACTTATTTGTTGATGCGAATTTAACAATAAAGTATCTATTATTATATAAGTAATCAACAATATAGTCTCTGCCTTTTAGTTTTAGTCAAGGTATAATTCCGGATACAGCAATCCTTCTTCATTGCTGGCTGAAAGGAAAATTAAATCTTTGAAAGTCTGTTGTTTTTTATTAAACCATATTTTTCAGAGAGGTAAAAATCCCATGCAAAATATAGAAATAACCCTGAAAATTATCATTAATACAGTTTAATGCTACCTTGAAAAAATAGCTTTTCGTAATTGAAAAGCTGTAAAAACACAAAATAAGTTAACTCTGAGCTTTACAGCTTTGTTTTCAATTACAAGTCCTCGTCGGACTTTCTTCATTTGTTGTTTTTAGAATCTAAATTCCATTACGGAAAACGATACCTTTTCTCTCAAAAAACACAAGCATCTATAGGGAAAATGATGCTTAGAAGTTTGATAAAAGATGCTTAGGATGAGAGATACTCCTAAGCATCTTTTTGTTATTTATCCGCTTTTTTAAAGACAGCCGTCTTCATCGCATCACTTATTCTCTTTCCCGGGCGATAGTTTATTCGTGCAGCAGTAATGAGACTGCTGTTAAATTCTTCCTCAGTTACCGCACCTTCGCTGCTTACGCTTGGATAGAAACTTCCGAGCTTATCCAGTCTTATAATCTTACCATTGGCAAGATTGTCTTGTATCACATTTTCGAGGGCGATAATTACTCCCCGTATATCAGCTTCAGAAAGAGCAGAAAATTTTTCTATCTGTGCCGAGAGATCATCCACAGTAAGCTCACCATCATTTACAGCTACTGCATACCATTTTTTTACGCCGCCTCCTGCAACACCGGGCTGCGTTTTTTGTACAATGTTATATTTTATAGGCATAATAAGTTTGTTTTTAATTTTAAAACAGAAGCGGAAGGGTCTATGCTTCCGCATTCTGTGAAAATCATGAAAAATGTTAAACTGGTTTTATTTACGGTTTCCAGAAAGACCACACCGTGCCATTGTATACCGCCAACATATGATTGAAGGTGTCATATACCATCATCCCTGCCGAAGGATTTACAATATTAAGATGAGGACTTGCCACTTTGGGAAGTATCATCGCTTTATCCGTATCGGTGAGTACCAATATCCCGGGAGTCGTGGCGGTAGATCCATTGGCACCAATAGCTGCCTTCGCAGAAACATTTTCGCTGACATTGCTTTGTAATGAAGTATCTACAGATCCTCCATTGTCTCTCGTCAGATCAAACCAGCTTCCTGCTTTGAGGTATTTTACTTTTGTATCCGAAGAATCAAAGATGATCGTTCCGTCTACCGCTCCGCTCACCGAAGCTGCCGAAGT
>NZ_VKNW01000023.1 GCF_007474535.1 Chryseobacterium echinoideorum | reverse complement strand
ACAACCCGCCATGTACAGGAACAATCATCCCGACCGACCCACAACCTGGTTTTACCGATGAGAACGGGTGTACCATTGGTTTGCCGAGTTTGATCAATTTACCGATTAAAAATAACCCGTGTGAAAAAATTTTACAAAATAACATAAAAGCTAAAGAATTTCTTTTAAAACCAAAAGCAAGTGGCAGAATTGCTGAGGTTAAAACGGGAATTGCAAATAATGCTAATGAAAAGTCTTTTTCTTTAGGAGTAGATAATAATGGCAATGAGCAGGTTACAAATATTTTTGAAGATTTTTCTGGTACACAAACAAATATTGTAGCTCAAAGTCCTAATTTTAAAATAAATGCAGGGGTACACACCCATAGTCCCGGAGGCGCAGCTCCTCCGTCTGCAACAGATATTTATTCTTTTATGAAGGCCAATAAGATTAATAGTGAGTTTACTTTATATTACACTATTAGTTATGATGGTAATGATTATGTTTTTAGCATTGTTGATCTCTATAAATTTAAAAACTTTGCGACCACTTATCCTGAAAATGAATATACAGATAGTGAATACGGGACATGGAAATATGGCAATGTTATTGGTGATAGCTTTTATAGTATTTTTCGTTATTTCAAAGCGCAAGGCAAATCCAAAAATGAATCTTTTGAATTGGCAACCGCATATATTTTGAAAAAATATAACTTTGGAGTGGGTTTAAGTAAAAAGGACGGCAATGGAGACTTTAAGCCAATATTTTTAGAGGAGCAACAAGATCCTAATAATCCAAAAAAGAAAATTTTCAACAAAACAGAAAACTGTAATCTTTAAAAATAGATAAAATGAAAGCACTCTATAAAATATTTTTTTGTACGTTATTATTTGTAAGCGTGAAATTACCAGCTCAATTAGATACATTGAACTACTTGAATCAGTTTGAAGCCAATAAAATAGAATATGTTAATCAGCCATTCTCTAAATTAGTAACTGCCATGACTCAGATACAGCCAGTATCTGTATGGGCGGGTATCAATGCTAAAAATATAAATGTTACTCCTTTCTCTCAATTTTTATTCTGTGAAATGGATGAATCCTTTTCAGGTAATATTATATTGGTTGTCGTATGGCAGACTCCTTTACCTGCTTCAGAAACAGATTATTATGAGAATAAAAATGGTTTCTTTTTCACTAATGATGAGAGAAACTATTATGGTAATAAAATTGTAAAAGATATTAAGGTATATCGTTCGCAATAGTATACTAGCATGAAAACACTAAATAAAATATTATTTTATACTTCGTTATTAGTAAGTCTCAAGGTACAATCTCAACTGGATACTCTAAAATATTTAAAACAGTTTGAGGCTAATAAAACACAATATATCAACCAGCCATTCTCTAAATTATTAAATGATATGAATGAATTACAACCTCGAAGCTTATATACACAAAGCAGAGGATGTAATTATGATACTCAGTTTTACTTTACAGATATTAAAGAAGGATTTCATAGTCGCTTTAAAATTAATATTCTGTGGCAAAACTCAGTCCTCTACAAAAAAGAGCATATATTGAATGTGAATGAAATTTATAGTTTGAGAGATGTAGAGAGTTTGTATAAAAAATATATTATTAAGAATATAGAATTCAATTATCAGGGGGATTTTTATATTATGCACCGTGCAACAAAATTTATACAGGATGATGATCCATTTATTCATCTCAATACATATTTTGAAGATTATAAAAAATATTTAATAGATAAACCTTTTTATGATTTTGCTTGTTGGGTAAGACCTATGAGAATTAGAAGCCTAAAAAATATCTATAATAGTTCCAAAGCCGTTGCTTTGAAGACAGAATTTATTCTTATTAATCCAGATAATAAAAAAAAGAAAGTGAAAATTATTGTTGAATGGGATTCTCCAATCCAAACTAGTCAGATTAGAGAATATAAAAAGAAAAATAGTAATCGTTTTAATAATGATGAACGTAGTTTTTATGTAGATAAATTAGTAAAAGACATATCTTATTCTGCAAGATAGTACAACATTATTAAACATCATATACTAAGATGGTGGCACTACCGGAGGAATCGCTCCTCCCAGCACCATCCCGCCATGTACAGGAACAATCATCCCCACCGACCCACAATCTGGTTTTACCGATGAGAACGGCTGTACGATTGGTTTGCCGAGCTTACCGAATTTTCCAGTAAGAAACAACCCTTGTGAAAAGATTAAAGTACAGAGAACTGATACCGAATTCAATAACAAGATTACAGATTTAGAAGGCAAAACAAATCTTAAAAAAGAAACAGGCTACATCCAAAAATGAGGTGGAAGCTATGATTATAAAGACAATGCAGGCTCAACTAATAATGCCAACACACTTAGTTTGCCAAGCGTGGAAACAAATACTTATATCAAGGGGTTTATACATACTCATGTTAATAATTATAAAATTCTTGATGACCAAGGTTATGAAACAGATAAGAATGGTATTAAAATGTTTTCGCCAGCTGATATAGCATATTTCATGGACTTAGTAAAAAATGCTAAAGACAAAGGGCAGCCACTAAACGATGTATATGGAGTAATGGTTTCGAGCGTTGGAAATTACCAAATACGTTTTACAGGAAATGAATATCAAATAAAAACTTTTACAGAGGAGCAAACTAAAGCTCATAGGCAGCCATTTATAGACTATATGAAAGATAACGGAATGATAAAGCCAAAAGATTTAGAATTGAATATACTTAAGTATATGGATGAGAAAATGAATTTAAAAGGTATAACTTTGTATCGTATGAATAGTGATGGAAGTAATACAAAAATAAAACTAAACATAACAAAAACTGCTATAGAAGAAAATAAATGTCCAACTAAAATATAAATTATGAAATATTTATTTATTATATTATTTACGATTTCTTGTAACGCTCAAATTATTTCATTAGAAAGGAGAGCTGAATGTGATATAGATCCAGATAATTGTCCAGAATTTACATATATTAAAGATATTAATAATTCTTTAGACAAATATATTGGTACATGGAATGCTACTCACAATGGAAAAATCTATGAATTTCAGTTTAAAAAAGGATTATATCAAGATTTGACACTTTCCGAAAAGAAAAGAGATCGACTAATAGGCAGACTAAGAATTACAGATTCGATTGGAAATATTTTGTATAATACTTTCAATCAGGCTGACGATGAGAAAACAAATTTTTTTGGATTAGGATTTCAATCTGATCTAAAAGATTATATAACATATTTCGTTGGAAATAGTGTAGGATGTGCAGAATATGGAGATGTTTATTTAAAAATACAACCTTCTACACCTTCACAAATGACTGTGATCATGATTCCTGATAATGATATCGTTATTGAAGGAAAATGTCCTGCTAATTTTCAACCTACAATACCATATAAGCAACTGATTCATTTAACAAAGCAATAGTAAAAAGGCTGTTTATCTAATTTTGGAAACAGCTTTTTTACTTTTAATCTCAATATTGAAAGGGCTAGTATGTGTAAAGCACGTAATAAAGATGTACATAATGTTGAAGAGCCCCGATAGGTGAGCCGAGTTTGATCAATTTTCCTACAGATGAAGAAAAAACATCATGTGATATTTTAAAAGAGAATTCTGCAAATCCTGTTTTTCAAAGTAAATTAGACAGCTTGAAAAATAGAACATTTGTACATAAAGACCCACATGAAACTGTTGTAAATGTAAAAAAGGCAGGAGCGAAACTTATTTACAATGTTTCAGCCAAGACTGCGGATATTGGTATTGCTAATACGACTGCTGCGGAAGGGGACGTGAGCATCTACGATATTGCCAGCATGCACAATCATCCTCTAAAACATTTGCCTATTTTTTCTTTTGGAGATATCGTAGGGTTCTATTCAAATTATAAATTTGTAGCGCCAGTAAGAAAACATGTTTACACGTATTATGTGACCAATGAAAATGGTACAACCTATGCTTTACGAATGAATGATGTATCTGCATTAGATGTATTATTTGCAGGGCTTAATCTTGATACCTCAAATACAACTGAAGAAGAAAAAAATAAAGCATACAAAATTATGCAAGCAATATTTAAAGAAAATGGTGAAGATGATTCTTTATATGATCAGGCAAGAGCAGAACAATTGTTTATGAAAGTAATGACTGACCCAAGAATTGACGGAAGTAATGCAATGCATATCTACCGAAAAGATGATGACGGCTGGGGAAAACTCAAAATGGATACTAGCGGAGTGATAACAAAAGAAAACTGTCCACTATAATTTAAAAATAAAACAATGAATAAATTAATTTTAATAGTTATTACGATATTTTCAATATCATGTAAGAGCCAAACAAATATTGTTGATATTGTAAATATATGCAACAGTCATCCGTTTAATTCTTCTAATGGAAGCCTTTACAAAAAAGATATAAGCAATCTTTACGTCCCTTTTCTTGGCACATGGAAATGGACATCGGGAAACAGAGAGATGACTTTGGTTTTACAAAAACAAACTAAACATCATTATACGAGTGGTAATGACAATTATTTTGAAGACAGAATGGTAGGGTATTACATTTATAAGGAAAATGGAAATATAATCATCGATACTTCGAATGATAATCTTAACAAAGATTATGGATTAACAGTAGAATTTACAATTCTTTGTAATGGGAGTATCTCTACAGCATTTTTTAAAGATCCACCAAAAAAGAAGTATTATAAAGTTTTACTAGAAAAACTATCTCCTTCTCAAATGAGGTTCACAGCAAGTATGGATGAGAATGGTATAATTCCTCCTAACCCCGGAGAAGTTGTGATAATTCCCGGAGGAACAAGTTTTCCGCCTAACATGATATTTACAAAGCAGTAACGCTATGAAAATTGTCAATACATTATTTTTATTATGTTTATTCACTTACACATATTCGCAGAGACAGTATTTCTATTTTATTGGAGAGAAAATAAAAGAAGAACATTGCCCATTTACCCCGACATATATCCCTGCAGAAAGACAAGATTGTAAAGAGAGTGAAGAAGATGAGAGATGCTATCCAACAATCACTAAAATAATGTGTCATGGTAGTGGAAAATATTTTTCTAAATTCAAAGTGATAAAAGTTTTAAAAGGAAGTTATGAAAAAGATACCGTAGAATTTTATTCTTCATACTGTTCTGAATTTGGTTATACAGAACCACCAAATGATAAGTATTTGATCTTAGGTTTGGTAAAAACAGATGATAACGAATGGTTCCAAGGTGATATGGAAAAAGTATATTTGCGAAAAGATAAATGGATTCTTCCCTATAAAAAAGATTATCAATTTATAAATTACAGTACAACTCCGATTAAAAAACTTAAACGTCACCAGCAAATTAAGGTTGACGGACAAAAAGGATATTGGAATACGTTACAATTTCCTATGTATGATGAGCCGTACTATATAAGAAGTGAAAAATATGCTACAGCAATCTATGGGTTTATTTTGTAAGCATTCTTAAAAAGTACTGTAAAATCATCCTGTTTATACTTCTTCCAGTAGATGTGATTTTTACAAAGCAGTAAATAAGCGCCCTGAAAAAGGGCGTTTGTTGGTTGTCCCGCCACGCCCCAGCATGGGGCTTTACGGATGAAAACGGCTGCCCGATAGGTGAGCCGAGTTTGCCAAACTTGCCTTTTACAATTGATCCTTGTGAAAAGCTGAAAAAAACGACAGATCTTATAGAGTTTAAAAATAATATTATTTATCTTGAAGGAAAAATAGGTGAAGATCATGAATTTGGAAACAGACTGGGTAATCCGCAACCCGGA
>NZ_VKNW01000022.1 GCF_007474535.1 Chryseobacterium echinoideorum | reverse complement strand
GCCTGAAAACAAAAAACAAAATCACCAAGATTAATACGCAGAATCTCATTCAGGGAGCCTATCTGGTGGTGGTGAAAACCAATGATAACAAAACTGCGAATGCGAAAATCGTTAAAAAATAAATACAGATATGAGAAAAATACAGTTAATTTATATTTTTATAACAACTTTAGCTTATTCACAAAGTCAGCAATTAAATTTCGGGGATTTCCCTAAACCTGTACCATCTGCTTCATACACTACTACTTATCAGGAAATGCCTGTATCTACAGCATCTGGAGTTCCTGACATTAGTATTCCGTTAGCAGGAATCCCTTCTCATGACCAGTCAATAAGTGAAAATATATCATTGTCTTATAATCCTTATAATGTTAACAACGAAGATTTTGTAAGTGATGTTGGACTTGGGTGGACTCTATTTTCAGGAGGGATAATATCCAGACAAATTGTGGGGGATTTAGACGAATTATTTGACAATTCGTCATCGCCTAATTATAATGTTAATGCTTTTAACGATCTATATTATTATACCCTTCCGAGCGGTATTTCCGGGAAATTTAAAATTCAGAGAGATATAGCAAATAATACTTTTGTTGCAGTTAGTCATAACAGGAACAATGTACTGATTGAATTCACCCGATCTAATAACTCCGCGACTTTAATTGTAAATTCTTTTACTCTGACAGACGACCGGGGTTATAAATATGTATATAACGATTTTAGTCAATCTTTGTATACGGGCAATAAAACCTACAGATCGGCATTTTACATTACTAGTATAAAAAATCCTCAGGGTATGGATTTACTTACCTATGAGTATCAGAAAAACAATCAATACGTTACCGGAACGTCTACGTTACTTTATCAAAACTGTAAAATTAAGAAAATAAACAGCCCCGGATTAGGAAAAATAGATTTTGAATACACTCATAATGCTTTTTTAGACAATACATTTAATGATCCTTATAGTGTTTCAAAAATTAAAGCTCAAAATAATCATGGCCAAAATTTGTATGAATATAATTTTGAGTACTCTCTGAAAATGTTCTCAACATTAAATGGTCAGAAAAGAGTCTTAGATAAAATTATAAAAAAGAATTTTGAAAACCCGTCCTCTCCGGAAATAACAAGATTTGAGTATAATACTTCCGGCTTACAGGATAATATAACCATACCGAATTTATCAGGAATTTCGTGCATGAATATACTTATTTCTGAAACCACTCCTTATCCTGCTGAAAGTATAGTAGGTATTTTAAAAAAAATACATTTACCTACAGGAGGAGCCATTGAATACGAATTTGAGCCTAATGAATATTTCTTCGACAAAAATGCTCCTTCATATCTACAAAATTTGAATGGGAACTATGTGGATCCTACTATACAAAGCTTAGTACATATTGGAGACTTCAGCTATTCAAATACAAATAATAACAGTCTAGCAATATGGAATCTGGCGGGAGATCCTACCAAACAAAAAAGAATATATTTCGTTTTCAATGCTGGTAGAGATACTAGTAATCCCTTTACTCAGGAAAATCCAGGAAATTTTTATGCAGCCTTTAATGTTGATAGTAGTAGTTCCAATAATTTAACTTCATGCGGGGCAATTTATAGTGATGAGAATAATTTCTCTTCAACAACCTCTATGCTTGTGAATCCCGGACAACATACTATAACATTTCCCGGTATTTACGTTTCAGGAACTCTGTCTGTATTTGAGTTGATAAATACAGCACCTCCCTATAAAAATATTGATTTTGCACATGGTGTAAGGATAAAATCAGAAAAATATTTTAATTCTTCCAATAGCGGTGTTCCGGATAAAATTATCTCCTATTCATACAACTTATTCGAAAACAATAACAGCTCAAGCGGATATAGATTTTATAATGAAAATGCCTACTCTTCGTCAGAATTTGTATTGTATAAGAATGTAAAAATAAGTGAGGGTGAGAACATGGGATACACACACAACTATTTTAAATTGCCAAGTGATTATCCTGAGACATTAATGAATATTGACGGAGTAAATCGTAGCGTAAAAAACTACTATAACCTCACACAAAACGGATTGCTATCTAAAAAATCAATCTTTAATAGTAATAACATTAAAGTAAAAGAGTTAACATTTGATTATGAATTGGAGCATACTGGCGGTCCTACTTCAATTTCTACCGGCTACGGTTACATGAGACCAGGGGAAGTAAAAAAACTAAACAGAAAAGAATATGATTTTCTATCAGGATCTGGAACTATTGTTTCTGAAACAGAAACAATTTATGAAAACCGTTTTAGAATCAACAGTATCACAAGCAGAAAGCAAACTCATTCAGACGGTACTGTGGATGAAGAGATTTTTACCTACCCCAATCTTTTAACTTTGGCAGGGCAGACCAATGAATATCAGCATCTGATTGATAATAATATTAAAAGTATTCCTATTAGTATCACTAAGAAGAGAAACGGAAACATTATTTCTTCTGTAACTACAAAGTTTGCCAACAACAGTCTTTATCCTACCTCCATTATTTCCAATAATCCTACTGACGGCAGTATAAAAACGATCATGAGATATGACGCTTATGATAGTAAAGGGAACCTGCTTCAGTACACTACGAATATTGATGAAAGTACAGGCAATGGTTTTCCTACAACGTTAATCTACGGGTATAATAATATGTTTCCGATTGCAAAAGTACAGGGTGCTAAGACAAGTGACTTGCAGTTTATTCTCAATCCGCCGGGTTCTCCCGGGATTGTAACCCTTTCTGACCAGGATGTAGATGAAGCGTCAGAAAAACTATTGATAAACGGTCTTGATGAATACCGGAACAATACCCAGCTTAAAAATTTTATGATCACAACGTATACTTATAATCCTCTTATTGGTGTCACCAGCGTTACTCCGCCGGATGGGATAAGAGAAATCTATAAATACGATGCCAACGGAAAACTGAAAATGGTCGTTGACGTAAATGGAAACATTATAAAAGAACAAAAGTATAATCTAAAACCTCAACCATAACACGATGAAAAAGATTTTGTTTTTTACAAGTTTTTTTGCAACATTATTATTGTATGCACAAACTTTGACTAATACAGAAAATTATGTATATACAAGAACCTATCTTGAGGCTGTTACAACTCCTAATTCTACGGCAAAACAGATTCAGGAGGTGCAGTATTTTGACGGCTTAGGCAGAGTGAAGCAAAATATTGCTATCAAAACTACACCTACAGAAAAAGATTTGGTGGTACCTGTTATATACGATGAAAACGGAAAAATTTCAAAAAATTATCTTCCTTTACCTGCTGCTTCTCTTAACGGAACTTATCATTCAGGGATAGCAGAAAACAGCGTTAATAGTTATTATGGAGTTACAAATGCATATTCGCAAATAGATTACGAAAAATCTCCTGTAAGTAAAATTTTGAAGGCTTCATCATCAGGTGATGACTGGAAGATCAATGGTAACCACACCAAAACAATTAATTACTTCCCCAACGGCGCAATGGAAGTAATGAGATACAAAGCGATCTCCACTTGGAACGCTTCTACAAAAATAAAGGATGTTGCCTTAGGCATTGCGCCTGATGACAGCTACACTGCTAACGGTTATTACAAAGCCAACACTTTATATAAATATGTACAAAAAGATGAAGATGGTCTCATAACACACACTTTTACCGATTCTTCAGGTAAAACAATATTGAAGAGAAAATTAAAAAGTTCTACTGATCCATTTGTAGATACTTATTATGTGTATGATGAGTCAGGTAATCTTGTGTACATCATTCCTCCTAAAGCTGCACAGATACAAAATCTCAGCTTGCTCAATAGTCTGCTGGGTAGTCTTTGCTACCAGTACCGTTACGATAAATATGATCGTTTGGCAGAAAGCAGGATTCCGGGTAAAGATAATTGGGAATCTATTGTGTACGATAAGCAGGGAAGGGTTGCGCTTACGCAGGATCCTAAACAGCGTCAGAATGGTGAATGGTCTTATGTAAAATATGACAGGTTCGACAGACCTGTATATAATGGTATTTACGGTAATTCTTCTACAAGAGCAGCTCTTCAGACGCTGTTTGATAACTCATCCTATGCTTCATCCAATGAAAGTTTTACCACTTCATCATTTAATTCGGATGGGAAAAACATCTATTATACCAGAACAGCGATTCCTAACAGCAATATATCGGTATTGTCTGTTAATTATTATGATACTTATCCTCCGGGAAGTCCCTCTAAACCTTCTGCCATACAGGGAGCGAATACGATGAATGACAGCCCTGTTTCCATATCGGTCAATGGTTATTCGTCAGTTAGAAGTACCAAAGCACTTGCTACAGCAACGTATGTAAAAAATATTGAAGACAACAACTGGTCAGACTCATTTGTCTGGTATGATCAGCAAAACCGTTCTGTTGGAACCCATACCATTAATCATTTAGGAGGTTATACAAAAACAGAAAGCAAATTAGATTTTTCCGGTTTTCCGCTAGAGATATATGTATTTCACAAAAGATTAAATTCGGATGCTGAAACCCTCATTAAACAGCGTTTTGTATACGATGACCAGAAACGGCTAAAAATACATTACCATCAGGTAAATAACAATCCTGAAGAAATTCTGGCTCAAAATGAATATGATGATCTCTCGCGTCTAAAGCAGAAAAAAGTTGGAGGCACTTCTCTAAATTCTCCACTTCAGGTCATTGATTATGAATACAACATACACGGCTGGCTCACGGGAATCAACAAGAGCGAGTTTAGCAATCCTACCAACAAACTTTTTGCGTATGATATCCGTTACAACAACCCGGAAGGAAGTTCTGAGGCAAGATATAACGGCAATATATCTGAAGTTAACTGGATGACGTCTAATAATGGTATTTACAAAAGATACAATTACAAATATGATCATTTAAACAGGATTACTCTGGCAGAATACAGTCATCCGGATGAGAGCGTTCCGCAGAATGACTTCTATAATGAAGAGATAAGCTATGACCTTAATGGCAATATTGAAAGATTAAAGAGACATGCTCCAAATATGGGTATATATCAGGCAGAGGTTGTAGATGATCTGGAATACATGATAGATGATGGAAACAGAATTACAAAAATTGAAGACTACTCCGGTAACCCTACAGGATATGAAGGCGGAGGGTATGAATTGAGCTACGACGCCAATGGCAATATGATAAGCATGCCTGATAAAAACATTAATGATATTTCTTATAATTTTCTGAATTTACCTAGTGCATTTAATATTGATAATAATCTTAAAAAAATATTTTACACTTACTGCGCAGATGGCACAAAGATCAGAAAAATATTTGCCGGCAGCGAAAACAATTCTGTGGTTACAGATTATATAGACGGATTTCAGTATCTCACCTATGTAGGATCTCAAACCAATGACTGGAACGCACTGGAATTTGCCTATGAGCAGGAAGCGTTTGTATCAATAGCATTCGAAGGTGGTATGGAAGCTCTTTACAATCAGGCACAGCTAACTTTCATTCCTACGGCAGAAGGGTTTTATGATTTCCAGAATAATAAATATATTTACCAGTACAGAGACCATCTGGGAAATTCAAGGCTGAGTTATTTTAAAATCCCTAACGGCGGTCTTGATATTGTAGATCAGAATGATTACTACCCTTTTGGGATGAACCATATAAGACCTGAAGAAGTGTCTTATTTCGGGCAGGGAAGCTACGCCAACTATAAATATAACAGCAAGGAGCTTCAGGAAACAGGAATGTACGATTATGGCTGGAGACAATACATGCCGGATATCGGAAGATGGAACGGGATAGATCAGCTGGCGTCATCATATTCTTCGCATTCACCTTATGCGTATGTGATGAATAATCCGGTTATGTCTATAGATCCGGACGGAAGATACACCTCCCCTATACAGGATCTTAAAGATTCTATGCCCAATATTTATTCTGGGTGGGAGTATGTGGATGGAGTTAATTTTGGAGATTGGAACCGATTTCAAAGCGGTGCTCAGTTTAATGCTTTTGTTGCTTATATGGCAGCCAATGGCGGCGGCGGTAGTGGTGGAAGTATTGGCGGCGGTTCTGGCGGAGGCGGATACTCTCCTTTAGTTTTTAATGATGGGTTGAAAGAAGTATTAGTACCTGAAGTTACTGTCAAAGGAAAGTCTTCCGGGTGGGGTTCCCAAATATGGAATCATTTTAATAATTTTATGAATCAATGGAATTCAACGCAAGGTGGATTTAATTCTTTTATAACACAAAACTGGTCAAATACAGCACACGGAGGATTATATGGTTTGGGTCACGGTCTTAATTATGTAGGAGATAATATTATAGCTACCAGAGGAAAATTTGGTGGAGCAACTAAAGGAACATCTATAGCTTCAGAATATTTTAGAAGCACAAACTGGGCTAATAACAAAATTCCTAAAAACATTCAGAATATAATTCCGAAAAAAATAAATGGGGCTCCTCTAAGAGCCACGAAATGGGGAGCTTTCGCGGGTAGAGCAACACCAGTAATTGGTCGTGGTGTTGTAGCAATTTCAGCGGGAATGTCTATTTATAATATAGCAACAGCGGATAATAAAGCACTAGCTGCATCCCAAGAAGTTGGCGGTTGGGCAGGCGCTTATGTTGGCGCACAAATGGGAGCGGAATTAGGTGCTACTGTAGGTTCTTTATTCCCAGGAGCAGGAACATTGATTGGCGGAGTCGTTGGTGGAGTTATTGGTGGAGCTATTGGATATAGCTATGGTTCGGACTTTGGAGAGAGTATATATTATGATTTTTAATAGTTGATTTATGGAACTAACAATAGAAAATTTGATTTCTTTTATTAAAGAGGATATTAAGGAAGATGGTGAAATTTTACCTACAAATACTATTACGGGTGATTTTGGAATAAATGGCATTGAAGCATTTGACTTATTAGAACATTTGGAAAAAGAATTTGAAATGTCCTTTGAAGATTTTGACTTTAGAAAATATTTTTTAGAAGAAAATGAAATTATAAAATCCATAAGTTGGCTAGGGTTGCGAAAGCCGAGAAAAATAGAACGTGAATTAACAATTCAAAAGTTATATGAATATATGCTTCAGCACAAGAAATGATTTTTTATGGAACTAACAATAGAAAATTTGATTTCTTTTATAAAAAAAGAAAGATATGAGGATAATGAAATTTTACCACAAAATACATTATTAACAGACTTGGGAATAGACGGAGATGATGCTGTTGAATTATTAATGAATTTACAAAAGAACTTCAATGTGTCCTTTGAAAGTTTTAATTTTAATAAATACTTTTATAGAGAAGGTTTTAGCTTGTTTAGCTTTTCAACTATTTTTAAAACTCTATTAGGCAAACCCCGAGAAATCAAACCCGAATTAACAATTCAAGAATTGTATGATTATATGATAACAGCCCCCTCTCTATTAACCAAATAAAAAAAGTAAAGGATTTTAAAAACAATTAAGTTTATGAAAATAAGATAGTTACAAAAAAATACTGCGGCGGCTCCGGCGGCGGTAGTGGTGGAAGTATTGGCGGCGGTTCTGGCGGAGGCGGATACTCTCCTTTAGTTTTTAATGATGGGTTGAAAGAAGTATTAGTACCTGAAGTTACTGTCAAAGGAAAGTCTTCCGGGTGGGGTTCCCAAATGTGGAATCATTTTAATAATTTTATGAATCAGTGGAATTCTACGCAAGGAGATATGATAAATAGTACTTTTAATGTACTAAATAATACTTCTAACTGGATTCAAAGTAATCCAGGAAAAGTGACAGTTTTTGCAGGAATTATTGAATCTAGTTCAACGATTGCCTCTAAAGGCTTAAAAAATTGGAATGCGCCATCTAGTATTACAAAAAGCAAGGTAATAGCTGAAACGATAAGTACCAAATTTCCTACTTCTGCCAAATTCTTAGAAAGCGCTTCAACAGGTTTGAAATGGGGAGGAAGAGTAGTTGGTGCTGTGGGTGTTGCTAATACATTGTATCAATATGGAAAAGGTAATATATCAGGGACAAGAGCCATTGCTGATGGGGTAGCAGGAGTTATGGGCTTCTTTCCTGCCACAGCCTTGCTGTCCTTAGGTTATTTTGCCACAATGGCTGCTTATGAACATTACTATAACGATGGAAAACCCGCATTTTAAGATGATTAGATTTATAAGATTATTATTTTATCACATATATTGGTATTATTATAAAGTTGATAAAGAAAGTAGAATATCTGCAAAAGTTGCTACTTGGTTAGTTTTCACATTATTATTTGGTATAATCTTTTACTTTGGATCTAAATTAATATATGTATCACTTGATAATACTATTATATTCGATACCCCCTACTGGCAGTATATATTTTTATATTTTATTGTAGGCTTTCTTGTTGGAATATATGTTTATAATGAAGATTTTAAAAAATTCGATTCCTTTAGGGATTACCATATAAAATATTACTTATACTTCTTTATTATTGCAGGCTTTGCTGTATTTGTAGCATTTTATTCCGGAAGTATTAACCGAGAAAGAATTTTTAAACAAAAAGAAACTGACAAAGAGCGAATTGAAAAGAAGATACAAGGAAAGAGTCATTTTTGGTGGGTAATGGGACTCCCTCTATTAATCAAGTAACAAAACAGAGGATTTTGAGAAACAACCAAAGTTTCTGAAAAAAAGACAGTTACAAAAGTTAAAAAAATGTAATCAATTTTGCATGTGGTTATTCTAATTTTTGAATGGCTTTTTGTAGAATTTAGTGAATAGTGTGCATTTCCGATACAAGAAGTTGTAATTGGTGGCATAAAGAGTGCAAGTATATCGCCAACTCCAATTATTTGGCCCTCTTATATGCCTTCCTTCCTTGGTGGTGGATCTTCTAGCGGATCATCGGCGGCGGCGGTGGTGGCGGCGGTGGAAGCATTGGCGGAATTGGTGGCGGAATTGGTGGCGGTATCGTAACGCCTTCTGATGAATGGGCTGATTGGAGAAGAAGAATGGAGGATTACCACTTGCAACAAAACAGAAGTAGATTATACAGCGCTATTGGAGATACCAAAGTTGGACAATCTGTAACAGCCGCAGAAAACTTTATATTTAGAGATATACCTTCCTCAATGGTAGGCGGAGAGTTTTTTGTTGCAGCTTGGAGAGCTATTGGAGCTGGGAAATTCTTAATTAGTCAATCAAACAAGATATTCAATATTGCTAGTAGTGCTGGTGGTGAAACCTTGCCAATGACTGTTCAGAAAATTATTCCGAAGGGAACAAAAATTGCGGATATAGTAAATGACATAAAAGGTTTAACTTGGTCAACAGGTAATGAACATGCAGTCGTAAGATTGGCCAATGGACAAAAAGTAATTGTTAGTGGTGGACCAGGTGGTATTAGATTTGAATTGGGACAAATTAAAACACTTTTTGGGCACACTCATCCAACTGCTGCGCCTCCAAGTGGAGCTGATTTTACAGCTTTAAAAATATTAAACCAGACAAAACAATATGTTTTGCACGGTGGAAACACAACATTAATAAGACCTTAAACTAATAAAATGGCTATAACAATTCTTGACCAAACAATATGCAGTATATGCAACATGAAAATTAGAGATGAAAAAAATTTTTTCACCTTTCCTCCATTTATACAAAATACTAAAGATATTTTTTACCAATTTTCTGATACATCATTTCACACAAGTTGTTTAAAAAATCATGTGCTGGGGAAGAGAGCAGTTGAATTTGCAGAAAAATACATAATAAATACTAGACCTGAAAATAGAAAATGTATCATTGATAAAAAAGTTATAACAGATTATAATAATTATATTTTTGTTGACTTGTTAACATCTGATAATAGTGAAGAGTTATATTATTTCAATTTTATAACATTAAATAAAAAGAATCTAGACATATGGACAGACAGAGAAAATTTTGTTTCTGTAGCTAAAAGGTTTATTAGCGAAGGTAAGTGGGGAGATTTTTCGTCATATAAATATTTAGATGAACTAATAAAGCTTATTTTAAACGGATCCCAAGGAATCACCCTATCGACCAAATGAAAAAGGCTGCAATTTATCAAAGTAGTGATTGATATTCTGAAAAAAGTAATAATCTGGCATCATCATATTCCCCGCTGCGCAAAGATTCTGTGTTAAAAACCAAATGTTTTTCAATATTTTTGTAAAATTAAAGCGACCAAGAGTCAGCTTGTGTAGGGTGGAAA
>NZ_VKNW01000021.1 GCF_007474535.1 Chryseobacterium echinoideorum | reverse complement strand
AATCCGGTGAGTGATTACTGTTATGTAGAGATTGGAATGGAATCCGGAAGCTGGAAGCCGGGTGATGGGAAGTCAGAGGCTGAGATCATTATTTACGACATGGGCGGAAGACAGCTGCAAAGCCTGAAAACAAAAAACAAAATCACCAAGATTAATACGCAGAATCTCATTCAGGGAGCCTATCTGGTGGTGGTGAAAACCAATGATAATAAAACCGCGAATGCGAAAATCGTTAAAAAATAAATACAAAAATCATATGAAAAATTATATTATCATTTTTATTTTTTTTTCATTATTTTATAATGGACAATTACTAAATATGCCAAAAGACATCAAATCACCTGATGCGAGTTTGTTAGCAAAATACGTTGAAACACCACCAATATCTGCGTACGGTCAAGCTGCCATATCTTTACCATTATTAGAGGATAATGTGGAAGGAATTCCAATGAATTTAAATTTAAATTATGACACTTCAGGTCTTAGAATTAATAATCCTGGAGGTGTTGTTGGTCAGAATTGGAGTTTATCCTCAGGAGGAGTAATAACAAGAACCATAAAGGACATTGCTGATGAAAGTAAATATGAAATTACTGAGCAAACAAGCAACGAACAGTTCTCCTATATTGGATATGTAAATGTAGGCTTTCTTTTTAATGGACAAAAAATGAATTTCCCTATATGGAATAATCAAAAACTCCAATCCTTAGCAGAAGATCAGCTACTAAATAGTAATTTGCAGTATCGCATTATTGATTCTGAACCAGATGAATTTACTTTTAATTTTCTTGGAAAAAGCGGCAAATTTTATATGGGACACGATGGACAGTGGAAAGTTTCTTCAAATGATAATATTTCTATTGAAATAAATTCAACAGATTTAATTAAGCCTCACTTTTTTTTTAATTTTGGTAATCATTATGTACAGCAAGCTATTGGAAAAATAACATTGAGAGATGATCAAGGGAATGAATATATTTTTGGATCAGATAATAATTCAATAGAATATTCATGTTCCTTCTATGCCCAATATGATAATGATGTTTTTCCTTCATCTTGGTACTTAAAAGAAGTAAGAAATAGAAATGGGAAAACAATTTTAAATTTCGAATATGAAAGAGGGAAACCTATTATACATCTTGATGGAGTAGGTCAGTCAAGTTCAGCATTTGTTAATATTCCATCACAATCTGGCAGTGGAGCTACAGGAACATTTACCCTTTCTGATACAGGAATCAATTTTGCTGGTGGAGGTTCATTAATCTCTCCTGTTTACCTTAAACAGATTAATTATAATAACAATACAACCCAGATATATTTTAATTATTCTAAGAATGAATCTTTGTACTATTTTACAGAGCCAATGCTTAGCTATTTTTATATTAATCATTCGCCAGACGGATATTATTATTGGAACAATAGATTCGGACTGTTTTTTTCAAACTTTTATCAGAATTTGCCTATTGGAATTATAGGTCAATCTTGGAGTGACTTAGAAAAATTTACTGAAAGAAAAAAGCTAGATAAAATAAAGATAGTTAAAACTGTAACTTCATTTAATATTGGAATTGACGGACAGTTTGCAGGAATTAATAATGCTCCAACACATAAAGAATTTTTATTTAATTACGTAAATAATCCTGTACAAAGATTGTTTCTTAATTCCATTTCAATGAACGCAAACGACACTAATGGAATACAAGACCAAACTCTTGCATATAAGTTTCAATATAATACAAATGGTACACAAAATCATAATGGTACTGATTTATCAACTCTCAACAACTTCCAATTGACGCAAACATTTCTTCCTAATCTTTTATGGCGAGGGATAGATTCCTATGGATATTATAATTCTTATACAAATTATAACAGATTTGAATACGGAGAAATTAGTAATAGAGAAACTAAAGATAATGACTTGGTGTATATCGGAATGCTTAACACTATATTTTATCCCACAGGAGGTTTTGATAAATTAATTTATGAACGTAATACATTTGGTCGCAACCAGGAATACAGTAGTAATCAAATTATCCTTATGCCGGCAACTGGTATTACAGGAGGAACAAGAATAAAGAGTATCACAAAGGTCCCTGATTTCAATAAATTGAACTATACCAAAAAAACATATTTATACCAAAACAGTTTTACAGATCAATCTTCAAGTGGTTTTTTGGAATTTAAGCCTGTGATGAATTATTCAGGCTTTAATGCAAAAGTACTACACTGTTCGAATGGTTCGATTAATTTTTCCAATTGTTCCGTACAAATTTTCAGTAAAAGTATCAACCCGCTTATTCCAGTATCTAACAGTACTGGAGGACATATTTTATATGATAATGTTATTGAAGTTGATGAGGCAGTTGAAAACGGAAACTTAGTAAACAAAGGCTATATCCAAAATAAATATACAAGTCACAATGATTTTATAGATAAATCATATACGACTACTCTTAATCAAGCACAATCCATGTTTGATCCCAAAAATTCAAAAGCATACAAAAGAGGTCTATTAAAGGAAAGAACATTTTTTAATAGTTCAAAAAATATTTTAAGAAAAGAAGAATATTACTATAGAACAGATAATGTTGATAATATGTTTGCACGCGCAGCAACAATTAATACGAAATCATTTGCCTTTACAGGACCGTATTATACTCAAGCTGTAGGTGTTGCTTGGGCAACAGGATATGATCACTATATTGGGGACTATGATTTGATCGAAAAAACAACAACGGATTATCTAAATGGACAAACGGTTGTACAATCTGAGAAATATTACAATAAAGATTATCCTTCAAGCTTTTTAAATGGTAATGCTATTTATTCTGGAAGCAGGAGAAATGTTAAAAATGAAGTCATTTCGGCAGATGGACAAATTGTAAAAAACAAGTTCGATTACGAGTTTAACTGTACAAATGGTGACTGTACTAATAGACCTTTTGGATTAATTTCTTCAACCAGAAAGTTTAAAAATAATAAACTAATTGATAAAGAAAAATTAAGTTACAGACTTTTAAATAGTAATATTAATTCGTATGCGATCGACTACTACGAAAAATATGACATTAAAGATACTTTAGCAGTGGCTCAAAAAATAAACTTTACACAATATGATCCATACGGTAATCTTATTGAATTAAAAGAGAATGATGATAAGTATACATCTTATATTTATGATGAAAGAGGGCAATTTCTAAGATCAAAGGTAGTTGGATTACAACAAAATGATTTTGCCCAATCAGTCGCTAACATTCGTAAATCACCTGCTTTCGATAGTCAGTCTGCTCAGACTTTTATGCAAAATCCTAATAGTTATATGGAAAGCTTCAATAATGAGCTAATACTTTCTTTTGCGACCTTTAAGGCAGCTCATCCCCAAGCTTTAATTTCGACTTATACACAAGACGTTAAGGGCAATTTGTATTCTGAATCAGCTCCTAATGGAATAAATACTTATTATCAATATGATAAACTAGACCGCCTTGCCAAGGTAAAAGATAAAGATGGAAAAATTCTCAAAGAATATAAATATAATTATACTACCAATAACTCTGGAAATTATCCCTTTTTATTTGAAGAAATAACTAATGAAGAACGTAAATTCCTGTATTTGAGAAACAATTGCACTAATGGTCAAATAGGAGATATATACTTATATACTGTTCCTGCCGGAACATATAAATCTTTAATTAGTGCAAATGATTTGGGAACTAAAGTTTGGAACGACGTCAATCAAAACGGTCAAAATCATGCTAACTTATATGGCAATTGTATTTCACCTTCCAGTTACGGCTTTACAGGCTTATCAACCATTCAGTTGCATACTTCAAACCTAAGCCTAAATGGAAACACAGTATCAGGATATTTAGTTTTTACTGTTCTTCCAACTTATAACCGTCAAGAAGGGAGTTATATTGCTTATATACCTACTAATCTAGCTCCAACTTCTGACAGGAATTTTTCATATCATGAAACAAGCAATGGAGTTGACAGATATTGGTCATTTTTAGTTAAATCAAATGGATACGTATTTGCAACAGTCAATGGAGCCGATTTTGAAGGCTCTGCAATTTTAATCAATTCTTTCCAATACGACAAAAACTAACAAATATGAAAAAAATATTAATCTCGGTCGGCGCGCTATTTTTTGCAGGCTTTTCCCAAGCTCAGCTGACCAATACCGAAAACTATGTATACTCGAAGACCTATCTCTCCGACCCTACGCTTTCCAATCCTAAAACCACTGAAACCGTTCAGTACTTTGACGGTCTCGGAAGACCAAAACAGGTGGTGAATATAAAAGCATCACCACTGGGAAGGGATGTTGTTACGCATATCGAATATGATGGTTTTGGAAGACAGGTGAGGGACTATCTTCCTGTTCCGCAAACTTTCACAGCCAACGGCAGCATTTTTACTGCGCCGTTGGATTACGCTTCCAACCCCGCGATTTACGGCTCGGAGAAAATCTATGCCGAAAAGATTTTGGAAAATTCTCCTTTAGACCGTCTGCTTCAGCAGAAACAGGTGGGAAATGCATGGAACAATAAGCCTGTCGGGTTTGAATATGATGCCAACAGCACCACCGATGCCGTTAAAAAATACACCGTCACCACCACCTGGGAAAACGGAGCCACAAAATCCGGGCTCACCCAAGCGACAAATTATGCACAGGCTCAGTTGTACAAAAACACGGTGACCGATGAAGATGGCAACAAAACCATAGAGTTCAAAAACGGGGAGGGACAGGTTTTGTTGGTGCGGAAAATGCTTGACGCCACCCAAAGTGCAGATACTTATTACGTTTATAATGAATACAATCAGTTGGCGTTTGTTATCCCGCCTTTGGCTTCAGCTGCAACACCTGACGACACCACACTCAATAATCTTTGCTACCAATACCGCTACGATGGCAGAAATCGGCTGGTGGAAAAAAAGCTTCCCGGAAAAGGCTGGGAATATATGGTGTATGATAAAGCAGACCGATTGATCATGACGCAGGATGCTAATATGAGACCGGATAAAAGATGGTTATTTACAAAATACGATAAATTTAGCAGACCTATTTATACTGGAATTACAGCCGACCCCAATGGGCGATCAATCATTCAGGGCTATGTTGATTTTAACTTTCCTAACAATAACGAAGCAAGCGGCTCTTTCACTCAAAACGGATTAACAGTAGGATATAGCAATTCAAGTGCCTTTCCTACTTACATTTATCAGTTGCTGTCGGTAAACTACTACGACACTTATCCTCAAGGAAGTCCCACTATTCCAGCACAGGTTTTGGGTCAGACCGTTTTGCCACAGGATGCCCAGAATTCCAATATCAGCACCAAATCTCTTCCAACCGCTTCGTATGTCAAAAATATTGAAGATGATAACTGGACGAAGAACTACACGTGGTATGATACCAAAGGAAGAGTTATCGGAACCCACTCCATCAATCATCTCGGAGGATACACCAAAACAGAAGCTGAGCTTGATTTTGCAGGGGTAACCAAACAAACCATTACCCGGCACAAAAGGCTAGATTCCGATACCGAAAAAGTGATTACCGAAAACTTTACATATGATCATCAGAACAGGCTGTTAGCTCATACGCATAAGATTGACAATAATCCTGTTGAATATCTCGCTCAAAACGAATACAACGAGCTTTCGCAACTCAAAACCAAAAAAGTCGGCGGAACGGCTTCTGTGCCACTTCAAACGGTTGATTACACCTACAACATCCGCGGGTGGATGACTGGGACTAATGATCCTGAGAATCTAAACGGAAAACTCTTTGGATACAAAATCAAATATACCGATCCGGTAAATGCTGCTCCAAAATTCAACGGAAATATTGCTGAAATTGATTGGGTGAAAAACCATGCAAGTTCGCCGAATATAAGAAGATACAGCTATGAATACGATCGCCTCAACAGATTGCAACATGCTGGTTTTTCGGAACCTTTTACCTACAATCTCTCTGCAGATCTGTATAATGAATGGGCAAGTTATGATGTCAACGGCAATATTACATCACTTGCACGAAATGCACCTTCCCATTATGGAAACTCTCTGGAGATGATAGACGAATTGTCTTACGAGTACAACGGAAACAGGCTCATTACCATAAATGACGGAACAACAAACCCTTCCGGGTATGAAGGCGGCGGAAAAGAAATAGAGTATGACAGCAACGGCAACATGATCACTATGCCCGATAAAATGATGGATCTTATCAGCTACAATTACCTGAACCTCCCTATACAGATCGACATCAACGACAATCACAAAAAAATCAATTATTTTTACCGTGCAGATGGCACAAAACTGAGGAAAAACTATCTGGCAACAGGAGATAATGGCGAAATGTATGCATCATCCACAGAATATCTTGATGGGTTTCATTACGCAACATCCAATGGAGATGAGCTTTGGGGGATGTTTCAGGATGCAGGCGGCAATGCTTATGAAATGGAAGCTTTTACGGAATTTCTTAATGAGATCAATTATCAAAACGAGCTAAAATTTGTACCGACCGCAGAAGGATTTTACGATTTCGAAAATAATGAGTATATTTATCAGTATAAAGATCATTTGGGAAATGTGAGAATGAGCTATAAAAAAGATGGGAACGAGCTATTGGTAACCGACAGCAACGATTACTATCCTTTCGGGATGAGTTTTATCAGAAACGCCGAAGAAAACGCTTACTTTGGAACCGGAAGTTATAAAAATTACAAGTACAACGGAAAGGAACTGCAGGAGACCGGAATGTATGACTACGGAGCACGTTTTTACATGCCGGATATAGGAAGATGGGGTGTGGTGGATCCGTTGGCGGAAACTTCCAGACGTTGGTCGCCTTATACCTATGCTTACAATAATCCTTTGAGATTTATTGATCCTGATGGAAGAGAGAATGAAGATGTGATTGTCGAAGATGAAAACTCCGAACAATGTTGCGGTCCTTTTTTTGGTGGTTTAATGAGGTTTATGCCTTTACTTGAAGGCGGATCGAATATAAAACCAAGTCCTGTTATAGAAGTTGCTACGAAGACGAGCGAAGCAACCGGAAAAACATCGGAGACATTATCTAAAACCTCTGAAGGTGCTCAAAAATCAAATGAAAGGGTTAAATATGAAAATGAGGTTCAGAGAGCTAACGATAAAATGGAGGGAATAAGCAGAGCACAAGAAAATTTAAAAAGAAATGCTCCTAAAGGATCAAAGCAAAATGCAATACAATCGGTTAAAAAATCTCAACAAAATCTTAAAAATGCATTGAGAAGAATTGATCTTAATAATTTAGATGATTTAGACGTTAAAATATTGCTTGAACCAAAGGTTAAAAAAGACAATATTAATACACAAAAACCCATTTCTCCAAATTCTAAGACAGAAGAAGAAGTAAGGAAAAATAAGAGAAGCCAACAAGAGAAGCAAAATATAATTGATTATTATAATTTATCTGCATAAATATGATTAACGAATTACAACAGAGTAAAGATTTGATTGATAATGATCAATACGAATTAGCCATTGATATTTTAAATAATTTAAATGAATTATCCCCAAAAGATGAGCGTTATAGATTATTGCTACTTTCATATTCTTCATATAGAGTTGAAAAGTATGAATTAGCAATTCATTTTGCTGATATATTATTACAAAAGAATAGCAATAATGAATATGCATCGCAAATAAAATACCTATCATTTTATGAATTAAAAGATTATGATAATGCTTTAAATGAAATCATCGGTTTTTTATCTAATAATGAAGCTAATCTTTATAAAGTAACATTAGAAGAATTATTAATTGACATACAAGATGGGCTTATTAATGAAGATGATAAAGTTTACAGGATAAAAGAACTTGCATTACAAAATAATATAAATACAACGACATAAAGTAATGACTTTGGGTAGATAAGAAAAACTCTCCCGCTGCGCAAAGTCTGTGACTTTGAGCGGATAAATAAAGAGAACCCAACGCAATTGCGATGGGTTTCTTTATTTATAGAGCAGCAATATTTTTCTGTAGATAGTCTTTAAAACGTTTTTTAGAAACGAAAGTTTCAATAAGTTTTAGGAGGATGTTTTTTTCTTCGGTGTCGAGTTCGTTAATGAGTTTTAGTTGCTCCAGAACTGCGGTATCTTCCATAGAAACTTCGTTGGGAACATTGTTTTTTTCATTGAAGAAAATAATATCATCAACAGAAATCCCGAAATGTTTAGCGACAAAAACCAATTTATCAACAGGGATATCCTGTTGGTTGTTTTCCATTTTAGAATATCCCTGCTGCACAAAGCCTGTGACTCCTATGTTTGTAAAGTAATAAATTTACAAAAAAAGCAAAAGGGATGAGAGAACATTTGGGGCTCAATAATCTAAAAGATATATTC
>NZ_VKNW01000020.1 GCF_007474535.1 Chryseobacterium echinoideorum | reverse complement strand
ACGTAGCCCTGGTAAAAGTGCTTGAGGTTTTTGAATGCACCGTAATGAAACAGGATCATAATAGTCATTACTTCACTTTGAGACAGGGCAGATGTTCGGTTTCGGATCTTAATTTTCGGATCTTTCAGAGCATAATCTTTTAGAACACTATTAAATTCTTTAAAAAACTCATCAACAATGTAATAAATAGTTGTAATTTTATCATCAGAAATTTTAGTTAAATATTTGAATTTCAATACCTTAAATATACTAATTTTTCTGCTTTTTTGTATCATAAATTTATTTATTCTTATCCCGAACTCACGTTAATTATTTTTGTCTAATAAATCTGTATCGGATTTTTAGGACTCTTCATTTTATAAACATAAAACCCTCGCAAAATTGCGAGGGTTTATTTTTATCCGCTCAAAGTCACAGACTTTGCGCAGCGGGTGGCCCCATCAGGTTATCTTAAATGATTATTAATTGTATTAATGCATATAACATGTATAGTATTATCACAATTATTGGAGTTAATACAATTAATTTAAGAGCCAACTTTTCTTTTTTAAATCTTACAAAGTTATAAATTGATGCAATAGTAAAAAATAACAAACATGGTAAAAAATAAAACAATGTAATTAAAGCTTTTAATTTCTTGTATGTGTAATCAAAAGATATATATATTGAAATTACACTAATTATAAATATTACGAAAAGAAGAAGAATAAGATATGGATTGAATATTTTTTGTAATGTAGTTTTCATATTATTTATTTTTATCTAATATATTTAAAAAATAAAATATCGCCCTTTGATCCGCAGCAGTGATTTATATTATTCCCTCACAAAGAACAAGTTTATCCTTGCTCTGTCCTTTGTCATCTTGCCATCAACGACTCTAAATAAATTTGACGTTTGCATCATCATTTTATTATCTTCGACACTAAAAATATAATAAACTGTATTGAGGGTGTCCAAACTTTTAAACTTATATGTCCCTATTGTGTTATGCTTATTGGCAATTATATTATTTTCGGTATCAAAAATGCTTTGTTCAGCAACAATAATATTTTTATTAATTATAATTTTATTTTCTAATTTCTTGCTATCATTAAAAAAGACAGCATTTGTGAGTTTCCATTTACCAAAAGCTTTTTTCTGTTTGTCTTCAGATAATTTCACTCCTTCGTTTCCTCCAATGTATTTTATAGAATGAACAGAGGAGATATCGCTGTTTTTTATATTAGGTTCTTTCTTACTGCAAAACATTAATAAAAAAAGAGAAAAAAAACTAATAATTCCTTTGTTGTTGTATTGTTTTAACATCGACTGATTCATATTTTTTTTGTCCAAATTGTATTTTTGATTGATCCTGTTGTCTATATAACGTTGCACCTTGTAAACTTCCATAGCCACCACCGCTAACTTCTTTGTTATAATTCATTACTTGTTGCAATGATCCTTTTACAGGAGAGCTATCAAACCCAAAATAACTTTCCCATTGCACTTTTCCATTTTTCGAACCTACCGCTTCCATCATGTGCCCTTCCCATAATAATATATCTCCTGTTTTGAAATTTGTTTTATTAGAAGCTTGAGCAGATTTATACCCTGAATCCAATAAAAAACTTCTTATATTTTCGATACTATCATCTACGAAAAAGTAACCATTTGTTAATACATATCCATAACAATTAGTTACTTGCATTGCATTTTCATTGGCAAAATTAGTTCTGTTTACAGGTAAAAAACCATACTCCTTATCCCATTGTCCTATCGTTTGCTTAACATTTAAAGTCGCATTTCCGTTTATAGATTTTAATGTCCCAACTCTAGCTTTTATATCGGCTCTATAATGCTCGGCACCATCTTCATAATACCAATTATTGACATACTTTTGCCAGCTAACTCCTCCCCAAGAACCTTTAGGACCAGGACCATTTCCTAACTGATTTTTTAATGCTAAAAAAGCTGATTGTGCATGTTCTCCAGTGTATGTAGTCCCTGAAGCAGTTTCAACCACTTCTCGACCATCAGGATCAACAAATTTTATTGGGTTGTTTAATACATATGTATAAGGCGACCATCTTCTAGAAACTTCCGCCAACGGATCTACGACTCCCCATCTTCCAATATCGGGCATATAAAACCTTGCTCCGTAATCATACATTCCGGTCTCTTGAAGTTCTTTTCCGTTGTATTTATATTGATATGCATTATTAAAATCATAAAACATCATACTCTTATGCATCATTCCAAAGGGATAATAATCGGTGACTTCCTCTATATCTCCCATTATAATTCCTGGCATACACGGCTGATCAGGAGGTGAATTATCACAATTTTTAATGCCATCTCCCTTAACTATTCCATCTCCATCTGAATCACTATAATTCAACCTTACGTTACCTAAGTGATCGGCATAATTATAATAATATACATTCTTTAGTGTATCAAAATAACCTTCCGGAGTGGGTAAAATTCTCAATTTTATTCCATCATTTATCATCGTTCCAGAAGGATCTTCCCAAGAATAGGTATACTTATACTGGAAACCATCTAAATAATCTGTCTCTAAACCACCAAAGAGCTTCTTCACTTTCACTCCGTCCGCTCGGTAAGTATAATTGGTTATCTCCGAATTCTGAGTAATCTGCTTTGGTAAATTTAGAAAATTATACTGAATTGACGAAATACCTTTATCTACAAATGAGGTCATATTTCCATTTAGGTCATATGCTATATCTGTTGGTGTGGCTTTGTAAGGATAACCATATGTTGTAGTAACGGCATCAGTTATTTTCTGCAAACGGTTGCTATTGTTGTGGTACTGATAGGAAAGATTATCAATGAGCATAGCGGTAGTTCCAAATCTCTGTGCAGTTCTCTTCATGGTATTTATATTTCCATTAAGATCATAGGTTACTTTCTCATAATATTCTCTGATAGAGGGATTTGTAGAATTCTGATAAAATCCGGCTGCTAATCTGTTGAGTCCATCATATACATATCCATATCTTTTGAGAGGATCATTTTCATTCCCAATTCTCCAGTCAACTTCCGCAATGTTTCCGTTGTATTTAGGAACTACCTGTAAGGACGGATCTGATGTATCAGGTGTTTGCAGGCCTTCCACCTCATTGTACTTGATTTTATACCCGAAAAGATCGTCTCCAAGATTGGCAGGATCATTAATTCCCGTCATCCATCCTCGGATATTGTAGGTGTAATCTATTGTTTGAAGACCGTTTCCTAAGACCGTTCCGCCCACTTTTTTGGTTTTGAGCTGCGAAAGCTCGTTGTAAGAATTCTGCGCAAGATATTCCACAGGATTGTTGTCGATTTTATGTTTGTGGACTTTCAGCCGGTTCTGGTGGTCGTATTCAAAAGTTTCGGTGATTACTTTTTCAGCATCAGAATCAAGCCTTTTGTGTCTTGTAATCGACTGCTTTACAACTCCTGCAAAATCAAGCTCAGCTTCTGTTTTGGTGTATCCTCCGAGATGGTTGATGGAGTGGGTTCCGATGACTCTTCCTTTGGTATCATACCACGTGTAGTTCTTCGTCCAGTTATCATCTTCAATATTTTTAACATACGAAGCGGTTGGAAGAGATTTGGTGCTGATATTGGAATTTTGGGCATCCTGTGACAAAACAGTCTGACCCAAAACCTGTGCTGGAAGTGAAGGACTTCCCTGCGGATAAGTGTCGTAGTAGTTGATAGAAAATACTTTTTCCAGATAAGGAAAATACGTATTGGTATATTCCACCAATTGACCGTTTTTAGTAAAGCCGGATGAATTTCTGCTCTCGGTGATAACAAGATCCCCAATCATATTCTGCATTGGAGATCTATCAGCAGTTCCTTCAACAAGACCTGTGAGAATCACTCTTCCAAAACGATCATATTTAGTGAAAAGCCATTTTCCGGTAGGCCGCATTACGGCATCCTGAGTAAAGATAAGCCGGTCTGCTTTATCATACACCATAAATTCCCAGCCTTTTCCGGGAAGCTTTTTTTCTACCAATCGGTTTCTGCCGTCATAACGGTATTGATAATAAAGATTTTCGACGGTTGACGGTTCTACAGTAGGAGCTGATGCCAAAGGAGGAATTACAAATGCCAGCTGATCATATTCATTATATACATAATAGGTGTCTGCATTTTCTGCCGCAGAAAGCACTTTTCTCACCAAAACTGTTTGTCCCTGTCCGTTTTTGAATTCGATGGTTTTGTTGCCATCTTCATCGGTAACCGTATTTTTATACAGTTGGTTGGGCAAGAAATACTGAAGCAACTGAACAGAAGTTTGCGTTCTACCTTCCACCCATGTTGTTGTGGTTTCGTATTTTCTCACATAGTCTACATGTACATTGCCATCATACTCAAACTTTACGGGTTTGTTTGTCCATGCATTCCCCACTTGTTTCTGCTCAAAAACTCTGTCTAAAGGAGAGTTTTCGAGAATCTTTTCTGAGTATATTTTTTCCGAACCGTAGAGGGTTGGTTGTGTTGCATTGGCAAGCGGATTGGGAACAATAGCCCCGTTCATCGTTCCAGATTGCGGAACAGGAAGAAAATCTCTTACCTGTCTTCCAAATGCATCATACTCAATATGGGTCACCACATCTTTTCCTAAAGGTGATGCTTTTACATTCACCACCTGTTTTGGTCTTCCCAAACCATCGAAATACTGAACGGTTGAGAGATAATTTCCGCTTAATTCATTCTCTGTTAAGTATGTATTTATTTCTATTTTATTTTCGCCTACGTAATTGTTGAAATAGTTTAAGTCTGCATTAGATACAGGAATCGGGCTATTTAAATCAACACTTAAAGTACCCGAAAAAGAACTTAAAGCAACAGGTGAATTGTGTCTAATAGCAATTTTATTATTAATAATAAAGAATCTATATCCTTTATTTTCAAAGAAATGACCTGTTGGTATCAACAATTCTGTATTTGGTAAATTACCCGTCAATATATTGTTTACAAATCCTGATTTTAAAAAGGTTTGAGAAAATCCAGCACTAAATGACAAAGATAATATATTGTTATTTATTGATAAATTTACAGAACCTCCGCCGCCATTTGCTGTTAAAACAAATGTATCCCAGTTGTAACTTTGATAATGGTTTGAGTATTGAGAATTATATTGATTACAAATGATAGCAAACAATATAATATATATCCTTTTCAAAAGATTAGTTTTTAATTTCATAAGAATAAGATTTTAGTGTTTTTCCATTTTGATCAATTACTTTTGTCAATCTACCTAGTGAATCGTAGTTATACGTTTCAATTGTACCATTAGGAAGTCTAATACTAGTAACACCAAATTCAGAATTAAATGTGTAAAAAGTCAAAGAATGTTGTGGTAATAAAACCTTTATTTGATTTTGAATAGAGGTTAAGTTTGTTTGATTATTAAGATTTAATTTTAACTGTTCAACTAAATTCGTTAAACTAGTTTCATCAATTAAATTATCCCCTTCAATTTTCAGAATTGGATATTTATCATTATATCCGTAAAAAATTCTAGTAAACACATTAGATATTGTATGATACTTTAATACATTATTAAATTTATCATATTTATCAATTATTAAATTCTCGATTATATTATTATCAATAGTCTTTATCTGATTCCTAGTCGGAAGCAATCTGTTTTCATTATTGGAACTATTAGAATTAAATGTCATTTGATTGCCATAAATAGTTTTAGTGTTTTCAATTTCTATATTATTCTTTTTTTTGATTGTTTGTAAAATTGGTATTTCTCTTCTGTTAAGAAGTAAAATATCATTTGTCTGGTTAAAATCAAATGGATACATAAAAGTAGAATTATAAGCCTGTAAACCCGAAGAAACCTTGTTTATTGTTTTTAAAAAATTATCTCCAAAATTACCATTGGATACATATGTTAATTCTTCAATTTCATTTATATTTCCACTATTTGTATAACTTTTAGTTTCTTTCCGAATTAAGTTATTGTCGGCAAAATATATTTCGTAAGCCGTTCCTTTAAGACCTACCTGTAACGGTAAATTCCCAGGTAAGATAGTAGGGCATGCAAAAAAGGATTCATTATGAACTGCCCTTGTTTTTTGTGAGTTATTGTGTGAATAAAAATATTTTTCATTCTGTAAAATGTTACCATTAAAATTATAGATGCTTTTTTCTTTTAAAGTTCCTCTTCTGAAACTCATATCTGTTTTTGGGTCGAAAATTGAAAAAGATTCTTGTAAGGTATTTACAATTGTATTAGGATAATCTTCATAATTATGATATTCGAATTTTGTGTAACCTTTATCATTACCATTTTCGTCAACTAATTTTTCAAATACTGTAGAATACTCAATATGAGTTCCAGAAAAGTTAGAGATTGGCACTATAGAGTTAATGCTGAAAATATTTTCGTGAAAGTTTGCACCACATCCGGAAATTCCTGTATAGTTTGTAATTTCGTATAATGGTTTGTATAATAATATTCCACTAGAAACCATTCCATTGATTTCTTTTTTATAGATTATTTCTTTTATCGTTTTAGAAGTTGCGGAATAATTATTTGTTATTTTTTTAATTCTCAATCCTCCTATTATACCGGGGCTATTTTGGTCATGGAATTGATTTCTTGTAGTATTTGACAAATATTTAGAATAATCATGTGGTTCATATTCAAATATTGTTGAGCCTCCTAGTGGATATGTAATTTTAGTTAAACTACCGTATTTAACGTAATCAAAATTGGTTTCTCTTTTGTTATAATAATCAGTCCAAAAGTTAGGTGGATTAATATTGTAAAAGTTACCATTATAGTAACCCAAATGATCTACAGCTTGACTGCAAAATTTCGGTAGACTATCAAAATTATAATATTCAAAAGAATATTTATAATAGTTATCAATAAGAATATTGTCTAATTTTAGCCTTGAAGTTGGTATATTATTATAATTGAAGTTTATTTTTTTTGTAAAACCATTATTAGGATTTTGTATCTGTATTGAATTTAATTTTCTCCATTTCCAGTTATCCATGATTTTTTTTATTTTATCATAATAAGGGCTCACACCTGTATAAATAGGATTAATATTTGTGGGATCTCCATTATTCATAGGTAAGTGTAATGAATAAAAATAGTTAATCAAAAAAGTATGATATCCTAAATCATTTTGACTGCCATTAGAATCTAGATCCTGATAATTTTGACTTTGATTAAGCAGATTATACTGAATAATCAAATCACTATCAGAGTATTTTAATGCGTTATGCTCATCAGAATTTAATGTTATAATGTTTCCTTTTCTAGTAGTTATTGTTTTTAAAAAGATTGGCTTTACAATGTTTCCTCCTAATTTTATTATAGCGTCATTGGATACCGTATGCCATCCACATGCGTTAGATGCTCCTATACCTCCTATATAACAATAATCTCTACTTCTTGAATGAGATTTATATCCAGTATATAATTGCGCTTGATCTGTACCTCTTTCATATTCAAATGTATATAAGATGTTGCTAAATCTATCTATTACTTCTGACAGATACCATGCGTTCGGTGCTATATAAACCTTTGATTGATTATTGTAGCTTGAGATACTATATTCTATTGCATTTTGTGTTTTGCCAAAAATATATTTATTACCATTATCATCAATGATAGTAATTTTGCCAATTGTAGGTGCTCTAGTATAGTTAGTTCCTCCCCCTAAGGAGGAAGGGTAATTATTTATATTAAAAGCTTTATTAAAATCCACGTCATTAATTTCTACTTTCAAATTCGAATTTGATGAAACTTTCCAAGTACCATCATTTCCTAAAAAAAATTTACCTGTATTACCTAAAAAATTAAATGAAAATATATCTGGGCTTAAATCAAGACTTCCTGAATTTAATACTAAACTGTTTAAATATGGTTTCGTCCCCCATCCACTATTATTTAAGACATTATAATTATATAAAAATCCAGGTGCATAAGGCGGATTTGAATATTCAAATGTTTTTCCTTCGTCTATAGAATTTCCGTTAGTTGTTCTTGTAATGACTCCGCCAATCATTAATGACCAATTTTGTCCCACCCAGCCAGGTACGTCGTTTACTCTTACGCCTCCAGTATCATGGTTCATTTTTATTTCCAATTTTATACCCCCTTCTTCTGTACTATATAGAGGAACTTCCACATTAGCTCTTCCTGTATAATAATTTATTGGTATGTCGCCATAGTTACCTAATGATGCCGAAATAGGAGATTGTATATTTTTAGGCTCAGAAATCATTTGCCCCAATACGCAATTGATTATTAAAAGTGATATTATAACATATATTTTTTTCATAGTAGATATTTATTTTTTAATAATTTTCGCATTCGCAGTTTTGTTATCATTGGTTTTCACCACCACCAGATAGGCTCCCTGAATAAGGTTTTGGGTGTTGATCTTGGTGATTCTGTTTTTTGTTTTCAGGCTCTGCAGCTGTCTTCCGCCCATGTCGTAAATAATGATCTCAGCCTCTGACTTCCCATCACCCGGCTTCCAGCTTCCGGATTCCATTCCAATCTCTACATAACAGTAATCACTCACCGGATTCGGATAGATTCGAATATCCTGCTTTTCGATCAGCTGGTCAATCTGACTGTCGCCTAGCTTCACAATCTTCCAGTTTTCTTTGCCGAGTTCTTCAGCGCTTGTTCCTGCCAAAACAATCGAACCGTCTTTGTTCAGTTTTAAATCAGATAATCTTTCTTCTTTCTGTCTTTTTTCACCTTTTACATATTTCCGCCACTGCTCGTTGCCATTTTGGTCAAGGTACA
>NZ_VKNW01000002.1 GCF_007474535.1 Chryseobacterium echinoideorum | reverse complement strand
TTCCCCCAAACTCCAAATTTATTTAACATAAAATTAATCCTAAATTAATATCTCCCCTTAACTCCCTGAATAACTGTGAGAAAAATTTTAAAAAAAAGCAAAAAGGAAAAGTGAAAAGCGGGATATAGCTCCTGAAAAAAATACCTCCGAAATAGATTTGTAAGTAGTTTAAGTGTAAAACAAATAAACTTTAATTCAAAAACTATAAAATAATTTCATTCATAAAAAAATTTTCAACTCATAAAAATTTGATTAAATCATTTAAAAACAAAATCCTCCTGCATCTTTCGACACAGGAGAATTTCTAATATATACAAAATTAAATTATTTCAATTTTTTCTTCACAGCTACTTCTTCGTATACTTCAAGAATGTCGCCCTGTTCGATATCATTATAGCCTTTCAAATTCAAACCACATTCGTAACCTTTGGTTACTTCTTTTACATCGTCTTTAAAACGCTTCAAACTTTCGAGTTCACCGTCAAATTTAACAATACCATCTCTTAGCAAACGAACTTTAGAGTTTCTGGTAACTTTTCCAGTAAGAACCATACATCCTGCAATGGTTCCTACTTTAGAGATTTTAAATACTTCACGGATTTCCACATTACCGATTACCTGTTCCTGAATTTCAGGGGAAAGCATTCCTTCCATAGCTTCTTTTACCTCATCAATTGCTTTGTAGATAACAGAATATGTTCTGATTTCAATCTCCTCACGATCTGCAAGATCTTTTGCGTTAGCTCCGGCTCTTACGTTGAATCCGATAATAATTGCATCAGACGCTGCTGCTAAGTTGATATCCGACTCGGTAATTTGTCCGACACCTGAGTGAAGGATATTGACGCTGATTTCTTCGGTAGACAATCTCTGTAACTGATCAGACAATGCTTCTACAGAACCATCTACGTCCCCTTTAAGGATAATATTCAATTCTTTAAATTCTCCTAAAGCAATACGTCTGCCCAATTCTTCAAGGGTTGTATGCTTCTTGGTTCTGATTGACAATTCTCTCTGTAGTTGCTCTCTCTTGTTGGCAATTGATTTACCTTCACCTTCATCAGCATAAACACGGAATTTATCCCCTGCTGTAGGCGCTCCGTCTAAACCTAATATTGTTGCAGGAATTGATGGACCGGCCTCTGAAAGATTTTTACCTCTTTCATCAAGCAAAGCTTTTACTTTACCATGATTTTTACCCGCTACAACATAATCTCCCACTCTTAAAGTTCCGGTCTGTACAAGCATGGTTGCTACATAACCTCTTCCTTTGTCTAATGAAGCCTCAATTACAACACCATTTGCAGCACGTTCAGGATTTGCTTTAAGCTCAAGCATTTCTGCCTGAAGCAATACTTTTTCCAATAACGCATCTACGTTGTTACCAAATTTTGCAGAAATTTCCTGCGCCTGAACATTTCCACCCCATTCTTCTACCAAAATATTCATTCCGGAAAGCTGTTGACGGATATTATCCGGGTTAGCATTCGGTTTGTCTACTTTATTGATTGCTATAATCATCGGAACACCTGCTGCCTGAGCGTGAGAAATTGCTTCTTTCGTCTGAGGCATTACATCATCATCCGCAGCAATTACGATAATCGCAATATCTGTAACCTGTGCACCTCTCGCTCTCATCGCTGTAAATGCTTCGTGACCCGGAGTATCTAAGAATGTAATTCTCTGACCATTTTCCAATTTCACGTTATAAGCTCCGATGTGCTGAGTAATTCCACCCGATTCACCTGCAATCACGTTAGTTTTTCTTACATAATCCAGTAATGAAGTTTTACCATGGTCAACGTGTCCCATTACGGTAACGATTGGCGCTCTAGGTAATAAACTTTCTTCTGTATCCATATCTTCTTCAGAGTCTGCATCTTCAAGATCAGCATCTGAGAATTCTATTTTATAACCAAATTCATCAGCTACCAACAGTAGTGTATCAGCTTCTAATCTTTGGTTCATGGTAACCATAACTCCTAATGAGAAACAAGCAGAAATAACTTCTGTAGGAGAAACATTCATTAAGCTTGCTAATTCACCAACAGTGATGAATTCGGTTACTTTCAATGTTCTGTCTGCTGCATCTATTTCCTGCTGACGCTCATCCTGCTCTCTACGGAAACTTCTTTTATCTTTTCTGTGTTTGGAAGATTTAGATTTACCTCCTTTATTGGTAAGCTTTTCTAAAGTTTCCTTGATTTGGTTTTTAACCTGCTCATCAGTTAATTCTACAGGCATTGTTCTCTGACCAGGTCTGTTTCCTTGTCCGCCTCTGTTGAAGCCTCCTCTGTTTCCGCCCTGTCCGCCTTGTCCTGGTGGACGATTGCCCTGATTATTATTTCCAAAACGGCTTCCACCGCCTTGTCCGCCTTGACCTTGCGGACGATTTTGTCCACCTTGTCCCTGACGGTTTTGTCCGCCTTGTCCTTGAGGACGATTGCCTTGCTGATTTCCACCTTGTTGGTTATTGCCGTTATTTTGGTTAGAACCACCCGGTTTCTCTATTCTTTTTCTCTTCTTTTTCGCTCCTGAATTTGGTTTTGGGGCAAATTGAGTTAGATCTATTTTTTCGCCAACAATTTTAGGTCCATCAAGTTTCTGGTAAACCGTTTCTATCTTCTGAGGCTCCTGAGATTCTTCTGTAGGAGCAGATGGTTTAGGTTCTTCTGCTTTTTGTACAGGTTTTTCAACTGCCTTTGGAGTTTCTTTTGCAGGTTCAGCTATTTTTTTCTCTTCAGCTTTTGGTTTTTCTTTTTTTGCAGGTCTGTTTCTGCTACTTTCTATCTGTGAGAGATCAATTTTATCCAATACTTTAAATTCCTGTTTTTCAGGAGCTGACTTTACTTCAGGAGCAGGTATTTCTGTTTCTTTTACTTCTTTCACCTCCTCTTTTTGTTTTTCTTCTGGTTGAGAAGGCTCAGGAAAAGGCTCTTTAGCCACGGGTTCCTCCTTTTTAGGTTCAAGATCTATTTTACCTAAAATTCTGGTTTCCGGTTTTATATTAGCTTTAGCTCTTATTACTTCGGGGGTTTTCTTTTCTTCAATTTCCAGCTTTTCTTCCGGAACTTTAGATATCACCACCTCATGGGAAGCTTTACGCTGTTCACCATCTTTGGCAAACTCAGCTTCCAATGCAGAATATGCCGCTTCTTCTAATTGAGCGTTAGGATTGCTTTCAACCTCGAAACCCTTAGACTGTAAAAACTCTACCAATCTGGACATCGAAATGTTGAATTCCTTAACCGCTTTATTTAATCTTATTTTTGGCATCTATATTATTTACTGTTTTTTTAATTCTTAAAAATTAAAGTATCCTTTTTTACTTTTATTAAAATTTATTTCTAAATATTAATCTTCAAATTCCTCTCTTAAAATACGTTTTACATCTTCAATGGTTTCTTCTTCAAGATCTACCATATTCAAAAGACTTTCTGTATCCTTATCCAACACGGATTTTGCTGTAGTAAGACCTACTTTATTAAATTCATCCAAAATCCACTGTTCGATATCATCATTAAACTCTTTCAAGTCTACGTCATCATCTTCGCTAGCTTCTCTGTATACGTCAATTTCGTATCCAGACAGCCATGAAGCCAGTCTGATGTTTTGTCCCTGTTTACCGATAACTTTAGAAATCTCTTCAACCGGAGTATACACCAATGCATAGTTTGCCTCCTCGTTGATGTCAATTTTATTGATGGTAACATTTCCTAAAGCTCGTTTTACCATAATTTCAGGGTTTTTAGACCACTGAATCACATCTATATTTTCGTTTCTTAATTCTCTTACCACACCATGGATTCTGGAACCTTTTACTCCGACACAAGCTCCTACAGGATCTATTCTGTCGTCATACGCATCCACAGCAATTTTTGCTTTTTCACCAGGAATTCTTACCGCTTTTTTAAGGATAATTGTTCCATCCTGAATTTCAGGAATCTCCAATTCCAATAATTTTTCAAGGAATTTAGGAGCAGTTCTTGAGATAATGATTTGCGGCTTAGAACCTTTAAAATCAACACTTTCTACGATTGCTCTGATATTTTCACCTTTTTTAAAAAAATCTGAAGGAATCTGATTTTCTTTCGGCAAAATAAACTCGTTCCCCTCATCATCAAGCAAAATTACGTGCTTATGACGAATGTGATGAATCTCTCCGATAACAATCTCACCAATTCTGTCTCTGAACTGTTCGTAAAGCATGGCGTTATTATGCTCCTGCAATTTTGTTGCTAAAATCTGTTTCAGCGTCAAAATATTTCTTCTTCCTAACTGGGCCACCGGAATTTCCATGGTAAAATCTTCTCCTACTTCAAAAGTAGGATCTATTTTTTTTGCTGCAGAAATTTCAATTTCAAGATCATCGTCTTCAGACATATCATCTTCAACGATTGTTTTATTTAAAAATATCTGAAAATCTCCTTTATCCGGGTTTACAATCACATCAAAATGATCGTCAGAATCATATCTTTTTCTAAGCAATGTTTTGAGGGAATCTTCAATAATCGCCATCAAATCAATCTTACTGATCCCTTTCTCGTCTTTAAAATCACCAAAGGATTCAATCAACGCTATATTATCCATTTATCTTTTTTCTTTTTATTAAAATTTAATTACTACCAACGCTTTTTTAATTTCCGTGTAAGGAATTTCCTTCTCCTCCTCAACATCAACTTTACCTTTACCGATATCTTTCGGTTTTCTATACCGAAGTATTAAAGTGATTTTTTCTTCATCCACGAGAGCAAGTTCACCTTCAATTTTGGATGAATCATTCAAAAGAACTTCAATTTCGCGACCAATGTTTTTCTTATACTGCCTAGGAATGGAAAGCGGCTCACTTAGTCCTGCCGACATTACCTGAAGACTGAAATCATGCTCCTCACGATCCATATTAAATTCTATTGCCCGGCTTGCATCAAGACAATCCTGAACAGATACACCGTTGTCACCATCTAAGATTACCGTAATATCATCCGCAGCAGAAAACTTCAAATCAATAAGAAACAAATCTTTTCTTGTTTCCAGAAAATCATTTAATAATGTTTCAATATTTTTTCTAAACTCCATATTCTATAAATACCTGATTTACCAGTACGAAAAAAGGCTTTCTCTTAGAAGCCTTTCCATTTTTTCCGTAAATCTCCTGCAAAGATAAGACTTTTTTCTAAAAAACACAAACCTTATTCATAATCAATAAAATAACTTATAAGTTTCTGAAATTGAAAATTTCTCATCAATCATGTTTATTTATTATCTAAGCTCTTTCACTAATGACTTTCTGTAAGTTAAGGCACATTTGAATTATATTGAAAGTATTTTTAGTATTTTTGTCAAAAATTTTTAAAAACATATATTTTGAATATAACAATAGTAGGAACAGGCTATGTAGGCTTGGTTACCGGAACCACCCTTGCAGAACTTGGAAATTCTGTATACTGTGTTGATATAGATGAAAAAAAAGTAGAAGGTATGAAAAACGGCGTAGTTCCCATCTATGAGCCGAATCTTGAAGAAATGTTTCTGAGAAACATACAGTCCGAAAGATTATTTTTCACCACCAATTTAAGAGAAGCTTTAGATAAAAGTGAAGTTATTTACCTGGCTTTACCAACTCCTCCAGGAGAAGATGGCTCTGCCGATCTCTCTTATGTTTTGAAAGTTGCCAATGATATTGGTGAAATGATGACAGAATACAAAGTCATCGTTAATAAGAGTACTGTTCCTGTAGGCACTGCAGACAAAGTAAGGGATGTAATCGCATCCAAAACAAAAATCCCGTTTGATGTAGTTTCTAATCCAGAATTTCTAAGAGAGGGTTTTGCTGTGGAAGATTCTATGAATCCTGCGAGAGTGGTGGTAGGATCCAGTTCAGAAACCGCAAAAGATATTATGGCTAAGATTTATCAGCCATTTACCAATACCGGTGTTCCCATTATTTTTATGGATGAGAAATCTTCGGAGCTCACAAAATATGCTTCGAATTCTTTTTTAGCCGTAAAAATTACGTTCATGAATGAAATCGCCAACTATTGCGAAAAAGTAGGCGCAGATGTAGATAAAGTAAGACTAGGAATGGGAAGTGATGACAGAATAGGACATCGTTTTCTTTTCCCGGGAATAGGGTACGGCGGAAGCTGCTTTCCAAAAGATGTGAAGGCATTGATAAAATCCGGAAAAGATGATAATTTTGATTTTCAGATTTTACAGGCAACCGAAAAAGTAAATATCGCACAAAAAGTCATTCTTGCTTCTGAAATTGAAAAATATTTTGAAGGAAATATTACAGGAAAGAAAATTGCAATGTGGGGGTTAGCTTTTAAAGCCAATACGGATGACATCAGAGAAGCATCGTCTTTAGATAATATTGCCATTCTTTTGGAAAAAGGCGCTAAAGTTATTGCGTACGATCTTATCGCCGAAGATAATGTGAAAAAAGTATTGGGGGACAAAATATCTTATGCAAATACAATGTATGATGCATTAGAAGATGCAGATGCCTTATTTATTGCTACGGAATGGCCGGAATTTAAAAACCCGAATTTTGAATTAATGGCTAAAAAAATGAAAAACAAAGCTATTTTTGACGGAAGAAATATGTTTCCTCTTGAAATTCCCGAGCAAAATGGGTTCTTTTATAAAAGTATAGGACGGAAAACAATCAAATAAATAAGAAAGGATTTAGAATCCTCAAATATTCAACTTAATAGCCATAGAGAACCTATGGACACAAAAAAATAAGTAAAAACCATTAAGTGGTTTAAAAAATAGTCACAGGAAACTGGGATAAACAGAAAAAGCATAGTCCTAATGAAAAACATCATCATAACCGGAGGAGCAGGATTTATAGGTTCACATGTAGTAAGAGAATTTGTTAAAAATTTACCTGAAACTAAAATTATCAATCTTGACGCATTGACGTATGCAGGTAACCTTGAGAATTTAAAAGATATTGAAAACGAGCCTAATTATGTTTTTGAAAAAGCCGACATCACAAAACCTGAAGAATTAAGAGCAGTTTTTGAAAAATATCATCCGGACGCTGTCATTCATTTAGCTGCAGAAAGTCATGTAGACAGAAGCATCACAGATCCGAATGCGTTTATTAATACCAATGTTAACGGAACAGCTAATCTTTTGAATTTAGCAAAAGAATTCTGGACATTAAACCCGGATCATCAACACGGTAATTTTCCGGACGAAAAGAGAGCCAACCTGTTCTATCATGTTTCCACCGATGAAGTTTACGGCGCATTAGGAGAGACCGGGTTTTTCACAGAAGAAACCTCTTACGATCCGAAATCACCATATTCAGCCAGCAAAGCAGCTTCTGACCATTTGGTAAGAGCCTATGGAAATACTTACGGAATGCCGTTTATTGTATCCAACTGTTCCAACAATTATGGTCCTAACCATTTTCCCGAAAAACTGATTCCTCTTTGTATTTTTAATATTATTAATGAAAAACCTCTTCCTATTTACGGAGACGGAAAATACACCAGAGACTGGCTTTTTGTAGTAGATCACGCCAAAGCTATTTTCAGGATTTTTCATGAAGCCAAAACAGGTGAAACCTATAATATCGGTGGATGGAACGAATGGCAAAATATTGATCTTATCAAAGAGCTCATCAAACAAATGGATGCCAAGCTCGGAAACCCTGAAGGTTACAGCGAAAAACTGATTACCTTCGTGAAAGACAGACCGGGACACGATAAACGTTACGCTATAGATGCCACGAAACTAAACAAAGATTTGGGATGGAAACCTTCTGTAACATTTGAAGAGGGTTTAGCAAAGACAATAAACTGGTTTTTGGAAAATAAGGAGTGGCTGGAAAATGTAACGAGCGGGGATTATAAAAAATATTACGAAAAGCAATATAGCTAATACACAAAAAAATGAAAGGAATAATACTCGCCGGAGGATCCGGAACCAGACTTTATCCTCTTACCATTGCTGTAAGCAAGCAACTGATGCCGGTTTACGACAAACCGATGATTTATTATCCGCTTTCGACCTTACTTTTAGCAGGAATTAAAGACATTTTAATCATCACAACTCCGCATGATCAGGCTGGTTTTATCAAGCTATTAGGAGACGGTTCGCAAATTGGGTGCAATATAGAATATGTAGTACAGGCAAATCCGGACGGATTAGCGCAGGCTTTTATTTTGGGAGATGAATTTATTGGAAATGACTCTGCTGCACTGGTTTTAGGAGATAATATTTTTTACGGTTCCGAAATGGGAACTTTGCTGAAAAATAAAACCAATCCTGATGGAGGCGTTGTTTTTGCCTATCATGTTTCAGATCCTGAAAGATATGGCGTAGTGGAATTTGATGAAAATTTTAAAGCAGTTTCTATTGAAGAAAAACCTTTAGAGCCAAAATCAAATTACGCTGTTCCCGGATTGTATTTTTATGACAATGAAGTTGTGGAGATTGCAAAAAACATCAAACCTTCCCCACGAGGAGAACTTGAAATTACTGACATCAACAATGTATACCTCAGGAAAGGAAAACTTGAAGTCGGGGTTCTTGACAGAGGTACTGCATGGCTGGATACCGGAACTTTTGATTCACTTAATGACGCTTCAGAATTTGTAAGCGTTATTGAAAAAAGACAGGGTTTTAAGATTGGATGCATTGAAGAAATTGCCTTCAGAAACGGATTCATCAACGAAGAAAAACTTTTGGAAACTGCTGCAAAATATGGCAAAAGCGGATATGGCGAATACCTGAAAAAACTTGCACAATAATTACAAAACCTATCTTTTCCCTCTGTTGGGTTTTGAAATAACCTGATGAAGATTGGGTTACAATCAATTATTATTAAACTCAAAATATGAACACACTTGAGCTTATAGGACGTACCGAAGAACTTTTCAACGAGGATATCAGTACACATGAAAAAGAATTACAAAAAATTATTTCCGGTTCCCGTTTTTTGGTGATCGGAGGAGCCGGTTCTATCGGACAGGCAACCACCAAGGAAATTTTCAAGAGAAATCCTAAAAAATTACACGTAGTAGACATCAGCGAAAACAATCTTGTCGAATTGGTGCGCGATCTCAGAAGTTCCATAGGTTACACCGATGGGGAATTCAAAACCTTTGCTCTAGACATCGGTTCAGATATTTACAATGCATTTATTAAAGCTGACGGAAATTATGATTACATACTCAATCTTTCCGCTCTGAAACACGTAAGAAGCGAAAAAGATCCTTTTACCTTGATGAGAATGATTGATGTGAATGTATTCAACACCGATAAAACCATTCATCAGTCTATACAAAAAGGAAGTCATAAATATTTTTGCGTTTCTACAGACAAAGCTGCGAACCCGGTAAACATGATGGGAGCATCTAAAAGAATTATGGAAATGTTTCTGATGAAAAGAAGTCAGGAAATTACCATTTCTACTGCCCGATTTGCGAATGTTGCCTTTTCAGACGGTTCTCTCTTGCACGGATTCAACAAAAGAATTGAAAAAATGCAGCCTATTGTTGCGCCCAACGATATCAAAAGATATTTTGTAACCCCTAAAGAATCAGGAGAGTTATGTCTTATGTCTGCCATTTTCGGTGAAAACAGAGATATATTTTTTCCTAAACTGAGTGAAAATCTACACCTCATCACTTTTGCCGAAATTGCCATAAAATATCTTGAACAATTGGGATATGAACCTCATCTATGCGAATCTGAAGAAGAGGCAAGAGAAAGAGCTGCTGAGCTTTCCTCCCAAAAAAAATGGCCTTGTTTATTTACTGAAAGCGACACCACCGGAGAAAAAGATTTTGAAGAATTTTTTACCGAAAACGAATCACTTGATATGAGCAGATTTGCCAACTTGGGTATTGTAAAAAACAGCTTAAACATAGAAGAGGTTAAACTTCAGCATTTTGAATCTGAAATTATCGCTATGCGAGACAAGGGAAGCTGGGAAAAGAAGGAAATAGTTGATTTATTTAATTGGATGATTCCTAATTTCAACCACAAAGAAACAGGCAAGTATCTGGATTCTAAAATGTAATTACAATGGAAAGAAATCAAAAAATCACACAGTTTATCCGTGAGGTTTTTGATGAAAAAGAAAATTTCATCCCGCTTCATGCTCCATATTTCGGTGGCAACGAAAAAAAATACCTTAACGAAACCATAGATTCTACTTTTGTGTCTTCTGTAGGAGCTTTTGTAGATCTTTTTGAACAGAAAATGTGCGAATATACCGGCGCAAAATACGCAGTCGCCTGTGTGAACGGAACCAATGCACTGCATATCGCATTACTATTGAGCGGAGTTCAACCTGATGACGAGATACTTTCACAGGCTTTAACTTTTATTGCCACCGCAAATGCAATAAGCTACATCGGGGCAAAACCTGTATTTATTGATGTAGATGCAGATACGATGGGAATGTCTCCTACTGCTTTATCTCAGTTTTTAGAAAACAATGCAGAAAGAAAAGCAGACGGTTTTACTTATAATAAAAAAACGGGTAAAAAAATCTCTGCCTGCGTTCCGATGCATACATTTGGTCTGCCTTGCAGAATTGATGAGATACAGAATATCTGCAGCCAGTGGAACATCGCCGTTGTTGAAGACGCCGCCGAATCTTTAGGCAGCTATTATAAAGGCAAACACACCGGAACTTTCGGAAAACTTGGAGTTTTCAGTTTCAATGGAAACAAAACCATTACTTGTGGCGGCGGAGGTGCCATCATTACCAATGATGAAGAAATTGCTAAAAAAGCGAAACATATAACAACTCAGGCAAAAATTCCGCATCCGTGGAAGTTTATGCATGATGAGATTGGCTATAATTACCGGATGCCCAACCTGAATGCTGCTCTTGCTTGCGCTCAGTTGGAGCAGATTGATGATTTTATTTTAAATAAAAGGAAAACCGCAAAACAATATCAGGAGTATTTTGAACATTCTGATGTGAAGTTTATGGCAGAAACAGAAAATTCTAAAGCCAATTACTGGCTGAATGCCGTACTTTTTCCTGATGAAAATGAAAGAGATCTGTTTTTAGAACAGTCTAATGCTCAAAAAGTGATGACACGCCCGATTTGGGAACTGATGACTTCATTACCTATGTTTAAGAATTGTGAACATGACGGACTGAAAAACAGTCGGTATTTAGCCGAAAGAATTGTAAATTTACCAAGCAGTGTAAGAAAATAAATGTCTTCTAATAGAAAAAATATAATCCTGATTGGCGGTGGCGGACATTGCAAATCCTGCATTGAGATCATCAACTCAACAGGAAAATATCATATAGCAGGAATATTGGACCTGCCTTCTGAACTGGGAAAAAAAATTCTTGGAGTAAAAGTTATTGGTAATGATGACGATTATTTAAAATTTCACGAGCAGGGAAATGTTTTTTTTATTACCGTAGGACAAATCAAAAATGCAGAACTCAGGAAAAGAATTTTCCGGAAACTTACAGCGATTGGAGCGCAAATAGAAACAATTATTGCACCCACCGCATACGTTTCTGAAACCGCAAAAATTGGAGAAGGATCTATTGTAATGCACAAGACTTTCCTCAACAGCGGTGTAAAAATAGGCTCAAACAATATCATCAATACCGGAGCCATTCTGGAACATGATGTAACAATAGGAAATCACAACCATATCTCTACCGGAACAATTATTAACGGAGACTCCACAATAGGCGATGAAAATTTTATTGGAAGCGGAGCAAATATCGCCAATAATATCAATATTGGGAATCAAACCGTCATCGGTTCGGGAACTGTCGTAATAAATAATATTGACAATTCAGGGGTGTATGTGGGAAATCCTGTAAGAAAAATAGAATAACATTGATGAAAAACGCTATCGTTACTTACATTTATCCTAATGCTCTTGATTTTATTGAAAGCTTCACGAATCGCATCAATAAAATAAATACAGATAATATTATATTAATTATTTTTAATGATGGTATTGAAAATCCTGAGATTTTATTTAAAAAAGTTAAATTTCCATATAAAATTATACCTGTAAAAGGAACGATCAATGAAATAAGACACCATTCTATTCAATATCTTAGTAAGAATTTTAATGATATTGAAAGCTATATTTTTCAGGATATTGACGACCTTTTTAGTATTAACAGGTTTGATGTTTTAATTGATAAATTGAAAAACAACCTGATTGTCTGCAATGATTTGAAAAAGCTTGACAATAATGGAGTTCATTCATCTTCGATGTGGTCTGAAAGATTACAAAATGATTTTGAGTTTGATTATCAATTTATTATCAATAAAAATATTATCGGATTAGGAAATGTTGGTTTGAAAAAAAATATTTTAGCACATAAAACCCAATTGAGCAATACTCCTGTTGCATTTGATTGGTTTTATTTTTATCAACTTTTAAAAGATACAGGAATAAAAGCGGCATTTACATCAGAATGTCAAACCTATTATTTGCAGCACGATGATAATATTGCAGGAATAGACAAAGGTTTAACTGTAGAGAATCTCAGAAAAATAATTAATGTTAAAAAAAAACATTACGAAAGTCTAATCAGCTTAGGATATTCGGAACTTGAACAGGAATTAAAAAAACTAAATAATTTAGAAGATGTAAACCTTTCTGCTACGAAGAAGAACCAAAACCTCTTTTGGTGGGAAGAAACAGAAATATTATAAAACCACTTTGCTTGGCAAGTAAAATTTTGACAAAATAAAGTGATAAACAATGAAAATCTAATTATGAAAAAAATATTTATAAAAGACAAAGAAATTTACAACTACTCTACTCCTTATATCATTGCCGAAATTGGTGCAAATCATAATGGAGACATGGATTTGGCAAGAGAAATGATACAATCTGCGAAAGATTGTGGCGCTGATTGTGTAAAGTTTCAGTCATGGACTCCCACTTCGCTTATTGCAAAAGAAGAATACGACAGAAACCAGAAATATGATGATTCACCCAAGAAGCACTTTGGTTCTCTGAAAGAAATGGTAGAAAAATACTATTTGAGAGAAGAACAGCATTTTGAGCTCAAAGAGTTTTGCGATTCTTTACAAATTGATTTTTGTTCTACTCCATTTTCTCATGCAGAAGTAGATTTGTTAGACAAATGCGATGTTCCGTTTTACAAAATCGCTTCAATGGATCTCAACAATTATCAGCTTTTGAATTATGTTGCTGAAAGAAAAAAACCTATTATTCTTTCCACCGGAATGGCCACTATCGCTGAAATAGATAATGCCCTGAATCTTTTGTATAAAAAAGGAGCAAATGAATTATCACTACTACATTGCATTTCTATTTACCCTCCGAAAAACGAAGATATTAATCTGAAAAATATTACCATGCTTCAACAGACTTTTGGGGATATTCCTATCGGGTTTTCAGATCATTCGTTTGGGTTTTCAATACCACTTGCAAGCGTTGCATTAGGAGCGTGTATCATTGAAAAACATTTTACTACAGATAAAAATCTGCCGGGTTGGGATCATGAGATATCTGCAGATCCGTTTGAAATGAAAGTTATCTGTGAGGAAAGCAAGAAAATATCAGAATCTCTAGGTTCTTTAAAACGGGTGGTTTCTTCTGATGAGCAGGCAAAAAAAGACAAATTTAGAAGAAGTATTGTAACAACAGCAAATCTGAAAGCAGGGCATATTCTTACGGAAGAAAATCTAACCTCCAAAAGACCAGGAACGGGTATTTCGCCCGATTTGATTGAGCAGATTATTGGCAGAAGCCTGAAAAAAGACATTGAAGAAGATACGGTCTTAAAATGGGAAAACCTGCAGTAATGAACAAAATACACCTGATCAAAAAAGACGAATCTGTAAGGTCTGCACTCATTAAGCTTAATGACCTCAGTATAGATGCTATTCTTTTTGTAACTGATGAAAATCAAAAACTGATTGGCTCCCTTACAGACGGAGATCTTCGTCGTGGGTTTATCAAAGGATTGGGCTTTGAAGATTCTATTGTAGAATTCATTCAGCCGGATCCCAAATTCATTTATGAAAATGAATACAATCAGGAAAAGCTGGAAGATTTTAAGAAGAAAAATTTTAAGATTATTCCAATCGTCAATCAGGAGCATCAGATTACAGATATTCTGAATTTCCGTACCAAAAGTGCCCTCATTCCTGCAGAAGCTGTACTCATGGCAGGCGGAGAAGGCAAAAGACTGCGGCCGCTCACCGAAAAAACTCCGAAACCACTGCTGAAAGTAGGCGACAAACCTATTATTGAACATAATATCGACCGCCTCATTCATGTAGGAATTAATAAAATTCACCTCAGCATCAATTATCTGGGAGAGCAGCTTGAAAACTATTTTAAAGACGGAAAAGATAAAGGAATTCAAATTTCGTATGTAAAAGAAACCAAACCATTGGGAACTATTGGCTCTGTACTTCTCTGTGAAGATTTTCAGCATGATGATATTATTATCATGAATAGTGACCTACTGACTAACATAGATTTTGCAGACTTTTATAAAAGTTTTAAAAATTCTGATGCAGACATGGCGGTTGCAGCAACAAGCTATCATGTAGATGTACCTTACGCCGTGCTGGAAGCTGATGAAAAACAAACTGTAAAATCGCTGAAAGAGAAACCAAGATATACTTATTTTTCCAGTGCCGGAATTTACATTCTAAAAAAATCTTTATTGACCATGATTCCCGAAGATGAGTTTTTTGACATCACTGATCTGATGGAAAAAGTCTTGAGAATGGATAAAAAAATCATCACCTATCCCATCAATGGCTACTGGCTGGATATCGGTAGACACGAAGATTATACAAAAGCACAGGAAGATATTAAACATTTGAAGTTATGATTATTGATACAGTAGATCATCTTGAAAAATATATTGAAGAAAATATTATTTTTCAGGTAAATAAATTATTGAATACTCCCTTTGAAGAATTGAGTCTCGGGAACTGGCATATTTTAGATGATAAAGCCTCAAAAATTATTATACTCAATACCTCAAACTATGAAGAAAATGTATTTGAATCTCACAAGAAATACATTGATTTTCACTTTCCTATCAATGGTCATGATGTTATTTTTTTTGGTACAGAAAAAAACAAAATACAAAAGTGCGACTATAATATAGACCAAGATTATCAGCTTTTTTCTAGCACTACAATTGCGGAAATGAAAATCACTAAAAATTGTTTCGCAATGATAGAGCCTAATGAGCTACATAGTAATCAACTGACGAATGATGCTTTAAAAATCGTATTAAAAATACCCAAAAATGTCTAAAGTAATTGCTTGCATTATTGCCAGAACAGTCTCTACAAGGCTTCCCTTGAAAATATTAAGAGATTTGTATCCCACTAAAACAATGATTGAATTTTTGATTGACCGAATCAAATCTATCAATACCATTGATGACATATACATCTGCACTTCCAAAGAAAATGTAGATGACATTCTGGAAGATATTGCTGAAAGAAACGGCGTAAAAATATACCGCGGATCAGCTGATGAGGTTACAGAAAGACTCATAAGTGTAGGAAAAAAAGAAAAAGCAGATTACATCATCAGAATAACAGGAGACAATCCTTTTACTTCTACGGAATATATATCTCAGCAGATAGAGTTTGCCGCAGACAACAATCTTGATTATGTTAGATTGGCAGACGTCCCTATTGGTGCGACTTCAGAAGTCATAAAACTAGACGCTCTTATAAAATGTCATTCTGAAATGGATCCCAAAGTTAGCGAATATCTGATGCTCTTCTTATTCAATCCTGAAAATTTTACCTGTGGAATTATTAATCCTTTTAGGGAAGATTTTTCTCATTTTACAGTGACCGTAGATACACCGGAAGACCTCAAAAGAAGTAGAGAAATTATAAAGTTCATTAATAAGAACTCAGAAAATATACTTCTTGCAGATATACTAAAACTTTATTCTCTCCAGGAAATAGAAAACTCTACAATTCACAATCAGGGAATGGTAAAACTTCCTTATGGCAAATTAATTCCATTTGAAGAGTTCAGACTTGATATGGAAAAAAGAAAAAAGAACTCTAAACAACTGAATCTTTATGAATAATCATACCTATCTATACACAGAAACAGCCTTTCATCATGAAGGAGATTACAATTATCTTATGCAGCTCATTGATGAAAGTAAAAGAATTGGAGTAAACGGAATCAAATTTCAGGTACTTACAAATTGTGGAGATTTTGTAAGCCCCAAACACAAGGATTATGATATACTTTCAAAATTCTGCTTTAGTTACGATCAATGGAATAATATCTTATCATATACTCAAAGCATAGGTTTAGATATTATCTTAATGCCTTTAAATACCGAAGCTATCAAACTTAGCCATTTCGCTAAATATATTGATATTCATTCTGTATCATTTAATGATAGAAATTTGCTTGAAAAAATAAATAGCACAGAATGTAAGATTATTTTAGGAATTGGCGGAAGAACTGAAGACGAAGTAGATGATCTGATTAGTTTTTTCGGAAAAAAGGTTGAAGTTTTAATGGTTGGTTTCCAGTCTTTTCCTTCCGCATTGGAAGATGTAAATTTGGCTAAAATCAATTATTATCATCAAAAATACCCATCTCTTAGGATAGGATATGCAGATCACTCATCTTACAATGACAAATTTTCTATCATTAGTAATGATTATGCAAGGTTTTTGGGTGCAACTGTTTTTGAGAAGCACATTACGATGAAAGAAGGGGAAGAGAGAACTGATTATTCTTCTGCCGTTTCTGGTGATAAAATAAAAGAAATTATGAATAATCTGAATTTTATCGACACCTACATCCTTCACAAAAATCATCTTGAAATGAGTGTTGCAGAGAATAATTACCGTAACAGACAGCTTATTGCAGTAGCTACGAAATCTTTAGCTGCCGGAACTATACTGAAAGAAGATGATATATCTTTAAAGCTATACCATCAAAGTGAGAATCAACATAATATAAAAGATGAATTGATTGGTAAAAAACTATTAGAAAATATAGAAAAAGACTATCCAATATCTAAAGCAATGATTACTTAATGAAAAAAATATTGATATTTTCAGATTCATTACCTTTGGCTAGAGAGTTTCCTGAAACTACACTATTCCATGAAACATGGCCAGAATTGCTAAAGAAAGAAGGTTATTTAATCCATCAGGTTTCTATTGGTGCGGCAACATCTACAGATATTTTAACACAAGTAAGCTACCATAAGACTTTCCAACCTGATCTTATAATAATTCAGGTTGGAATTGTAGATTGCGCGCCAAGATTTGCAACTAAGTTTGAAATGGAAATTCTTAGAAAAATTCCTAAAATGATAGGTGCAAAAATTATTAAAAATATAAATAATCCTAAGTGGAGAGCTAAAAGAAATATTAGCTATGTAAATATTTATCAGTTTAGAAATAATCTTAAACACATTAGTCAATCATTTCCCAACACTCAATTGGTATTTTTGACAATTCTTCCTGCAAATGATGAATATGAAAAACTTCTTCCTGGTGTAAAAAGAAAAATAGAACTTTATAATGATGCAATTAAAAACTATAATCATATTGATTTGAGTAAAGTTCCTTTGGAAGCTATAATGTCAGATCATTTTCACATAAACCCGAAGGGCCATCTTTTTATATATAATAAAATAAAAGAATTCATCAATTTTAACTAATTTTGTATTCTTGAAAAACATGAACGAACAGATAAAAATTTATGAGGCAGGCGCTAAAAAGCAGACATTTGGTTCTCTTTTAACCCAAATGTTCCGAGACCTCGCCAATTCCCACACGCTTGCAAAACGACTGTTTATCAGAGACCGTAATGCAGAATACCGTCAATCTATTTTTGGTCTTCTTTGGTCTGTATTTACACCGTTATCTAACACCTTGGTGTGGATTTTTCTAAGTGCATCAGGAGCGGTAAAAATTGATGATACAGGACTTCCCTACCCGGTTTTTGTCCTCATAGGAACTTTGTTGTGGGCCATATTTACAGAAAGTGTGAATATGCCATTGCTTAGAACTACAGGATCCAGAGATCTTTTAACAAAAGTAAATTTTGAAAAAGAAGCCATCATTTTGTCCGGAATTTACAAGCTGATATTCAATACACTTATCAAATTAGGTATTATAGCATTGCTTTTTGTATTCTTCAGAATTTCTCCGGGATTTCAGATTGTACTGGCAATTCCCTGCATTCTTTTATTGATGGGCTTCGGAATGGGGATTGGTCTTCTCATCACCCCATTAGGAATGCTTTATAAAGATATATCAAGGATTATACCTATGGTACTTTCTTTCGCCATGTATCTGACTCCGGTAGTGTATAAAACAACCAAATTCAAGTCTTTAGAATCTTTTCTTAGTCTCAATCCGCTTACTCCTATTATCAACAGTACAAGAAACCTTCTTACAGGCGGCAATTTTGAAAACATTCCCTATCTTCTGGCGATTGCTTTCTGTACACTTGTCATTATTCTAATCGGGTGGATTTTGTTCCGTATCTCTATTCCCATCATTGTTGAACGTATGTAATTTTTCTGAAGTATGTCTGAAGTATTAGTAAAAGCAGATCATGTATCTAAAAAATTCTGTAAAGATCTGAAAACCGGACTTTGGTACGGTGTTCAGGATTTAGGAAAAAACCTTTTCGGCAATCACAGCGAAAACCAACTGCGTCCAAAAGAATTTTGGGCAGTAAATGATATCAGTTTTGAAGTAAAAAGAGGCGAATGTCTTGGTCTTTTAGGGCATAATGGCGCCGGAAAAAGTACGCTTCTGAAGGTCATCAACGGACTTCTTTCTCCCGATAAGGGAAGAATAGAAATGCACGGTCGTGTGAATGCATTGATTGAATTAGGAGCTGGTTTTAACCCTATTCTTACAGGTCGGGAAAATATTTTTAATAATGCAGCGGTCTTAGGAATTTCCGAAAAAGAAACAAAAAAGAAGCTGGATGAGATTATTGCTTTCTCTGAGCTGGAAGAATTTATAGATACTCCCGTACAATATTATAGTTCGGGGATGAAAGTAAAACTGGGATTTTCTGTAGCAGCGCATTTGGAGCCTGATATTTTGATTCTTGATGAGGTTTTGGCAGTTGGCGATGCAGGATTTAAGATCAAATCGTTCAATAAAATGATGGAGCTGATGAAATCCTGTGCGGTGCTTTTTGTTTCGCATGCTATGCCGAGTGTTGCAAGGGTTTGCAATAAAGTAATTTATATGGAACACGGAAAAAGTCTTTACTATGGAGAGGATGTACATCATGGAATTGAAATGTATTTTGACCAGTTTTCAAGCGAAAGATCAAAGATTGAATTTAATGATGCTGCAAATATTGAGAATATTTCTATCAATGGAGAGCCTCAGTCAGACAATCTAAAATCTACAATTTATGGGGAAGATTTTAAATTAAAATTCAATGTAAATATATTAGATAAAAAAGTTGAGGATTTCTATATAATAATTCAAATTACCGATAAAGATTTAAAGATTGTAGCCAATTTCTTTACTAACAAATTTGCTCCAAATTTTAACGCTGAAGATCATAACGAGATCGAAATTACATTTCCTGAGCTTCTGCTGATTGATGGTGAGTATCAGATTACATATGCCATTGCAACTCATGAGAAATTTAATAAAAATCAATATAGACATCTTGCTTTATATAGAAATTATACTTCTTTCAAAGTTAAAGGCTTACAAGAAAATGTATATGCTGCAATCTATTTAAAGGGATCAGTGTCTCATAACGGTAAAGTATTAAACTGATGGAGATTAAAAACCGTACAGATATTAAGAATTTTATTGTTGATATTGAAAAAAAATTTGACATTCTACAATGGAAAGTAAATGATATCCATTTATGGCCATTGATAAGAATTGAACTTTATTTTGCTCTTATCAAGAGCATTGAAAATAATGATTTAATTATTTCAGTACCTAACAAATCATTTTCTACAAAACAAAAAAAAATCAAATATAATTTAACTTTTAGAATTAAAAGGCAATTAAAACACACTTACGAAAAGTCACAAATCTATTTAAAATTAAAAAAAGCTACAAAAAATTTAAGAAAAAGAGAAACAGTTTTTGTAAGTGAAAAAATGTACAGATCTGAAATTAATGGAATTTATTACAATAAATTTTTTGATCCATTGATTGCAGACAAAACAGAAAAAAGTTTTCTTTTTTGGGAATACGGAGAAATTCTTAAAAACTTTTCCAATCAAAATACAATTATAGATTTCATAAAAGTTAACTCACTCTATAAAAGATATTTGTATCTTATTTTTGATAAAAATAAAATAGATGTTTTTTTGGAAGGATATGAAAGTCTATGGGAATATATCACTACCAGCAACCCAAATCTTTCATCAGACTCTTTAACAAAAGAAGCAATTTCCCGTCAAGCTTTAATTTTTCATCAAGCATTTCAGACTGCAACCTACCTCCTGAAAAAAGTACAACCTAAGAAAGTTTTTATTTTATGGTATTATGGTTTCCCAGGATTCGCAATAAGCGCAGCAGCCAATAAACTTAATATCAAAACAATAGAAATGCAGCATGGTCCTCAAACCGACCTTCATTTAGCTTATGCAAACTGGACTAAAACTCCTGCTTCAGGCTTTGATATGCTCCCCAGAAATTATTGGTGTTGGGATAAAAACTCTGCAGATGTTATTACGAAATGGTCAAAATCAAATCCATTATATAAAGTTGAAATAAATGGAAATCCTTGGCATTCATTTGATATAGGAATCAAAAACATATCCGAAGATTATGTGCTATACTGCATGCAACCAATTCCTTTATCTGTTACTCAATTAATATTTCCAACTCTTATAGAGACTATAAGAAGTTCAGAAAAAAAATGGTATATTAGATTTCATCCACGACAAAAAGATGAAGAAATACAAGAAATCATTACTATTATAGAAAAAAATAATATTTTACATAAGGTTAATTTTGATGATGCTAATAGAATTTCTTTACCTCAGCTTATCAAAAATTGCAGTTTTAGTGTTACTCACTTCTCAGGGTGTGCTCTAGAAGCATATATGTTTAAAAAGAAAACTATCTTTATCAATGAAATCGGATTACATAGTTTTCCTGAAATTTTTAAAGATAAATTTGCCTACTATATTGATTATAATGATACAAATTTTGAAGAAAAATTCCGTAAGATTGAAAATCAAATCAATACATAATTTTCAAAAAATTGATGCTTATATAAAATGATCATAGGAAACGGACTTATTGCCAGTTTATTCAAAGAAGAAGATCGCAGTGACACTGTTTTCTTTGCATCGGGTGTTTCCAATTCTTTAGAAACACGTTTATCCGAATTTAAGAGAGAAGAGCAATTGCTGAAAAAAATAATGGATGAGAATCCGGATAAAAAAATTCTTTATTTTTCGACCTGCAGCATCTACGATTCTTCAAAATCTGAAAGCCCATACGTGCTTCATAAACTCAATATGGAACATTTAGTAAGCAATCATCAGACTTCACACCTTGTTTTGAGAGTAAGTAATGTGGTAGGAAATGGCGGCAATCCTAATCTATTGATGAACTATCTTACAAGAAGCGTACAAAATGACTCACAAATTACCGTGCATACTAAGGCAAAAAGAAACCTTATTAATGCTGAAGATGTAAAAAATATAGTTTTACAGCTTATTGAACAGAAAAAATTCAACGGAATTATCAACCTGGCTTATTTAGAAAATTTTTCTACAATTGAGATTTTAGAAGAACTTGAACTTTTATATAAAGCAAATCTTACCCTGAACTTACTTCCTATTGGAAATGCTTACGAAATAGATATTCCTTACGCCAAAGATTATTTTACAAAATATAAACTTACAGATAAAAAAAGCTACCTGAGAAAAATCATCAATGATTATTACAAAACACAGATATGAGCCTGCCTTTATTTTCAATATTAGTTGCCAATTACAACAATGGCAAGCATTTCCAGGATTGCTTTGATAGTTTATTATCCCAAAGCTACCAGAATTTTGAAGTTATCATTATAGATGATTGCTCTACAGATAATTCTGTAAAAACGATCGAAAAGATGATTGAAAAAGATTCCCGCTTTAAACTTTGGACTAACGAGAAAAATAAAGGGTGTGGATACACAAAAAATCGCTGCGTAATGTTAGCACAAGGAGAAATTTGCGGTTTTTTGGATCCTGATGATGCGATTACTTCCAATGCTATAGAAATCATGGTAAATGAACATAATAATAATCCAAAGTGTTCAGTCATCTACTCAAATTTTTTGTTTTGTGATGAAAAACTGAATACGATTTCTGCAAATAAAACCCATCAGGTAGTCAATGGCAAAACAGATTTCTATAACTTTGAAGGATCAATCTCTCATTTTGCTTCTTTTAAAAAAGAATTGTATAGCAAAACATCGGGAATCAATAAAAACCTGATGCGGGCAGTAGATCAGGATCTGTATCTTAAACTGTACGATATAGCGCCAGTAAAACATATTGAGAAAGAACTCTATTTATACAGAATACACGAAGGAGGAATTTCTACGAATCTTAACGCTGAAAAAGCATTTTACTGGCATTGGATAGTGATTCAGGATAGATGTAACCGATTGGGTATAAATCCTGAAAATATCTTTTTGGAAATATTTACCCGAAAAAAATATGAAGAAAAAAGGACTCAGGAGATAGCTTATCTTAAGAGTAAAATCACCAAGGTAAAAAAATCGAAGTGGATGAAGATGGGTGCGTTTTTGGGTTTATTTAAAAATTATAAAGACTTATAATAATGGCTGAAACTCTGGTAAGTATTATTGTACCCTGCTATAATCAGGCAGAATATCTTGATGAATGTATTCAGTCTGTGTTAGATCAAACCTATTCTCACTGGGAATGTCTTATCATCAATGATGGCTCACTTGATAATACAGATGAAGTTGTCGATAAATGGCTGAAAAAAGATCCTAGATTTTTTTATTATAAAACACAAAACGGAGGAGTCTGCTCTGCAAGAAATTTAGGAATTGAAAAATCCAATGGCAGCTGGCTTCTTCCTTTAGACGGTGATGACAAAATTGGAAAAGACTATCTTTCCGAGGCTATAAAAAAAACCGAGGAAGGATATGGGCTTATTTATTGTTCAGGGATGCATTTTGGAATGAAAAACACCCCGCTCTACCTTCCGGAATATTCTTTCAAAGAACTTTTACGCCACAATATTATATTCTGCTCTGCCCTATTCAATAAAGAAGTTTTAGGCAGTATTCGGTATGATAAGAACTTGGTTCATGGTCTTGAAGATTGGGAATTTTGGATAAGTTATCTCTCCCAAAATAATATAAAGGTACTTAAGCTTCCTGATGTCCATTTTTTTTACAGAATAAAAGAAGTTTCCAGAAATCAGTCGGTAACAGACAACAAAGAGAAAAGTGATGAAACAAAATTTTATATTTTCAATAAACATAAAAACCTTTATGATAAGTTTTACGGCGATTATTTTACAGTGATCAATCAAATGGCAAAACTAGAAAGCCAAAATATATATTATCATAAAATCTTAAACAGCAAAAAATACAAGACAATAAGCAGAATACTTGATTATATTCATAGAATTACTCCTTAATAAATTACTTCTAAATGACCTCTGTATCCGTAGCACTCTGTACTTATAATGGCGAAAAGCACCTTAAAGAGCAGATAGAAAGCATTCTCAGTCAAACCCTTTCCGCAAATGAAATTATCATCTGCGATGATTGCTCTACAGATACAACAAGAGATATTTTAGCTCAGTATGTTCTTCAATATCCTGATTTGATTAAGATATACCACAATTCTGAAAATCTTGGATATGTGAAAAATTTTGAGAAGGCTTTATCACTTTGCACAAAAGACATAATATTTTTATGTGATCAGGATGACATTTGGATGGAAGACAAAATTGAAAAAATAATCAAAGATTACCTAGATAAAACTGAGACTGATATAATATGCCATAATGTTTTGCTTTTTGGTGAAGCTGTGAGTAAAAAGATAACTTATTGGGAACTGGAAGGTTTTAATCCGGAGAAATACATGACCAATAAGGATTTGTTGCAAAAACTGCTTTTTGAAGGCAATGTTTTTCCTGGCATGAGCATGTCTGTTAAAAAAACTTTTCTTGAAAAGCATCTTCCTCTAAAAAAAATTAATCCTCAGATTATCCATGATTATGAACTTTTGCTTTTAGCTTTAAATAACGGAACTTTCAAAATAAACCATCAGGTTCTCAGCAAATACAGAATTCATAAAGATCAAAAGATAGGATTTAAAAGATTTTCAAAAAAAAGTGATGAAGATAGGCAGACCCGCCAAAAATTATATTCAGTTTTTAGAAAAGCAGAATATATAAAAAGTATTGTTGAAAAACTATCATTAAATACTGATCTTATTGAAGATTATAAAACAATCTGTATAAAGAAATATCAGGAATATTTATCCCAAACTCCTGTTTCTAAAAGATTTATTGAGAGACTCAATTTAAAATACAGATATAAAATTTTTAAATTCTTATCGTGAAAATTTATATAATCATCGTCACCTACAATGCCATAAAATGGGCAGAAAGATGCTTCAGCAGTTTGAGACAATCTTCGGTACCGATAGACTGTATCGTGATAGACAATGGCTCAACAGACGGAACTCAGGATTTCATAAAAACGCGTTTTCCGGAGGTAAATTTGATACAGTCTCAACAAAACCTCGGGTTTGGAAAAGCCAACAATATCGGAATTGAAGAAGCTTATAAAAATAATGCAGACTTTTTCTATCTGATGAATCAGGATGCATGGCTATACGAAGACACCATTCAAAAACTTCTGGAGGTATATATAAATCATCCGGATAAGAAACAAATCGGTATCCTGAGTCCTGTACACATAGATGGTACCGAAAAAAAACTTGACATATTTCTGGATAAATACATTGCTTCTAATTTTGAAAAAACAAGGCTTATTTCTGATCTTTATTTCCAAAAAACAGAGCCTTTCTACGAAATGAGTTTCATCAATGCAGCGCATTGGTTTATTCCCAAATCTACCATAGAAACAGTGGGCGGGTTCAATCCTTACTTTTTCCATTACGGTGAAGATAATGAATATGTAAATAGAGTTCATTTTCATCAAAAAAAAGTTTTACTGGCTGTACATTCTAAAGCTGTACATGATGGAAAACAAATTTTGGGAAAAGTAGATTATACAAAATATCAGGATCGTAGTATTGAAACAAAAATACTTAATCCTAATAATCCCAATGCTTTATCTCAGGAAAAAAAGGCATTGCGACAAAGTATGATCAAAAATATGTTCTCAGGAAACAGAGTTCAATACAAAAAGCTTCAGGTAAAATATAGAAAGATCACTAAGGAAGAAAAAAAACTAGCAGAAATTGTTACACAAATTAAAAATGTAGGGTTAACATTCTTAAATTTGTAAATTAAAACATAAAGAAAGAAAATAATGTGCGGAATTGCAGGAATCATTACTCAAAATGCTCAGAATTACCAACAGGAAATTGTAAAAATGACCGATGCCATAGCACATCGGGGACCAGATTCCGCTCACTTCGAAACTCTTAATAATGCTATTTTGGGACATCGAAGGCTCTCTATTATTGATCTGTCCGATAACGGAAAGCAACCCATGTTTTCTAATACCCGCAAAGAATGTATCGTTTTAAACGGTGAAATCTACGGTTATCAGAAAATAAAAAAAGAATATTATAATTATCCCTACCGTGGAAATTCTGATACCGAGGTTATTTTGGCAATGTATCAGAAAAAAAAAGAAAAACTTATTACTGATTTACCCGGAATGTTTTCTTTTGCTATCTGGGACGAAGAACAACAACAGCTATACTGTGCAAGAGACCGGTTTGGCGAAAAACCTTTTTATTATGCCATTGGTAAAAATGACGAATTTATTTTTGCATCAGAAATTAAATCTATTTTAGCCAGCGGTCTTATTGAACCCCACGTCAATCAGGAAGCACTTTCGCACTATCTGCAATATGGTTATGTAAATACCTATCAGAGTATTTATTCTAATATTTTTACTTTACCTCCTGCACATCAACTCATCTGGAAGAATGGCAAGATCAATATTTCAAGATATTACAAATTACCTTCGCAGGACAAAACAATAAGTCTTGCCGAAGCGAAAGAAGAATTTGCTTTTCTCCTGAAAAATGCTGTCAAAAAACAATTGATTGCGGATGTAGAAGTAGGAAGCTTTCTAAGCGGAGGTTTAGACTCTTCTTCGGTTGTTGCCATGGTGAATGAATTTCTGCCCCATCAGACAACCATAAGTTTTGGTTATGATGACGTCAACAGTGAGCTAAAATATGCCCGGGAAATTGCAGAAAAATACAAAACCAATCATATTGAAATTTATGAGAAAAAGAATGACATAGCAACAGACTTGCTATCAATATCGCCATTTTTAGATGAGCCTTTTGCAGATATGAGCTATATTCCGCAATATAAAATCTGCGAAGCTGCCTCCAAACACCTCAAAGTTGTGCTTTCAGGAGATGTGGGTGACGAACTTTTCGGAGGCTATCATTTTTATCAAGGGGAAAATCAGCTCAAAAATCACTTTAGTTATCAAAACAGTATTGTAAAATTTGGTCTGAAATTTTATCAGAAATTCAGACCTCTTTCCTTTATTTCAAATCAGAATTTACGTTATCATTCTATTGTTGATTTTCATCAGAATCACGTAAGAAATTATTTCTCTTCTCAAGAACGAAAACAATTAGGGATTGAAATTGATTATTCACAGCCCTTTAGTTTTGATATAAATGAAAGTTCTCTGAATGATATTATGAGAATTGATCTGGAAAAATATGTCCCTTCAAATATGATGGTGAAATCTGATAGGATGGCAATGGCGAACTCTCTTGAAGTAAGAACTCCTTTTCTTGATCTTGATTTTGCTGAGTTTTGTATCCAGCTTCCTGAAAATCTTAAGCTTAATACCCATCACGATAAAATTATTCTTCGGGATACCATGCAAAACTACTGGACAGAAACTATCAGAAACAGGACAAAACAAGGTTTCGGCTCTTCGGTTAAAAATTGGTTTGCTGAAAAGAGTCTTCAAGATCTTTCTGACGAGCTTTTAAAAGATTCCTCACAGAAAATTTTCAAACACTTAGATTTTAAAAATACCCAAAAATTTCTCAATCAAGACGCAAAGCACTGGAACATTTTGCAGTTGGCACTTTGGGCAAATAAAAATTAATAAAAATACTTACAATGAGTTGGAAAAAAAAATTAAGTAGAAATTTTTATTATTACCGTTGGTTATTCTCCACAAAACATCTTCGGTCAGATTTCAAGAGCTTCAAAGTTTTGAGTATTGAAAAGACAATAGCTGAAGTATATCAAAGAAAAAAATCAATCAGCCGTTTTGGTGACGGAGAGTTTAGATTAATTGCCTCACAGGGACATTATTTAGAATTTCAGGAAAACAGTAACCTATTAAGTGAAAAACTTCAGGAAACATTACAGTCAAATTTGGAAAACCATTTGGTTTGTCTTCCCGAGCAATTTCATTCTTTTACAAATTTTAATATTAGCACAAAATATTGGTGGAAAAAATTTATCAACCACTATGGCAAGATATTAAATCCTTATCTAAATAGAAATAAAGTATATGGAAACTCTTTTGTGTCTCGTTTCTATTTGGGTTACAAGGATAAAACAAATAAAAGAAATGATAATATCATTAAAATGTTAAAAGAAATCTGGCATAATCAAGAGATTTTGCTTGTTGAAGGTCGCTATTCTAGATTAGGAGTGGGTAATAATTTATTTAACAACTCAAAATCAATACAAAGGATATTATGTCCTGATAAAAATGCGTTCAGACATTATGATAAAATTTTGGAGTCAGCCAGAAAATATGGAGAAAACAAAATAGTTCTGATTGCATTGGGACCTACGGCCACAATTCTTGCCTACGATCTAGCAAAAGACAATTACTGGGCATTAGATATTGGTCATATTGATATTGAATATATGTGGTTTTTACAATCTGCTCAAGAAAAATTGCCTATAGCTGGAAGATATGTAAACGAAGCTGCTGAACAAAAATCTTTTGATATTTCCGTTGAATTTTTAGAAAGCTATTTGAGTAGTATTATTTTAGAAATTAAAGAATGAGTTTAAATATATCCGTAATTATACCAGTTTATAATGCTGCTGAATTTTTAGAGAATGCAGTCAATTCTGCGTTGCAGTTTGAGGAAGTGAAAGAAATTTTGCTAATAGAAGATAAATCCACCGACCATTCTCTCTTGGTATGCCAAAAATTATCTGATAATAACGATAAAATAAAACTTTTTCAGCATGCGGATAAAGGAAATCACGGTGCAGGAGCTACGCGAAATCTGGGACTTGAAAAAGCTTCACACGATTTTATTGCTTTTCTTGATGCAGATGATTATTATCTTCCCAACCGTTTTGATGCCGAAAGAGAATTATTTAACGATAAAAAAATTGAAGGTGTTTTTGGGGCTATTGGTGTCGACTTTCTTTCTGAAAAGGGAAAACAAGAGTTTGAACGGAAATTTAAAAACAATACGCTGACTACTGTTAACTACCATGCTGAAGGTAATGATATTTTTTTAGGATTATTGCGTTTATCTCCTAAACAATTTGGCGTTTTCTTTTCACTGATAGGATTAACGATAAGAAAATCTGCTTTAGAGAGATCCGGATTACGTTTTAATGAAGAATTGCGAGTGCATCAGGATACAGATTTTAATCTTAAATTATCTTACTTGTGCCATTTGAAAACAGGAATCATCGACAAGCCTGTCTCTATAAGAGGTGTGCACGATGATAACAGAATTACCAAGATAAAACCATATTCGGCTCAGTTTTATAATAATATATTTAAACTTTACACTTCACTTTATTTTTGGAGTAAATCTGTTCCAGAAATGAATAAAAAAGCAATTAAAGTTATAAGACTCAGACATTTAAGTTTCAAAATCGCAAATATGAAAGGGATAAAAAAATATTTATATTTTGCATACTCTGCATTAACCTCCCCTGTTTTTGCAAAAACTGAATATAGATTTCATGCTCTAAAAAAACTCAAATGATAAAAAAAAGACTTTCTCAAATTTATGTTCTTCTATTTGATATATTTTATTATATCAATGCAAAATATTTTACAAATCATCATACAGAGAAAGAAAAGTACATTTTTATTGACTTTAAAAACCCTCAACTTTATCACAGGTATTTTTATACTTTGCTGAAAAATTTAAACTTAGCAGGCTATACAATTATATATCCAATGAATTTTCATACCTACAGAAATTTGAGAAATGGCGATGTATATTTATCTCTGATGCTAAAAGAAAAAGGATTTTTAACGCTAAAAAACATTTCTGAAAAAAAGCAATGCATTGTACTTACTGACAACCAATTTAGTGAAGATTATTATGATGTTTATTTTAATCAAAATAATACTTCCGGAGATTGTTATCACGTTCCGATGACGTTTCATCCTTTAATGTATCATGATGGCTATTGGAATACGGAGATAAATAAAAGCCAACGAATCAACAGCCTTTTTTGTTTCGGAAACTTTGACCGTGAAGCTTATAAAAATGTAAATAAGGCTCCATTTAATATCATTGACCGGGCAAGTCTCATAGAGCTTTTCAGTACTTTCACCAATTTTATCTCAGTTAAATCGGAAGATGAACTCTCGCATATCATCAACAATAGGGAAGAAAGAAAATACGTTTTTGTAGAAAAGTATAATCTCCCTATTCCTATGCAGAATGTAAGACCACTAATCAGTGAATTCAGATATTTTCTGTGCTGTCCTGGTGTTTTTGCGCCGTTGAGTCACAATTTTGCAGAAGCTGTATCTTGCGGTACTATTCCTGTTATTCAGAAAAACTATGCCGATACAATATATCCTGCCTTGAAGGATGGTTATAATGCATTTATTTTTAATGACATTGATGATTTAAATAATAAAATAATAAATAATATCTTTGATTTATCTGAAGCCGATTATAACACAATGAAAAAAAATGTTCTCCATTATTATAAAGAAAATATTCACCCTGTAGGATTCAGTAATAAAATACTTAATAATATCAACAAGAAAAAGATCTTCTTAAATGCAAGTGAAAGAAGTGTCAAAAAAATAAAAATCCAAATGCTATGATAAAAAAAATAAAAAGCATTCTTTTTGAAGAAGGCATCATAAACTACATTCAAAGAAAACGAAACATTACCTATCTTAATAGTAAGACTATTTTCACCATAAAGTATCGAAAAAAAAATACAAAAATAGTGCTTAACAGAAAATTTGGTCATGTAGATATGATGATTTTCAAAAACGGCATTTATGAGAAGGAAATTGTAGATGATATTTACAGTGAACTAGATAACAGCAAGATTTTACTAGATATTGGTAGTAATATAGGGCAACACTCTTTGCTTTTATCACCTTACTGCAAGGAAGTACATTCTTTTGAACCTATAAAAAGTGTATATGATCAGTTTAATTAAAGCATCAGAATCAATAGATTTCAAAATATTCATACTTATAACATTGCGGTATCAGACAAAAAAGAAAGTAAATCTTTTAATTTTGTAAAAAATCACGCTGGTACAAGTTCTTTTGTTGAGCGTGAAGCACAAAATGAAGTGGAAAAAATTACTGTGCATACAGATACTTTAGCCAATATTCTTATTGATAAAAAAATTGATGTTATTAAAATTGATGTAGAAGGATTTGAAGCTGTTGCTATCATGGGAAATAAAGATTTCATTCTAAAAAACACACCGGTAATATTTTCAGAATATAACCCTAATTGGATTGATAGAGAAGGTAGTTATTCCTCCACTGAATTTTTTTATTTTTTTATTGATAATAATTACCAAGTTTATAGTAGAAGATTTAATAAAAATCTATCAAAAGAAAATTTGAATACTGAATCTCAAGACAATTGGATTGCCAAACCTTTATAAAAATGAAAATCTCCGTAATTATCCCCGTTTACAATGCCGAAAAATATATCAGCCAAGCTGTGGAATCTGCTTTGCAGTTTAAAGAAGTATACGAAATTATTTTAGTTGAGGATCAATCGCCAGATAATGCTTTGGAAGTTTGTAAGAAACTAACCGAAAAACATGATCGAATAAAACTTTATCAACACCCAGACAAAGGAAATCATGGTGCTGGTGCAAGCAGAAATTTGGGAATTGAAAAATCTACAGGTGATTTTATTGCATTTTTAGATGCAGACGATTATTATTTACCAAACAGATTTGATGCAGAAAAAGAACTCTTTCAAAATCCAGAGGTAGAGGGTGTTTATGGTGCAATCGGCGTACATTATTACACTACAAAGGCTAAAGAACAATACTATCACATTTATATGGATAAATTGGATACCGTGTACAAAAAAGCTGACCCACAAGATGTTTGCCCGGGACAGATGAATCTTCGCGGAAGTTTTGGCTTGATTCACTTAGACACTTTAACTATCAGAAAATCTGTCATTTACAAAACAAAAAAAATGTTTGAGACCTCTTTGAGATTACACCAAGACACCGAGTTTACCATCAGATTAGCCTATTATCTTCAACTTTATACGGGAATAAATGATCAGGCAATCGCCATACGCGGGATTCATGAAAATAATAGAATTACACAGGTAGAAACCAAACAGACCAAACCCTCTTCTACAAAAATTTTGCTTTGGGAAAAACTGAAAAAGTGGGCAGAAACCGAACAAGAATTACCCGAAGAATACAAAACTCATATCAACAGAACGCACCGCAGTTTTGAAATTGCTAATGCGTCTTTTCTAAAAAAGTGGGGTATGATAGCAAAATATTTAATTTGTGATTACAAAAGCATCCGTTCCGGATTATATAATATTAATTTTCGAAATGAACTATGGTAGTTTATCAGACTAATTCTGTTTTATCTGTATTTTTTATATATTTTAAAAAGATCAAGAAAAATGCCGATATAATGTTTCGGTTTTATGCTTGTATCACCAATATCTGTCCATTTTTCAAGTGGAATCTCTCTTGCATAAATGTTTATGTCTGTATTTTTCTTAAAATTCAGTATTCTGAAGAAAACTTCAATATCAAAAACCCAATTCGTATCAAATATTTCTGAAAATGCTACATCTGAAAACTGTCTCGAAAACAGCTTTGCTCCACATTGAGTATCATATACAGGAATATCTAACAATAAACTATTTATTGTAGCAAAAAATCTTCCTATAAGATGTCTGGATAACTTTCTTTTAATATTACTCCCAACTCGATTTACTCTAGACCCAAATACAAATTGTATATCTTCACTCAAATATTCTGACAGTCTGGAAAGCTCATCTAAAGGTGTTGCCAAATCTGCATCTAAAAAAGCAAAATGTGTAAAGTCTAAATTTTTCACAGATTGGTATCCATGATATAAGGCATTAGACTTTCCTGAGTTTGCATGATTATCTACTACCAATACTTTATCTGGATACATAATTTTTATGCCATTAAGAACATCAATTGTTCTATCACTGCTCCCATCATTAATAAAGCAGAATGTGTACTCATTTTTAGAAATAAATGAAATATAGTCATTGATAGGCAGTCTTAATTCTTCATTATAGCAGGGAATTGCAACTAAAATTTTTTTTCGAATCATTCAATTAAATTCTAAATTTTATCAATGTTTTTGTACTTTAAGTACAGATATTCTATTTCTCAACTTTTAATGTTTTAATTTTATAATAATTGATTATATTTTGTTCTACTGTTGTATTATTTTTCTCATCCTGATCTATATAATCTTTACCTAAATCCAATAAAACTTTCCTGTTCATCTTACCAAAAAAATCTGTCTTATAATCAAATGACTTTTTTAAAATGACTTCAGGTGATTTTTTTGCAATAGTCTCTATTTGAGAAATGACCTCATTATAATTATTATATGCATTTCGAGTAATAAGTAATGCGCATATAAAATAAAACAGTAGAAAAACTCCAGACATGCATGTAAAAACATTGAAGAATAAGGATCTCTGAAAAATTATATTTGAACTTCTGAAAAATATTACCAGTAGAGAAATAATAACCAATACAAGGCTAAAAAAAAGTAATCTCGTTGCAATAATCGGTGAGTATGCTGCAATTATTACCCCTAAAGCAGCTAGAAACCAATATGAAAAAATTTCATAAGATAGCTTTTTTTCAATTCTTTTCTTAAATAACAATAGTAAAAAAATAAAAAATGCAACCGGGAAGATCAGTAGTAGTTCTAAATTATAATGAAAAAGAATGTGTGCTGTTTTCTTCAGGTTGATAAAATAATCTGCAAAGTTTAATTCAAATGCTTCCTTTCCTTCTCTTTCAAACCTGACTTTATTAGCAGGTGCAATCAATAAAATAATATATCCTATCATAACACTTATATAGCCTACAGTAAAGCGTTTCGGCAACAATATTTTTTTCTCCCTGATTATAAGAGATAAAAGTCCGAGACCTGTAAAAGCAATAAGTACAGGAGGACAGTGCTCATTACCCATACCTGTGAAAATCCCAAATACAATAATAAACCAGTAAGGTATTTTAAATTTTTTCAGATAATCTTTTTGATAGATAAAATAGCTTATTGCAAAGTATATATAAATCAAATAAAAAATATTCAACAATGTATAATTTGTGCTAAAAGGAACATAGATGAACATTTCTCCAAAATAATTAATCAAAAAAATAAATACTGCGAAAATGACAATAAATCCTTTTAAACTTTTTACATCATACCCTGGAATTCTTCGAAAAATCACAACGAAACTAACAATAAAAAAACCAATAAAAATCAATGTACCAATAATCAGTTTGTAAAAAATATTTCGTCCCAACAGATTTGAAAAGAACTGACCTGTTCTGGCATTAACTTCGAAATAAGAATTAAAATACTCTTTAAAAGGATGAAAATTATTAGTATCAAGATAATAAAACTCATCTCTTGAGCGAGGGTAGTAAAATAAGCTTAATAAAAATAAAATAATAATTAATAGTAAGAAGCTAATGAGACCTATTTTTTGAAAATCTAGTTTCATAAATTTGTGTGAACGATTAAGTAAGATGATTGAAAATGTAAAGGTAATATTCTAACTATTTTAGTGGCGATTGTTGTTTATTTAACAAAAACTCCCACAAACTTACCATCAAACTCAACGACAGTGGTCTCAATGTTGTTTTCTTCACAAAAATCCTGATAAGCAGAATTATCTCCTATGTCATCACTTATAAAAACACCTCCTTTTCTCAGTTTAGAATACAATTGGTTGTAAGCCCAAAGTCTTCCATTATAGCTTTTATCAGAATCATAATGGATAACATCAAAAACTTCTGTTTCTGCAAAAATTTTTGGTAAGGATTCTCTGTCGGCAAAACGAAATAATTTCCAGTTATTTTTTAAATATTCCGGAACGACATATCCTACATATTGGTCGCCATTCTGTCCTAGATAAGGCATGTCCGAACTGTAAAGAATCCCATTTCTTTTAGAAAGAGAGAGCAGTGATGCCAATGAAGACCATCCGTAAGCAACTCCAGTTTCAATTACATTCTTAGCATTACAGTATTCACAGGCATAATAAATTAATTCTAAAGCTCCCGGACCTCCCATTTTTATAGGACATTCTTCTTCTTTTTGTAAAGACCGGTCTAAAACATCACGATAATCATGTCTGAATGAAATGATATTTACGCCAAATAGTTTAGAAATCGCATCGTATTGAGAAATAGAATTCGTCTCTGCCCAAAAAAGCGTTTTTTCTTTTCCTTTAAAGGCATTATTTCTGTTAATTGTGTTTTTCAAAATCTTTCTTCCCAGCTCAGGATAAAGATCAGGTCTTTTAAGGTAACCTATAAAAGTTTTGAGAACTCTGGTAATTTCGCTCACAGTGTTTGTATTAATTATGCAAAAGTATAATTTTTTCTATTAAAACAGTATTTTAATCAATGAATTATAAAATTTAGTTTAATTAGCCATCTAAAGTATTATTTTAAAATATTATCTTGCACCTTAATTACACAATCGTTAAAAAATTTATTAAGATGAGCATTTGGGTAAAAGCTATACGGTTCATTACGCGAAAATCGCTTTTAAAAGAACTTCAAGACGCAGGGTCTGTGCATTCTTCATTAAAGCTGGGACATATCCATGATTTCGAAATCAACCGTAATTTAAAAAATTTGATTATAGAAAAAAACATCAAATTTTATAATCATGTGAATATCACAATAGGGAAAAATGCAGCTTTAGAAATTGATGAAAACACTACAATCAATAAGTATACATCCCTTGTAGCGCTAGAAAAAATAACCATAGGGAAAAATTGTCTGATTGGCGAAAATGTAAAAATTTATGATAACAACCATAGAATTGATATCCGGGACGGAATAAAGTTCTCCAATCATAAAGAATTTACTACATCATCTGTAAAAATTGGAAACAATTGCTGGCTGGGGAGTAATGTAACGATATTAAAAGGAGTTACTATAGGCGATAATAGTATCATTGGCGCAGGATGTACAATTTATAAAAATGTACCAGCCAATACAACTGTTATCAATAAACAGGAACTCATATTTAAAAATTCCCTGTAGGATGAAATTCTCAGTACTTATTGCTCACTACAACAATTCAGTTTATTTTAAAGACTGTTATGAATCTCTCAAAAACCAGACTTATCCCAATTGGGAAGCGGTTATTTTAGACGATGCCTCAAAAGATTCCGAAAAGAAAGCTGTCATAGAGTTGATACAGAATGATTCAAGATTTAAGTTTTATGAAAATGAAGAAAATTCCGGTGTAGGCATTACGAAATCTAAACTTATTGAGCTTGCTAGCGGTGAAATATGCGGTTTTGTTGATCCCGATGATGCTTTACTTCCTTCTGCAATACAAAAGGCTATCGATATTTTTAGAAACAATCAAGATGTAGTGCTTGCTTATTCACGTTTTGTAAGTTGTGATCAAAATATGAAACCCTTATCTGAATTCAAATCTGCAATGCAGATTCCTAATAACGACCGTTTTTTTTTCAATTACCCTGTACAGATTGCACATTTTGTGAGTTTTAGAAAAAAAACTTATGAACTTACAGAAAAAATGAACTCATCCTTAAAAATTTCAGAAGATCAGGATCTTTATCTCAAGCTTTATGAAAAAGGAAAAGTAAAATTTATTGATGAAGCCAATTATCTTTACCGAACTCACCCAAAAGGTATTTCGCAAAATGAAAACAAAAAAGAATCTTATGAATATTGGGGACATGTGATATTTAATGCTATGAAAAGAAGGCATATTTCGCATATCAATGGCAAAAAAATTCCAGAATCTTATACAAATTCTACGGAAATATTCAGCTTGTTATCATACCAAAACAAAATTTTTTACAGGATAGTAAAAAAACTGAAAATATTATTTCAGAAAATATGACACAAAAAAAAAAAATAAAAATTCTCTTCAGACACCGTTCTATGGAAATGGGCGGAGTTGAGAAAGTAATGTTAAGTATTCTAAGAAATTTAGATCAAAATAAATTTGAAATAACTGTACTGCTAAGTCTTAATCAGGGTGAACTAAGAAATGAAATACCTTCCCATGTACGAAAGGTTTATTTAGCAGATGGCAGAGAGGATCTTTCCAAAAATGTCCTGATTCAAAAACTGCAGCTATTCCGAAGAAAAAATAAACTTGTAAAACTTCTTAGTAACCCCGGGGTTATTGATAATAATATATTAAAAGATTCATTTGACATTGAAGTCGGGATGACTTATAATGATTTTCAATTAGTTCTAAACTCAACAAACAACAAATCCAAAAAAATTGCATGGTTTCATTCGGAAATCAACACACCAGGACTTCAGCCACTGGTATCGGTAATTCTTGAACAATTTACTAAGTTTGACACAATTGTATATTGTTCACAAAGAATCAAAGAAATTTTGCATGTAAACTATCCAAAGCTTAGTTTACCTGAAGAACATGTTATCGTTAATTCTATTCCTGTTGATGAAATTATATCAAAATCGAAAGAAACAATACAAGACTTTCCAAACACGAAAAATCCTGTTTTTGTGTCTTTGGGTAGACTCCACAATAGAAAAGGTTATCACAATCTGATAGACGTTCACAAAAAATTAAATAATGAAGGTCTAAAGCATACAATTATCGTATTAGGTGACGGAGAAGAACGGGAGAATCTTACAAACAAAATAAAAGAAAATAAAGTAGAAGAGTCTTTTATTTTACTAGGAAATAGGATGAATCCTTATCCTTATATCAAATTGGCAGATTTTTTCATACTCCCCTCCCGTTCAGAAGCATGGCCATTGGTAATTGCAGAAGCATTAATTTTACAAAAGCCAATTATTGCTACAGATACAGGAGATGTTTCAAAAATGATTAGCCATAATAAAACAGGCTATGTAGTAAAATATGATAACGGAGAAATTTATGATGCAATGAAATTATTTCTTTCCAAAGAAAATATCATTATTGAAATAAAAAATAATCTCAAAAACATAGAAAATCAATTTGATAATCGAAAAATTTTCGACAAGATTGAAGAAGTATTTACCAATCTTTATAATCACAAAAATGCTGAGTAGAATTATAACCAAAATATTTTCAATTATTGATACTCTAAGATGGAACAGCTATTACAAAACCTGTGAAAAAAGAGGAATGAAACTAGGGACAAACGTGGCTTTATCTCATGGAATAAATTTTGGAAGTGAGCCTTATCTTATAGAAATTGGAGATTTTAGCCGTGTTTCAAATTCCGTATCGTTTATCAATCATAGTGGAGGGCAGTTGCTCATGCGTACTTACGAAGATTATAAAGATGTAAGAATATTCGGAAGAATAAAAATTGGTGAAAAATGTTTTATAGGAGCTAAATCTACCATATCTTATGGTGTGGAGATAGGAAATCGCTCTATAATAGGAACAGGCTCTGTAGTCACAGAATCAATTCCTGCCGATAGTGTTTATGCAGGAGTTCCAGCTAAATTTATCTGTACTACGAAAGATTATTATGAGCGAAAAAAATTAGAAAACATACAGTATCCCAGAGAATTAGAAGCTGAGAGATCAAAGCTTGACCAATTTCTTATCAAAAATTTGCCACATACCTACAAACCTATAAAAAAATAGATGTCCTCAAAAAAGAAAATCCTGATTCGAATTGGCTCTCTTCGTCATGGTGGCGCAGAAAAAGTGTTAGCGACTTTTCTGAAAAATCTTCCTAAAGATAAATATGAGATTGATTTGCTTTTAAACTTATATTCAGGAAAATATTTGAGTGAAATTCCGAAGTGGATTAATATCATTTATCTGAATAAGGGCGAAATGATTACTACCAATCGCTTGCAAGATCTTCCGGAAAAAGCTTTTAGAGTACTTTATCAGGGACTTTTGAAAAAATTTCCTAAAATTCTATATTCTGTTATTCTTAAAAACAAAAAATATGATATAGAATTTGCCGCCATTCACGGAATGAGAGACGAAATTCTAAACTCACCCATTACTTCGTCTAAAAAAATAGTGTGGATTCACAATGACCTTACCAAAACCGAATTTCACAATTACACTGAAACTGAGTTTAGAAAATTTTTCGGGTTCGATAAAATAATGGTGATTTCGGAGAAAATTCATAACGATTTTAAAAAATTAGTCCAAAACGAAACAGAAAAAAGTAAAATCGTAAGAATTTACAATCCTATTGACATACAAGAGATTTTAGAAAAATCAGAAATCAGAGATCCAAAGCCTGAAGAAAGAAAAAATAAACAATCAAATAACAATCCACATCCAACTTTCGTAAGTGTAGGAACTGTTTTTCCACAAAAAGGTTTTGATAGGCTGCTAAAAGTTCACAAAAAGTTATTAGAGGAAGGTTATCAGCACCGAATCCGGATCATTGGCGATGGTTATGATTTTGAAAACATCAAACAACTAAAAACAGAATTAGGTGTAGATGAAACTGCGGAAATGCTTGGCTTCACAGACAATCCTTATCCCTATTTCAAAGCAGCAGAATTTTATATCCTGAGTTCCAGATACGAGGGTTTTCCTACAGTTTTGTTTGAAGCTATTGCGTTAAAAAAAAATATTATCGCTACCGAAGTTTCGGGTGTGAGAGAAATGCTGGAAAACGGCAAGTTGGGTTTAATTACCGACAATTCTGAAGAAGGAATTTATGATGGTATGAAAAAAGCATTGACAATACCTTCTTATTTTGAAACTTATCAGAATAACCTTAAAAATTACCGAATGCCATTCAGCCTGGAAAATTCTGTCAATTCAATTATGAAAATTATTGATGAGTCTGCATCACTCTAACTGATATTTTTGTACTGAAAACAAAGTTATATCGTACCTTTTAAAAATTAACGAGATTTCTGTTTCACTTTTATAAGGCTATTTAATCTTCATTATGAGTTTAATATTATACATACATCATGTTTAAATTTTGATTGAGTAATTTGTAAATTAATTCACAAACATCTCACTGCCTGAAGTTATTGGCAGAAAATCTAGCAGATGGTGAGAAGAACATTTTTCTAAAAAACACTTTTTAAAATTAAACATACTTCAATTACAATTATTTATTTTTGTACTGACATAAATCAACAATTCAGTTGATCTATTGTTCACACAATGCACAATATGAAAAACCACACTACAATACAGAAAGATTTCTACAGAGAAAGCGGAAAATGGCTTTCCGGCAAAGAGATTTGGATAAAATGTATTAATCCGAACCTGCATTATGTCTTTCTTTTAAGAAAATGTCAAAAACATTCAAAAAAATCAATTTCAGGCATTTTCTGGCGATTGTTATTAAGACATTTTCAGATTAAGTATGGCTTTCAGATTTATCCGGAAACCGAAATAGGAGAAGGCTTTTATTTAGGACATTGGGGAACAGTAGTAATTAATCCGAAAGCAAAAATCGGCAAAAACTGCAATGTTGCACAGGGAGTAACCATCGCACAGGCTAACAGAGGAAAAAATGAAGGTGTTCCTGAGATTGGGAATCAGGTTTGGATTGGTCCGAATGCAGTAATTGTAGGAAAAATAAAGATTGGAGACAATGTGCTTATTGCTCCCAATGCTTATGTAAACTCAGATGTTGCAGCAGATTCTTTAGTTATCGGTAATCCTGCACAAATTATTTCGAAAGAAAATGCTACAGAAGGATACATCAATCACATGGTTTGAAAAGCGTGTTCCCGAAACTAGAAACCCCAGATTAACAAAGGATTTTTTAAATTAATTTTTATTATATTTATGCGTTTAATTTAAAAAAATAACTAAATGTCTCAAAAGTACAACAAAATTTTTGAAAACAACAAGACGTGGATTGAGAAGAAGTTAGGCGAAGATGCTGACTTTTTTAAGAAATTATCTTCAGGACAAGCACCTGATTATCTGTACATTGGATGCAGTGATTCCAGAGTAACCGCAGAAGAGCTTATGGGAGCAGGTCCTGGTGAAATTTTCGTCCACCGCAACATTGCTAATGTTGTAAACACTCTTGATATGAGTTCTACAGCTGTAATCCAATATGCAGTGCAACATTTAAAAGTAAAACACATTATTGTTTGCGGACATTACGGATGTGGTGGCGTAAAAGCGGCAATGACTCCACAGGATTACGGATTGATGAATCCTTGGCTGAGAAACATCAGAGATGTGTATAGATTGCATCAAGCTGAGCTGGATGGAATAGAAAACGAACACCAGAGATACAACCGCCTGATTGAGCTTAATGTACAAGAGCAGTGTGTGAATGTAGTAAAAATGGCAGTGGTGCAGGAAAGATATATTTTAGAACAGTATCCTATTGTACATGGCTGGGTTTTCGATCTGGAAACAGGAAAAATTATTGATCTGAATATTGACTTTGAAAAAATATTAAAAGATATTCAGAAAGTTTATGATCTTACCAATTCTGAATGGGTAATGAGCAGAAAAAACAATATTAACTTAAAAGACTAAGACATCAATACATTACTGAAATACACGGGCATTTTAACATTGGCAATTTTTGTCAACTTTATCGTATTGCCTAGTTTGGCTGTAATGTTTGATTGGAATCTTACCACACTTAACAATAATATAATCGAAGAAGAGGTAAAGAACAATACTGCGAATTTTAATGAAAAATTCCCTCCTAAACCTTACAAATGCAGTGATTATATATTGTTAAAACAATCTATAGAAAACAAAAAGAACAAATTCGTACAAAGAGATGTTTCTACACATCTAAGTCCTTTTATTTCTATATTTTCACCGCCTCCGGAAGTTTAACATTAATATTTTATAGCAATTAAAAGTTATTAATTGCCTGATCTAATGTGCTTATATTTTCATATAGGCGTATTGTCATTTCATAATTATTATATTAAACTAAGTAATGAAAAAAGTTTCATTTTTTGCAGATTTTAAACAAAATCTGCCATCCGGATTAGTCGTATTTCTGGTAGCTCTTCCTTTGTGTTTGGGAATTGCACTCGCTTCCGGAGCGCCACCACTATCAGGAATTATTGCAGGTATCGTAGGTGGCCTTGTTATTGGTTTTTTGAGCAACTCCCATGTTTCTGTTTCTGGTCCGGCTGCGGGTCTCGCGGCAATTGTTTTGGCAGGAATTACAGATTTGGGAAGCTTCGAACTATTTTTGGTAGCAGGAATTATTGCGGGAGTCATACAACTGGTTCTTGGTTTTTTAAGAGCCGGCAGCATTTCCAATTATTTCCCGAATAATGTGATAGAAGGAATGCTTGCAGGTATTGGGGTCATCATTATTTTGAAACAAATTCCCCATTCTGTGGGCTATGATAGAGATTTTGAAGGTAATCAAAGAATTTTTGACGGTTTTAATCTTCAGGAATATTTAAACAATCTTAGCAATGCCATTTCTCCGGGAGCAGTAATTGTTACTCTGGTTTCTCTTGCCATTCTTATCATCTGGGATAAAGTTCACCTATTAAAAAGAATAAAAATGCTTCCGGGAGCTTTAGTAGCAGTAGCGGTAGGAATTCTTTTGAATGAAGTTTTTAAAGGCAGCTCTTTAGAAATTGCGAAAGAACATCTGGTGAACTTGCCTGTTCCGGAATCTACTGAAGACTTCAAAAAATTAATTACATTTCCTGATTTTAAAGGATTTCTGAATTTTGATGTCTGGCTTTTAGGAGCAACCATAGCTATCGTAGCCTCTATAGAGACGCTGCTTTGTATAGAAGCATCAGACAGAATGGATGTGCACAAAAGAATTACAGATACCAATTTAGAGCTGAAAGCTCAGGGAATAGGAAACCTGATTTCTTCATTCATTGGAGGATTACCAATGACTTCGGTTGTGGTAAGATCTTCTGCCAATGCCAGTGCAGGTGCAACCAATAAAAGCTCTGCCATCATCCACGGTATATTTATGTTGATCTGTGTGCTTACAATTCCTTTTCTGCTTAATAAAATTCCTTTGGCTACATTGGCAGCTGTACTGCTGATAGTAGGTTACAAATTAGCAAGCCCTGCTAAACTGAAACATTTCTGGGAAAAAGGAAAGTATCAGTTTTTACCATTTATTGCCACGTTAATTGCTGTTGTAGCTTTAGATCTTCTAAAAGGCGTTGCGTTAGGAATTGGTTTCTCTATATTTTACTTATTACAAGGAAATATGAAAAGGGCTTACTATTTCAGTAAAGAGCAACTTGAAGGCGCAGATGAGGTAAGGATAAATCTTGCTGAAGAGGTTTCTTTTTTAAACAAAGCTGCCATAAAAAAAACGCTTAAAAATATAGAATCAAACTCTAAAGTGATTATTAATGCGAGTAAAACCTCCTACATTTCTGATGATATCATAGAAATGATAGAAGATTTTGCCAATGTAAGAGCTGTAGAAGATAATATAGATGTGCGTTTGGAAGGGTTTAAGACTTCATATAGAGAATATGCAAATGATCAGCATTCCCATGTAAAAGTGACTCACAAAAGAACAATATAATTCTTAAACAGATGTTATAATCTCATTATAGGCAATTTAATTTTAGCATCCATATCATTTCCGCCGCAAGCTTTGCTTGCGGCGGATTTTATTTTCCGTTAAATGCAGACATCGTATTATTGATTCCTGCAAAAACAAATGAAAGACATGCTTTTGCAAACTTTTCAATTCTTTCAGGGAGCTTTTCACTCTCTTCTTCGTTCCAGCTTCCCAAAACATAGTCTACCTGCCTTCCTTCAGAAAATTCCGCTGAAATTCCAAAGCGAAGTCTCGCATAATTTTGAGTCTGCAAAATCTCCTGAATATTCTTCAGTCCGTTGTGACCCGCATCAGAACCTTTCATTTTCATTCTCAAAATTCCGAATGGCAAAGCCAGATCATCGGTAACAATCATTACATTTTCCAACGGAATATTTTCTTTCTGCATCCAGTATTTTACGGCGTTTCCGGAGAGGTTCATGTAAGTATCCGGTTTTAGAACAAACACTTTTCTGCCTTTATATTTACCTTCCGCCATCCATCCAAAATTGGTTGTATTGAAAGAAACTTCCAGATTTTCAGCGATTTTATCAGCCACTTTAAAGCCTATATTATGACGGGTATTTTCATACTCTGCTCCTTTATTGCCAAGACCAACAATTAAATACTTCATGAAATTATTTTTTGCAAAATTAAGAGTTTATAAAACAAAAAGCTCAACCCACGAAAGGATTGAGCTAAAAATATTTTAATAACTTATTGTCTATAGAGGTTTGTAAAAATAATTTACAAGGAAGCCTTGTGTAACATAAGTTTGAGGATCATATTTATAATCTGTAGAGAAAACAACAGGAGTTGGAATTGGCACCATTAAATCTGTAACCGATACTCTTTTAGGATTGTTTGGTGATAAAATCATACTTCTTTTGTCATTGATTTCTGTAGAGATCAAATTTGAAACCTTATACTCAAAAGGAAGTAGAGTGTAAGCATTGATTTTAGCATCATAATTGGTAAATTCAAAGCCATATTTTTGTGTAGGAGGATCAAATGTACCACCGTTGAGTACGCCGATTTCTTTTAAAACAGAAGACACATTATCTCCTAAATAAGTAAAAGTAGCTTTTGAATAATCGGTATAAGTAAAAGAACTTCCTGCATCCGGACCGTCTTTCATCACGATAGAAGCAAGCTTCCCGGTTGTAGAACTATAGGTAAGATTGTATAATGCTTTTCTTTTTGCTAAAACAACCCAAGGTTGCGGAGGTGTTCCCGGTGCTTTTGTGTAAGTTGTTCTGTTTTCTGAAATCAATGTAAGTCTTCCTAAATTTCCATAAGTAAATTGCTGCGTATAAGAAGTACTGTCTGTATCTAAAATGCCATCTCCATCAGAATCCAAAAACCCATAGTAAGTAATTTTGCTTATTTTATCACCGCTCCATTCAATATTGGTTACAGAATTTTTTTCAGTTAATACCTTAGTCAGAAGAAGACCACTGTATTGATATTCTGCAATTGTACCAACATCGGTAACCTCTCTGGATAAAGCTCTTGGCCCGATAAGCCCCGTATTATCATTCAGATCCAAAAGCGGATCACCTTCTTCATTTACCAAATCTTTACAAGAGTGTATAGAAGACAAACCTGCTATTAGTAAAACAAAATAGAAAAGTTTTTTCATTTCTAATTGGGATTATATAATTTTCTACAAATATAATTTTTTTTTGTATAAAAATTACATTTTTGCAGATATTATCACAAGAAATACAACAAATATAAAATTACAAAGCTTTGTAAATATATTTCTGTGACTGTGACTGATCAGAAACCGGATAATTCTGAGAATCATACAGATAGTTAAGCGTTCCAGGAATTGCAGGAGCTGGAGGTGTAACAATACTGAAATCTGTAAGGTTATTAGCCGATAAAGAATAAAAATTAAAAGGATGATATAAACTCCAAACAACAAAAAATTCTTTTGGTAACGTATTATACGGATTTATTTTACTGTCATAACTACTATAATTATAGGTTGATGTAAACACTGTTGACATATCCGGAACTCCCGCAGAATTGGTCATTCCATTTTCCATAATCATTTTTGAAATATTGTTGCCAGTATAGGTGATATTATAATTGAAAAAGAATGAGTAAGCATTTCCTGATTTTTTCTTTTCAACAATTTTTGTCATTTTGCCGGTTCCGTCATAAGTATAGGTATATTCGCTATCAAAGTTTGGAACTCCAGCTATTGTTCTATAGCAGGTCGTGAAATTGATTTTCCCGCTAGCATCGTAAGTGATATTATATTCTTGCGATATATTATTTGCAGGAACAGAGCCGTTAACTTCCTGATCAAACTTAACTTTCGTAATTTTACCTGATGTGTAGGTAACTTTTGCTATGATATAAGAATTAGCCGCACTTGTTTCTTTAAAAATTGCTTTTTCAAGTATTGTCCCATTGGTGACATACTCCTGATTGATGATGTTGTTTGCAGTGATTTTATGTAAAATCCTCGGTCCAGTAATTGTGGCAGTACTTCCGCCTCCGTTATTGGGATTATTTGGATTGTTCTTATTGTTGTTAATAGGATCGTCTGTCGTATTATCGCAAGAAAACATAAAACCCATCGCAAGAATTGCGGCAGCTTTAACAAAATAATTTTTAATCATAGTTTTAATTTATTTTGGCACAAATATAATTATTTTTCAAAATCAAAGGATATAAATTGAAAATTTCGCATTAAAAAAATAATTTTATTAAACATCAAATAAACTAAACAATAATCACTGTCCCAAAATAGATCGAAGCAATACATTCACTTCATCCACATTTTTCACTTTATCTTTTCGCATCATCAGTTGATTTCCGTCTTTTGCTATTTTCTCTTTGAGCTGAGCCTGAGCAGGATTTTGGGTGAGATACGAAATAATATGACGGAATTTATCGGTCTGATAAAACTTATCTTGTGGATTTCCGGGAAAATAGCCTAGAAAAATTCCGTTTTTCATGACAATTTTCTCAAAACCAATATCTGAAGCAAGCCATTTTAATGACACACTTTTCAGTAAGTTAACCGCCTCTTTGGGTAACTCTCCGAAACGGTCTTTCAGTTCAGATTCAAATTTCTGCAGATCTGTTTCATTATTAATTTCAGCCAGTTTCTGATAAAGCTGTAATCTTTCTTCGGTGCTCGACACATAAGAATCAGGAAGCATCAATTCTAAATCAGTATCAATATTCACTTCTTTTACAGACTTGAATAATTTTTGCCTTTCTTCTTCATTTTCAAACAAATTTTCAAAATCTTTATCATCTTTAAGCTCTTCCAATGCTTCTTGCATCAACTTTTGGTACGTTTCAAAACCCATTTCGTTGATAAATCCGCTCTGTTCACCACCTAGCAAATCTCCGGCTCCGCGAATTTCAAGATCTTTCATCGCAATCTGGAAACCGCTTCCCAAATCCGAAAACTGTTCAATAGCTTCCAGTCTTTTCCGCGCATCAGAAGTCATCATATCAAAAGGCGGTGTAATGAGATAACAGAACGCCTTTCTGTTGCTTCGTCCTACCCTCCCTCTCATCTGGTGAAGATCTGCCATTCCGAAACGCTGTGCATCATTGATGAAAATCGTATTCGCATTCGGAACGTCTACCCCACTTTCTACAATGGTAGTAGAAACCAACACGTCATATTTACCTTCCATAAAATCCAGAACATTCTGTTCCAGCTGTTTTCCGTCCATCTGACCATGACCGGTGATTACTCTTGCGTCAGGAACCAATCTTTGAATAAGCCCGGCAATATCTTTTAAGTTTTCAACTCTATTGTTGATAAAATAGACTTGTCCGTCTCTTTGCAGCTCATAAGACACCGCATCACGGATCAGCTCCTCATTAAAGCCAATAATCTGTGTGTCGACTGGCTGCCTGTTGGGAGGAGGGGTTTTGATCACCGATAAATCTCTTGCTGCCATCAAAGAAAACTGTAATGTTCTCGGAATCGGAGTTGCGGTTAGAGTAAGAGTATCTATATTACTCTTTAAAGTTTTAAGTTTATCTTTTACGGCAACACCAAATTTATGCTCTTCATCAATGATCAATAAACCCAAATCTTTGAATTTCACTTTCTCGGAGGTCAGCTGATGTGTTCCAATCACAATATCTACTTTTCCGTTTTTTAAACCTTCAATCGTTTCGTTTTTCTGTTTTGTCGTTCTGAAACGATTCATGTAGGATATATTAACCGGAAAATCCTTTAGCCTGTCTTTAAAACTTCTGTAGTGCTGAAATGCAAGAATGGTAGTCGGAACCAAAACCGCAACCTGCTTTCCGTCTGTTGCCGCTTTAAAAGCAGCACGAATAGCGACTTCAGTTTTACCGAAACCTACATCTCCACAAACCAGGCGATCCATCACGCCATCATCTTCCATATCACTTTTCACATCAATGGTTGCTTTTTCCTGATCGGGCGTATCTTCGTATACAAAACTTGCTTCCAGCTCATTCTGAAGGTATGAATCGGGACTGAATGCAAAACCTTTTGCTGTTTTCCTTTCTGCATATAATTTAATCAAATCAAAAGCAATCTGTTTTACTTTGGCTTTAGTTTTCTGTTTCAACGATTTCCAGGCAGGAGATCCCAGTTTGCTCAGTACCACTTCTTTTCCGTCGGGACCGTTATATTTTGAAATTTTATGCAAAGAATGAATGCTTACATACAATAAATCTCCGTTTTTGTAAGTCAGTTTGAAACATTCCTGAATTTTCCCGTCATTGTTTACCTTCACCAAACCCATGAATTTACCAATTCCATGATCAATATGGGCAATATAATCTCCTATTTTTAAAGACATTAAATCTTTCAGCGTCAACTGCTCAGATTTGGCAAAAGCATTTTTGGCTTTGTATCTTTGATAGCGATCAAAAATCTGGTGATCTGTGTATATCAGAATTTTATGATCCTGATCTACAAAACCTTCATGAAGTTCAGATTTAAAACTTTTGAAAGAAACCTGATGTCCCAACTCTTCAAAAATAGATTCGAGCCTGTCTTTTTGTTTTTCTGATGAAAAAGAAATCCACAGATCATAATCTTGTTCCTGCTTTTCAAGAAGATTTTCAATAAGCATTTCAAAATTCTTATGAAACGAAGGCTGAGTAGTCTGATTTAATTTTACGTCAAAAGACTTCATGGCATCAATTCCGACACTGCTGAAGTCTATGGTTTTAAATTTTTTATAATCAAACAAGAAATCTTCATCCGAAATAAAAAGTTCATTTGGCGTTCTGTGCGAAATATCCTTGTTTAAGTTTTCATATTTTTCCAGCGACTTCTCATAAAATGATTTGATTTTCTGAAGACCTACGACTGCATTTTTAGAAGCTATCACCGTATCCTTGGGAAGAATTTCAAGCAAAGAAACTTTCGTTCCCGAAACTGAAAAATTCATATTGGAAACCAGCTGAAAATCATTCACTTTATCTACCGAAAGCTGAGTTTCTATGTCGAAAGTTTTAATATTTTCTACTTCATTGCCAAAAAATGTGATTCTGTAAGGCTTTTCGTTGGAATAAGAAAAAACATCTACAATTCCTCCGCGGACAGAAAATTCTCCAGGCTCAGATACAAAATCTGTCTGATGAAACTGGTAATGGTTCAAAAGCTCGTCCACAAAATCAAAATTAAGCTGATCGCCAACTTTTATATGATGCGAAATGGCTTTAAAATCTTCTTTTTTAAGCACTTTTTCAGATAAAGCGCCCATAAATGCCACAATCATTTTTGGAGATTGATCAGAGTTTATCTTATTAAGAACTTCCGTACGAAGAACCAGATTGGCATTTTGGGTTTTTTCTACCTGATAAGGTTCAAGATGAGTGGCGGGAAAATAAAGTACATTTTCATGACCCAACAAATCTTCCATTTCCGTATTGGCATATAGTGCTTCTTCTTTTTCATCAAGAAGAAAAAGTATAGTTTTGTTTAATGTCAGGAAAACTTCTGCTGCTACAACCGAAGCCGAAGAGCCTGCACTTCCTTTTACTAAAAGATGAGGATGATTGTCTGTAGATTGCAAAATTTCTTTCCCAAATTCTTTTTTCAACAAATCCGGCAAAAAGTTTTCGCTGATATTTTTTAACTGCATAAATAATCTGTAAAACGACAAAAACGATTTCGGGAGTTTTCCGAAACCGTACAAATGTGTCTGCAAAGGTAAAGGTTTGTTTTAAATTTATCCCAATGATCATTGAACAAGATAAATTTTAACATAAAATTTGATTTATCTTAAAATTTAACCAATGTATTCCAAAAAGAGTTAAAAAAATATATCAAAACCAAGTTTAGGCACAATGTTTGGAAAATCTTACTCCATAAACCAAAAAAATAAGTATTATGAAAAATGTATTCAAAATTTTAGGAGTATTCGTTCTCCTTTTTGCAGTAACGTCAATCACCTCGTGCAGAAGCGATGATGACCCCGCAGACAACGACTTTTTTGCAGGAACATACAAGGGAAGTATTTCCTACACAGATGATCAAAACAATATCTCTACAGACAATGGGGAAGTATTCGTAACAAAAATTGCCAGTGGGACAAAATATAATTTCAGATTTTCAAACGGAATTCCTGATCTGAATGGTCTTGAATTTGAAAAACAAGGAGACAATACCTTAGTGATGGTTAATTCAAACGCTTTGGTATATGTAAGAATTGACAATAACGAATTGAAAATGCTTTACACTGCAGATGGAAAAACCTGGAGAGCTAACTGTACAAGATAATAAATTGTAAAAATAAACTTAAAAATCCGCTTCAAAGAAAGCGGATTTTTTGGTAATAAAATTCAAATTCATTATTGAAAATAAATTTTGTATTGAGTTTTTATTTAATTTTACTGTAATCAAAAATTCAAACTAATGAAAAAATTCTTAACAGCCTTATCTCTGGTAATAGGATTAGGATTTGCTTCGGCACAACAGACCGCGCCTGCCGTAAAAACTTCTAAAACCATCGTAACCAAACAGGTAAAACCCTTAAAAGCAGCCGAAACATCAGCTGTAAAACCCTCGGTAAAACTTAAAAAAGACGGAACACCAGACAAAAGGTACAAGGAGAATAAGAAACTGAAAAAGGATGGAACCCCTGATAAAAGATATAAAATTAATAAGTAATTATAATGCTGATTCGATTTTTGAATCAGCATTTTTTATAATCATTTTGAAATCTAATCAAATTTTCTGACTATCCATAATTGGGTGAACTAAGACTTTCAATATCATCAAAAATAAGCAAGATAATAGTTTATTTAAAGTAATTTAGCTAATCATGCCAATATTTTCACGCCATATCTTTACTTATTTATAAATTTGAACCATGTTAAATTTTCTCAAAAAACAAGCAGCATTAATCTGGGCAAAGAAAAGCGTAAGAAAGGCAGAAGATTTTAAAGTGAATGCAGAAAAAAATCAGGAGCAATTATTGCTTTCGCTTGTGCAACATGCAGAAAAAACACTTTTTGGGCGAACCCATGGTTTTGAAGACATCCGTTCTGTAGAGGATTTTCAGAATAGAGTTCCTGTCGCTGATTATGAAGACCTGAAACCTTATATTGAAAAAGTAAAAAAAGGACAGCGAAATATTCTCTGGACAGAAACTCCCGAATATTTTGCAAAAACTTCAGGGACTACTTCCGGCGCGAAATATATTCCCATCTCAAAAGAAGGAATGCCTTATCAGGTAAAAGGAGCTCAAAGTGCACTTTTCCATTACATCGCAAAAAAAAATAACGCCGATTTTGTAGGCGGAAAAATGATTTTTCTGCAGGGAAGTCCTGAGCTGAAGGAGGTTTTTGGAATCAAAACCGGCAGACTTTCGGGAATTGTAGCCCATCATATTCCTAATTACCTTCAGAAAAACCGCTTGCCAAGCTGGGAAACCAACATGATAGAAGACTGGGAAACCAAGGTAGATAAAATTGTAGAAGAAACCGAAAAAGAAAACATGACTTTGATTTCGGGAATTCCGCCGTGGCTTATTATGTATTTTGAAAAACTGATTGAAAAACACGGTAAAAAAATCAAACAGATCTTCCCTAATCTTCAGCTGATCGTTACCGGAGGTGTAAATTACGAACCTTACCGAGATAAAATGGAAGAACTTCTTGGCGGCAACGTAGATATCGTCCAGACTTTTCCTGCATCTGAAGGTTTTTTTGCATTTCAGGATGATTATACCAAAGAGGGTTTATTGCTTTTAACCAACCATGGAATTTTTTATGAATTTATTCCGCTGGAAGAATATGGTAAACCCGACGCCAAAAGACTGACATTGAAAGATGTTGAGCTTAATAAAGATTATGCATTGATTCTTACGACCAACTCCGGACTTTGGGCATACTCTATTGGTGATGTGGTAAGGTTTATTGATAAAAAACCGCACAGAATTCTGGTAAGCGGAAGAACCAAACATTTTACTTCAGCTTTTGGTGAACATGTCATTGCCTTTGAAGTGGAAGAAGCCATGAAAGCCGCATTGGAAAAGCATCCTGCACAGATTACAGAATTTCACCTCGCTCCTGAAGTTAATCCTGAAAATAATTTACCTTATCATGAATGGTTTATTGAGTTTGAGAAAGAACCGCAAAATTTGGATTTATTTACCACAGAACTTGACAACCAGCTCAGAAAAAGAAACTCTTATTATGATGATCTGATTTCCGGAAATATTCTGCAGAAGCTCAAGATTTCCAAGCTTAAGAAAAATGCCTTCAATGAGTATGCAAAATCTGAGGGAAAACTGGGTGGACAAAATAAAATCCCCAGACTGGCAAATGACAGAAAAATTGCAGATTTGCTGAAAATTTATAAAATTTAACCATATTTTCTTCAATACAAAAACATATATTCAAAAAAAATTATAAATTTGAAAAACTAAAAAATTATAATGAAAGCATCTGTACTTTTAAAATCATCTTTATTAACGTCGTTATTTGTGATATCATCATGCGCTACTACAAAATACAGCGAAGATGTTGCAAAAAATAATTACTCTAATCTTGAAGCAGGAAAAATATATGTAGTGACTCCAAGAGACGGCTCAAAAAAGCAAACGATTTTATTCCGAAATATAGCAGGTGACAACATCATTGGTACAAAAGGCAAAAAAGACAGCACGGAAGTAATAATTCCAAAAACCAATATTGCTTCAGTAAAAGACAGATCAAAAGCAAGAGTAACAGCAGGAGCAGTAGTAATTGGTGCAGCCGCTGCAGCCGCTATTGTGATCAGCTCTTCGCGTGCAGATTAAAATAGACCTTATCTCTCAGCAGATATTTTATTTATCATTTGAAAAATAAAAAATACCATAGCCTTAAATGAAGATTTAGGGCTATTTTTGCATCATGATTTCTTCATTACCGCTCAAAACATTACAAAATATAGAATTCAGAAATCTTCTCACCGGAAGATTTTTTATTGTTTTAGCATTCAGAATGTTGGCAACATTATTGGGATGGTGGGTTTATCAGCTTACAAAAGATCCGTTTTCCATTGGTTTAATAGGGCTTTCGGAGGTTATTCCTGCCGTTAGCTGTGCATTATACGCAGGTCATGTTATCGACATGAACGAGAAAAAGAAGCTACTACTCATCTGTAACTATGCCTATGTATTTCTCATCAGTCTTTTGCTCATCCCTGCTTTTCTGAATGTTAAACTTCACTTTTCCGGACATGAAATCACCTACTTTATTTACGCAGTGATTTTTCTCACCGGAATTGCAAGAGCCTTTATCGGTCCCATCGTGCCTTCAATGATTCCTAAAATTGTAAAAAAAGTGAATCTTCCCAATGCGATTACATTAAATCAGGCAACATTTTTGATTTCATCTGTTTGCGGTCATGCAGCAGGCGGATTTTTAATTGAATTTTACGGAATTAAATGGACTCTGGTCGCTGTAATTGGTTTCATGATTTTGGCTTCATTTTTTTTCTGGAAGCTTAAACCCCAATTTTCTGAGCATAAAAAAGAAGAAATAAAAGTAATGGAAAGCATCAAAGAAGGAGTTTCCTATATTTTTAAAACCAAAGAAATTTTAGGAGCACTTTGTCTGGATATGTTTGCCGTACTTTTTGGTGGCGCGGTTGCCATGATTCCTGTTTTTGCTACTGATATTTTAAAATCCGGGGCAAATGGCTTAGGGTTATTAAATGCTGCGTCTGATATTGGCTCAATGATTATTATTACAACTCTTTCCCTGGTGCCACTAAGAAAAAATCAGGGGAAAATTTTACTGGCTGTTGTTGCAGGCTTTGGGTTGTGCATTATAGGATTCGGATTAACAGAATATTACTGGCTTTCATTTATATTTCTCGTTCTGAGCGGTATGCTGGATGGAATTTCAGTAGTGATCCGAGGTACAATTGTTCAGCTTAAAACTCCGGATCATATTCGGGGAAGAGTTTTGAGTGCCAATTCTATTTTCATTATGTCAAGTAATGAGATGGGACAATTTGAAAGCGGTCTGGCTGCAAAACTTTTTGGAGTGGTAAGATCGGTTATTCTGGGAGGCAGTATGACCGTGCTTATTGCTGCAATAGTTGGGATTTCTAACTCAAGATTGAGAAAAATGCAATATTAAAATAAATCTATCGTTAACAATACATACAAAATAAAAAACTTACCATTAGGTTGTTATTTTTTTTATATTTGTGTTTAAAAAATTTTCAAAATGAAAAAAACTTTACTCATTTTTTTAATAATTATTTCCCAGATGATTTCTGCACAGTCCGACTGTCCTACAGCGATTACAGTTTGTGGAAACTCGGGAATATCCTATACTCCTTCCGGACCGGGTAATATCCTTGAAGATTTAGGAGGATGTTTGAGTGACGATGAAAACTTTTCCGTATGGTATACTTTCACTATTAAAACAGGCGGAACGCTTACTTTTACCATAAACCCTAATGTATTCGATGATGATTATGACTTTGGAGTATACGGACCTAATAAAGCATGCAGTAATTTAGGCGCACCTATTCGCTGTAACTTTTCCGGTCTTGATGGACCAACAGGACTTAATCTTACTACAGTACACCCTGCCGTTAATGCACAATGGAGTGGTTTTATGAATGTTTTACCCGGTGAAACATATTATTTGGTTATTGACAATTATTCAAATAGCCCAAACGGATTTTCGCTTACGTGGGGAGGTACAGCTACATTAGCATCACCATTTAATGATCCTACACTCATTACGAATCCTTTTATTGCTCCAGGTTTACCTAATGCAGACCCTACTCTTCCTAATGAAATTATTGTTTGTTCAAATCCGGCAACTTTTGATTTTAGTTCTTTAACCAACGGGATCATTAATGGCAATACCAACTTTACGGTAAACTATCATTATAATACCAATGATTTGCTGACAGGAGACAATCCTATCACAACTCCAATTACCGTAAACACAACAGATACTTATTATTACAGTATAACTTATACTGATCCTACCAATCCGAATAACCCCATCAATAAGTGTAAACAGACAGGCGAGTTTAAATTCAAGGACGGAACTATCGTTGCTACCGATGATACGCTTACAGAATGTAATAACAATAATACAGGACAGGCAGTGTTCAACCTTACGACAGCGGATGTTATCAATGATCCTACGTATGTTAAGAAGTATTATGCTTCAATGTATGATCTTAACAATAATATAGAAATAGCCAATCCTTATCAGTATACATCTGCTGGAGGTTCAGTTTTTGTATTGATTACTACACCTTTTGGGTGTACAGATATTGCAGAGATCAAGTTGCAGTTTTACCCTGTCATTACAGTTACAGAAGCTACACTGAGAACTTGCTTTATTGAAGGAAATCCTGCAACAGGATCATTTAATCTGGAAACTGCATTAATTAATAATCCAACCGGAACTACCAAAAAGTATTTCCCATCAATGACGGATGCAATAAATTCAACAAACGAAATCACTAACATCACCAATTACATTGCTCCAACAGGAGTGATATATATCAGGGTTACGGATGGTAACGGGTGCTTTACTGTTGCGAAAGTAAATTTAATTGTTTTCCCTCCGGTATATTCTACAGTTTTACAAGACAAAGTAATTTGTTTTGAAGATAAGACAACACTAGATGCAGGTCCGGGATTCAGCTCATATCTTTGGAGTACGGGTGCAACGACCCAGACAATTTCTGATGTTGCAGTGGGTACTTACTGGGTAAAACTGAAAACGGGAGACTGTACTTCTACACAAACTGTAAAAGTATATGCTTCTGAGCAGCCTGTAGTATCTAATATTGATATTTCAACAACGACTATTACCGTGAATGCAACAGGAGGAACACCAGGTTATATGTATTCTATTGATAATGTAAACTGGCAGGATTCTAATGTATTTACTGACATCACAAGAGGCGATCACACCATTTATGTAAAAGATTCGTATGATTGTGAACCAATACAGGTAAACATTGTCGTTCCAAACTTAGTAAATGTTATTACACCGAACGGAGACGGAATAAATGATGAAATTGATTATTCTGCATTGGCAGGAAAACAAAATCTTGTCCTTAGTATTTTTGACAGATATGGGGCAAAAGTTTATCAGGCTGACAAAACAAACGGCTACAAATGGAACGGAACTACCAATGGCAGCAAAAGAGTTTCTACCGGAAACTATTGGTATTCTGTAACATGGAATGAAAACGACAAAGCCAAAACACCCATCAAATATTCTGGTTGGCTGATGGTAAAAAACAGAGAATAAAATATAATCAGACTTTACTGAAAGCCGCTTAATGCGGCTTTTTTTTAATTATAATTATAAATATTACATTCCACAAATAAATTTTTAAGTAAATTTGTTCTAAATATCATTTAAAAATGAAAAAAATATTACTTCTTTTTATTATAACATTATCGCAGTTCTTCTATTCGCAATCAGATTGTATTTCAGCAATACCTGTGTGCGGAAACTCAAACATTAACTATAACCCTGGCAGTAATGGAAATGTTGTTGAGCAAACTTCAGGAAGTTGTTTGGGACTTGAACATTATTCAGTTTGGTATGTTTTTACGGCTGCAACCAGTGGTACTATTGAATTTACTATTGACCCTAATACTGTTCCGGGAGTCACTCATTATGATTATGATTTTGCAGTTTACGGTCCTAATATTAATTGTGCAACTTGGGACTTTGGTAATGCGATAAGATGCAACTTTTCTGGAACTACTGGTGCTACAGGACTAAGTTCAACAATTACCGGAGATAAATGGGAAGATGCTCTTCCTGTCTTAGCAGGGGAAACTTATTACTTGCTAATTGACAATTATATTCCTAGTAATCCTTATGGTTTTTCATTAACTTGGGGTGGCACAGCTACTTTAACATCCCCTTTTACAGATCCAACACTTACACCCAATCCTTTTCTACCTCCAGGTCCTGCAAATAACGGAATTGTATATATTTGTTCTAATCCCTCAACATTCAATTTCTCAACTCTTTCTACGGGTATAGTTAATGGAAATCCGAACTTTTCAGTAAGTTACCATACATCATCCAATGATGCATTAACAAATTCAAATCCAATTACAGCACCAATTAGCGTAAATACGACCAATACATACTATTATGCCATTCATTATCTTGACCCTACCAATCCTTCCAATCCTCTAAACGATTGTACACAGACAGGCACAATTAAATTTGAAGTTGGTCCGATTATAACTAATAACGTAACTGTAAAAGGATGTAACAACAACGGCGCTGGTTCAGCAATTTTTAATCTTACAACGGGTAACGTGTATTCAGACCCTACTGCAGTTAAAAAATATTTCCCAACTTTAGCTGATCTCAACGCAGGAACCAATGAGATAATTTCTCCTTCATATTATTCTTCTTCTGCTCCTAAAAAAATATACGTAAAAATAACCACAACAGACGGATGTTCAGCAAATGCAGAGATAACTTTAGAATACTACCCCCCTATTCCTTTAACACCTGCAACATTAGAATCTTGTTTTATTGAAAATGCTTTTAATACGGCTCAATATGATCTTACTCAAGCGGTTGTAACAACTGCTACAGGAACTAACAAAAAGTTTTATAAAACTAAAGCAGATGCATTGGCCGGTACAAATGAGATCACAAATCCTACGAATTACATTTCTGCTGCGGGAGAAGTCTATGTAAGAGTTATTAATGAAAATGAATGTTACTACATTACAACGATTACTTTAAAAGTGATTCCGCCTGTAAAATCTACTGTTCTGAAAGACAAAACAATCTGTATGGAGGACAGAACTACTTTAGATGCTGGTCCCGGATTTGCAGCTTACGAATGGAGCACAGGAGCTACTACACAATCTATACAGGGCGTTGCCGTGGGATCATACTGGGTAAAACTAAAAACAGGAAATTGCTTCACACTTCAGCAAGTAAATGTTTATCCTACACCTCAACCTGTTATTGCAAGTGTGGATATAAAAAACAACACAATTACAGTAAATGCTTCAGGAGGAACTGCACCTTATGAATATTCTTTAGACGGAATCAACTGGCAGTCTTCAAATGTTTTTACTGATTTACCTAGAGGTGAAAATAAAATATTCTTAAGAGACAGCTATGATTGTACCCCTATTCAGGTTCAGCTTACCGTACCAAACCTTGTCAATGCAATCACTCCAAACGGTGATAATGTAAATGATGCGGTTGACTATTCTGCTTTGGCTTATAAAAAGAATTTAGTATTTACCGTTTATAACAGATACGGAAATAAAATTTATCAAGCAGATAAAGTAAGAAACTACAAATGGGATGGCACTTCTGGTGGTAAGAAACTAAATACAGGTACTTATTGGTACACTATTACGTGGAATGAAAACGATCCAAACAGTACCCCTACGAAGTATGACGGATGGGTTCTTATCAAAAACAGAGAATAATTATATCATCTTTCTATAAAAAAATATCACCTCATCATCGGGGTGATTTTTTTATCAACACTATCCCAGCTCTTTATTTCAAAGCTTTTTTAAAGTTATTAACATAGAAATATTAGTTACTCATTTCAAATTATTTTTTTGAAATAAACTATCTTTGCAATATGGCGCAGAAAGAAACACTCTCTTCACTTACACAAGGTAATTTTGCTAGAGAATTGTCGATTGCAGACGGAAAAATGCCTCCCAATGCAGTAGATTTTGAAAGACTGGTAATCGGTACTTTTTTAATTGATAAAAAAGGACTCGATTATTCTATTGATCTTCTCACCCCTGAAGTTTTTTATGATCCGAGACATCAGGTGATCTTTTCTGCATTGCTAAAATTGTATGAAGGCAATCATCCGGTCGACATTATGACGGTCATTCAGGAGTTAAAAAAAACAGACAAACTGAATGCTGCAGGAGGTGATCATTATATCATTGAGCTTACGATGGGAGTAAGTTCTTCCGCGCATATTGAGTATCACGTAAGAGTAATTCTGGAGAAGTATATCCTCAGAAGCTTAATCAATGTATCAGCAAATGTCATTGATTCATCATACAAAGAATCAACAGACGTTTTTGAACTTTTAGACAAAGCCGAGCAGTCTTTTTTTGAAATTACCAACGGTACCATAAAAAAAGGATTTGACACCGCCAACTCTTTAGTAAAACAAGCTATTGACACCATCAAATCGCTGAAAGACAAAGAAGGACTTTCCGGAGTACCTTCAGGATTCAGAGATGTGGATAAAGAAACCGGAGGCTGGCAAAATTCTGACCTTATCATTATTGCAGCCCGTCCCGCAATGGGAAAAACGGCATTCCTATTGTCGATGGCAAGAAATATTGCTGTAGGCCACAAAATTCCAATGGCTCTTTTCTCTCTCGAAATGGCATCGGTACAGTTGATTACCAGAATGATTGCTTCAGAGACAAGAATTTCGTCAGAAAAACTGAGAAAAGGAACTTTGGATGATGAAGAATGGCAGAGACTATTCTCAAATGTATCTGAGCTGGAAAATGCTCCTCTTTACATTGACGAAACCCCTTCTCTTTCTATATTCGATTTCCGTGCAAAATGCAGAAGACTGGTAATGCAGCATGGCGTAAGACTTATCATGGTGGATTATCTTCAGCTGATGACTGCAGGTGGCGGAGGAAAGGGTACCGGAAACCGAGAGCAGGAAATCTCTATGATTTCACGTTCCCTAAAAGCGATTGCCAAAGAATTAAATGTGCCTGTAATTGCACTTTCTCAGCTATCTCGTAGTGTGGAAACACGCCCGGGAAAAAGACCTCAGCTTTCTGATTTGAGAGAATCCGGAGCTATTGAGCAGGACGCAGATATTGTATCTTTCATCTTCAGACCAGAATATTATAAAATTGCAGTTTGGGATAATGACGAAGAAGGGCAGGAAACTTCTACCGAAAATCAGGCAGAACTCATCATTGCAAAACACAGAAACGGTGCAACGGCGGATGTAAGATTATCTTTCTTAAAACATTTTGCAAAATTCGGCGATATTGAAGCTGCTTTCGATGGCGGGACAGGTGCAATTGGTTATAATAATAATTTATTAGGAGAACCAAGCGGTTTTGATAAAATTAAAACGACCATTCAGCCCGGCGCTGCATTTGACCTGCCTGACAATTCTAAACTTTCAGGGTCTTCTATGAATGATTTTGATGATGAAGATGATTTTCCTTTTTAATTTTAAGAATCAATTAAGGCAAAACTAAATCAACAATTATCTATACCTGATCCTTATCCTGACTTATTCTATGAGAATTGAAATTTACACCGATGGAGCATGCAGTGGAAATCCCGGCAAAGGAGGTTATGGAATCCTGATGAAAGTTCCCGAAAAAAACTATCAGAAAACATTCTCAAAAGGTTTCAGAAAGACAACCAATAACAGGATGGAACTTCTGGCTGTCATCACTGCATTAGAAAAGCTGAAATCGACTGAAAATGATATTCACATATTTACAGACAGTAAGTATGTTTCAGATGCCGTCAATCAGAACTGGATTTCCGGATGGCTGAAAAGAGGCTGGAAAAATGTAAAAAACCCTGATTTGTGGAAAAGATTTATTATTCTTTTTAATCTACATAAACCTACGATACACTGGATAAAAGGTCATGCCGGTCATTTTGAAAACGAACTTTGTGATAAACTTGCCGTAGCCGCTGCTGCTTCACACAACTTAGAAATAGATCATTATTTTGAAAACCCTAGTACGGACAATTTATTTCAATAATCTAATTTTTTTAAAGATCTATTACCCTTTTCATTAATTACTTTTAAATTTATTGAGAAATAATTATCAATTTCAATAAATTTAACACACCACATTCATTTATTGGCAGATAATTAATATCTTTACATTACTAATTTTAAGTAAAACTAATACATGAATAAAAATCTATTCTTTTATGTACCTTTTTTCATTTTTTGTACATTAGGAAAACTATTCTCACAAACCTATCAGCTTACCGGAAACCCTGTTAATACAACGGGATGGGATGTAGTTCCTTCTGCTGCCGTAAATACAGATTTCATCCAGCTTACAGCAGATCAGACATCGCAGGTTGGCGGTATTAAGCTTAATGCGCCTATTAACTTAAAATATTGCGACAAATGGCGAGTAGAATTTGATTTTAGAATTGATGGAAACGGAACCCCTTCCTACGGCAGAGGTGACGGTCTGGCATTTTGGTATCTTGCCAATCCTCCGGCATCTTACACTTCTGGAGGCGGATTGGGAATTCCGGCTAACGCAACAGGTCTTATGGTAGGTTTTGATATTTTCAACAATACTACCGAAGCACAAATGAGTAAAGTCCACGTACTTTACGGGACGAATAATACTGCAGGTTCTAATATTGAATTTAATAATACACCGGGAAGCACTTTCCATACTGCAGATCTTATCACTACACAACCTTTTACAGGAACAACTTATAAACATGTTGAAGTAACCGGTGAAGTTGACCCTGCTAATATCAACAATTGGATTATAAAAATTAAAATTGACAATAATCTGGTAGTAGATCAATCTTTTGCTCCCTCAGGTGCTGCCGTTGGAATGACACAAGGATATTTTGGATTTTCCGCTTCTACAGGAGCTGCAAGCGCAAGACATTCAATAAAAAATGTAAAAGTTTTCACCGATAAAGTAAGTATTTCACAACCCTCTGTTTCACAACAAGCATGTCCTAATCCTACAACTGGTTTCGGAACTGTAAATTTAACTTCATTTAATTCTCAATTTGTTGCAAATCCTTCGGGATACACATTCACTTATTCGGTTGGAGGAACTCCTGTTGCAAATCCTTCCAATTATCAGTTTAATGCCAATACGACTGTAAACGTAATTATCAAAGATAATTCAGCATTGCTCTGTGACAATCCTGATGGAAGCATTCAACTTACTTTAGGAAATTTCAGCGCAACCAACAGAACAATTTCTGCTTGTAATAACAATGGTGCAGCTACTGCGGTATTTAACCTTACCTCTGCCAATGTAACAGGTGTAAACGGTGTTACTAAAAAATACTTCAAAACTTTGGCAGATCTTAATGCCGGAATCAACGAAATCACCAATCCTACAGCTTATGTTTCTGGACCTGGTAAAGTATATGTAAAAGTTACCACTCCGGAAGGATGTACGGGAAATGCAGAAATTACATTAAGCTTTCATCCTCTTCCCGTTGTACAGGATGCTGTGCTGGAATCTTGTTTTATAGAAACAAATACTGCAACAGGATTGTTTAATCTTACATCAGCAGATGTTACAAGTGATACCGGAATTACAAAGAAGTTTTACACTTCTTTTGACAATGCTTTAAATGGAACCAATGAAATCGTCAATCCAATCGCATACATATCTTCTAATTCAGAAGTTTTTGTAAAGGTAACCGCCATTAGTAACTGTTTCATTATCAAAAAAATAACACTAAAGGTTATTCCACCGGTAAAATCAAGTGTTTTAAAAGATAAAACAATTTGCATTTATGAAAGAGCAACGCTGGATGCTGGTCCTGGTTTTTCAGAATATCTTTGGAGTACAGGCGCAACCACACAATCAATACAAGGTGTTCCCGCCGGAACTTATTGGGTAAGGCTAAAAACAGGAAACTGCTATACTTTTCAGACTGCTGACGTGAAAGTTGCGGTAAATCCAGTCATTTCCAGCATTGATATTAAAAACAATACAGCTACTGTGAATGTTTTGGGAGGCACTGCTCCTTACCAGTTTTCCATCAATGGCATCAATTGGCAGGATTCTAATATTTTCACAGATCTTCCGAGAGGGGAAAATAAGTTTTATGTGAAAGATTTCTATAATTGTACTCCTGCTGAGGTACAGATTACCATTCCTAATCTTGTTAACGTCATCACACCCAATGGAGACAATGTGAATGATATTATTGATTACACCGAGCTTGCTTACAAGAAAAATCTGACATTCACGGTGTATGACAGATATGGCAATATGAAGTATGAAGCAGGAAAACTGAGAAACTACAAATGGGACGGAACTTCCGGTGGTAAAAAATTATCAACAGGAACTTATTGGTACACTATTTCGTGGATCGAAAATGATAAAAATAATACTCCGACAACTTATAACGGATGGGTATTATTAAAAAACCGAGAATAATTTTTTTTCATTATTATATTATAATTAGAACCATCCTCTCGAAAGGGTGGTTTTTTATTTAAAATTTTGCTAATAGTGTTTTTCAAAACGATATTATTCATATTCAATTGCTAAATTTGTGTTATGAATTATTTGGAAGCACTCAGCAGAAGATATTCTGTAAAGAAATTTAATCCCGATTTAAAGGTACCTGAAAGTATTCTTTTAAATATTTTAGAATCGGGTAAACTCTCTGCCAGTTCACAGGGATTACAGCCTTACAAAATTTTCGTTGTACAAAGCAATAGTATGCTGCAGAAGCTTGTTCCCGCTTTTTATAATCCTTCTCAAATCACAAGCTGTTCCCATCTTATCGTGATTGTTTCCAAAAAAATGATTGAAGATCATTATATTAACGGATATTTTAATCATATTTCAGAAGTAAGAAACATTCCCACTGAGCAACTCACATCATTTAAGAACAGCATCAATCAGCATATCAGCCAACAGACTGAAAACCAACTTTCGAACTGGGCAGAAAAACAATCGTACATTGTTTTGGCAAATCTGATGTACGCAGCTGCATTAGAAAATGTAGACACATGTCCTATGGAGGGCTTCAGACAGGATGTTTTAGAAGAAGTATTAGAAATTGATTCCGAAATAGAAAAAGTTACCGTAACACTGGCTCTAGGTTACCGCTCGGAAGAAGACCAATTCCAGCACATGAAAAAAGTGAGAAAGCCAAACGAAAAATTGTTTAAATTTATTTAATTAAAAGAATATCTGAAATCTCCTATATGATAAAAGCAGATGTATTAGTGATTGGTTCCGGAATTTCCGGTCTGTCTTATGCTATTAAAATATCCGAACAGCTCCCGGATGCGAAAATCATTATTGTAACAAAATCTGATGAAGATGAAAGCAATACAAAGTATGCACAGGGCGGCTTGGCTGTTGTGACAGATTTTAAAAATGATAATTTCGAAAAACATATTGACGATACAATGCGTGCCGGAGATGGCGAAAATCAACGCAGCGTTGTTGAAATGGTAGTAAAAGAAGCTCCTGCAAGATTCAGAGAAATTGTAGAATGGGGAGCCAATTTTGATAAAAAAAACGGTGAATTTACACTAGGCAGAGAAGGCGGACATACAGAAAACAGAATTGTACACCACAAAGATATCACAGGATTTGAAATCGAAAGAGCTTTACTTCAGACCGTTAAAAACAATCCGAATCTTGAGATTTTAGATCATCATTATGTTATTGATATTATTACTCAGCATCACATTCCCGGAAAAGAATTAAACGAAGATGAGATCAATTGTTATGGAGCCTATATTTTAGACGAAAAATCTAAAACCATCAAAAAAATAACATCCAAAATTACCCTTGTGGCTACCGGAGGTGCAGGACACGTTTATAAAAACACCACCAATCCTACCATTGCTACAGGAGACGGAATTGCTTTTGTTGCACGTGCCAAAGGAAAGGTCACCAATATGCAGTATTATCAGTTTCACCCAACAGCTTTATACAGTAAAATTGACGGAATGTTGTTTTTAATTTCTGAAGCAGTACGAGGTGACGGTGCAAAATTACGAACCAAAAGGGGCGAAAAATTTATGCACAAATACGATGAGCGTGAAGAATTAGCATCCAGAGATATTGTGGCTAGAGCTATTGATGCTGAAATGAAAATCACCGGAGACGAATTTGTGGGTTTGGACTGCCGTAAAATGAATCATGAAAAATTTCTTGAGCATTTTCCTAATATTTATAAAAAATGTAAAGATGAAGGAATTGATCCTTTCACCCAACTGATACCTGTAGTTCCTGCATGCCATTATCTAATGGGCGGAATTGAAATTGACAAAGACGGGCAGTCTTCTATAAAAAACTTGTTTGCTGTAGGAGAATGTACCAATTCCGGGTTACACGGAGCCAACCGGCTTGCCTCCAATTCACTTCTGGAAGGTCTGGTTTTTGGGCATAATGCAGCCATAAAAACCGTAGAACTGCTAAAAGAAAATAACTTCAACTTTGATGATCTGAAAGCAGTTCCGGAATGGAACGAAGAAGGTATGAAAATCATTGATGAGATGGTGATTGTTTCCTACTTAAGAAAGCAGCTTCAGGAAATGATGAGCGATCTTGTAGGAATTGTACGCAGCAACAGCAGATTGAAAATGGCGCTACAAAAGCACGCAGAAATTGCAGCTGCTGTAGACGAGATCTATCACTACTCTATTCTTTCGCCCCAGCTTTCAGAATTAAGAAATCTTACTACCGTTGCCCATTTGATCATTACCCAGTCCATGGAAATGACTCAGAATAGAGGTGCATTTTACAATAAGGATTTAGTTTAAATAATTGATTATCATTTAATATAATGAAAAGACCAAACTACGCTACAGATAAAGTTTTAAAACAATTCATCAAACGTGCTCTGGAAGAAGACATTCAGGATGGAGACCATTCTACTCTTTCTACTATTCCTAAAAGCCTTGAGCAAAATGCAAAACTTTTGGTAAAACAAGACTGCATCCTGGCAGGAGTTGAGCTTGCAGAAATCATATTTAAAACATTTGACGAAAATTTAAAAGTAGAAACATTCATCAAAGATGGAGAAACCGCAAAAATTGGAGATGTTGCTTTTATTGTGTCCGGAAGCGCAAGATCAATTCTCTCAACAGAAAGATTGGTTTTGAATTGCATGCAGAGAATGAGCGGAATTGCAACTTTAACTCACGATTGGGATTCACGATTGATTGGTTCTAAAACCAAACTTCTAGACACCAGAAAAACCACTCCAAATTTCAGAGTTTGTGAAAAATGGGCAGTTTCTATAGGAGGAGGCACCAATCACAGATACGGCTTATACGATATGATCATGCTGAAAGATAATCACATTGATTATAACGGAAGTATTACCAAGGCGGTAAAAATGGCAAAAGACTACATTAAAAAAAATAAGAAAAAGCTTAAGATTGAAGTTGAAACACGAAACCTTGAAGAGGTGAAAGAAGCTATCAATGCTAAAGTAGACCGAATTATGCTTGATAATATGGATATTGCCACTATGACTAAAGCAGTAAAATTAATTAATGGATCATGTGAAAGTGAAGCCTCCGGAGGAATCACCAGAGATCAGCTAAAAGACATAGCTGCAACCGGAGTTACATTTATCTCCGCTGGTGCGCTGACACATTCAGCAGAGAATATTGATCTCAGTTTGAAAGCAATTATGTAAAACATTGTATTTTTAATAAAATCTACCCCCTTTTATTAAAAAATAAATAATATGATTTTTTTCATATTAAAATTGAATAAAAATTTAATATACTGAAAAACAATACTTTACCATTATTAAGACTGATTAAAAATTAACATAAAGTTAATAATAGTTAAATTTTATTTGTCGAATTTTGCAGAAAAATTAATTCTAACTATTACTTACGATTATGAAATTAATCAACAAATCAATGCTTACTGCGATAATCACATTATCAACAGCGAGTGTTTATTATGCACAACAGGTGAGAGATACAGCAGCATCTTCTAAAGACATTGAAGAGGTTGTACTTACCGGTGTTGCCGATCTTGCAAAAGACAGAAAAACTCCGGTTGCTGTTTCCACCATTAAAGAAGCACAAATCCAGGAAAGATTAGGAAATCAAGAATTCCCTGAAGTTCTTGCATATACACCTTCTGTGTATGCTACTAAAGGAGGCGGTGGATTTGGAGACGGACGTATGAATGTTAGAGGTTTTGACACAAATAACACAGCTGTCATGATTAATGGTGTTCCGGTTAATGATATGGAAAACGGTTCTGTTTATTGGTCAAACTGGATGGGTCTATCGGATGTTACTTCAGCCATGCAAATTCAAAGAGGTTTGGGAGCATCAAAATTAGCGATTGCATCTGTAGGGGGCACAGTTAATATTATTACAAGAGCTGCTGACAAAAGAAGAGAAGGTAATGTTACCGTAGGATTAGGTAATGATGGCTATCATAAAGCCTTATTTTCATATAATACTGGTAAGTCTGATAAAGGATGGTCAGCATCATTCTTAATGAGTAGAACAGCAGGAGCAATGTATATTGATGGTTCAGATTTTGAAGCTTATAACTATTACTTTGCTTTAGGTTTCCAACCTAACAAAAAACACGATTTTCAATTTACATTTACCGGTGCACCGCAATGGCATAATCAAAACTTTACCAACACTATTGAAACTTATTTGAAATATGGTAAAGACGGTGAGCCAAACCGAAGATACAATTCAAACTGGGGGTTTTTGAACGGTGATCAGTTTTCTACTAACACGAATTATTATTCTAAACCTGTTGCATCAATTAACTGGGATTGGAATATTTCTTCAAAATCTAAACTATCAACGGTCGGTTATGGATCTTGGGGGCGAGGTGGAGGAACCGGTTTCTTAGGAAATATCAACGGTACTAGTATTTTTAGTCTACCTAAAACTGCGGATGGTCAAATTAGATGGGATGATATAGTTGCCTGGAATCAAGGTCAACAAGTGATCTGGAATCCTGCACAGCCTACTGCAAATATCAACAAGGTTAATGCAACACCGGGAATTGCTACCAGATCAAATGGTCTAGTAAGAAGAGCACACGTAAACTCTCATGACTGGTATGGAATTTTATCTAATTTCCAGCATAAAGTAAATGAAAACTGGAATTTCCAAGTAGGTATTGATGGTAGATATTATTATGGTTACCATCCAGGTGTTATCACCGACTTTTTAGGAAATAACGAATACCGTGAGAATCAAAACTTAAATTTACAACCTTTTTATAGTGTTACTGATTCTCAAAACGCAACACCTTCTGCAAATCCTTTTGCTAAAGCCGTTAAAGATAAATCACAGATTGCCAGCAGAAATTACGATGGTCAGGTTAGATGGTTAGGTGCTTTTGGTCAGGTTGAATATTCTAATGATGTAATTTCCGCATTTATACAGGGATCATTTTCTAGCCAAGGCTACCAAAGAATTGATAATTGGATTATTGACGGAGTTACTAGACAGCCAAATGTTCCTACAGGTCAGGTTGTTTACAGAAAAACAGGATACAATAATTTCACAGGATACAATGTGAAAGGAGGCGCAAACTACAACATTAATGAAAATCACAATGTTTTTGTAAATGCAGGATACTATTCAAAGCAACCTCAATTTAGCTCTGTATATGTTGATAACCAACAAGTTTTAAATCCAAATGCTACTAACGAAAAAATAGGCTCGGTAGAATTAGGATATGGATTCAGGAACTTATCCGGACTAAGAGCCAACGTAAACCTTTATTACACCTCTTGGGACGACCGTTTCCTTAGAATTGGAGGAATCCCTCTTGCTTCAGGTGATAACGGATATGCCAATATGTTAGGAGTAAAACAAGTACACATGGGTGCAGAGTTTGAAGCAAGCTATAAAGTAAATGAGTATATTGACTTAACAGGTATGTTCTCTTATGGTGATTGGAGATATAAGAATAACCCAACCGGAAATTTCTTTGACAACAATAACCAGCCAGTAAATAATGCAAATGGCAGCAATGAAATCACTTTAGCTCTAGATGATGTAAAAGTTTCAGATGCAGCTCAAACAACTGCCGCTTTAGGTATTACTGTACATCCTGTTAAACAAATGAATGTTTATGCCAACTGGAGATATGCAGGACGCTTATATTCTCAGATCTCAATCAACAGAAATTACGAAATTGTAAATGGTGTCGTTCCTGACGCAGCTAAAAAAGGAGCATTAGAACTTCCTTCATATAACATTTTTGATCTTGGAGCTTCTTATGCATTCAACCTTAGAAACAATAATAAACTAATACTTTCTGCTAACGTTTATAACTTACTAGATACTGTATATATTTCTGAAGGTAGAAATTCAATCCATGCTGACGATATTCCTACAAGATTACAAGACGGAACTGTAAACTCACAAAAGCTTTCTTATCAACAGTTAGGCTATATGTATAATGGTGTTGCTACGGCAAATCAAGTATATTTTGGTACAGGAACTACTTGGGCAGCTTCTATCTCTTATAGATTCTAATAATTATAACTTTTATTACATACCAAATCCCGGCTTTATCGCTGGGATTTTTTATATTTGCATCTAATAAAAATATACATTATGGATTTCAACATCATGCTTCAGGCACACCGTGGTTTTGCTTATTTAATCTTACTTGCCACTACAGTTTTTGTCGTAGCACTTTTGGCAGCCATGTTCGGATATTCCGGGAAAATCTCAAAGCTTTTGAGAAAGTCTACGCTTTTTACAATGATTTTTTTTCATACTCAGGCTTTGATAGGTCTGGTAATGCTTTTTTTCTTTTCACCCGGTTTCAAAGCTGCGAAAGAAGCAGGAATATTGATGAAAGATGCTGTTGCCAGAAATACCTATGTTGAGCATCCTACTGCAATGATCATTGCTGCTGTATTATTAACGATTGTCAACAAAAAGTTTAAAACAAATGACAGGCTCAATATGAGTTGGGTTATCATGGCGTTGATAGCTGTAGCATTAATGCTTTGGGCTTTCCAGTGGGGCAGATTATTCGGATAAAAAATCTTTTGCCAGATTTGATTTTCAGGCAAGCAATATAATTTAATCTTAAATTTTTAATTACAAAATGAAAGTAGCTGTAGTAGGCTCTACCGGAATGGTGGGTCAGGTTATGCTTAAAGTTCTCGAAGAGAGAAACTTCCCTATCACAGAATTAATTCCGGTAGCTTCGGAAAAATCTATTGGTAAAAAGGTGAAGTATAAACAGGATGAATTTACCATCGTAAGCATGAACGACGCTATAGCTGCCAAACCTGAAATCGCTATTTTCTCGGCAGGAGGCGGAACTTCTCTGGAGTTTGCTCCTCTTTTCGCTGAAGCAGGAACTACGGTTATTGATAATTCTTCAGCATGGAGAATGGATCCTACTAAAAAACTGGTGGTTCCGGAAATCAATGCAAATGTTCTAACGAAGGAAGACAAGATCATCGCCAATCCGAACTGTTCTACGATCCAGTTGGTTATGGTTTTAGGTCCGCTGAATAAAAAATATGACTTAAAAAGAGTCATCGTTTCTACTTATCAGTCGGTGACAGGAACGGGTAAAGCAGCTGTAGATCAATTGAATGCCGAAATTTCGGGAGATAACAGTGCAGAAAAAGTTTATCCTTACCAAATCTTCAAAAATGCTTTGCCACATTGCGATGTTTTTGCAGAGGATGATTACACCAAAGAAGAAATTAAACTCATGAAAGAGCCTAAAAAGATTTTGGGTGATGACACTTTCAATTTGACAGCAACAGCTGTAAGAGTTCCGGTTCAGGGAGGACATTCTGAAAGCGTGAATATCGAATTTGAAAATGAATTTGATCTGGATGAAGTAAGAAAAATCTTATCTGAAACTCCGGGAGTTGTTGTAATGGATAACGTAAAAAACAACGAATATCCAATGCCTTTATATTCTGAAGGAAAAGATGAAGTTTTCGTGGGAAGAATCCGAAGAGATCTTTCGCAACCGAAAACACTCAACCTGTGGATTGTCGCAGACAATCTGCGGAAAGGCGCAGCAACCAACGCTGTACAGATTGCAGAATACTTGGTAGCAAACAACTTAGTATAAACTAACAAAAAAGAAAAAGAGTCTCAAACGAGATTCTTTTTTTTATCAAATAATAAGCTTATAGCAAATCGCTTTCAGCTGTTAGCCTAAAAACAACCCCTAAAAGGATAGGCTAATCCATTTACGAAAATAAAATTGTTCAAAATTGAACGGTAAAATGATAGCAAATAAAATAAATAACGATAAAATAGGATTTCAGAAAATCATTGCAGCATTTGGGATTCTTCTGTTTATAGGAAAAATCATTGCATGGAAACTTACTGATTCCGACTCTGTTTTTTCTGATGCGATGGAAAGTATTGTCAATGTCATCAGTGCATTTATGGGATTATATTCGCTCTATCTCGCAGCAAAACCAAAAGATGAAGATCATCCTTACGGTCACGGAAAAGTAGAATTTGTCACCTCCGGAATTGAAGGCGCACTCATTTCTATTGCAGGATTAATGATTATCTATGAAGGGATCAATAGTTTGATCCGTGGAAAAATTCTCAGCGAACTCGACTGGGGAATTGCCATTATTTCTGCTACAGCCATAATCAACTACCTTCTCGGCTATATTTCTATCAAAAAAGGCGAAAAAGAAAATTCACTGGTTCTTATTTCTTCCGGAAAGCATTTGCAGTCCGACACCATTACTACTTTGGGCGTTGTCGCAAGTTTAATCATTGTATATTTCACTAAGATTTATTGGATTGATTCATTGGTTGCGCTACTGTTTGGATTATACATCATTTTCGTAGGATATAAAATCGTCAGAAAGTCTCTGAGCGGAATTATGGATGAGCAGGATCCTGAACTTCTCAATAAAATCATCGAACTCCTGGAAAACAACCGAAAAACAGAATGGATAGATATTCACAACATGAAAATTCAGCAATTCGGGTCATCCCTTCACATTGATGCGCACATTACGCTGCCTTGGTATTACAGTCTTCGTGAGGCACACAATGAGATGGAAAACGTGATCCTTCTTTTGGCTAGAAACACTAACAGAACGGTAGAGTTTAATTTTCACATGGACGATTGTAAACCTATCTCATGTTCTATCTGCCAAATCATGGATTGTCCGGTTCGGGAACATCCGCTGGTCAAACGTATCCCATGGACTCCCGAAAACGTCACAAGCGTAGAAAAGCACACTACTTTGAAGTTGAAATAAGTTGATTTTTTGTTATACCTAAAAGCTAACGGAGGAAAAATAAAAAGCTTTCGTGGATTTTACTAAATCCTTTAAAGGTTTTGGTAAAAAAGTTTTTGAAAATGATAACATTCAGATTTCCAATAAAAAATTTCTTCCGGGATAAATTGACCAGTATTACAAAAAAAATCTGGGCGCAGGATAATCTGAGCGGAAGGGTTCTCGTTGCACAGGGAGATCAGATTATTTATGAAAATTACCGAGGTTTTGCCAGAGAAAATAACCAAAAACCTATTGACAAAAATACTCCGCTTCATGTAGTTTCGGTTTCCAAAACATTAACAGCAAGGGCAATGATGAAGCTGCTAGAAACAGGCAAAATAAAACTTTCGGACGTTCCCGAAAGCTTGTAGCACCCCTGCAAGAAGTTTTCGGGACAATTGAAAGATTGGGGTATTATGCAAAAAAAAGCCTTGTCAAAGTTTGAGGTCTTGACAAGGCTTTTTCAAATGTATCTTCTGTAAAATCAGTCTCTCATTTTAGCAATCACATCAATTCCGCCTTTTGTTTTATCCCCAATTTTGCAGATGATTTCTGTATCTAATGGTAAGAATACATCCATTCTTGATCCGAATTTAATAAAGCCAAATTCATGTCCTGCTTTTGCATTATCCCCTTCATTACAGTAAAAAACAATTCTTCTGGCAACGTAGCCTGCAATTTGTCTGAAAACGACTTTATGATTGGTTAAACTTTCTACAGCAACGGTGGTTCTTTCATTTTCTGTAGAAGATTTTTCGTGCCACGCTACCAAATACTTTCCCGGATGATATTGCTTGTAAATCACTTTTCCCGATACCGGAAATCTGCAGATATGTACATTAAGCGGCGACATAAAAATAGAAATCTGAATGGCTTTTTCGTTTAAAAATTCTGATTCTTCTACTTCTTTAATCATGACTACTTTTCCGTCCACTGGGGCAATTACGTTTTCAACATGATCAAGAATATCACGGTTGGGAACTCTGAAGAACCAAAAAACCAGACTGTAAATTACCAGTAAAGGCACAATAATTAACAGGGAAAACATTTCCAGATAATAGATAGATACTGCAGCAATGACGGCAAAGACTATGGTTGCTACTGCAATTGTTCCTTTTGATTCTTTATGTAGTTTCATGTGTAGATTTTATAAGTAGATGATGATCTTTTACGATTAAATAAATTTTTCTAAAATAAAGTACAAATATACGACAGGAACACAAATGATAAAACTATCAAGCCTGTCTAAAACTCCGCCGTGTCCCGGGATAATATTGCCACTGTCTTTCACCCCGAAATTTCTTTTCAGCTGGCTTTCTACTAAATCTCCCAAAGGTGCAAATGCAGCAATCAGAAATCCTACTATCATCCAGTTTCCGCGAAGCTGAGGCTGATACATTTCAACAAAATAAGACAAAACTAAGGTTAGAACCACTCCACCTGCATAGCCTTCCCATGTTTTTTTAGGTGAAATTTTAGGTGCCATTTTATGTTTTCCAAAAAATTTTCCTACCAAATACGCAAAGGTATCGCTGCTCCAGATCAGGAGAAACAGAAAAAATACTTCAAGGGTAAAAGTATCATCAAAGTTTGAAAATTTAGGTAATCCTAAAGCTAGTGAAAACGGCAGTCCCACATAGATGGCAGTAAAGATGAGTTTTCCGCTGTCAAAATATAATTCGCTTGAAAATTTGAATAAGGTAACGATTGCAATGATCACTAAAGACAGCGCAAGGATTTCGTATAATCTGAAATTAAAGTAAAAATCGTGATGAAAAAATCTTTTAGAAAAAGTATAGAAGATGAATAATACGATAGGGAAAACAATCCATTTTTCATATCCTTTTCCAAATTGCATAATCCTGATGCACTCCCAAGTTCCTACGAGCAAAAAGAAACTCATCAAGCCATAAAACAGATACTGCTGCTTTACAAGTCCGGGAGAAACCGCATCCAGAAGCTGCGCTCCGAACGGAGTGGTACAAAGAAAAATTACGGCTACATAAACAAGCCCCGAAAGTGTTCTCTGAATAAGATTTTTGTCCAAAATTTAAAATTTAATCTGCTTATTAATCTTCCAGTAGAAGTAAAAAAAGCTTCGTATTGTTATTGGCAGCCGCATCCAGTTTAGAATGATTTCCGCTGATTGATGTAAGGTTTTTGATATTTCCGGTACGTTTTATTTTTCCCATAGCATCATTCAGATTATTGACAATCTGAGAAACATTTGCTATAATGATAATCTTACCGGGAAGCCTTGAGGAATGGTAGTGCAAAATATTATTATGAGAAAGCATAATCCTGCCGTCATAAGCGATTAAATATTCGCAGGTAATAAATGCGGCATCATTCGACTGCTGAAGTTCCGCATTATAGCTGGTCTTCAAAACATTCAGAAAGCCCTGCAAATCCTTATCGCAACAAAACAACGAACTGATTCCTTCAATCTTAATAATCTGATTCAAGGTCTGCAATGCTTCAGCCTCATCTGCACAATAGTTGAAAAACCCACCCGAATGAGTAAACAACTGCGCAAACTTATAATCGAGATCAGCATTTTTCAGCGAATCTCCAAGTTTTTCCAGGCTTTGCTTCTCCTCATCTTCAGGCTGATTGGTAAGTTTGCTTACAATTCTTTTAAATAAACTCAACTTAGTATATTTTTAGTCAACTTAGTACAAAAATAGAAAATATAATCCTAAAGAATCTAATAATATGACTTAAAAACAAAAAATTCCCGACAAATATTTATTTATCGGGAATTATGTTTAATATTAACCAAATTTTTAAATCTGTGTAGGGCTTTCCGGTGCTTGTATTTCTCCTTCGGCAATATTGCCTTCGTCATTATTTGGCTCCAGTCTGTTTTCCGGAATTGTATTGGTAACCGGCTTCTCTGTCAATTCAGGATCCCACGCTCTTTTTCCGAAAATTTCTTCCAGATCTTCACGGAAAATCACTTCTTTCTCAAGTAACTTTCCTGCCAAAGCATCCAGTTTATCTTTATTATCTCTAAGAATCTGCACTGCTCTATGATACTGATTTTCAATAATTAATTTAATCTCAGCATCAATTTTGGTAGCTGTTTCCTCAGAATAAGGTTTTCCGAAATTGTACTCAGATTGTCCCGAGCTGTCATAGTAAGAAATGTTACCGATATTAGGACTCAAACCATAAATTGTCACCATCGCCTGAGCTCTTTTTGTTACCGTTTCGAGATCTGAAAGTGCTCCTGTAGAAATGTTATTAAAAATAACCTGCTCTGCAGCTCTTCCTCCTAATGTAGCACACATTTCATCAAGCATTTGCTCGGTTGTCGTAAGCTGTCTTTCTTCCGGAAGATACCATGCTGCTCCTAACGAGCGCCCTCTTGGGACAATGGTTACTTTCAATAGCGGAGACGCATGCTCTACCAACCATGAAATTGTTGCGTGTCCTGCTTCGTGGTAAGCTACTCTTTTCTTTTCAGAAGGTTTGATTGCTTTGTTTTTCTTCTCAAGACCACCGATGATTCTGTCAACCGCATCAAGGAAATCCTGTTTAGTAACAGCTTCGTGATTGTTTCTTGCCGCAATAAGTGCTGCTTCATTACAAACATTCGCTATATCTGCCCCACTGAAACCAGGAGTCTGCTTTGCTAAAAACTCTCTGTCTACAGTATCGTCCATCTTTATTTTACTCAAATGAACATCAAAAATCTGTCTTCTTTCATGAAGTTCCGGCAAATCTACAAAAATGGAACGGTCAAAACGACCAGCTCTCATCAACGCTTTATCTAAAATATCTGCTCTGTTGGTTGCCGCCATTACAATTACGTTGGTATCTGTTCCGAAACCATCCATTTCTGTTAAAAGCTGATTCAGGGTATTTTCTCTTTCATCGTTTCCGCCTGAAAAATTGTTCTTTCCTCTTGCCCGTCCGATGGCATCAATCTCATCAATGAAAATAATTGCCGGAGACTTTGCTTTCGCCTGAGCAAAAAGATCTCTTACTCTGGAAGCTCCAACTCCAACGAACATTTCCACAAAATCTGAACCCGAAAGAGAAAAGAAAGGCACTTTTGCTTCACCTGCAACTGCTTTCGCCAGCAAGGTTTTACCAGTACCCGGAGGACCCACCAAAAGTACTCCTTTAGGAATTTTACCTCCCAATTTTGTATATTTTTCAGAATTTTTAAGAAAATCTACAACTTCCTGTACTTCTTCTTTTGCACCTTCCAATCCTGCAACATCTTTGAATGTCACCTGGATTCTTTCTTTTTCGTCAAAAAGTTTAGCTTTAGACTTTCCAATTGAGAAAATTTGTCCACCAGGACCGCCGCTGCTTCCCATCTTTCTGAAAAGGATGAAATAAAAAAGTCCCAAAATACCAATCCATACCAGTGCCTGAATAAGAAATCCCATCAATGGACTTTCGCCTTCTGCATAATCTTTGGTTGTTTTCAAAGCCGGGTTTTCTGATTTCAGCGTTTCAAACTTTGACAGAAACAACTGTAGATCACCATACTTTAATGTATAATCCGCTTTCGGAGACATCCCAAAAGAAGGAAATGCAGTGGGTGCTTTATCTTTAGCCTGTACACTTTCTGTTTTTGCTTCTTTTGTTAGATAAACATCTGCCTTTTGTGCCTGCTTATCTATTAAAACTTTCTGAACTTTTCCCGCCTGCATTGTTCTGAAAAACGTATCCTCATCCATAGATTTTGCACCGCTGTCACCAAATGAATTAGCAACAAAAAACAGCAAAAGAGCTATAATTATTATTGGGAAAAACCAGTTAAATCCTTTATTATTCATTTATTACTTTTAAAATTTATATTGCGTTTTCAATTTTTGTGATTTTAGCATCACCCCAGAGTTCTTCAATGTCATAATATTCTCTGGTCTGCTTCTGAAAAATATGTACTACCACCGAAACATAATCTACCAAAACCCACATTGCATTTTCTGTCCCTTCTACATGCCAAGGTCTGTCGTGAAGCTCGTTTCTTACTTTCTTCTCAACACTTCCTGCTAATGCCGAAACCTGTGTGTTTGAATTTCCGTTGCAGATGATGAATGTTTCTGCTACTGAATTTTCGATATTGGAAAGGTCAAAAATCATGATATCCTCCCCTTTTACATCTTGGATAGCCTCAATAATTTTATCTATTAGTGCTTGCTTTTCTGCTGTTTTACTCATTAATGTATATATAATCTGCAAATTTATTGTTTTTCTTTCACTTTAGCCTTATTTTTAGCCCTTTAAAGTCTTAAAGTTTTCTTAAATGGATGACCTTTTTTACGTAAATAAATGTTCTTCTACTAATGACGAAATAAGCAATGTTTTACTTTATCATGATTTGGATTTTACAGCTCTTTATACTTTCTGTCAGACAAAAGGAAGAGGACAATATGGAAACCGATGGATTTCTTCTTCAGAAAAGAATCTTGCCTATACATTAGCAGTAAAAAATTCAGCTTTCGATAATTCGGATTTTCTGTTCAATTATTATACCGCAATTTGCGTGCAGACGTACGTTTCCCAACTCACAGGAAAGGAAGTGCAGATCAAATGGCCGAATGATATTATTTTAAATAAAAAGAAAATTGCCGGTATTTTAATTGAAAAAAAAAACATCAATCAAGAGGTTTATTTCATTACAGGAATCGGAATTAATATCTTACAGGAAAACTTTGATGAAATATCTAATGCCGGATCGCTTCTAACGCAAACAGGACAACGATTTAGCATGAAAATCTTTGCTGAAAATTTTCATTCTTTCTTTGTTGAAAAGCTAAAAAACATTCCGTCAGAAGATGAAATTATGAGCCATCTGAACGAACACTTATTCCGGAAAGACAAAGTTTCTGTTTTTGAAATAGATGGATTAAAACAAAATGGCATCATAAGAAACGCCGAAAAAAATGGAAAAATCTGCATTGAATTAGAAACCGGAGTGCAGTCTTTCTATTTGAAAGAGATTAAACTCCTTTACTGATTGGCTCGCTTCAGGTACAAAAATAAAGTAACCGGAAGAAACACAATGTTTGGAAACCACATTGCCAATGCCGGAGACATACTCTTGTTTTCTGAAACCACTTTTAATGCTTCAAAAGAAAATACAAAAACAAAAGCCAGAGAAATTCCTATAGCGAGATTAATTCCTAAACCGCCTCTTTTCTTTTGTGAAGAAAGCGAAAGTGCCAGAAAAGTAAGAATAATAATGGAAACAGGCATTGAAGTACGCTGGTGAAACTCGTTCAGGTGAGAGTTGAGATTGCTGTTTCCTTTTTCTTTTTCTCTTTCAATGAATTTAATAAGTTCCGGAGTAGTTTTATTCTGTCCTAAAAGCTCATTTGGAAATAATTCTTCAGGATCCTGTCCGAAATTTTTTCTTATCTCAAAACCATGCCCCAGTTTCTCGGAATCATCCTTGTTGATGGTTTTTTCCAGATAGCTGTTGAGCACAAAATTCTTTTTCTCCTGTTCCCAGAAAACATCGGTAGATTTCAGCTCATAAATTAATTTTCTGTTTTTATCAAATTTCTGGTAGAGAAAACCGTAGCCTCTTTTCTCTCTCTTATTCCATGAGTTGATAAAGATATACTCCATTTTACTCAGCTGAGCAGAAACAGGAGCTGTACCCAGAATTTTTTCTTTATTTGCGGTGTTGTAAGTATAAGCTTCCAGTTGATTTTTCTTGATATTCGCCCACGGTAATACAAAGTGATTGACCCCCAATGAGACCACAGCAATAAACAATGAGGTCAGCAAGTAGGGTCTGGCAAATCTGTGAAAGCTTGCACCACTGCTTATAATAGCAACAATCTCGGTGTTATTTGCCATTCTTGAGGTAAAATAAATAACCGAAATAAAAACAAGAATTGCCAAAAATGTAACCACAAGGTTTATAATCCAGAACGGATAGAAATTAACCAAAAAATAGCTAACATCCAGTTTAGGATCAATTTGCGTTGCTCTTTCTATTCGCGGAATTTTTTGCTGTACATCAATTACCAAAACGACAATAGACAGCAATACCAGCATAAACCCGAAGGTTCCGAGGTATTTTTTAACGATATATCCGTCTATTATTTTAAGCATAAATAATATTTAAAGCCTTTGTCTCAATACAGGAATTACAGAATCTTTCCATTGATAAAAATCTCCTGCTAAGATATGCTCTCTTGCCACTTTTACCAAATCAAGATAAAATGCAAGATTATGAATAGAAGCAATCTGCTTTGCAAGATATTCTTTAGATACAAATAAATGCCTTACATAGGCTTTTGAATATTCCTGATCTACAAAACTTGTCCCAAACTCATCCAGCGGCGAAAAATCTTTTTTCCATTTTTCGTTTTTCATATTGATAACACCCTGCCATGTAAAAAGCATTCCGTTTCTTGCATTTCTGGTTGGCATAACGCAATCCATCATATCAATTCCGAGACCGATAGATTCCAGAATATTCCATGGGGTTCCTACTCCCATCAGATATCTTGGTTTTTCTTTAGGCAAAATATCCGTGACCTCATCTGTAATTCTGTACATTTCTTCTTCCGGTTCACCAACAGAAAGACCGCCAATTGCATTTCCTTCAGCACCGGCTTCAGCAATTACTTCTGCTGAAATTTTTCTTAAATCTGAATATGTAGAACCCTGAACAATCGGGAAAAACCTCTGCTTATAACCATAAAGTTCAGGATTTTTTTCGTTCCACTCCATACATCTTTTCAGCCAGCGGTGCGTCATCTCCATTGATAGTTTCACTTGATTGTAATCACACGGATAAGCCACACACTCATCAAATGCCATAAATATATCTGCTCCGATCTGTCTCTGAATTTCCATAGACTTTTCCGGAGTGAATAAATGATAACTTCCGTCGATATGAGATTTGAACTTCACGCCTTCTTCGGACATCTTTCGGCTTCCAGAAAGCGAAAATACCTGAAAACCTCCCGAATCGGTAAGAATAGGAAGATCCCAATTCATAAATTTGTGTAAACCTCCTGCTTCCTGCATGACTTCAATTCCCGGGCGAAGATATAGGTGATAGGTATTTCCGAGGATAATCTGCGCCTTTACATCTTCTTTAATCTCTCTCTGATGCACTGTTTTCACACTTGCAACTGTCCCCACAGGCATAAATATAGGAGTCTGAATATTCCCGTGATCGGTAGACAAAACACCTGCTCTTGCTTTCCCTTCTGAGGTTTTTTCTATATTAAAAAAATTCATTATATAACATTTAATACAATCCGTCATTTCCCAATGATGGTAAAAACAATTATCTGCGTTCCAGTTTCGGAAGATCATTAATGACCTGCCCAGATTCTTTTTTTATTTTATCAACAGCTTTTGGATCTTTTTCTTCAAGGATTTCCTGAGCCTCTTCTACGATGCCTTTCATCTTTTGTTTAATAACATAATATTTATAACTTTCAACAAAATCATCCGCTTTGATATTATAAGATTTAAGGATAAATCTTGTTCCGCTCTCCAGATTTTTGTCCGGATAAAGGAAAATTATCTGATCGTTGATTGCCATCTCTGCAATAATCTCTGCCATCTTATCCTGATCAATAAGATTCTTTGGTTTATCTATATATTCCGTACAGGAAAAAACAAACAGAAAAATAAAAAATCCTATAAGCTTTTTCATATGTATATTATTATGTATTAAAGGAATTGTATCTCAAAAATCAATCATTGATAATTGTGAAAAATTCTGATTTTACAACCTGTTAATTAAAGATTTCCACTTTAAGTTTAAAACTCCAAAAACTGCTTCATGAATAATTCCGCCATTCATTTTACTTTCGCCCAAAATTCTGTTGGTAAAAATAATAGGAACTTCTACAATTTTAAATCCTTTTTTAAAAGTTCTGAATTTCATTTCAATCTGAAAGCCATATCCTTTTAATTTCACATTATCTAATCCTATTTCTTCTAATACCTTTCTTGAAAAACAAACGAAACCCGCTGTTGTATCATGAATCGGAAGCCCTAAAATAAATCTCACATATTTAGAAGCAAAATAAGAAAGCAAAACTCTTCCCATTGGCCAATTGACTACATTTACTCCTTTAGAATAGCGCGATCCGACCGCCATATCAGCATTTTTACACGCTTCAAAAAGTCTCGGGAGATCTTTCGGATCATGAGAAAAATCGGCATCCATTTCAAATATATAATCATACTGATTCTGCAGCGCCCATTTAAACCCATGGATATAAGCTTTTCCCAACCCGTCTTTCACATGTCTTACAGAAAGATGAAGATGATGCGGAAACTTTGCCTGAAGACCTTTCACAATATCCGCTGTTTTATCAGGCGAAGAATCATCAACCACCAAAATATGAAAGTCTTCATTCAACGCAAAAACTGCAGAAATAATATTGGTAATATTTTCCTTTTCGTTGTAAGTCGGAATGATGACAAGTTTTTTCATTTCAGTTTGCAAAGATAGTTTATTTAAGCTTTTTATTTTATACAAAATAATCTATAATTTTGCAAAAAAATATTCTCTTGCCACTAACCCGTAATTTTGTGAATCACGTAAGAATACCCGAAAATAATGATTGGGTTGTCTTTACCCTTATTATATGTATATTTCTATACATTTTTATGATGAATGTGGTGGAGCGAGAGGCAAATCTCAAAGATTTTCTGCTTCAGAAATATTATAATGCAAGCAATAATCTCCCAAGCTGGATCATCACCTCTGTAGTGACAGTACTCTGTATGAGTATTTTGATTTCGCAGTACATTCCTATTGTTCCAAAATATATTGCAGAAATACAGCCTTTCGGCTACCAACTCAATAAAATTGGCTATACTCTGGTCATTGTATCTCTTTTTTATATTACAAGAGCCTTACTCGGGTATCTTTTTTATCAATCTATCGGCGATGGAAAAAAATGGAGCATATTTTATTTTACTTCCACCAAATTCTATTTTATTTTTTCTATTCTGCTGATTATTTTGTGCATAGCACACTATTATTTCCCGATTGACAGAAATGAAACATTTATTTATTATCTCAGCTTTTTTTGTTTCACGTTCATTTTCAAGGTATTTTTCTATTTGTTTCACAGAAACAATATCTTACCCCAAAAATGGTATTATAAATTTTTGTATATTTGCACGCTCCAAATGGCACCAATTCTGATGCTATGGAAGTTATTATTTATTTAATAAAGTACATGATGAGAATAAAATCAATATTGGTTTCTCAACCAGCGCCTAGTGAGTCTTCTCCTTATCTGGAAATTGCGAAGAAGGAAAAAATAAAGATTGACTTCCGCCCGTTTATCCACGTAGAAGGTGTAGACAACAAAGAACTTAGAACACAGAAAATAGACCTTACACAGTATACCGGTATTATTTTTACCAGTAAGAATGCTATTGACCATTATTTCAGACTTGCAGAAGAATTGAGGTTTGCAGTTCCTGATACGATGAGATACATCTGCCAGTCTGAGGCAATTGCCAACTATCTTCAGAAACATATCGTTTACAGAAAGAGAAAAATAAGTTTTGGTGAAAAGAATTTTTCAGATCTTTTGCCACTTTTCAAAAAATTTCCTTCCGAAAAATATTTATTGCCTTCTTCAGATCTTTTGAGCCCGGATATTGTAAAAACAATGGAAGCATCTAATGTTGACTGGACAAGAGCAATTATGTACCGTACAGTGTGCAGTGACTTAAGTGACATCAGTATAAAAGATTACGATATGCTGATCTTCTTCAGTCCGCAGGGAATCAAATCTTTACAGCAAAACTTCCCGGACTTCAAGCAGGAAGATACCAAAATAGGTGTTTTTGGTCCTACAACATCTGCCGCTGCCGAAGAAGCAGGACTGAAAGTAGATTTGATGGCTCCAACAAAAGAAACCCCTTCTATGACTATGGCATTAGAAAAATACATTAAAGTTTTACATAAGTAAAGTAAGATTTTTACATGATACAGCCGTCTTCCATAACAGGTAAGATGGCTTTTTTTTAACTACATTTGAACAAGAATTACATCAGATGAAAGCTCCACAGGCAAAAAAAATAGAAAAAACACTTGAAATACATGGCGATAAAAGAACAGATGCCTATTTCTGGATGAACGAAAGAGAAAATCCAGAAGTGTTACAATACCTTGAAGCAGAGAATGCCTACTCGGATTTTATAATGAAAGATACGGAACAGCTTCAGGAGGAACTGTTTGAGGAAATGAAAGCCCGATACAAGAAAGATGATGAGTCGCTGCCTTATTTCTTTAATGGCTATTGGTATATTGTTCGTTATGAAGAAGGAAAAGAATATCCTATTTTCTGCAGAAAATACAAAAGCCTTGACCATGAAGAAGAGATAATACTAGATGTAAACACCCTTGCCGAAGGAGAAGAGTTTTTTGAAGTAGCCAATGTTGCGGTAAGTCCCAACAACAAATTGGCTTCTTTTTCATCTGATAATGTAGGAAGAAGAATTTACACCCTCAATTTTAAAGATTTAAAAACCGGAGAAATTCTTCCTGACATTATAGAAAACACTACAGGAAAGGCAGTCTGGGCTAATGATAATGTGCATGTGTTTTACATCCGGAAAGATGAAAGTTTACGTGCATTTCAGGTTTACAGACACCAATTGGGAACCGATGCAGCAGAAGATGTACTGATTTTTCATGAGGAAGACGAAACTTTCGACGTGAATGTGTTTAAGACAAAATCTATGGAATATATTTTCATGGCGAGTTCCAGTACTATTTCAGATGAGCATCGTTTTATTCCCGCAGACAATGTTTTTGCAGAGTGGAAAATCATTCAGCCAAGAATAGACGATCTTGAATACTCTGTGGAGCATTATGAAGATGAATTTTATATTATTACCAATGCTGATGATGCTACCAATTTTAAGCTGGTAAAGACAAAAATCAATAATTGCGGGATGGAGAACTGGGTAGATGTCATCCCTCACCGCCCGGAAATTTTACTGGAGGGTTTTGAGATTTTTAAAAATTATCTTGTACTTGAAGAAAGAGAACAAGGCTTGCTTCAGATTAAAATTATTGACGAAAAAAATCAGGAATCTCATTATCTCAGTTTTTCAGATCCTACTTATACCGCTTACATAGGCATTAATCTTGAGTTTGATACAGAAGTTCTCCGCTACGGCTATACTTCTCTCACCAAACCAAACACAACGTATGAGTATAATATGAAAGATAAAACGACCAAAATGCTGAAGCAGCAGGAAGTTTTAGGCGGAAAATTTAATCCTGAAAATTATATCTCCGAAAGAATATGGGCAGATTCCAGAGATGGAGAAACAAAAATCCCACTCTCTCTGGTATATCATAAAGATACCAAAAAATCAGCCGAAACTCCGCTTCTTTTATATGGATACGGAAGCTATGGTCATACAGTAGACGCAAGTTTTTCTAATGTAAGACTATCAATCCTTGATAGAGGATTTATTTACGCTATTGCTCATATCAGAGGCGGCGAATACCTGGGAAGAGAATGGTATGAGGACGGAAAAATGTTATTCAAGAAAAACACATTTTTTGATTTTATAGATGCCGGAAAATTTTTAATTCAACAAAATTATACTTCCTCAAAACATTTGTACGCTATGGGAGGAAGTGCAGGCGGGCTTTTGGTAGGTGCGGTAATGAATTATGAACCTTCTTTATTCAACGGCATTATATCACAGGTTCCTTTTGTAGACGTTGTAACCACAATGCTTGACGAAACCATCCCTTTAACAACCGGTGAGTATGATGAATGGGGAAATCCAAATGATGAAGAATACTATGATTACATGAAAGAATACTCACCTTATGACAATGTGGAAGCAAAAGATTACCCGAATATTCTGATTACAACAGGCTTTCACGACTCTCAGGTGCAGTACTGGGAACCCGCAAAATGGACTGCAAAATTAAGAGAACTGAAAACAGATGATAACATTCTGATTTTTAAAACCGATATGAGTTCCGGACACGGAGGAGCAAGCGGAAGATTTGAATCTTTAAAAGAAGATGCGCTGGAATACGCCTTTCTCTTGAAAATTGACAAACAATAGAAAACGATGACATGGGCAATTATCTTTCTCTGTCTTTTTATTTCTTATTATCTTTTTCAGAAAAGTAAAATAAAAAGGATTGAAAAACAAGAATACGCACAGGAAAGGAAAAATCAAAAATTTGGTGAGTTGCTTGATCTTGCCAGAAAACAGGATCAGGAAAACTCAAAGAAAGATACAGCAAATGAAAAATGATAATTAACTGATAAAATTATGATCAACGAATCAGAATACTGGCAAAAAATAGAACAGTTTTTCATTGAAAATTTTGATACCGAAAAAAATGCACCAATTGAAACCTATCTCTTTTTAATTGGAGTTCAGGAACTTGGAAGCGGACAGCAGAAATATACTAAAGACGATAAGGTAAATCTCCTTCACATAGCAGTCTGCCGTTTGCTGGAGCCCTTCGGATATTTTAAATTTTCGCATTACGATGATGATGGTTATCCTCATTTTGAGGAAGTAGAAAAACTCCCGGAATTAAAACCCAACGAACAGCAGCTTTTGATGAAAAAAGCAATTATCCAATATTTTCAGGATGAAGAATTGATCTAAAAAACATCCGTTAAAGCTATCTAAATAGCTTTAACGGATGTTTTTTTTAATTATTAAATGATTTATTTATTGTCTCATCTGCGACCTGTTGGTAAAAGAAATAACAACACCTCCCAAAAGACCTAATGTTTTGATAGAGGCAAAGCTGGAATCTAATGGTAATGCAGCACCGATAATACATAATGCAGCAGCTGCATACATCGGATAGGTAAATTTAGTATTAACTAAAAGCGGAGCCTGTAAAATAAAACTTAGTCCTATAAGGATATAAAACAATCTTCTGGAAAGAAAAGAATTAATATCCTCCGAAAAAAGATTAAACCAACCCACTGCAATACAGATGATGGCTAAAATTGACAGAATTCCCTGAGCTGCCTGTAAATTATTTCTCATTAATAGCTTTCATTTTTATTTGGAAAATCCGATGTCTTTACATCTTGTACAAACTGCGAAACCGCTCCGGTAATTTCTGTGTATAAATCTAAATACCTTCTCAAAAACTTCGGTGAAAAACCTTTATTCATACCGATCATGTCGTGATACACCAAAACCTGCCCGTCACAATCCGGTCCGGCTCCTATTCCGATAGTTGGAATGGTGATACTCTCGGTAACTTTTTTAGCCAAATCAGCAGGGATTTTTTCTAAAACAACAGCGAAACACCCCAATTCCTCAAGCAGTTTTGCATCATTGATCAGCTTTTCTGCTTCAGCCTCTTCCTTGGCTCTCACTTTATATGTTCCGAACTGATAAATAGACTGCGGAGTCAAGCCTAAATGCCCCATAATCGGAATACCCGCATTGATAATTTTTTTAATAGATTTTGAAATCTCTTTTCCTCCTTCAATTTTAACAGCATGAGCCCCACCTTCTTTCATCATTCTTACAGCAGATTCCAGTGCTTTATCCGGGTTGCTTTGGTAAGTTCCGAATGGAAGATCCGCCACAATTAGCGCCCTGTCTATCCCTCTTACGACACTCTGCGTATGATAAATCATCTGATCCAGTGTTATAGGAAGCGTTGTTTCAAAACCCGCCATTACATTTGCCGCAGAATCACCGATCAATACAGTGTCTATCCCTCCTGCATCCACCATTTTTGCAGTAGTAAAATCGTAAGCGGTAAGCATGGTGATTTTTTCCTTATCGAATTTCATTTTTCGTAAGGTCTCAGTCGTAACTTTTTTTATTTCAGAATGTACAGACATAGTATAAGAGATGATTGATATTTAATAAATAAGAAAAACCATATTTGTCACAAATTTTGCTCATAAAAAAAATGATGATTGATTTATTAATAATCAATCATCTCGTATTATTTACAAAACAACGTGACCGAGCTTCATTAATTTTTCGTGATTAAGAATTTTGATATTTCTGCCATCGACTTCAATAAGCTGATCTCCTTTAAATTCGGAAATCAATCTGATGGCACTCTCCGTAGCAGTACCAATAATGTTGGCAATTTCTTCTCTCGTTAAAGAAATTTTGATGAAACCTTCAGGATCAGTACCCAATTTTTGTTCAAGAAGCAGTAAAATTTCGGCAAGCCTTTCTCTCACTGTTTTTTGCGCTAAAAAAGTAATGGTATTGGAAGATTCTCCCAGCTCGTAAGAAATCTTTTGAAGCATTACAAAGGACAGCTGAGAATCTACCTCAAGAAGATACATAAAAACGTCAGCCGGTAAAAAGGTAGCTTCAATGTCGGTCATTGCTTCAGCTTTTGCCTGAAAATTTTCACCACAAAGCAGAGATCGGTATCCCAAGATATCACCTTCTTTAATGAATCTGAGAATCTGATCTTTTCCGAAAGCTCCGGATTTTGAAAGCTTTGCTGCCCCTTTTTCTAGAACAAAAACACCTTTTGGTGCTTCTCCATCATCAAAAATAATATCGTGCTTTCCGAAAGTCAGCTTTTTTTTAGCTTTAATATATCTTTCAAAATCTGCACTGCTGAGCCTTTCTTTGAATGAATTATCATTGAAAACTCTTGCAAATCTTTCTTCAATGGCAATCTGTTGTTCCTGCGACATTTTATATGACATTTATCACAAAAATAGAACATTTTAATCCGATAAACAAAAAAAATTGTTATAATTTTGTAAGTCAATAATTTATGAAGGTGAGCGAAAACTGTTTTCATTGTGGGCAACAGATAGAAAAGGAGAGAATTTCTTTCGATGAAAAAATTTTCTGCTGCACAGGCTGCAAATCTGTCTATGAAATTCTGAATATCAATAATCTAAGTAATTTTTACGAACTCAATAAAAAAGCAGGAATCAGGCCATCAGATGACGACTCATCTCAGTTTGATTATCTCGACACTCAGGAAATTTTTGATAGAATAACAGATTTCTCAGAAGGAAATACCAGTCTGGTAACATTCAGAATCCCCGTTATTCATTGTTCGTCATGCATTTGGCTTTTAGAAAGTCTTCATACCCTACACAAAGACATTAAGTATTCGCAAGTTAATTTTACCAGAAAAACACTTCAGATTTCTTTTGATCACACCCAACTGAAACTGAGCGAACTGGCAAAATTCCTTACCAACCTCGGATACAAACCAGCCATAAACCTTGAAACAGCAGAAAAAAGTGAAGAAAACTTAGACAAATCGCTTTTAGTAAAACTGGCAATTGCAGGTTTCGCTTTCGGGAACGGAATGTTTCTGGCATTCCCCGAATATATCGGTGGAGAAGACGTATGGATGCAGCACTACAAGGGTTTATTTAGAATTTTAATGTTCTTATTATCAGTACCCGTTGTATTTTACTCAGCTTCAGATTATTACAAATCAGCTTGGTATGGCTTAAAAAATAAGATTGTCAATATTGATGTCCCTATTGTTTTAGGAATTTTCGTTTTGTTTGGAAGAAGCATCTACGAGATTGCTACAGACTATGGTCCCGGTTACTTTGATACCCTATGCGGTCTTTTATTTTTTATGCTTTTAGGCAAGATTTTCCAAAAGAGAACCTACAGCTCACTATCCTACGACAGAGATTACAAATCCTTTTATCCAATTGCTGTAACGAAAGTTGATTTTAACGGAAAACAGGAAAACATTTTGCTCTCCGAAATTAAAATCGGAGACAGAATTCTGGTGCGAAATCAGGAAATTATTCCTGTAGATGCAATTTTGATCAGCGGAAACGGTAATATAGACAACAGTTTCATCACAGGTGAAAGTGTAAGCATCTCTAAAAATCCGGGTGATAAAATTTTTGCCGGAGGAAAACAGATCGGCTCTTCTCTGGAGCTTGAAGTCATCAAAAACGTAGACCAAAGCTACCTTACTCAATTATGGAATAAAGAGGCGTTCAAAAAGCATGAAACCGGACTTGATACACTGATCAACAACATCAGTAAATACTTCACATTCATCATTTTAGGCATTGCCTTTATTGCAGGAACTTATTGGTATTTTATTGATCTTGAAAAAATGTTCCAGGTTGTCTCCGCCATTCTTATCATTGCCTGTCCTTGTGCTTTAGCACTATCTTCACCGTTTACTTTCGGACATATTATGCGGATTTTAGGCAGAAACAAGTTTTATGTAAAAGATACTTTAACCATAGAAAAAATTGCTAAAGTTGACACCCTTGTTTTTGATAAAACAGGAACAATTACTCATAGAAAAAAATCAAATTTAAAATATGAAGGCTCTGATATTCAGGAATTTGATTTATTAAATATTAAAAGTTTAGTCAAAAACTCAAATCACCCATTATCTAAATCTCTGTATGACTTTTTGAATGTTCCTGACGAATATTATCCTGTTGAAAATTTCGAAGAGATTTCAGGAAAAGGATATGAGGCTCAAATAAGAGGAAATTCATATAAAGTCGGCTCCGCAAAATACAACAATCAAGAGTCAAAAAACCTGGAAACAGCTGTTTACATCAGCAAAAACGACCAGTTTTTAGGTAAATTTATTTTCAAAAATGAGTATCGAAACAACCTCAAAGACTTATTTACCAAACTTACTCAATATAAGATTTACATTTTGAGCGGCGATAATTCGTCAGAAGAAAATCAGCTGAAAGAAATTATCCCGAACTGTAGTTCTATGGCTTTTAATCAAAGTCCCGAAGATAAATTAAACTACATACAAAAACTTCAGAATCACGGCTCTAAAGTAATCATGCTTGGTGACGGACTGAATGACGCAGGTGCGCTGAAGCAAAGCAACGTTGGAATTGCAATTTCAGATGACAGCAACAGCTTCACTCCATCTTCAGATGTGATTATGAATGGAGAAAAAGTAACGCAGCTCAATCACTACCTTGATGTCTGCAAAGGCTCTATTACAATTGTTAAATTAACATTCGTAATCAGTTTTCTTTACAATATTGTAGGTTTGAGTTTCGCTGTAACCGGAAATATGAGCCCACTCTTTGCCGCTATTATCATGCCGATAAGCTCTATCACAGTCATCACTTTCACTACGGTTTCAACATGGATTTTGGGTAGAAAGCATTTTAAAAAACCAGCTTAAACCGGCTTATTTAGACTGATTTTAAATTAACCAAAACCCGTATTTCGTGACGAAAGTCATTATTTTTCACTAAATTTGAACCCCGAAAATAGGTTAATTTTGTTGTCAGATGGATATTCTATATTTAATGATCCTGTGCAGCGTTTCTTTGGCTGCCGTTTTTCTGGTCGTATTTATAGTGTATGCCCGAAAAGGACAGTTTGAAGATGACGAATCTCCTGCTGTGAGAATCCTCTTTGATAATGAAGAAATCAAGGAAACAGAAGACCTTTCGAGCAACGATAGCGAAAAGAAAAAAGGTGATAGTAATAAATTTGAAGAAAAAAGTGAATAGTTAATATGGAGACACAAAAGTTTAGTTATGACAACAATATTGTTCGTGCATTCCTATACGCAACCATAGTTTTTGGAATTATTGGTTTCGTATTCGGGCTTACAGCAGCATTGATGCTTTTCTATCCTGAATTGCCTGAATTTTTGTTCGGGACCGATGACGAAACAATCAAAAGTCTGGCGTCAGGAAACATACAAGGCTTAATTAATACCAACGGTGCATTAGGTTTTGGAAGAATCAGAATGCTTCACACCACAACGGTAATTTTTGCATTCGTTTGTAACATTGTTTATGTGGGAGTTTATTACTCACTACAGAGACTTCTAAAAACAAGAATGTATAGCGATACGCTTTCATGGATCCACTTCTGGACATGGCAGATCATGATCGTTGCTACTTTCATCACATTCTTTATGGGGATCAATACCTCTAAAGAATATGCTGAGCATGAGTGGCCAATTGATATTCTGATTACTTTCTCATGGGTAATTTTCGGGATCAACATGTTTTTAACAATAGGAAAAAGAAGAGTTCGTCACCTTTACGTTGCTATTTGGTTCTATATCGGGACATGGATCGCAGTTGCCATGCTTCATATCTTCAATAATCTTGAGGTTCCTTTATCATTCACAGGATGGAAATCATACTCTGCCTACGCTGGAGTAAAAGATGCTATCGTACAATGGTGGTATGGTCACAATGCTGTTGCATTTGTATTGACAACACCAGTTCTTGGTTTGATGTATTACTTCTTACCAAAAGCAGCAGACAGACCAGTGTTTTCATATAAATTATCAATCATTCACTTCTGGTCATTAATATTCGTATACATTTGGGCAGGACCTCACCACCTTCAGTATACTGCTTTACCGGCATGGGCTCAAGCGGTGGGAACAGGTTTCTCAATTATGCTTATAGCACCATCATGGGGCGGAATGCTTAACGGTTTATTAACTTTAAGAGGAGCTTGGGACAAAGTAAGAGAAAATCCTATTCTTAAATTCTTTGTTGTAGCTGTTACCTGTTATGGAATGGCAACTTTTGAAGGACCGCTTTTGGCTACAAAAAACATCAATAAAATCGGTCACTTCACCGACTGGGTAATCGGACACGTACATTTGGGTGCTTTAGGATGGAATGGTTTCATGGCATTTGGTGTTATTTACTATTTGATCCCTATCATGTGGAGAACAAAACTTTGGTCTGTAAAACTAGCTAACTGGCATTTCTGGTTAGGTACTTTAGGAATCATTTTCTATGCAGTCCCAATGTATATTGCAGGATTTACACAAGGTTTGATGTGGAAACAGTTTAATCCGGACGGAACTCTGCTATGGAAAAACTGGTTAGATACTGTTACAGCTATTATTCCATATTATAAAATGAGATTTGTAGGAGGGTTATTCTATCTTTCAGGAGGTCTTTTAATGGTTGTTAATGCCTATATGACTATTAAAAAAGGATCATTCCAAAAAGAAGTTCCTGCGGAAGCTCCTGCACTGGCAAACATCAGCAACAAGAGAAAAGAGGGAGAAGGTACTCACCTTTGGCTGGAAAGAATGCCTCTATTATTAGGTATTTTATCTTTCGTAGCAATTTCTATAGGAAGTATGGTAGAAATTATTCCGACGCTTTCATTAAAGAAAAGTGTACCAACAATTTCAGCAGTAAAACCATACTCTCCGCTTGAACTGGAAGGTAGAGATCTCTATATCCGCGAAGGTTGTAATGCCTGTCACTCACAAATGGTAAGACCATTCAGAGATGAGATCGTAAGATTTAACGGTAAAAACGGACAATATTCCAAAGCTGGCGAATTTGTATACGACAGACCATTCTTGTGGGGCTCTAAAAGAACAGGACCGGATTTACACAGAGAAGGAGGTAAAAACCCAAGTTCTTGGCATTATAAGCACATGTACAATCCGAGATCTACATCAGCAGGCTCTATCATGCCTCGTTATCCTTGGTTGATTTCAAACAATTTAGACCGTTCAAAAATGGTAGATAAAATTGTTTTCATGAAACAGGTATATGATGTTCCTTACACAAAAGCTCAGATTGACTCTGCTGATAAATGGGCAGATAATCAGGCTGCGAATATTGTAAAAGACATCTTTGTGGAAGCTGCAGATTTGAAAAATGAATATGCAAAGAGACCAAAAGGTGAACTTGAGAAAAAAGAAATTGTTGCTTTGATTGCCTACTTACAAAGATTAGGTACCGATATTAAAACAACTGAAATAAAAACAGCAAGTAATAACTAAAATATTAAAAGTTACTAATGATTCCTCAAAACTTTAAAGATATATTATCCAATACTGATAATGCAGGTTTTTATCAGACCCTGGCTCTGATATTCTTTATGCTGTTTTTCGTGGCTCTTGTAATATATGTTTTCAGCAGACCAAAAAAATATTACAGAGAAGAAGAACATGCGCCACTTGGGGATGACGAGGATGATTTTAATTTAAAAAATTAAACTACTTATTATGAAACAAAGAACACCGGTTTTTGTAAACATTTTAATTATAACAGGACTTTTAATTGTTTTTTATTATCTGTTTGTACAAAGCTATTCGTTTTTTTCATCACTCTATTTCTGGGGTACTGTAATTATTGGCGGAATCTTGGCCTACATCCACAGTGCTATCGGAGATTTGATAGAAAACAAGAAGTTTGGAAAATTATCAGAGGAAGAGAAAGCAGCTTATCTCGCTGAAAAGAAAATACCTTTTCTTAAGAGACAGTATATGGCTGCATTTAAAAAGCAATCTGAAACTGAAGAAAAAGACATCCTTATTGACCACGGTTTTGATGGCATCATGGAGCTAGATAATCAGCTCCCTAAATGGTGGCTTGGTTTATTCTGGTTTGGAACCGTATTCTGTGTAGTATATATATTTGCTTTTTCTTTCACAGATTTTGCAAGTCCAATTAAGGAATATGAAAAAGAATATAAGGAACAGGAAGCAAGTATTGCAGCTTATATGAAAGATCAGCCGCCTGTAACTATCGAAAGTGCAGAATTTTCTGAAGATAATATTGCTGCAGGAGAAGAGGTATTCAAGACCAACTGTGTATCTTGTCACTCTGAAGGAGGAAGAGGAGGAATTGGTCCTAACTTAACTGATAACTTCTGGAAAAATCAGCCTGAGAAAAAACTGTTTAAAAATGTTTTCCATATTGTAGAAAACGGAGTTACCGGAACAGCGATGCAGGCATGGGGTAAAAATGGTGTGCTTACAGGTAATGACATTCAGAATGTTGCAGCGTATGTTTACTCAATCAATCAGCTTAAAAAGCCTATTACTCCGGCAGAAGGCGGAGCCCCTCCTTACGGGGATGAAGCGAATTGGGAAAAACAGTAATTAAATTTAAAAATATATGAAAAAAACATAATTTGTTATTAGATAAAAATAGTAACGAATTATGTTTTTTCGTTTTTAAAATATACCAAAAAATGTCAAAAATAGAGAATGAAGCCCTTCGAGGCGGACAAGGTCAGGTATTAGATCCTGAAACCTATAGAGATTCTATAGGTACAATGGAACAGTCCGGTAAAAGAAAGTGGGTTTTCCCTAGAAAACCTAAAGGAAAGTATACTAACTACCGGAATTTAGTGAGCTTTATTTTATTGCTGATTTACTTTTCAATTCCATTTATTAAAATTAACGGGAATCCTTTTTTCATGTTCAATGTCATCGACAGAGAATTTTATATTATCGGGCAGCCTTTCTACCCACAAGACTTTTTCATTCTTACTTTGGGTGCTATTGCCTCACTTGTTTTCATCATCGTTTTTACGATTGCATTCGGAAGAATTTTCTGCGGATGGATATGTCCTCAGACAATTTTTTTAGAATCAATATTTCGTAAAATTGAGTATGCTATTGAAGGAGATCGTAATAAGCAAATGAAGCTCGACAGACAGGAATGGAACAGTGAAAAAATATGGAAGCGAAGTCTGAAATGGTCTATATATATTATCGTTTCTTTAATTATTACCCATTTTATGTTTATGTACATTGTGGGATATGAAGAAGTTTTAAATATAATTTCGCAGGGTCCTTTTGCCAATCCTACCAATTTCATCGTGATGATTCTCTTCACAGCAGCATTTTATTTTGTTTTTGCATGGTTCAGAGAGCAGGTGTGTACATTGGTCTGTCCGTATGGAAGATTACAGGGAGTACTTATTGATAAAGACACCATCAATGTTTTTTATGATTTTAAAAGAGGTGAAAACCGTTCTAAATGGAGAAAAGGCGAAGACAGAAAAGCGGCAGGAAAAGGAGATTGTATCGACTGCTTTCAGTGTGTTGTGGTTTGCCCTACAGGGATTGATATCAGAGACGGTCAGCAACTGGAATGTGTAAATTGTACAGCCTGTATAGATGCCTGTGATGAAGTCATGGAAAAAGTAGGCTTGCCAAAAGGATTGATAAGATATGCTTCTGAAAATGAAATAGAAAAGCAAATCCCTTTCAAATTTACCGGAAGAATGAAAGGATTTTCTATAGTATTGATATTTTTGGTAGGATTTTTAGGATTTTTACTTTATAACCGTGGCGAAATGGAAGCAAAATTCATCAAACCGGCAGGAAGTACGTTCTTTGTAAGAGAAGGAAAAATTACCAATACGTATAATTATACATTTCTTAATAAAACCAATGATAAAAAAATTGTTACCATAAAAGTAATTGAGCCATCTCATGCCGAAATAGGTTTCAGTGGTTCTAGCAAAATCACAGTAGACCGTGATAAAATTGCCAAAGGAACCATTAGCATCAGTTTCCCGGAAGCAGAAATGAATTTATCAAAACAAAATATTACCATTGGTGTTTATGATATGAACGGTAAATTGATTGATTCGTACCAGACTTATTTTGAAGGACCTTTTAAATTACAGTTTTAAAGAAAAAATTATGAAGAATTTTACGTGGGGACACGGTATTGTTTTAGCGCTTGCCTCGTTTATTATATTTATTTTATCAATGCTCTTTCTTTTTCCGAACGGACAAAAAAATTCAGAAATGGTGACAGAACATTATTATGAAGAAGAGCTTCAGTACCAATCGGTAATTGATGCAAAAAACCGTGCGGATAAACTGGAAGAGAAGCCGGTCTATTCACAATCACCAAAAGGAATTACTCTCACCTTTCCTTCTGGAATTAATAATTCTAATTCAGCAGTCAGTTTTGTGTTAAACAGATCGGATGATCAGAATTTAGATATAAAAAAGACTGTTCAGCTAGAATCAGACAATTCTTTTACAATCCCTTCATCTGTTCTAAAAAACGGAAATTATACCCTGAGACTGAGCTGGACAAAAGATAAAACAGACTATCGACTCGACTACGATGTGATATGGAAATAGCATTGATTATATCTGCAATAGGTTTAGGCTTCGCATCCGGTTTTCATTGTATCGGAATGTGCGGTCCCATTGCATTATCAATGGGTTTAACCAAAAAGCAGGCAACCAATTATTATCTTCAGAATCTCACCTATCAGTTCGGAAGAATTTTTACCTACGCCTTATTGGGAGGAATTCTCGGCATTATAGGCGAAGGATTTGAAATGGCAGGATTCCAACGCTATCTTACTATTGGTGTTGGAATTTTGCTCATCATCATGGCTTTGTTTTCATTTGGCGGAAAAGATTTTGCCTCAAAAATTCCGTTTATTTCAAAATTTCTTTTTAAAGTAAAATCTAATTTGGGGAAATTACTTCAAAAAGCAGATTACCGGTCAAGATTTTCAACCGGAATTCTCAACGGATTTTTACCCTGCGGAATGGTTTATATGGCGCTCACAGCAAGTCTGGCAAGTGGTGGTATTTGGCAGGGAGCATTTTATATGACCTTGTTCGGACTGGGAACCCTTCCTTTTATGTTTACGGTGGTATTGGTTGGCAATCTGATGAGCCAGACATTCAGGATAAAAGTTCTTAAAGTAGTTCCGGTGGTCATGATTATTTTAGGAGGTCTTTTTATTGTACGGGGTTTAGAACTTGGAATTCCCTATGTTTCACCACGAGCAGAAGCAATGAAGGTATCTCCCGGACATGACCTTGACTGCACCAATACAGACCCCAATCATAAACACGATCCTGAAACTTGTCATTAATTAGATTTAACACTTATTGGAAGAATGGCTTTTTTTCGTAATTAAAAGCCGTAACAACATGTAACCCCTGAACTTTACAATTTTATCTTTTTTTATTCATTCTATATAAGTTTCTTCATTTGAAAGTTTTTAGAATCTAAATTCCATTACAGCTGCGTTTTATTTTATAAGCACAGGATAAATTATCTTACGGTTTCCAGAAAGACCACACGGTGCCATTGTATACCGCCAGCATATGATTGAAGGTGTCATACACCATCATCCCTGACGAAGGATTTACAATATTAAGATGAGGACTTGCCACTCTGGGAAGTATCATCGCTTTATCGGTGTCGGTGAGTACCAATATTCCGGGAGTGGTGTCGGTAGCTCCATTGGTGCCAATAGCTGCCTTCGCAGAACCATTTTCGCTGACATTGCTTTGTAATGAAGTATCTACAGATCCTCCACTGTCTCTCGTCAGATCAAACCAGGTTCCTGCTTTGAGGTATTTTACTTTTGTATCCGAAGAATCAAAGATGATCGTTCCGTCTACCGCTCCGCTCACCGAAGCTGCCGAAGTCACATAAGGTAAAATAAGACCTTTATTTCCGTCTCCAAATTCTAATGATACTGACGAGTTGCTTACCGCTGACTTCCCTATCGCTACCTGAGAAAATGCATAAGCCGATAAAAAAAGAAAAGCTATATTGAGAATATTTTTCATAAGATATTATTTAGCATTAAACAAATTAGTTAGAAGGACAGGTTGGCGTAGACATACAGCTCCATCCCGATGGAGTTCCCGTTGTATTGACCTGAAGACAATTCAACGTAGTGTTGTACACGACCATCCCTTCTACTAGGTTAGACGAAGGAATACTGGCGATCTGTGCAGTGGTAAGCCTGTTGACCACCAATCCTTTGGTTTTAGATTCGAGAGCGGTCCATGCCCCCTTTCTTACCATTGGCCAATTGCTGCCTGAGGCGGTATTCCCTGCTCTGTTCAGAGAAGTAATCCCATGCTGCGTTTCTAAAACAGTTCCGGTGGTCTGAGCAGGCTTGAAACAAGCACTGGAGCTATCGGTATCCGTTTGCGCATTATTTGAAGGATTAGAATCTGTAATATTAGCCGGAGCAGTAACGCTGGCTGTATTGACAAGATCACCTGTAAAGTCTATCGGAATATTTACCGTAATCGTATAAGTAACAGAACCTCCTGCCGGAAGACCCACCAAATCATTGATGGCACCTGTTTGTGTTCCTAAAACAGTGGTCGTAGAACCGGAAGATGCCACTGCGGTATAACTTACGTTTGCTGCAGGAATCCCTGCAGGAACCGCATCTTTAACCAATGCATCCACCACCCCGTAAAGTCCCTGATTGCTAACTACTACCGTGTAGGTCGTACTGCTTCCCGGAACATACGTTAACGTGTTATCTGTCTTTTCGATTCTTAAATCTGTCGTGAATGTAATAGGCATGGTCACACAATGGGCTCCATCGTTACCAGTGCTCGGAGTCGCATCTGATATCAAAACTCTTTCACCCGTGGTCAGGTTAAACTGATAAAAACCTCCGATATTTCGGATTCCGAATACCTCTCCTGTACTCGAAGTGTACATGGCTCCGAAATTTTGACCTGCTCCTGATGGACTGCCTACAGGAGTTACAATTCCTGTGGTAGGATTGATCGTAACAAGCTGACCGGTTATACCATGTACTCCATAAAGAAGACCTGTTGTTATACTGTATCCCATATCAGGAAGGTAAAGGGTAGCCGTCGTATTGTTCGCATACTTTAAAGAAATTGCCGAAGCTGTTTGGGTAATAAGATTGATTTTATAGAGTGTGCTGGTACCTGCGGCAATATTTGCAATCACATAATAATTGCCGGAGTTATCTATCTCTCCTCCGAAATAGTTTGCAGAAGGTAATCCTGTAACAGCGCCGAGGTTGGTGGTAGAGCCATCGGTATTGACCACCCGCAAATTATTGCTTGACTGCTGCATTGCATACATTCTACCATCCAAAGGATTAAGCCCAATACCATTGTAGGCAATCGCTGCCGCACCTATTGATGAGTAGGTAAAAGGAGATACAGAAGTATCTACCGTATAAAGAGTGGTGCTGCCGGAACTTATTGTGGATAAATACATATTGCTGTTGCAGCTGAAACATGGGCTATTACTGGTCGTTACCGTTAATACAGAGGATGTCGTTGTCCCTTCACAATAAGAGTCTTTGACTACTACATAGTAATATTTTGTTCCTGCCACAGAAGTTGGCGGATTATAAGTGGAAGAAGTTGCTCCTGAAATTAAAGTTCCTCCAATATTACTATTCGTAGTATTACTATACCATTGATATGAAAGTGTACCTGTTCCACTAGCTGAAGCAACTAAAGTTTGTGGAGTTCCATTTAAACAAACATTTTGCGTAGGAGGTGTTACAGCAGAAATTGATACAACTGGAGCACAGGATTTGCATATACCCTCAGCAACTGTATTAAGATCTAAAGTCGAAACATTGAAAGTACTAGAAAAAATCATTTTTCTGGGTTTTGTCCCACTTCCTTGAGGATCTCCGGGATTTGGATCTATACTTCCCGTATAAGTTCCCCCTACTGATGCCACCGCAGCTGAAGTACTGCGACTGGCAGCCAGCTCTGCTGCGGTAGCAGTGGACGAGCTGGGAGCTTGCAAGACAACAAAGGTTGCTCCGTTTAATATTTTTAAATTATTATAAATATCAAAGTCACCACCAATTCCAGTATAGTTTTTTGTATCCGCTGAAGTTCCATCTGTAAAAACGAAAATTACAAGCCTATTATTGGGGGTCTTTGTCAAAGTTTTTTGTGGACTTAAAACTGATGCATTAACGGATCCATCTAAAGCATTTTTCAGTATTTCGGCTGCCCCATAGGTGAGAGTTTGATGTCCCATTGCCGTGTAGTAACCTCCTCGTCTTACGAAACTCTTTGCAGTAGTTGCGTTGTTAGTAAATTCAGACTCAATATATAAGTGTGCATCACTTGTATTATAAGTTGATGAATAGTTTACTACCGCAACTCTATTGGATGGATTACATTGTAATACATCATCAATAAGTGTTTTTGTAGAATTGGACATATTTGTCCACTCTGAGGCATCAATTGACCCACTATTATCTAATAGAAATACAGCATCTACTCCCTGTGCTTTTAAATTTGCTGTGATTGTAAATAGACATAGGAGTAGTGTTAAAAGAACTCTATACCGCGTAAAATTATTTTTTTCTTTCATTGTTATTATTTTGAAGATTGGAAATTTTTTTGCGTATTCGTTATTTGCTATATCAAATATGTTTTGATAGAAGCATCGCATTACTACCTACTTCTATACCAGATTCCATTTTTGTACAGCATTATATTTTATAGACCAATTTTCATCTTTCTATGAATTGAATATAAAATTATGGTTTCCAAAAACTCCAATTCGTTCCGTTAAATACTGCTAACTGACGATTTGTCGTATCATAAACCAACATTCCTGCAGATGGATTTTTAATGTTCAGATGTGGTTCTGCAACTTTCGGAAGAATCATTGCTTTGTCCGGATCCGTTAAAACCAATATCCCGGGTGTTGTATCTGTGGATCCGTTAACTCCTATGGCTGCTTTGGCTGATGTAAGCTCTGTTATAGAACTTTGCAAAGAGGTATTCACAGCTCCGTTTCCATCTACGGAAAGATCAAACCAAGATCCTGATTTTTTGTATTTTACTTTTTTGTCTGTAGCATCATATACAATAGTTCCGTCTACAATGGTTTCTGCGCCTGAATATCCGGTAATAAACGGAGCAACATTGCTGGTAGCATTTGTCCAAGGCAAAACAATGCCTTTGTTACCCGTTCCGAATTCTAAGGAAACAGAACTATTGGTTACACTACTTTTTCCTATGGCTACTTGAGAAAATGCAATAGTCGAGAAAAAAAGTGCACTGATTATGAGAAATTTTTTCATTTTTTTGAATTTGTAAAAGTTTGACTTTTAGAAAACTTTGTCAAAGTTTATAAGCCTTGACAAAGTTGTATTAACATTATTTACTGCGGACATGTTTGTGTAGACATGCAATACCAAGCGAACGAGGTTCCTCCGTTTGTTGTAGTATATACCTTCAAACAATTATTGGTCGTATCATACACCATCATTCCTTCAACAAAGTTTGAAGGCGAAATTCCTATAGGAACCTGCGGGGTAAGAGGATCGCTATCTGAATCGCTGAAAGCTACTCTGTTGACCACAAAGCCTTTAGTTTTTGCCTCAAGAACCGTCCAAGCACTTTCTCTTACCATTGGCCAGTTGTCGCCATTGGAACCTGCTCTTCCTAGTGAGGTAATACCGTGTTTCGTCGGATAAGTGTTTCCTGCATCTAGAACCCCAGGTTTGTAGCAGGCAGAAGAACATTGTGAACTTACTGCTCCATTTTGCGAATCTCCTATGGATTGTCCTGTTCCTGCTACTGTAGGAACTCCATTTGTTGTAGCGGTATTTCCAACTGTATTTCCAAGATTTTGGATAACAGGTGTCGTAGAAGTTCCTGTGTAACTTGCTCCTGAATTTCCTCCAGACAATGTAGAAGTTACCAAATTTGATGTAGTGAATGCTGCGCCACCTTCGATAGCATCGCTACAACCGTCTCCGTCTGAATCTAAATCTAAACGATCAGGAATACCATCTTTATCTGTATCACATTCTAGTAACATGGTAACTGCATAGTTTGGTTCTCCGGATGCGACAGTAGTTGAAAATCCGAATGATTTTGGACCGAAATTCATATTGATGTATCTCCAATTTCCATTTTCAACGGTTCCATTATTACTATTAAGATTATTTAATGTTTTTTGAGATGGTAAATCAATGATGCTCCATTGCCCTGCAATAGCTGTTTGATTGGCTAAACCGGGAGTAGTTACCGGAATCACATCTGCATTGTCATAAATATGAATGGTTTTATTATCATTCGCATAATACAGAAGATCGTGAGCCATCCCTAAAAATGCACTCATTGTTCCCGAAACTTTCCAGATAGAAGGTTGTTCGCCGTTCTTTGTCCACCAAATATCTTGTGTAGGGTGTACGGACGCATTGGTAATATTAATAATTACGGCTCCTGAGTTTACCGGATAACCAAATTTTGCGCTTAAATCTGCTGTTACATTTTGGTTTTTAACATTCAAGGCTAATCCAAAATCGGAAGGTAAAATATCTTTTGTTGCCCCTGCTCCAAATGCTGTGATAAAATCATTAACTGTAGTTGGGCATTCTAAAGTATCTAAAATACCATCGTTATCATCATCAAGATCACATCTGTCACTTATTCCATCTCCATCTGAATCCGGGTTGGATGTGGTAATAATACATGGGTCAATTTCAAGATTCAAATAATAGTCTTCCACCTCTCCTCCGCCTGCTGCTGAAAAAGGTCTCAGCACATCAGATTCTTCAAGTGCAACTCTTAATCTTACATAGGTATTTGATGGCAAAATAACTCCCGATGGAATCGCAAAATTGATGTTATAATTTGCAATTCCTGTACTTGCGGGTACTGGCACTAGTGTACCGGTTTCGCCTTCATCTAGGAAATCTCCATCTAAATTCCAATCAATAAATGCGTTTGCAAAAGCTCCATTAGTAGTTGAATTGGTAACTGATATTGGCAAACTATAGGTGCTTGCTGATGGATAAATACTTAATTTAGTCAATTGCAAACCGTCATCTTCAAGTTCTATATTTGCTGCAGAAGAAGGTTGGTTTTGTACTTCTGCATCAGGCGGTAACGCTCCTAAATATAATCCTGTAAATAACGAGTGTGCTGCGGCAACTGGTATTGCTCTTTCATTCAAATCATAGCTTACCGGAGCATCCCCATAATCTCTTTGTACTCCCGAAATATTGACACGGCAAGGGATAACGGTTTCACAACCTATTGATGAGTAAGCCGTCAATACAAAATCTACATAACCATTCGCATAATCCTGCGGATTGATGGTATAGGTCGTTATCGGGTTGGTACTGTTCGCAAAAACTCCATTGGTTCCGGATGACCACTTATAAGAAGCAGCCCCCGAGAAGCTATAGCTAAGATTAATCGTAGTAGCTGTACTGGTAACGGTTGCCGGGCAAGTTCCTCCTGTAAGTACTGGTGCGGCAACTCCAACAACATTAGATGTTACTACTGGTGTTGTTGCAGAATTATTGTTGTACGCTGGATCTATATCGGTTAATTGTGCCGTCAAAGCTGTGGTTCCTGCTGCTGCACTGATATCAATCTTGAAAGAATTAACACCCGGAGCTAATGAGTACACCGCAAAAGTTTTTGCACCTGTCGTATTGGTAAAACCTAAATTGCCAGGTAAAATAATATTGCTCACATTATAAGGCTCAGAAACATAAAGAGAACCGTTATTCAGATTAAGATTGAGCTGAGTATTATAAATAGCAACCGGATATGGATTGGTAATGGTAACCGTTGCAGCCGAAAAGTCTCCTGCACAGACTGATGTCGGGTTCAAGCTTACTGCAACATCTATAGTATGTGTTGTAGAGCAGAATGCATTATCAAACAGGGTAACATTATCATCCAAATGGTTGGAACCATCAAAACCATCACCTACAGTAGCTGAGTTTTGTGCTGTAAAGTTCTTATCCGGATTGATAATAGGGTTGAAATGTGCCGCATTGGTTTTTGTAGCCTGTACGATCGCATCAAAATCATACGTTCCGGCTGCTGCACTGGTCACATCATAGGTATAAGTATAAGTGGCACAAGCCCCGGATGCCAATGGTGCGCATGTTGCGCCAAATTTAAAAACTCTTGCCTGTCCTGCGTCTGTACCTGCTCCATTGTTTTCATATGCGCTACCAGCAACAATTTGTCCATTGGCTGATACTGCCACAAAAAGTCCCCAACGATCTGCCGGCTGCTCCTGAGGGATAGAATTCCTCAAAACCCAAGCACTTCCCACATAGTCATATACACGTACTGTTCCGATAGTGGGATTACTAGGTCCACAAACCACTGTATTACCGGAAGATGACAAGGCTACATCAAAACCAAAATAGTCATTACTACCGCCGGTTGTAAGAGTAGCCCCCTTTTGTACCCACTGGCTTGTTGCAGAGTTCCAGGTATAAAGCTTGACAGCACCACCAATTGAGCTGTAAGTATGTGCGCCGGCAGCAAGTGTATTGCCATCATCCGATATATCAACACTAAACCCTAATAATTGATTAGTAACAGTCCCAACTATTGTTTGACCCCGCTGTACCCACTGGGATGTTGAAGCGTTCCAAGCATAAGATTTAAGAAGTCCCTTTCCATTATTTATTATATCACCTCCTGTCAATAAGAAATTTCCATCCCCTGACATGGCAACAGTTGAAAGTCGATCGTTTGTTGCACCAATAATAGGAGCTCCTTTCAATACCCAAGCTGTCCCATTCCATCTGTAAACGGATACTTTTGAAGTGGTGGAACTAGCCCCATCATTTACAACTGCTAAGGTATTTCCATCATCGGAAAGACTAATTGAACCAGTAGATGTACTAAAATTCTCAGAAATATCTAATCCACGCTGTTGCCAGCTTGATCCGTTCCAGTCATAGATTCTTACAACAGGAGAGTATGCTGGGCTTCCAGTTGCGCTAAGATCAGCTATGGCTACCGTATTTCCATTTCCGGACAAATAGGCACCAGACACATCATTACCTGTTATATCTGACCCTTTTTGAACCCAGTCGGTTCCATTATAACTGTAGACTCTGCGATTCGTAAATGAACCAGCTAACACGGTTAAACCATCATTAGATAAATAAACACCGTCAGAACCGAAATATTCCCCTGCAAATCCGTCAATATCAGTTCCTAATTGAGTAAATGTATTTCCTATGATATCACAAGTGGGCGATGTACTTCCTGTTAATACAAAGTTGGGTGCTGCAAAAGGCAAAACATTGGTAATATTGGCAGGCTGTGGTCCGCTATTGCATATCTGCACGGTGTATTTCACAATGTCATCACACGCCCCTCCTTCTGAAGTTACTGAAGTATTAAGGATCGCCATATCACACCCTGTACCACTTATTAAGTTGGTTCCTGCTGATAGATTATTCTGAGCATCTTTCTCTGGCGATACAGAAAGTTGAGCCTGACTTATAGAAGAAGAAACGGGTACCTGATTCCCGGCTGTATTCCCGTTATAATTAACCAAAGCAAATACAGTCTGTGCTGTTTTCAGGTTCGGTATGTTAACCCCGGTAATGGTTCCGGAAGAAGATGCTCCCGTTGCAATATTTACTGTACCTGCATTATAAACGCCTAATAAATTAGTCCCGGGAATATGTGGGTTTGCATCATATAAGGAGATATAGAGGTTCCCTGAAAAGGCAGCATTTCCTATATTGTTTGCTACATAATTGAGGCTGTATTCTGGTGTGGTTGTACAGTTTTTCACTGTAAAATTGGATAGGCTGACTGTTAAGTCCGGCATTGGAGTAGGAGGAACATAAGTACACGCCTGTGCTGCCAACTGTTTTGCACGTGCGATAACATTCGTTGACAAAGACTGGTAATCTACTGCACTAAAATAACCTCCTGGCGAAGCAACCAATGGTAATGTCTGATCAGGCACTGCATCATCTATTGCCATTACAATGACACTGAAGCCTTTGCTTTTAAGTACAGCAGCAGTAGTAACAAGAGACTGTGGCAATTGTGAAGGATAAGCATCCGTTAAAATAATCATTACCTGAGCTACATTACGACCGGGTATCTGGGGTAAACCCGCAACAACACTTGCTGCGTTCATTCCGTAACTTACGTTGGTCGCTCCATTCAAAATTCTCGGAGCATTTTCATAGCTTACAACATCGCTTAACAGGGTTGTGTAATTGTTGGTAGAGCCGGGAAAATCGTATTGTAAATATTGGTTGGTATTAGAAAAATCTCCTATGGCTATTCTTGTCTGGTTGGTTGCGTTACCAAGCGGAGACATTTCTATAGCCAATCGGGATATGAATTGTTTACTCTGGCTATATTCCAGAGCATCTACAGAGGCAGAATTATCATTCAGTATAAATATATCGGCACCACACTGAGCTTTTATATTTGATAAAAAGGTTGAAATACATAGTAAGAGTATAGAAAAGACTCTTAACAATGTAAAATTATTTTTACGTTTCATCGTTTTGTTATTATTGTATGTGTTTTAGAAAATTATTTTTCTATTTGTATTTATTGCCTGTTACATCAGGCACGTATGGATGAATAATAAAAAGGGGGCGGTCTTACCGTATGATTTTTTACTGAGTTATGTATTTTTACACATTTTGTAATATTCGAAAACTTGGTGTATAGACGAAATGAGAAAATATTTAACGTATATTTTCTTGACATTAAACCATCTTTTGATGTAATATGACTATTGACTACACCGATATTGTTTGCGCCCGAAGAGCCGTTTTTTAAAAATGTGTTTTTTGCCTGCTTAAAAAGACTTTTAATAAGTATTTTATGTTTTATTGGATGATGTGAGGCTACATTCTGGCTGCTTTTTGGCTTTGCCTTTCGGGTAATCCGTTTTGTGGGAGTTGCTTTTTTATTTTTTAAATTGTTTTCAGAAAAGTCAAAAATATATGACCCTTCAGCTATATAGATCTGATTTTGTGAAACTTTCTTATTGGTTTCCGTAATGATCTTTGCATCTCCCTGTACGTATATCTGAGCCTTAACGAAAGAAAAGGAAGAAAGAAAAAATATGAACAGCCCCAAATACCCTATACTAAAAAGTATAGAGTAATTACGGAATGCTGTTTTCATATATAATTTCATCGTTCTAATGTCTACTTGTACATGTATGATTATAGCTTTTTAAACCAGATATAGAGATCCTCGTTGGACGGTATATTAAATTTTTTGCGTAGCCTGCTCTTTCTTACCTGTACTGCTTTTTTGGTAACAAAGGTGTAGTTGGCAATTTCTTTTGTTGAAAAATTCAGCTTGATATATGCACAAAAAGCAAGCTCTGAATTGAGAATATTGGGATATAGCGTGAAAATCTTGTTGCAAAAATCAGGATATACTTTTATAAACTTGACGAGAAAAGACGGGTCATTTATTTTGGCAAGCCAGAAAAGTTCTTTAACACTCTCACTGAAATTTTCTGCATAATGACTTAAAACCTGATTGGCTTCAAAAGTATTTTGTCTTCCCGGTTTTATTCTGCTTTTCCTTTTTTGAAAGAAGAAAAAAATTATTCCGGTGACAAAGGCAATTCCTATATAACTGATAAAAATGTTTTTTCTCATTCCTGTGCTTTTACATGTTTTCCATCAAATAAAATAATCAGCCTCTTACTTTGTTTTGAAAAACTTAGCAAATGAAAAGAAATATAACCATACCGTACAAAAAAAGACACCCTACACACATCCCATACACAATTTAAAACACTGAAATACAGATAAATAAATTAACCCCGGCTTATTTTTGTCTTCTTCAATAGAAATCCGTTGCTTAAGGAATTTAGGAATTCATAACAGCTAAAAAAATCCGAAAGATAACTTTCGGATTCAAAAAAACACTGGCATTTTCATTGTTTTTATATCTTACCAAACCAGACATAAATATCTTCATTAGAAGAAATATTGAATTTTTTTCTGATTCTGCTTTTTCTTGCCTGTACCGCTTTTTCGGTAACAAAGGTATATTTTGCAATTTCTTTTGTTGAAAAATTCAGTTTCAAATAGGCACAGAAAGTTAATTCAGAATTGAGAATCTCCGGATACAAGATCAAAATTCTTTCACAAAATTCAGGATATACTTCCTTGAAGCGGATAAGGAAAGAGGGAGAATTGCTTTTAGCTAATTGAATAATTTCGTCAAACGAGTCATTCACTTTATATTCTAAGTTTTTCTTTTCGATTTCTTTTTGTGTTATTTCTTCCTGTTGATTTTTTATGATTTTTTCTTTTTCCTTTTTCTTTCTTATATAGAAGAAAGAACCGAATAACAGAGAAGTAACAGCTAATAAAGATATTATAATTAATGTATTATGATTTTTATTTTTAAGCCGTTCTTTTTCAATTTCTTTTTCTTTTACCAGTTGATCAACAGAAATGCTCAGTGCGTTTTTATTAACAGCATTGAGACTGTCGTTCAAAATACTGTATTTTTGCAGATATTCTGCTGATTTATAATCATCATTCAGCGATTTGTATGTTTTTGATAAAAGTTGATAAATTATTTTTTTTTCGTCCCCTTTATCTATTTTTTTAGCTATTTCAAGAGACTGTAAATAGTAGTCTAAGGCTTTCTGATATTCTTTCAGCTCATAATAATAATTACCGTATTTTTGCAGAACCACTAATTTTTGATGTAAATCATAATCATTTGTTTTTAATTCAACATTGGCAGCATCTAAATAATATTTAGCTGAATCTATCTCATCTTTCTTATACGTGATAAAATAATGAGCAATATTCGCTGCTGTTATAGGATCCTCACTTAATTTGTATGCTTTCAGAAAATAGATTTGCATAGAATCATATCGCTTCAAGAATTCAAAATTGTCTGCTTTGCAGCTATATATGTAGTTCAGATGATGTTTTTTTAATTCTGTATCCTTATTTTTTTTAGCCTCAACAATAGCATTATTATAATCTTTCAATGCGATTTCATATAATCCTAAAAAATGATTGATTTTACCAATCTCGGTCTGAATTGTCGCCTTCAGGAAGGGGTTGTCGGTTTCACGTAGTTCTTTTTCTGCTAATTCAAGATATTTTAAACTTTCTTCATAATGATCAAGACTACTGAGCAAATTACCAATATTAACATATCCCCATCCAATTCCTTTTTTATAATTCTTTTGACGGGATTTTTCAATTAATTGAAAATTGAATGCAATTGCTTCTTTTAATTTCCCTTCTTTTTGTAATTCATGATTCTTGAACATCAACGCACTATCTATGTCAGGATATGACTTATCCTGTGCAAAAATGAATTGCAGAACAAAAAGCAAAATAAATGATAAGCGAAACATTATAATATAATTTATAAATTCAAATGCTATTCTATAAATTTTTATTTTGTAAGCTGGTGAGTATTGATATTCTTTCAAACTAAGATCATCAATATTTTGTAGTTTATAAATAGGAGTAAGTAACGATATTATTTACCAAATATATAAATATTTGTAAGTTTTATTTTATTTTTTTGGCAAACACCAAAATATTGATACCAAATTCACGACAGATAATGAGCTTTTGCTTTCCCTTAAACCATCATCAGATTGATTTTATATGAGGTCTCTTTTTATGTTTCACATCACTATAAAAAGAAGACGAACATTTCTGCCCGTCTTCAGTTTTTAGCTATTTAAAAGAGGTTATTGTCCCTTAATTTTAAAATCGTCAATTTCCCACGTTGCTGCGGCAGAAGTTGTTGATGTATATTTGAATGCAATTCTCACATTTTTACCTAAAAATGCTGATAAGTCTACATTTCCTGAGCTTACCCAGTCACCAAAGGCACCGCTGTTGGTATCTAATGTTGCCGGCAAAAGTACCCAAGTTGTTGTAGAAGGATTACCTGTATAATTTTCTGTTGCATACACCTGTAAAGCATTTCCGTTGTATCTTACATCACTTGTAAAACTTACTGCTGCTTTAGTCTTTCCAACCAAACTTACTGATTTTGAAATTAGCCAGTCTTCGTTTGCATTATTTCCTCCCTCAAAACCGTTCATTACTGCATAGTAATTAGTTCCATTTCCCTGGTTCGAAGTTTTCCATTCCTGAGCTCCTGAAACATTTACTTTTGTCCAGTCTGCATTAAATCCTCCGGCAGCAAAATTCTCACTGTACAAAACAGGAAGCGGAACATAGACTGAACCGTCGCATCTAGGATCATCAAGATCTATATCGCTTAATTTTGTAATCCAAAGCTGATAAGTCCCGTTGAATACACTTAAAACAGCATATACATCGCCTTTACCTGCTTCAACTTCTATAAAACTTGGTTTTAGCGGATTATCATTAGTCCCAAAATCTGCCTGACCGCTGGTTCTCAGCAAAATAGTATTTCCGGAGCAGTCTTCTAAAGTTCTGTTGGTGGCTGATGTTCCTACTGAATAAGTTTTACCTAAATCACCATCTATGAACTGAAGATCTTTAATTTTTATCCATCTTCCTACATCAGCCATAGTAATCTGAGAAAGTGTTCTTTCTGTAGGTATCACTGCTGTGATTTGTTTTTTAGAATCGAAAAAGTGTTTGTAAACATCCGCTTCTGCAATTCTTCCAACTATTAAACCAAATGGAGATCCTAGCTGAATTTCACCTGAAACCGCTCCTACATAAAGATCTTTAAGCTTAATGTAAACCTCTTTTCCAACTACAAACCTAGGATCATTATGCATATCATTTTTATCAATATTGATTCTGATACCTCCGGTTGCGTCTTCTACATAAATATATTTGAATAGATTTCCTGTTTTGTCATTGGCAATCACTTTTGCTTTTAAAACAAAGTCTCCTGTAATTAAAGTAAGAGGGCTGGATGCCAATTGCTTAACCTCAGCAACGGTTTTCTGCGTCAAACCATTATCGCTGTATTCGCAAGGGTTAGATGCAATACCATCTAATCTTGGGAAATTATTCATCTCAAGATCAGTAACCTTGTTAATATACATTTGGTAAGTACTGTTGAATTTACTGTAAATACCCACAAATTTACCGTTTCCTGAAGGAAGAATCTGATTGGCAAATGATGCATAGCCACTGTTTCTTACCACTCTGGCTGTTGTAGAGGTATTATCTCTGATTACTCTATCTACAGTAACACCGTTTGGAGCAAAGTTAGTACATAAAACTCTGCTGTCGAACTCTGCATTATTCATCTGAATTAAACAACCGATATATTGATCGTTTGTAGAAACCATCTGTAATGAAGTCATTACTTTAGGTATAATTTCCGCTCTTACTGTACATGATCTGAAGATTTTTGCTGGTACGAGTTTTTCGGGAATTCTTGATACTGAAGCTGCCGAAGTCTCTGCTCCTGTTTTCACACCTAATTGTACAACCCCTCCGTAAGTTCCTAAAGCTAAACCGGCAAGTTTAATATAAATTTTAGAACCTTGAGGATATTTTGTATAGGTACTCACAGCATCTACACTGATTACGAATCCCTGAGTAGGATTTTCAGGCTTATCCTGAATGTAAATCGTCTTATAAATATTCCCTGTTTCATCAGTAGAAGAAACATACCCTTCTACAATATCATTAGAATCATCAGGAAATACAAATGCTGTATTGGTATACTTTGCTCTTAGCTGAGTCAATGTCATTGTAGCAGTAAGATCTGCACACTGATAACCATCAAGATTTGGCTCATCATATTTATCGTCGTGCACACAACCCGTAATAAACAATGCTGCCATTACAACGAAAATATACTTTAAAATTGAATTATATTTTTTCATTATTACTTTTTTAGAATCTTAAATAAACATTTGTAAAGAACGTCGTTCCTCTGTCATACCAAAGTTTTGGACCAAAATGAGGTGTTGCTCTTTGAGATTCCTCAAGAACATCAGGAAAATTGGCTAATCTACCTTGTTCAAATCCTCCGGTTACATAATTTCTGTTATTAAGAATATTATTCACCGATACACTGATACCCATTCTGTATTTACCAATCAGGAAAGATTTTCCTGCATTGGCATTTAGCATAAACTGATCATCAAATTTGGTTTGTCTGGTCAATTGCTGAATAAGCTCAGGAGTAACGCCCTCATAAGGGTCATTAGTTGCAGGGTTTGTATACATTGCAGCAGTCTTATTCAGTGCTGAGAAATCCAGATACTGATCCATCAAATAGTTGGCAGAAGCACCTATCCACCAATACTTAGGGGAATTATACTTTAACCCGAAAGAGAAAGCTTTCTGAGGAGTTCCGGCAACTTTATAATCTTTTACATTAGCTTTTCCGTAACTTCTGAAATTATTTAAGTCATCAAAAGAATATACGTCAGGACGGTTAGTATAAGTATATTCACCAATACTTGCTACCCCGGTTGCATTTAAAGTTGGTGTAATTTTCACATCAAAACCAAGCTCGGCTCCCATATATTTTTTATCGACACCCGTCATTGCTTCATTAATCAAAGTATTTACGGAGCCCGTTTCGTTGCTTACTGCAGCATAATATCTTGATATTTCCGTAGAATTGCTGATTGTTGTATAAAAAGCGGATAATCTTAATTTCAAAATTTGGCTTCTCATAATGTAGCTCAGATCATTAGAATTGATGATTTGACTTTTCACACCAGGAGTTAAATAATCTACAGCTCTAGGATTAATGAATAGCTCATTCAATGTTGGAGCTAAACTAAAGAATGCACCGTTATATACGATAAAGTTTTTACCGTTAATTTTATACGTTAATTTTCCTTTAAGACCTCCATTCATCGCATCGTAAACAGCACTTTTTCCTTTAGAATTATTCATAAAAGCTGCTAAACCACTTCTAAAGTGCCCATCTCTCTGAGAATCTGTGTAAGATGCAAAAATTGAAGCTACTACGTTAAATTTGCTGAAATCTACTTCAGAAGATACATTCAAAGAATAATGATTTCTTGTAAATTCATAAGAGTATTGAGTTCTGTCACCCACTCTTACTTCGTAATTTTCGTCATCTACATTATATTTTACGTCATTATTAAATGCATTCAAGTTATATGCATATTCTGCACCCAAAAGATCTTTAACTCTTCTGAAATTATCAGATTTAAGATTTTGATAATTAAAATTGATATTTAATTTCCAATTGTCTTTCAGTCTGGTATCAAAGTGAGACGCAAAGTTGAATGTTTTATCTTTATTTACATCTTCAACAATACTATAAACGGCTCCTCTTTTAGAACCGTCCATGTTCTGATTGTTAAGATAGTTTGCCTGATAGAGACTGTTCCAGTCGATTTGTGCCTGAGCTCTGAATTCATCAGCTGATAACAATCCGTAGCTTGGAAGTTTTCTGTAATAAGTTGGGTTCGGGTCAGCTGCGTGGAACCAGTCTAATCTACTTCTTGCATCGCTTCCGATTTGGTAAGAAACGGTATTGGTCCAGTTTGAGTTTTTACCTATTTTCAGATAATCTGTCAGCATAAACATTGGCTCAAAAACCTTTCTGATTCTTGAATTTCTCTTCTCACCGTCTTGCCATCCCCAATATGAGTTATAATTTTTACCCATGATATCATAAGCCTCCTGAGTATTCGGTGAATTTGAAGCCCTGTATGTAGGAGAACCAAAACCGGTAAAGTTGATAGAGTGTCTTTCACTGAATTTTTTCTCAACCGAAGCAAAGTATGCATAAGCATCCTGATAAACCCCATCAATAATTGCACGGTCTCCCCATCTTCTACTGCCAGAGAATGTAAATGCCCATCCATTTTTACTCATTCCCGAAGAATAAGTTGCCATGGCTCTATGCAAATAACTTCTGTTTGTAAAAGAATATGCCAATGAAGTTTGCTTTCTGTAAGAAGAAGCTTTTGTATTATAATATACTACTCCACCTAAATTACCAAAAGCATATTCAGAAGGTGTAATATTATCTGCATTTTCATAAGGATATCTTGTAACATCATTTAAACCGCCCCAGTTATTGAAGTCTATTCTACCGTCATCGTTTTTAGACATAGAAACTCCATTAAACAAAACATCTTCAAAACGATTATCCACTCCTCTCGGTCTAAACCAGTACGCCCCCAATTCAAATGCAGAGACATTCTGAAATGCGTCTCTTCCTGCACTTAAAAGACCTACTGTAGGCTGCATCGCAGAACCTGCATCTTCTGAGTCTCCCTGAGAATCATCAATCACAACAACACCGGCATCATTTCCTGTGCTGTTATTGAGTACAATTACACCTAAATCTTTTCTTTTTTCGTTAGCAGTAACATCAAATTCTACTGTCTTCGATTCGAAGTTTGGCTTTGTAATTGTAATAAGATAATGTCCGGGCATTAAATCTACAAACTGAAAATAACCAATTTTGTCTGCGGTAACGTCATTTACAGATTGTTCAAGATCAACCTCTGCTCTCTCTACAGGTTTACCGTCCTGACCTTTAACATACGCATAAACAGTAGTTTGCGCATAGTAATACGATGCAGGAAGCAAAGTAAACAAAGAGATTAGGGATAGTTTTTTAATCATAATAAACTTATTTTAGCACCTTCTTTATTTAAGGGGCAACAAATTTAGTATTATTTTCATTAACTCAAACATTTTTAAGGCTTTATTCTATTAAATGTTCTTAACAATCAATAATTATCCCAATAAACATGTCCTTTATGATTGAAATCAAAAAAAGGTTTATTAAAGTTAATTTAATCTTCTTTTATTTTAAAAATGTGTAATTTTAGCCCCTCAATTTTTTGAATTTAATAAATATCATGAAAAAATTCTTATCGATTTTTGCAATATTAAGTTTTGTAGTAGGATTTTCCCAGCAAAAACAAGTGAAGAGAGCTGCTGTTGGGTTTCTGAATGTTGAAAACTTATGGGACACTATTGTTTCTGCAGATTATATAGACGGTACTCTACCTTTTTCCAATCCTAAATTTCACAGAAGCGTTCCCGTAGATTCTCTTAAGTACCTTGAAGTAACAGAAGACTACAAAGGTGAATGGAGCAATGAGCTTCTTGTGGGCAAAAAAGTAGTAAGAAAACAGATTCTTGCAGATGATTTTACAGCAAACAGCCCCAAAAGATGGGGGTCTAAATACTATAACCAAAAACTGGCAAACGAAGCAAAGGTAATTTCCGAACTGGGAAGACAATACACCAACGACAACCCGGTAATCTGCGGACTGATTGAAGTAGAAAATCGTCAGGTAATTGAAGACCTTATCAAGCAGCCCGTATTAGCCAAGAGCAATTATGGTATTGTACACTATAACTCTTATGATGCCAGAGGAATAGATATTGCCATGATTTACCAGAAAAACAGATTTGTACTGGAAGATTCTTACACCAAAGAAATAAAAATCTATAACGAAGAAGGAAGAAGAGAATATACAAGAGATGTATTGGTGGCAATTGGCTATCTGGATGGCGAAAAAACTGCAGTTTTTATGAATCACTGGCCTTCTAGAAGAGGTGGTGAGGCGGTTTCCCAAGCGAAAAGAAATGCTGCTGCTACTGTTTTGAAGAATGAGATGGATAAAATTTCATCAGAAAATCCTGGAATTAAATTGTTTGCAATGGGTGATTTTAACGATGATCCGGTAAGCCCGAGTCTTAAAAAACATTTGGGAGCAGTGGCAAGTCCTTCAGAATTATCTGAGAAAACACCTTACTACAATCTGATGTATAAACTATTCAAAGCCGGTGTTGCTTCTTTGGCTTACAGAGACTCACCCAATTTGTTTGATCAGATTATTGTTTCTAAAAACTTATATTCTGACGAGAAAATTACACCAACATATACTATTTATAAGGCAGAGATTTATGCGCCATCTTATTTAATCAATAAAGAAGGACAATGGAAAGGCTACCCTTTCAGATCTTGGGACGGTGACAGATTTACCGGAGGATACAGCGACCACTTCCCCGCTGTTTCGATTGTTCAGAAAGAATACATCAAAAAATAAAACAAAAAGCACTCTGTAATGAGTGCTTTTTTGTGACAAAGTATCTTTATTTATTTTCAGGACTTACTTTATTCAAAAATAAAAAAGCGGCAACCCCCGAAATTACCGACATGATACAAGCGAGAATAAAACTTCCGATTGCATATTGTAGAATATTGTTTTTAACCAGATCAAAATTCCATTCCTGATGGATAAGATCACTGTCTCCACTTACAAAAGGAGATCCCAAAATAAGAGAAGCAACAATAATAAACGGAATAAACGGCGGCAGGCTCACATTGGAAGCAATAAACGCCAAAACCTTATTGAGCTTAAATAAAACTGAAAGCGATATGACCAATAATGTATGAAATCCCCAAAGAGGAGTCAAACCAATAAACACGCCTAAAGCAATTGAAAATGACTTTATTCTGTTGCTGCCGTCACTTTCCAGAACATCTTCTTTGATGAATTTTTTAAAGCTTTTTTTTTTGAAATTATTGACAAAATTTCTCGGAATGATGTAAACCAAGGTAATGGCAACCAAAATTGTATTCAAAATGCTGATTCTCGTAAAATCTCTGAAAGGTCTGAAATGCGAAACCCTTTCTGCAGGATCGTAAAGCACTTTCACCGGAACATTCTTTACCGGAATATGCCTCCAGGCAGCTCTTACAATGATTTCAATTTCAAATTCAAATTTAGGAGTATAATATTTTTTAGGGATTTTATGTAAAGGATACAATCTGTAACCAGATTGTGTATCTTCAAGTTTAATTCCCGTCTCAAACCAAAACCAGAAATTAGAAAATTTATTTCCGAAGCTGCTTTTTTTAGGAATACCGTCCTGAGACATATTGCGGTTTCCGATTAATAAAACATCTTCTTTTTCTTTAAGCAAAACCTCAACAAAAACCGGAATATCATCCGCATAATGCTGTCCATCAGAATCTATTGTAATAGCATAACGGTAGCCCAGTTCAATTGCTTTTCGGAAACCGGTTTTAAGCGCATTGCCCTTACCCTTGTTTTCAGGAAGATTAATGATTGAAATCTGAGAATAGCTTTCCAAAATTTCTAAGGTAGAATCGGTAGAGCCATCATTGACGGCGATAATATTTTCGGTATAATTCAATATACCGTCAAGTACTCTTTTTAAAGTTTTATGATTATTGTAAGTAGGTACAAGAATGCAGATTTTTTTTTCATAAATTACATTCCGAACTTCAAAAAGTGTCATTATCTTAATGAATTTTTTTCTGCCGCCGTCATGGTTTTAGACTGCATCGCAAATTTGCGGATATACGTTTTCAAAGCTGCACTCTGCTTAGAATAGTTGCTGATAATAAAAATTTTATCTTCCTTTAAGTTTCTAGAATAGCCTACAATTTTGGGAATATTTTCCTGCACACTCATTCTGATAACCCGAAGTTCTGCGTTATTGGGATTATTTTTAATCACAGATTCCAACGAGGTTGCACCCTTTTTTACAAAAGATTTTCTTTTATTCTTATCAGTTGTTACTTTCGCCTCAAGAATTTGTGCCGCCGCTTTGTATGCAGAAATTACAGGATCTGAAGAATTTTTCTTATCAGCAAGCTCAATGAAGTTCTTTGCCCCTTCGTTGGACGAGTTAGCTTTTGAATAAGCATTCCTCAAGGCTTCAAGATCACCATTTTGAAAAATTAACAATACGATTGAAAATAAAGAAATTAAAAACTTCATATTTGGGTATAATTTACAGACATTTTTAATGCAATAGTCTCGCCAAAAGCGGTGGTGTTTTTTACTTTAATACTATTTTCGTTTTCACTAATATCCAGATTAATCGTCAGTTCCGGTGTTTCAAAGGGATTGATGATTGCCATAAACTTTACATTGGAAGCAGATTTCAAAAACAGTTTTTTACCCGTAAACTCTTCGGTAAGCTCCTTTACGATCTGCATCATACAAACTCCCGGTGTGACAGGATTTCCCGGAAAATGTCCCTTGAAAATATCGTGCTCCTTATTTAGTCTGATGTTTGCAAGGAAACTTCCGTTTTCTGCCTGTTCGTAGCTATCTAAGGTATAAAAATCTGTAAGTATGGTCTGCATTTTATTCAGTTTCGTTTTCTGTAATTTGAAATAGTTTGATCTTGATATTGAAATCTTTGTGTTGTAAATCAATACTATCTGCGAAGATATGTTTTTTCGCATCAAAAGTAAAATTGATTTTTTCTTTGTTATTCTTAGTGTAAACAACTTTTTTTAGCAAAGAGTTGTGTTTGTTATAAAATAAATAATAAGATTGGTTATCAATTTTGGAAAGATAGATTTTTGAATTATCATCTTCAAAACTATCTAAGACAGGATATTCCCTTTTCAATAATCTCTGAAAATCATTTCTCAGGAAATTAATCACCATTTTTTTATCCAGATCGGGAAGAACATAATTAAGTTTAAAATCATTATCAGAAATTTCAAAATCAATTAATTTATTTCCGAAATCCGAAGTCATAGCAACACGATGTGTCTTCTCGTTAATTTTTTTGATGATTACAATGCCACTGATGTGATTGTTATAAATATCCATCTGACATTTGTAAACATAATCTGCAGTGGAAGAAAAATAGAGATTTTCGACTGTTTTTTCCGAATTCATAACAGGTTTCACGCCTGTCAATTCGTATGTTTTGCAGGACATAAAGCCTAAGAAAATCAGACTATAAACTGAACTCCGAAGCAGCAATCGGCGCATTGATCTTGGTATTTTTGAAAACAATATTCGTTGTATCACCAGAAGCTTCCGTCATATTGACCTGAGAAACGGTTGATTCGTCTTTAGGAAAGTGCAGCTCAATTTGCTTAATATATTTCAAGAGCTGCGCAGACTTCGGAGTAAATTTCGCAATGTTGTAATTCGCATTTTTGAAATAACTGACAGTAAATTCCGGATCTTTGAACATTTGTCCATTTGAGCTTCCTACAATCAGTTTATTGATTTTCTCAAAAGTTTTACTCTTGGCATCAACCGAAGATTTTTTCCCTTGATCATTAATAAAAATCTTATTATCCTTGAAAACAATACTGTACTGATAAGGTTTTGTGTACTTCCAGCTCAGTATATTTGGAGATTTCAAAGACATTTTTCCGTGAGTAATGATGCTTCTATCCAAAAAATCCATCTTCTTGGTTTGGGTAAAATCACTTTGTAATGTTTTTATCTTTTTGGTTTCTGATGAAACTTTGGAAACAAAAACTTTAGCTTCAGCTCCAGACATTGCTGTATTTTGTGCAAAAAAGAAGCTTGAAACTAATAAATAGGCGATGAAAGCTATATTTTTAACCATTATTTTTAGACTTATTCATTGAATTGATTGTGAAGGTTGAATAATTTTCACGCTTCAAAAATAGCAATAAATCTACCAAAACATTGTACGTTTTCTCTGAAGTGTCGTGGAGAAGAATGATACTTCCTTTTTTTAATCCTTTGATAACTTTATGGTAAATTTTTTTCTCATCTTCTGTAATCGTATCTAATGAACGCACATTCCAGCCGATGCTTTTCTTGTGAGTTTTTTTAATCGCTTTAGCAATATTCGGATTGGTAACTCCGAAAGGTGGTCGATATAAATGAGTCTTTAAATTACCGATTTTCAACATGACATCATCACATTTTTCGATTTCTTCAATCATTTTTTTAGTCGATAAAAATCCGGTATTGTCGGAATGGAAATACGTATGATTTCCAATTGAATGACCTTCAGCAATAATTCTTTGAAACGTTTCAGGATATTTTTCAATCTGTTTCCCGATGCAGAAAAACGTTGCTTTTATATTATTCTCTTTCAGAAGATCCAAAAACTTCGGCGTAAATTCTGTGGGTCCGTCATCAAAAGTTAAGGCAACCTCTCTTGTTTTCGTATTTTTATGAGTAATGCTGTTGACAAAATATCCCAATCCAATATCAAAAGAACCCCAAACTACAATCGCAGAAAACATCAGAAAACAAAACAAATACACCCAAAAAGTCCCTTGAAACGCATAAATAAAAACGTTACAGAAAAGATAAAAAAGGATAAATGAATAATGTTTCATCTTTTTTATTGTTCTTGAGTTTTGGTTTAAAATATCTACAATTTGTATTCGCAATGTCATTGTGAATGTAGCGAAGCGAAATGAAGAATCTAAAATAAAAAAACAGAGATTCTTCCTTCGTCAGAAAGACAAAACTTGCGTTAAAAACTAGACTTTCCCCAACAAAACCAAGCTATGGTCATTCCCTCCAAGATGATTATAAAGCAGAATGTTTTTAATCTCTGCTTTTTTCAAATCATTGATCATCATCACTTCAGGAATTTGCTGATTCTTTAAAATATGACAAGCCATAAATGTTGAAAATCCACTCGCAGTATTGAATTCTCCACTCAAATGTTTATAATATAGCAGTGAAGTATTGGGAAACAATGTCAAAGCATTTTTATAATAAACATCCGATTTGAAATCTCCGCTAAACCCTAAAATCACTGCATCAATATCGTCATTCGTCAAATTATTTTTAGCCAAAAATTCTTCAATAAATTGTTGAGTTTCTTCTAAATCTAATCTGCTGCTGATTTGAATATCTTTCAATTGAGCATAAGAGTTTTCTGTTTTATCTTTTCCTAAAACGAAAAAGCTTGAACCTTCACCCCAGATTACACCATCAGTTTTAGAATTCAAATAATCAACCGGAAGATTTTCTTCTTTTTTAATGGTCTTGTTTAATGTATACAATTCCATGGTTCGGGCAGTTTGCTCGTCTGTTGAGCCTACCAAAATAGTTGAAGCTTCGCCGTCATTGATCTGCAATTTTGCATCCAGAAATGAAAATTCCAGCGATGAAGAAGTATTTACATAAGTGAAATTGTAAGCATGGCATTGAAGCCCTAAAGCAATTTGTCCCGCAACTGTATTGTGTGTCGATTGAATAAAAAACGTCGGAGTCAGGAACTCTTCATGATTATCCAATACGTTTTTCAGAAATTTTTCAGAATCCTGGGAACAGCCCATTCCGGTTCCAACAATAATAGCATCGGGATTTTCGATTCCGGCTTCTTTTAAAGCATATTGTGAAGCTACAGAACTCATTTTTACTGTTTTAGACATTCTCCTGCTTGCTGCAGGCTGAATAAATTCTTTATAATTGGGTTCGATCGCTTTTAACACCTGAGTTGAATTTTCAGGTTTGAGATTCTGGAAAAAATTTTCATTTAAAGTGTCCTGAGCTGAAATACAGGCTGCACTGTTGATGTAAACGGCACTCATGATTTTGAGAAAATTAAAGTTGAACAGTTTCCTCCAAAACCAAACGAATTGGAAAGAACATGGTTGATATTTTTCTCTTTGAGTTCAGTTACAGGTGTCAAATCAAATTCTGACATTTTTGTTTTAAAGTTCAGATTAGGAAAAATGATATTATTTTGAATAGCTAATAACGAATACACCGCTTCAATTCCTGCCGCTGCTGCCAAAGTATGACCTGTAAACGCTTTCGTAGAACTGAATTCCGGAACCTGATTTTCTCCAAAAATGCGGATCATTGCAATTCCTTCGGATAAATCATTATTTGGTGTTGCCGTTCCGTGAACATTAATGTAATCAATATTTTCTTTATCTAAACCTGAGACTTTCAATGCTTTTTCCATCGCTAAAAATGCGCCTTGTCCGTTTTCCGAAGAAGCAGTTTGGTGATGCGCATCATTGGCATTTCCGTATCCTGAAAGGTAACCTAAGACTTTTTTATTTTCCTTTTTTACGATTTCATCAGATTCCAAAACAATGAAAGCGGCTGCTTCACCTAAATTAAGACCTTTTCTGTCGTTGTCAAAAGGTGTATTGTAAGAATCCGTAAGAATCATTAAGGTATTGAAACCATTCAACGTAAATTTTGAAAGAGAATCTGTTCCACCAACAATTACACGATCTAAAACGCCATTTTTAATCAGTTTTGCCCCCATCATAATCGCATTGGCTGCAGACGAACAGGCTGTACTGATCGTTGAAACCATACCTTTTAACCTCAAATAATCTGCGATCAGCAATGATGAATTTCCCGCGTCGTGAGCGTCAATGTATTTTTGCTTTTCAGGAAAGTCTTCGTAGGAGTAGAAATATTTTTCGGTAACATCCATTCCGCCAACGCTGGTTGAGGAGATCAGTCCCGTTTTATATTCATTGATATCCGAAATTCCGGCACTTTCTACGGCTTCTTTAGCCGCAACCATTCCCAATAAAGAGGTTCTTGTCGCCTTATTGTCTTCATTCAATTGAAGTTTTTGTACAAGTTCTTCATTAGACAATTTGATTTCGCCGGTTTTAATCTTTCCGGAATGACGAGTCTCAAACAAGTTAATGTCTGAAATTCCATGTATTCCGGATTTCAGAGAACTCAAATTTTCCTCTACATTGTTCCCGATGGCGGAAATGATGCCCATTCCTGTTATGGCAATTTTTTGACTCATATACTTTGGGATATTTCACAATTATTTTTCCTGCGACTCCTGGAAAAGCTTTTTCAGTTCTACAGAATCTGCGGGCTTCATTCTTCCGGAAAGAATCAGAGAAAGCTCTTTTCTTCTTAGAGCGGCTGCATATCTTTCTTTTTCCAGCTCTGTTTCCGGTTCCATTTCGGGAATAGGTATAGGTCTGTTGAATTCATCAACTGCTACGAAAGTATAAATCCCCTTATTCGTCTGAATCTTTTTGTGATTGATAGGATCATCCAACCAGACATCCACGTAAATTTCCATAGATGTTGAAAATGCGCGTGAAACTTTAGATTCCATTACCACAATTCCGCCTTCTGGAATAGGGTGATCAAATGAAACATGGTTTACAGAGGCTGTCACAACTCTTCTTTCACAATGCCTTGTTGCAGAAATAGAAGCACATCTGTCCATTCTTGCCAAAAGCTCTCCACCGAAAAGGTTTCTGAGCTGATTGGTATCGTTCGGAAGAACGATATTCGTCATTACCGTGAGAGATTCTGACGCTTTTTTTATTTTTGCCATCGTGATTTTCTTTTATATGAAGTGGGTCTCCAGTTTTTAGCAGACCTTTTTCTAATAGAGTCCTGCTTAAGTGAATCTGCTTTAAAAGCCTGTATAGAATCTTGTCGTCTGATCTGGGCAGAGTCTATTGTTACAGGAGCTTTTTTCTCAATCCGCTGTGTTTTTGTCTGCACAGAAACGTCATCTAAAGATTTTTTTCCGAAAAGCAATTCCTGTTGTGTATAAGCAAAATACAATATTCCTAAAACGGGAATAATGAAAAGGAATATCCATAAAACCGATGTATTGAATCGGTAATCTTTCTCAGATGTTTTTTCAGAAATTTCAGAAGGCTTGTCGTTAATATCTGAGAATCTGATTTCTTCCAAACCATAAAAATCCGGATAGTCTGATTCTAAACGATTTCCTTTGAATGTTGTGTTTCCGTTTTCTATGACAATAGTTCCAAGACCGGAAATTTCTAAAGTTTTGTCAGACTGCAGTCTTTTTTTCCAAAAATCAGTCTGCAGATGCAGTTCTCTTTCTGCCGAAGCTTTTGAAATCTCTTTCTGGCGGCTCAAAAAGCTGATAAAATCATCATTCTGAACCTGATAATCCGGCTGAAAAGCAATTTTGCTTGAAGGCGGAAGAATACTTCCGTTTTCAGAATTGATAACAGCTTTGGTGTTTTCCAGAGAGAATACGCCAAACTGCGGAACAGCAACCGTTCCGAATTGCTTCAAATATTCTAAAATGTATGCTGAAATATTCATTAGGCAGCAAATTTATGATTTTTTCGTGACTTTTTTAATGATTTCTGTGCAAGTTGATTCATTAATTATATTGAGAAAATGATCTGAAAAACATATAATTTCAATCAATAGCTTTAAACTTATTAAACAAAAAAAAGACTGCCTCAACAGTCTTTAAAAAAAATTAATGTAACTAACTTATAATATAGGTAGTGAAATGGTGTCGATTTGGTTATTGAATTTTCCAGCTGATTCCAAACATGAAATTGATTCCTGCCTGAGCAAAGTAAATTGGTCCATCATACACATAACCATTGTTTACATACTTCTGATCAAAAATATTGTTAACCAAAAGTTTCAACGCAACATCATGCTTATTGATCTTAAACTGATATTGTGCATTAAAATCAGTAAGAAGGTAGTCTTTCAATTGTAAATCAGCAGTTTCTGTATTATCAAGATATTGTTTTCCTACATATTGATTGATCAGTGCAAACTGGAAATTTTTAGTCGGATTATATTTCAGACTTAGATTGGTAATAACATTGGGAGAAAACGAGATCTCTGTATTTCCTAAATTATTTATTCCGTTTTCATTTTCTATACGGAACTCCAAGTTTCTGTTCTGACTTAAACTTACATTACCGGATATCTCCCATTGCTTTCCTAATTTTGCCAAAGCTCCAACCTCAATTCCTCTTCGGTAGCTTTTTCCTGAATTGGTTCTGATGAATTCTCCGATACTACTAATCTGCCCGTTTAACACCAGCTGATTAATATAATACATATAATAAAGATTGGCAGTTAATTCAACCACCCCGAAACGCTTTTCAATTCCGGCTTCAAAATCGTGAAGTTTCTCAGCTTTCACGTCATTATTGGAAAAGAGGTCATCACGATTGGGTTCGCGCTGTGCATGAGCATAAGAAAGAAACACTTTCCCATTATTTAATCTGTAATTTACTCCGGCTTTGGGATTAAAGAAAAGCCAGTTTCTTTTCAAATCTGCACCTTCGCCGTCACCCTGCAAAAGAATTTTGGTATCATAATCAATATTCCTAAGCTGTAGATCTCCAAAAAGTTCAAAATCATTGATTTTCACTAAAGCCTTAGCAAATCCGGCAACTTCATTCTTCACCGAACGGTTTCGGTAGTACTCATGCTGCTCTATCTGAGAAACGAAAACATCTCTCACATTTCCGTAATGCCTTCCGTAGTATTGATTTCCAACAACACCAAAATTCAGATCCAGATTATCAAATTTTCCGTACAAGGTAGATACTACACCATAAAAATCATTATTCAGCCATTTTTTTCTGATAAAATCTGAATATTCTTCGCCGTTAATATCAGGCAGATTATATCTTGCATAAGGATCTCCCTGTTTGTAATTTTCATAATAGCCTCTTCCTTTGGTATAATGAAGTGTTGTTTCAAGATTCCATCGTTCGTTCAGTCCCTGTTCCCATAAAAGCTGATAATGATTTTGTCTGTAATTATCTGTTTCATTATCATAAAATCCTATAATGTTTTCCCAGTTTGCATCATAAATTGCTCCAGAAAAATTATATCTCGGATTGGCTTCCCATGTCTTTCTGTCGACTCCGTTCCAAGCCTGATACGTTTTTTCCTTCCCTCCAAATGCCATCAGACGAAGTTTAGTTTTTCCTTCCTCAAATAAAGCGGTAAAGTTGTACGAATGCAGATCTGAAAATGCTCTGTCGATATACCCGTCAGAATGAATATGAGAATATCTTCCCATAACCGATAAACGGTCTTTCCAGAATTTCCCGGAGCCTATTTCCGCTGAATATTTGTAGGTATTAAAAGAACCGTAGCTGTCATCCGTTTTAAAATAAAACTTTTCTTCCGGTTCCTTTGAAATTACATTGATGCTGGCTCCAAATGCGGAAACTCCATTATTGGAGGTTCCTACCCCCCGCTGAATGACGATCTGCGAAGCTGAGCTGGTAAGATCCGGAACATTCACAAAAAAAGATCCCTGACTTTCGGAATCATTAAACGGAACGCCATTCATCATAACATTTATCCCTCTTCCTGCCACACCACGAATCCTGAAACCGGTATACCCTACTCCATTTCCTGCATCTGATGTTGAAATAATGGAAGTCTGATTTTTGAGAAGAATCGGCAGATCCTGCCCCAGATTTCTGCTGTCCAAATCTTTCTGAACATTGATAATCTCTTTTGCAACGGGTAGTCTTTTAGTAAAACTGACGGTTTCGATTTCTCTTATCGTAAGAGAGTCTGAATTCTGAGCCTGTAAAAAACTCAGTGAGCCTGCGGTAAGCCCTAAAAAAAATAATCCTTTCATTCTTATAAATTTTTAAAATTTAATGGAATAAAAGGGGCGATTAAAAAAATGTAGCAATTTAAAAATCTAACAATGCAGCAATGCCGAAACATTGATAAACTGATACATTAATAGATTGGTACACTTACAAAGTTCCCTAAACAGCATTATCTGTTCCAGGTTCATTGGGTATAATCTCAGCCCCGACAGGAGCACCCCTTTATTTCAGCGGCAAAAGTACAACTTTTTATCATTAAATTAAAATAATTTTTTTATCAGTATGACCGGTTGTACGAATCAATGAAATAATAATTTTTATCGTCTTTGGTTACTTCAAACATTTTGCCCAGTTTCCAGCTGTAATTTCTTTTTATATCTGAATATTCAAACGGAATTACAATTTTATTGTCTACATCAATCACTCCAAATTTATCATTATGGGTTGCAATAATCATAGGGTTTGCGATATCATCTCCTTCCAGAACATATAAATATTGATATTTCGGAAAAATAGTAAATTGAGAATGATCTGAAGGGTTTTTAAATTTAGCATCTTCAATGACACCATATTTTCCATTGAGAATATAAGCATGAAATAAAGCTTTGTTCATCCCTGATTTACATCTGCCTAAATCATCATTCCTGTACTGATAAACACGTTTTCCGGCGTTATTGATCCTGAAAGCAACCCCGTTTTTCTCTACAGTTGCATAAAGATTGTTGCCAAAGTGTTTTATCTTTTCGTTTGATGAGTTTAAAAGATTGCAGTCTTCCCCAAAAAACATGACAAGATCATACTCAGGAGCAATTACAAATTTCCCTTTTTGATTGACAAACCCAAACTTTCCGTTTATCTTTTTGGGAATTAATAATGGAATATTTTCATTTACAACAGGAAGACTAATGTTTTTTTTGACTGAAGCCACTGTGTTATGATGTCCGTTTGCCTTTCTTATTATCTTTTTCTTAGGTTGCTTCCCTTGACAAAAAGCTATTGCCGAAAACAAAACGAGAACTAAAATTTTAATTTTTTTCACCACCTTCATTATTATTTTTTGCCAAAAATATAAAATAAAAATTTCATATTTATAAACAATCTAAATAATTTAATTCTTACAAAATTCTAATTTTTCGTAATTTTGGGATCATTTTTAAATATCTGGTTATAGTGAACATCAGAATAAATTATTGATCAAAGAACAATCAAAAAAGCATTCTGAAACACTGTCGCAAAGAATTTTTAGCAGAAAATAACTTTTACTTGATTCTGCAGAAAACATTCTTGTTTATTTAAAAATGTAGATAATGTATTTAATAACTATAAAGCATTATCTGATTTATAAAAAAGAAAAGAGAATATGAGTATTTATCAGGATTATCTCCAGGAGATTGAAGAAAGAAAAATTCAGGGACTGCATCCGAAACCAATTGACAGTGCTGAACTATTAAGCGAAATTATTACACAGATTAAAGATCAGACAAACGAAAACAGAGCTGAGTCGCTTAATTTTTTTATTTATAACATTTTACCCGGGACAACAAGTGCAGCCGGTGCTAAAGCGAAATTTTTAAAAGAAATTATTCTTGGAGAATCTATTATAGAAGAGATTACCCCTGCTTTTGCTTTTGAACTTTTATCTCATATGAAAGGCGGTCCTTCTATTGAGGTCTTGCTTGATCTCGCATTAGGACATAATGAAGAAATTGCAAAACAGGCAGCTGAAGTTCTTAAAACACAGGTTTTTCTTTATGATGCAGACACAGATCGTTTAAGAGAAGCTTTTAAAAATAATAATCCAATCGCCAGAGATATTCTGGAAAGCTACGTAAAAGCAGAATTTTTCACCAAACTACCCGAAGTTCCGGAAGAAATTAAAGTAGTTACTTTTATTGCCGGTGAAGGAGACATCTCTACAGATTTATTATCTCCGGGAAACCAGGCACACTCCAGATCAGACCGAGAGCTGCATGGTAAATGCATGATCACTCCTGAAGCTCAGGCAGAAATCAAAGCTTTGCAGGCTCAGCATCCTGATGCAAGTGTAATGCTGATTGCAGAAAAAGGAACCATGGGGGTGGGTTCATCCAGAATGTCAGGAGTAAACAATGTGGCTCTGTGGACAGGAAAACCTGCAAGTCCGTATATTCCATTTGTTAATATTGCGCCTATTGTTGGCGGAACAAACGGTATTTCACCCATCTTCCTTACAACGGTGGATGTAACAGGAGGAATTGGTATTGACCTTAAAAACTGGGTAAAAAAAGTAGATGAAAACAGAGATCCTGTACGAAACGAAAACGGTGAGGTTGTTCTTGAGCAGGCTTACTCAGTAGCAACAGGAACTGTATTGACCATCAATACAAAAAAGAAAAAATTATATAACGGAGACATAGAACTGATTGATCTTAGTAAATCTTTCACTCCCCAAAAAATGGAATTTATCAAAGCGGGAGGCTCTTATGCAATTGTTTTCGGTAAAAAAATCCAGACTATTGCAGCACAAATTTTAGGCGTTGAAATCCCGATGGTTTTTGCTCCTTCAAAAGAAGTTTCTATCGAAGGACAGGGTCTTACTGCAGTAGAAAAAATCTTCAACAGAAATGCAGTTGGCTTAGCTCCCGGGAAAGTTTTACATGCTGGTTCTGATGTACGTGTAGAGGTTAACATTGTTGGTTCTCAAGATACTACAGGTTTGATGACAGCGCAGGAGTTAGAATCAATGGCAGCAACTGTTATTTCTCCAATTGTTGACGGAGCTTATCAGTCGGGCTGTCACACGGCTTCAGTTTGGGACAAAAAAGCTCAGGCAAATATTCCTAAGCTAATGAAATTTATGAACGATTTCGGTTTGATTACCGCTCGTGACCCGAAAGGTGAATATCATGCAATGACAGACGTTATCCACAAAGTTCTGAATGATATTACCATAGACGAGTGGGCAATCATCATCGGTGGTGACTCTCACACGAGAATGTCTAAAGGAGTTGCTTTCGGAGCTGATTCCGGAACGGTAGCTTTGGCATTAGCAACAGGTGAAGCATCAATGCCAATTCCTGAGTCCGTAAAAGTTACCTTCAAAGGCGATATGAAAGAACACATGGATTTCCGTGATGTTGTTCATGCAACTCAGGCTCAAATGCTGAAACAATTTGGTGGAGAAAATGTTTTCCAAGGCAGAATTATTGAAGTTCACATCGGTACCCTTCCTGCAGATCAGGCATTTACATTTACAGACTGGACTGCCGAAATGAAAGCTAAGGCATCTATCTGTATTTCTCAGGATGATACTTTGATAGAATCTTTAGAAATTGCAAAATCCAGAATCCAGATCATGATTGATAAAGGAATGGACAATCATAATCAGGTGCTTCAGGGATTAATCAACAAAGCAAATAAGAGAATTACTGAAATTAAATCTGGTGAAAAACCAGCATTGACTCCGGATGCTAATGCAAAATATTACGCTGAAGTCGTTGTAGATCTTGATGCGATTGCAGAGCCAATGATTGCTGATCCGGATGTAAACAATGAAGATGTTTCTAAAAGATATACTCACGACACCATAAGAGATCTTACTTATTACGGAGGTGAGAAAAAAGTTGATCTTGGTTTCGTAGGCTCTTGCATGGTTCACAAAGGAGACTTGAAAATTGTTTCTCAAATGCTTAAAAATATTGAAAAACAAAACGGAACTGTTGAGTTTAAAGCTCCTCTTGTTGTTGCCGCTCCAACTTATAACATTATTGATGAATTAAAAGCAGAGGGCGACTGGGAATTTTTGGAAAAATATTCCGGTTTTGAGTTTGACGACACCGCTCCAAAAGGTGAAGCACGTGTGGAATATAAAAACATGATGTATCTTGAAAGACCAGGTTGTAACCTTTGTATGGGGAATCAGGAAAAAGCGGCAAAAGGAGATACAGTTTTAGCAACTTCTACCCGTCTTTTCCAGGGAAGAGTCGTAGAAGATTCAGAGCGTAAAAAAGGAGAATCTCTATTGGCATCAACTCCGGTAGTCGTATTATCTGCTATTATGGGAAGAATTCCTAATATCGAAGAATATAAGGCTGCTGTAGAAGGAATTAACCTGACTACATTTGTGCCTCCAATCAAAGAATTGGTAGCTGTTGGTCATTAATAAATTTTGAGTTAAGGTCAAAAAGACTTTTCATTAAAAACAAAAAGATTTTAGTCTAAGGATTAGAATCTTTTGTTTTTTCTTGTTTAGAACATTTCTATTTAACAATAATATTAATTATTTTGATGTAAATCAACGACTAAAATTTTATTTTTCCTTAACTTGATCACTATAAATAATCTTTGTCATTCATTATATTTATCAATATTTTATTCCTGAGGAACGGAATTTGATGAATAATGACGAGAATTTCTGTTTTTGTTTATAAAACCTACAGCAGAATTTAATTAAAGAGAAAAATTACAACAGATATGACTTTCGACATTGACATGATCAGAAAAGTGTACGAACGCTACCCTGAAAGAATTGCAGCAGCAAGACAAATTACAGGAAAGCCATTGACACTTTCAGAAAAAATTCTTTACACCCATCTTTGGGAAGGCAGTGCCACCGAAGAACATGAAAGAGGAAATTCTTATGTAGATTTCGCTCCGGATAGAGTGGCGATGCAGGATGCTACGGCACAAATGGCTCTTTTACAGTTTATGCAGGCTGGTAAAGCTAAAGTTGCAGTTCCTTCTACAGCTCATGCAGATCACCTTATTCAGGCAAGAGTTGGCGCAGAAGCAGATTTGCAGGAAGGCATCAACAAAAATTCAGAAGTTTTCAATTTTTTAAGTTCAGTTTGTGACAAATACGGAATTGGTTTCTGGAAACCGGGAGCAGGAATCATTCATCAGGTTGTTCTTGAAAATTATGCATTTCCGGGCGGAATGATGATCGGAACTGACTCTCATACCGTAAATGCAGGTGGATTGGGAATGGTTGCCATCGGAGTCGGCGGTGCAGATGCAGTTGATGTAATGGCAGGAATGCCATGGGAACTGAAAATGCCTAAATTGATCGGAGTAAAACTAACCGGTAAAATGAACGGATGGACTTCCGCAAAAGATGTTATTCTAAAAGTGGCAGGAATTCTTACCGTAAAAGGAGGAACAGGCTGCATCGTAGAATATTTCGGTGAAGGAGCAGAATCTCTTTCGGCAACCGGAAAAGGGACGATCTGTAACATGGGTGCTGAAATAGGAGCTACCACTTCTACTTTCGGATATGATGATTCCATGAGAAGATATTTGGCAGCAACCGGAAGACAGGACATTGTTGATGCGGCAGATCAGATTGCAGAGCATCTGACTGGCGATCCTGAAGTATACGCAAATCCTGAACAATATTTTGATCAGCTGATTGAAATTAACCTTTCTAAATTAACTCCTCATCTTAATGGTCCTTTTACACCGGATTTGGCAACTCCAGTAGCCGAATTCAAAGCAAAAGCTGAAGCCAACGGATGGCCTATTGAAGTAGAATGGGCTTTAATTGGTTCTTGTACCAATTCATCTTATGAAGATTTATCCAGAGCAGCTTCTATTGTAGAAGATGCAGTTGCAAAAGGAGTAAAACCTAAAGCTATCTTGGGAATAAATCCTGGTTCTGAGCAGGTAAAATTTACTGCAGAAAGAGACGGATTCTTAGACTCATTCAGAAAGTTTGAAAATGCAAGAATTTTTACCAATGCTTGTGGACCTTGTATCGGACAATGGGACAGAGAAGGTGCTGAGAAAGGTGAAAAGAACTCCATCATTCATTCTTTTAACAGAAACTTTGCTAAGAGAGCAGATGGAAATCCTAATACCCACGCTTTCGTAGCTTCACCAGAAATGGTGGCTGCTGTTGCAATTTCAGGTAGACTGGATTTTAACCCTATCACAGATACTTTGACTAACGAAGCGGGTGAACAGATAAAATTAAACGAACCAAAAGGTTCTGAATTACCAGCCAGAGGGTTTGCCGTGGAAGATAACGGTTATCAGGCTCCGTCAGAAGATGGCTCTAAAGTTGAGGTCGCAGTAGATCCTAATTCTGACAGGCTTCAGCTGTTAGAAGAATTTCCGGCTTGGGATGGTCAAAATATTACCGGTGCAAGAGTTTTGATTAAAGCTTTCGGAAAATGTACAACCGACCATATTTCTATGGCGGGACCATGGCTGAAATATAGAGGTCATTTGGATAACATTTCAAATAATATGCTGATCGGAGCTGTAAATGCATATAATATGGAAACCAACAAGGTTAAGAACCAGCTAGATGGTTCTTATGGTGAAGTTCCTGCTGTACAAAGAGCTTACAAAGCTGCAGGGATCCCGTCTATTGTTGTTGGAGACCAAAATTACGGTGAAGGTTCTTCCAGAGAGCACGCTGCGATGGAACCAAGACATTTGGGCGTAAAAGCTGTTTTGGTAAAATCTTTTGCAAGAATCCATGAAACCAACCTTAAAAAACAAGGTATGCTTGGATTAACATTTGATAATGAATCAGATTATGACAAAATCCAGGAAGACGATATTGTAAACTTCCTTGATCTCGAGGACTTTGCTCCGGGAAAACAACTAACTTTAGAGTTTATTCATACAGACGGAACTAAAGACATCGTTATAGCAAACCATACCTACAACAATCAGCAGATTGAGTGGTTCAAAGCAGGATCTGCCCTGAATCTAATCAAACAACAGGAAAATTAATTAAATTTTCAGGTTGGTATTAACCATAAGAAAGCAGCTTCTCCGGAAGCTGCTTTTATTTTATTTTATTCAGAAAATTCATTCTATAACTCTCGCCTATTGGGATTTCATGCTCGGATATTAAGGTGACTTTTCTTGTACGTAAGCTTTTAATATGATTCAGGTTAATAATAAAAGATTTATGAATTCTCACAAAATGTTCCGGAAGCTGAAGTTCCATAGATTTCAGTGTATCCAAAATAATATATTCCTGAGTTTCAGTTTTGATGTTTACGTAATCTTTTATACTCTCCACATACAGAATATCTTCGAAAATAATTTTATGCTGCTGTCCTGAAGATTTTACAAAAAAATAAAATTCCTCTTTATTTTCATTAATCGAAAATCGTTCATGAGCTTTCAATACACTTTTCGAAAATCTTTCAAAAGAAATCGGTTTCAAAAGATAATCTACAACATTATGATCATACCCTTCCAAAGCATATTCTGAATAAGCTGTCGTTAAAATATATTTTTGTTGATCTCCCAGTATTTTCATAAAATTGATTCCTGTAAGTTCCGGCATCTGAATATCCAGAAAAACCAGATCAGATTGATGATTCTGAATATACTCTAAAGCCTCAATCGGATTTTCAGCAGAAAAAACCAGTTCTAAAAAAGGCACTTTCTGCACGTAACTTTCCAGCAACGAAACCGCCAATGGCTCATCATCTACAATAATGCATTTAATGGTATTCATTTTTTAAATTAATTTTCAAGTCAACCGTAAAATCAGTTTCAGTTTCCAGAATATTCAATTCATATTGTTTAGTATACAAAATCTCAAGTCTTTTTCTGACATTTTCAATTCCGATACCTGAAGCAGAGTCTTTCAATTGCTTTTTTTTAAAATTCATAAGGTAAAAATGCAGAATTTTATTTTCATCTGAAATTTTCATATTAAATCCTTTTTCTCTAAAATCTCCATGTTTAAAAGCATTTTCAACAAAAGGAATCAGGATCATCGGCGAAATATTCAATTTTGGATGATTGATATTTTTTTCAATGACCAATAATTCGGGATTTTTAAGCCTCAGCTTTTCCAGCTCAATCAAACTGTCGAGATAGCCAATTTCTTTATCCAGACTGATCCAGTCTTTTTCCAGATCCTTAGTGCTGTACCTTAATAAACGTCCCAATTCCTCAATTGCGGGTAAAGATTTGTCTGAGTTTTGATACACTAATGAGTAAATATTATTCAAAGAATTAAAGATAAAATGAGGATTAATCTGTGTTTTTAAGGCTTGTAATTCGGCATTTTTCCTCGCTTCAATCAATTTGGTTTTTTCTTTTTCTGTTTGAATGAAATATTTAAAGAACCAGAACGCCGTACTGATAAAAATGGTAGTGCTGCTGTAAAAAACATTATCAAAAAAATAATAAAAAAAATTAGTCCCTTTTGGATAATTAATGATATTAAAAAGAAAAGGAAATGCTAACTGCTCAATAAAATAGCGTACTGCCACAAAACAGCTTACACTGATAAAAAAAGCAAAGATCGAGCGATAGATTTTATCTGCATTAAAAAATGCAGGAACGATAAAAAAATAATTAACGTAAAAACAGATAAAGCTTGCCAAAAAGAAGGTAACATCCAGAAGAACAGACTCTAAACCATAGGCAATTGCCGGAATTATAATTGAGCCAACGAGGTAAATCAGCCAGAAAAAGATATGCAGATAAACAAATTTATTAACTTTCATGTTCTTTTTATCTCAGGTTGTAAAATTATAAGTATCAACAATACCGGGAAACTATTTTTCGACAAACATACTTATATTTCAGATGAAATGGATTTAAGCAGAGTTAGATTACCGTTTATCTAAACGCTGTTTTATAAAATTTCATCAACCGCTAATTTTGAGTTCAACAATAAAAAAATAAAAAAATGAACTTCAAACAACTCCTTATTTTACTGTTAACTTTATTAGCCGGAAAATTTTTTGCACAAAAAAAATCTTACGATAAAACTAGTATTTATAAAACAAAATTTGACGATGCCGTTCCTGTTCTGAATATTGCTACTTTTCACATGGGGCAAACTTCAGATGCAGTAAGTACGGTATTTGACGAACACAATATTCAAAACCAAAATGAAGTAAAAAAAGTTGCAAGACTTTTAGCTGAGTTCAAGCCAACTATAATTATCATTGAAAATCTGCCTAAGAATGATAGTATAAGAAATATAAATTATCAACAATACGTTCAAAACCCAAAGTTAATATTTGAAAATCCTGATGAAATAGAACTTTTAGCGTATGAGGTGGGCAGATTAAGCGGGGCAAAAAAAATTTATGGAATTGATTATAAGGAAAGCTACAACTATAGAATCGAATATTTTGTTCCTGATAAAGTTGATAAAAAAACTACAGCAGAATACTGGAAACTATTAGACGAAAACGAAAAAATAAATCCTGAACAAGGAATATCTTTTTATGAATTATTTAAACTAAACAATCATCCTCAATATCTTGAAAGCCTCATCAACATCAATGCAGATATTCTCACGTATGTTTCCACTAGAGGAAAATCTGAAGGCGCCGATGAAGCTTCAAAATTCTATCATCGTAATCTTGTGATGTTTTCTAATCTGAATCAGATCCCTGTTGACAAAAATGACCGAATATTTATACTGATGGGAGGAACTCATACTGCATTTTTCAATGATTTTCTTAAAAGAAGTCCCAAGTATAAGCTGGAGGAAACTTTTAAATATCTAAAATAGAACCTCTTTTTTATTCTCCATATTCTGTAACAAAAAAGATTTTTCGTCGTCTAACAAGGTATACTTACTCACGCAATGAAGAAAACCATATTTGCTATTTCTATTTTAAGTTCTGTAGTTTATTTTGCACAGGACACCAAAGACAATACAAATTCCAAAGTAAAAGAAAAGGATATCGAAGGCGTTGTCATCACCAAAACTAAAAAAGCCGTTGAACAAAAAGCAGATCGTACAATTTTCGATTTTTCCGAGCAGCCGCACCTCAACAACGGAAATGTTCTGGAAGGAATAAAAAAACTTCCGGGACTGGTTTCTACAGATATTGCCGGAATGATGTATCAGGGAAAAATTCTTGATGTATATCTCAATGGTCGCCCACTGAATATCTCAAGCAACGAGCTCAATTCTTTTCTTGAAGGAATGCCCGCCAATTCCGTTGAAAAAATTGAAGTCATTACCCAGCCCGGAGCAGAATTTCCTGCCACTTCAGGAGGTGCCATCATGAATATTATCACAAACAAGAATGCCAATAAATATCTTTCTGCTACCTATTCCGGAAACTACAATTTTTCAAATTATGATAAATTCAGAAGTAGAACAAGCAATTCCCTGAATCTGAATGCAAGAAATAAACTTTTCGGGTGGCAGCTGAGTGTTGGGCAAAACTACCGTGAAAGCATGCTCAATTCTAACCAGGATAACTTAATGTTTGCAAATACCGACAGAATCGGAAGAGGATATTTTGCAAAATCCGGAGTGACATTTGATCTGGGTGAAGACAGATTATTACTTAACTACGATATTTACCACAACAAAAACAGTAATTATACTGCAAGTAATGGTTTTGCAGATATTTTAGTATCACAAAATCCTGATCTTTTCAGAGAAATTGATTTTGATGCTTTTGATGCGGCAAAGACCAATAATCTTAGACAGGAAGCTGTAGCAACATACCAAAAACGTTTTTCAGACGATAAAAATAAAAAACTCGACTTTCAGTTTGGTTATACCAAATCAGACAGTAAGTTTGGTCAGAATAATATTTTCAGGAAAGGAATTTTCACAGATTCACCGATTGGAGAACCATTTAATTTTACTGCCGGAAATGTTTTGGAAAACAGCTCAGATATGAGAATTGCTAATTTCAAAATAGATTATTCGCAGCCTTTAAAAATACTTGATGAAGGAAAAGTAAGTATGGGCGGTTTGTATGAAAAACAAAATTTTGATACAGAAAGTAAAGAATTAACCAATCTGGAATATCAAAGGCAAACAGCTTCAACATACCTGGAATTTCAGGCAAAATATAAGAAATTTGATTTTATTGCCGGCGCAAGGGCAGAAAATTATGACATTTCCGGTATTACCAGAATTGAAGATGGAAATACTATTATAGAAGATAATTTAATTCCGTTCAACAAATTCAAGCTTTTTCCTAATGCAAGTGTACAGTATAATGTGATGAATCAGGTATATGCACTGGCTAATTATAATAAAAAAATTAATCTGCCGAGTATTTCCGCATTAAACCCAAACAATAGTACGTTTCAGGGACCGAATACCCAAGTAAACGGAAACCCCTTCCTTCAGCCTACTATTTTTGATAATTTTGAATTGAAAATTTCGGCTTTTGATTATGCTTTTATAGGTTACAGCGTAAGTAATGCTAAAAATCAGGTAGCACAGATCATCCGCAGAGAAGGAAAAAATATCTTTAACGAGCAGGTAAATATTTCGGAAATGAAAATCCACAATTTCAATGTTGGATTACCTATTCCGTTTATGATTTTTACCAAGCCGCTGAGTGAAATCATGAAGTTTGATTTTAATCCGGACAAAATCAATTTTATGTATTTGTATGCAGGCTATCAGAAACATGACATTAATAATCTCAAGAATAACGGTTTCTGGATTTTCAATGTGATGACCCAGATTCTTTTACCAAAAGACATTAAAATGACTGCTAATTACAGCTATCTAACACCTAGAGCAGGATATTTTTATTTCACGGCAGAAAAGCCTTTCAATAACTCTTTAGATATTACGTTATCAAAAAAATTTCTGGATAACCGCTTAACGGTTTCTGTATTTGGAAATGACATTCTGAACGGGCAAATTATGCAGATCAGAACCAATAATCCGGACGGAGGAAATAATGTTTTTCTCAGAACAAAATACGACAGCCGGAATTTTGGATTGTCGCTCAACTATAAAATTCCTACAAAAAATAAACTTGCCAAAGAAGATGCTAATATATTAAACAGCAAAAAGGAGGAAAGTAACGGAATATTACAGTCTGGACAATAGATATCTTAATATATACAAAATAGGCTCCCAGTTTCCTGAGAGCCTGTTTAATTTTGTTTATTCTGTTATTTTTTGATTACTTTTATGGATTGTCTTGACCCATTTTTCATTTTAAGAATTAAAATATACATTCCCTGAGAAAGATCATTTAATCTTAAAACAGATTCTGCTTTCATATTATTTCTTATAAGTTTGCCGGACAAATCAGTTATCTGTATTGAATTTACCAATTCCGGTCTGTCTATATTTACAACATCTGTAAAAGGATTAGGATATACAGCAATGACATCTTTCTTAGCCGTTTCTGATGTTGAAAGACAGCCTGCAGAATCTACCGTCGCTGTAACCATTGTTCTTGGAGACTCGCATTTAGTTCCTATTTTCCAGTCGTAAAAATAATAGTACAAATCATTTCTTGCCGTGTTTGTAGGTGCTGCAGTCAATGTACTGGTTTGAATTGTTACTAAATTTTGTACAGTATATGGATAACCATAATTTCCTGCCGGTGCATTTGCAGAAGGATCAAACAATAAACCAGAAATACCCGTATAACTACCCGGGCGGATTTTGTAATTCGAGCCCGGAAATATAGGAAAATCAAGAGTAATCACCTGTGCAACAGGGGCACTCGTTGGCGCACCCGTAACATTCACCGTCTTTGTATTCACAACAACTCCATTTGAATTGATTACATCAATTGTAAGTGTGCCAGAAGCACCGCTTGCACTCACCGGATAAACTGTAACGCTCTCAAGGATAAAAAATCCTAAAGCATCAAATACAAGACCAAAATTTGTAGTTCCCGCACCGCTAGAAGGCGAGGGATTATAAGTTGCTTTTCCCGTCTGAATACCACTGCTTCCAGATGATGCGCTTACATAATAATTGGTCGTATTTGTCAATACTGGTGTGGTAAAAGTATTCCCGGTGGTAAGCAAATTTCCGCCGGTCTGAGCATCATACCAGTTTAAATTGATGCCGGCATTAGCTGTTGCAGAAAGTGTTGCTGTCTGATTGGGACAAACTGTTGCTCCCGTAGAGCTATGCACATTGGGAGGAAGACATGTTGTTGTAAAAAATACAGTTTCAGGATACCATACACTTGTATTACCAGATCCACAGTTTGATCTTATCCAAACATAATAAGTAGTTAAAGGGGCTAGCCCTGTTATTTGATAACTTGTTCCCGATATATTTGGAATCGTTGGTGCCGTAGATGATGTGGGCGGTGTATTACTTGTACTGTAATATATATCATATGTATTAGGTGATGATGGAGAAACAGACCATGCCAGATCAGCTGTATTTGTAGAGGTAGAAACTACCGAAAATCCTACAGGAATATAGCAGGTAGGCGGAATCCAGGTATAGGTAAGTCCCGAAGGTGGCATTCCGGGAACAGAATTTGAAGTATTAAACGCCTGACCACTGTTGTTTGCCGTTCCCGCTCCAGAATTAAAAAACTCTGTTGCTGTACTGTTTAATCTGTTGTTAAAATCAGAATTAGAACTGCCTCTTAGCCCCACCTGTGCGGATCCTGAAACAGCAGTACTTCCAATCAGAAAACTTCCTGAATCGTATACCACCTTTACAATATTTGATGTTTCCTGAAGACGTATTTGAAATGAGAATGAATAAACACTTGTAACTGCTGTCGCAGAATTAGTCCTAAAATTAGACCATTGAATAACTACTTCCCGATTAGGAGCAGTCCCTTCTGTTGCCCAAGAAATATTTCCTGTTCTTCCATTTACATCAAAAAAACTGCTTATACTTCTTCCCCAAGCAGCTACAGCTCCATCATAAGCTGTGGTTCCAGAAATAGGAGAAGAGTAACCCGTAGTTGGTGCAACAGATCCAAATGATATAAAACCATTAGCAGAGACGTTGATGGAATTGTGAGAAATACCATTGAAATTAAAATTAAAAGGCAGAGTAACAGGAAAAATACCACTTCCAAGATTAGTAGAAGTAGTATTACCCGTTGCTGATCCCAAAACGGTGCCACCGGATATTGCAGTAAAGGTTCCGGATGACTGACTAAAACTATATGCACTCACTTGTGCATATAGACTTTCATAACTCAATATAAATGACAGTATAAGAGCTGTCATGACGTTCAAAATTTTTTTTCTTTCGCAAAAGAAAAACCGATAGATTTTTTTCATAGATTATGGATTAAATAATTATTAAATATAAACATTTAATAGCTAAATACATTGTATTTTAAAAAATTTATTATAAATAACACTTTTCATTAAATTATAAATAAAAAAGGTTTCATTTCTGAAACCTTTTTTGTAAAATATCAAATTAAAAAAACTATTTTTTAATTATTTTTATGGATTGTCGTGACCCGTCTTTCATTTCAAGAATCAAAATGTACATTCCCTGAGAAAGATCATTTAATCTTAAAACAGATTCTGCTTTCATATTATTTCTTACCAGCTTACCAGACAAATCAATTATTTGAATTGAATTTACCAACTCTGGCTTATCAATATTCACAATATCCGTGAACGGGTTAGGATACACTTTAATAGTATTTTTCACTACAGTTTCAGATGTAGATAATGTTTTAAGTTCATAAGAGACATTATCTATTGATAAACTGTTGGCAGGAGTTCCGGGATTCTTAATTGCCAACTGCGTAACTCCGGCAGGGAGAACAGGGATGTCAAAAGAAAAAGGAAACGTAGTATTAACTGCACTAACACTGAATGTTGTCAATATTACGAAAGCATTAGCCGTATCTAAATATCCGATTTCAAGAATACCTCCTGCAGTTACAGAAGCTTTTGCATCAAATTTTAGTCTGTAATCGCCAGATTGCAACGTACTCATTGCCGGCAATGCAACGAAAGCAATACGAGCTCCTGAAGTCCATAAATACAAAGTATTGTTTCCACTAATTGTAGTACTGTTAGAGATATGACCTCCGTTGGCTGTTCCAAGGTTAGTCCAGCAATTTGGCAATACTCCACCCGTACTACCATTGGAAACTCCAGGATAACCTTCAAAATCTTCAAAATAAGCACCTGTAATTGCTCCACAAAGTGTTGTAAAACTTACTTCAGCAGACCAGTTACTTTTATCTGATGAAGAACACACAGATCTTACCCAAACATAATAGTTGGTTGATGCCTGCAAAGGTCCTATATTAGCAGATAGGCCTGTAATTCCTGTTAAGCTAGGCACTGTGGAAGATGTAGGCGGCGTACTGGAACTTGAATAATAAATTTCATAACCATTGGCAGGCGCTGTAGCAGGCGCAGCCCAGCTTACCAAGGCATCATTTTGAGTAATACCAGATACTGCCACTGAAGAAGGGGCAAAACAGCTTGGCACAGCTTCCCAGTAAATATCATCCCAATAGTAAGATTTACCGTCAGGCGTATTCATTATTGCCAATCTTGCATTAGCAGGAACTGTTGATGGTATTATAACCGTATATTCCGATGTAGAATCGTAAGCAGTATTGGCAATCGTTAGTGCCTGAATAAGAGTAAATGTACTTGCATTTGTAGGATCTGTAACATAACCTACATTCAAAGTTCCTGTAGCAGAGCTTACTCTCGCTTTGAACCTCAACCAATGAGTTCCAGCACTAACATTACTGAATTCTGGTAAAACAACTGCTGTAGGATTTTGAGCAGTAGTGCTGTATTGATAAATATTTCTGGTTCCCGATGCTGGAGTAGTAGAGCTAATGGACTGACTTCCAGTTGCAGTAATAATTCTGTCCCAACAATCAGGCACAATACTTCCTGTAGAATAAGAATCAAAATTTTCAAACATTGTAGCTACCGGAGCACACAAGGTTTTGAAGGACGGCACAGCACGCCAAATACTTCTGTCTGATGAAGAACACACAGATCTTACCCAAACATAATATATCGTATTGGGCATAAGGTTGGAAATAGTAGCCGTATTTACTCCAGCTACTGTAGCTCCAGATGGTGTAGTGGCAGCAGTAGGATCTGTATTTGATGTAGAATAATAGTATTCATATCCATTGGTAGGTGAAGAAGGAGATGCCTGCCATGTAATGCTTCCCGAATCACTGCTTAAAGCTGTTGAAGTAAGAGATACAGGAGGAAGACAAGAAGGTACAGCTTCCCAGTAAACATCATCCCAATAGTAAGATTTACCGTCAGGCGTATTCATTATCGCTAGTCTTGCATTAGCAGGAACTGTTGATGGTATTATAACCGTATATTCTGATGTAGAATCGTAAGCGGTATTGGCAATCGTCAATGCCTGAATAAGGGTAAATGTACTTGCATTTGTAGGATCTGTAACATAACCTACATTCAAAGTTCCTGTAGCAGAACTTATTCTAGCTTTAAACCTCAACCAATGAGTTCCAGCACTCACATTACTGAATTCTGGTAAAACAACTGCTGTAGGGTTTTGAGAAGTAGTGCTGTATTGATAAATATTTCTGGTTCCCGATGCCGGAGTAGCAGAACTAATAGTCTGACTTCCATTAGTGGTAATAATTCTATCCCAGCAAACAGGTACAATACTTCCTGTAGCGTAAGAATCAAAATTCTCAAACATCGTAGCTACAGGTACACATAAAGTATAAAAAGGTAAACTAGCTTTCCACACACTTTCTCCGTTTGTTCCTCCGCAATTTGCTCTCACGTAAAATATATATTCTGTTTGAGGATTTAAAGATAAATTAACTGTTGTAGCTGTTGTATTGGTCCATGTAGTAGGCAATCCTGCTGAGGATGGCAGAACGGCATAATCCCAACTACTTTCAGATCCGCCTGCAACCCATGTCGCAGTAGCTCCATTGGTTGCTATATTTGAAACTGTGGGAACACTTGTCGCAGGACAAGTCACCGTATAATCAAAGCCTATGACCGGTCTCCTGTAATTACTTGAAGACAAAGATGACCCCAATGTACCGTTGGTTGTATTGATATATTTTGTTGTGTTATCATTGCCTGTATCTACGCAACCAGTACTGTATTCATATTGCCAGGTGACACTGGTGTTGTTTCCTGTATTTACATATTCCATTAGAAGCATAAGATTGCTCGTTCCGGAATACATAAAAGTACTAGAAAACTGTAAAGATTTATATCCCGCAGCTCCCGCTGTTGCGGTTGCAGGATTTGAATCATACAATAAAGTTGCTCCGGCTGTTGTGGCAGCCCAGTCTATTGCACCTGCACCAAAATCCAAATTCGATGTTTCCTTAAGGTAGATTTTCAAATTAGGTGTTCCGCCGAGATCTGTGGAAGTGTATTTCTTCAGATACAGAGCAGTAAGCTGCTGATTAGCAATTCCCGTAAGCTGACTTGCAGGGTATATTACAGCAATCCTATTAGTAGCAGAAGCATTGGTAGAGCTGTTAAGTGCATAAGTCGTTGTTCCTAAACTGGCACATGTACCGGCAACCTGATACAATTGTGCAGAAAAAAACTGAAATGATGCAATTAAGAAAAGAACAAATAAAATCAAAGAGTTCTGGAGACTCTTTATTTTTTTTCGATAAGTAAAGAAATTGTAATAATGTTTCATAGATATGGATTAAATTTTGATAAATGTATGAATTTATTATTTATCACACAACATTAAAATTAACAATACCATAATTTAATTAGTCAAAAAATGAGACATTAATAAAATTATTCACCTTTTATCCTATTTATTTGCAATCTATGAAATTTTAACATTTAACCATATATTCCAAAACTTTAATAAATGGATTGGTTTATGTTACTTATTGTTTTGAAAGATTAAGGCTTATTGCTACTATTCACAAGCTCTCCAGACTGCATCATTTTGAGGAACAGGAGCTGTGATTTCAACTTTTTCTTTGGTAACAGGATGAATGAATTCAAGTTTTCTGGCATGCAGGTTAATTCCTCCATCAGGATTTGATCGAGGTGAACCATACTTCAAATCTCCTTTAATCGGAACACCGCTTTTTGACAACTGAGCCCGGATCTGGTGATGCCTTCCGGTCTCAAGATCAATTTCCAAAAGAAGATAGTGGTCTAGATTTTTAATTATACTGTACGTAAGAATTGCTTCTTTTGCACCCTCAGTTGCCTTTGGAAAGACAATCGCTTTATTATTTTTTTCATTTTTCTTCAGATAATGGATCAGCCTTTGCTTCTGAGGAATCATTTCTTTTGCCACGACAGCCCAATATGTTTTTTTGATTTCCCGATTTTTGACCATTTGAGTTAAACGCGACAAAGCTTTTGACGTTTTAGCATAAATGACCAAACCAGAAGTTGGTCTGTCGATACGGTGAACCAGACCAAGAAATACATTTCCCGGCTTATTGTCTCTCTTTTTGATGAAATTTTTAATGGAATCCAATAAAGATTCATCGCCTGTTTTGTCACCCTGAACGAGCTGTCCGACTTTTTTATTAATTACCAAAAGATGGTTGTCTTCGTATACAATCTGCTCTGCGATCATTTTTAATGAAGAAAATTTTGCTTCTTCCACTACAAAGATAACTACTTCTGCAGAATTTTTTCTAATTGGAGAAGTCCCATTTTGAAGCCTTCTTCAAATCCCATATCCAAGATTGATCTCATTTCTTCTTCCGAATCAAAATGAATATTCATGGTAACCTTCGTCCCTTCTTCGACCCCGGTAAAACCAAAAAGCCATTTTGCTTTAGGAAGTTTTTCATTAATGATACCGTTTTCATCGCAAAAGGCATCAGTCCAGTCAAAACTTCTCTTAGCTTTAATCTCACCATATTGTGCTTTGGCAAAATGTTTTTCGCCATTGGAACCGATCATGACATACAGCCAACTTCCGTTTTCAGAAAACTCCTGTTTTACAGTCTCACATTTCCATGGTTTTGGTGCCCACCACAAATCAAGTAAATCTGATTGCGTAAAATGATTCCAGATGGTGTCAACATTCTGCTGGTAGATCTTCATTACATACACGCTTTTCGAATCAAAATCTGGGGTAAAAATAGCTCCTGAATTCATACTGATTTATTTTAATAATTAATTTCTGTTGACCATTTAAGACAAGCATTTCACAATTTGCGTTAAGATTATTCATCAATATTTATAATTAAATGTTAAAAACTATACTTTTAAGAAAAAAAACACAATAATTTGGTTCATATTTTGTTTACCAAATCTTAAAATGCTTAATTTTAACATTTATAATTTTAACCACATATGCAATGAATAATAAATTCATTCCGATTATCTCTGTCTTTATGACTATATCACTGATTGTGTTCGTAACACTTCAGTTTTATTGGCTTAAAGGTTATTACGTAGCTTTAGAACAAGAGTTTTCTAACAAAGTGTATTCCGCTTTGGAAAATACATCAGAAAATATCGCAAAAATAGAAGCAGATAAATTATTGAATGAATACTATTCTAATTTTCGTGACGATATTAAAGCCAATTCAGATAAACCTTCCCTTACCACCATTCAGCAGACTCAGGATTCAGGTACACAAAAATCAATAATTTACTACCGAAATATCATCGAAACCAAACAGCTTCCTCTTTCTTCTTTGGGAGACTCTATACGTCTTACCAAAATGTATACGGATGACGCCGCTTACAAAATAAAAAAAGACACAACCAAAAGAGAGATTCTTACTTCGGAAATCAACAGTGATATTGAAAGTGGCGACTACGAGCTTAAAGAATTTGTAAGAGTAGCCGGCACCAATCGTCCCATCAGTAAAAGAGTAGATTTGAAAACTCTTGATTCTGTCATCACCAAAGAACTTCGGATGAAAGGAATCAACTCCGAATTCGGATATGGTGTTTCCGACAGAAACAATAAACTAACGAATATCTCCAATAAGATATTTAAAGAAAAAAAAGATAATCATTCATATTCCTATCCCCTTTTTACCGACACAAAAGACAGAACGCTTTATACATTGGCATTAGTTTTTCCTAAAAAGGAATATTCATTGGCTATGAACAATTGGCCGATGCTTTTGGGTACTTTTTTATCTCTTCTTACCATTCTCGGAATTTATATTATTTCCATTAATTATATGATGAGACAGAAAAAACTGGCAGAGGTAAAAACAGATTTTATCAATAATATGTCTCATGAGTTTAAAACTCCGCTGGCAACAATTTCCGTAGCAACAGACTCTTTGGCTAATGATAAAATTGCAACCAATCCTGAAAAGGTAAAATATTATTCAAACCTCATCAAGCAGGAAAACCTTAGAATGAAAAAACAGGTTGAAAACGTCCTCAACATGTCCAAACTGGAACGGAATGAGGTTAAATTATTTTTGAAAGAAACCAACGTACGGGAATTAATAAAAAAAACCACAGAATCTTTCGGGCTGATTGTCGCACAGCGAAACGGAACTTTAATACAAAATTTTCATGCTGAAAAATATCAGTTTAAAATAGATGAATTTCACATCTCGAATATGCTGGTCAATCTTTTGGATAATGCCAACAAATATTCACCGGATACTCCAGAAATACAAATAGAAACGCGAAACGAAGGTAATTTCTACGTACTTGAAGTTTCAGATAAAGGAATGGGAATGGAAACCCAAAACAAAACCAAGATTTTTGAAAAATTTTTCCGAGAAGAAACAGGTAATATTCACAATGTAAAAGGTCAGGGTCTGGGTCTTTCTTACGTAAAAAAAATTGTTGAACTTCATAAGGGACAGATTATTGTAGAATCTCAGAAAGAAAAGGGAAGCAAGTTTATCATCAAGCTTCCAATGGCTTAAAATTAAATAATAAATTAAAAGATATAAAATATGAGCAACAGAATATTATTAGTAGAAGACGATCAAAGTTTCGGTGCAGTACTGAAGGATTATCTCACCATCAATAATTTTGAGGTTACCCTTGCCGTAGACGGAGAACAGGGGCTGAAAGAATTTACAGAAAACGAATTTGACATCTGCATTTTTGATGTAATGATGCCGAAAAAAGACGGATTTTCTTTAGCAGAAGACGTAAAAAAAATTGATAAAAACACACCGATCATTTTTCTTACTGCAAGAAATATGAGGGAAGATATTTTGAAAGGATATCAGCTAGGAGCAGACGATTACATCACCAAACCTTTTGATACAGAATTACTTTTGTATAAAATAAAAGCAATTCTTCAGAGAAGTTCTACCCTTGAGAACGAAGAACAGGAACAATTTAAAATCAGTAATATCTTCTTTGATTCTATGCTTAGACAACTGAGAGTGGGTGATAAAGAATACAAACTTTCACCAAAAGAAAATGAACTTTTAAAATTACTTTGCCTGCATAGAAATGACTTTATGCCAAGAGACCTCGCATTGAGAAAAATCTGGAAAAAAGAAAATTATTTTACGGCAAGAAGTATGGATGTTTACATTGCTAAACTCCGCAAGCTTCTGAAAGATGATGAAGGATTGGAAATCATCAATGTTCACGGAGAAGGTTTCAGACTTTTGGTGAAGAACTAAAGTTTAAATCATATAAATTCTAAATTAGCAAAACAATTCAAAATGTTTTGCTAATTTTGTTTTTATGAAGAGATTTAATTTGAAAAATTTACTTTTAGGTGTTTTTGCAACTTCCCTGATTGCTGTTTCATGTAAAAAAGATGAAAAACCTACCTACATAAAAGAAGAAGGTGTCGCACAACAGCCTAATGTAGCATTTAGCAAACCTCAGACAACTTTAATGGATCAGGCGGGTATTAAATCTACCGCTCAAACCGGATCAACAATGGTTACAGCTCCGGGAATGAATCCGCCTCACGGACAACCGGGACACCGTTGCGAAATTCCTGTAGGTCAGCCACTCAACGGCAGTGCGGCTCAGCCTGCAAATTCTTCAGCACAAAATATGAGTGTTTCCCCGAATGGCTCCGTACAAATAGACCCTAATGCTGTAAGTCCGGGAAAAATTGCCATCGACAACAATGGAAAACAGGTGAAAACCGCCCCAGGAATGAATCCGCCTCACGGACAACCGGGACACCGATGTGACATTCCTGTAGGTCAGCCTTTAAACAGTAAACCTGCCGCACAACCCGCAGCAAGTACACCTGTACAAACTTCACAACCTGTTTCTGCTCCTGCTTCCCAACCTTCTGTAGCCAAAACAGGACCAAAACCAAAACTCAATCCTGCGCATGGCGAACCGTGGCATGACTGTGCAAAGCAAGTCGGCGCACCACTTTAAACATTTTTTCTTAACTTTGCCTTGTGAAACCTATTCGTTTTTTATTAATCATCTTGTGCCTAGGAATTTTTTTGATTCCTAAAGATAATTTTTATGCACAGGTTTCGCAGGAAAATTGCTGTAAAACAGAATCGAAAACAAAATCGTGTTGTGATAAAAACAGTGATCACTCCAAAGAATCAAAAAAAGAACACCAATCGTGCAACGATGACTGCTGTTCTTTTTGTATGACCTGTCATACATTTCTGGAAAATAATTTCACCAAAAATAACTTCGGAGAAATTACTTTATTTTCATCTATTACCAAAATTCAGGTTCAGTATATTGATCCTTTTATTTCAGACAGTTTAAAAGAAATCTGGCAGCCGCCTAAATTAGCTTAAATACAATTCACAAAGTTTATTACATATGTAATGAACAGCTATTTTATTTAATCTAATTTAAAAACTTATGAAATCATATATTACCCGGACATTTCTGGGAACATTACTGTTATTTTTTTCCCTAACAATTTCTGCACAGACCCTTACCAAACATCAGTTTATGGTAAAAGGAAACTGCGGAATGTGCAAAGAAAGAATTGAAGACACTGCAAAAAAAGCAGGTGCTAAATCTGCTGTATATTCGATAGATTCGCAAACTTTGAGCTTTGAAACCAAAGAAAATATTTCAGCAGACCAGATTCTTTCAAAAGTAGCAGAAGCCGGTCACGACAGCGAAAAATTTAAGGCTGATGATGAGGTTTATAAAAACCTTCCTGCTTGTTGCCATTATGAAAGAAACTCAAACTCTTCTGTTCCGGGGATGGATCATTCTGACCATAAAAAAGGTGAAAACGAATTTTTCGTGAAAGGAAACTGCGGCTCTTGTAAAGCAAGAATTGAAAAAGCCGCTCAGGATGCCGGTGCAGATTCAGCAGAATGGAATGCCGAAAAACAAAGCGTAATTTTACATTTTGACTCATCAAAAACTTCAGCAGACAAAATTTTAAAGAAAATTGCCGAGGTGGGACATGACAACGAGATGTACAAAACGACAGATGAAGTCTATAAAAAACTTCCCGGCTGCTGTCTTTATGACCGCGATATTGCTTTTGGGGAGACCAATCCTAAAGTTCATTTTGAAGAAGAATCCCAAAAACAAAATCACATCAATCATAATGATTCAGAAGATCACACTTCACATTCCGGTTCAGAAAAAAACATTGAGCAAGTGAATATTACAGGCTCAAAAGCAGCCACTTCAATTAATAAAAAAGAAGCCGGACTGATTTTTAATATTGACAAAAAAGAACTGCTGAAAGCAGCCTGCTGCAATTTATCTGAAAGCTTTGAAACCAATGCAACCGTTGATGTATCTTTCAGCAACGCAGTAACCGGAACGAAACAGCTCAAAATGTTGGGTTTAGACCAAAAATACACAAGCCTTACTAAAGAGTTGCTTCCGGAAATCAGAGGACTGGCTTCTGCATACGGACTGAATTTCATACCCGGAAGATGGATTGAAAACATTCAGCTTACCAAAGGCGGAAGCACCGTTACCAACGGCTATGAAAGCATTACAGGTCAGATCAATACCGAATTAATCAAACATTCGGAAAAATCGGAAACTTCGCTCAACCTTTTTGCGGATTTCAACGGAAGAGCAGAAGCCAACATTACCCATGTGGAACCCATTAACGATCACTGGACTCAGACTTTCCTTCTTCATGGAAACGGAACTTTCGGAGATACCGATATGAATAACGACAGTTTTCTGGACAGACCCAAAGGAACTCAGATCAATGCTGCTTATTTATTAAATTTCAATGATTTAGAACACTCAGGTTTTGGCTCACATTTCGGCATTAACTTTATTAAAGACGAGAGAACTGCAGGACAAATCGGGTTTGATAAAAAACTTCCGCAGGCACAGCAAAATCTTTACGGTGTTGGAATAGATATTTCAAGATTTCAGGTTTGGAATAAAACCGGCTATGTTTTCAAAGGAAAACCTTACCAAAGTTTAGGATGGATGAATCAATATACCTATCATCAACAGGACAGCTTTTTCGGTTTGAGAAATTATTCGGGTAATCAGCATACGTATTATTCCAACTTAATTTTTGAAAGCATTATTGGCAACACCAATCATAAATACAAAACAGGAGCAAGTTTCCTGTATGACGGATATGACGAAATTTACCTGAATAATAGTATTAAAAGAACCGAAACAGTTCCGGGAATTTTTGCTGAATACACTTTAACAGGCTTAAAATATACTTTAGTTGCGGGAGCAAGAGCAGATTTTCATAATTTAGCAGGAACCCAGTTTACGCCGAGGTTAAATTTTAAATACGATTTTACTCCACAGACTATTCTAAGACTTTCCGCAGGAAGAGGTTTCAGAACGGCCAATATATTTGCAGAAAACCAGCAATACTTCGCATCCAACAGAAATATTCAGATTTTGCAGAATAATGGAAGCATTTATGGCTTGAAACCCGAAATTGCATGGAATTACGGCGCAAGTTTACAACAGGAATTTAAAATTTTCGGAAGAAAATCTACCGTTGTTGCAGATTTTTTCAGAACAGATTTTCAGGATCAGGTAGTGGTAGATCTGGATCGTTCGCCTCAACAACTGACCTTCTATAATCTGGACGGAAAATCTTTTGCCAACTCATTTCAGACACAATGGGATTTCACTCCGCTGAAAAATTTTGATGTAAGATTAGCATATAAATATTATGATGTTCAGGCAGATTATCTGGATGGAAGAAGACAGGTTCCGTTTATGGCGAAACATCGTGGGTTTGTAAATTTAGCCTATTCAACCAACAAAAATACTAAAGAAGGTTTCTGGAGTTTTGATACGACTTTAAACTTGGTTGGAAAACAAAGATTGCCTATCACCTCAACCAATCCTGCTGAATTTCAAATTCCTGCTTATTCAGAATCTTATGCAGTTCTTAATGCTCAGATTTCCAGAAATTTCAACAAAAAAATCAGAGCATATTTGGGCGGAGAAAATCTAACATCTTATTCACAGAAAAATGCGATTGTTGATTTCAGAAATCCTTTCGGAAATTACTTTGATGGTGGGATGGTGTATGCTCCCATTATGAAAGCTAATTTTTACGTCGGCTTTGATGTAACATTTTAAGGTTGAGACTAAGATTTAAGTTTGAAATTTTGTATAAATTTTAAAATTACTTTATTATCAAATTTTAAAATTAAAAAGGCATGGTTTCAATAATTTAATGATTATGAAATCGTGCTTTTTCGTATCTTAGTTTTTAATTTTAAACCTAAATATTATATATGAAACGTAACGCAACAGCCGTTTGGAACGGTACCGTAAAAGAAGGAAAAGGTCATTTAACCACTCAAAGTACAACTTTAAACCAAACTCAATACTCGTTCAGCAGCAGATTTGAGGAAGGAGTAGGAACAAATCCTGAAGAACTTCTTGCAGCAGCTCACGCCGGATGTTTCACCATGAAACTAAGTGCAGAACTTTCTCAGGCAGGGTTTACTCCGGAAGAATTGACTACAAAATCTGTTATTACTTTAGATCCGAATGTTGGGAAGATTACAAAATCAGAATTGACTTTAACGGCTAAAGTTCCGGGAATTTCAGAAGAAGAATTTCAGAAATATGCTAAAATTGCGGAAGAAGGATGCCCTGTAAGCGCTGCTTTTAACTTTGAAATTACTTTAAGCGCAACATTAGCTTAGATATTTAAATTGAACTTATTCGGAGTTCTCTTTTTCAAATTATTTTTACAGATCCTGCTCTTACGGAGCGGGATTTTTTATGCATAAAAGGTTCCTGATTTTTTTTCCGAGTTATTAATCTTCATTTCATCAATTTAATTTCAATTAAAAATACCGATTGGTATATTTTTCATATATTTGCGAAACAACATTACCAAATGTCGAAAGCGGAAAAGACCAAACAATTCATTATTGAAAAAACAGCTACTTTGTTTAATACCAAAGGATATGCTTCCACCTCTCTTTCAGACATCAGTTCTGCTACAGGTTTAACCAAGGGAAGTATCTACGGAAATTTTGAAAATAAAGATCAGGTTGCCCTTGAAGCCTATTGCTATAATGCATTTGTTCTCAAAAAAAACATGGCGGAATCTCTGAACAAGGAATTCCCGACAGTGACAGAAAAACTTAATGTCTTTTTATCCTTTTATCGAAAAAACTGGAAGACGGTGTTTCAAAATGGCGGCTGTCCGCTACTGAATGCTGCTACGGAATGTGATGACACTTTTCCCGAATTGATAAAGCAGGTACAGGTTTCATTTAGTGACTGGATCGGAACACTATCAGAAATTATCGAAGAAGGACAGAATCATCACGAATTTAATCCTGAGATCAGTGCCGAAGAATATGCTTCTCTATTTATTATGATGATTGAAGGCGGTATTCTTTTAGCCAAAACAATGGAAAATGAAAAATATCTTCATTTTACTTTAGATAAAGTTTCAAAAATTATAGAGCAAGAACTTAAAATACATTCATAAAATACTATGGATAAATTAAAAATATTACAGAAATCTGTCGGAAAAGAGTTTACAGAATCTCCTTCTCCGTTTATGAAATGGCTGAATCCTGTGGTGATTTCGGCTGAAGAAGGACATCTGGAATTTCAGTACACCGTAAGACACGAGTGGCTGAATCCGATGGGGAACCTTCACGGTGGTGTGACAGCAGCGATCTTTGATGATGTCATCGGAGCCACCATGTTTTCTCTTAACGAAAAAAACTTTATTGTAACCATCAACAACAATATAGATTATTTCTCTACAGCCAAAGAACATGATCATATTATAGCAGAAACAAAAATCATCAAAAGAGGCAAACAGTTTGTAAATGCCGAATGTGAAATCTGGAATACAGACAAAACACGCATTATTGCAAGAGGAACCTCAAACTTATTTAAAATCAATAATTAAATGAAAAGAGTTGTCATTACAGGTCTGGGCGCAGTGACGCCTTTAGGAAACAATGTAGAAGAATTTTGGCAAAACAGTATTAATGGGTTAAGCGGTGCCAATGAAATTACTCATTTCGATACCGAAAAATTTAAAGTAAAATTTGCTTGTGAGGTTAAAAATTTTGATCCGAAAGTTTATTTAACTCATCATGAGATCAAAAGAAGTGATCTGTTTTCTCAGTATGCCATGTACTCCACTGCTGAAGCTTTGAAAGATTCCGGTCTGGAACTTGAAAAAATGGATCCGTTCGATACCGGTGTTATCTGGGGAACCGGACAGGGCGGAATGTGGACTTTCGAAAGTGAGGTAATGGAATTTACTAAAGGAGACGGAACACCAAGATTCAATCCTTTTTTCGTCCCTAAGTTTATTGCCAATATGGCTTCGGGAATGATTTCTATGAAATTTGGGCTTCAGGGAATCAACTACACCACCATTTCCGCTTGTGCAACAGGAAATACTTCGTTGATGGATGCATTTAATTACATCAGATTAGGGAAAGCAAAAGTAATGGTAAGCGGCGGATCTGAAGCTGCTATAACACCTGCTTCTGTAGGAGGTTTTTCTGTAATGAAAGCCATGTCTACAAGAAATAACGATTTTGCCACAGCAAGCCGCCCTTATGATAAAGACCGAGATGGTTTTGTAATGGGAGAAGGAGCCGGCGCATTAATTTTAGAAGAATATGAACACGCAAAAGCAAGAGGTGCAAAAATTTATGCAGAACTGGCAGGAGCTGCAATGACCGCCGATGCGTATCACATGACGGCACCTCATCCTGACGGAACAGGAGCCATTAAAGCCATGCAGCTAGCCCTGAAAGAAGCCCAGATCAACACGGAAGATATTGATTATATAAACCCTCATGCTACTTCTACTCCATTAGGAGATCTGGTTGAGTTGAACGGAATTAATAAATTATTTAAAGGAAGTAAAAATCTTGACATCAGCGCTACGAAATCTATGACCGGACATTTATTAGGTGCGGCAGGAGCAGCAGAAGCCATTCTTTCCATTAAAGCTATTGAAAACGGGATTATTCCGCCAACCATTAACCTTCATCATATTGATGAAAATATTCCTAAAGATATTCCTATTGTTTTTGGTGAAGCGAAAGAAAAAAACATCAATTATGCACTGAGCAACGCCTTTGGATTTGGCGGACATAATGCAACACTTATCTTTAAGAAATTTTCTTAAACATTGCTCCTCAATCCTCTCATAGACAACCGATTGATCCATGAGAGGATTTTCTTTTATTTTTCAGAATTATTTTTAAACACGTCAAGTTTTGTCGCTTCACGCTGCTACTTTTGTTTTATCCAAAAGTAGAAAAATGAAAAAAACAACTTTACTTTCATTAGACGGTGGCGGCATCAGAGGAATTATAATGTGCATCATTTTGCGTTATATTGAAGAGCAGCTTCAGATACACGACAAACCCGGTGCAAAACTGGGCGATTATTTTGACCTTGTTGCAGGGAGCAGTACCGGAGCTTTGATTGCTTCTATCATTCTTTGTCCTGATGAACATAGAAAAGCGAAATATTCTATCCAAAAAGGATTGGAGCTTTACTCTGAAAAAGGCGGCGATATATTTCAGGTTTCCTTCTGGGAAAAACTCGTGAATCCTTTTGGACTTTTAAACGAGAAAATTTCTCAGGAAGCTTTAGAAAAAAACCTTAATGATTTTTTTGGAAATCTGGAATTAAAGGAGTTGATAAAGCCCTGTTTAATTACAAGTTATGATATAGAAAACCGAAGAGCCAAGCTCTTCAATTCCTGGAAAGCAAGAGTAAGCACCGACAATTTTTATGTAAAAGACGTATGCAGAGCAACTTCTGCAGCTCCCACCTACTTTACACCCGTTCAGATCAAATCAATGTACGGACAAATTTTCAGTCTCATTGATGGCGGAATGTTTGCCAATAATCCTGCTTTGTGTGCTTATGCAGAAACGAGAAAAATTCCTTTTGCCGAAATTCTGAAAAATCATCAGAAAACCAACCATCCCACAGTAAAAGATATGATTATTATCTCAATAGGAACAGGTATTGAAGCAAAATCTTACTCGTTTAAAAAACTCCAAAAAGCCGGAAAAATCGGTTGGGTAAATCCTATCATTGATATTCTGATGTCTGCCAATGCAGAAACGGTCGATTATCAGCTTTCCCAAATGTTTCAGACTTTAGGCGTAAGAAATCAGAAAAATTATTATCGACTAAATCCTTCGTTGAAGAGTGCTTCCCCTGCCATGGATAATGTAAGAAGATCTAATATAGAAAATCTGGTACAGGCAGGACTAAGCTATATTGATGATCATAAAGAAACCTTAAATCAAATTGTACAAAAACTGATTAAAAACAAATTATAATCTTTTTGACTTATAATAATATTAAATAAGGTAAAAGACTTATATAAACATTATTAAAATTTTTGATTAAATAAAATATAATACGTCAAGTTTTGTCGCATTGGCATTTTACCTTTGAAAATCATCATTTTAAAACACAGCATTCATTAATAAAACTGATGAAGGAATAATTTCAACAAAAAAACTTATCAAATATGGAAAATAATAATTACAAGCCTGAAGTGGCAATTGAAGACACTTTCTACACCATTAACTGGACTGACATTGAAAATGAAGAACCGGATTATGAAAATTATATTAATGAGATTGAGAATTTCTTTAGAGAAGATTTTGAAAATGATGTTCTTGAAGAAGGCAATTAATTAAGTATGATTCTACCACCTTTCGGTTTTCTTATGAAATAATTACAGCCAAATTTTTCGAATCCTTTTAAACTCAGCATTGATAAAAATGTTGAACAGAAAGAAATATGTCTTATAAAAATGAATTTACTGATTAAAAACAAAGGTGGATATCCTTTGCCGGACACCACCTTAAAAAATAAAGGCTAAAATAGGAAGCTTTCTACTAAAAAGAAACTTCAAAAATTTTAATCTTAAAAACCTTAACAAAAATAATAAAAAATGGCAGAAAATGAAGAACTTAATTTCGATTTCGATCCAGACAACATTCCTGATACCAATACGTTTTGGAATGATCTGGATGCTTATTGGCATGAAAACAGACAGTTTCCTGAAGATACAGACCAAAAGCTAAGCAAGAAAGCAGATCTCATTGATGGTAAAATCCCTTCTTCTCAGCTCCCAAGTTATGTAGATGACGTTTTGGAGTTTGATTCTTTTGGAGATTTACCCAGCCCCGGAGAACAGGGAAAAATTTACATCACTACCAATAATAACTTTCAATACAGATGGAGCGGCTCGGAGTATATTTTGATTAGTAGTATATCAGGTACAATAAACACAATTCCTAAATTTACGGGATCAAACGTAATAGGTAATTCTAACATTATTGATAATGGAACTGATACTACAATCTCAAAAGGATTAAGATTAAATCCTGATACTGTTGAAGTTACTAACGTGGGAAGATTTCTGAATTATATAAAAAATAATTCAAATGAAACTATATTTTCATACCAAACCCACTATTGGAATGGAAGTTCATTTCAAGCTACATCATATCCAAATATAAATATTGGTCAGCTTGCAGGAACTTCTTCAACAGGTGCTGAAACAATTAATATTGGAAGATTCGCTGGACAACTTAATTCAGGATTATCGGTTATTAATTTAGGGCAGTTTTCAGGTATGTATAATTCTGCAAATTATGTTAATAATTTAGGACTGTATTCGGGACAATTTAATACAGGTGTTCATTCAAATAATTTAGGGTATCTTGCAGGAAGATATAATATTGGCGTTTATACAAATAATTTAGGTGCAAATGCAGGTGCTTTTAATACTAGTGGTTATGTGAATCATTTAGGTGCAAATGCTGGTTATTTAAACACTGGTCTATTTGTAAATTCATTTGGTGGTAGTGTAAATAGATATAACCAAGGTAATAATGTAAATGTTTTTGGTCAAAGTTCTAATTATACATTTAAAGAAAATCCTTCTCATTTTAAAACATTCGATTCTACTGCAATAGACTTAATATCTAAAACTATTAGTTTACCTGCTCATGGATTTGGTGCAACTAATGCTTATGTTAATTTAAAATTTACACAAGGAACTTCACCTATTACAGGGATTCTTGATGGTTCTATTATTCAAGTAAGAATAGTTGATGGGAATACTGTTGCATTTTCTGATACTCTTACTAATGGTTATGTTCGTCAGACACATAATATAACTGATGCAGGAACAGGTACAGGTCATAAGTTTAATGCTCAATTAGTTTACTCTAATATTAATATATTTGGAAGTGGATTAGAACCAACTAAATCTTATCAAAATATAATTTCAGGAGGTGAATTTTTAATGCCACAATCTACTGTAAATACATTAGATGCTGATACAACCAATAAAACTTTAATTACTAAAGAATGGTTCAATAGTAAAATTGCATCTTACGGTATTGCATCTAATTACTATACTAAAACTGAATCAGATGGTAAATTTATTCCATTTACAGGTGCAACAGCAAATGTAAATCTAAATACAAGAAATTTTGAAACATCAGGCAGGTTAAGTACTGGAAAACATATACATAATTTAGCATCAAGAACAGTACAAGGCACGGGTATTATTGATATAACATTACCTAACATTAATGTTATGGGTGTGTTTTATATTGATGTATTTACCTACGGTGCATTGGTTGGTACATTTATTTGTCAGTTTTATACATTTTATGGTTCGAGTATAAATTTCGCAGGAAGTAACTCAGTAACTTTTATAGGTAAAAATCCTAATAATGTTGGAGTTAGATATGTTTCAATTGGGACTAATAATAATGCTGAAAGACATATTTATATAGGTGACTTAGCAACTAATTGGGGAAACTGGACTGAGATAAGTATAAGAGGTTTAATCAATGTAAATCATGATGCTATTAAAACTAATCCACCTATAATTAATCTAATCACCTCTGAGGGAAGTCCTTTAAACCTTCATGGTACATACTTAAATAATTTAACTGGAACGGAAAGTGCTAATAGTGCCATAAAATTAACAAATCAAAGACTTATTAATGGAACTTTATTTGATGGTACTGGAAATATTATTACAGCTAACTGGGGTACTTCGAGAAATATAACTATTGGTAATACAACAAAAACTATTAATGGTTCAGGTGATGCTTCGTGGTCATTAGCTGAAATAGGTGCAATTTCTGATGGAAGTGTTTTAAAAATTGAAGGTAATGGAGTATCAAAACATAATTTAATTGGGACAGATGCTTTTGGTCTTAGAAATGCATCAGCTTGGGCAACTTCAACTAATAGACCGAATAACACTAATAGTGCGGTAGTTAATTTCACACCATATAATACAGCAAATCAAACTTATGGATTTTCTTTAGGTGCAAGACTTAATAAATTATTTTTTGTTACTGAGGAAAATAGCACATTTGGTACGTGGAACGAAGTTTATCATACTGGTAATTTTAATCCTGCTAATTATTCACAAACTACACACACACATACTTTTAATTCATTAACATCTAAACCTACAACTTTAGATGGTTATGGAATTACAGATAGTATGTTTGAAGATAATATTAGACCTGTATCAGCAGATTTTGATTTATATAAAACACAAGGTTTTTATGCCCTTGGAGGTAATTTAACTAATAAACCTTTAAATGCAGGTAATTATGGTAATTTATTAATAACACAGTCTGCTACTGATAGATTTCATCAAATGTATTTTGATGCAAGTTTAAATGAAGTGTATTTTAGAAATGGTACAGGTATATCAACTACATGGGGTGTATGGAAAAGGATATTAACTGATGCCAGTACTATTCCGTATTTACCATTAACTGGTGGAGAATTAACTGGTGCATTAACAATCAAGCCATCTAATAGTGGAAGTGTTTACGAACAAGATGTAATAACATTTCATGACCAAGGTGGTGCAGATGCTAATATTATCCCACTTGCTTTTAAATACGGAACATCAACAACACCTACTGCATATATCAAAGCGGTAGGTAAAGGTCTGAGTGGTGTAAATGGTGCTACATTTCAGTTTTTTGATAATACAACTAAACATACTGAAATTAATTCCACTGGTGTTACTTCAAATTCTTTTATAAAATTAGGAGGAACTTCAAGTCAATTCTTAAAAGCTAATGGTTCAGTTGATACTAATTCATATTTACCATTATCTGGTGGTACTATGACTGGTCCAATAAGATTAGGTAGTTTTTCATCTTCAATAACAAGAGATTATTCTACAACTAACGGTAATAGTGGATTTGCAGTAGACTTCATAAAACTTATAGGGAGCAATGGTACAGTAGACGCATTTGGTCATTATGGTAATTATAGTAACGCAACTACACTTGGGACTGTTACTTTGACTTATGGTTATTTAGGTGGTGAGGCATATAATACTAAAAATGCTATACGATGGACATCTGATGGTAGAGTGGGTATCGGACTCAGTGGTGTTTCTACACCATCTACAGATCATGCTTTACACGTATCTGGTAATCAATTTGTTTTTGGTAATTTAGATGTAACCGACAGTATAAGTTCTGTCAGTGGAGAACTTGTAATTAAAAGATTCAATGTTAATAGAATTAGAACTGGAGGTACTAATGGTAATTCATTAATATTATCAGGTGAGGGAACAACAGGTGCTATATATTTTAGACCACAAGGAGATGCAGTAACAACTGGTCAAGCTTACCTAGATAGTACAGGTAAATTTACGGCTGAATCAATTGCAAAGGTAGGAGGTACTTCATCACAATTTTTGAAAGCAGATGGTTCTGTAGATAGCAATAGTTATGCATTAAATAATCACATTCACACTTTTTCGTCAATAACTTCCAAACCAACAACTTTATCCGGTTATGGGATAACTGATGCAATACCAACAAGCCATCCTGTCAACGGAGTTAATACTGCCCAAATCAACAACTGGAACTCTGCTTTCGGATGGGGCAATCACGCTGCAGCAGGTTATGCAACTTCTGATTTCGTGAATGAAAGCATGGCACAAATCACCGCAGAATTCATCAATCCCGACTATCCTATAAGCGCTTCGTGTAAAATAAACACTGTAATTATTACAGAAGAATATACAAAAGAATATCTGGAACTTGAAGCCGAACTCATCCCTGAAAGACAGATAACCGTAACCAATCTCGCCCCTTTTGAGATTAATGTAAGAAGAGAAGATCATTCTATTGATACAATACGTACAGGAGAAACCACAGAATATTACATTACTGCTGAAAGGAGATTAATTAAAAAAGGCTCTTATCATTCTGCAGCTTTTTTAAATTAAAAAAAATTTAATTCGGAGTTATAATACGTCAAGTTTTGTCGCTTCACCCCCCTACTATTGCAATAATAAAACTTTACAGATGAATAAGAAAATCAGTGGACATCATCTAGCCTGAAACCACTTTAAAAAATAAAGCTATGCCCGGAAATTTTCTGCTAAAAAGAACTTTCCAAAAAATTTTAATCTTAAAAACCAAAACAATTTTAAAATGTCAACAGATTTAAACACAAACAATTCTTCGCAAACTCTTTTCAGGTTTGCAGCGATGAGAAATCCGGAATTATCCGATCCTAAAAACAAAAATAGAAGATTTGTATTCAGAAAAGAAATTCATAAAGGAGTTTTCGATGAGCACATCTCAACAGACAAAACATTACAGGCTGTATGCAGAAGAATAGATGAGCAGCAGCTTATCACAATGTATTCAGAAGATAATTTAATATCAATCAATCCCGCTTTTCACGATCTGGCTGTATGGGTTGCAAGAAATAAATCAACAGCCTCAAAAACTGAATTCGATGTAAAAGTTGAAACTTATAAAGCTTCAAATACATCCCCTTACATTGCCAATATGAAACTGATTTGGGATAATTTAATTTATCAGGTGGTTACCCAAAAAGATTTTTATGCAAAAGAAACATTGATGCAGTTTCTTCACCTGAATCATATTCTTGAAAACTATGACGGTACAGAAGAAGCATTTGAAGACTTAAAGAAAGCCAAAGTTGTTCTTCCAAAAGAATTATTTGCAACTCCTTCTGTAAATTTTGGTACTGCTGCCACATCTTCTACCCAAAGAACGGTTTTCAACAATACCGCAATGAGATTTGCCGAAGCATCATACGAACTGAAGGAAACTCAAAAGCTTGCCGATTCTTTATCCAAGCTAGAAAAAAAATACAGAACACAATATGATGAAGCCCAAAAGTCCGCTTATAATGAGTATCAGCAAAACGTAAAACCTCTTTTGAGAGAAGTACAAAGAGAAGCCACTGAAGCCGACAGAAAAAAGCAGATCCTGGAAAACAGAATCAATTATCTTACACAGCTCAGTATAGCCGATCCGGAAAAGTTCTATGCCAACAGCGAGCTTGAAATGGAACTTCACCGCATAAAGGAAGAAATCATGGAAATCACTGTTTCTGACACTGAAATCCCTGAATTTGAATTCCATTATGAAACTCCGGAAATTGATGCCGCTGAAATAGGAAGAGTTCTTGGTCAGCAAGAGCAGAATGCATTATGCAGATTATTCGGAGCTTCTACTGTAGCGGAAGCTTTATCAGGAATTAATACATTCCAAGAGCTTAATGATAACATCCATCAGAATAATCAGGCATTACAACAGACTGTACTGAACAATACGGTGATCAACCAACAGGTTTCTGCTAAAGTCGGAGGTGTTGTAATTCCGGTTACTACCAATTCATCCTCATCAGGGTATATCCCATTCAGTATTAAAACATTTGCAAGAAGCTCAACGGAGTGGAGCCTTATATTAGCATTTAACGACCATATAGACTTGGTTTCCGCACAATATAAAGCGACGGTCAACAATACTGAGATTTCTTCAACAAGTTTTTCTTCTTTAGGGGGAGGATCATATCTTTTATTTGATATGCCTAAAATTTTAGTTTCTAAAACTACGGTAGTCGAGCAGTTTGTTGTGGAAGGGAAATTTACATCAGCTAATGGTGTGGTGTACGATTTTAATGTTACTCTGTTTGTTGATCCTAATGATTTAGACAGAACAACAAAACAGTATCATTTCCGTGGTGCCGATGGATGCCTCCCTCCCGAAAATCCACCTAAAGGAAATCCGCCTGTAGATCCGACTATTGAAACTTTTATCCCTTCCGGATTCGGAATGAAAAATATCGGGGTTGCAGACTATCTAAAGGTTGAGCAAAGCACCTACTGCTATGTAGAAGGAGACGTTGCTCATATCGAAAACATTATGGCGCGCGAGTACAAAGAGCGTGCAACCAGAAGACTAAAAAGAAGCGAATCTCAGACTACCAAATCTTCAGAGTCTGAAAAAGAAAAACTGACAGATACTACAACAACCGAAAGGCACGAAATGCAGAGTGAGATTTCTAAAATCTTACAGGAATCGAAAGACTTTGCCGCCAACGCTGGAGCACAAGCAAATTGGAAAGTTGGTAACTCTGCAAGTTTTGGAATCTCTGCAAACGCAAGTTACGCCACTCACAATTCAAAAGAAGAAAGTAATCGACAGGCGGTAACAGAAGCTAAAGACATTACAGCAAGAGCTTTAGACAGAATCGTTACCAAAGTAAAAGAAGAACGTATTGATAAGATTCTTGAAGAATACGAAGAAAACAATAAACATGGTTTCGACAATACAAAAGGAAGCAATCATGTTGTCGGAGTTTACCGATGGGTAGATAAGGTAGTAAAAAACCAAATCTACAATTATGGTAAACGTATGATGTTTGAGTTTATGATTCCTGAACCTGCTAAGCTTCACAATTTAGGAATCAAAATGATTGACGAATCGGAAAAATTGATTAAACCTGTAGATCCGAGAGAATCAACCATACATAAATTGGAAAATTTCATGTCTTTAGATGGTCCAACTGGCGAAATTATTTTAAAATACTGGATCAGTAAGTATAATGTTGAGATAGAGAAAAAACCAGAAGAATATGTATATGTAGGAAAAGCATTTTCAAACACAGTCGGAGAGTCTAATACTAAGTCTGAATGGGATGAAGCTATTGCAGGAAGTGCAGAAATTCAAATTCCAGAAGGTTATGTTTCTATTGGTGCAAGAGGATTTGTTCAATCGGGAGGAGAAGGTACTTTAGGACACTTTTTGAGAATTGGTGGTGAATATATGGATGGGACTTTGGTAACGGTTGGTAACTTCTATCCTTCAATTCCAGTATCATTTTCTAGTATTGCGGCTCATGCCGTTGATGTAAATGCAACTGTAAAATGCAAGTTGACTCAAGAAGCCAAAAACGCATGGCATCAAAAAACCTTCAATAAAATCATTGAAGCCTACGAGATTGAATTAGACCAATACAACCAAGCTTTAGCAGAAGCAAAAGCTTTAGGTGTAGAGATTAAAGGTTCAAACCCAGGCTTCTACAGAAAGATTGAGAATACCATTTTAAGAAAGAATTGTATTTCTTACATGATCAGTCAGAATCCTTTTACTGAACTTACTTTCGGTAAAGGAAAATATCACAATAACGGCTTTACTTCCGGTGTTGAAACTTTCCTAAATACCGATATAAAAGTTGATTCAAGCTTAGATCAGTACGCCGCCTTCGTGAAGTTTATGGAACAGGCTTTTGAATGGGACATTATGAGCTACTACTTCTACCCTTTTTATTGGGGAGAAAGAAACAAATGGTCACAAATGTATCAGTTTGATGATAACGATCCTACCTTCAGAGCGTTTATGCAATCAGGAATGGCAAGAGTAATCGTTACCGTAAGACCTGGTTTTGAAGAAGCCGTAAGACACTTCATGGCAACCGGACAAATCTGGAACGGCGGTGAAGTTCCGGTGATTGACGATCCGTTGTTCTTATCTATTGTAGACGAAATGCGTGCTGCTGTCGGTAAAAAACAGGGCGAACCGTGGAGAGAGAAAATCCCAACTTCACTTACCATTCTTCAGGCAGATTCTATCGGTCTAAGAGTTGAAAAAGCTTTGCCTTGCAATTGCGAACCGGGAGTAAAGTTTGACGATCAGTTAGGCGAAATGTGCGGAAGCAATTTTGCACTGAACAACAATCAGCTTGGTCAGTCTTCAGACAAATGGATAGAGATTAGTTTTAATGAAATGGATGATGTTTCGTTTACGACAATTCAGGATTTCAAGGATGTGGGAGTTTATCCTAAAACATTTGAATGTTTGGGCAATTCATTTGAAATAGATGGTGAATTGACAGGATCAGATTCTTCAATAAAACTTTACAAGCGTATTGCAGAAGAAGTTTCACAAATTGAAGGTGTAGAAGCCTATCCTACCGGAGAAAACGGAATCACCTTTAAAGTAAATGCGAGACTCATTAAGAGCTTTGACTTTAAAGAAGTCAGCATTAATTCTGATGACAGGAAATTTGTATTTACTACAGATGCAGATTCTTACTTAAAAGTAATTTACCCTCTTCCTGATTTTGGAATTACAAGAATTTTAGACAAACAGGGACAGACTTTGTCGCCGGAAGAATACGAAAATCAGGCTCCGCTTTCTAAGTTTTTAGTCTAATCTTTTAAAATTTCTCATCATGAATCGGGCAAAACCCGAGATTATTGGGCAGCACTTTTTTGTGCTGCCTTATAATCCTCATGAAATTTTTGAAAGTAAATAATGAATTGTTTAACAATTAAAAAAAACGAAGAAAAATGGACACATTACAATCACCACAAAAGATTTTGGAAGAATGGAGAACAGATGATTTTATCAACAAGCAATATCTTTGCTATGAACTTCGAAGAAAAAACTATTTTTCTAATCACTATATTTTAGACTATAATATTGACAACTACGATTGGCATGCTGAACAATCATCAGTTTCTGATCGGGAGGAAAACACAATCCGTTTAAAAACCTACCTGAATAAAAACAAAGAACTGGTAGATTTGGTTCGGATGCAAACCGAAATAGAATTTGATATTGACTTAACAGAAAAGAAGCTACACTTTCGGCTGAAATACTATTTTCATAGAAATGCAAATACAGAAAGCCTTCGTAGAAAAAAAGCAATTGTTTTAGAAACATTTTCATATAAGGAATTCAAAAACCTTGTACAATATGTGGGTTATGGAGATTTTGAAAAAGACACTTCATATAATTATCTCGGATATTTTTCTAAAATTTACGAATTCTATTTTAACCAAGCGAGTACTCCAGAACAGTTGATATTTCTGTATACCAATACACCGGATTTTGTCTTTGAAAGAATGGCATTGGATGATGAAAAGGTGATGCAGCATCTTATCACTCTTACAGAATATGATGATAATGGCTTTTTTAGCGGTTGGAAAGATGGAAGCTCTGCCTTGGTAAATGTCTTCAAAGCTTCTTCTCCCGGTTACATCATGAATCGGTTCAGAAAAGAACCTGAGCTTTGCAACAGGATTTATTATAACCTCGATGGGATAAGCTATGCTGATGGAAAGCCGCAATCTAACCGAATCATTTTTGCGGGAATCATGCGGTCTTTCGCACAAAATCACAAGATAAAAGAGGATGTCCCAATTTTTAAAATTAAAAAAGGCTATAGAGTAAATACAAAAGTTACTGAACTTTCGGGAAAAGTCTTGGGTTTATTTGGTTTGTCTGATGAGGAAACATTCTTTCTGCAACAACAACAAGAACAATATATTGAAGTAGAAAATTACGAAACGGATGATCTTGGGGTAAGTACAAATGCTAAAAGCATCACACAAAAAACAATATACAAAGACTTAGATGAAGGAAGGCAGTTTTTACCATTAGAAATGGTATATTTTGAAGAAGAGTTTGATGGGGTTACTATGATTACGAAAGTTCCGGCAATCTATGTAAAAGCTTTAGCGGATGCAGAAAAATGGGCAATAATAAATGACAGATTGCGTATTGTAGCAGATATTGCCGCTATTATTTTGGGAGTAGGTACTCTTGCGACTACGGGAAACCCTTATCTTCTTTTAGCTGCCGCCGCAGATCTCAGCCTTGCCATACCGGATCTTACTATACAAACTTTTCGGGAGGAAATAAAAAAACTTCCTGGCGGGGAGCAGTTTCTTAAAGATTGGGATCTTATTTATGGAATTGGCGGCGCTATTGTAGCAGCACCACAGCTTATTGTTTCTTTTTACCGGGGAATTTTTGTATTGCTGCCCAAAGCTGCAAAAAATGTACAGCAGGGTTTGAAAGCTTCTGCAATTTCAGTATTTTTGGATTTAAATAGCGAGGCCTTCCAAAGACAGGATTTGAGGCTGTTTCAGAAAACAGAATGGGTAATACCAAGCGGAGGGTTCTTTTCAAAGACGGTAGAATGTGATGCTTTAGTACAAAATGGGGCTTTCTTTATGGAGCTGGATGCTGCAAATACTTTGGGTCAAATAGAAAAAGGTATTAACCCGGATATAATAGGAGCGATAAGTCCAAGCAGAAAATTTGCTTTAGTTTACAAAGGAGAAATTGTTGCTCAAGGTAGCCGCTATGATAAAGTCTACCAAAAGACCTTAATGGATTTGAAGAGGGCGAGTTATGATGTGGAAAAGGTTGAAGATATACTCAAAGGATTGCTACGAGAAAAAATTTATATTAAATATGCAGAGAAATTTGATGCAAACTTTGTACACCATTTAAGTGGAGATGTTGCTTTAGAAAGTTTAACAATTTTCTTTAAAGAAGACTATTATATAGTACGAAAAGGACAAGGTGGACATTGGCTGAATGAATTTTTAAAAGTAGATGTTATAATTGAACCTCCAGGAATAGCAAGAGTTGCAGATTTGCCAAATGACCTTCCTTTTACAGCAAGAGTAAAAATTAAAAGTTTAAAAGGAAAGTTATTTCCCAAAAGTGCAGAATCATCTATGTTTCCAAAAAACTGGAGTATAAAAAGAATACAAGAGGAAGTAGCTTTGGTATATGAAAATACAGTTGCAAAAGGCTTGAATAAAAGACCTCGACAAGTTGATGATGTATTTGATAAATATGAAGGTTTGTCTACAAATGGTTTCAAAATTAGATTAGAAATAGATGAATTTGGCAATATTGTTAATGCTCACCCAATGCTTTAATTTTAAAATAATATAGAAATGAAATATAAATTTGAAACTCAAAAATTGGATATTGATAAATATCCATACTATTTTATAAGACTTGAAGAGAGAATATATTACCCATTAGGTCGGTTTAGTGATTGGGGGTGGACTCCTCAAAAAGTTCAGACAATCATCGATGGCGTAAAATTAGGAAAAATAAAACCTTATGGAGAAGAGTACAATTGGGCTTCGGAAGATTTAGAAATCTATGTAAACCAAAAAGGGGTTTTACTTATAGATATGCTTGCCCAAAGAGCAGGCAAGCAAGATCCAAAGTCCTCTACTTTGGAACTTAAACACGAAGAGTTTTTACAATTTTTACAGGATTTTAAAAAATTTGTAGAAAGTAATATTTAAAAATTAACCAACGGCAACCGCAAGTTGCCGTATTTTATTTTCAAAAAATTTCATAATTTTTAGATTTAAACACAGTAAGATTTGAGAGACACTAGCTAAGGTTTTTACAAACTATATACTGGGTAGTTCTTCAAAAACTATTCAACCTCCCTGTGTACACTGTTTTTATATTACCAAAGGAGTAAAATTTGTTGGATTTTAAAATTTTGTTTAATCAATTAAATATTTTAAATATGTTACGAATACAAAAGAATGATAAAGATTTAAAAATTCCTAGATTAGATGGCGGAGGTGTTCCAATTTTTTATTATAAAGAAAAACCATTTACTGGAATTGTTTTTTCTAAGTATGACAATGGCGTTGTTTTTAAAGAGGAAGAATATGAGAACGGTTATCAAGAGGGTTGGATACGATATTATTTTGAAAATGGAAAGTTAAATCAAGAATCAAATAACCATAATAATATAACCATTGATGATACTTTCAAAGAATGGGATAAAGATGGTAATTTAATTTCCTCTTTTTAAACACTAATGACAACTTTTTGGTTGCCATATTTTTATTTCCTTATTATCGGACAGCGGAGTTTTCCAAAGGAAAGATTTGCGCTTGTTTCAACAGACAGAATGGGTAATCCCAAGTGCAGGGTTCTTTTCAAAAACGGTAGAATGTGATGCTTTAGTACAAAATGGCGCTTTCTTTATGGAGCTGGATGCTGCAAATACTTTGGGTCAAATAGAAAAAGGTATTAACCCGGATATAATAGGAGCGATAAGTCCAAGCAGAAAATTTGCTTTGATTTATCAAGGGGAAATTGTTGCTCAGGGTAGTCGTTATGACAAAGTGTATCAAAAGACTTTGATGGATTTGAGGCGAGCAAGCTATGATGTAAAAAAAGTGGGAGAAATATTAGAGGACTTAATAAAACAAATAAAAATAAATAAGATAATTGAAGAAGATGGTTGGGCTTTTATTCGGGGAGTTGAAAATGAAAATGTTGCTAAAGCTTGGTTGGATAGTGATGGAGAGTTTAATATTTCAATTGTCACAAAAAACACTTCTTTAGAAAAAAACGGAAGGAAAATATTCAAAAATTTATTTAATTTTATTAATAATGAATATGATGAGATTTTCAAGATTAGAGGTACTTGGAGAGCAAGTAAAAAAATTGGAGATAATTTGTATTCTTTCAATGAGTTTATTAAAGCAGGAATGACACCAGAAAATGCTGCGAAAAGAACTTTTACTGGTAAAATGGCAAACGAGTTAGGCTTTACTAATGTTAAAATAGAAGATACTACAATTAAAAACTCTGATGGAATTTATATTTCCGTAGATGTTATATTCTTAAAAAATAAATAATTATGACTATAGAAGAAAAATTGAACCTTATTGGTTTTAAAGGATTTGTTCATTTAAAGAAAGAGCAAAGAGATAATAAAAATAGAAAAGTTTTTAGTTCAAGTTATGATAATAAGGAATTTGATATTGTTTTAATAAAAGAAACTAAAAAATGGACTATAGAGAAAATTAATGATGGTAATTTGATTGCCAATTTATTAATGTTGAACAGCATTAAAATAGATGATATAATATTTTTTTTCAAAAACTATTATTATAAAGATGAAGAATTGTCTAAGTATCTATAAATTTTACTGTAGAGACTGTCTAGAAAGGGCAGTCTCTTTTACTTATATAATATTTTACTTTTAGTCTACAAAGGCGAAATTGTTGCTCAAGGAAACCGTTATGATAAAGCGTACCAAAAGACTTTGATGAATTTGAAAAGGGCAAGTTATGATGTGGAAAAAGTAGAAGATATACTCAAAGGATTGCTACGCGAAAAAATTTATATTAAATATGCAGATAAATTTGATGCAAACTTTGTACACCATTTAAGTGGAGATGTTGCTTTAGAAAAATTAACAATTCTTTAAAGATGATTTTTACATTGTACAAAAAGGACAAGGCGGACATTGGCTGAATGAATTTTTAAAAGTAGATTCTGTATTAGAACCACCAGGAATAACAAGAGTTGCAGACTTGCCAAAAGATGTACCATTTAAAGCAAGAGTAACAATAAAAAGCTTAAAAGGAAAGTTATTTCCCAAAAGTGCAGAATCATCAATGTTTCCTAGAAACTGGAGCGTGAAAAGAATAAAGGAAGAAGTAGCTTTGGTGTATGAAAATACTGTTATGAAAGGAGTAGGGCTAGATCCAAATTCTATTAATTTGAAATTTAAGAAATATAAGATGAAGGACTCTTTAGGAAACTTCGATATTCTTATTGAGATTGATGACTTAGGAAATATTATAAACTCATATCCATTATTATAAAAAATTAAAATTAAAATGAAATACGACTTTAAAAAATATGATTGGGATGGTACAGTTATGTATGGCGTCATATCTGAAAAAAAAATATTAAATAATTTTGGAAGTTGGGGGTGGACTCCTCAAAAAGTTCAGACAATCATCGATGGTGTAAAATTAGGAAGAACAAAACCTTATGGAGAAGAGTACAATTGGGCTTCGGAAGATTTAGAAATCTATGTAAACCAAAAAGGGGTTTTGCTTATAGATATGCTTGCCCAAAGAGCAGGCAAGCAAGATCCAAAATCTTCAACCTTACAACTTACTCATGAAGATTTTTTAAAATTTTTAGAAGATTTTAAAAAATTTGTAGAAAGTAACAGTTAAAATTATCTAGAGAAGGCTGTCCAAAAATTTGGGCAGCTACTTTTTTTGTTTTAGAAAAATTAAAAAAAATCCTACTACTAGAAATTGCCCCGCTGCCGCACGAATCCCTTCGTGTCGCTTTTCCTTTTAACAAAGTTTCTCAAATTGTAATTTTATTTATCTTTATAAAAACATAAAGATGAGTAGAAATTACAAATTCCACAATCCCGAAGGATTATACTTTATAAGTTTTGCCGTTGTAGGCTGGCTTGATGTATTTATCCGAAATGAATATAAAGAAATTTTTTTGGAAAGTCTAAGATTCTGCCAAAAGAATAAAGGTTGGGAAATTCATGCTTGGTGCATTATGTCAAGCCATGTGCATTTGGTTTTCAGAAGTATAAATAAGCAGAAACCAGAACTTCTTATTGGCGATTTAAAAAGATTTACAAGCAAAGCAATTGTACAAGCAATAAAAGAAAATCCTAAAGAAAGCAGAAAAAAATTTCTGCTGGATTTCTTTCTTAAAGAAGGCTCAAAAACATCGAATGTGAGTCAATATCAATTTTGGAGACACGATAATAAACCCATTGAACTATGGAGTAATAAAGTTATTTTCCAAAAAATTAATTATGTACATCAGAATCCTGTGGAAGCAGGTTTGGTTTTTCGTGCAGAAGACTACAGGTACAGCAGTGCTGTTGATTATGCTGATGAAAAAGGTTTGTTAGACTACATTGTTGTTTTTAGAATGTTTGATTTGTAATATCAGACCACACGATATAATCGTGCGGCAGCGGAGGGATTTGCCTTCGGAGGGGGATGATTTGAAAGAAATAATTAGACGTATTATTAATAGAGTTAATAATGAACAGGCAGAAATTATAACAAAAGCTAAGAATGGAGACGAGATTGCTAGGCGTTTGTACGATCAAAAAATAGCCGATACTTGGATAGAAGAATTAGGAGAAGTAATAGAATATATAAAATATCAATAATATTATGAAAAGAGAAAAATTAAATTTTGAGCCGTTCTACTATGTAGAACCGATGCGGATAATTGACGATCCTATGGAAAGTTTTAAAGAACTTATGAAATTTGATGAGGAAAAAACGGAAATTGAAAACTATCTAAAACATTGCACTCTTAAAGATTTTATTTGGGTAATTGTTGCTATTTTTAAAAATGAGTATGCAGATGGAGCATTATTGAGCTCTTTTATTTCGAAAACTATTACAAAAGAAAAAAAAACTGATGGAGTTTTATATTTTAAAGAAACTCAATATAGAAAAGATTTGAAATCTTTGAAATTTAAATATAATATAGAAGATCATTTTGAGTATTTAGAATTTGAGTTTGTAAATCCTTTTGCACAGATTACAAATACTGTAGAGGAATATTTAATCGGGAAAAACTATTCAAAAAACGGAGACAAGTACACAGTAAACTCCGATAGCGGAATAGAATACATTGAAGCGACTCCTACTTTCTTTAAATTAAAAGCGAACATGAAAAAATCAAAAAGATTTCATTAATAGTCAAACCACCTGCGGGTGGTTTTTTTTGTAAGCAAAACTTACAGGAGCAAGAAATGCTGCTGGGAAAACATTATCAGAATACCTATTTTGGTTAGAATTATTATCTTTATCAGGTGAGCTTACCGTAGCCATCCCCCCGCTGCCGCACGAATCCCTTCGTGTGGCTTCTATTTTAAAACTACTTCAAAAGTTTTATCTTTATATAAACATAAAGATGAGCAGAAATTACAAATTCCACAATAACATGGCTGTTTTAATAACAATTTCCATTAGTATAAATATTAATACACTTCCATAAAAATCATTTTTAAATTCATAGGTTTTTACGATAATTATCATACAGACAATCAGAGGACAATTCGCCAAAAATTCCGTAAATTTGCCCCTGATTATGACACAGTATAATAATATTCATCAGACATCAAATTTTGCTGTTTTATCCATCAGCTACGAAAAGGCAGATGTGGAAACACGGGGAAAATTTGCTTTTTTTGATGATAATATTAAAAATTTTGTTGAAAGAATCCATCAGGAAAATCTGGGAGATGCATTTGTAGTTTCCACATGCAACAGAACCGAGATTTATACCACTACTTCCAACTATCTTTTTGTGGCAGAAGAATACTGCAAAACCATTGGCGTCAATCTTTCAGATTTTCTGCAGTTTGCCAATATCTTAACGAAGGAAGAAGCTTTGAATCATCTTTTCAGAGTTGCAGCCGGATTAGAAAGTCAGATCATCGGAGATTTTGAAATCATAGGACAGATCAAAAAAGCCTATGCCCGATTCAAAAAAGAAAGGAAAAACTCCAATCCGTTTCTGGAAAGATCCATCAATTCTGCCATTCAGATTTCCAAAAAAATAAAAAACGAAACCGCAATCTCAAATGGTGCTGCATCTGTATCTTATGCAGCGGTGCATTATATTTTAAACAACCAGAAAAGAATTACCGAAAAAAATATTCTTCTTCTCGGAGTTGGGGAAATCGGACAAAATACGGTAGAAAACCTGGTAAAACATGTTTATCAGCCGAAAATCAAAATTGCCAACCGGACTCAGGAAAAAGCAGCAAAAATTTCCGAAAAATACAATATCCCGAATATTGATTATGGAAATTTTGAGAGAGAACTGGAAAGCACGGATATCCTTATCGTGGCAACCGGGGCAAAAGCGCCGATCATCAACCAAACTCACCTGAAAAACGGAAAAGAAATTCTGGTCATTGATCTTTCAATTCCGAATAATGTTCACACCACTGTTTCGGAACTTGAAAATGTAACTTTGATTGATGTGGATGAACTTTCCAAGCAGATTCAGGAAACCATTCAGCAAAGAGAAAAAGAAATCCCGAAAGCCGAAAAAATTATCAAAGAAATGGCAAAAGACTTTCTGGAATGGGAAAAAAAGAGAAAACTTGCGCCCAACATTCATCACTTCAAAGCGGTTCTGAAAAACATGGAACGCAACGAAATGCATAATTTCTACCGAAAAAATAAATATGTCAATATCAACGACATGGAGCTTTCTGACAAGATGATTCAGAAAATTACCAGCCGATTTGCAAAATATATCATTGATAATCCTTTGAAAGCCGAAGAAATTAGTAAATTAATGCACGAAATTTTAGTTGAACAACCCAATAAAGAATTCAATGAAAAGCATTAGAATAGGAACCCGAAATTCGGCACTTGCACTTTGGCAGGCAAGAGAAGTAGCAAGGCACTTACAAAACCTTAATCACCTTACAGAAATCATCCCGATTGTTTCTTCGGGAGACAAAAATCTCAATCAGCCTTTATATTCTCTGGGAATTACGGGCATTTTCACGAGAGATTTGGATACTGCTTTGTTGAATGACGAAATCGACATCGCAGTTCATTCTTTGAAAGATGTACCGACTAAACTTCCGGAAAATATTGAGCTGATCGCCTACCTCGAAAGAGATTATCCGCAGGATGTTCTCATCAGAAGAAAATCTGCCGAAAATAAAGAATTTCACGAACTTAAATTAGCAACCAGCAGTTTAAGAAGGAGAGCTTTCTGGCTCAAACATTATCCGGATGCAGAGTTTTCCGACATCAGAGGCAATATCCAGACCCGGCTTCAGAAACTCGAAGAGCAGGATTTTGATGCCACACTTTTGTCATTGGCCGGAATCAAAAGGATGAATATGGATATTGATTACGAAATGCTCCCTTTAATGATTCCTGCGCCGTCTCAAGGCGTAATTGCCGTTGCCGGACATTCTGACAAACAGGAGATCAACGACATTCTGAAACAAATTTCTCACAAAGAAACACAAATCTGCGTAGAGATCGAAAGAAATTTCCTTAGCACACTGGAAGGCGGCTGTACCGCTCCCATTGGTGCTTTTGCAGAAATAGTAGAAAACCAGATCCGCTTTAAAGCAGCACTCTGCTCGCTGGACGGAAAAAATTATATTGCAACCGACGAAAGTTTTGAATACAATGAAGAAGAAAATTTCGGTGAAAAATTTGCCAATATCGTACTTGAAAATGGAGGTAAAGAACTAATGGCTGAGATTAAAACACAAATATAAGCTATTAATACAGAATGCGTTAAATATTTTTCATCTAATTATTTAAAAGAGACTTCTCAATTTATATTGATCTGAATCTTAACATTTCTTTATGTCTAAAATCTCTTAGTATTCAAAATTAATTTTTGAACTTTGCCCATTTGTCTCTGATCAAAATTAAGTCAATGAAAAAGTATTTTTCCGTATTTATTTTCATGTTTTTTATTTGTGCTGTAAATGCTCAGAATGCATTTGCTCAAAAGCTTTCTGATGCTGCTGTAAGCTTAACAAAAGATAAAGTAACTTACGATCCTGCCTATTATTCAATCAAATATCCTAATGGGGATGTCGCTGCAAACAAAGGCGTTTGTACAGATGTCGTCATCCGTGCCTACAGAAAGTTGGGAATAGATCTTCAGAAAGAATTACATGAAGATATGAAGAAAAATTTTTCTAAATACCCTAAAAAATATGGTCTGAAAAAACCAGATACCAATATTGATCACAGAAGAGTGCCCAACCTGCAGGTTTTCTTTGCTAAATTTGGCAAATCTAAGCCTATTGAGAGGAATCCCACATTGTATGTTCCCGGAGATATTGTAACATGGCTTCTTCCGGGAAATTTAACGCATATCGGAATTGTGATCAACAAAAAATCTGCAGACGGAAAAAGATATTTAATTGTTCATAATATTGGTGGCGGACAAGTGATTGAAGATTGCTTGTTCAATTTTACTGTTACAGGACATTATCAATATCAGAAATAAATGATATGAAAAACTTGATCTACTTTGTGTTTTTATTGATGGGCGGCTTTTCAGTGGCACAGAAAGGCGAAATTAAAATCATCAGTAAACCCATCAGTTATAACGAGGAGAGAGTAAGACTGAGCCTTGAATATCTGAAGGATCATCATGGTTTAATACAAAAAACTCCCGTGATCAATCCTAAAATGATTGTTTTGCATTACACTGCAGGCGGAACCGTTGAAAGCAACTATAAATATTTCAACAAAACTCATCTTGAAAACTCCAGAAATACTTTAAAAAAGCAAAGTACACTAAATGTTACATCACAATTTATCATAGACAGAGACGGAACGATTTATCAGCTGATGGAACCGAATATGTTTGCGAGACACACAATAGGCTTAAACTACTGCGCCATCGGAGTTGAAAATATAGGAAGCAAAAAGCAGCCTCTTACGGAGAAACAAGTTACTGCAAACGCACAGTTGGTAAGATATTTAGCTCAAAAATATAAAATAGAATACCTCATCGGACACTCGGAATATGGTGTTTTCAGAAATTCTAAATTTTGGAAAGAATCTGACGCAAAATACTTCACAGGAAAAGAAGACCCGGGAAAAGATTTCATGACCAAAGTCAGAGAGAAGGTTTCTGATTTAAAATTAAAAGATAAACCATAATTAATACCAAAAAACTTTACGCTCTTTGCTGATGTAACACCTTTGCGAACGAAAAATATTCTCAATAATTTAAAAGAAAATCTTTGCGGACTTTGCATTAAAATCTTTTAGAATAAACAAAACAATGAACATTTTATTTACCAAAAAAATTGATCCAAAATACATTTCCGACAAGTTAGGAAATGATATTTCGGCAGATTATATAGAGGTAATAAAAACGAAATCACTTCCCGTGAAAAGTTTTGATTTAAAAGATCGATCTTTAATTTTCACAAGCTTAAACGGTGTAAAGGCATTTTTTGAAAATAAGTTTCAGCCAAACGAAGATTTCACAGCCAAAAACTACAATAAAATCTACTGTGTAGGAGAAAAAACGAAAAAAGAACTCCGCAAAAACGGTTTCGGTACCTTCAAAGTTTTGAAAAATGCAGAAACTTTATCTAAGTTTATTACTGAAAACTGTGCGCACGAAAAATTCATTCATTTTTGCGGAAATTTAGCTTTAGATGTTTTAGACAGAGAGCTTCCGCTGCAGAATATTGAGTATAAAAAAGTCACAGTTTATGAAACAGAAGAACTTTACCCTGTAATAAATGAGAAATATCACGCAATAGTTTTTTTTAGCCCAAGCGGAGTTCGTAGTTTTGCAAAAAATAACTCTTTAGAAGCTGCCACTCTTTTTTCGATTGGAGAAACTACCTCTAAGGAATTAAAAAAACATACAAAATCTGAGATTTTCACAAGCAAACAAAATACTTTGTTAAATCTGTTATCAATTATCAGAAGCAATTTAAAAAAGATTTAGCCTAAAAACACTTAGTGAAAACCAACAACCATCAATTATATATGATTAAAAACGACCTATACTTAAAAGCACTTCGTGGAGAAACCGTAGAAAGACCACCGGTTTGGATGATGAGACAGGCAGGAAGATATTTGCCGGAATTTATCGCACTCCGTGATCAGTACGACTTTTTCACAAGATGTCAGACCCCGGAATTGGCTTCGGAAATAACTGTACAGCCGATCAGAAGGTTTCCTTTAGATGCAGCGATTTTATTTTCTGATATTCTGGTCGTTCCACAGGCGATGGGAATTGATTTTAAAATGAAAGAATCTGTTGGTCCGTGGCTGGATAACCCGATCAGAACCATGGAAGATGTACAGAATGTTGCTGTTCCCGATGTGAATGAAACTTTAGGATACGTTTTTGATGCAATAGAACTTACTTTACAGAAATTAGACAACGAGATTCCTCTGATTGGTTTTGCCGGCTCTCCTTGGACCATTCTTTGCTATTGTGTGGAAGGAAAAGGAAGCAAAGCGTTTGATATTGCAAAATCTTTCTGTTTCCAACAACCGGAAGCGGCACATTTACTGCTTCAGAAAATTACCGATACCACCATTGCTTATTTAAAGAGAAAGGTAGAAAAAGGTGTATCTGCCGTTCAGGTTTTTGATTCCTGGGGCGGAATGCTTTCTCCTATTGATTATCAGGAATTTTCATGGCAATATATTAACCAGATTGTAGATGCTTTAAGTCCGCTGACGCACGTTGTCGTTTTCGGAAAAGGATGCTGGTTTGCATTGGAAGATATGACAAATTCTAATGCTTCCGCATTGGGCGTAGACTGGACAGTAAGTCCGGAAACAGCAAGAAAGCTTACCAATAATTCAATTACCTTACAGGGAAATTTTGATCCTGCAAGATTACATTCGAGTCCCGAAACTATTAAAAAAATGGTTACCGAAATGATTAATCGCTTTGGAAAAGACCGATACATTGCTAATCTGGGACACGGAATTTTACCCAATATTCCGGTAGAAAATGCGGAAGCTTTTATCAGAGCAGTTGTGGAATGGAAACCAAGTAATTAACATTTATACTTACTAAAATAGCTTTAAATAAATATCCCTATCATTTTCATGAAAGGGATTTTTATTTCCTGTGCATAATATTTATCTGCACCGGAATTACATATCGATTTGATTAAGCAAGAATTTATTTTCTGGAAATTTTATATAATTTTCCACTGTCGGTAATACCGTAAAGATTTCCGTCCATAGCACTCAAAACATCACGAAATCTTTCTTTTTGATCTAATAAAAGGCGTTCTTCACCTACAACTTTATTATTTTTCAGAACAATTCTGTTAATATGCTGTCCGCTGAGACAGGCAATGAAAAGGTTGTTTTTCCATTCTTCAATATTTCCGTTGTAAAAAGTGACTCCACTTGGAGAAACTACAGGATCCCAATAGTAAACAGGCTGTTCTGTTCCTTCTTTTTGGGTTGTTCCGTTATTGATCTTGTCGCCGTTATATTCAATACCATAAGTTACATCACCCCATCCGTAATTTTTTCCGGGTTGAATCAAATTAATTTCATCACCGCCTCTCGGTCCCATTTCAATATCCCAAAGCTGACCTTTCTCATCTAAAGCAAGACCTTGCGGACTACGGATTCCGAAAGCATAGATTTCCGGCTTATAGCCCTCTTTCCCAATGAATGGATTTCCGGGAGCAGGTTTTCCATCTTTCGTTATTTTTAAAATTTTTCCTAAATAATTATCTGTTTTCTGGGCATATACTCTTGTCACCTTATCAGATCTTTCTCCGGTGCTCACAAAAAGGTTTCCGTCTTTATCAAAAACAAGCCGGCTACCGTAATGCTTATCTCCATCATAAGAAGGAGTAGCACGGAAAATCACTTTTACATCAGAAATATTCTTCATATCTGCAGAAAGTTTTCCTTTTGCAACAGACGTTAAGTTTCCCTCACCGTAAGGTTCAGAAAAAACGAAGAATATCATGTTATTCGTTTTAAAGTCAGGATCAAGAGCTACATCAAGCATTCCACCCTGCCCTTTGGAATCTACTTCAGGAAAGCCTTCAATTTTTGAAACTTGTTTTCCGTCAGCAGAAACAACATTCATAAAGCCTGATTTCTCGGTAATTAAAAAACGTCCGTCAGGAAGATTGATGATTCCCCAAGGTTTTCCCAAAGACGTATTCAAAACTTCTACATTATATGGAGTTGAGGTTTTTACGGGAGTAATTCTGGTCTGTCCTTCGAAAGCAGGTTGGTAGTTGGTGTTGGGTTTTTCTTCTTTTGCAGATGGCTCACTTGGTTTTCCTTTTCCCTGACACGATACAATGGTTGTGGCAGATGCCATCAAAATAGGTAAGAGTAGTTTTTTCATAATAATATTTAAGATTCGTTTTTTTGATAAGTGGAAAAATAATGCCATAAAATTTGCACAATAAAAACTAATCTCTACATTTGTAGAATAAATTTAAAAATTGTAGAACATGAAAGAAATAAAACTGACCAATTCCGAAAAAATTCTGATGGATTTTCTTTGGGAAAAAGAAAAAGCTTTTATGAAAGATATCCTGGAATCTTATCCTGATCCGAAACCCGCTGCAACCACCGTTGCAACACTTCTCAAAAGAATGCAGAACAAAAATCTTGTAGGATTTAAAGTTTATGGAAATTCGCGCGAATACTTCCCGAAAGTAGCAAAAACCGAATATTTCAAGGAAGAAATGACTTCTATGATTGACCGTTTTTTCAACAGCTCTGTAACACAGTTTGCCTCATTCTTTACTTCTAATTCAAAACTGACACAAACACAGCTGAAAGAACTCCGTGATATTATTGATAAAGAAATAAAAGACTAATCATGGAAACGATTCTTATAAAAACAATTCTCTGTTCTGGGCTTTTACTAGGTATTTATTATTTATTCCTGTCGAAAGAAAGAACATTCATTTTCAACAGATATTATTTGATTGTTGCTTTAGTTTTTTCGTTAATCATTCCATTTTTTACCATAGAAACTCAACAGGTTCAGGAACAGATCCCAAAAACTGTTTTTACAGAAGAAGCTGAAAAACCAATTTTACAAACTCCGATTATATCTCAAGAAGAAAACTTTGATTATGGAGATTTCTTATTGATTGTCAATTGCATAGTAACAGGTATTTTACTTTTAAAATTTGGATATTCATTTTTTAAAATCAAAAGATTGAAGGGAAGAAAGACCACCTATCAAAATAGAAAAATTATTCTTCTTGAAAATGACTTAGCTCCTTTTAGCTTTTGGAATACAATATATCTCTCCGAAAATTATTTTAAGGATTCCAGAATTGATGATTCTATTTTTCTTCATGAGGAAATTCATATTAAACAGAAACATTCAGCCGATATTCTTTTTATAGAAATTGTAAAAGCTGTTTTCTGGTTTAATCCTTTCATTTATTTCTATAAAAAAGCAATTATCAACAATCATGAATTTATCGCTGATGAAGCTGTAATTGCAGAAAATAAAAATGTAAAAATCTATCAGGAGCTCATTTTACAGGAAATCCTGAAACAGCAAAATTTACAATTAATACACCAATTTAATTTTAATAACACTAAAAAAAGATTTATTATGATGACAAAAAAGAATTCAAAATTTGCAACAGCCAAAAAATGTCTGGCATTACCAGTATTTATCGTACTTACATTCGCTTTTGCCGAAAAAGTATATGCGAATGATAATACTGGAATTGATGATTCAAAAATAATATTAAATGCAAAAAAACAGTCATATGATCATTCTGAAGCTTATGACCAACCTAGAAATGTTGATGCAAAAAAAGATATCAGTATTAAGTTTAAAGAAAGTGATACAGGTGAATTTTTATTACAAACAAAAAAAGACACAATAAAACCCCGACAAGAAGCAAATGCGAAAACTGAGGAAAATATTATTACAAACAGTGAGTCTTCCATTCCTCCGCCTCCACCCCCGTCAGCAAAATTTATACAGGCAGAATTTCCGGGCGGAGTATCAAACATAAGAAAAAAAGCAATAGAAATATTTGATGCCTCTTATATCAAAAATGACCAAGAAACTCTAAAATCTACCGTCTATATAACCATTGATGAAAAAGGGAAAGTAGAAAAAATAATTGGAAAAGGTACCCATGAAGATTTTAATAAGGAAGCAGAAAGATCAGTCAGATTAGCATTAGGAGAAACATTGTGGAAGCCCGCAACCGATGATGGAAAACCTGTGAGAACTGCATTTAGTCTACCGATGGCTTTACATTTTGAAAATCCTAAAAAAGCACAATAATTATATTGAGGAGTCCGATTCGAACTCTTTTTTATTTCCTAAATTTGTTGTATGAAATTCAATCTTCAATCAGAATACAAACCAACCGGAGATCAGCCTACCGCTATTGAAAAACTGACAAAAGGGGTCGAAATCGGTGAAAAATATCAGACTTTACTTGGGGTAACAGGTTCGGGAAAAACTTTTACTATTGCTAATGTAGTGAATAATGTACAGAAACCGACTTTGGTTTTGGCACACAATAAGACTTTGGCCGCCCAGCTTTTTATGGAGTTCAAAGAATTTTTCCCTGAAAACGCAGTAGAGTATTTCGTGAGTTATTACGACTATTATCAGCCTGAAGCCTATATTGCAAGTTCGGGAACTTATATAGAAAAAGATCTCAGCATCAACGAAGAGGTTGAAAAATTAAGACTTTCAGCCACTGCAAGTTTGCTTTCAGGAAGAAGAGATGTACTGATTGTAGCCTCAGTTTCATGTATTTACGGTATCGGAAATCCGTCAGAATTTCATAAATCTTTGATTTCACTGGCTATTGGTGAAAAAACCACAAGAACATCCCTACTCCACTCTTTAGTTAATGCGCTATATTCCAGAACCTTAGGAGACTTCCAAAGAGGTACATTCAGGGTAAAAGGCGATGTAGTAGATGTTTTTCCGGCATATGCGGATAACGGAGTAAGAATTCAGTTTTTTGGTGACGAAATAGAAAAAATCCAAAGTTTTGATCCGGTTTCAGGAAATGTAACGTCCAATTTTGAACAGATTCAGATTTATCCTGCCAATCTTTTTGTGACCTCAAAAGAAACATTAAACGGAGCGATAAGAAACATACAGGACGATCTGGTAAAACAAGTTGATTTTTTCGGTTCTATCGAAAAACCGCTTGAAGCAAAAAGACTTCAGGAACGTACCGAGCTTGATCTTGAAATGATTAAAGAACTGGGTTATTGCTCAGGAATTGAAAATTATTCCCGATATCTGGACGGAAGAATTCCCGGATCACGACCATTCTGCCTTTTAGATTATTTCCCTAAAGATTTTCTAATGGTAATAGATGAAAGCCACGTTACCGTTCCGCAGGTTCATGCTATGTATGGCGGCGACAGAAGCCGTAAAGAAGCTTTAGTAGAGTACGGATTTCGTCTTCCGGCTGCAATGGATAACCGGCCTTTGAAATTTGAAGAATTTGAAGCGATTCAAAATCAGGTTATTTACGTCTCGGCAACTCCTGCAGATTATGAGCTTGAAAAAACCGGAGGGGAATACATTGAACAGATTATTCGTCCTACCGGACTTTTAGATCCTATTATTGAAATTCGTCCGACTGTCAATCAGATTGATGATTTAATGGAAGAAATCCGGAAACGTGCAGAGATTGACGAACGTGTTCTTGTGACTACTTTAACCAAAAAAATGGCAGAAGAACTCACCAAATATTTCACAAAATTCGGAATCAGAACAAGATATATTCACTCTGACGTAGAAACTCTTGAGCGTATTCAGATTATGCAGGATCTTCGTTTAGGATTGTTTGATGTTTTAATTGGAGTAAACTTATTGAGAGAAGGCTTAGATTTACCCGAAGTTTCATTGGTTGCCATTTTAGATGCAGATAAGGAAGGAATGCTCAGAAGTCGAAGATCTATGATTCAGACTGTAGGACGTGCAGCGAGAAATGTGAACGGAAGAGCCATCATGTACGCTGATAAAATTACGAAATCTATGCAGAATACCCTGGATGAAACAGAATATCGCCGGGCTAAACAAATAGCATACAACGAGGAACATGGCAAAGTTCCGACTGCATTAAATAAAAAGATATCCGAAAATCTGGTAGGAAGAAGCAAGGATTTCCCTGATGAAAGATATACCCAGAAAGAAATTGTGCAGAAAGTTGCAGAAACTAAAGCCAATTATTCATCTGAAGATGTAGAGAAAATTATCACTCAGAAGCAGAAAGAAATGGAAGCTGCCGCTAAAAATTTAGATTTTATAAAAGCTGCCAAATTGCGTGATGAGATTGCTGCTTTGAAAGGATAATATTGCTTCGATATTTTTTTTGGATTAAAAAACGGTGTTTTACCCCTTTTTTGTAAGGAAGCATATAACTAACTTTGTTACACAACCTTATAAAATAGTAAAACATGAAAACTAAATTTTTGTTCAGAAATTCAGGTTCAATTTTGAGTCTGATTGTACTTGCTTTTATTGCAGTCATTACCGTAAGATGTACTCCCCCTCCGCCGGAAGAACCCGTAAGTGACAGCTACAAAAAGAAGCTGATTACCTATGAAGAAAGCAGAGTTTTGTTTGACGAATACTCCAGAACCAACAACCAGATTCTTGCCCAATCCAGAAACGGAAATCCCGATTCCCGTTGGTACTGGTTTTCTCTGGAAGATATGGAAGGCTACATCAAATACGTAAAAGAAAATGCTAAAAAACAAAATCTGAAAGATCCCGGAATAAGAATTTATTTGGGAAAATATCCGGAAAATCATCCTGCAGGTAAAATGGCAAAACCTGAGTACGCAGGTTACCAAACCGTTTTTCTAATGCCGACTGCAAAAGCGGAAAAAGAAAACAACAAAGCCCTTAAAAGAGTACAAACGATGGACGAAAATGAAGACATTCAGTCTATTCAGCCATTGAACATGACCAATCTTGCGCCGCCACCCAACTCTTTGACCAATTCCATGAACTAAAAAGTAAGCAAATGAATTGGGATGTAGAAATCAGCAAAAAAGTATCAATGATCATTCTGGTGATCGTTCTGATGATGATTTTCTGGAATTACAAAAAAATCCAGAAAGTAAACGTATATTTTTTTTCCGGATTTATATTGCTTGCTGTCATAGATCTTTTTTGCTATTTCTATTTTAGAGCAACAAAAAAACCAACCGATACCTTTTATATCTTAGGCGTTTTCGGTGCTTTTTTTCTTTATTTATTATATTATTACCGCCTATTTTATATTCCTGTTCTCAAAAAGATACAACTATTATTTCTGATGATTTTCTGGATAAATATTGGGGTAATGATTTATTTTAATCCGGATTTTTTCAAGCATTTTTCCTTCAGCATTTTTTATGTTAATATTCTTTTGCTCACTTTTTCGGTGATCCTGTTTTTATATCAAACCTTCAATTCTGATAAAATATTCAGGATAAAAAACTATCTGCCATTCTGGATTTCCGTTGCCTGTCTCATTTTTTATATCGGAATCATTCCCATATTTTTCTTTCGTACTACAGTTTCTATGAACATTTATTTTTTTATTCTATTTTTATTAAATCTTATCAATAACGCTATTATCATTTTGGGTCTGATTCTGAATAAACCGGAAAAAATATAAATAATCAAATCATCGTATGGAACAGAATAATCTGGTTATCATTTTTACCATTACCTTGCTAATCGTAGTTCTGACGATGATTTTCGTTTATGTAATATTTCTTAAAAAAAAAACCACCTTGCTGATTCAGCAAAAAGAGAAAGACATGCGTTTTGAAAAAGAATTGACGACTTCTCAGATTGAAATTAAAGAACAGACACTCAATTACATCGGTCAGGAACTTCATGATGATCTGGGACAAAAACTTTCGGTAGTGAGGCTAAGACAGAACCAGCTCATCAGCAAAATAAATACTTCGGAGAAAGAAGAACTTACAGAGTTGAGCGAATTGCTGGGCGAGTGCATTCAGGACATTAGAAATTTATCAAAAACATTGATTACGGAGCAGGTTATCCATTTCGGATTGATGGAATCTCTGGAACGCGAGGTTCTAAAAATCAGAAAACTGAGACTTTTGGACATAGAAATCATTTCGCAAAAGCACGACATTGATATTTCTCCGAAGCACGGCTTGATTCTTTTCAGAATCATTCAGGAAAGTATTAACAATATTTTGAAACATTCAAACGCTAAAAACGTAGAAATTCTTATTGATGAAACACCGGAAAATCTTTTCGTTACTATATCAGATAACGGAAAAGGGTTTGATACCACCACAGAAAATGACGGATCAGGACTAAAAAACATGCAGCTACGTGCAAAAATAATTTATGCAGATTTTTCCATTACTTCCCAATTAGAAAAAGGAACGCAGACAACTATCATTTATCACAAAAACTAATTACACCCTAAAAAGCTACCTATGAAAACAATCCCCATTGCTATTGTAGACGATCATACCCTGATGTCTAAAGCATTAGAAAATATGATTGTGGAAAATCCCAATTACCGCGTTGTGATGAATAAGCCAAACGGTGAAGATTTTATTGAAGCATTGCAAAAAACAGAAGAATTTCCTGCTGTTGTGTTGATGGATATTAATATGCCTTTTAAAAACGGGATTGAAACCACCGAATGGCTCTCTACAAATCATCCGGAAATCAAAGTCATTGCTCTGACTATGGAAGATGATGAAAAAATCCTGATCAAAATGCTGAAAGCAGGAGCCAAAGGGTATTTGCTGAAAGATATGCAGCCTTCTATTTTATTTCAGGCAATTGATACGGTGTACGAAAAAGGCAGTTTTTATACTGATTTTGTTGCTCAAAAATTATTAAAAGTGAAAACCGAAGACCTCAAAACCGAATCTTTACTTTCAGAACTGAGAGGAAGAGAACTCGAATTTATTAAGTGGGCATGCAGCGAACTTACTTATAAAGAAATTGCCGACAAAATGTTTGTAAGCCCGAAAACAATTGACGGTTACAGAGATTCTGTTTTCATTAAATTAGAAATAAAAAACAGAGTAGGTCTTGTACTTTTTGCAATGAAACATCACCTGTGCTGAAACAATTTAATTAAAAATCCAAATAATCATTGTTTCCCGGAAGATTGCTGATTTTGTGAATCGGATAGATGAACATGTCATCAAAGTCATTCAACGCATTAATCAACTGAAAATGAGAAAACTCCTTAATATTCTGAAGGGTAATTTCCATCTCTTTGATTTTCTTTTTTTTCAGAAGATTCTGTCTTTGTACACCGTTTAAAAGATAAGTAGCCGGTGTAAACCATTCTTTACCTTTCTGAAAAAGAATATTAGAAAAAGAAGTATCTGTAATATGATTATTCTTTACAATAATAATTTCTTCAGCTTTAGATTTCATCTTCATTTTTTCCAGTTCTTTCCGGTCTTCAAATTTGAATGAATAATCGTAAGTATTATTTTCAACCAACTGAAAACTATGAATTTCCGGAATAGCATAAGGAATCATCATTGTACGAAAATGTTTGTCTAAATCATAAGTGATTTTTAATTTATACAAACCATCTTCATCGTGATTGAGGTCTTTAAAAATTTTCTCAAGATCAATAGAGCCTTCCTTTCCGAAATGGGCAAAGGTCTGATTTACACGTTTCTGATGGAACTCAAGAAGGAAAGCTTCCTGATCTTCTACTTTGATACTTTCAATGAATTGGAACATATATTTTATTTTTCATCTCCTGATACTCATCTTCCAGTTTGCTCATGTGGGTAATTCCGCCACCGCTTTTGAAGTAAAGAGCATCATTTTCTTTTTCAATAAATCTTATCATCACGCAGCTGTCGAGATTTTTACCGTCGAACCAGCCGCAGATTCCTGTATAAAATCCTCTATCATAGCCTTCTGCCTCGAGAATTATTTCCAGTGTTTTGGGTTTTGGTGCGCCTAGAATAGAACCAGCCGGAAGAAGTTTTTGCATCATACTTCCGATTTTCTCTTTATATTCAGGCTTAATTTTTCCTGAAATTTCAGAACTCATCGCATACAAATCTTTCTGATGGGTTTTTAAAAAATCAATATACTGAAATTTATCCACCTTTACATCATCTGCGACTCTGCTGAGATCATTTCTTAAAAGATCAACCACTGTGTAATGCTCTGCTTTTTCTTTCTTATCATTTTTCAGCACGTCTGCAGCATTTTCTACAGAAGCATCAATAGTGCCCTTCATAGGATAGGTAAAAATTTCTCCGTTGATCACCTTCACAAATGTTTCAGGAGAAAAAAATACGAAAAATTCCGGATATAACACTTTATATTTAGCTTTGGAATGATAAAAAATCTCTTCCAGGCTAAGATTTGTTTTAATTTTGGTTTTTCTGGTGTAATTGGTAAGGTAGGAATTGCCTAAGCGGATGTTTTTCTGAACATAATCAAAACCTTTTCTGAAACTTTCAAGCGTTTCCGGATAAGAATGCAACTTGGGGTTTTTAGTTAACTCATGTTGTCCGGAAACATTAGAAAAGATCTGAAAATCAACCAACAAACCTCTTTCTTTTAATTCATTTTCTTTCAATATTTCAATATTGTCTACTAAAAAATCAATCATAAAGAAAAAAGGAACCTTCTGCTGCGAAAGTTCGTCCATTTCCAAAAATTTTTGAGTATTTACAGAAAACATTCCGCAAAAATAGTTATTGATGTTTACTTTTGCATAAAAAATTTCAATGCAGGAGAATTATCCATCAAAACCGGGAATAGATTTTATAGTAAAGCAGGCTTTTTTTTACTGGAATAAGACGCTGATCTATCAGCTGATGTTTTCCATTATTTATTTTTCAATATTTTTCACCTCTCTGTTTTTCTTCGCCACAAAATTCGGAATATGGGAGCAGAATCAAGCACTGATTGAAGCCTATAAAACAAGTACAGAAGCTTATTTGGAGAAAGCTCAGGTTCTTTCGCAAACTGAAAGTTCAAGGTTGTTTATGTACTCTGTCTTAGGAACGGTCATTTTTCTTTATCCTTTAAATTTAGGCTTTTTCCAGATTTACAGAAAAATGGATATGAAAGAAGAGATCAGCCTTTCGGATCTGTTTGTCGGGTACAATGGTCTTAATTTTTTCAGATATGCTTCCTATTTTCTGTTTTGGATCATACCTTACTCTCAGCTTTTGGGAACAATCATTTTTCCAATATTCTGGATTGCAGTTACTTTATTCATCGCTCCGCTGATGTTTTTCCAGAACAAGACCATTTTTGAAGGACTTTCGTTAAGTTTCAAAGCGATGAAAAATTACTTCCTTGAAATTTTTGTTTGTATTCTGATTGCTTTCATTTTCAAATACATCGGATTTGGGCTGTTTTTTGTGGGCGCACTTTTTACTTTTCCTTTTTGGAATGCAATGATTTATTCTCTCTACAAGATTATTTTTTCAGAAAAAGCAGAAAATCCTTAATCTTTCATGGTTTAATGACTCAAAAAAATTAAATTTGAGTAATCATAAAAATATTAAACTATGTCAGAATTTAACGAATTTGATGAGCAGGGTTCGGTTCCTGCAAAAGAAACCGGCTCTATCATCTCTCATGCTTTCGAAATGTATAAGGGGGTATTTTTGTACGTCTTCTTATACATGATTATTTATATCATTGGCGACAGCATTATCCAATCTTTAACAGGATTCACGGTATGGCAGGATTTCGATTATGAAAATTTCGGTGAATTTTCTTCTAATTCTCCGATTTGGCAAAGACCTGAATCCCGGGTTTACTACTCTTTTTCGGGACTTTGGAGTATTCTGCTTGCACCGCTTACGGTAGGTTTAATCTACATAACTAATAAATTTAACACAAAAATTCCAATTCAGTTTTCTGATCTTTTTATTGGTTATCGCCAAAATCTTGGCAATATATTGCTTTACGGACTTATCACTTTTATCATTTATTTAGTATCCTTATCGCTTTGTGGGCTTCCTTTTCTTTTTGTATATCCTTTATTTTTAATGGGATATCCTATTTTATTATTTGAAAATGCCACTGCAATGGATGCTCTCAACAAAACATTTAATATTGCTAAGGAGAATTACGCTGTTTTTTTACTCACGGCATTACTGGGAGGAATAATCAGTCTTTCAGGAATACTTTTATGCTGTGTTGGTATAATTTTTAGTTTACCATTCATCAACATAGTAATGTATTCCACTTACTGTGCATTTTTAGGAAAACCAAGACAAATAATCAATCGCTAAATGTTACATAAAGAAAATCAAATTAGCAGTATCAAAATAAAACAGGTATCTCTTCTTGCAATTATTTTGATTTTAGCAGCTCTTATCTGCTTTAATCTCGCTTTATTTATTCCCTCTGTTTTGGGAGCAATTACTATTTATGTAGTGTGCAGGAAATACAACTTTTATCTTCAGGAAGAACGAAAATGGAAACCTTGGGCGTCTTCTCTGGCATTGATGTTCGCAAGTTTGATTATCATTATTCTTCCAATTTATTTCATTGCTGATTTACTGATCGAAAAGCTGGGAAACGCACAGGCGTACATGGAAAAGTTCAATATTTTTATTGATAAGATTCATGATTTTGTTTATTCTAAAACAAATTTTGATATCCTGAGCAAAGAAAACATGACAAAGCTGAAAGATTTTGCCGGAAAATATTCTACCTCAGCACTTAGCGGAACACTCAATACTTTGACTGTTGTAATGTCTATGTATTTCATCCTCTACTTTATGTTTGAGAGACCAAGATTATTTGAACGCATTCTGGCTTCTGCCGCTCCTTTAAAAAGATCAAACGTCTCCATGATTGGAGAGAAGATGAGAAAACTGATCATGGCAAATGCCATCGGAATTCCCGTCGTTGCATTGGGTCAGGGAATTGTTGCATTGATCGGTTACTTTATTTTTGGCGCACCAAGCCCGATATTACTTTTTGCTTTAACCGCTGCTGCTTCCATGATTCCTATTGTAGGAGCCGCCATTATATATGTTCCGATCTGTATTTTTATGATTGCAGAAGGAAATACAGGCGCAGGATTGGGTTTGGGAGCTTACTGTATGGTTGTAGTAGGTCTTACTGATAATGTTCTTCGCTTTACGCTTCTAAAAAAACTGGAAGATATTCACCCGCTCAACACCGTTTTTGGAATTATCATGGGAATGAAGCTCTTTGGATTTATGGGATTGGTTTTCGGTCCTATTCTGGTGTCATTTACTTTGCTCCTGATCCAAGTATACAGAAATGAGTTTTCAGATGATGAAACGCCTGAGCTTCAGCTTCCTGACAAAGATGATGAATTAGAAGAAAAAATAGATTTAATGGTATAAAAATGGAGAATGGAATCAATCCTGAAATTTTACAGGAAATATGTACCGTAAAAATGCCTTTCGGGAAATATCAGAATACGGTTTTGGCAGATCTTCCGATCAGTTATCTTGAATGGTTTCAGAGGCAGGGAATGCCAAAAGGAAAACTGGGGATGCAGCTTGCTACGGTTTATGAAATAAAACTGAACGGTTTAACAGATTTATTGATCCCCATTCGTAAAGGATTAGTCAATTTCAAAAAATAATGAACTCAATAATACCAAAAAACAAAACCGGATTGAAAAGTCCGGTTTATTTATTTATCGTTCGTAAAACATATCTCATTTTCTGAACATTTCCGTATGCGGAATATTATCTTCAAGATACTTTTTACCCGTATCTTCAAATCCGAAATAAGAATAAAATCTTAGCAGGTAATCTTGTGCAGAAATCCTTATTTCAGAAGTTCTGAAGCGGTTTTCAATGATTTCAACAGCATACTGTATCAATTGTTTTCCCAAATTTTTCCCGCGTCCGTTTTCTGAGGTTAAAACTCTCCCAATAGAACATTCAGTATATTTAATACCCTTATCAAAAATCCTGCAATAAGCCAGAACGGTATGATCTTTTTCCGCCCATAGATGAAGGGCTTTTCTGTCATAATTATCCAGATCAGGGTAAGGACAGTTTTGTTCTACTACAAATACATCTACTCTCGCTTTGATCACTTCATAAAGTTCAGAAGTCGTCATTTCTTCAAAACTTTTTACTTTCCAGATTATATTACTCATCAAAACTTACACTATTGTTGGCTAAAAATTCATTAGTTTTCTGAATGAAATGTAAAATTTCCTCACAGCCTTCTTTTTTTTCCGCTGAAGTCAGATACAATTCCGGCAGATCTTCCCATGTTTTAAGAAGCTCAGCTTTATAATTTTCAATATTCTGGAGTGCAACATTAGGTTTAAGTTTATCCGCTTTTGTAAATACTATTGAAAACGGAACACCGCTTTCTCCGCACCACTGGATAAATTCCAGATCTATTTTCTGCGGACTGTGACGCGAGTCTACCAACACAAAAAGATTGACCAGATTTCTCCTGTTTAAAATATAATTGGTAATGAGCTTTTCAAAATCTTTTCTGATAACTTTTGACACTTTTGCATATCCATATCCCGGCAAATCAGTAAGATACCAGTTTTCGTTTACTAAAAAGTGATTGATAAGCTGAGTTTTTCCAGGCGTACCCGAAGTTTTTGCTAAATCTTTATGATTCATCATCGCATTGATAAGCGAAGACTTTCCTACATTTGATCTCCCGATAAAAGCATATTCAGGCATATTCGGCTCAGGACATTCCTGCCATTTGCCGCTGCTTTTTACAAAAGTTGCTGTTTTAATAACCATTGATCTGATTTTTATTTAGAAAAATAAACCATTAAGAACTTTCTTAATGGCTATTGTTTTATACTTTATCTTTTACCCAGTTGTAAAGAATTTCGTTGAATTCGTCCGGTTTTTCCATCATCGCAGCATGTCCGCACTTATCAATCCAGAATAAATCTGAGTTCGGAATAAATTTATGCATATCTTCCGCCACTTCCGGTGGTGTCACATTATCCTGCTTCCCCCAAATCAGACACGTAGGTCTGGATATTTTTGGCAGATCATTCAGCATATTATGTTTAATGGCACTTCTTGCCAGCATTACCGTCTTGATGCCTTTCATTCGGTCATTCACCACGCTGAAAACTTCATCTACTAAATCTTCAGTAGCTATAGCAGGATCATAAAAAACCTCCTCCGCTTTCTTTCTGATATAAGAGCGGTCATTCTTTCTCGGAAAACTATCACCAAAAGCTCTTTCATATAATCCTGAACTTCCGGTAAGAACCAGATTCTGAACCAGATCCGGTCTTGCTAGTGTTAAAATAAGACCTACATGACCTCCCATAGAATTTCCTACTATGGTCACCGGCTTTCCGATCGTGGTTTCAATAAACTTAATAACGTATTTTGCAATGGTTGTAAGATTGGTATTAAGAACCGGCAAATCGTAAATCGGCAGTTGAGGCACATACACCTTAAATCCGTTTTCTGAAAAAAAATTCACCATTTTATCAAAATTACTCAAACCACCCATAAGCCCATGCAGAAGCACAAGCGGATGACCTTCTCCCGCTTCTATAAAGTTATATTTCTTTTCTTTTTTTGTACTAAATCTCATAAAGTGCCTGTATAAGCCTTGCAAAAATACAAATTAAACACCAAAATTGTTTTGATGTCTCTAATTTAAACTAAAAATAATATATTCGCCCACTTCTGAAAAGAAATTTGAAATTCTTTTTCTTATGCAATAAATAAAGCTTTTAAAGACTGACAAATAATAATATTTATCTAACTGATAATCAACGAACATCAAAACTTATTAACATTAAGTCAAAAAGTGGGAAAAAGTGGGAAATTTTGGAAAAATATTTCTAATTTTGTCCCAAATGAGAAATTTCATTGGAACATACGAGTGCAAAATAGACGACAAGGGTCGCCTGAAAGTGCCTTCATCGCTTATCAAGCAGATGGAGAACTTTGAGGATAAAACCTTTGTGGTAAAACGCTCTGTGTTTCAACCATGTCTTGAAGTTTATCCTATGAAAGCCTGGGATAAACTGATGGAAAAGATTAACAAACTGAATAGATTCATCAAAAAAAATGCAGATTTTATCCGAATGTTTACTGCAGGAGTAAAAATGGTAGAGCTTGATACCGCCGGAAGACTGCAGGTTTCTAAAGACCTTACCTCTTTTGCCCATCTTACAAAAGATGTTGTTGTCACAAGTGCCGGAGAACTTTTTGAAATCTGGGATAAGGAAGCTTATGAAAAAGTAATAGCAACTAATGAAGAAGATTTTGCCAATCTGGCAGAAGATGTAATGGGAGCTTTTGATGAAGAATAATTAATGTAAACACAAATACAGAATGTATCACAACCCCGTTTTATTGAAGCAAAGTGTGGACGATTTGGTGACGAATCCTGACGGAATATACGTGGACTGCACCTTTGGTGGTGGTGGGCATTCCCGTGAAATTGTAAGCCGCCTTTCTGGAAAAGGAAAATTATACGCCTTTGACCAAGACCTTGATGCACTTGAAAATTCTTTTAATGACGAAAGATTTACGCTCATCAACCAAAATTTCAGATTTCTGGAAAATTCTCTGCTGATGTACAGCGTTTCTCAGGTGGATGGAGTTCTGGCTGATCTCGGCGTTTCTTCACATCAGTTTGATGAAGCTGAAAGAGGTTTTTCTACCAGAAGTAATGCTCCGCTTGACATGCGGATGAACGTAATGCAAAGTCTTGACGCTAAAAAAGTTATCAACGAATATGACGAAGAAGCTTTAGCAGATATTTTTTATTATTATGGCGAACTCAGAGAGGCTAGAAAACTGGCACGTGACATCGTTCATCACAGGAAATCAAAAACAATAGAAACTACCGAAGATCTGAAAAAACTGTTCAGTTACCTTCCGCCTCATAAAGTAAATAAATTTTATGCCCAGCTGTTTCAGGCAATAAGAATTGAGGTTAATCAGGAATTGGAAGTTCTGAAAGAAATGCTGGTACAGTCATATAATATTTTAAAACCGGGAGGAAGACTTGTCGTGATTTCTTATCACTCTCTTGAAGACCGTCTTGTAAAAAGATTTTTGAAAAACGGAATGTTTGAAGGCGAACCGGAAAGAGATATTTACGGAAATTATAAAAAAGCATTTGAACTGGTAAAAAGTAAAGCGATAATTCCTGATGACAAGGAAATTGAAGAAAACTCAAGAGCCAGAAGTGCAAAAATGAGAACAGGAATAAAATTGTAAAGGTAAACGAGTGAATTGTCAGTAGTGAATTTTTAAAATTGACAATTGACAACAAAGCAAATTCACTGCAAAGCAAATTGACATTAAAAAAGCTGTGGCAAAAAGAACAACATACAAACCTCAGAAGAAGCTCACCTTTATAGATATTGTAAAGGGAAATTTCCTCAATCGGGATGAGCTAAAGATGTACTACAAGTACTTTCTGCTGCTTTTTGTTTTAATGATGGCAATGATTTACAGCAATCATCTGGTTAATAAAAAAATTAAAATTGTCAACGCACTAAAAGAACAGACAGAAGAGTACAAATCAAGAAATGCATTTGCTCAAAGTAAATTAATAAAAGTAAAAATGGAATCTCAGCTGGGAAAAGAAGTAGCTGCAGATTCATTAATACCGCTGGAAAACCATCCACATAAATTGTTAATAAAATTAGACAGTACTGATGCAAAAACAAAATGATTACGATAACAAGCGAAAAAAAACGCTGCGATGGGGATACCTTTTTGCAGTGGTCGCTCTATGCGTTTTTGTCATGTTTTTGGGAAGAATCATTATTCTTCAAAATACTAATGTTCAGGAAATTAAAGATGACTATATCAACAATAATTACAGAACAGCTACTTTGAAGGCAGCAAGAGGAAATTTATACGCATCAGATGGTTCCATATTGGCAACAACAGTGATGAGATATGATATTTATCTTGATTTCAAAACCATAAAAGATACCGTTTATAGCAATAATATCGGAGCCCTTACTGACTCTTTAAGCAAAATGTTCGGAAAGCCAAGAGCTGATTTCAGAAAAAGATTTGATGAGCAGAGAAAGAAAAAAAATCAATATTACACTCTGGTAAAAGGTCTTGATTTTGACCAGTATGACAGAATCAGAAATTTTCCGATTTTCCGAAAAGGAAAAAATAAAGGAGGTTTTATTGTTGACCGTAATTATAAGCGTGAACTTGCAACCACAGAAATCGGGTCAGGAACCATCGGAATGGATCGTGGCAAATACAGCTCAGGTCTTGAAGGTGCTTTCTCTAAATACCTTACGGGAACAGACGGAAGCAGATTAGAACAAAGAGTGAATTCTTCCCAATGGAAACCAATTGATTATTGGAAAGTAAACGAACCTACAGACGGACAGGATGTATATACTACTTTAGATCTAAGAATCCAGGATATAGCACATTCAGCATTAGAAAAACAATTGATTAATTTCGAAGCAAAACATGGGACAGTAATCGTAATGGAAGTCTCAACGGGAAAGGTAAAAGCCTTGGTTAATTTAACCAAAACCGAAGACGGAACTTATACAGATTCCTATAACTATGCGCTGAAAGATGGTATCGAACCAGGTTCTACCTTTAAAACGGTTTCGCTTTTAGCAGCAATGGATGACGGATTTATTGACGAGAATACAACAGTAGATATCGGAAACGGGGTGTGGGTGTATGCCGGACAAAGAATCAGCGACGGACATGGTCACGGAACCTACGATATTAGTGATGTTTTGGCTAAATCAAGTAATGTAGGCACCGCTAAATTAATTACAAAATTTTATGGTGATAAGCCAAGTATTTTCCTTGATCATTTAAAAAGATGGAAAATGCTCGACAAAATGGATATTGAGCTTCCCGGTATTACAAAACCATTTGTGTATACTCCAGAGCATAAAAAATGGAGTAAAGGAACTTTTGCCTCCACATCTTTTGGATATGCAAGTAATTTTAATCTTCTACAGCTCACCACATTTTACAACGGAGTAGCTAACGGAGGCAAAATGCTGAAGCCTTTATTTATTGATAAGATAATGAAAGACGGTAAGGTACTGTATAATGCGAAACCGGAAGTAATGGTAAGCAAAATGGCATCTGAAAAAGCTATTAAAATGATGACCAGCGCCCTAACAAAAGCAGTAGAAAAAGGAACCGCAAAAAGTATTTTCACGCCTAATTTAAGAATGGCAGGAAAAACAGGAACCGCAAGATTTGAATATTGGTTGCCTGGTCCGATGAAATACAGAGCTTCATTTGCCGGTTTTTATCCGGCAGACAATCCTAAATACACTTGCTATGTGATGATTAGCGAGCCTAATGTTTCCAAAGGATTTTATGGGGGAACCGTATCTGCACCGGTCTTTAAAGAAATAGCTGGTAAAACCTTCCTGAAGACACCGCAAAATATTGAAAAAGAAATGCTTGTTGATAAAAAGGTTAATCTGAATAAAATGGTGGAACCTAATGTAAAAGTGGTTGTAACCAATAAAAAAATGCCAAATGTGGTGGGATTAATCGGGAAAAATGTAATTCCGCAGCTTGAAAATTTAGGATACAGAATAGATTTTAAAGGGGTTGGTAGGATAAAAGAGCAGTTTCCGCTGGAAGGGACAAATATTAGTAAAAACCAGAGAATTTATTTATCTCTTCAAAACTAAATAAAGCATAAGAAAATGCAGTTAAATGATTTATTAAACAGAATTCCGGTAATAGAAATTCGTGGTAATCAAAACCGTGAGATTTCCGATTTGGTTTTCGACAGCAGAAAGGCGACAGAGAACTCTTTGTATATTGCAATGAGAGGAACCGTTGTGAATGGACATTCATTTATTGCATCTTCAATTGAAAAAGGAGCAAAAACAATAGTTTGTGAAGAGTTTCCTGAAAATTTAGCCGGAAATGTAACTTATGTAAAAGTAAAAGATTCTTCAAAAACTTTAGGAAGGCTGGCTTCTAATTTTTACGGGAATCCTTCTGAAAATTTAAAATTAATCGGTGTAACCGGAACCAACGGCAAAACGTCTGTCTCTACTCTACTTTTTGATGTCTTTAAAAATTTAGGATATAGCTCAGCTCTTCTTTCAACAGTTGAGATCAGGATTGGTGATGAGGTTATTCCTGCAACACATACCACTCCGGACGTTATTACCATCAATAAAATTTTAGCTGAAGCAGTTGATGCAGGTTGTGAATTTGCCTTTATGGAAGTAAGCTCTCACGGGATTGCCCAAAACAGAATTGAAGGTTTACATTTCAAAGTTGCAGGTTTTACCAATCTTACACACGATCATTTAGATTATCATAAAACTTTCGAGGAATATCTTAAAACTAAAAAAAGGTTTTTTGATGAATTAAATGATGAAGCTATTGCCATTACCAACATTGACGATAAAAACGGAAATGTAATGCTTCAGAATACAAAAGCACAGAAAAGATCTTATGCTTTGAAAACTATGGCAGATTATCACGGAAGACTTCTGGAAGTTGATTTCAACGGAATGCTGCTTAATTTCAACGGAAAAGAATTCTGGACTACATTAACGGGAAAATTCAATGTTTATAACCTTTTGTTGGTTTTCGGGGTTGCTTCTGAATTGGGTTTTGAACACGATGAAATTCTTCAGGCAATCAGCAGACTAAAAAGAGTAAACGGAAGGTTTGAAACCTTCAAATCAGACGGCGGAATTTTCTTTATTGTAGATTACGCTCACACTCCCGATGCATTAGAAAATGTTTTAGACAGCATTAATGACATCAGAACAAAAAACGAAAGGCTAATCACAGTTTTCGGTTGCGGGGGCGATAGAGATCACTCAAAAAGACCAGAAATGGGAAATATTGCGACAAAGAAATCTACGTTGGCGATCATCACTTCAGACAATCCGCGAACGGAAGACCCGAATGCAATTATAAAAGAAATTGAAGCAGGTGTTGAACCTCAGAATTTCAGTAAATATACTTCGATTCCCGACAGAAAAGAAGCGATAAAAATGGCAATAAAATTTGCCGAGCCAAAAGATATTATCCTCGTTGCTGGAAAAGGTCACGAAAATTATCAGGAAATTGATGGTGTAAAACATCATTTTGATGATAAAGAAATAATTAATGAGCTTTGGAAGCTGATGAGCAAGTAAATTTAAGCATTAAATCTTAAACCATAAACTTTGAACTAAATGCTATACTACCTATATGAATATTTAACCAATCACGGAATTCACATTCCCGGTCTCGGAATGCTGAGGTATATCTCGTTCCGTGCAGGAATGGCAGTTTTGCTTTCTCTTACCATTGCTTTGGTATACGGAAAGAGAATCATCAATTATCTCAGAGCAAAACAGATGGGCGAATTGGTTCGTGATCTTGGTTTGGATGGTCAGAAACAAAAAGAAGGAACTCCTACAATGGGTGGTCTCATCATTATTTTGGCAACCATTATTCCGGTTTTGCTGTTTACAAGAATTACCAATATTTATATTATCCTTTTGCTTGTAACCGTTTTGTGGATGGGAGCTATTGGTTTTTTAGATGATTATTTAAAGAAAATTAAAAAAAACAAAGACGGCTTAAGCGGAAAATTTAAGATAATAGGACAAGTTGGTTTGGGGTTAATTGTCGGAGTTACAATGTATTTCCATTCTGATATTACGGTAAAGAGAAAATATGCAGATGCAAAAGTAGTCAACAGAAACAATGTAGAGCAAAACTTTATGCCAACCGAAAATATCACCGTTTCTACAGTTCCATTCACTAAAAATAACGAATTCGATTACAGCGGTTTTCTATTTTGGATGAATGACGAAGATGCTCACGAATGGGCTTGGGTGGTATTTATCCCGATTGTGATATTCATTGTAACCGCTGTTTCCAATGGAGCTAATATTACCGACGGAATTGATGGTCTTGCCGCAGGAACCAGTACAATTATTCTCCTTGCATTGGCGTTTTTTGCTTATGTTTCAGGAAATATCATTTTTGCAGATTACCTCAACATCATGTTTCTTCCGAATATGGGTGAAACTACCATTTTTGCAGTCGCAATGGTGGGAGCGGTCATCGGATTTTTTTGGTATAATACATATCCGGCTCAGGTTTTCATGGGTGATACGGGAAGCCTTATGTTGGGCGGAGTGATTGCCGTTTTAGCCATTATATTAAGAAAAGAACTGATGATTCCTGTACTTTGCGGAATTTTTCTGATAGAAAACATTTCGGTAATGCTTCAGGTAGCTGTTTTTAAATATAGAAAAAGAAAATTTGGGATTGAATATGCCCAAAACAACAGATTGTTTAAAATGTCACCCTTGCATCATCATTATCAGAAAGAAGGATTTCACGAAAGTAAAATCGTTAACAGAATGATTATCATTGGAGTTATGCTGGCAATCGTATGTCTCATTACATTGAAGATGAGATAAAATCAATTTAAAATTGAAAGATTTAAAGTATTTAAAATTCTTAAATGATCTAAATCTTTTAATCATTAAATATAAAATGATATGAAAATAGTTGTTTTAGGAGGAGGAGAAAGCGGTTGTGGTGCTGCTTATTTGGCGAAAAAGAAAGGCTTGGAAGTTTTTCTTTCAGACAGATCTGCCATTAAAGATCACTACAAACAATTTTTATTGGAAAATGAGATTGAATTTGAGGAGGAAAATCATGATGAAGAAAGAATTCTCAATGCTGACTGGATTGTAAAAAGCCCGGGAATTCCGAAAAAAGCAGACATCATCCATAAAATTCACGAGAAAGGAATCAGGCTTTCTTCTGAAATTGAATTTGCCTCTGAATTTACCGATGCCAAAATCATCGCCATTACAGGAAGCAACGGAAAAACAACAACAACGTCCCTGATCTATTACATACTGAAAAATGACGGATTAAATGTAGGTCTCGGCGGAAACATCGGCTTTAGTTTTGCAAAGCAGGTTGCCGATGAAAACTATGAATATTATGTTTTGGAGGTAAGCTCTTTTCAATTAGATGATATTCAGAATTTCAGACCGTATATCTCTTTGTTGCTAAATCTGTCTAAAGATCATTTGGATCAGTACAATTACAACTACGAAGAGTATGCATTAGCCAAATTCAGAATAACTGAAAATCAGGAGAATGACAATTTTTTCATCTACAACAAGGACGATGAAATGAGTAAAAACATTCTCGAAAAGTTTGAAGTAAAGGCTAAAATGATTCCTTTTTCAACGCACGAAAAATTATCGGAAGGAGGTTTCATTGAGGAAGATAAAATTGTAGTTAAGCTGAAAGATGAGCTATCAATGAAAATTGATGAACTTTCTTTATTAGGAAATCATAATGTTGCCAACAGCCTAGCCGCTTCAATCGCAGGTAAAATACTGGAAATCAATAATGAAAGTATAAGAAACTCATTGATGACTTTTCAGGCAGTTGAACACAGACTGGAATTTGTAACTGAAATTGATGGCGTTAAATACATTAACGACAGCAAAGCAACCAATGTGAATGCGGCATATTATGCCTTAGAAAGCATGAAAAATCCAACCGTATGGATTGTCGGCGGAGTAGACAAAGGAAATGACTATACCGAAATAGAAGATTTAGTTAAAAGAAAAGTAAAAGCAGTTGTTTGTCTCGGAATTGATAACCAGAAGATTATTGATTTTTTCAAAGATAAAAAAGACATTATATACAATACCTCAAGTATGGAAAGCGCAGTAGAAATATCAAAAGCTATTGCTAAAAAGGGAGATACGGTCTTACTTTCACCGTGCTGCGCAAGTTTTGATTTATTTAAAAGCTACGAAGACAGAGGAAAACAGTTTAAAGAGCAGGTGCTAAAGAATTAACAATGAATAGTTAAAAGTGAAAAAGAATTTTTCATTATTTATTTAATAATATGAACGAACAGATTACAGAAAGCAGATTTGAATTTCTAAAGGGCGATAAGGTACTTTGGATGGTCATTCTTGTGATCTCCATTTTCTCCATTTTCCCGGTGTATTCTGCAAGCTCAAATCTGGAATATATTGTGAATAACGGAACCACAACCGGTCACGTAATGAAACACATGTTTTTTGTAGTCTTAGGACTGGGAATCATGAGATTGGTAGGAACTGTAAAATATGAATACATGGGTAAACTCAGCAGTATCATGCTTGGTTTAATGATTATTTTACTGATCATCACAATGTTTACAGGACAAACTATCGACGGAGCGAGTGCCTCAAGATGGTTGAAAATTCCCGGGACACCCATTTCGTTTCAGCCTTCGTCATTTGCTTTTTTAATGCTGATTATTTATCTGTGCAGATATTTAACCAAAAAAATAACGAGAGAAAGACTTCCAATTGAGAATATAATGTACATTTTCGGACCAATTCTTCTGGTTTTTGTATTGGTTGCAAAAGATAATGGTTCCACGGCTTTGATGATTTTAATGGTTTCTGTAATTGTTCTGGTTATTGGACAACTTCATTGGAAGTATATTGCAGGGTTTATATCTGCTTCGTTTGTTGCTATTGTTTTGTTTTTACTGGTTGCTTTAAATACCAACTTAATTGGTGGCAACCGTGTTCATACATGGATGAGCCGTATCGAAACATTTACTTCAAGTAAAGCAAAATCTGCCGATGTAGATGATGAAAGTATAAAGGCAAAAAATTATCAGGTAATGCAGGCGAAAGCCGCCATCGTTCATGGTGGAATTACCGGAATGGGACCTGGGAAATCTGCTTTAAAACAAATGCTGCCACAATCTGCATCCGATTTTATTTTTGCAGTAATTGTTGAAGAATATGGCTTAATAGGAGCTGGATTTCTCATCAGTATGTATCTCATTATGGTGGTAAGAATTGTAATGATAGCCAGTAAAATGCCCGCATTTTTCGGTTCTTTACTCGTTCTTAGTCTCGGTGTGATGATTTTTATCCAGTTGGCGGTAAATATTGCCGTAGCTGTTAATCTGATTCCGGTTACCGGGCAGCCACTACCACTGATTAGTTATGGAGGAACCTCTATGTTGGTCACCTACATCCAATTAGGAATTATTTTAAACATCAGTTCCAGGATACAAATTTACGATGAAGAAGGAATGGGCAAAAAGCAAAGTATTGCTGAAATAAACGACATTGCATAGAGATAAATAATTATGAACAAAAAATTAAAAATTTTATTAAGCGGCGGCGGAACAGGAGGGCATATCTTCCCGGCAATCGCTATTGCAGATGAAATCAAAAAAAGATTTCCTCATGCAGAATTTTTGTTCATCGGAGCCAACGGCAAAATGGAAATGGAAAAAGTTCCTCAGTCAGGCTACAGAATTGAAGGATTAAATATTGCAGGTTTCGACAGAGGAAATTTGCTGAAAAATATAGGTTTGCCTTTTAAGCTTATCTCAAGTTTGCTGAAAGCCAAAAAAGTCATCAAGAAATTTAAACCAGATTTCGCAATAGGAACAGGAGGTTTTGCAAGCGGACCGGCTTTGTTTATGGCTGCAAAAATGGGAATTCCGACTTTTATTCAGGAGCAGAATTCTCTTCCTGGTAAAACAAATACAGCCAACGGAAAAAAAGCTAAAGCTATTTTCACAGCTTATCCGGATATGGAAAAATTTTTCTCAGGAACCAAAACTTATTTCTTAGGAAACCCTATTCGTCAGAATATTATTACAGATCTGATTGACAAAGATTTGGCTAAAGAAAAATTAGGCTTGGAAAAGAATAAACTTACCATTCTTTCAGTTGGTGGTTCTTTGGGTTCAAGAACTTTAAATAACGGATGGAAGGACAATTTAGACAAAATAAAAGAAAAGGATTATCAACTCATCTGGCAAACCGGAAAGTTGGATTTTGCTGAGATAACATCCAATATTCAGCATCATGCATCCATCCAAATTCGAGAATTTATCTCTGATATGGCTTTGGCTTATTCGGCAGCAGATATTATAGTTTCCAGAGCGGGTGCTATTGCCATTTCAGAATTGGCAGTAGCTCAAAAACCTGTACTTCTGATTCCGTTTCCATTTGCAGCAGAAGATCACCAAACCAAAAATGCGATGAATCTGGTCGAAAAAAAAGCAGCCAGAATGGTAAAGGATTCTGAAATGAAGGAAAAATTCTGGAATACTCTTTCAGAAATATGTGAAAATGAAAATGTAAGAAAGGAAATGTCTCAAAACTTGAAATATTTTGCAAAGCCTAATGCAGCAAGAGAAATTGTAGATGAGATTTTTAAAATGATAAAATAAGTATTACAGATGTCATTCTGAATGCAGCGGAACGAAGTGAAGAATCTCCATATTGAGATTTCTCATTCCCCGGAATGACAAAGCAAAATTTAGAGAAAAAAGAGAAAAAATGGTAATGAGACTGTTATAAGCAATCTCAAACTTCAAATCTCAAATAATATAAAATGAACAATTTAAATACATATCAAAATTTTTACTTCGTGGGAATCGGAGGTATAGGAATGAGTGCTTTGGCGCGATATTTCCATGCTTCGGGCAAAAATGTATTGGGCTATGATAAAACCAATACCAAACTCACACAAACTCTGATGAGCGAAGGAATTGATATTGTTTTTGAAGATATTATTGATGAAAAAATTACAACGCTTCAGAAAGCAGATACATTGGTAATTTATACTCCGGCCATTAAAAAGCTGGAAATCTTAGATTATTTTAATGAAAATGGATTTGAAGTCTTAAAACGTGCAAAAGTTTTAGGGTTAATTACAGAGAACACAGATTGTATCGCAGTTGCCGGAACCCATGGAAAAACAACAACATCTACTTTGGTTTCTCATTTGTGTAAAGAAGCAGATTTGCCTTTTTCATGTTTTTTAGGTGGAATTTCAGAGAATTTTAAATCAAATTTTCTGTACAACGGAAAAAAATATTCAGTTGTAGAAGCAGACGAATATGACAGAAGCTTCCTCAATCTCTCTCCTGATTGGGCAGTAATAACATCCACAGATGCCGATCATCTGGATATTTACGGCGATAAAAATACCATTGAAGAAGGATTCAGACAGTTTGCAGCTTTAGTTCCGGAAGACCAACAGCTTTTTGTAAGAAAAGGAATCGAAATCGGGAGACCGCATCTCACCTATGCCGTAAACGAAAAAGCCGATTATTATGCAGACAATTTGCACATTGTTGACGGATGGATGATGTTTGATTTTCATCATAACGGCAAGAAAGAAGAATTTGCATGGCTGATTCCCGGAACGCATAATGTAGAAAATGCAACGGTAGCTATTGCGATTCTGAATAATTTAGGAGTTGATTTTGAAATCCTTAAAAAAGGAATATCTTCTTTTAAAGGAATCAAAAGAAGATATACAAAACATATTTTCGACAGCGGAAAGATCTACATTGATGATTATGCACATCATCCTACAGAGCTTAATGCTGTGATAGATTCGGTGAGAACATTCAATCCGGAGAAAAGGCTTCTGATAGTTTTCCAGCCGCATTTATTCAGCAGAACCAAAGATTTTTCGGATGGTTTTGCAGAAAGCTTAAGTAAAGGAGATGAGCTGATTTTATTGGATATTTATCCTGCAAGAGAACTTCAGGAAAATTTTGAAGAAATTACTTCAGACTGGTTATTGGAAAAAGTGAAATTAGATAAAAAAGAAGTTTCAACATTAGGTGAATCTTTTAATAAAATAAAAGAAAAAGATTTTGATATTCTTCTTACGGTAGGAGCAGGAAATATAGATACGTTGTACGATCCTATTTGTGAGTGGCTAAGTAGTAAATAATTAAAAATAAAATTAAAACAATTTTAAATGTCTGAAATCTGGCATCTAAAATCTATCATCTTAAAATAATGAAAAATAAATACAGAATATTAAAAATTGTCATCACAGTAATCATCCTCGGATTTCTGTTGAGTTTCTCTTTGAAGAAATTCAGCGGGCAAAAGATTACCGACAATAAGATTTCTGTAAAAATGAATGAAAAAACGCCGGTTTATTTTATTGATGAAAAAGACATCCGTGAGATTGTGAATAAAGAGAATCCTTCACGAAAAGTAGGAGATCTAAACATTCCTGAGCTGGAAAAGAAAATCAATACGCTTCCCGCTGTAGACAGTGCGAATGTTTACCTGAATCTCAATGGAAAATTAAATCTGGATATTAAACAGAGAGTTCCTGTTTTCAGATTAAATAAAGACGGAAGAGATTTTTATGTAGACGAAAAAGGAGTAGAATTTCCAATTTCCAAAACATACTCTCATCCATGCATGCTGGTTACCGGTGATGTAAAAAAAGATGAATATCAAAAGCTTGCAGAACTCATCGAGAAAATTGACAAAGATGATTTCAGCAAAAAATATTTCATAGGAATTTCAAAAGATAGAAACAATGACTACAATCTCCTTACAAGTGAAGGCAATTATAAAGTAGAGATTGGCGATTTAGACAATATAGATTTCAAGGTAAAAGGCTTCAAAACCTTTGTAGAAAAATATCTTGTTTATCAGGATTCTCAGAAATACAGTATGATTTCTGTAAAATATCAAAACCAGATTGTTACTACTTTGAACCCTTATTTTAAGGAAAACGACAGTTTACTGAAAGCAAGAGGAAAAGATCTGGCAAAAATTTCAGAAAATTCCTCATTAAAGAAACAACCAGTGACAAAAGTCTCTGAAATTAAAAAAACAGCCTCCGTAAAAACTCAGACAGCAAAGTCAAAAGAAGTCAGGAAAACACAGAAAAAGACAACAGCAACAAGTCAGAAAACGAAGGCAAAAATTAAAATAGAATAAAAAAATCAAATCGATATAAACAATGGAAAATCAAGAGTATTCAGTAGGTCTGGACATTGGGACAACTAAAATTGTCGCCATTGTCGGAAGGAGGAATGCACACGGGAAAATAGAAGTTCTCGGTGTTGGGAAAGCCAAAAGTCTTGGGGTTCACAAAGGTATTGTGAATAATATTTCGCAGACCATCAACTCAATTAAGGCGGCTGTTTCGGAAGCACAATCAAGTGCAGGAGTTCCTATCAAAAAAGTAACGGTTGGAATTGCAGGCAAACACATCCGCTCGTTACAGCATTCCGATTACATTATGCGTGAACATCCGGATAAATTTATTACGGATGATGATATTGAAGCATTAAAGGATCAGGTAAAAAAACTGGTCATGCTTCCCGGCGAAGAAATTATACATGTATTACCACAGGAATATAAGGTTGATTCTGAAGGAGAAATTCAGGAGCCTGTCGGAATGCACGGAAAACGTCTCGAAGCCAATTTTCATGTTGTCGTTGGGCAAATGGGAAGCATCAGAAATATTGCAAGATGTGTAAGAGAAGCCGGTCTTGAGATGGAAGCGCTTACTTTAGAGCCTTTGGCATCTTCTGAAGCCGTTCTTACCAAAGAAGAAAAAGAAGCAGGAGTTGCGATCGTAGACATTGGTGGTGGTACTACAGATATTGCTATTTTTAAAGATAATATCATCCGTCATACATGCGTCATTCCTTACGGAGGTGGAATTATAACCGAAGATATTAAAGAAGGATGTTCAATTATAGAAAAGCATGCCGAGCAATTAAAGGTTAAGTTCGGTTCTGCTGTTCCCGAGCTGGAAAAAGACAGTACATTTGTAACCATTCCGGGACTTCACGGAAGACCGGATAAAGAAATTTCTCTTAAAACTTTGGCGCAGATCATCAATGCAAGAGTAGAGGAAATTCTGGAGATGGTCAATACAGAACTAAAAGCATACGGAGCATTTGAGCAAAAGAAAAAACTGATTGCAGGAATCGTTTTGACGGGTGGTGGTTCAAACCTGAAGCATCTTCGTCAACTGGCAAATTATACCACAGGTTTTGACAGCAGAATCGGTTTTGCTAATGAATATATCGCAAACGATAAAAATCAGTATCTTAAGGGACCGGAATTTGCTACTTCCATCGGATTATTAATGGAAAGTTTAAAGATCCGTGATAAAAAAACTCCCGTTGCAGAGGAAACTGTTGAAAATAAAACAGAAACTAAAACTGAAGAAATACAGACAGCTGTGGATGAGAATGATGATTCTCGACCTACAGTAATGCCACAACAGATTCAGGAGGAGATAAAGTCACAGCCTGCAAAACAGTCAAAGCCGACTTTCGGGCAGTCTTTGATGGAAAAAGTAAAAAAATTCTTTGAAGAAGTAGAATAAGTATAAATGATGAATGATAAGCGATGAATGATTTTCTCATCAATTATCAGAATCGATTATCAATTATAAAAAAATTAGACATGGAAAATATAGGTTCACAAGGATTTTCATTTGATTTGCCAAAAGGAAATTCATCAATTATAAAAGTAATCGGTGTTGGAGGCGGCGGTAACAACGCACTGAAGCACATGTACGAAAAAGGAATTCACGGAGTAGATTTCGTGATCTGTAATACCGATGCTCAGACTTTAGACAACAATCCGGTATCCAATAAAGTGCAGTTGGGCGTTACCATTACCGAAGGTCTTGGTGCCGGTGCAGATCCTGAAGTAGGAGAAAAAGCGGCTATCGAAAGTATTGAAGACATCAAAGCAGCTATGGGACAGAATACCAAAATGGTTTTTATTACTGCCGGAATGGGTGGTGGTACAGGAACCGGAGCTGCTCCCGTTATTGCTAAAGTTGCCAAAGATATGGGCATCCTGACTGTAGGAATTGTTACCGTACCTTTCAGCTTCGAAGGAAAAAGAAGACTGGAACAGGCAGAAAATGGTCTTGAAAAATTAAGAAATAATGTTGATTCTTTAATTGTTATCAATAATGATAAATTAAGACAACAGTTTGGAAATTTAGGCTTTAAACAAGGCTTTTCTAAAGCTGATGAGGTATTAACCAACGCCGCTAAAGGAATGGCAGAGGTAATCACAGGTTATTTTGATGTAAATATTGACTTCCGTGATGCCAAATCGGTTCTTCAAAATTCTGGAACAGCTTTGATGTCAACAGGCATGGCTTCAGGCGAAAACAAAGCGGAAGAAGCAGTGAAAAAAGCATTGGACTCTCCGTTGTTGAATGACAATAAGATTACCGGAGCAAGAAATGTACTATTACTCATCAGAAGTGGTGCAGAAGAAGCTACAATGGATGAGATCGGAATCATTATGGATTACATCCAGAAAGAAGCCGGAAATACAGCAGATATTATCTTCGGAGTTGGCGCTGATGAAGAATTAGGCGATGCAGTAAGTGTATTGGTGATTGCTACAGGATTCTCTAATGACAACAAAAAATTTGCAGGTCCTACAGAGAAAATCAGAATTGGTTTGAATGATGCTTTGGATACTCCAAAGGCTTCCCCTTTTAAAACAAAGGAAGAAAGAGAAACAACTCCGGAGCATGGATATGATTTTGGCGGAAAAAACCTTTTCAGATTAGACGATGAAGAACAGGATTCCCCTCAGTTTAAAATTTCTTCTACTGAAAAAAAAATGATTATTGAGGATGAAGACGTTAAAACTGAAATAAAATCCCCTGAAAAAGAGCAAGATACGATTGACAATCCCGCTCAAAGCTGGAAAAACAACGATGAATCTCAGGATGATGCATACAATCTTTTCTCTTTTGACGAAGAAGGAGATAATGATTTGGAAATTCAGTCATTTTCATTTGATTTTGAAGATAAAAAAGAAGAACAAAAAAACGATTCATTCTCAAAAAGCTATTCTGATGAAAAGCCTGTAGAGTTTAGTTTTACTGTTAATGAGCCGGTAAACGAGCCAAAATCAGATTTTGGTCAACCCAAAAATGAGGTGGAAACTTTCACAAAAACAGACGAAGAAACCGCTCCAAAGGCTCAAAATATATTTGAAGTAAAAGAAGAACAAAAAAATATTACAGAGCCAAAAACTGAAACTGAGATACCTAGTCAAACAGAAAGTGAATTTACTTTTGTCAGCAAACCTGCAGATCAGGAGCGTGTTCTGGAAAGAAGAAATAAACTGAAAGAGTTCAATTCTCGTTACCAGAATTTTGATATGGCCAATGAGTTTGAGTCTGTTCCTGCTTTTAAGAGAAAAAATATTTCTATTGACGGAAGCAACGCATCAGACCAGAATATCAACACGTATCTTTCTGATAATAACGGAGATATGAAAATAAGAGAAAACAGATTTTTGAATAAAGATGTAGACTAAAATAATGTAGCTATGTGGAAATGTACCAATGTAACAATCCCGAACTGTCATGCTGAGCTTTTTAAAGTACCTCATTGGTAAATTGTTACATTGATACATTGTTAAATTAATTAATATGAGTTTAGAATTAACAATAAGCGAGGCGATAAAAACAGCGATGAGAGCTAAAGATAAAGTAGCTTTAGATTCTCTTCGCGCTGTAAAATCACAAATATTATTATTGAAAACTGAAGCTTTGGGAAAAGAAGTTTCTCCGGAGCAGGAAATTGCTATTCTTCAGAGAATGGTGAAGCAGCGTAAGGATTCTTATGACCAGTTTTCTGCGCAGGGAAGAAATGACTTGGCAGAAGTAGAAGAAGCTCAGATGAAAATAATTGAGCAGTTTTTGCCTAAACAGCTTTCTTCAGAAGAGCTGGAAACGGAAATGAAAGCAATCATTGCTGAAACTGGTGCCGAATCTATGAAGGATTTAGGTAAAGTTATGGGAATAGCATCTAAAAATTTAGCCGGAAAATCTGATGGGAAAAGTATTTCCGAGATGGCAAAAAAGCTGCTTTCATAATGCATGATTGATAGAAGATAATTCAGGTGCAATCATCATGCATTAAATTTTATCATTTATCATTAATTTTTTTTGGATATTCAACCTTTGCATATCGATTTGATTAAAGAAGCCCGAAATTTATTTTTCGGGCTTCATTATTTATTTAAAATTTACAGAAATTTAAGCTTCACTTCTGAGCATTCCCCGCTCTCCGAAATACTTCTTAAACTTCTGGATTTTCGGTCCTACAACCGCACTGCAATAAGGCTGTAAAGGATTTTCATTATAATATCCTTGATGATATTGTTCAGCAGACCAAAATTTCTCCAGTTGTGACAGCTCGGTTACATAAGTTCCCTCCCATCTTTCTGTTTTTTTTGATATCTCAATAGCTTCTTCTGCTTTTGCTTTCTCCTCTTCATCTTTATAAAAAATTACTGACCGGTACTGGGTTCCAATGTCGTTTCCCTGTCTGTTGAGCTGTGTAGGATCATGCAGAAAAAAGAAAACATCCATCAACTGTTCATACGAAATCACATCAGCATTATAAGTAATCTGAACGACTTCTGCGTGACCTATTTCTCCTGTACAAACTTCTTCATAAGTCGGATGATCTTTATCACCTCCTGAATATCCGGAAACAGCAGAAATAACACCGTTAAGCATATTAAAACAATTTTCAACACACCAAAAACAACCTCCACCAAATGTAATTTGTTTCACATTATCCATTTTAAATATATTAATTTTTTCCTCTGCTGTCTTTTATTTCCTGAATTTTAGCTTCAAAATAATCTTTCCTTTGAGGATGTTTACCTATTAAAATCTGAAAAGCATTGATCGCTTTTGTATAAAGCTTTTGTTCAACATACAAATTGGCAAGAGTTTCCGTCATCAGATGTGAAATATCATCAGTTTTCTCTTTCACAACAAAATTAACTTCATCTTTCAGCTGGCTGATTTTAGGATTGTTTTCAATGAAAGACTCAATTACTTTAGTTTTTATTACAGCTTTTTCTTTCAGAATTTCTTCTGTACGATCAATTTTCAGCCAGTTTTGCCAGGTATTGATAAATCCGGGAACATTACTGTCTGCCAGAGCTTTTTCAGGAGTTTCAGAAGCACTTATATCTTTTTCTGTTTCCCCCTTTGGCGTTTTATTTTCCTTATTAATCAGCAAACTTGAAATTTCCGATCCGAAAAAAGACACATTCATTACAGGAACTTCCTCCTTCTCACCTTCGTCCTCCGTTATCGTGGTTTCTTCAATGGCTGCTTCGTTTTCTATATCAGTTTCAAAACCTTTTTTTTGCTCTTCAGGCTCAGCTTCAACAGATTCCAGATTCTTCACAGTTTCAGATTCTTTTACTGAGACTTCTTCAGTTTTATTATTTTGTTTTAATAAAGCATCGGGAAGATTATTTTCAAAATTCATCGGTTTCCATGTGGAATTTGCAATTTCCGGTTCTACCTCATCATTATTTATTTTTTGTGAAATATTTTGTTCATCATCTGCAGTTATTTTATCTTCTTTCTGTTTTTTATCAACAACAAAATCCTGTGTTTCTGCAAAACTGATCTCACTTCCCGAATGCTCTTCTTCATCTTTTGCCATTTCAGCTGCACTTTCCTGCTTCTGTGATTTCATCTTCTTTTCAACTTCTTCAATAAGACGTCTCATTTCTTCTTCATATTTATTTACAGAAGATTTAGAAGTCTCCATTTTTACCTGAGTTTCAGGATGTGAAGTCTCAATTTTCACATCAGGAAAAAAAGACTCTGTTCCGTGAAAACTCAGCTGAGTGTCATCATTTATTTGTTCGGCAATTTTAGGGGTTTCAATTTTGTCTTCATTAATGATGATTTCCGGATTTAGAATCTCGTTTGATTCATTCTTGCGATCAATTTTTTCAGATATACTTTCTGATTCTGATTCATTTTCAGGGTCAAAAGATTCAATTTTCAGAAAACTTAATTCTGATTCATCCTTTATTTTTTCTGAAGCTTTCTCTGAATCAATTGTATCTTCGTTAATAACTGTTTCTATATTCAGATTTTCTGCAACTGGCTCGGTTTCATTTTCTAAAGGACTGATTTCCTGCTGATTTTCTTCTCCTTCTTCATTTCCAGGCTCAAAAGATTCTATTTTCAGAAAACTTAATTCTGATTCATCCTTTATTTTATCCGAAGCTTTCTCTGAATCAATTGTATCTTCGTCAATAACTGTCTCTATATTCAGATTTTCTGCAACTGGTTCAGTTTCATTTTCCAAAGCACTGATTTCCTGCTGATTTTCTTCTATTTTTTCTTCTTGGGAAGATAAAGTTTCAGGTATTTTTGAATCTAACTGGATGGAAGCTGTTTGATTTTCCTCTAAATTATTTGCTTGAAGAATTTCTTCGTCTGTATTTTGAATTTCTGAGGATACCTCTTTTTTTTGGGTAACGATTACTCCGGATTCTAGTGTAGATTCCAGATCAATAGTTTCAGAATTTTCTTCACCCAGGAAATTTTCTTCACCCTCATATAAAATTCGGTTTCTTTCTCCGTTTACAAAAACAGGTTTAATCTCAGGCTTCGGAGCGATAAGATCTTGGGAAACAGCTTCATAATCATGTTTTAGTTGACCTATTCCGTTATCATTTTCAACAGGCTTCGTTTCTTCTTCTTTTACATTTTGAATTAACGGCTTTTGCTGTAATTTACCATTAATCAGCTGATAAAGAATTTTCTTATCCGTAGTGTAGGCTGCTGTAGTAGATAATTCTTTCTGATAATTTTCTCTATCAAAAAGGTGAACTCCATAAAGATGAAGTGCACGTATATTCTGAATATACGGGGAAGAATTAATTTCCTCTTTCAAAAGACTCAAATCTTCTGACTGAATGATTTTTGGATTTTTTAATAATTCTAAAACTCTGTTATTCATTATTTTACCAATTAGCTACAATGTCGTTAAAAATCTTATTAATAATTCTTTCTGTTACCAGCTTTACCTGTGATGTTTCAATCTGACTCTGCGTCAAGTCACTGTTAAAAACAGCTTCATCAGAATAATTTCTTTCAAAACTAAGTTCAGGATGAAGTTTATTTTCGTAACGCACTTTTACGGTAATCGTCAGTTTATTCTGAGACTGCTGAATTGTTCCTGCACTGGTCTGTTGTGTTGACGAACTGATAGTGGTGGGTGTGATTGCGTAATCTACGATCTCCCCTTCAATCAAAATATCCGGATTGGTTTTGGTCCCTTTTAAAGTAGTTCGCTGCAAAAATCTGTTTTGAATATCTGTAGAAAACTGCTGGGAAAGTGTCGGGTTTACTAAAGCTGCATTATTAGGAAACTCGTTGATCTGAACGGTTTTTTCGTCCTTCAAAGAAGATCCTGTAAATGTATAGCAAGAATGGAGCAAACTTATAGATACCAATAGAATAAAAACATTTTTGAGCGTGTTCATTGATTTTCTGATTAAATTTTATACGTTTTCTTCTGTTCCGATTTCTGTAATTTCATCATAGCTTATCTGCTCCATTGCATCTTCAAATGCAAAATAATTAGCTGTATAAGCAAAAGGAAGTGTAAATAAAATTCCTATTCCGCAAGCAATAATTCCTAAAGAACCTAATAAACTTACTGCGATACAAAAAACAAGAATATTGAAAAAATTATCTTTTGTCATAATTACAGACATCTTCCATGCAGTTTTAATATCGGTTACTTTTTTAAGCGATATTAATGCCATGATATAAAATCCTTTGACGATAAAGAAGAAGAACACAACATAAAAAACCATCATATACAAATAAAAGAATATAGGAAGTCCTGTTCTTCCCATTTCAGGATCTACATACGCTGTAGCAGGAATCATAAAAATAATAGGGAGATAAACAGCGACAATACCCGCCAAAATGATAAGTTGCAAGATCAAATAAGGTACAAAATCATCAAAATTGAAAATATCTCCCGGACTTGCAGGAATTCCCTTTGATTTATTTCTCAGAAATTTATAAAAATTCCCCATTGCTAAATAGCCACAAAACGGAATGATAGACATAAGAAAAGTCACGAGAAATCCCACGAAAATACTTCCAAAATCTTTTTTTAGCAGCTCAAAAGCTTTATTGATATATTCTCCAAACTTGAAGTTGATTGGCTTAGGTGTTAAGTTGATATTCATTTTTTATTAATTCTAATCTTCCAGATTATACTGTTTAATTTTTCTGTAGAGCGTTCTCTGAGAAATTCCCAGTTCATCTGCCGCTCTGTTTCTTCTTCCGTTGTGCTTCTCTAAGGCTTTCACAATCAGATCTTTTTCATTATTCTGTAGTGAAAGAGATACCGGTTTATTATCTTCAATTTCCACGTCTTCAAAATCATCAAAATTATCATCAGAATTAGATATGATGGTAGGATTTTGAATGTTATTCTGTCCTGAGTTATTATTGTTTTCAAAAAACAAAAGAGAATTCGGATTTGCCGGCTGCTGTGATTCCGAAGTATAAATTCTGTTAATCAGATTTTTTTCCTGATTGCTCAAATCTGAATTCCCTCTGTTTTTAATCAGTTCCGAAGTTAAGGATTTTAAATCATTAATATCATTCCGCATATCAAAGAGAATTTTGTACATAATTTCTCTTTCGCTTCCAAAATCACTTTGCTTTTGTGTATTCGGCTGGCTGACAACCATCGGAAGATGTGCATCCATCGGAATGTACTCTGCAAGTTTTTCTACTGATATTTTTCTTTCACGTTCTACTACCGTCATTTGTTCAACTAAATTTCTCAATTGGCGGACGTTTCCCGGGAAAGTATAATTTTCGATATAATGAACCGCACCTGGTTCCAGCTCCAATTCGGGCATTCTGTATTTTTCAGCAAAATCTATGGCAAATTTTCTGAAAAGCAAATGAATATCGCCTTTCCGTTCTCTCAAAGCAGGCATATCAATTTGGACGGTATTCAGACGATAAAACAAATCTTCACGGAATCTTCCGTCCTGAATTGCCTTCATCATGTTCACATTTGTTGCTGCAACAATTCTCACGTTTGTCTTCTGAACCTGTGAAGAACCTACTTTCATAAATTCTCCGCTTTCCAGAACTCTTAAAAGACGAACCTGAGTCTGTAAAGGTAATTCCCCTACCTCATCAAGGAAGATTGTTCCTCCATCAGCTACTTCAAAATAACCTTTTCTGGTTGCTGTTGCGCCTGTAAATGCTCCTTTTTCGTGTCCGAAAAGCTCGGAATCGATGGTCCCTTCAGGAATAGCTCCACAGTTGACGACAATATAAGGCTGATGTTTTCTTTTCGATTCTGAATGAATGATTTTAGGAATAAATTCTTTTCCTACCCCACTTTCTCCAATCACAAGGACTGAAATATCTGTTGGTGCCACCTGAATAGATTTTTCCAGGGCACGGTTTAAAGCCGGAAAATTTCCGATGATTCCGAAACGGTTTTTTATATTTTGTAGCTCGTTGCTCATAAGTAAAATAGATTATTGATTTTAGTTTTAGCCTGCATATAATAACTGCAGATCTGTTAATTGGTTTAAAAATAATTTGATTTGATTTTAACCAATAACTTCTAAATAATCTTTGTTTCTGACTTTTGAAACTTTAGTTTTAAAATATAAAATTTCAGCGAAGAAACTGTCTTTGCTGTTTTTTTCAAAGTTTTTCAGGAGCTGATTATGCTTTTCTTTTTCAGAAAAATCTGATCCTGTTATATTATAATAAGAATTGTTCTGTTGTTTTCCGTAGAAAATTTTACCTATAAGATCAATTGCGTCCTGCCTTTGATTAATAGTTAAATTCTGTGCAGGGTTTTCTTTTACACAAATTTCATTCGAAGCCTCACAACTCTGATTTAAAATCCGGTTATAAAGCTCGTATAATTGTTTACAGCCTTCACTTTCGACTGTTCCGTTGGAAATTTGAGCCGAAATATTGCTGCAGATTATTACCAACAATACACTTAGGCAATACTTATGAAATTTTGCCATTGTCTGAGTTTAAAATGTTAATAAAATCCTCTTTGCTTGGCAAAACGGTAAAATATTTACTTGCAAAAATCTGTTCGTTATCTTCCGGTAAAGTATATTTTACCAAAGCTTCACTCTTATCCTGACAAAGAACAATCCCTATGGTTTTATTTTCACCTTCAAGGCGTTTTTCTCTGTCGTAATAGTTCACATACATCTGCATTTGCCCTATATCCTGATGTTTTAGTTCCCCTATTTTTAAATCAATTAAGACAAAACATCTCAAAATTCTGTTATAAAAAACCAAATCTATACGGAACTGCTTTTCATCGAAGGTTATTCTGTCCTGTCTTGCAACAAAAGTAAAACCATTTCCTAATTCCAAAAGAAAATGTTCTAATTTATCAATCAACTCAGATTCCAATTCGTTTTCAGAATAATGAGGTTTTTCAGATAAGCCTAAAAACTCCAAAATATAAGGATCTTTGATGAGATCTTTGGGTTTTTCTACAATTTGTCCTTTTTCAGCAAGCTGAAGAATTTCTTCTTTATTTTTACTTAAAGATAGTCTTGTATATAATGATGAATCGTACTGTCTTTGCAATTCTCTTAAGCTCCAGTTATTTTTATAACTTTCAATTTCATAAAATTTTCTTTCATTGGGGTCTTTTATTCTCATTAATTTTAAATAGTGAGACCATGAAAGATTAAAATTCAGAATTGATGCCTGTTGAATATTATTTACACTTCCAGATATCTTTGAAATTGCATCTGAAGAATTCGTCAACAGTGTTGACGAAATTTGTTCAGAATAAGTTTTATAGAAAAATCGCATTCTATCAAGATTTTCTACCGAGAATCCCTTTCCAAATCTATCTGTTAAATGTAAAGATAAATCCTTTAGAACAGTTTTACCATATTCCGCACGGCTTTTACCCTTTTGTTCATCTTCAACAATCATTCTTCCTATTTCGTAATAGGTAAGAACAATGGTTTGATTAACGGCAACAACAATCTTATTTCTGGCATTTTCCAATAATGCAGAAATATTATCTAAAAGTTGTTTTGTCGGTAAGTCAGACATCGTTTATTTTGAAACCGTTTCCCCTAAAAGCGTGCCCTGTGTATTGTCAAAAACAAAAACGTCCACAATGTCACCAATTTTCTGTCCTTCCAGTTTATCAAAAACGCAAACCGCATTCTGGGAATTTCTTCCTTTCCATTGGTTTTCATTCTTTTTGGAAGTTCCTTCAATTAAAATCTGATGAACTCTTCCTACGTAAGATTTCATTCTTTTTCTGGACAATTCTCCCTGTAAGGCAATGACTTCAGCCAAACGTCTCTGCTTCACATCTGCCGGAATATTGTCTTCCATTTTTTTGTGAGCAGGTGTTCCCGGTCTTTCTGAGTAGGCAAACATATAACCGTAGTCATATACCACTTCTCTCATCAGACTTAATGTATCCCGGTGATCTTCTTCAGTCTCATTGCAGAAACCAACGATCATATCCTGAGAAAACGCCACTTCCGGAACGATTTCTTTTGCTTTTCTAATCAAATCTAAATATTCCTCACGGGTGTGTTGTCTGTTCATTGCTTCCAGCATATTGTTGCTTCCGCTCTGAACCGGAAGATGAACATATTTACAGATATTGTCGTGCTTTGCCATCATTCTGAAAACATCCAGACTCATGTCCTGCGGATTTGAAGTTGAGAAACGAATTCTCATTTCGGGAACAGCTTTCGCCACCAAATCAAGCAATTGGGCAAAATTTACCGCAGTTGCTTTCTGCATTTCAGATGCTTTTGCGAAATCTTTTTTAGGACCTCCTCCATACCAAAGGTAAGAATCTACGTTTTGTCCCAACAAGGTAATTTCTTTATATCCGCTTTCCCAAAGGTTTTTACATTCATCCAGAATAGAATGCGGATCGCGGCTTCTTTCACGACCTCTCGTAAATGGAACGACACAGAACGTACACATATTGTCGCAACCTCTCGTAATCGTAACGTAGGCTGTAACGCCATTTCCGCCTAAACGAACAGGATTGATATCTGCATACGTTTCTTCTTTTGAAAGAATTACATTGATAGCATCTCTTCCGTCTTCGGTTTCTTTTAATAGATTGGGTAAATCTCTGTACGCATCGGGACCCACCACAAGATCAACCAACTGTTCTTCTTCTAAAAATTTGGTTTTCAGCCTTTCTGCCATACAACCCAGAACTCCGACAGTCATGTTCGGTTTTTCTTTTTTAAGATTTTTAAACTGAGAAAGGCGCATTCTTACCGTTTGCTCAGCTTTTTCACGGATGGAGCATGTATTTAAAAGAATCAGGTCTGCTTCTTCAACTTTAAGAGTGGTGTTATAGCCTTGTTCATTAAGAATGGATGCAACGATTTCAGAGTCAGAGAAATTCATCTGACAACCGTAGCTCTCTAAAAATAATTTTTTTGAGTTTCCGTCTTTTTCCGCAATAGCAAAAGCTTCTCCCTGTTTGGTTTCGTCTATATATTTTTCCTGCACGATAATCTTATTTAAGGTTTCAAATTTAACGTCCCGGGTTCTACACATACAGATTTGAACTCAAAACATTAAATTCTGAACTATTGAATTTGCAAAGATACAAAATATTGTGACAGAATGGCAGAAATTACTGAGTTTAAAAATCTCAGAAATTTTAGTCCTCATTAAATTTAATAGGCATCTTGAAAACCTGTTTTATGGGTACACCTTTGTAATAAGCCGGCTTCCAATAGGACTTTTTTGTATTAGATGCGCAATCTACCACCATTTCGTTGAATTTTTCAAGATTAGATTGATTCTCTATATAAAAAAAGCCCGCTTCTCCATTTGTATCTATATCAAAATTGATAATGAAAGAGTAGGTTCCGTTTGGTGTATAACCACGGTTATCGAAACATTTTGCGAAGTTTTCTCTAAACTTCATGATATCGCTCTCCTTTTCTTTGTGCATATAGACTGGTTTGGAAAAATCATTTTCGCTCATTACGTTATTGAATAACAAATCATCGTAAAAAAGGGCGCAAAACATGGCTGGAGTTTTATTTCCATTTACTTCCGCAACATTCCAGTTTTTCATTTGTGTTATAACCTTAAGCACTTTATCTTTCAGACATTTATTGTTTTCAACCGCTTTTACATCAGGATCTGCCACATACTTTACTTTATTATCAGGATATACAACAAATCGCATGAATAAAGCTTCCGTTTTTTCACATGGCTTCAAGTCTATTTTTCCGGCAACTTCCTTGATTTCCTTGTTGAAAGCCTCTCTTCCTCCTTCATAAAAAAGCTGACCTTTAGGATATTCATATAATACCTGAGCGTTAAAAACTAATGTAATAAACAGCCCAACTAAAACAAAAAATTTATTCATATCTAAAAAAATAACTGTTGTAAAATTAACAACAGCTAAAATAAGATTTTTATTAATTTTAAGGTGAAATATATTTAATCTCCGTGATCAAAATAATCCTATGTAAAATTAATACTGACTATTTTTTGTGATAGTTACAGATTTACCATTTCTAACTCGGGTTACAGTGCTTGTTTGTTTTCTTCATAACAAATCTTAATTATTTCTATGAACATTTCAGTGCTTTCAATTTTAGCTCTGTCTCCCGCAAAAACTTTTAAAATCTAAAAGAAAACATTACAAAATATTTTATCATCGACTACATATCAGACGACAGAGATGAGAAATTCATTTTTAATTTCATTTCAGATTTTACCGGTTTGCCATTGCACATTGCAGGCGTCCAATTGGTTTTTATTCTTCTTACAACATACTGCATATCATCAAAAAAAACTTCACTATTCATCACTTTCGGTTCGCCAACAACATCAATCACTTTTCCCATTGCATCTATAGTCAGTGTAAAAGTAAAATCTCCTGTTAAGGTATAAAAATCTGAATTTAGAAATGTATACATATATTTTCTCAAAATCTCTTTGTAAGCTGCAGCTCCGCCTTCGAAACTTGCAGGCTGAAAATCTGAACATCCTTTGACAGCAACCTGCATAAAAGGCTCTTTTATATCAATTTTCAGCAAATTCTTATTGTTTTCCATGATAAAAGAGTCGTCTCTTTCATCTAAAGTCTGAGAATAAGCAAGATTGGAAGCTATTAAAGCTAATAAAAATGTTAATGTTTTCATATCTATAATTTTTTGAACAAAATGAGTAATAATTTATAAAAGCTAATCATTAAAATTCATAGTAAAAATTAAGCCAAAAAAAGGAAACTCCACAGTTGATTGTGAAGTTTCCTAAGCTTTTGGTGATTTACGTTCTATAAAACTTCAATCTGATTTCTCAGTAAGTCTTCAAACTCGTCTCTTTTTCTGATTAAATGTGCTTTACCATCCAAAAATAAAACTTCCGCAGGCTTTAATCTGGAATTAAAATTGGAACTCATCTCAAAACCATAAGCTCCCGCAGTGTGGAAAGCCAGAATATCACCCTCTCTTACCTCATTCAGCTTTCTGTCCCATGCAAAAGTATCGGTTTCACAGATATTTCCTACAACAGTATAAATTCTTTCGGCTCCTTTAGGATTCGATAAATTTTCGATTTCATGGTAAGAATCATAAAACATAGGTCGGATCAGATGATTAAATCCTGAATTGACTCCCACGAAAACAGTAGCCGTAGTCTGCTTAATGACATTTGCTTTTACCAGAAGATACCCGCTTTTTCCAACTAAGAATTTTCCCGGTTCAAACCAAAGCTCAAACTTTCTTCCCATTGTTTTAGCATATTCCGAAAGCACCTTTTCCACTTTTTTGCCTAAAGTTTTCACATCCGTCTCCATTTCGCTGTCCTGATACGGAATTTTGAAACCGCTTCCCATATCAAGATATTTCAGGTTTGGAAAATGTTCTGCCAATTCGAGCATGATTTCTAATGCCTGAATAAAAACCTCCGGATCTTTAATCTCACTTCCGGTATGCATGTGAAGACCTTCTACATTCAGGTCGGTAGATTTCATTACTCTTTCGATATGACGCATTTGATGAATGGAAATACCAAATTTCGAATCAATGTGTCCTGTAGAAATTTTATGGTTTCCACCAGCATAGATATGCGGGTTGATTCTTACAAAAATCGGATACGAATTTCCGTATTTATTGCCGAACTGTTCAAGAATAGAAATATTGTCGATATTGATGTGAACACCATGCTGCATTGCTTCTTCAATTTCAGCTAAACCTACACAATTGGGTGTGAAAAGTATTTTTTCTTTTGTAAAACCTGCTTTTAAGCCCAGTTTCACTTCATTGATAGATACACAATCCAACGAAGCTCCTAAGTTTTTGATATACTTTAAGATATTGATGTTGGTTAAAGCTTTGGCAGCATAGAAAAATTTGGTGTGTTTTAAAAATGAGGAAGAAAGTGTTTCGTATTGAGCTTTTATTGATTCTGCGTCATATACATACAACGGGGTACCAAATTCATTGGCAATCTTAAGTAAATCTTTTGAATTCATAATTTCATTTTGGCATAAAAAACGGCAGATTCTTCGAAAAGAGTCTGCCGCAATGATTATTTTATGCAAGCTACTCTTTTAAATATTCCAAACCTTAGAGAACTTTACAGCTCCCTTTTTACCGGTTTTATTTTGTTTAAAATTTTGCATTGCTCTGTTTAATTTTCAGCAAAAATACTATTTCTTTTTTACATTGAGAAAATTGATCTAAAGAAGAACCCTTATTTTGGTAGCGGAAGTGTTTCAAAATCACGGCGAAGCAGAGCCAGTTGAAGGTCATTGATAAGATCTGTAGCAGGAACCGGCAAATCAATCTTCAGTTTTGAAATCTTACTCATCGTCTGAATTTGGGTAAAAAGTTCGTAGAAACCATACGAAACAGGTTTTCCTTTTTCTATAATGATAAATATTCTTTCACCAAGTTTTCTGCCTGTTCCAAGCCAAAGTTCATCTTTTTTTCTGAAATCAATTTTTGTTTTAAGATTTTCAGGATTATTAAATTCTTCAATGAGATTAATAAACTGTATTGCTTTTGTACCCTGTGTAAATGCTTTGAACTTGAGAATCGGCTTCTCGGTTTTGTTTAAATTATTTTTTTCTACAATGTATTTTTGATTTCTATAATATAGTCCGAATGGAAGTATCTCTCTTTTTTTAATCCCTTTCGAATTTAAAATCATTTTAGCAATAATATCTGAACCTGTAAGTTCAAAATGAATCTGCTCTGTATCGTTCTGGATTTTTTCCCATTTTTTAGATTTTGAATTGAACAGTTTTTTAGAAAATTTATTAATGTCCTGCACATAATCCGAAAAAATAATTTTCCCGTCCCAATTCTGAAAGTAAACAAATCCTTTTTCGTTGGGCAAATCCTGAGTTAACTCTTTGATCTTGTTGATATAATTCTTAGCATTGCTCTCTTCGTGCTGTTTCTGGATAATTTCATTCTCAGTATCCTTAGAGATTAAAAGTTTGAATAATTCTAAAGTCGCTCTTGCATCACCCTCCGCTCGGTGAGCGTTAGAAAGCGGAATTCCAAGAGATTTTACCAATTTTTGAAGAGAATAACTTACTTCATCAGGAATTAGTTTCTTAGCCAGAGGAATAGTATCTAAAGTATTGATTTTGAAATCATATCCTAGCCTGCTGAATGATTGGCGAAGCATCCTGTAATCAAAATCTATATTATGACCTACCAGTGTGGTATTTTGTGTGATTTCCACGACTCTTTTTGCCAATTCGTGAAATTTAGGAGCTGTTTTTACCATTTTGTGGGTAATCCCTGTAAGTTTTTGCACAAAAGGAGTAATATCGCTTTCGGGATTTACCAATGAGATAAACTGGTCTACAATTTTCTGACCATCATACCGATAGATGGCAATATCTATAATGCATTCTTTTCTAAAACCTGCACCATTACTTTCTATATCTATAATTGAATACATTTATTTCTAATTACTTTACAAATTGGGCAAATCAAAAACCAAACCCTTTGACTTTCGATTGTTAAAATGCAATTCTGCTAAAATAATAAAATTCCCCGAAAACTTGTAACTACCTTCTTTTCCTTCCTCCCAAACCAAGCATTCCTAAAATCGCTTTCGCACCTTCGCGCATCAAAGTGTTGGCAAAAGTTCTTCCTGCGCTGCTTTTCATTACTTGTTCAAACATTCCCGGTTCTTCTTTTACAGGTTTTGTTTTTTGTGCTGATGCAGAATTTTCTACAGCCTGTTCCATTCTTTTTGCCAAAATTTCGTAAGCTGATTCACGGTCGACCGCTTTTTCATATTTAGACACCAAATATGATTTCGAAGTTAAATCTGAAATTTCAGCATCATTCAAAACATCCATTCTGGATTCGGGAGAAATCAGAAAAGTATGAACCAAAGGTGTAGGAATTCCTTTTTCATCCAAGGCAGTAACAAAAGCTTCCCCAATTCCTAAATTCTGAATGAGTTCTGAAGCATTATAAAATTCTGTCGTGGGATAGTTTTCGACTGCTTTTGAAATTTCTTTTTTGTCTTTTGCGGTAAAACCTCTTAACGCATGCTGAATTTTTAACCCTAATTGTGAAAGTACATTTTCCGGTACATCTCCCGGAATCTGGGTAATAAAATATATTCCGACTCCTTTGGAACGGATCAGCTTTACCATAGTTTCAATTTGTGAAACCAAAGCTTTGGAAGATTCATCAAAAATTAAATGTGCCTCATCAATAAACAGCACCAGTTTCGGTTTTCCGCTATCTCCTTCCTCTGGAAAAGTCATATAAATTTCTGCGAAAAGTGAAAGCATAAAAGTAGAGAACAACTGTGGCTTATTCTGAATATCCGCCACTCTTAAAATATTGACAACTCCTTTTCCGTCTCGTGTTTCAAGCAAATCATGTACGTCAAAGCTCAATTCACCAAAAAAATCTGAAGCACCCTGTTGCTCTAAAGCAACAATAGACCTGAGAATGGCTCCCAAAGAAGCAGAAGCAATAGAACCATAATTTACAGATAATTCTGCTTTTCCCTGCGGATTATCAGTCACAAATTGTAAAACTTTCTTTAGGTCATTCAAATCAATTAATGGCAAGCCTTTGTCATCGCAATACTTGAATACAATAGACATGATGCTTTGCTGTGTATCATTCAGTTGTAAAATTTTGCTTAATAAAACAGGACCGAATTCTGTAACCGTTGCCCTCAGTTTTACACCTTTTTCGCCTGAAATACTCATCAGCTCAACAGGGAAAGCCTGCGGATTGTAAGGCAGCTGAGTTTTTGCATAGCGTTCTTCAATGATTGAATTCATTTTTCCTTCTGCAGCAATTCCAGAAAAATCGCCTTTAATATCTAAAACTAAGGAAGGAATTCCGGCATGAGAAAGCTGTTCGGTAAAAACCTGAAGCGTTTTGGTTTTTCCTGTTCCCGTTGCACCGGCAATCAGCCCATGACGGTTGATCGTTTTTAAAGGGATGGTTACATTCACTTCGGTTACAACTTCTCCATCAAGCATTCCTTTTCCTAAAATAATATGGTCGCCTTTTGGGGTGTATCTTTTTGAAAGTTCGTTAATAAATTTTGTTTTGTCTGACATTTGAATTTTTTTAATTTTTAAAGATAAAATTTTTTGAGAATATTATTCTTTTATATTTGATCAGCATTGTTAAAAAAGATGATAAAAAACATAAAAATCGGCGAAACATACGCTTACTGTTGATAATCAGCAATTTCGAATCATATTTTAATCGGAATTTTCATTATTGACAGAAACTATTAATGATGATACTTTATAGCTTACAATAAATTCCGTACTTTGTATTAAAATTTGCTTAAAATAAGTCCAATGAAAATTGAACAAATATATACAGGCTGTCTTGCCCAAGGTGCATACTATATTGTATCTGAAAATGAAGCAGCAATTATAGATCCATTGAGAGAGGTGAAACCTTATCTGGATCGATTAGAAAAAGATAATGTCACTTTAAAATATATTTTTGAAACTCATTTCCATGCAGATTTTGTCTCGGGACATTTGGATTTAAGCAAAAAAACAAATGCTTCTATCGTATACGGTCCTACTGCTCAACCTGAGTTTGAAGCAATTATTGCTGAGGACGAACAGATTTTTGAAATTGGAAAAATAAAAATAAAGGTGCTTCACACCCCCGGTCATACGATGGAAAGTACCACTTACCTGCTTATTGACGAAAGCGGAACAGAAACGGCCATTTTCACTGGCGATACTTTATTTTTAGGTGATGTCGGAAGACCGGATCTGGCTCAGAAAGCAACCAATCTCACACAGGAAGATCTTGCCGGAATTTTGTACGACAGTTTGCAGGCTAAAATCATTCCTTTAGATGATAGTATTACTGTTTATCCGGCACATGGAGCAGGATCTGCGTGTGGAAAAAATATGCAGAAAGAAACTGTTGATCTTTTGGGAAATCAGAAAAAAACGAACTATGCACTCAATCAGCCTGATAAAGAATCTTTTGTGAGAGAAGTGCTGGACGGATTAACTGCTCCACCAAAATATTTCGGAATGAATGTAGCTCTCAATAAAGGTGGTTATGAAAGTTTGGAAGTTGTGATGAATAAAGGTCTTACCCCCATTTCCGTTGAAGACTTTGAAAGTTTTGCAGAAGAAACGGGCGCATTAGTTTTAGATACCCGAAATCCAGGAGATTTTCATAAAGGTTTTATTCCGAACTCAATTAATATCGGACTAAAAGGAGATTTCGCACCTTGGGTAGGAACACTGATAGTAGATGTTCAGCAGCCTATCATATTGGTTTCTGATCAAGGTACTGAAGAAGAAGTAATCACGAGATTGAGCCGTGTTGGTTTTGACAATGTTTTGGGATATCTGAAAGGAGGTTTTGATGCATGGAAAAATTCCAATAAAGAAACTGATGAAGTGAAGAGAATTTCTCCTGCTGAATTTGCTGAGCTTTTTACTGCAAACTCAAAAGTGATTGACGTAAGAAAAATATCAGAATATTCTTCAGAGCATATTGAGAATGCTTACAACAGGCCTTTAGATATCATCAGCGAATGGGTTTCTACCATTGATGATTCTGAACATTTCTTTTTACACTGTGCAGGAGGTTACCGCAGCATGATTGCTGCGAGCATACTTAACTCACACGGAATCAGAAATTTCACTGAAATAGAAGGTGGTTTTAACGGAATTAAAAAAACAGAAAAACTTCCGGTTTCAGATTTTGTTTGTCAGTCTAAAGTTCTTTAAATTTGATCTAAATGTCTAAAAAATTTCAGGAAGTTATTAATTCGGAGCGTCCGGTTCTTATTGATTTTTTTGCAACCTGGTGTCAGCCTTGTAAAGTACAGTCTTCTGTTTTAACAAAAGTAAAAGAGAATGTAGGAGAATCTGCAAGAATTATGATGCTGGATGTAGACCAATATCCAGATATTGCGGCTCAGGTAGGCGTAAGAGGAGTTCCGACTCTGGCTGTTTTTAAAAATGGTGAATTGCTGTACAAGCAAAGCGGAGTACACGATGTCAATACACTGACTGATCTTTTAAAGCAGTTTTCGGAATCAATTTAGCCTTACTATAAAAAGCAAAAAGCATCCATTTTCGGATGCTTTTATTTTTATGTATAAATTCGAATCTTATTTTTCCCAAACCAATGCACTTGCTCCTAAAATTGCAGCATCCGCCTCATCAAGTTCGCTAAAGACAAGTTTCACTTTATTTCTAAAGATAGGAAGAAGATTTCTTTCCATGTGGAGCTTTGCAGGCTTTAATATAAAATCTCCTGCTTTAATAACGCCTCCGAACAGAAGTATTGCCTGTGGTGAAGAAAACATGACAAAATTTGCCAAAGCTTCCCCTAATTTCTGACCTGTATATCTGAAAACTTCAATGGCTACAGCGTCTCCTTTTTCTGCACATTCATAAACTGTTTTAGAATTGATGGCATCTTCAGGATACTGATTGAGCATAGAATCCGGAAACTCTGCTCTCATTTTTTTAGCTGTAATAGCAATTCCCGTTGCAGAAGCATACGCTTCAAGGCTACCTTCAGAACCTGTGCTCCAATGCTTTCTTCCTCCAGGTTTTACAATTGTATGACCCAATTCTCCGGCAAAACCATCATGTCCGTAAATAAGATGCCCCCCCGAAACAATTCCGCTTCCTACGCCGGTTCCTAAAGTTATCATAATAAAATCTCTCATTCCTCGGGCGGCTCCGTACATCATTTCTCCCAAAGCAGCAGCATTAGCATCATTGGTCATTTTACAAGGACTTCCAAATTTGGCGGACATTAAATCAGCAAACTCTATCACTCCTTTCCATGGAAGATTGGGAGCCTGCTCTATTGTTCCCGTATAATAGTTTGCATTCGGCGCGCCTACTCCGATACCTTCCATTATCTTTCCGTCACAATGTTTATCTATTAACGGCTTAATGGTTTCGTGCAAAGCATCTACAAAAGCTTCTGCTGTCTCATATTGATCAGTAGAAATAGAACCTTTAACTATAATTTCACCTCTGTGATTAACCAATCCGAACTTGGTATTGGTACCACCAATATCTATCCCTAATGCAACCTGTTTTGACAAATCTATTACTGACATTTTTATTATTGTATAATTTAGAAGCAATAAATTTATAAAAAAGATTGATTTAATCTTTAGTAATGAGAATAATTCTTTAGTTTTTGAATGATATGACAGCTTTTTTCTGCTTTTTGCGCCTACCCCACCAAATCAGAAAATCCGCTGGCAAAGTCTGTGACTTTACGCTAATCTATTTTTCGTAATTATTGTATTTCCAAAGTTCATTTGTTTTACTATCTGCTAATTCTATTGTCTTTTATGGTATAGCTTTCACTTTTTTTATTTTTTATTGTTGCTCAAAGTCGGAAGACTTTGCGTAGCGGGGTTTTTAATTATACAAAAAAATAAAACACGTCAAGTTTTGTCGCTTGTAGCATTTAGCTTTGCCTCAGAAACGTTTCCAAAAAGAATTATTAATTATTAAAACAACACTTATGGAAAATTTTGATGATGAATTTGGAGATTTATCACAATACAAAATACTCTCTTTTGAAGAAGTGAGTAAAGGGTTTGTTGAGAATAAGAATGCTTTTGAAAATACTATAATTGATAGGGATAACTCTCCAGAGTTTAGGAGTAAATTCCACGATTATAAAAATACGCCTTTAGGTTATTCTTATCTCACAGATGACCCTGTATCTGTTTTTCCTTCTACTGGTGTAGATGAAAAAGGAAAAAAAGGGTACGAATACAGGGCAGAAGTACTGCCATGTGAAAATGGTTCAGAAGTATTAGGAAGCTACAATTCCAATAAAAGAGAGCCTCAAAGTTTATTCTTATTCTATGAGAAGCCTAATCCTAACAAGTCTAACTTTGCAGGAGATTTCTATATTGCCAAGATGGGAGATTATTTTCTAACTCTTTTTAAAAGATTTCCTGAGCCATTACCATCCAACATAGGAGGGAAATTTTTTAAAAATATTACCTCTATGGAAGATGAAGCTGCATATCTAGCACAGTTAGCTTATACTTATGAGGGAGATAAGATTAATGCTACTCTTGTTCGTGATGCATTGATGAGAGAATATCAGTTTTATACTGGTGATAGAAGATTTGAAGAAATTATAGGTAATATTACTTCCATTCCTGCTGATGCTATTGGATGGTGTGCGAAACAATTAGAAGGCTTTAAACCCACAGAGAAAAATTACAATCCTAGTTCTAAAGACTATTCCCCATTGATTCCTGTTTTTGCAGGGGTTGCTGTTCCTGTAAATATAAATAAGGCAGCCAATTTTTTTGAAAATTTAGGAAATAACCCTTTTGTACAGGGTGTAGAAACAGCTTTTAGCCAAGTTTGGGAATTAGTAACGCAATCAGCCAGTAAAGTTAAAGATGCTTCCATTGAACATTTACCTGATTCTTTTAAAAATTTGATAAACAGAATTACGGGAGTTATCAATACTATCAAAACCTTTCTATCAGAAATTAAAGATGTAGTTACTAATTTGGCAGAGAAAGGAATTGAATTTTTGAAAATCCTCAATGCTTTTAACTGTGGAGTGATGAATGGTTTAGTAGGTTTGGTGCAATGTATTTTGTATATTTTGGAGTTTCTTTCACAGCCTACCACTACATTTTCTTATCAGCAGTATTTGGAAAGAAGAGACCTTTTGGAAAAAGCAGAAGATGTTTTGGATTGGGTACATGAAAATGTGCCTAAGTTCTTGCAAGGCATAAAAGACCTCTTTACAGGAAGTAGTAATTTATCTTCTTCTGATATGGAAGCTGTTTTGGATAAGATGAAAGAATATTGGGATAAGGCTTCTCGTTATACAATAGCATTTTATGTTGGTGTATTTGCTTTTGAAGTATTGATAAATATATTGCTTCTTATCTTTACAGCAGGAGAAGGCAATGTAGTAAAAGGAGCTACTTATGTACAAAAAGCAGTAAGTCTGCTAAAGGTTTTGGCAAGAGAAAGTATATCTGTGGCAACTTTAGGAATTACAGATTTATTGGCTTTCCTTTCAAAATTTATGGTTAGATTTGGTAAGGCTTGTGCAAAAGGTTTCAAAGGATTTATTAAATTTATTGAGGAACTTTTCACAGGAGCTAAAAATGGGACTAAAGCAGAAGATTTTGCAGAAGAAGCGAAGGATATAGAGGAGGTAGTTTTAAGAGGAAAAAAAGTGGCAGAAGGAGCGGGAGCGAGTGGTTATCGAAAATTATCTAGAGTTTATGATGATATAGGCAAACTAAAAAACGTAAAAAGAGTTGAAAACGAAATCCGTTCTTTGGAATATGAAGCAGCGAAAATTTTTGATGATAAAGGCAATGAGCTTTCTGGTTTAATAACTCAAAAGCAATTAGATAATGTGGAGTTTTCTAAAAATGTAATGAGAGATGCAGAAGATTTGGCAGGTAAAGGAAACTTGATAATTACTCATAACCATCCTAAGAGTTCATCTATAAGTTATGTGGATATAGAAATGTTTATAGCAAATGATTTAAAAGAATTAAGAGCTGTAACTAGAGAACAAAAAGCATTTTGCTTGCAAAAAAAAGGAAAATTACCCTCTTGGGAGGAATATGAAAAAATTATACAACCTGCTGCTTTTGCAAGATATAATCAAAAAAATGCACAATTGATAAATACGATGAGAAAGATAACCAATAAAGAATCTCTATCATTTATTAATGCTAATAACAAGCTGAAACAATTGTATGCAGATGAATTGCTCTACCAATTAAGAGATGTTATAAAATATACACGATATCAATAAAATTTAAAATATTATGAATAAAAACACATTGCCATTAGAAGAATTATACACTGGTTATATTTTTGATATGGATGACAGCCTTACAATAGACGAAATATTTGAAAGACAAAATAACCAAAGAAAAAGGAGTGAAAAATTAAATGCAATTAAACAATTTCTTAAAGAATGTACATTAGAAGATTTTGTTTATGTAATCATTAGAATATTTAAAGATAAAACTCCTGTGATAACAAATTTGGATGAATTGCTTATTGGTGATTTTTCTTTTAAATATGAATTACAATTGCCCCTAAAAGAGCAATCAATAGTTGAAAGTATGTATGTGAAGTATATAAAATTAAATAATCATATTCTATATGAAAATCTTCAATTTAATTTTAAATCAAATCATTCAATGCCATTATTGATACAAAGTGTAACAGACTGTTTAAAGGATAAAAATATATCAATTTCAGGTAATGAAATATCTGTTGATAATTGTCCTATTTCAAAAATTAAAATTACTTCAGAAAATATTCAAATAATAATGAATCCTAATAAAGCAACTAAATATAGCTGATAAAAAATAAACCACTTTTGAAGTATAGTAGAAAGTGGTTTTTATTTTCTAAGCCTGCGCAAAAGGCTTCAAGGGATTTCTAAAATTTATAGAAGAACTATTGCAAGGAGCTAAAAATGGAGCTAAAGCAGAGGATTTGGCAGAAGAGGCTCAGGATATTGAAGAAGTAATTGTAAAAGGGAAGAAATTTCAAAAAGGAGGGGGAGATGCAACCAAATCATTTGCAGAAAATGCAGGGATAAAAATAGAGAGATGGATAAGTGAAACCAAAATTTTTGGACAATCAACTGACCATACTTGTGCTGCAACTTCTTTGAGAATGATATTGCACGATAAAGGAATTTTAAAGTTAGAAGATGAATTAGCAAGAGCATTAAAAACAGATGCGAATGGTGCTTCAATTTTAGATATACCTGATGCTTTGTATTTTAAAAGGTTAGAAGATGAAGTAACAGCTATTTCTGAAAGTAAAATTGCATTACCTAAATTATTGGAAAAATTACAAGATGGGGATAAGGCAATCATAAGCATTGGAACAAGAGAATTTGGTAGCCATGCAGTAGTATTGGAAAAAGTAGAAAATGGGAAAGTATTTTTGCGAGACCCTTTGCCTATGAATCAGGGAACTTCTTATTCTATGAAAATGGAAGATTTTAAAGAAATATTTAAACAAAAAGCAGTAATTATAAAAAAGTAATGTGATGACAGAACAAGGAAATATACAATATAATGTAAAAGGAGAAAAGCCTTTGAAAGAATATGAAATTATTCGAGTAAGAAATATTAACAATGCCAAAGAGGTATTGGATAATTTTAAAAATGCAGTTTTAGCATTCTTAAAAAATAAAAACCTTCATTATGAAGACCCTAAATGGGAGAAACTCTTACCACAAGGGATTGTATCTAAAGTAAAGCAATTAGATGATGATAATTTCAAGTATGATGAGATTTTAGTTGATATAGATATGTCTATTTATAATTTCCAAGAAATTAAAAAGTGGGAATGGTACAGTTCAATAGAAGTAGAAAAAGGCTTTGACATTATTGTAAAAGGATATTTTAATGCTCCACAATTCATCAGTTTTATTCATTGTCAAAATGTACCTTTAGACAATATTAGGATAATAGATGTTGATAAAAATAAAATTTATGAACTCAAAACTTTTAAAGATTATACAACCTATAAGATTTTGAGGTAATTTTACAAAAAAATAAAACCCACTTCCGAAATAAAGAAGTGGGTTATTTAATCATAATTTATATAATAACAGCAAACTATGAAATATATACTTTTTTTAATTCTCACTTTTGTAGGGAATATTAAATTATTTTCTCAAAACAAGCAGATTATAGAAAAAGATATAAAGGAGATTACCAATTATTTAAAAGATGACAATTTAATTTCATTTTTTAAAAAACATCAAAGTTATAGACAATTACTGGATGAATATCTGAAAAATGGAGACACATTGCGCTATAAGAGAATGTCTGATAGTTCAGACTATAAATACAATAGTGCAATGTATGGTGATAATATCATAAGAAATTTTCTTAATTGTAAAAAAACATTTACGGTTGACGATACAAAAGTAAAGATTGACTGGGAAGATTCTTTTGTGAAAGAAATTTTCATTGAAGAGAACAGAATCTCAATTGATGAAAATAATCCAAATCAAGAAATGTTTGTTCCAGTAAAGGTTTTGATCTCCAATGCAAAAGGCAATAAATTGATAGTTAATATTAGCTTAATTTATGCAAAATCAGGAAATTTAATCTCTTTTAGAATATTAGAAGACATATATATAGGGTTCTCTTCCATAAAAGAATATGTCAAATCTGAGAATGAAAAAAAAGAAAAATTACTAACAGATGCCCTTCAAAATGGAGGCAGAAGCCGCCTAAAAAGAATAGATAATTATCAATCTGACCCAAGCAAGCAATACCAAAAAAAGTATATATCAGAAAATAGCAATATTTATAAACTAATTTTCACTTTTGAGACAAATGATAATACTACATTACTAAAGCTTGTAGAGAGAATTACAAACGGAAATCTAAAACATCATAAATCATTTGGAGAATGGGAAAGCTGGACAGGAATTATTACCTTTAATCCATATGGCAGTAAAACCAATTGGTATATGTATGAGTATGAGCAAAAAATAAAATGCTTCTCCATTGATGCCTATATTACAAATATAGATAAAATGGAAATAATTACCTTTAGTGAAATTAAAAACGATGAAAGGTAGATCCGTTATCTAAATATTTAATAAAACCACTTTTGAAGTACAGTAGAAGTGGTTTTTATTTTCTAAGCCTGCGCAAAAGGCTTCAAGGGATTTCTAAAATTTATAGAAGAACTGTTGCAAGGAGCTAAAAATGGAACAAAGGCTGAGGATTTAGGCATGACTGCTCAGGAAATTTAAAACGTTGTTTTAACAGCTAAGCCTAAAAATCTTTCTAAAATAGACAAAGAAATTGAAGAAATTTATAGAAAACAATTATTAGGAAATGGCGGAGGAAAAAGATTTACAAGAAAGAGGCTTCAAAAAATGGTAAAATTAATAGAAGAAAAATATGCAGATATTGGTCTTAAAGTAGAAATTGTAACCAAAAGAAGCCACCCACCTCTGCGCAAAGTCTGTGACTTTGAGCAGAGGGTTTAATCTTTAGTAATCGAAATAATTCTTTATTTTTTGAATGATATGACAGCTTTCTTCTGCTTCTTCCTCCTACCCCACCAAATTAGAAAACCTGTAACAGGCAAAGATGCGCACATAAGACTTACAATAAATGCGATAATCTTAGTCGGAAGACCTAAAATAGAACCTACGTGAACATCGTAATTGGCAGCAACTGCTTTTTCACCCATATTCTTGTCTTCGTGATCATGTGTATGAAGCAGCTCACCTGAGTTTTCATCAAAAATAAGACTGCTGTTTTTATGATAAGAGTAGGAAAGATGCTTTACAAAAACTGAAAAATTAGGATGCTCATGGTCGTCCATATGCTCGTGTCCCAAATCAATAGAATATCCGTAAGAATCAGGGTATTTTCGCTCTACTGTTGCCATTACTTTGTCTAAAGTAGTTTCGTTGCGCATTTCAACAGGTGCTTTTGTTGTAATATGAGAGAAGTCCGGATAAACAGTATTTCCGCCGGAAAAAACTACATATATCATCGTCTGAACGACAAAGAAAGCATAAAAAAGTCCCGTAATTGCAAAAATCAACCCAAAAACAGAAGTATAAAAACCTAAAACATTGTGTAAATCGTAATTTTTTCTTTTCCAGCTTTTAACATTTTTCCAGTTAAACGAAAATCTTTGCTTGCGGGCGGCTCTGTTTTTTGGCCACCACAAAATAATTCCTGAAATCAGCATGATAACAAAAATAATAACCGGTATCCCAACAACATATTTTCCCCAATCCTGCTTTAATAAAAAGCTCCAGTGAATCATTTTTACAATCTGGAAGAAACCGTTTTTCTCATCATAAACCCGAAGAACATCTCCTGTAAATGGGTTTACGTAGGCAACTTTATATATGGGAAACTCATCAAAATAATTCCATGTCCCTTCTGTATCATGCTCATACCAGTAAAACTGATAAGACATTTTTTTATCAATCGGAACATTTACCCAATGAATCTTGTATTTTTCCGGAACCTGAGTTTCTACGGCTTTTTCTAGAACACGAATGGGGAGAGTCTGCTTTTGCTCAACATTTTTCTCATTGTGATAGACAACATCTTTACGGGTATAGTTTTCTATTTCATCTTTAAAGACGTATAAAGCTCCTGTCACCGAAACAACAAATATAATAAGCCCGATAGAAAGCCCGAACCAGAGGTGCAGTTTTCCTGTCCATTTTTTGAAAAGCGTCGGCTTCTTTTTTTTATGATGATGTTTTTTTCTCATTTCTACGATTGAATTAAACGCACAAAGCCAAGCTGTAAAAAGCCTGGCTCAGAATGTATTTTATAAGAAACTTTTTTACTCAAAGTATTTTATTCTAAAATTTATAATTTAAACTTAGAGATAATGTTCTCAGTCTTTGTGGAGTGACTGTAGACCAACCTGTAAAGTATTTTTTATTGGCAATATTGTCCAGTTTCATTATTACTGAATATTTTTCAGCATTATAAGACAATGCCGCATTGAAAACAGCATAACTAGGAATTGCAAAAGTCCCGACTCCGGCTCTGTTTAATGTATATAATTCGCTTGCAGAATTGGCTCCGAAACCAATTCCTACATTTCTCAGAACTCCCTGCTGGATTTTATAGTTTGTCCAAAAGTTAAAAATATTTCTCGGTCCAGCTTCTTCAGGTCTGTACCCTACATAAGTATCGTCTCCTGCAACCACTTTGCTGTCATTAGAACTGAATCCTGCAATAACATTCAATCCTTCAATCGGGCTACCTACAACACTTATTTCGAAACCTTTACTTTCTACTTCTCCTTCCTGACTTATATCACGACCTGTTCCCATCAATTTGTTTTTAACTTTAATATCGTAGTAACTCGCTGTAACAGATAGTTTATCCTTGATTAAGCTTGCTTTAGTACCCACTTCCCACTGATTGGCCTGTTCCGGAGTAAAATAGCGGACTTCCTGTCCGGTAACATTTCCGGTTTGATCTGTAAACTGAACCAGTTGCGGCTCAACATTCTGGAATCCGTTCATGTAATTTGCAAAAACTGAAACCTTATCTTTTATCGGCTGATAAACCAATCCTAATTTTGGAGACAAAGTAGTAGTAGGCTCAGATTCTTCCGTAGCAAATGCCGTAGGGTTTCCTGTAAAATGATCAAGTCTTAAACTTAACATTGCAGATAAGTTAGGAAATATATTTATCACATCTGAAACATATGCACTGTAAATCTGTGCCGTCATTGTATTTATTTCCTGATTGGTTCCTGCAAGCGCATTATCTACAGCAGATTTATTTAAGTTTTGAAAAGATGTATCGGTTTGGTTTATTAAAGAAATTGTTCCGAATCCTGTCCAGCCCGTTCCTCCAATCAAAAATTCTCTTTGCAAGTAATCTAATCCGAATAAAAGTTTGTTTTTTACGCTTCCGATATTGAAGTTTCCTACAAAATTCTGCTGAATTCCTGTTGTATTGGTTTCTCCGTAAGCCTTCGTGATAAATCTTGTAAACTCATTTCCGTTGGAAGAATCCCATAAATATTGGTAGTAACCATCGGTTTTAGTATTACCTCTGGAAAGTATGGTACTTGATGTCCAGTTATCGGATATTTTATATTGAGCCTGTGCCTGAATATTGAAAGTAGAATTTTTGATATTCAGATCATTTGAAGTATACGATTTTTTGTAATTCTGCTCAAATAAATCAATAGAATTAAATGATAACGGACTGTATCTGCTTAAGAAAATCATGGGAGCATTGGCTACATCAGATTTTTTAATCTCAGTATTGATAAAGAAAGTAAATCTATCATTAGCGATAAACTTTAAGGAAGGATTTACATAAATTGATTCGCTGTATCCTGCATCCTGAAAAGAGTTTTGTTTTTGGTATGCTGCATTTACTCTTGCAAACATATTTTTTGCCACGGGAGCATTCACATCTGCTGTTACACGATTCAGACCATAAGTTCCGGTAACGTAACCTACTTCTCCCCCGAAATAATGATACGGTTTTTTGGTAATAACATTCAGAAGACCGCCGTAAGAAATTACGCTTCCTCCATACAATGTTCCTGAAGGTCCTTTTATAGCTTCAACTACCTCAATTCCGGCAGGATCTAATGTTCCGTTGTTAAAAGCCGGCATTCCATTGACAAGGTTAGGCTGTAAAGAAAACCCTCTCATTGAATAATATTCTCCTCCATCATTGCCTCTTCCCGTAGACTCCCAAAGTCTTGTAATTCCGGTAACGTTCTTCAAAGCATCGTTAAAATTGGTCACCACCTGCTCTTTGATTACATTTTTATTTACAGTATTGTAAACCTGCGGATTCTCAATATCTTTCAAAGGCATTTTGTTGGCAGACTGGCTGTCTTTTGACAAATATCCGATAACAACTACTTCATCAATATTCTTTGCATTAACAGAATCTTTTTCCTGTGCAACTGCTGCAACTGATCCCAAAATAGATATACATACCAAAACTTTCTTCATAGCATTAAAAACTTTTTGCAAATATATTGTTTTTAATTATTCTAAATTAACAAAATGAGTGATATTTGTCAGCCTGTTAAGATTTATTCCAAATAAAAAGTCCCGCTGAATAACTCAGCAGGACTTTTTTATTTATAGAAAATTAAATTTTATGCAGGAATTTCTCCTCTGTATAAAAATGAAATGATTTCTTTATTCATCTTATCTACCATTTCACTGAAAAGGTGGAAAGATTCCTGTTTATAAATTACCAAAGGATCTTTCTGCTCGTAAACGGCACCTTGCGAAGATCTTCTAAGGTCGTCCATTTCACGAAGGTGAAGCTTCCAGTTCTCATCAATAATAGATAATGTGATATTTTTTTCAAAATCATTGATCAAGCTGTCACACTGTGTTTCATACGCTTCTTTCAGATCAGTAACAATAGTTAATGTTTTGGTTCCGTCTGTAAAAGGAACCTGAATCATTTTGAACATAGAACCCTGATTCTGATATACATTTTCAATAATCGGGAATGATTTTTCCTTCAGAAGGTTAAGCTTCATATTGTAGTCATCCTGAGCTGCTTTGAAAAGAATATGGGTAAGCTCAGGAATTTGTTTTGATTTAAAATCATTTTCAGAAACCGGAGATTCCATGGTGAAGTTTTTGATGATTTCAAACTCAAAATCTTTATAGCTTCCTGCAATCTTTCCTTTAGAAACAATAGAATTTGCCACATCAAAAATCATGTTGGTAATATCGTATTTCAAATGATCTCCGAACAATGCATTCTTTCTTCTCTTGTAAATTACATCACGCTGCTTATTCATTACATCATCGTATTCCAACAATCTTTTTCTTACTCCGAAGTTGTTTTCCTCTACTTTTTTCTGCGCTCTTTCAATAGATTTAGAAATCATAGAGTGCTGAATTACTTCGCCTTCTTTATGACCCATTCTATCCATCATCTTAGCAATTCTTTCAGAACCGAATAAACGCATTAAATTATCTTCCAGAGAAACATAAAACTGCGAGCTTCCGGGATCTCCCTGTCTTCCGGCTCTACCTCTTAACTGTCTGTCCACACGTCTTGAATCGTGTCTTTCTGTACCAATAATTGCCAAACCTCCTGCTTCTTTTACTTCTTTAGAAAGCTTAATGTCGGTACCACGACCTGCCATATTGGTTGCAATCGTTACGACACCCGGCTGTCCTGCTCCTGCTACAATTTCCGCTTCTTTTTTGTGAAGCTTTGCATTCAGAACCTGATGCTGAATTTTTCTAAGTTGGAGTGCTTTTGATAATAACTGTGAAATCTCAACCGAAGTTGTTCCTACCAAAACAGGTCTTCCTGCTGCGGTAAGTCTTTCGATTTCTTCAATTACTGCATTATATTTTTCGCGGTTGGTTTTGTAAACCAAATCTTGTCTGTCATGTCTTTGGATTGGTCTGTTGGTAGGAATTACCACTACATCCAATTTATAAATCTGCCACAATTCTCCTGCTTCAGTTTCTGCTGTACCTGTCATTCCCGCCAGTTTGTTGTACATACGGAAATAGTTCTGAAGGGTAACTGTTGCAAAAGTTTGTGTAGCAGCTTCAATTTTTACGTTTTCTTTTGCTTCAATAGCCTGGTGAAGACCATCAGAATAACGTCTTCCTTCCATAATACGACCAGTCTGCTCATCCACAATTTTTACTTCACCATCAATCACCACATACTCATCATCTTTTTCGAACAATGTATATGCTTTCAGCAATTGGCTCATGGTGTGGACACGCTCAGATTTCTCAGCAAATTCTGAAAAAAGTTTTTCTTTAGCTTCAAATTCTTCTTCTTTAGATAAATTTTTAGCCTCCACTTCAGCAATTTCTGTTCCTATATCCGGTAATACGAAAAAGTTGGAATCAGAGTTTCCCTGAGACATGTATTCAACCCCTTTATCAGTCAAATCCACCTGATTGTTCTTTTCCTCAATAACGAAATAAAGATCTTTATCTACAATCGGCATATCACGGTTGTTGTCCTGCATATATTGAGATTCAACTTTCTGAAGCAATGCACGGTTTCCGCTTTCTGATAAAAATTTGATCAATTGTCTGTTTTTTGGAAGACCTCTGTAAGCCTGAAGCAGTTTGAAACCACCTTCTTTGGTATTCCCTGCAGCAATTAATTTTTTTGCCTCGTTAAAAATCGCAGAAACTGTTTTTTTCTGAACTTCAACAATTCTGTCAATAGATGGTTTTAGAACATCAAATTCTTGTCTGTCTCCCTGCGGAACAGGTCCGGAAATAATCAATGGTGTTCTTGCATCATCTACCAATACAGAATCTACCTCATCGACAATGGCAAAATTCAATTCTCTCTGAACCAGTTCTGTAGGAGAAGTCACCATATTATCTCTAAGATAATCGAACCCGAATTCGTTATTGGTTCCGTAAGTAATATCAGAATTGTATGCTTTTCTTCTTCCGTCTGAGTTAGGCTGATGATTATCAATACAGTCGATAGACATTCCGTGGAATTGGTACAATGGTCCCATCCAAGCCGAGTCTCTTTTCGCAAGATAGTCGTTAACTGTTACTACGTGAACCCCTCTTTCCGGAAGTGCATTTAAGTAAATCGGAAGTGTCCCTACTAATGTTTTACCTTCACCGGTTGCCATCTCCGCAATTTTACCGCTGTGGAGAATCACACCACCAATAAACTGAACGTCATAATGTACCATGTCCCATACTACGGGAGTTCCCGCAGCGTTCCATGAATTTTTCCATACAGCCTGATCGCCCTGAATTTCAATAAAATCTTTTCCTGCTGCAGCCAATTGCTGATCCCAGTCAGTCGCTGTTACACGGATTTCACCATTCTCAGCCCATCTTCTGGATGTTTCTTTGATCAAAGCAAAAGCTTCCGGCAATACCTGAGCTAAAACTTTTTCTTCAATTTCGTAAGAATCTTTCTTTAAAACCTCAATTTTAGAAAAAAGAGCTTCTTTTTCATCTACATTCTTAGAGTTTTTGATCTGCTCTTTAATTTGTTCTATCTGCGCCGAGATATTGCTTGTCGCTTCTTTTATTTTAGATTTGAACTCAGCAGTTTTCTCTCTCAAACCATCATCAGACAATTGCTGGATCGCTGGTTCAACGGCTTTGATTTTTGTTACAACTTTTTTTACTTCTTTTAGGTCCTGCGCTTTTTTGTCTCCCAAAAACCCTTTAAGAACTTTGTTTAAAAAACTCATAAATTTTTGCTTTATGCTTTAAGCGAAAATGCTTTAAGCGTTTTAATAACACTTAACGTGTAAATTGATATATAGAAAAGGTAATAAGCTTTAAGCGCGATGCCTAAAGCTTATCTGCTTTATTAATATTCGTCTTCGTTCCAAAGATAATCTTCATCTGTAGGATAATCACTCCAGATTTCATCAATTGCATCGTATATTTCACCCTCATCTTCAATTGCCTGAAGGTTTTCTACCACTTCCATTGGTGCACCAGTTCTGATCGCATAGTCGATAAGTTCTGCTTTTGTCATCGGCCAAGGTGCGTCGCTTAAATAAGAAGCTAATTCTAATGTCCAGTACATAATTTTTATTTTTTTGCAAAAGTATAAAAATAGGTTATATTATAAACTTTTTTATGACTTGATTTTCAATTCTTTTAATAAAATATTTATTGCTGGAAACTTTAAAGTACTACTACCAAAGTTTTTCCGGCGTATTGCTGTCATTTTCTCAAAAACCATTCCACAAATTTTTTTATGCCATTTTGGAAGTTTGTGACGGGTTTGTAACCAATTATTTTTTTTGCTTTTGCTATATCTGCACTGGTTTTCAGGACATCTCCCGGCTGTAATGGCAGATTTTTCCGGGTGGCAGTTTTACCTAGATTTTTTTCAATTTCAGAAAGCATTTCAGCTAAAGTAACGACTTCACTTTCCCCAAGATTAATAATTTCATAAACACCGGAATTTTTCTCAAGATAATGAGCAGATTTTAAAACACCTTCGATAATATCATCAATATAAGTATAATCTCTTGCGGTATTTCCATCGCCATAGAAAGGGACTTCTTTATTTTCAAAAATTAATTTTGTAAATTTATGGATAGCCAGATCAGGTCTTTGTCTAGGTCCGTACACTGTAAAAAACCGCAGCTGTATGATATCTATCTTATGTAAACTATGATATACATGACCTAAAACCTCCACACATTTTTTGGTTGCAGCATACGGCGAGATGGGATGATCAACATTATCATTTTCAGAGAAAGGAATTTTTTCGTTGTTTCCGTACACACTTGATGAGGATGCGCAGACAAATTTTTTAATCTGAAACTCGCAGCACAGCTCCAAAAGATTCATCGTTCCGCGGATGTTGACTTCTTCATATTCCAAAGGTCTTTCAATAGACGGACGAACACCTGCAAGAGCTGCCAAGTGGATGACCATATCTATTTTGTTTTCTCTGAAAATTTTTTCAAGTTCCGATTTATCCCGTATATCCTGAAAAAACAACTGGTAGTCTGAAGATTTTGTGAGTGCAGAAAGCACTTCTATATCTTTGGTCTTCTCGGTAAATTCAAATTGAAGATTTTTACCTAAAGATTCTAAAGTATTTTCAATTTTTATTTTATAATCATAGAAATCATCAAAATTGTCAATATTAATGACAGAATGTCCTTTTTTTAATAAATTTTCTATAAGATGGGAACCTATGAAACCGCTTCCTCCGGTAACGAGATATATCATTTGCTGATTTTTGTATGGCAAATTTATTAATAATACTTGAATTTTTGTTTTTATCCTTGTAATCCTTCAATTATTTCATAAATAATTATTAGCTATCTTTAATTTAATATTTATTATAAGTTTTAAAAACTCAATTTGCTTTAAAAAAATAAAATTTGGATTGAAACTAGATTTTAAATATTTAAAATCCGTTAAGAAAGTTATACAAATCATCTTCGGGTTTTAGCCCTAGTTTTTTTCTCAGTCTTGATCTGCTGACGTTGATGCTTGACGGAAGAACTTGGAAAATATCTGCCATTTCTTTTGAGTTTAAACCAATTCGAAGATAGGCACAAAGCCGCAGCTCATAAATAGAAAGATTAGGAAACCTGACTTTCATAGATTTGAAAAACTCCTGATGCAGCTCATCCATTTGAATTTCAAAAGTATGATCTTCAGTATGAAGATACTGATTGAGCATTCTGCGGATTTCTCCTAACCTGATTTTAGAGATATTAGGGGTATCTTCTATCTCTTTTATTTTGGAGTTAATCGTAGAAAGTATTCTGTTTTTATCTTCATCATCTTTTGCTTTGGTAGCTAACTCAATGGTTTTCCTGCGAACTTCCTCTTTCAGATTTTGTTGTTCTTTATCCATTTGTTTTTGCTTGGCTATCAATATTTCCTCACGGTGTTTTTCAGCCTGTTGTCTCAGAGATTCCCGTTGTTTTTTAAGGAAATCATACGCTTGTTTTTTCAGTTTGTTCTGATGATGTTTTCTCAAAAAATAAAATGCAGTAATAAGTAATAATCCATATAAAATATAACTGTATAGGGTTCTGTACCAAGGCGGTTTAACGGTGAAATCAAATCTTTTTACTGCGGAAACAACATTTCCTTTTCTGGCTTTAACCTGAAGTGTGTAGTCGCCTTCTTTGAGATCTAAAAAATCAGCCTCATTTTTAGTATTCCAAGACGACCACTCCTCTGAAAAGCCCTGTAGATAATACTGATATTCTACCTCTTCTTCATTAGGAATTATAAAACTAAAACGAAAATTATTATATTTATAACCGATACTTTGTTGCTGATGTATTGCCGTTTCATGATGATTATTAAAAGCCTGAGCTTTTCTGAAAACTAAATCTGCCACAAAGTTTACTTTTTGGTACTGTCTTTTTTCTATTGCGAAACCATTGTAAACAGGGTAAAAATTGTATTCTGATGAAATTTTTTTAGGGAAATAAAATCCGGGAAGCTCTTCTTTAATAACCGCACGATTGATCTTATCTTCCGTTAATTCAAATTTTTTCTTCACCACATTATATTGATAAGCATGAGTGGCAGTCACAATCTGTATTTCTCCCTTATTTTTAAATATTTTAGGGAAATTTCCTTCAAACTCTGAATCCAGAAAAATTTTTCTGTTTATAGGGTTAAAATGTTGATCTAAATTGGTTCTTATGATCCCATAATTGGGAATATTGATCCAGATTGTCTGGTCGTTTTCGATCTGAATCTGGCTGATTGCTCCGAGAATGTATTTCATATTTTTTACAAATCTCAATCTGCCGTTTTCTTTTTTATAAATAGAAATTCCTTTATAATTTCCCGTCAATACATAATTATTTCTAAAAGAAACTATTTGGGAAACACCATATTCGTCATTGATTTTCTGGAGTACATTATCTTTTACTAAAAACAATCCTTTATCATGACCGCAATACATATTTCCGTCAATCTTTTCTAAAGACCAGACCTGTCCATCAGAACCTTTGATAAGGTTAAAAGGCAGATTTTTTTGATTATTTCCAAAATTATTCCCGTCAGCAGAATATAAGCCTTGATTGGAACCCAGAAAAAAAGTGTTTCCATTAATAAGAGCAGTATATCCTGTCCCAAAATCACCATTAACACTATAAAAGTAAGAAATACTGCTGCTTATGTCTATAGAAGCAATTCCGTAATCCAAACCAAGCCATAGTTTGCCGTTTTTTTGATAAAAAAGAGAAAGAATAGTGTTGTTGGGTAAGCCTTTATTTTTATTAATATGCTGAACAATTTTTCCGTTCAGATCTGTAATATAAAGTCCATCGGTAACTGTTCCAAAAGCTAAATATTTATCCGCAATTAAAGCAAAGCTGAAGACTTTATTTTTTTCAAGGAAAGAATTGACCTCCGAAGGAATTGGTATAATTTTCTTTTCTGAAATTTTAAAAATCCCATGGTTTTTAGTGATAATTCTAAGTCTGTTTTCATGTTTGAAAACTCCCGCTATCTCTAATTGGGTATTTTCGGGGTAAGAACAGATTAAATCCAGTTTTTTTCCATCAAATAGAAACAATCCCTTCCTGTCGTCTGCAAGGTAAAGCAGTCCATTTACGAAAAAACTGTCTGTAAATCTTACCGGAGCTGGTATTTTAGAAATTTTGTCTTGATACAAAATATATAAATTCTGATGCGAAATAAAAACAATCTCATTTTTTATCTGATATGTTCCCCAGAATTCTTCTGTAATTCCGTTGGTATTTTTCCGATAAGGGTAAAGTGAGGTATAAGAAAACTTTTGGAATTTGTCTTTTTTGTAAACGCCAAAATCCATATCCGCACCAACATATATTATAGAATCATTTGCAATATGAAGAGATCTTGTATATCCTTTATAGTTTCTAAACCGTTTCCAGTTCTGACCGTCAAATTCCAAAACACCGTTTTCAGAGGCCATATAGACCAGTCCGTTATCTGCTGCATTTATTTCCCAGATTTTACCGTGATTGCCGTAATCTTTAGGCAGATAATTCTGGATAAAAGGCAAGCCTATGTTTTGAATGCTTTGTGAATAAATTAAAGCAAACAATAAACACAATAAACAGCTAAGAAGTCTTTTCACCATCAAATCAAAAATAACGAATTAAAATGGAAAAGCCCGCCAAATATGACGGGCTTTAAAAAAAATAATATAATTTAGTTAATAATAAGCTTAGAAGACTGTATTTCTCCTTTTTCGTTCGCTGTTTTTAGAATATAAACCCCTTTAGTAAGACCATCTGTTTTCACTGCATTTTCAACTGCTGTTTTCACTTTCTGACCAGTCATATTATAGATCTCCAAAGACTTTACATTTCCATCTACTGTTACCAATTCCCCAGCTTTTACAGGGTTAGGATATACTCTTGCATCTTTTTTAGTTTGAATATCTTTTACACCTAAAGTTCCGTTTTTATAAAAATAAATGTTGTCTACATAAACAGTTCCGAGGTTACTCGAAATCAAAAACTGATATAAAGAATTTCTGATTTGTCCGCCAGGAATATTAAAATCGGTAATCGGAACATCAATAGAAACCCATGTTCCTGTGGTTGAAGGTAAATGATTCAATAAAAATGATGAAGTTTCTCCTGCTTGAGCAGCATGGTTTGACCATTTAGGATTGAATACTTTTCCGACTAAGTCTGTACCTGCATCTATAAAATAATCCATATGAAAATGCGTCATTGCAGTAGCATCTGTATAATTGGCAAGCTGCACTCCTAAAAAGTTGGTAAAAGTAATTTTTTTAACAGCATTTCCGGAAACTGTAATATCCTGGATGTTAGAATCATCCCACGAAGTAGACCATTCCGAAACTGGAACATTAGTATACGCTTCGCTAAAGAAAGAAATTACATCAGAAGCAGCTCTTGCCGGTGGAGTCGGAGCCGCCATTGAAGGACCAGAAACAGTATAGTTTACCGTATACGTTTTAGTTGTTGTTCCGTTTTGTGCAGTTACAACTACTGTTGCTGTTCCGGGAATAGAATTGGCTTGCGTAATGACTTTTGTCGCATTGGCATTGGCTGTTGTTGCTGCAGTAATTTGTGGAATAGCAGTAGTGCCTTGCGGAAACTGTACAGAATAAGTTGTGATTGCAGAACTGAATCCGGCAACAGTAGTTCCGTTAACTTTCAGATCGCTTAAAGTGGTATCTGCTGTAGGATCTACGGGACTTTTCCAGAAATAGATATTATCTAAATAAACTGCAGAAGGTGTAGTTCCTGACTGACCATCAAATTTTAACTGAAAAACAGAGTCCCAAGTCATTCCTGTAAAAGCTGACTTTGGTAAATCAACACTGTTCCAGCTTCCCGCAGTCAAGGGTACATTAACCAAAAATTCTCCTGCTCCGGTTCCGTTATTGATAGGAGAAACCTTCAATATTGCACCTGAAGTATTTGACCAGACATCTATATGCAAAAATTCCATTGAAGCTGCATTTTGTGTCGAAAGCTCTGTACCCTGATAATTAAAATTAGAATATAACAATACATTATTCCCCGAACCGGAAACGGGAACAAATGTTGTATTTACGGTACCTGTCTGTCCCCAATTGGGGTTATAATTAGTAGCCACATTCGTGTATGCATCACTAAATATAGAGATTACATTAGCCGGCAAACGAGTCGGTGTAGGCGCATTGGTTGTTGGCTGGGAAAAGCCAAGCGCAAATGCCATCAACATTAGAAAAAGAGATAAATTTTTCATTTTATAAAAATTTAAGGATTAGTATTATTGTTAATTGTTAACAACTATTTTTTTATTAATTGATGAGAGTTTGTTCCCATTGAATTTTTAATTTTAATTAAATAATTTCCTGAAGGATAAGAAGTCATATCTATTTCAGTATTCGCTTTGATATTTTTTTCTAACAATTTTTTACCCGAAAAATCAAACACTGTAACAGTATTTTTATTTTCTGATAATTTTAAATTCAAGATATTTTCGAAAGGATTGGGATAGACAAGTTCTTTGGTTTTTAGAAAATCTTCTACTGTCAGAGAATTACACGCATCACCAACTACATAAGAATAGTATTTGGTTACGGACAAACCTCCTGCATAAGCAAATTTTACGGCGTAATTGATGGTAGAACCAATCGTTTGTCCGGTAATCGTAAGCGTAAATTTTTTTCCAGAAACATTGGTCATTGGTGTTTCGGTGAAAGGCGTTTGTTTCCATAAATAGGCGACAACGCCCATTTTATCGATGTCTAAAAGTTCGAAAGTAATTTTCACGTCAGTTCCAATGGTTTGGAAACCATATTTATAACCCGTAGAAAATGCACCTTGCGAAGCCAAAGTTGACGTTCCGTGGCAAGCGGTATTGACGTTGGAAAGTGTAGTTGCTGACAAAGGAATGGGATTATTTGCAGCCATATTTCCTGCGGCATCGCTTGCTGTTACATTAAAATTATAGGTTGTAGTAGGGCTCAATCCGGAAATAATTACCGATTTTGGTGTTCCTGAAGTTCCGTAAACAGTTTGGGTAACTCCGCCAGAAATTTGGTAGGTAATCGCTCCCAAATTATCCGTCGCATTCAAAATTAATTCAACGGAATCGCCTGTAATTGTACCTAATGTTGCGGTAAATTGAGTGGGTGCAATAGTATCTGGGGTGGTGTTTTGATAAACTCTTACATAATCTATAATCATCGAAGCATCGGTAAATGTGGAAGGAATGTTTCCTGCAACGCCGCCCATTGCAATATTGAGCAACAAATACTGCTCTTTATCGAAAGGCCAGGTTGATGCGTTTTTTACTGAAGGATTGTAGGTGTAATAAGCCACTCCATCCAATAAAAAGGTAATTTGGTTCGGTGACCAGTTCATCGAATAAATGTGATAATTATTTGAAATATCCGAAGAAGCCAACATTCCGCCGTGGTTGACAGAACTTCCGGACGAAGACGGTGTATGCAACGTACTTTGAATGAAATTGGCAGGAGCAGATGGAAAAATTCCGTATTCCATCATATCAATTTCTCCGCAGGCCGGCCAATTGGTATTTCCGAAAGTAGAGGCGAAAAATCCGCCCGGTTCATTTACATTTTTTCCTAAAAGCCAGATAGCAGGCCACGATCCCTGGTTTTTTGGAACTTTTGCTCGTACATCTACTCTACCATATTTAAAAGCAAATTTTGAATTGAGACGTGCAGAAGTGTAATTTTTGGTAAATCCTTGATCGGTAAAAACTTCTTTTTTGACAACAATGTTCAGTTCACCATTGTTGGCGAAAGAATTGGTAATGTGATTGGTGTAATGCTGCTGTTCATTATTGTACCAACCTCCTGCGACTGGTAATTGGGTCTGATGAAACCATTTGGTATTATCAATGGCTCCGTTGGTAGAAAACTCATCGGACCAGACCAGATCATTATACACCACATCGACCTGCGCCAAATAGAGTGTACTGAAAAGGAATAGAACGATATGGTGTAATTTTTTAATCATAATATTTTAATTTTTAAATAATGCTTTTATTTCTAACATTGAATCTCTCGCAGCCCGACTTGAGTGGAGCTCTTTTTGTGAGGAGGGACGACGAGGAAAAAAGCGGGAACGGAAGGCGGATTAAGCTGCCCAAAAACTTCCATTAACCAACAATTGACAACCATCAATACTTCAGCTTCTCGTGCTTGTCCCAGATTCCCCAATATGCGCCGACTTCGCCTTCTGAACCGGCTTTCCAACTTTCATCGAAAGAAGAAAAATAGAAACAATCGATTTCCTCGTCCATACACCACAATTGGGTGTTGATGAAGTAGTTCAAGGCGTTTTCTGGGGACGGAAAGGCACCTTTCAAATCTTCGCCTTTGCTTGGCCAACCGGTTTCGGAGATGATAACCGGTTTTCCGCCTGCTGCATTTTTGGCTTGATGATACATTTGCTTCATATAATTAAGCGAATTTTCGGCGGGACAACTTTCCCAAAACGGGTAACAGTTTGCCAAAATAACGTCGCAAGCATCGGTAATTCTTGGTTTTATGGTAAATTCATAATAGGCATCTACATAGCCTACCGGAATTTCGGGGATTTCTTTTTTTACTCTGTTGATGAAATCCAGTAATTCGTCTTCAGTTAAATCTTTGCGGTACATTACTTCATTTCCTACGGCTGCAATGTCAACGAAACCTTCTTTTGCTAATTGTTTCAGTCCTTCCACTTCTCTTTCGTTGACTTCAGGATTATTTCCGAGCCACGCTCCAACCAAGGTTTTCATTCCGAATTCTTTGGCAATTTTCGGGATATGCTCGTTGCCTTCGGTGCAGGAAAACGAACGAACCCAAGACGTGTGTGGTTTCAGGATTTCCATTCTTCGGCGGACTTGTTCTTCGGAAATGATGTCGCCGGGTTTTTGTCCGTCTTCATACAAACTGAAACAAAATCCGTGAACACCGCCAAACAAAATTTCTCTGAACAAATCTTTTTTTTCGGTTTCGGTTTTTCCTTTGATGTAATTATCCTGATTTTGCTTGGGTAAGGATAAATATTGCTCTGCTCTGTATGACATTTTCTAAAGATTTTCTAATTGATTTTTCTTTATTCTACGTTTCTCAAGTTCTTTTTTAATCTTAGCAACTCGTTCTTCATTCAAACTGTAATTCCACATGATCCAAATGGCGATTCCTGCCGTTAAACTTGGGACAATGATGTCTGCAATTCTTAAATTGTGCATTGTTTCGGCTGCTTGTGTTGCTTTTCCGGCATCAAAACCTACCATGGATAAAATAACACCACCCAAAGCCAATGCGATGGACTGACCGATTTTTACCATCCACCAATACACGGCGCCAAAAGTTCCCTCTCTTCTTGGTAATCCGTTTCTGAGTTCATCTAAATCACAAACATCTGCCGTCATACTCATCATTAAAGTGAATAGTCCGCCCAAACCGAAAGCCATAAACGGAACTGGAAGTAAAAGAATTAATGGAATTTCTAATGATAATTTCACCACGCCAACTTGGAGAACAACATCTTTAAATAAAATCGTGGTATTTTCGTCCACCTCTACAAAACCCCACCATTTCAGGATATATCCGATGATGGAAATGAATGTTGAAATAATAAATGCGTTTCGCTTTCCGAATTTATTTGCCATCCATGAAACAATTGGAATGATGATCGTTGCCGTGCAAATAGCACCTAAAATTGAGAATATTGCAGGAACTGTTCCTGCCATTTCGTAACTTCCTTTAAACATATGAAAAACAATAATGAAATAACTGAATGATGCTACCATCTGGAATCCGTTGAACACTAAAAATGTAGCACCGCACAAACGCATAAAAGGAATGTTTTTGGTCATATTTTTCATATCCCTCCATAGAATCCCCAAATTGGCAGTCATATTTTTGAAGGTAATTTTCGCTTTACTGTCAGGATCTGAAACATCTTTCGCTCTACAAAAAAAGGCTGGTAAAATCCCGAAAAATAAACACGCAAAACCTACATAAATTGATAAGGTTCTTACGCCATCTGCTTGAGATTCAAATAAATCTTTATTGGCGATCAAAATCCAGAAAAGAGGAACAATCATCCAGGAAACCTGTCCCACCATATTGGCAATCCCCATCAATCGGGTTCTTTCTTTGGTATCCGAAGTCATTTCGTAACCCATTCCGATAAGCGGAGTTGAAAAAATGGTATTGGCAAAAATGAATAAAATAGAAAACAATAAGAAATACCAGAAATTGTACGTGGAACCGTTTTCTTCAAACATTTGCCACTGCACGACAAATAAGACTGATGCTAAAATAGCTCCCACAAAAATATAAGGTCTTCTTCTTCCCCATTTCGAAGTCGTATTATCTGTAATGAACCCCATAATCGGATCCGACAAGGCATCAAAAAACCTTGGAATTGCCGCCAATAAACCCGCAATGGCAGGTTCTATTCCGAAAGCAGTAATTAAGAAAAAAGAGAAAACACCCAACGCTCCGGGTAACAGATTATTCACTAAATGTCCTGCGCCAAAAGCGGCTTTTTGCAGCAATGGAACTCTTTCGCTCTGTTCTTCTATCTGTTGATGTATCATTTTGTAGTGTTTTTAATTAAAAAGTTAAATGAACCGTTTGCAATGCTTTTGCACTGATGCGAACCGGAATTTTTTGATTTTCTAAAGAAATTTCGATATTTTTTGTCTGTTCCGATGGATTGAAAACCACGACCGCAACTGAACCGTCGGGATTTTTGGCTGCCGTTACTTGTAATTCCCTATCGGGATTTTCAAAACCAATTCGTACAGCATCGGGACGAATGAATTTGCTGAAATGAGCCATCGTGTAGTACAAAGGCGTTACATACACTTCGTCTTTTTCAGGATCTACCAAAATCGGAGCGCCACACCAGTTTTTAAACCAATTCGGACCACCATTTTTGTCCAAAACCATATTCCAATCGATCCAGCCATCGACTTGATTGTTCAAGCAACCGATGATATCTCCTGCATAACGAAACACCGGAACATATTTCGGATGCAGATATTTTTCCTCTTCTTTCGCCCAGTCAAATCCCCAATCTGTCGCTTCTGCGCTCCAATACCACGAATCGTCTTTCCATTTCGGAATATCGCCGTCAATACAGGCTTCGGTTTGAATTAAGTGTTTTGACGGATTTTTCTGATGCGCATATTGTAGCTCGTCTTCAAAAATTTTATAAGTGCTGTCATACCAATGAATGGCTGTTCCTGCAAAATATTTGGAAGATTTTTCGGAGCGGTACATTTCGTCTACCCAGTTTTTAAGTTCAGAACGGTTTTGGTCGTAGCCGAAAATTTTCACGTTTCCGTAGCCGTCTTTTTCTAATTTTGGACCAAGGAAATTCTCCACAAAATCGGTCATTTCTTTTGGGGTAAGCAACATACTTTCCCAGTTTCCGCCGTTACCGTGCGGTTCGTTGATTACGGTAATTCCCCAGATCGGAATACCCAGTTTTTTATATTCAGTTAAATATTTTGAAAAATACAAAGCAAAGGTTTCGTTGTATTGTGTCAATAATTTTCCATTGATCCAAGAATTGTTATCCTTCATCCAAGGCGGTGAAGTCCACGGTGAAGCCAGTATTTTAAATCCGTTTTTGGAAATTTTTTGTGCTTCTTTAATCATCGGGATCAAATCGTCCATATCTTCCTGTACCGAAAAATATTTCAGTTCTTTATCGTCTGGAACCGGAGCATAAGTGTAATTTTTCAAAGAAAAATCGCAAGAAGCAATCGTGGTTCTGGTTAAAGAATAATTCGCCCCATCTTCGCCAAAATACAATTGCAATACTTTTCCCCGATTTTTTGGGCTTAATTTATTCAATAAATACGCTGAACTTTCGGTAAAAGCACCACCAAATCCCGTGATTCTTTGGAATTTCTGTTCAGGATTGAGTTTGATTTTGATTGAATTTTCAACAGGTTTTACCGCATCAATTTTAGTTAATTGATTTCCGCTTGCAGAGGTTTCGTAGATTTCTGCTTTCCACTTTTTTTGAGATTGACAACTCATCATCAAACTGATTATTAGGGCGATATGTAGGATTTTTGTTTTCATTTTTTATTTAATATTCTTTTGTCTTGAAATCAAAGATTCGACGTAGTCAAGCAAAAGAACCAAAAGTTCAAGACTGGAAACTCGGCTAAAATTTTAACGCCTCCGTTTCCTGAGTCGGTTCTCATATCGTTATTATCATTTCGTTTCCATCAATTGTTTTTCAAATTCTCGGTGTGGTGGCATTTCCAAACTATCCAACAATCGTTTTAGATTTCCGTTAAAGGTTTTCTGAATCGTGTTTCCGTCTCGTTTTAATTTTTTAAAAGTTCCATCATCTACCAAATTCCAAATCGCATATTTAGCGTTTCCTTCTACCGTAAACAATCCGAAATGATTTTCCGAACCGTTCGGATTTCCGGCATCTTTCCAAGGTTCATCAAAAGCTTCGAAATAGAAACAGGAAATTCCCGCTTCGTTTGTCCAATCGCGCATTTTATGGTAGAAAATTCCGGCTTTGTATTCGTCAACTGCTTTAGAATCGTTGCTTCCATACAACTCATTGGAAAAAGTTGCCCAACCGGTTTCGCCAATGTGAATCGGTTTTTCTACGCCCAAACTTTGCATGTATTTTTTCACCGCATTGTACTGCGACTTGGCATAATTCACGGAACGAGTCATCGCCAAATCCAATTGTTTTTCTTTGGAAAACTGAAATTCATCTTCCGAAATTCCCCAAAAAATCGGGTTGTAATGCGTGTCGTGCATCGGATAGGTGTGCATCGAAATGTAATCTACCGACTTGATCAACTCTGTTAATTGTGGAGTGTGATATTCTTCTGAACCGCCTCCCCAAGACGCAAAATTGTCCGAACTGGTAATCCAAAGGTCTTTTGGAAGTTCGTCTTTTTTCTTTAAATCCTGCAAATGATCCACCCATTTCAAAATCACGGAAGGCTGCACGTAATACGCCGTTGCCCATTTTACCATCGCTTCGTTTCCTACTGCAATCACTTTAATGATTTCCGGATATTCGTTCGCCAATTCTACTGCATGTGCAATTTCGGCAGCGTTTCTTTCGCTTTCCTCATAATGATTCGGTTCAAAACCGGTCCACGCATTTTTACAGTCGATCCACGCTCCCAACATCACGTACATTTCAAATTCAGGATTTTTCTGACGCAATTCTTTAATTGCATTCAATACATTTACCGCTTCCGGAAGATGCACATTGTACGTTCTGATGATTTTCACATCCATCGCCGAAAGAATTTTCATATCTTCTTTCAACTGCGAAACGGTAGGTTGCACGCGTCTGGAATTGGTTCGGTAACCGCCGTAAGACATCGCTAAATCGTTAAGATTTCCTAAAATTTCGGATGCACTTTTATGTTTGATTGTGTTTTGCATACTGTTACAAGAAATTAAAATGTCAAAATAAAAATTGATATTAAACTGAATAATCTCATTAATCATTGAAATTTTTTTATTGTTGCCCGATAAAAAGAAGTTTCACCTCAACCATTTAAATGTTTATGAGATAGATTAACAGGTCGCTCCTAAAGGAGCTGTATTAAGTCCCATCGGGACTTACTGTTAATAGGAAATTTGTATTCTTCAGTAAAAAGCTCCGTAGGAGCGACCTGTTAATTGTTTTTTCATTTTTATCGGACAATAATTAATTTTTTTTCATTATTTCAACTGTTCTTTTCTAATTTTCACTTTAATCAAAGAGATTTTCCCGTTCCTTTTGAAAATGTTTTCGGAGTCTTCTTGATTGATGGTTAAACTGTTCTCTATTTTTGCTTCGCATTGTTCATTAAAAATTTCCACGCTTTCGGTTTCCGAAATTTCATAAATCACCGGAACTTCGCATTTGGTAAAAAAAAAGGCATTTTTGGGTAATTTCAACGTTGAAGCATTGGATTTTACATCAAAATATTCAATCGTTTTTTCTTCGGACAAAAATTCTTCTTTTCTTAATAAATCGGGTTTAAACTGTAATTGTCCGTCTTTTACCACAATGCCCAATTCTCCAAAACGGCTCAGTAAATCTTCTTTTACTTGTCCCGTCATTCCCGGTTGTTGTGCGCCTTTTCCGAATGGCGTGTGCGAATACGCATCGGTTGGGAAAGCGCCGTACAATTCCGGAGATTTGTGAACGCCGATTCCTGCGTTGATTTCGTAGAAGTATTCCAATAATCTTCCCACCGTTTCTGGCGAAGCGTTTTCGTTGATGGCTTTTTGGCAAACTTCCATTACGGCTAACAATAATTTGGAAACCATATGCCAATAAATGGAGCCTAAACCTTCGTACCCATAGAAAGTTCCGCTTCTTCCTGTAAATTCTTTATGATTAAAAACTTCTTCAAAAATTCCTAAAATCAAGGTCTTTTCATGATTTTCAACTTTTAAAGCATCCAAAGCCAATTCTAAATCGCCTGCATTTTTGAAATTTCCATTAAAATGATAATTTCCTAACACATCTTTTTCGATGATTTGGGTGTTTTTTTCGGAAACCAATTGTTGAAGTAATGCTGATTGCTGAACCAAATTTTCCGGAATGCTGTTTCTTTCTAAAAATCCTTTCAGTTGCTTGTTCGGATACAACAAATAGCTGTACTAATCTGGACGGAACAAAGCCGAATTTTTCAGTGCGTCCAAAACTTTTAAGGCTTCATTTGAACTTAAAAATTGGGAACTCAACACCGCAACTTGTCCTTCCAACATTTCGCTGAGATACGAAACAGCCACCGATTTTTCGTTAGAAGTCATCAAATTATACGCGTGATACAAACCGTCTTTACGTTCGTTGGCTTTGATGGAATGTTCCAAAAACTGGAGCGAAAGATGAATAAATCGTCTTAACCCTTCCAAAGAGATAGTTTGTTTTTTACCCCAAAATCCTTTGGTGTACACGTGATTTCGGTATTCCGAAGCCGCTTCACCGAATACATCGAGGATTTTTTTGCGGTCTTCGTTGCTGATAGTTCCTTCCAATAAATGAAGATTTTCCTGAAAACCTTCTCGTATTTTTTTGTAAAAATCCACCAATTCGGTAGAAACTTTCACGTTTTCCAAAGCCGAATTTTTAAAAACAGCCTGGAAAAATTTCATCATTCTTCGCAGATAATACAGCGTCACCATCGAAACACCGTTTCCTACCAAAGCGTTGTTGGCATCGTTCCATTCCGGACGTTGCGTGTTCATCCAGATTCCGCCTTCCAAAATGAAATTAGACAATTTGGCAAGAACCGTTGCCAATATTTTTTCGGTGAAATTCACCTTCAATACTTCTCCGTTTTCATCGGTAAGCAAAGCACCGTCTGCTCCCATTTCGGCTCTTCTTTGGTGAATTGTTGCGTCCAATTCAAAATCAAAATCAATGGTGTCTTTCGGATTTTTCAGAATTTCTTCGTAGGATTTTATTTTGTACGGAACATTGGCATACACAAAAATCTCTTGATCCAACAATTTTTCTAATGAATTTGGGAAATAATTTTCGGCAAATTCTAAAAATTTCTGTAAATAAATAATCTGATGATCGCCCCAATATCCAATGTAACTCCACGGGTCGTCGGCTTCAATGGTTTCCCAATCGAAACCGTCTTTGGTTACCCGATACGGATTGTACCCGTCAAAAGTGGTGGCATTGAGGAATTTGAAAATCATCCCTTCGATAAAATACGGATACGAATGCGCCAAAGCCTCCCAATTTTGGAAAATATCTCTCCAGTTTCCTTCGTAATCCAAGATTTTAGAACCATCCACTTCGCTAGTTGTGTTGATGGAAAATTTATTCCAAGGACGAGAAGGATCTCCGTGACGGCGGGAAAATTTGAGCGGTAAATATTCTTTTGCCAGTCTTATGAAATCGGCGTTTTGGGCGTTTTTCAGTGTATCATTCAATTCAAATAAAGAAAATTTCTCCGGAAGTTGATTGATGATGGAAGTTGAATTTTTGAAGACTTCGTGATTGGCTTTTTCTACATATTTGGAAAAATCCCACTTTTCGATGGTGTAATTGTCATCGAAAATTCCGCCACGCATAATGTTAAATAACGTGTTGGAAAAATGTCGACTGTCTCGCAAATCGTCATTCGTAAACTGCAATCCATCGGCAGAAGCGACTAATTTTTTAAGATTTTCGGTGCCTAAATCAATATCTTTTTGGATAGTTGAAACAAGATTTTTTTCGTTTTTAATGCGTTCAATCCAACCGATTACATTGGATTGAGACTGATTCACATTGGCGATAAAACACCATTCTTTTTCAGAATTTAATGCTATTTCTTGTTGGATGAAATACGCCCCTTTTTCGTCTTTAATATCGTTTTCTTGTGTAATTTTTTCGCCTTTTCTGAAATTTTTCAACTGAAGTGAAGACAGCAAATACGTTGGATTTTCTGTTCCGATGGAGAAAACGGTGTTTGCTTTCAAGGCTTCGCTTGGTTCGGCTTTATCCACGATAATGGCACTCAAAGCGAAAATTCCGAGTCCAGATTTTTGGTCGAGTTCGGTACGTTTGTAGGCATCGCCCAAGTTGCTGACACGGTTTTGCAAATCGCTTCCGATTCCGTACGGTAAAATATTTTGAAGTCCGTCTAAAATAGTAATGTTTTGATTTTCATTCGATAAATTTTTGATTTTAGATTTTTTGATGAACCCAAATTCGCTGCTGTTGTTCCATTCGTAGGAAAAAGCGAGCGCCAAATCGTGGTTGATTTCTTCAAAAATAATCTTGTTCCCAAATTCGTTTTTGTATACATTTCTAGTGGTGTGAAATTGTGCTTCATTGCGAACAGAAAAAGGTTCCCAAAGGATGATTTCTCCATTTTTACGAACCTGAACCATTGTTTTGCTTCCGGTAATTTCTGCCGATTCTGTGATTTTATCATCGGTGTAATACGGAAAAAGGGCAAATTCTGAGTTTTTTCTCCCTGCGGAAAGCCCACCATTGCTGGAAACGAACATCCAATGATTGGAGTCGCTGACGATGGTCATAAAAAACGGACGCAACGTTTCTGTATCGGAGATTTTAAAAAAAACTTCGTGGTTGATTTTTACAGTTTCTAAAGAGGATTCGATATGGGAAATCGTGGATTGCATTAATGAAATTTTGATAAATTATTTTTAAAAATAAGTTTGTAAAGCCCTTCCGAAGGAAAAATTTCCTTCGTTGAAATGTTTTGTGAGTCATGTTTTCGGGAAACCTTACAGGTTTGAGTGGTTTAAAATTTTATTTTGCTTTGTAAACTCTTACATAATCTATGGTCATTTTTTGTGGGAAAGGTGTTCCGTCAACCGGAAAACCTACATAATTTCCCCCAACCGCAACATTCAGAATCATAAAAAAGGGAGAATTGTAAACCCATTGACCTTTTTTTTCCACTTCATCACGAGTCAGACGTTGATATAGATAGTCATCTATAAAGAAATCAATCTTGTCTGCATCCCATTCTACAGCGAAAATGTGGAAATCGGTATCGAATCTTCCATTTTTCAGAGCGTATGCTTTTGTAATAGAATTTCCTGCGGAATATCCCGGTCCGTGTAAAGTTCCGTTGATGATGTGCGGTTCCTGTCCACGCAATTCCATAATATCAATCTCACCACATTGGGGCCACGGAACGGTATCTACATTAGCACCCAACATCCAGAAAGCTGGCCATATCCCAGGTCCGTAAGGTGTTTTTAACCTGGCTTCAAATCGCCCGTATTGCTGATCAAAAAGTCCTTTGGTTTTGATTCTTGCTGATGTAAAAGCTGAACCGTTATAGCTTTCTTTTTTGGCAGTGATCACAAGGTTTCCGTTTCCGTCCTGCGAAACATTTTCAGGACGGTTGGTGTAATATTGTAATTCCTGATTTCCCCAACCTCCATTTCCGGTTCCAATATCATAAGACCATTTTGAGGCATCAGGAGAAGTTCCTGCTACACCATCAAACTCATCGCTCCACGTAAGTTCCCAGTTTCTTTCCGGCAATGTCTGTTCTGCTTCTTCTTCACAGGAGATTGTGATAAACGCAAAAGCAATAACTGAGGTTAATTTTAAAAATTTATGGTGATTAAAAAATTTCATAATTCTTATTTTTGATTTTAATTGTGGAAATACATATTATCAAAGAAAATATCGCCATTTCCATCTGCTTTAAACTGAATAATGCTGCTTAAGTTTACCCCAGAAAATGCTGATAAAGGAATATCAATGCTTTTCCAGCCATTTGTACTCGTTCCTATTCCTGATGGAACAGACAAAGTATATGATCTTTCTACCGGACCGGGGCTAATAAGATAGAATTTTAAGCTAGTTGAATTTGCAGTATAGTAATCAATATGAATAAAACCATAAGATGAAACATTGAGCGGACTTGCGAATTGTGTTCCCTGATAATTTAATCCGGCATATTTTATTGTGTTATTTCCCGCAATCGGAAGTTGGGAAACAATTGTGCTCTGACCCCAGTTCGGATTAAAGTCTGTTCCTGCAACATTGGTATATGCATCACTAAATACTGAGAGAACAGAATTTGCAGCGTGAGAAGGATTTGGAGCAGCCGCAGTTGGTGTTGCAGGAATAATACTTCCATCATTATAGAAATAAATGTTATCTGCATAAAATGCCGGAATATTGGTTCCTTCAAAAATAATCTGTCCGATTTTGTTTCTGGATGTTAGACCCGTCATTGCACTGAATGGAATGTCTAAACTTACCCAATTTTGTCCCTGTAAAACTGGTGCTGTAATCGTAGTGACATGGTTGCTGTCGTCACCTCCTCCATAAACTCCGTCTGCACCAAAATTCACAACATTTACTTTAAAATTAGCTCCTGCTGCTAAAGCATTGGGAAGATAAATATCTGCATGGAAATGTGACGTTGCAGAAGCGTTAATCGGATTGGAGGCAAACTCAATTCCAACAAAATTGAAGTTATAATAGTTCAATACATTGTTTCCGTTAACTGTAAAATCTGCCGATTGCGTGGTTTGGTAAGGTGCCCAATAACCATTGTAATAATCTACCGGAACATTGGTATAAGTGTCACTGAAAACCGAAATCACTTTATCAGCAGGATGTGTTGGCGTTGGAGCCGCAATAAAATTTCCCTGAGAGTTGATCGTTAAGCTTCCCGAAGCTGTTTTTCCTGCTAAAGTAGCCGTAATTACTGCAGATCCTCCCGAAACAGTAGAAACATTTCCTAAGTTATTCACCGTCGCAACCGAAGGGTTGGAAGATATAAAATTAAAATAATGCGGCGTAAGATTCACCACCTGATTCAATCCGTTAGGAAGACTGAAGGTGGAAATCAATCCATCAACATTTTGGTTTACTCCTACAAAAGAGGTTACCGTTTTGTTTTCTCCATTAAGAATTCCGGCACTTCCCTGTGCAATTCCGGGAACCTTTTCAAATTTCACCTCATCAATCCAAAAAGTGTATCCGTTATTGTTTTCCGGACCTTCTGAATAGAAAAACATTCCTTTTTCTGCTACCAACTTCTCTGCATCAGGAATCGGAATATATACCTTTTTCCAGTTGGTATTTACAGGAAGAGCATTGATGGAAACCTGATATCTGTTTTCACCTAAATCATTTCCAAACCCGATAACATCTATTTTTGCAGGCTGTGTTGCTTTTATCCAGAATGAAAGGGCGTTATAATCTGACAAATCTCTTCCTACTGATGTAAAAAAACTTCCGCCTGCATAAGCTCCTTCCGGGCTTCCGTAATCCGGAACTTCAAAACGCATTGATGCTGTACCTGCATATTTTACCTCGTTATCAACCTGAAATGCTTTAGGAGCAGAACCTCCAAATGCTGCATAATTAAGCCCTGAGCTAAAACCATCGATAAAAACCTCAGGATTTTTCGGATAGCCGGCTTCTTCTAATTCATTCAGATCGCGCTGACATCCCAAAACCAATAATAAGGATAATGCTAGAGCCGATTTTATGATTTTATTGTTAAATATATTTCTCATTTTTTTCATTTTTCCTGTTATGTATTGCAGCCCGACTTGAGCGGAGCTCTTTTTGTAATTTTTTAAAAATTACAAAAAAGCGGGAGCGGAAGGCGGATAAAGCTGCCCAAAATTTTATTTCCCTATATTAATTTGAATATATGTTCTGATTTCCCACTCGTTTCCATCCGGAAAACCAATCGCAGTTGGATTTGGAACCCAGTTTCCTGCACCGTCAATTGTTTGGGTAGGATTGTATCTTGGCGAGTACTGGTCTAATGTTCTGTAGGTTCCTCTAATTCCGATTCTGGTTCCCGGAAGAATCCACCAATCTGGTTTTCCGATTTCGAGAGAAAGATCTCCCATTAACTGCATCGGGAATGTTTGGTTAAAATCTCTGTGGTAATCGTAAGGTCCCCAATCGTTAAGCTTAAATGCTGTAATGAATTTCATTTTTTTGTAAATGGCTCTCACATCTAAACCGAATCTTTCTATTTTACGAGGGTCGCTTCCGTTTGCCTGTCCCGTTCCACCATAAATATTGGCTATAACACCGAAATTGGTTGAAATTTTTGAAATAATTCTTGCGTTGGCTTCCCAAAGATCTGCAGCAGGAGCTGCTCCCGGAAATGCAAATAACGATCTTCCGTCCCCCAAAATACCGATGGCAGCATCCTGTGTAGTTGGTAAATGTCTGTAAACAAATCCTGCACTGAATGCAAATGGTGCATCTTCTGTTCTGTCACTGTCCCAAGCGTACATCCAAGTTGCCGGAGTCGGATCATAAGTGAATAAAATTTCTCCTGCGGTTTGCTCTCTGTTTGCTCTTACTACAAAAGGGTCTTCCAGAATATTTCTTGGTCTTCCCGGAGCCGGAACACCGAAAGGAACAGGTCCTTCAATAGGTTTTTGCCAAAGAAAATTGGGTGCAATCTCAAAGTTTCCTATTTTGTAGGTAAAACCTGTAAGAAAGTTGTATTGATTTCCACTTCCTGTGTCTTTTAACTTCCACCCTGTGAAGGTCTGAGTCTGATCCCAACCTCCGTTGGCAACCAATCCCATTGCAGAACCTAGAGCGTACCAATTGAATTTTCCTCCGATATATGTAAATTTCGCTTTACCACCCCAATTGTCATCGCCATTAATTTGATCTTGGTAGATGTTTCCGTCTCTGTAAAGTTGAAAATCTCTTCCGTTAAGCGGTTGACCAGCCCAAATTCCGCCCAAGTCAATCACGAATTTGCCTAATTTTCTTTGTACTGCTAAAGTTGCCCTTCTTGTTTTTGGCTGCGGAACAGCAAATGAACTTTGAGAATCTCCTCTTTGGTCTACATCTTCGTGGAAAATCCCTGTGAAGTTGAATTTTCCTAAACTTTTAGAATATTTTACTAAAAATGCAGGGTTGGCTCCCCACCAAAGTTCTGGTCCGAATGCGATTTTTAAGCCGCTAATTTCTTTTTTACCTGTAAATTCAAATCCGAAAGGTGCTTCACCGTTGTAGATATCCATATTAGGACCATAATTGGCTTCAGGATACAATCCGAAAAAATCACCTTCGTAACCCCAATGATAATGACCTGTTCTGTAAAAGCCGTGAAGATCAAAGTATTTGTGATTCCAGTTATAACTTGCGCTGTAAACTTGGAATCTATTCAAGTCTCTCATTTCGGTAATGGTTCCATCAGCATTCAAAACTTTAATTGGTCTGCCTCTGTTTTCGTAGAAAATCTGGTCAATAGGGTTTTCTGCTACATTTCCTAAAATATTAAAATTGACATTGGCTCTCATATTGGGTGCAGGATTTCCTTCAAACCCTACATAATATGACTGCATATGATCAAAACCTTGTTTGTTAGGATATTTGGTGTAAGCGTCTGATTTATCTTTGGGGGTTTCCGTAAGACTTCCACCCGTGTTGAAGGTAGTAAAATCTGCTCTCAGCTGACTGATTCTGATTAAATCACTACTTTCTCCTTTCAATGCTGCTTTATCTCCTCTTGCACGAAGTTGTGCATCTGATAAATTTATATTCCCGAAATATGATTGTACTGCATTTCCAGATTTTGCAACAGCATTGTTATCATAAGGATTAAACTGATGAATTTCTTTTAAGGTATAATATGCACTTCTTGGATATAATTGATAGTGACCCGAAGCATCCGTTTTTCCTTTAGCACAGATTCCGAACCATTCTTCATTCATATTGTTTTGTCCCTGTTTAAAATCCCTGATGTAACCGCCGTTACTCCAGGAAGCATTAGTATCATGAATGTCTAAACTTTCGGTCTGTTTATACTTCCACCAGCCATCACTAAACTGAAAAGTGAAACCTCCGATTGAGTTTCCTGCTTTTCCCATTCCTGCAGTATTTTCGTAGATTTCCTGCCAGTTTCCTTTAAGATAATAAGCCTGATCGTCCTGATTTTCCTGCTGTGAAAGTTCATTGAATGCGTCTGCACCAAACTCTGTGAAAAGTACTGGTTTTCCATATTCTTTTTTCACACGATCAAATAAATCGGTGAAAGAAACGCCACGATAGGAGTTAATTCCGAGAATATCTACATCTTTACATTCGTCATTAATGATATTCAGGAAAAGTAAATCTCCGTTACAAATAGCAACCGGAACAGAACCGTCTAAAGATTTCATTTCTTTGGCAGCCTCATTCATCAAGCGGTACATTGGGCGACCCCGCTTTTCTCCGACAAATCTTTTCTGCTCTTCATCATCCGGAAAATCTTCTGTCTCTGCGCCTTGCCAAAAAAGCCCGTAATTGTTTTCGTTTCCTAAAAGATACAAAAGTAATCCTGGAGTATTTTTGTATTGAGAAGTCAATTGTTTTACTTCGGACATCAAAAGGTCCTGAGTTCTCTTGTCATCATAATGGGTAATTGGTGTCCAAACTCCGTTAATCGTTAATCCATATCTTCCGAAAGAATGGTTGAGCATGGTGTAAATTCCATAATTTTCATAGATATAGGTAATCCATTTTTTTGGAATTCCGGAGTAAACACGAATAGCATTTACATTCATATTTTTTAGCAAAGACATCTCATCATCCAATGCTTTTTTGATGAAATCATCCGGCTGAGTCCAGAGTGAATAACTGAAATTGGTTCCGACAGGATAATAGTCCCAATTCATCCCATTTACAATGAAAGGTTTTCCATTGACTTCCAATTTTTGTCCGTTTAAGCTATTTACTACTTCCACTTTTTGAGATTGAGAGTAATAAATATGGGTGCTGAAACAAACTAAAAAAAGTAATATTCTTTTCATGATTTATATAATTTTTTCAAATTTTATTATGTTGTATGCCGTAAGCGTTACCCTATTTATTTTAAGAATCTTAACATGCCTAATTTAAAAATGTTAACAATTAGTTCATAGATCTTACATATATACATTTGATATACATAAATTAAACCACTGAAAATCAAACAATTGAAAATAATTTGCAACGAAATTAATTCTTAAAAGAACTTTTCATCCATAAGATCAGAATAAAATTATAGCTTCTATGACTGACATTTTTAACATAAAAGCTTCTCTGAAAAAGATTTATTCTCAATTTTTAAAAAATTTACTTCTGTATTATCAAATTATTTTATGTGAAATACAACAAAGCAAAGTAGATTTTAATTTCTATATTTATTTAAAATTTTAAAGCATGCAGTTTCAGGGACAAATTTTAAAAATGACAAGCTTCAACGATGAGCCTATCCAGTATTATCTTAATCTTTCCAACGATTTGATTCACATGAATGAGCTATTCGGGAAAGAATTAACCATAAGACACATTGGCTATCAATGCGTCAACTGTGGGCTAGACAAGACAATTTACAGAATGGGATTCTGTAAAAACTGCTTTTTTGAAAGTCCTTATGCAAGCGACACCATTATTCGTCCAGAACTTTCTACTGCACATCTGGGAATTGCGGAACGGGATTTGGATATTGAGAAAGAGATTCAACTACAACCACATACTGTATATCTGGCTTATACAGGCGATGTAAAAGTCGGGGTTACAAGAAATACGCAGATTCCGACACGGTGGATTGATCAGGGAGCCACTTTTGCTCTTCCTATTGCCAGAACAGAAAACCGCTATGAAGCAGGAATGATAGAAGTTGCGCTAAAGCAACATATTGCAGACAAAACAAGCTGGAAAAAAATGCTTCAGGATGATTTTGAAGGCGAAATAGATTTAGCAGATTTCCAGCAGAAGATCAGAGAATATTTTCCTGAAGATTTCCAAAAATTTTATTCGGAAGGAGAAAATCTGTGGAAGTTTGATTATCCTTATGAGAAGCCTGAAAAAGTAACATCTTTTACGCTGGATAAAAACCCCGAATTTACCGGAAAACTTATCGGAATAAAAGGACAATATTTAAGTTTTGCGGGTGGAAATTTTATGAATGTGAGAGGACACGAAGGATATGTCATAGAATTGAAAATCTGATAACTTAATGAAAAACAAATTATAATTATGAAAAAACCTTGGGTTAAGAAGCTTCTTATTGGCTTTGGTATATTGCTGGGAATTATTTTACTGGCAAATTTTGGCTTAAATATCTGGCTTAAAACCCAACTTCCCGGCTACATCAAAAAAAACACAGATTACCGTATAACCTATAAATCTTTAAATATAGACTTGGGAACAGGAAATATTCTTGCAACAGGAATTACTGTTAACAATAAAAACCCGGAAAACATGTCTGTCATAGGACTTCAGGGAACGATTGACACCCTGAAAATCAGCCGTTTCGGAATTTACGATGCTATGTTTAACAAAATAATCAGCTCTGATGATCTTTTGTTGTCTAACCCCAATCTTAATATTATTCTTCCAAAACCTATTGACAAAAAAACGGACAAAAAGCCTAACCCTGTTAGGTTTGAAAACATCAGAATCAATGACGGAAGTATTGCTGTTTTCCGTCATACAAGACAAAAATTGGTTAGCGTTGAAGAACTCAATCTTTATGTGGAAAACCTTCAGATGATGGAAGAATCTGTTGAGGAACGACTTCCGGTAATTTTTGATCATTACAGTATTACAGGAAAAAATTTCTTTTTTCAGCCCGATAACATTTATGAGCTTAAAATTGCTAAAATTGCCACCACCAATGGGCAAGTTTCTGTTGAGAATTTTCAGCTTCAGCCGTTGATTTCATTCGAGCAGTTTAAAAAAAACTATCCTGAAAAATCTAAAATGTTTCAGTGTATGGTTCCGAAAATGACCTTTAAGGATATTTCTCTCCAAAAAAATAAAATTTCTCTTGCTAATGCTATTTTTGTAAACCCTTTTATAAGAACTTATGACAGCGGTGTTTCGGTTAAAAAAGCTGTAAAGAAAAAAAGTTTTGAGCTGGATCTGAAAAATATCAAAGTGACCCATGCAAAAATACAAATGGTAAAAACGGATGCAAAAGATTTATTTTTTGCACAGGATCTCAATATGGAGATTTCCGAATTACAAATGACTAAAGAAAGTTCAGAAGAAATAATTCCTGTCCTGTACAAAGATTTCAAGATTTCAGGAAGTGGAATCTACTACAACGATCAACAAAATCTGTTTGCAGAAAGTTTTAGTTTAACACCTAAAAGTGGTCAGATTAAAAATATTACTGCAAAGCCTGTAAACTCTGATCTGGTTATGGATTTTAAAACCAGCCTTGTTAAGTTCAACATCAATACATTAGATTTTAAAAACAAAAAACTCAATCTGGACATAAAAGATATTCTTATTAATGGCGTAAATGGTAAAATTGCCTCTGCAAAAACTTCACAAAAAAAGAAAAACTCGGTAAAAGGAATTCATTTCCCTATCAAGATCAGAAAAATTGACCTTAAAAACTCTAATATTATTTACGAGAGCAACCAACAGCCTCTAAGTCTTAATAATCTGAATGCTTCCATTGAAAATCTCGAACTTACAGAAAATGCCGCCAACAACGGAATGGCTGTGAAGGTAAAAAATTATCAGGCTACTGCAACCGATTTTGGTTATAAAACCAAGTTTTATCAAATGAAAATGGCTACCTTGAGTCTGAATCAGAATAAAGTTCAGATCAGCCGTTTTGCAATGATCCCGCTTGTATCAAGAGCCCAGTTTATAAGAATGATTCCGGTGGAACAGGATCTGTATGACATTAAAGCAGATCATATCTCTGCACAGGGAAACTGGGATTTATTCTCGGAAAATCAATCAATCAATGCTTCCCAAGTGATTATTCAGTCTGCAAATGCCAATATTTTCAGAAGTAAAATTCCGGAAGATGACCCGAAGATAAAGCCTTTGTATTCAAAGTTATTGCGAACCATTAAAATTCCGATGTTTATCACAAATCTTCAACTTAAAAATTCGATCCTCGAATATGAAGAAGACACTCCGAAAAGCAATGGTCCGGGAAAGCTTACTTTCAGTAATTTTAATATGAATATTAACAATCTTAATTCAGCAAAAATGAAAGGAAAGCCAACTCAGGTTGCCATAAAAATAGACTGTCAGTTTATGAAGACCTCACCATTGGCGGTAAACTGGAGTTTTAACACCGCTGATCAGACGGATCGCTTTGCTATTTCAGGAAACTTAGACAATATCCCTGCTGTTGCGTTGAATTCTTTTATTGTACCTTATATGAGTGTTTCGGCAACGGGATCTATTCAGCAAATGCTGTTTGATTTTAATGGTGATCCGAAAGGAATTGGCGGAACTTTCAAAATAAAGCACAAAGATTTAAAAATTTCTGTTCTGAATAAAAAAAGTAAAGAAAAAAAGAATCTTCTAAGTGCCGTTGCCAACATTTTCATTAAAACAGATTCTGGTCAGTTTCCTGAATCTGTGGTCGTGGAAGGGGTAGAAAGAGATCCTACCAAATCTTTTTTTAATATGTTTTGGAAAGGTATAGAAAGCGGATTGAAAAAAACGTTAATAGGAATCAATTCTGAAAAATCAAAAAACAATACGAAAAAAACTGTGCTTCCCAAAAAGAAAAAATAGTTGAAAAAGTTTTAAAATTAAACATCCCGAAACATTCAGTTTCGGGATGTTTAATATAGTAAATAAATTATATTAATATTCATCGCTTTCTTCGATAGGAATATCTCTTAAAAAAGCGTCGAATTCCTGACCAGGATAATTGCTTTCTGCTCCGTAAGAATCAAGAATAATTCCTAGATTTTTTTCGTTATCCTGAACTACATATAAAACAGCACTATCATCAGGATTGCTCGACCCTTCAAATCTGTATGTTTTTACAATTTTAAGTTCTTCGGGTTTGTAATTTTTATCTGATCCTTCATATTTCATTTCGCATTCTTCATTCATTCTGAATTCTCTGTGAATTCCTCTTTGTCTTAAAGTTTCCATGACACTGGTAAGCGTTGTCATTCTGTCTATATTTTCTGAATTTTCCATAATAATATTTTTTATGTTTAGTACAATTTTTAAACCATAAAGCACTAAAAGCATTTTTTAATGATTAACAAAATTTATCATTCATTAAAAAACAAAAAGGTATATTATTTGATATAGTTTGAGACAGATCAATAATATTTCTTTTGAAACTTATTGATCTTGGAACATTAAAATAATATCTACATATGAAAAAAGAAGTAGGAGTTTTACTGGCAGGAGGCGTAGGACTTTTGGCAGTTTTAAGTTTTTTTGGCGTAAAAAAAATATTATCTAAGAAGAGCAGAAAATATAATGAGTATTATTCTGATTATCACAGACATTTTGACAGCAAAAATCATGATGATGATCACGGAATAGAATTTTATGCCGTTAAATAGCGACCCGTAAGAAATAGTAAGAATATAATTTTTTTAAATCCGGAATCATTTTTTGATTTCGGATTTTTTGTGGAAAACTATCGTGTTAAATCTTATTATTTTCAATAATTCTAAGCTTACTTTTACGTTAATAAAATATGCGAGACGAAAATTTTAAAAAAGGTCAGGGAGCTCAGCGAAATGTTATCAATCGTTTTGACAGGTTTAGGTATGAGCCTGATGATGAAGATTTAGGATCCATAAAAACAACTTTCACGGAAATTTTTCCTAAGACAATTGTCAACCAAGTAAAAAGCGAAGATTTACCGATGGAATATTCGATGAATCCTTATCAGGGCTGCGAACACGGCTGTTCCTACTGTTTTGCAAGACCCACCCACGAATATTGGGGTTACAGTGCAGGAATTGATTTTGAAAGAAAGATAATGGTAAAGAAAAATGCTCCGGAATTGCTGGAGAAATTTTTCAAAAAAAGAGGATATCAGCCTTTTCCGATTCTACTTTCCGGAAATACAGACTGCTATCAACCTGCCGAAAGACAGTTTGAAATTACCAGACAACTTTTACAGGTTTGTCTTGATTACCGTCATCCTGTGAATGTTTTAACGAAAAATGCTTTGGTACTGAGGGATTTAGACATCTTAAAACCGATGGCAGAACAGAATTTAGTTTCTGTATCTCTTAGTATTCCGACCATTAATGAAGATCTGCGCAGAAAGATGGAACCACGAACAAGTTCTGCAAAAAATAAGCTGAAAGCCATTGAAATTCTGTCAGAAAACGGGATTCCCACCCATGTTATGGTGGCTCCAATCATTCCGGGACTGAACAGTGATGAGCCTTTAACCATTTTAAAAGCTATTTCAGAAGCAGGCGCACAGAGTTTTGGATATACTTTGGTGAGACTGAACGATACCGTAGAACCTGTTTTTGTACAATGGATTGAAAATGCATTTCCTGATCGCGCACAAAAGGTTTTAAATTTAATAAAGTCTATGCATGGCGGAAAACTGGGAGAAAAAAGATACTTTGACCGACAGAAAGGTGAAGGAAATATTGCCGAAATGATTCACAATACTTTTAAAATAGGCAGAAAGAAATTCTTTGATGGGAAAGAGTTTCCTAAGCTTTCAACCGATGGCTTTACAGGGACGAAGGAGCAGCAGCTGAGGTTGTTTTAGAATTTAGAATTAATCTAACAATAACCTTTCTTCCAGATTTTTTATTTTTTCTTTAAGAAAATTGAGTTCTTCTTTTAATAAACTTTTCTCATTGACTTGCTTAATATTTTTTTCAAATATCTCATCAACCTCTACTTCTAAAAGTTGTGCAATTCTTTTCCATTCTTCATCTGAAATTTTGATTTTTCCGGATTCTCTTTTTTGGTATTGAGTCTGACTTATTTTGAGATAAGTGGCAATATTTGTTTGGGAAATTTTTTTTGCTTTACGTATTTGTATTAATTTCTCTTTTTTCATCCTGTAAATTCATGTTTCTAATAACGAAAATACTAATAATTTTCGTATTTCAAAATTTATAGGCTATAAAAAGCGGTAATTTTTGGTTGGATGGGTGAATTATGGTGTTTAAATTTGAAAAAATTTTATAGGTGTAAAATACAAAACGCTGATCAGCACAAACCTATATCAGGGATTATATAGCACAAAGCAAAAAAAATTTAAATTTGAAAACGTTAACCACAATTGTCATATTATGGCTTAAATCATTAAATTATGACCACAGGAATATTGGTCTGTGGTTATCTTCTCATCCGGACTATCCGAAACTTAATTCAATAAAAGATACTCTAGCAAGATTTAATATTGACTCAATGGTTGCAGAGGTTGATTTTGAAACATTTTTAACTTTTCCTAAACCCTGTTTAGCTCTTGTTGATGTAAACGGTAATCAGCAGATTGTAATTGCAGAACTAAATAACAAGAAGGATAAAGTAACAATTACCTCTGATCAAAATAAAGTTGAAACCCAGCCAATTGATGAATTCTTTGGCAATTGGAAAAGAATTGTAATCATTGCTGATGAAAACAAGGATGCAAAAAAAGGAATAAGCCAACGGTTTGAAAAATATCAAAGTCAATTATTGATTGGATCATTGGTTTTTGGTTTGGTATTTTACATATTCATGGCAACACATTCTGTTCCATATACTTTAGGTTTTTTAGGCTCAATTATTGGAGTATTTGTTTCGATTCTTATTCTTAGGAAAGATTACAATATTAATACGGGGTTTACAGATAAGTTTTGTACCGCTTTGCCAAATAGTAATTGCGAAAATGTAATGAAATCGAAAGGAGCCAAGTTTTTTGGTGTTTCATTATCCGATATTTCGTTCATCTATTTCGTGAGTATTCTGGTGATACAATTAATTTTGCCTCATAGTTTTATCCTTCCTATCATTTCTTTAGTCACTGTTCCCATGATTATATTTTCAATTTATTATCAGTGGCAGATTGTAAAAACATGGTGCCCTTTGTGTTTAATGATAGTGTTGTGTTTAGGTTGTTGGGCTACCATGGGAACTATAATTATTCTAACACAAAAACTAAAAGCAGATGGTATAACCATATTTATTTCATTTGTTGTTTTTGCTTTAGCAACAGTTGTATTTTTTTCTCTAAAGCCTAATTTAAAAATAATTGGAGTTTTCAATGATATTAAAAAAGAGCTTCTTTCTTTTAAAAGAAATTATCATCTGTTTATGCCTTTTTATGTGAATAACGCAAGACAAATAGAGAAGCAAGAGTTTGCTAATGAGATTATTTTGGGCAACAGACAAAATCCTTTAATCACGCTAACTGCAATTACAAATCCATTATGCGAAAGCTGTATCGAGACTCATAAAGTGTATGAAGAACTTGTGAACAAGTATCCACAAATACAATTAAAGTTAAGGTTCTTAGTGCCTTTTAATGATAGAAAAGATCCTAGAACTTTTATTACAGAACAAATGCTTAATATTAATCAATCTCAACCAAACGATATAGAGGCATGCTTATCAGATTGGTACGAAAATCCTAATATTAAAACATGGATTGATCAATGGGATATTAATAAAGACTTTATACATAATAAAACTTTAATGCTCCATAATCATTGGTGTATCTATAATGAGTTAGATTATACCCCTGCTTTAGTGATCAATAATAAGGTTTTTCCTAGAATTTATGATCCAAAGGATGTACAATATTTTATAGAATATTTTCTGAAGTATGAAGAATATACAAAACAACAAGATAGTCAGTTGCAACGATTATAAATTAACTTTTTTATTAACCTTAAATCTTTAAAACTATGTTAGATTTATTAAAAAACTCGTTAAATGTAAAAGTTCTTGGAGAAGAACAAATGTTAAGCGTTGCTGGTGGAGGAACTTGCGGAGTCGTTTATCATGAAACTTCTGGTGGCTCAAAATTCACTTGCTTGATGGATAGTCAAATGACTATGGCAGAGGCTAAAGAAGCTATGAATGCATTTAATAATGCAGAAACGACAACTGGTAATGAATACGCTACTTGGTGTTGTGACAGTTGCTCTAATTATGTTCCATGTAATTAACAGCAATTTTTATTTTCTTCGGAAGGAGATTAATAATCTCTCTTCCGAAGATTTTTTATTTAACTTTTAATTAAAGAATACTGTATAAATGTTTAGATTAAATTATCTTTTACTGTTAATAATTTATAGTCAGTTTCCAAATTTTTGTCACTCACAAAACAAAATTGAGACTTCTGAAATTAATTTGAATCGGAATAAAGAAGAAGCGATAATATTTGCCAAATTGGCTAGTAATAAAAAAGAAATTGCAATTATAACTCAAGACAAGTATTTAAATCCTGTGACCGTTAAATTAAAAAACGGAGATTCACTGATATTAAATACAAATAGTACAAATATTATTAAAATTTTCAGTCCTGTTAAGAGTTTTCCTATTGAACCCGGAGATCGAATCCAGATTGTTCTTAATGAAAATAATTCGGTTAATTTGAATGATTTAAATAATAGTAAGGAGAAACAGCAGAATTTAAATATTTTCAGTAGTTATGATGATTGGTATCAGGAGAATTACAACTCTGATGTAAAGATGATGAGAGAAAAAGCTTTCAATGTTCCAAACAAAAATGTAGATAGTATTAAAAAATTTAATAGAGTTTTTTTTAACGATTTGAAAATACAGTTTTTAGATCAGTATGAACGTGATGTTAAAATAAGTAGTGATGTCAAAGAACAATTTCTTTCATTTTATTATGCCTATAATTTATTTTGGAATTTCGAAAATATTGTAAAAACATTTCCTAAAAATGAAGATGAAAAATATAAAGCATGGAGAGATATTGCCCATTTCACCAATAAAAACACTAATGTAATTACATTAAACCTATTATCAATTTCTACAAATAAACTGTTTGATATAGATCATAGTAAAACAGTTCCAGATAATGTAATAGAAAAATTAAATTTGCATTTAAATCCAGATATTAGGGATTTGTTACTTTATAGATTAATATTATCAATTAATAATGCTTCAGCATTCAAAACATATTTGGACAAGTTTAATTCTTTCTCATCAAACGATTATTTCAAAAAATTATTGAAGGAAAAATATGAGAATTTACTGCTTGTTAAAAAAAGTCCGAAAACTTTAGTACAAACAATTAATGGTCAAAATACTAGTATTGAAGATATTATTAATGAGAATCGCGGGAAGTATATTCTTTTCAATTTTTGGGCGAGCTGGTGCTCTCCATGTATTAAAGAGTTAAGGGTTTTAGTTCCTGAAAGCAGAAAGCTAAATAGTGATGAAATAGTTTTGGTGTACATATCTATAGATACCGAAAAAAATGCATGGATTAATGCAGCAAAGAATTTGGAATTAGACAAGTTATCTTCAAGTTATTTATTATTAAGTGATAAAGGACCTTACATACAAAAAAATAGAATACAGTCTTATCCAACAAATATCATCTATAATAAAGAAGGAAAAATAATTAAAATGAAAGTAGGAGAAATTACAATAGAAGAGGTTAAAAATATTTGTGGTTTGGATTAATTCATAAAACATTTGACTTAAGCGCTATTTCTTTTTTTGAAGGAATGATGCTTAATAAAAAACAACCAAATGAAATCTATACATAAACAATTTTTCTTGATTCTTTTAACTTCAATATTCTTCTTTTGCAGCCCGAAGCAAGAGAGTGATTTTAATAACATTGATTATCAGGAAAATAACTCTGACAGTATTTTTGTCAAAATTGCCAATATAGACTCAGCTTATATCCCTGCTACATTCATTGGTGGCAAAAAATTTATTAATAACAATCCAAAGTTATTAGTTGTTTATAACGATTCCATAGAAGGAAAAATATTGTTCTCGGAAAATTTTAATATTAAACTAGTTCCTAAAGAAACAGGTATTTATATTAATTATGGTTTGTTTAAAACTGAATATTATTATCCTGAGAAAGGAGATACTTTACGCATTGTTTACAATGGCAACACTCCTACTCTTGAAGTAATTAACAAAAATGATTATGAGTACAATGTAACAAAATATATTGATTCAAAAATTAAAAAACCATTGTCATTTACAGAGTTTTTATTAGTTAAAAGTAGAACTCCCAAACAAGGGGAGTATCTTAGTTCACGGGAAGATTACGAAAAATATTACTTTCAGTACAATTATATCTTAGATTCGCTTTATTCTCAAAAGAAAATAACTACAACATATTACAATAACGTAAAAAAAATAAAAGAGATTGATTTTTATAATGATGTTTTGCAAGAAACACATAATTTATCAGATGTCGATCATAAAAAAATTAAGAATCTAATAAAAGTAGATTCCTTACTAAAATACCCTAATTACAGATATTTTATAAAGTCTTTTGTAGATAATTTATACTCAATTGGCTTTAAAGGAAAAATAAATAGTCAAATAAGGGAAAGCGATAAAGGGTTTAATGCTGTTTTTTCTTCTAAAGACTTTGGAGAACAAACAAAAAACTACCTTCTTTTTTATTATCTAGAAGATATACTAAAATATTATCCTGTGAAAACTGCTGATTTGTATAAAGAAAGATTTACTACACTTAAAAATAAAGATATAATAAATTATGTGAAAATTATTAATCAGAAGTACTCATTCGATAAAAGCACAAATGGTATAATTTTAAAAAGTATTAATCGGCAAACAAAATCATTAGATATATTAATTAAAGAAAATAAAGGGAAAATTATTTATCTTGATTTTTGGGCGAGCTGGTGTTTGCCTTGTAGAGAAGCCATGCCATCCTCAAAAAAATTAAGGGCTGCGTTTGAAAATAAAGATGTCACATTTATTTTTCTGTCGATTGACAAAGATTTTGATAAATGGAAATCAGCAAATGCAAAAGAGTATTTAGAATTTTTTAAAAATTCTTACATTGTTGCCAATCAGGATACTTCTATGGAGTTTAAAAAATTAGGATTAGAAAGCATTCCTAGATACTTAATTTTTGATAGAAATGGAAGACTTATCTATAAAAATGCTCCGAGTCCTGAAGATTCAGAAACAAAAGAAATACTGAATAAATTACTAACTAAATAACGAAAATTGCTATCCAAAACCTTTCCCTTTTACCTTCAACCCGATGCCAAAGACTGCGGTCCCACCTGTCTCAGAATCATCAGTAAACATTACGGCAAAAGTATTTCTTTGCAGCAGATCCGCAATCTCTCCGAAACTACTCGTGAAGGAAGCAGTTTATTGGGTTTAAGCGATGCCGCAGAAGATTTAGGTTTCCGTTCTTTGGGTGTTCAGATTGATTTTAACACGCTTTCTGAAGAAGTTCCTTTTCCGTGTATTGTACACTGGAATAAGCAACATTTTGTAGTAGTTTACAAGATTGATAAAAATAATATTGTTTATATTTCTGATCCGAGTTACGGACTAATTAGTTACACAAGAGAAGAGTTTATCAAATTCTGGATCGGTGAAAACGCTAACGAAAATACGGAAGAAGGTATTGCTTTGATTCTTGAAACCACGCCCGCTTTTTTCCAAACCGAATTTGATGATGAAGAAAGTAAGGCAAGTTTTTCTTTTCTTTCAAAATATCTGCTGAAATACAAATCGCTTATTTTTCAGTTGGCAGTAGGCTTACTTGCGGGAAGTTTACTTTCGCTGATTCTTCCTTTTCTTACCCAAAGCATTGTGGATGTCGGTATTCAGAATCAGGACATCAATTTTATCTATCTTGTGCTTCTTGCACAGGTGATGCTTTTTCTCGGCAGAATGGGAATTGAAGTCATCCGAAGCTGGATCTTACTGCATCTTTCTACTAGAATTAATATTTCTATTATTTCCGATTTCTTCATCAAACTGATGAAACTTCCGATCAGTTTCTTTGATACGAGAATGACCGGAGATATCATGCAGAGAATTAATGACCATCACAGGATTGAGCAGCTTCTCACCAATTCATCGCTCAACACCTTATTTTCATTAGTCAATCTGATCATTTTCAGTATCGTTTTGCTGTTTTATGATTACAGACTGTTTGTTGTCTATTTGGTTGGAGCGGTTTTGTATGTCGGATGGATCACTTTTTTTCTTAACAAAAGAAAAGAACTCGATTATAAAAGATTTTCACAGGTTTCTCAGGAGCAAAGCAAGGTCATTGAACTGATCAACGGAATGCAGGAAATCAAAATGCACAATGCGGAAAAGCAAAAACGCTGGGATTGGGAGTTTTTGCAAGTCAAATTGTTTAAATTGAGAATAAAATCGCTATCATTAGAACAATGGCAATCTGTAGGCGGAAATTTTATCAATCAGATGAAAGATATACTGGTGAGTTTTCTTTCCGCTAAATTGGTTTTGGAGGGAAATCTTACTTTAGGGATGATGTTGTCGGTTCAATATATTATTGGTCAGTTAAACAGTCCGCTTTTACAATTGATAGACTTCATCAAACAAACTCAGGATGCCAAGATTTCTTTGGAAAGATTAGGTGAAATTCATGATAAAGAGGATGAAGAAAATAAAAACGAACAATATGCCAATGAGATTCCTCAGAAAGATATAGAAATCAGCAATATGTCTTTCAGATATATTGGTTCCGACCAGTTTGTTTTTGAAAATCTGAGCTTAAATATTCCATTCCAAAAAACAACCGCTATTGTCGGAGCCAGCGGAAGCGGAAAAACGACTTTGCTAAAACTTTTAATGAAGTTTTATGAACCCAATGAAGGCGAAATAAAAATCGGGAACACTCAGATGAAAAATATTTCTCCAAGATTCTGGAGAGATCAGTGCGGTGTTGTGATGCAGGAAGGTTATGTTTTTAATGACACCATTGCTAATAATATTGCAGTAGGAGAAGATTACGTAGACAAAAATAAGCTGAGAAAAGCAGTAGAAATTGCCAATATTAAGGATTTCATTGAAGAATTGCCTCTCAGCTACAATACCAAAATTGGAAATGAAGGAGTTGGGATAAGCGGCGGACAAAAACAAAGGCTTTTCATTGCAAGAGCGGTTTACAAATCTCCGGAATACATCTTTTTCGACGAAGCCACTTCTGCTCTTGATGCCAACAACGAAAAAGTAATTATGGAAAACCTCGAACAGTTCTTTAAAGGCAAAACGGCAATCGTGATTGCACACAGATTATCAACCGTGAAACATGCCGATAAAATTATCGTCTTAGATAAAGGTAAAGTGGTAGAAGAAGGTAGTCACGCAGAATTGGTTGCTTTGAAAGGTGAATATTACAGACTTGTTAAAAACCAACTGGAACTTGGAAACTAAGAAAGATATTTTATACAACATAGAACTCCGTTCAGAAAGCGTTCAGGATATTCTTACACAGCCTCCTCACTGGATGATCCGATGGGGAAACACCGTTATTTTTGTTATTTTGATCATGATTATGGTGATGAGTTACATCATTAAATATCCTGAATTTGTTCCGGCTCCTATTATTGTGACCTCCCAGAATCCGCCGGAAAAAATTGAAGCGAGAAGTAATTCAAAAATCGAAAAAATCTTCATCAAAGATCATCAGAAAGTAAAAAAGGGTGACGTGATGATGGTTTTACAATCTACCGCAAACTATCAGGATGTTTTGGAGCTTAAGACAATTGTTGATTCTATAAAATCTGACGATCTGCTGTCATTTCCTTTGAGTAAAGTTTCCAATTTCAAACTGGGCGAACTGCAGGGTGATTACAACAGTTTTGCAAAAGCTTTTCAGGATGAAAATCTTTTTACCCGTCTTCAGCCGTATGCTCCGGAGAATCTTGCCGCCAATCAAAGCATGACAGAAGCGAGAATAAGAATTGCTAATCTAAAACAGCAAAAAAATCTGGAAATCACCAAATATGAGCTGACTAAGAAAAACTATCAGCGTTCTCAGGAGTTATTCAATCAGGGAGTTATTGCAGCGATGGAACTGGAAAACGAAAAAATAAAGTTTCTGCAGGCTCAGCAAAACCTCGAAAACATCAATATTTCTTTATCACAGCTTCAGGAAAGCATTTCAAATTTAAATAAAACCAAAAGCGGAACCGCAATCAACATAGAAAAGGATAAGATTACCTATTCTTCGCAAACCTTACAGCTTTTTGAAAATCTTAGAAAATCCCTAAAACAATGGGAGCAAACGTATCTTATTATTTCTTCTACCAACGGAATGGCGAGCTTTCAGCAGTTTTTTGGTGAAAATCAGTTTGTGAAAGCCGGAGATCCGGTCATCTCTATCTTACCCGATGATACAGAGCAGCTGGTCGGAAGAATGTCTGTTCCTGCCGTCAATTCAGGAAAAATAATTGCGGGAGAAAAAGTTCTGATCAAACTGGATAATTACCGTTTTCAGGAATACGGAATCATCGAAGGAAAAGTGCAGAATATCTCTCTTATTCCGGATGATAAAGGAAATTATTATGTGGATGTCATCCTTCCGAAAGGTCTGAAAACTTCATATAATAAGACACTGAAGTTTGATAAAGAATTAAGAGGAAATGCTGAAATCGTTACTCAGGATTTAAGATTGATTGAACGATTTTTTTATCAGATCAGAAAACTCTTGGGCTATCAGTCCTGATTTTCTTCGTTATCCAATCCTGCATAATTTTCAATAATATGGTATGTTGCTTCCTTTAACGTTTTACCATTTTCAGGGTGCCGTCCAAAACTTGTAAAAAATTCCACTTCATTATTACTTTTATCATACCAGACTTTTCCTTTAAAATTATCAATAGTAAGGGTGTCTGGTCTTGTAATTTTTTTTAGATAGATAAACATATGAGAATTCATTGGGATCACATTGACTTGTGGTCCCAAATAACTGCTGTCTGTTGCCATATATCTGTCATTTTCCCAATACATATAAGGTTTATCAACAGCGGGAGAACTCCAGCCAGACATCCAACCCAAAGGTTCGGATGTTTTTTTATTAGAAAACACTACACCTCCGGTAACTAATAATATAACAAAAACCATTTCCATAATACCTAGTCCATTTTTTTTAAAAATTTCCGGGATTGTAAAAATCGGTTTATTGATAATTGTAATGACAATTTTTGATATTGCTTGCTGAATCGTATATTCTATTGTTTTCCATTCAGAGCAATATTTATTAAAATCATCATATCCAACGTATCTGCTTAGATTATCTAATATAGATCGCTTGATATTATAATCTTCGCCTTTTTCAACTATTGTCTTGTAATAATTTTCAAAAGATTTATAGCTTAATCGTTCATATTTATCTTCCAAAACCCGTTCAAGATGTGAAAGAATTCCACTAAACGATTGCTCTGTAGCGTCCTTTGAAGCCTGTTCATAGACATCTTCCAATAGTTTTTTCTTTTCAGATAAAAATTTTGACATATTCGATGGTTATTAGTGCGAAAATTATCAAGTTTTAATTCTTCAGCATTACGGTTTTCCGTAGATGTCACCGAAAAACTTTCCAAAAACTTTCCAAAAACTTTCTAACCCTTACTATCCTTTCTGTTGCATCTTTGCTTCAGAAATCAGTGACAAACAAACAATTACAAAAACAAATTTACAAAACTGATTTCAAAATCACCTGATAAAACGGAAGAAAACTCCGGGTTGGGAAGCAGATGTTTCTCTTCCGTTTTTGATGGCTCACTTCCCAAAAAATTTAAGAAGCGCTTCGAAATTTTATGTGTACAGCTCGAGATCAATGAATCTGCGAGAGGAAGAAAAACAATTTCAACTTCAAAATTTTAAGGAAATGATTCAATTATTATTGATGCTATTGGGTTTAGCATTCGGAAACAATAACGCAAATACAACAAATTGTGACAATGGAAATACAGTAACCACTCAAAATGACCCGGGAACGGGCTTTGATCCGGGAACAGGAACGGGAGGAGATGACGGAGGACCTGTTGGAGGAAATACAGGACAAATACCTCCTCCATATACAACTCCATAATTTAATATTGGACAGATTGCATAAATCTGTCCTTTTTTTTTACTTTGTATAAACTAAATCCATGAAAAATCTATTAATAATAATTACATTGTGTTTGATGTTTTCTTGTAAAAAAGAGAACATTGCTAAATCCGACCCCCCGACAAATAGAGATTTTGAAAAAGCTCGGATGTTTTCTAAAAACGGCAGCACCAATTCAGCTTTTTATTATTTCAACTTATCTAAAAATGATTTTTTGGATAAAAACGATTCACTTGGCGCTGCAAGAGCATTAGTAAATATGGCATTAATTCAAACAAATAATGGTGATTTTTTTGGAGGAATTGAATCATCATTAGAGACTAATAAATTCCTTAAATCTGAACAAGGTATTATTGCAAAAAAAATATTGACTTCTAACTATAACAATATTGCTAATGCGTCTAATAGTCTTAGAAATTATGATCGTGCGATAGTCTATTATAAAAAAGCTATACAAAGTGCAGACAATAATGAAGCTAAATATATATGCTATAATAATATTGGAGATGCATTAATAAATCAAGGAAAGATTAAATTAGCTAAAATATATTTAAAGAAAGCAATTCTTGCAGATAGTGCTATTAACTATTCAAGAGCGCTAAATAATTTTGCGAAAGCGATGTATCTTGATGAAAAAAATTATAATCCTCTGCCTGATTTTAACAAGGCATTAGCTATTAGACAAAAAATTAAAGACGGAGCGGGTCTAAACTCAAGTTATGAAACACTTTCTACTTACTATTTTAATAAAGATAAAAAAGTATCATTACAGTATGCAAAAAAAATGTTGAAAGAAGCAATACATAACAATAGTCCTGATGACCAAATAACTGCATTAAAAAGAATAATTTCATTAGAGCCCGAAAATTATTTACAAAATTTTGAAAAACTTGATTCCATAAGTGAAAATGTTCAAACATCAAGAAACAAACATAAGAGTCAATTTGCTATCGTAAGATATGATGTAGAACAAAAGGATGCTGAAAACAAGAATTTAAAACTTCAGAAACTTGAAGATGAAAACAAAATATTAATTCTTTTTGGAACTTTAGCACTATCCGTTCTGGTTATTGTCTTTTTGAGAAAAAGACAAATAAGGCTAAAACAAGAAAAAGAACTCGAAGTAAAAAACACAGAGCTGAAATACTCCAAAAAAGTGCATGACGTTGTAGCTAACGGACTTTATCATCTGATGATTGATATTGATAACAATCCCGAAATCAATAAAGTGAAAATTCTAAATGATATAGAGAAAATGTATGAAGAATCTAGAGATATTTCTCATGAAAATACCGCAGAAAATGATTTTTCAATGCGATTTATTCATATGATCACTTCCTACTCTTCCGATGAACAAAAGGTTTTATCAGTGGGATATAAAGAAAATATCTGGGACAATATTTCTTACAACACACAGCTTGAAATTTACTACATCTTGAGAGAGATTCTTGTTAATATGAAAAAGCATAGCCAGGCAAAATTAGCTTCGGTAAAATTTGAAAAACACGATGATAATTTAAAAATAAAATATACTGATAACGGAATCGGCATTCATGACTTAGACCAACAAAAGGGCACCGGAATACATAATACGGAAAACCGTATTGCATCTATTGGAGGAGATATTACTTTTGAAAAAAATCCAACAGGCGGATTAATTATCAGAATAACCATTCCAATACAAAAATATGTTTAAAAAAGTCCTAATAGCCGAAGATCACGAAGTAAGAAATCTAGGCGTTGTCAATACTCTTACAGAATTACAGATTCAGCATTTTGATTTTGTGAGTTATTGTGATGAAGCATTGCAGAAAATAAAAACAGCAATCGCCAGCAAAGATTCTTATGACCTTTTGATTACAGATTTATCTTTTGATAAAGATCATCTGGAACAAAAAATAAATTCTGGTCAAAATTTAGTTGAAGAGGTCAGAAAAATTCAGCCGAATTTAAAAATTATTGCTTTTTCTATAGAAAAAAAACCAAAAATAATTGATGATCTTTTCAAAATACACCAGATTAATGGTTTTGTAAGCAAAGGAAGAAATGATGGTAAAGATCTTAAAAATACCATAAAAAGAGTTTTCTCAGGAGAAATCGTCATTCCGCAGGAAATTTTAAATGCTATAAGAAATACATCTTTTGATTTTACAGAATATGATGTTACGCTTATTGAGCTTCTTGCAAAAGGGTGGAAACAAAGTGAAATTGAAAAATTTTTTAAAGAAAATGAAATAACTCGCGACAGTAAAAGCGCTATAGAAAAAAGACTGAATGATCTTCGCTTTGAGCTTGGTGCCAAAAACAACATTGAATTAGTTGTCTTGTGCAAAGATATTGGCATTATATAATTTATTTCTCATATATAACTAAAAACCTTTCAGAATTCTGAAAGGTTTTTTTATTAAACATCATCTATTTACGGTTTTCCGTAATCATTGCTTTTCAAAGGGTTATACTTTTGGAGTATTAAACAATTAAAAATAAAACATTATGAATGTAAAACACACACCAACGGAAATTGTTCATAAAGGACAAAAAGGAGGCACAACTGGTTGCGGAACCGACACCAATATTCATCCTGATCATTGGACAAATACAAGTGCAAAAGTAACGTGCGATAAAAACGGCTGCAAAAACTAGATTATGGGAAAATTTGTTATCACTCAAAGAGTAAACAACGAGTATCAATTTAATTTGAAAGCCGGAAATGGCGAAATCATTTTGATGAGTGAAGGCTACGCTCAGAAATCATCTTGTCTTAAAGGGATAGAATCTGTAAAAAACAATTCGCAGGACGACTCCAGATACGACAGACGAATGGCGGTTAACAACAAAGATTATTTTGTACTGAAAGCAAGAAACGGAGAAATCATCGGTAAGAGCCAGTATTACAGTTCAATATCTGCTATGGAAACCGGAATTGCATCAGTAAAAAACAATGCTCCGACAGCGGAAACTGTTGACGAAACCATATAAAACCAAAACTATGGATCTTAAAATTAAATTAGAGCAATTACATCAGAGAGTTGTAGGTTTGAAAGACCAGATCGGAACAGAAGAAGCCACAAAAAATGCTTTTGTGATGCCCTTTATACAGATTTTGGGGTACGATATTTTTAATCCCACAGAAGTAGTTCCAGAACACGTTTGTGATATCGGAACAAAAAAAGGCGAAAAGGTAGATTATGTTATCAGAAATAATGACGAGCCTATTTTTATCATTGAATGCAAACATTGGAAGGAAAGCGCCGATGCGCACAATTCGCAGCTCCACAGATATTATCATGTTTCCAAGACAAGATTTGGTGTCCTTACCAACGGAATTATTTACAACTTTTATACTGATCTTGAGAAACCGAATATTATGGATGAAAAACCCTTTTTCACCATTAATATTGAAGATATAAAAGACAGTTCCATCAAAATTCTTGAAAATTTTACCAAAAAAGGCTATAATCTTGAAAATATTCTGGACTCTGCAGAAGCCTTAAAATACATTAAAGCCATCAGAAAAGAGTTTGAAAAAGAAATAGAAAATCCTTCTGACGAATTGGTGAAACTTTTAGTTAACCGTTTTTTTGAAAAACCTTTAACAGCCAACCGCATGATTTCTTTTAAAGAATATGCAAAAAAGGCTTTGACGATTTCTATTAATGAGTCCATAAGCTTCAGGTTAAAATCTGCATTAAGCATCAACGAGCAAATCGAAAAACGGGAAGACCAGCCAAAAACGTCGCAACCTATTGATGACAATAATGATTCTAAAATTGTTACGACCGCTGAAGAACTGGAAGGTTTTCAGATCGTAAAAGCCATTTTGAGAGAGAAAATATCTTCCTCCAGAATTGCTTACAGAGATACCCTATCCTATTTTGGGATTTTGCTTGACGACAATAACAGAAAACCGATTTGCCGCTTACATTACAATACTTCAAACAAATATCTGGAGCTATTCCACAACGGAAAAGATGCCGGAGAAAAAATTTTGCTGACTGATCTTGATGAGATTTACAATTACAGAAATCAGCTTCACCAGACATTGGAAAATTACAATTAAAATTAATAACCATGAAAACCCTTTTGCTTATTCTAGAAATTTTAAGATGGATTTTTGGCACTTTACTTCTCTTTGTTTTCTTTGGATTACTTATAGAGCAAAGCTTTGTATCTTCAGTTATAGTGTTAATAATGGCACTTTTATTAGTCCCATTAACTGGCAATTTTGTTGGAACTAAAATGCTCAAAATTAATATTGATGGAACCAATAAAATTCTGCAAAATATAAACTACTCTAATCCTGATACCATTTTGTCTGTTTACAAGCAAAATTTAACAGAATACAAAAAACAATTAAGTGATAAGCAAAAAACAAAACTCGGCAGAAAAATTTACTATAACACTCTATGTGCAGCAGTTTTAGATTTTAATATCACTCAGGATGAAATTTCTAAATTAAATGAAATTAAATCTTTTTTCAATTTATCTGATCAGCAAATTTTTCTTGAAAAAAATAAGATTTCAGAAAAAACTATTAAAAATTTAATCCAAAAATGTTATAATGATAATGTATTGACAGATTCTGAAAACCAGCAAATTATCAAAATTTCTACTTTTCTTCAATTTCCACCTGATAAAATTGAGGTAATAAAAAATAAGATTGCTTTTTCATTATTTAATAAAATTTTGGAAGAAAAAATATCTGACAAAAGACTTTCACCTATAAAAGAAACGGAATTAAAACAGGCAGTAAGAAATTTGAAAATTGATCATCAGAATATTAAGAATTTTATTTCTGAGCGAAAGATTAAAAGCTTACAGCATGCTAAATTATTATGGAATTTAGATCATGGTATTTTTCCTGTTCTTTATAATCCTCCGATAGCTTTAAGCAAAGATGAGCAGTGTTTTCTGAGCATTAATGCCAATTTAATTGAAAATAAATTAGTTCATAAAGGTTATTCCCGTAGAAGTTCCAGTGTTTCTTTCAGAGTTATGAAAGGAGTAAATGCAAGAGTCGGGGGAGGAAGTTATAAACCTGTAAAAGAAAATGTAACACATATATATTCTGGGACTTTATTTCTAACAAATTCAAGAATCGTTTTCAATGCCGGAGCAAAAAGTTTTCAAATTCCTTTTTATAAATTAATTTCTCATGATTTACAAGGAGGAAGCTTCGAATTTGTAGTTCAAAACAAAAACTATTTATTACGTTTAAACCGTAACGAAGCAGAAATTTTTTCTATCGGCTTATCCAGTTCTCTCAGACAATATAGAAATGCAAACGATCACATAATGGTACAAGCGATGAGAGAAAAATCTATGAATGAAATCTTTATATAATTATCAATTTTACTAACATGAAAAAACTACTACTTACAAGCCTTTTAGGTATAGGCTTATTATTACCTGCAAATATTTTTGCATCAACAGACAACACAACTTCTACCACCGAATCGTCTTTTTTTTCAAAAAGAAAGAAAAAGAAAAGCAAAAAAAGCAGAAAAAAAAGATCTTCAACAGCCAGAGCTAAAGGTTGTACTTATAATGGTCATCCTCTAAATGTAGGACCAAGAGGCGGATGCTATTATTACTCCGGAAACAGCAAAGAATATGTAGACCGGTCGTATTGTTCGGGGTGCAAATAATTCAAAAATAAAAGTCCTGCAAAATTTAAAACTACCCCCATGAAATACCTCATCATTATCGCTGCATTATGCTGTTTTATCGGCATTGTCGATTTACCGATTGGTTATTATACTTTTCTTCGGATCATCATTTCATTTATGTCATTTGTTATTATTGTGAATGAATTCAAAACCAGAAGCTTCTGGCTGATCACTTTTGTTTTGATCTTTATTCTTTTCAACCCGATTTTTCCAATCTATTTTTATTTAAAACCTTTTTGGATTATCATAGATTCCGTTGTCGGACTTTTATTACTCTATTATTTCTATACTTTAATACCGAAAAAAAAGACAAAAGAGCCTGAAGCCATTGAAATTGAGCCTCAAAAAAAACTACGAACCAGAGACAGAATATTAAAATAAAAACTATGGAAACAACTTATATATCAGAAAATCTTAAAGCACATTTTTTAAGGTTATACCAAATGGCAATTTGTGACGAAGATTTTAGTCCCCTCGAATTGAAAATGCTCTATAAATCTGCAGAAGAAAGAGGTATTTCACAAAAAAACCTTGACGAAATTCTCCTTAATCCTATCAATTCCAAAAATTTAATTCCTGAAAGTCTTGATGAAAAAGTAGAATATCTATATGATCTTACTGCGATGATCTGGGCAGATGGAATCGTAAGCCCAAACGAGTATTCTGCCCTACAGAAATATGTTGCTATGTTTGGTTTTTTGGAAGAAAATATAAATGACATTGTAGATTATTTCATTGAAGCAGTAAAAACCGGAAAAACAAAAACTGAAATTATTAATGACTTAAATAATTAAACCCATGAACACCATGACCTCCAATATTAAGAATCTTTTTCGGCTAAAGCCCGTCCCATCTCAAGAAAATTCAACATCGGCAGAGCTGCCGGAAAGATTGTCAGAAGAAGCAAGCGAAGAAAGCAGAAAGCGTACCTACCACGAATCCGGCTACAGAGACAGCTCCAGAAACAGCGGCAACCATACAGCACTCTCTATATGTCTTGATGCCATTTATTCTAAATTTCAAAACGAAGAAAAAGACCTTGTCGATAAACAAAACAAACTTAAAGAACCTTATCTTAACGAACAAAAAAACAAAGAGACAGAAATTAAAGGGTTAACTGTTTCATTAGACAATAAAGAAGAAAAACTCAATCATATTGATGGAGATATTAAAAATGTGCAGAATATAATTGAAACTATTAAATTTGAGATTAATGATCTGCCCAGAAATCCGGAAGCATACAATGTGAAAGCCACGAAAGGGGCTTCTACAAAATTCTGGATCGGTCTTTTTCTGCTTTTACCTATCAGTTTATACCTTTTTACATTTTATATTTCAACATCTTACTCTGCTTTTTTCAAAAACTTTGATGCCAATGGCAATATTATTCAAAGCGTTCTGGATGCTCAGGCTTTCAATAAAGCATGGGAAGAAGGTCCGCTGGAAGGTGCCTTTGTTACATTAATTCCTTTTGTTTTTTTGGGGTTGGGATATTTAATTCACATGTTTGGAGAGAATAAAAACTGGGGTAACTATTCAAAAGTTGCTCTGCTTTTTATCATTACATTCGTTTTTGATGCTATTCTGGCGTATGAGATTGAGTCAAAACTTTACGAACTAAACAAAACATTCAGCTCTGCTCCGTTCGATCTTTCTATTGCCTTTACTAAAAATCAGTTTTGGGGGATTATTTTCGCAGGATTTATCGTGTATATCATTTGGGGACTTGTATTCGATTTTGTAATGAAAGAGCATAAAGAGAAGGATAAAATTAAAAATGAACAAATAAGAAGACAAAAAAACATCCTCGTCCATCAGGAAAGAATTGTTGATTTTGAAAAACAAAAAGAAGAAGTAAGAAACAGCATCGGAAGCATTAAAGAACTGATTGCAAAAGCTAAGGGAAGAGTAGAAGAATTGCAGAATATCATTGACGGTGTCATTATTCCTACTAAAGATTACAAATCTTATGCTGCGGAATATATGCAGGGCTGGATTACATTTATCGGGGAAAAGCTGGCCGTTTCTCATCCTGTAAAACAGGATATGATTGAAGAATGTAAAAAGCAATACACTTATAATCTCAATAAAGTAGGAGCCAATTCCGACAGCCAAAATTCTGTTTATATGTCTGTTCTATAAAAAAATTATTATGAAAAAAATATTTTATTTACTACTATTTGCTTTATCATTTATCGCCTGTAGCAAATCCGGAACATCCAATGGCGGAAATAAAGAACAAGACCATGCCGGAAACAAAGAAAAGTCTTTGAAAAACCTCAATGTCAGTATCCTGATTGACCTCTCTGACCGGATTGATCCTGAGAAAAATCCGAATCCCACCATGGAATATTTCCAGAGAGATACAGAATACATCAAAGCAATAGAAAAAGGATTTTTAGATCACATTAAAAGCAAAAAAGTAATTCAGCTGAATGACCAGATGCAGGTTTTCTTCAATCCGGAACCATCGGATCCGAAAATGAATGAGCTTACCAAAGAATTAAAAGTTTCTTTCGATAAAAATACCACGAAGGAAAACATCAGCCTGGTTGAAAAAAAGTACTCAGAATTGCCTTTAGCCATTTATCAGTCAGCGATAAAAGACAAAAACTATGTGGGATCCGATATTTGGGAGTTTTTCAAGAATAAAATCAATGATTATTGTATAAAAGAAGGTCACAGAAATATCCTTTTTATTCTCACAGACGGATATATGTATCATAAAGATTCCAAATTTTCGGAAGGTCAAAAAACATCCTACCTTACTCCTGAGCTGATAAAATCTTTAAATCTCGGTTCTTCCGATTTTAAATCTAAAATACAGGATAAAAACCTGGGCTTTGTAAAAGCCAATGAAAACCTTGAAGATCTTGAAGTGATCGTTTTGGGAATCAATCCTGTAAAAGGGAATCCTTTTGAAGCAGATGTCATCAAAGAATACTGGGAAAATTGGTTTAAAGAAATGAAAATAAAAAAATATCAGATCAAGTCAGCAGATCTCCCCTCTAATCTGGAACCTGTAATTTTGAACTCTATAATATCTTCAAAAAAATAAAACACTCAACATATATTTGGAAAAAAGCGGAATATTTCGCTTTTTTTCTTTTTTGACAGGCTCGTTTTCATTAATATTCTTTTGCCTATTTTTGTGAAATTGGTTAGTGATATGAAAAAAATTGTTCTGATTGAGGACGAAACCAGCGTGGTTTCTTTTATTAAAAAAGGACTTCAGGAAAAAGGCTACGAAATTTCCGTTGCGTTTGATGGTCCTACCGGAGTAAATCTTGTGCAGGAAAATGATTTTGATCTTGTCATTTTAGATATCATGCTTCCGGAGATGAATGGTCTGGAAGTATGCAAAGAAATCAGGAAAACCAACAAAAGCGTTCCTATTCTATTTCTTACAGCATTAGGAACTTCCGAAAATATTGTTTTGGGACTGGAAAACGGTGGTGATGATTATCTGGTAAAGCCTTTTAAGTTTATTGAGCTTGTTGCAAGGATCAAATCACTTCTCAGAAGGAGCAATCCCCGGAAAATAGAAGAAATTCCGGAAGAAAGTGCAGACAGTAAATATATTTATCACTTTTCTGACCTTATCGTAAACGATTATACTAAAAAAGTAACTCGTGCAGGAGAAGAAGTTTCTCTTACTTCCACAGAATATAAACTCCTTATGTATTTTCTCAATAACCCCGAGAAAGTGATTTCCAGAGCAGAAATTTTAGATGCGGTATGGGGAGTAAACTATGAGCTGGGAACCAACGTAGTAGATGTATACGTAAATTATCTGCGAAAAAAATTTGATAATCAGGAAGATAAAAAGCTCATTCATACGGTTATAGGAATGGGATATGTTCTGAAAAAGCCTTAAATATGTTTAATAAAGTAATTACCAATCAGACCAAAACAATGATTCTTCTAATGGCTGTTTTTACAACGGTTATTCTCATCTTTGGAGGTTCGGTTTACTTTTCTATTGTTAATTTTTCGCATCAGAGGTTTTACGAATTACTTAAAATCAGAACGACAACGATTGTTCAGATAGAAAAAAACAAAGAACTTCTTGATCTTCCCGAAAATTATATTCTCAACAGCAACAATGATGAAGAACTTCCAATGGAAAGAGATTATGTTTTTGCTGTTCCTTCTGATTCCAATTTTACAGATATTTCTAAAGAAATACATATTCCAAGCTCATTTTTCAAAAATATTTTGAGAAAAGGCGAAGACAATTATAATGACTCTGAGTTTTATTACATCGGTCAGTCCTTCAAATACCGAAACAAAGATTATATTGCCATTGCTTCTGCAAAAAACCATTATGTGGTACATTATCTTGGTTTTCTGAAACGTACATTGATTACATGTATGATTCTGTCGATATTCTTCAGTATGATTTTTTCTTTTTATCTGTCTAAAACGCTTTTTAAACCTATTTTAAAAATTACAGGAAAAGTAAAAGAAATCAGCTCCGAAAACCTTCACTTAAGACTCGAGCCTCAACCGGGAAACAAAGAGCTCAACGAACTGGTAGAAACGTTCAACACCATGCTTACCAGAATAGAAACCTCTTTTGAAACACAAAACCACCTCATTGGAAATGTTTCACATGAGCTGAGAACACCACTTACTTCCATCATGGGAGAAGCTGATGTTGCGCTTTCCATCAACCGTACCGCCGAAGAATACAAAGAAACACTGGGTATTATCTTAGACGAAGCCGAAAAATTAGATAAAAAAATTAAAGCTCTTCTTCTCATTGCACAAACTGGTTTTGACGGAAAAATTCAGAAAATAGACAGAGTAAGGATGGATCAGCTTCTTTGGGATGTTATTGAAACATTAAGGAAAATAGATTCCCGGAACAATATTTATCTTGACATCAGCATGCTTCCTGATAATCCTAAAAAATTGAAAGTTCAGGGGAATGAGCAGCTGCTTCATCTTGCAGTAGCCAACATCATCAGCAATGGTTGTAAGTACTCTGATTTTCAAAAGGTAAAAGTTTCTCTAGGCGCTACAGATACCGACCTCTATATCATCGTAAAAGATATAGGAATTGGAATCCCTGAATCGGAAATGAATAAAATTTATGATCCTTTTTTCAGAGCTTCGAACACCCGAAACTATGAAGGCTACGGAATTGGTCTTCCGCTTGCCAGAAATATTGTAAGGATGCATAATGGCGAACTTCTGGTAAGTTCACAGGAAAACGAAGGAACTACCGTGCAAATGCGCTTTCCTACAATTTACGGGACTTTAAAACAGGAAGAAAATTATTAATTCAGTCCGATTTTATACTTAGAATAAATCAATTTCAAGAACTGACATCAATTCTAATCTCATTTTAATCTCTTTAATTACATTTTAATTTCTTTCCAAAGAGCTTTTAATTTGGCAGGTATAGTTTTGTAATATCAAAAATGTTACACAGCTAAATACTAAAGATATGACCACCACCATTTTAATAGCAACGGACTATTCTCTTGAATCTCTAAATATTTTAAAAAAGGTACTGAAAGAAAAAAATTCGATTGAACAGGATACAAAATATAGAATTCTTATGGTATCTGGTTACGATATGGGAGATTCTATCAGAGACCTTTTATTTAACACCAAATCTACGGTTTTCAACAAAATAAGAGCTAAAGAGTTTTGTGAAGCTTATGCTATTATTGCCAACAAATATTCTCATCTGGTAGATAAAATCATGTGCGACATTTTCACAGGAAGCATGCAAAGAGCTTTCAACAATTATGTGAAAGCAGAGAACATCGCGGAAGCTTACTATTCCCAATCACTGAAAAGCAAGAATACACAAGGAAAGTTTGATCTGACTCCATACATCAGGAAATGCAAAGATCTGCCTTCATTTGAGCTGGTATTGGAAATTCCTAAAGTAATGCCGGAAAAAGGCAGACTTGCGGAAGTTTTCGCAGAAGTTTAATACAGACTCACTTTTAAATTAAAAAAAATGTTAAGGAATTATAGTAACAGCAGAACGTTGGGAGACAATATAAGACTGGGAACGCTGACCGCCTTTACGGCAGGAACTATAAATGTTGCCTCATTGCTTATTTTTCTGTCTTTTACATCCAATGTTACAGGACATTATGCTGTTTTTTCAGCAGAAATAAGCAAAGGAAACTGGACGCAGGTCGCCGTAGTAGGAGCATGGATCTTTCTTTTTTTCTTCGGAAGTTTTACCGCCAACTTTTCAGTTATTAATTTCAATAAGAAAAGTAAATATTTTGCGCATGCATTCCCGATTGTCTTAGAAATTATCTGTCTTCTGACAGTAGGGATTTACGGACAGCTGTACTATCAGAAAACTATTGAAGAAGCGCAGGTTATGGTAGCACTTATGTTGTTTGCAACAGGTCTTCAGAATGGTTTGACGGCAAGTATCTCCAATTTTCTGGTAAAAACAACTCACCTTACCGGAACAACTACTGATCTGGGAATTTTAGCGTCTATGTTTACCCAAAAGAAATACAGAAAAAATCCTGAGCTTACAGCAAGGGCAAAACTGCTGGTCAGCATCATGATCTCTTATGTTTTGGGAGCCGTTTTTTCAGGTCTTACGTATTATTATCTGGAGTTCAGTGTTTTTTATGTAATCAGTACCTGCCTCGTTGTGGTAATAGGATATGATTTTTATAAAATTCATGTAAGACATTTCAATACCCAATACAGATACTCCAAAATATACAAAAAACCCAATGCCCTGGCTTTTCTGTACAATAAAATACATGGCGCAGGTGAAAAAGTTGAAAGAAAAAGAACTCAAAAATCTAAACTCGTTTTAGAAGAAAAAATAACGTAATTATTTTCTAAACACAAGACAATCATAGTTTACTTAGTTTGGCTTCCATTTATTGAAAAATGATGGGAGCTTTTTATTTTCTTCGTGAGTAATCTGAGGATAACTTAATTTGTAATTCACAGGATTATTATTTTAAATCTTAATTGCTTTACCTATTTTTGTAAGTTCATTATTCATGTATGTCAGATATTATTCAGCTTTTACCCGATCATGTAGCCAACCAGATTGCAGCAGGTGAGGTCGTTCAGCGGCCTGCATCTATTGTAAAAGAGCTTCTGGAAAACTCTATTGATGCAGGAGCTACAAAAATTGAGCTGATTGTCCGTGATGCCGGGAAAAACCTTATTCAGGTAGTAGATGACGGAAAAGGAATGTCTGAAACCGATGCAAGAATGGCATTTGAACGCCATGCTACTTCTAAAATAAGAGGAACCGATGATATCTTTAAAATTGCGACCAAAGGTTTCCGTGGTGAAGCTCTGGCTTCCATTGCTGCTGTTGCTCAGGTAGAGCTCAAAACCAAACGGCCTGAAGCCGCTTTAGGAACCAATATTTACATTGAAGGCGGAGTTTTTCAGTTTCAGGAGCCGATCCAGACTGCAGAAGGATCTAATTTTTTGGTTAAAAATTTATTTTACAATGTTCCGGCAAGGAGAAAGTTTCTCAAGAATAACAATATTGAATTTCGTCATGTTATTGATGAGTTCCAAAGAGTGGCACTGGCTCACGAAAATTTAGAATTTTCTCTATTTCATGATGACGAGCCGGTTTTCAGGCTCAGAAAAGGAACTCAGATGCAGAGAATTATTGATATTTTCGGAAGAAAACTTCAACCTCAGCTCATTCCTATTAAAGAAGATATTGTGTGGTGTCAGCTTCACGGTTTTGTTGCCAAACCTGAAGGAGCCAAAAAAACACGCGGAGAACAATTTCTTTTCGTTAACGGAAGATTTTTTAAAAGTCCTTATTTTAACAAAGCGGTTCAGGAAGCTTTTGAAGGCTTGCTTTTACCGGGATATATTCCGACTTTCTTCCTTTTTCTTGAGTTGGATCCCGAAAAAATAGATGTCAATATTCATCCCCAGAAAACAGAAGTAAAGTTTGAAGACGAGCATCTTATTTTTGCTTTGCTTCGATCTACCATCAAGCGTTCTCTGGGAATTTACAATGTTGCTCCAAGTCTTGATTTTGAGAGAGATCCTCAGCTGGATGAGATGATGCAAAAAAGCTTTCCCAGCAAAAGCAATTCGGCAAGTTTTAAAATGCCCGAAATTATTGTCGACCGGGATTATAACCCCTTTTTGGAAGAAAAAACAGTTTCTAAAACCGAAATTCACAATCTCACGGAGATGTACCAGCAAAACATCACTCCGGAACCGTCTAAAATTAACCTTTTTGAAGACGAAGACTTTGATGAGGATTTAATGAGACTTCCGAATGGATATTGGCTCTTCAATAAAGGAGACCGCACTTTGATGCTGGATCTTGGGAGAATGCACAGACTTGTAGTTTCAGATCATAATAAAACAGTAAAAAAAGGAACTAACAACAGCCAGTCACTGCTGTTTTCTCTTGAATATCACATGAATGAAATTGAAAAAAACAAATACAGATCTATCAAAAAATATCTTCCGGAGCTGGGTTTTGAAATGACAATTGCTCACGAAAGTGTTTTGAGGATAGATGCCGTTCCGGAAGGGTTGAAGGAATCTCAGGTAATGAAATTTCTGGAAAACTTGTTTGAAATTCTAGAATACAGAACAGAGGACGAGTTTTTGCAGTATTATCAAAACCAGTGGAACAAAATGCAGAGTAAATCCCGTTTCGATTTTATTTATAAAATTGATGCAGAGCAGGTCATTAAAGATTTTACTGCTTTAGGATTCCCTGAATTTTTACCCAGCGGAAAGAGATGTTATTTTGAAGTTCCGTTTAATGATTTTAAAAATAAATTTTAAGTAGATGTTTAATAATATACCGCCAATCACCAAAAATATTATCCTTTTGAATATTGTTGTATTCATAGCTGTAACTTTGCTCAACAGCAATGAAGTTTATGGTTATTTATCCGGCTTTTATCCTTCCTCTCCTTATTTCCATTCATGGCAGATAATTACTCACATGTTTATGCATGGAAGTTTTATGCATATATTATTTAATATGTTTACACTTTTCAGTTTTGGTCCCATTCTAGAGCAGAGATTAGGAGACAAAAAGTTTGTAATTCTTTATTTTCTGAGCGGTTTAGGAGCATTTTTTTTGTTTAACCTTTGGAATCTCGTTGAAGTTGAACAAATTAAATCTACACTTGGTAGTTTTGGATTTGATATTAATGCCTATTTGGCGGGAGAGTCGGTTCAGTTTAAAGGTAATTCATCATCAGTACTAGAGCAGCAGGAACTTTTAGAAAACTTAAAAAATATTATTTATACGCCGATGGTCGGTGCGTCCGGAGCAATCTTTGGTATTATAGCGGCATTTGCTACCCTCTATCCTGACGCAAAAATTGGAATTATGTTTATCCCGGTTCCAATAAAGGTAAAAATTCTGCTTCCTATCATTATTATAGGTTCTGTGATTTTAGGCGTTACAGGAAATGTTGGCGGTGTTGCCCATTTAGCTCACGTAGGAGGTGCTATTGTTGGTTATATTCTAGCCAAAATTTGGAAAAAACATTTGTATAGATTTAATTAATCGTTGTGAAACTATTCCGAACCATTCTTTTCATTGCACATTTAGGATTGCTTTTTCTCTTATTCGGAGTTTTGCTGAATGCCTATATTCCGCCAAAAGTTTTCTGGGGGTTTAATTTTTTATCTCTGGGCTTTCCGATCATGATAGTTTTGTACATGCTCATTACTTTTTTCTGGATTTTCAGCTGGAAAAAAAGAGCTTTTGTTTTTATGCTTTTAGGTTTGTTATTTTTAAACCCGGCAAAAAGATGGTTTAATTATTCTGCCGAAAAAAAAGAAATTCCTAATCTGAAAATTGTTACCTTCAACGTCAAAGGCGGAAAAATGGGTAAAGATAAAATTCAGGATTACATTAATGCTCAAAAAGCAGATATTGTTTTCCTTCAGGAATCCGGACCTGATTATGAATTGGAGAATCTGAAAGGAGAATATACATTACCTGTCATTTGCTTTTATTCAAAATATAAAATTCTCGGCAGAAAAAATATTTTTGAGCATTTCTCCGATGGCGACATTACCTCACAATGCGAACAAATAGATCTTGAGATTAATGGTAAAACTTATCGTCTATTCAACGTGCATCTTCAATCTTTCGGTGTCGTTAAAGACATGGTAAAACTTGACGGAAATAGTAATGAGGATGAAAAAAAAATGAAAGATCTTGTTAAAAGGCTCATTCCAACGTTTAAAAGCCATCAGGATCAGGTACAGCTTATCAGAAACAGCATAGAGGAATCTCCTTATCCTGTGATTGTTGCCGGAGATTTCAACGCAGTTCCCAATTCTTATGAGTATTATCATATATCTGAGACGCTGAAAGATTCATTCTATGAGGTTGGAAAAGGAAGTGGCACCAGCTTTCATGATTTTAAATACCCTCTGAGAATTGATTATATTTTCACTTCGGAATCTATACAGCCCGTGAATTATCATGTAGATCATTCCGCAAAATTGTCAGATCATTATCCTGTAATTGCCGAATTTATTATAAATTAGTTTTCTGAAATCAAATAATAAACAAGAAATTTTTACATGAAAAGAATAATTTTCGGTTTGCTTTTTTTAGGATTGTTATTCATTGCATGTTCCAAAAACAAACCTGTTGCAGAAAGCAGTGCCGAAGTATTACAGCCTCATTATGACACTACAGCAATAGATTCTTTTTCAGAAGGTGCTATTTCTGTGGATGTTGCAAGGCAGATCAGAATGACTTCACAAAAATATCAGGATTCTTTGAAAGAAGTTTTAAAGATTCAGCAGGAAGAAAAGCGAATTAAAGAAGAACTGGATAAAGAAAATAAAAAGAAAACCGAGGAAGAAAATAAAATGAAGGAAAAACCGTTGAAAGACCCTAAGTAATAATTTATATACATTTAAAAAAATTCACACAATGAAAAAACACATTTTAGCAGCTTTTGCAGCAACATCAATGATTATTTCTTGCAAAGAATCTACTACTAAAACCGAAACAGTAGAAAATCCGGACGGATCTGTAACCACAACCACGACAACCGAAACTAAAACCGGACTTGTAGATTCAGCGAAAATCAATCAGGCTAAAAACGATATTAAAAATACAGTCGATAATACCGGACAAAAGATTGAAAACAGCGCACAAAAAGCCAAACAGGATATTAATGCTGTAGGGCAAGACCTTAAAAAAGGAGCACAGGAGGTGAGCCGTGATGCAAAAGATGCCGCCGCAAAAGGAGCACAAAAAGTAGAAGACGGTGCCAAAAAACTTAAAGAAGATCTAAGCAGATAATGAAACCAAAACCGCAGCTTGACTGCGGTTTTTCTTTTATATTAACTGAGAAATCAAACAAAAACAAAACTTTATTAATTGATAATCAATTATTTAAATTATTTTTCAACAAATTTTAATGTTTTTATGTAACCATTTTAAATTTTCTCTGTCTTTTATATAGAAACAGAATATAAACCATGAAGCTTTTGTTTAGAAATAAAAAAGAAGATTTGCTGAGCCGGCTGAAAAAACATGATCCTGCTGCCCAGAAAATATTTTACGATCAGAATGTAAAAAAATATCTCAGTGTGGCGAGAGGTTATATCAGCGATTTGTATCAGGCAGAGGATTGCGTCATCAAAGCTTTTTGCAAAATTTTCAAACATATAGAAAGCTATCGTGGTGAAGGAAATTTTGATGGCTGGGCGAGAAAAATAGTGGTGAACGAATGTCTTAATTTTATCAAAAGTCATAAAACGGTTTTTTATCTTGATGATGTTCACGCTTCTGTTCTGGAGGAAATTTATGAAGAAGAAATTGTGTTAGATTTTAATGCACAGGAACTTCTTGATCAGCTTCCGGATTCCTACAGAATGGTTTTTAATCTTTATGTACTGGAAGAATATTCTCATCAGGAGATTGCTGAAACATTGAACATCAGCACAGCGGTAAGCAAAACACAGCTTTTCAGAGCTAAAGAAAAACTCAGAAAGATTTATCTTCAACAACAAAAAAAACTGAAAAATGAACTCGTTTAAAAATAATTTAGATCATCAGATAAAAAAGCAGATTTCCGGCAGAGAAATCAGTCCTTCAAGAGATTTATGGTCAGAAATTCAGGCTCAGACAGAAAATACTCGCTCAAAAAAATCAAATTTTAACCTGATTTTAATCGCTGCTTGTTTTGTATTGTTTTTTGGTTTGGGTGCCGTTTTATTTTCTAACAATGAAACTGAACCCAAAATAAAAATCGCAGAAACAGAAAAACCGTCTTCTCAAAAAGAAAACATTGTTGCGCAACCTGAAGTACCTTTTTCTCAAGATTCTAATCTAACACCAAAACTGGAGAAATTTTCTCAAACCAAAAATTCTTCTTCCGAATCAAAAAATGAAAAAGAAATTCCTGTTACTCCTGATTTGCCGCTGATCAAAGAAAACCCGATTGAGATTGCATCACAAATAATTCAGAATCACCCGTCAAAAATTATCGCTAAAGCCGATTCTGTAAGAGTACCTAAGAAAAAAAGATATGTAGACCCTTCTACCCTGCTTTTTTCGGTAGAGCATAAAGATGCCATTGAGAAAACCAAAGACGGAAGCAATGTTGCCAAAATAGATCTCAACACTAAATAATTCGAATTTAACCTCAAAAAATTTATAAAATGATTAAGAAATTTATCATCTCAGGAATGCTGTGCCTTGTTGCCATCTCAATGAATGCACAAAAAAAGGCATTGAGCCTAAATCTTCAGCCAAAAGAAGACACAACAGTAAGCCCGATTGTAAAGGAAAAAGTAGAAGAATATGCTGCAAAAATAAATGGTATTATCCAGGAAGAAAAAAAACAGATGGAAACCGAACTGAAGTTTCTGCAGGAAAAAAATCTTGATAAAGCAGAATTTGACCAACAAAAAGCTCAGATTGCAGACCAATATTCTCAAAAAATAGACACCAGAATTGAAGCTTTGGGCTTTGACCTAGATCAGGTAATCCAGAAGCAGGTAAGATATTCTCTTCTCAATTCAGATGTGACTTCAAATGAAGAAATGAAACAGAATCTGATGAAAAAATTTCGCCCTACAAAAAGTTTTGACGGATATTTTTCTTACGGAATCATGACTTTAACGAATGACAGACCAGATAATGAATTAGACAGAAATTTGGGTTATGCCAATAATCTGGAATTTGGTTTGAAATTTAATTATCAGTTTAGCAGAACCAGTCCTTGGGGATTAATCTCCGGAATCGGGTTTTCATGGAGAACCGTAAGACCAGATAACAATATGGTTTTTGCTAAGCAGGATTCTGATGTTTTTTTAACAAAATATGATGGAAATCTGGATAAAGCTAAATTAAGAACCGGCTATATTATGGTTCCTCTGGGATTTCAGTATAATTTTTCTAAACTGAAAAATGCAGGAATGGATATTCAGTACAGACCTTATTCAGAAGGATTCAGAGTTGGTGCAAATGCTTACGGAGGAATAAAAATGTCTACTAATAATATCATCAAAAGTGATAGCCAAAGCATCAGAGACCGCTCCAATTATCAGGTAAACCCGTTTGTTTATGGAGCCCAGTTTACCGTTTCGTATGACAATATCAGTCTTTTTGTGAAAAAAGATTTCAGCAATTTCTTTAAAGACGGATATTTTGCAAATGACAAAGCTTTGGTTTTCGGAATTGCTTTGGGATGGTAGTTTTAAATGCTTAAATAATTGATAAAAATATGACAAAATAGCCGAAATTGAATTTCGGTATAAGAATTGAATAATAAAAACCAACATTCATATTAACAAACAAAACACTCCGTAGAAAATTCTGCGGAGTGTTTTGTTGATGTTTCAGGATTATTTCAAACTTCCCACCATATCTTCTGGTTTTACCCACTCATCAAATTGTTCGGCTGTTAAAAGTCCGAGATTCACGGCTTCCTCTTTTAAAGTTGTTCCGTTTTTGTGGGCAGTTTTCGCAATTTTTGCTGCATTTTCATAACCAATATGGGTGTTCAAAGCGGTTACCAACATCAAAGATTTATCAACTAATTCTTTAATTCTCTCCTGATTTGGTTCAATTCCAACTGCGCAATGATCATTGAATGAAATACAGGCATCGGCAATTAACTGAGCCGACTGTAAGAAATTGTAAGCCATCACTGGTTTGAAAACATTCAGTTCATAATTCCCCTGCGTTCCTGCAAAAGAAATGGTTGTATCGTTTCCTAAAACCTGAGCGCAAACCATCGTCATTGCTTCGTTTTGGGTAGGATTTACTTTTCCTGGCATAATAGATGAACCAGGCTCATTTTCAGGGATATGAATTTCCCCGATTCCCGAACGAGGTCCGGAAGCCAATAATCTGATGTCCTGAGCAATTTTATATAAAGAAACTGCGAGTTGTTTTAGAGCTCCGTGAGATTCTACAATCGCATCGTGAGCTGCTAAAGCTTCAAATTTATTTTCAGCAGTTACAAAAGGAAGATTCGTAAATTTTGAGATATATTCTGCCACTTTTGCATCATAGCCTTTTGGTGTGTTTAAACCTGTTCCAACGGCGGTTCCTCCTAAAGCCAATTCTGACAGATGAGGTAACGTATTTTTTAATGCTTTGATTCCGTAAGTCAGCTGAGCAACGTATCCTGAAAATTCCTGCCCTAAAGTTAAAGGAGTTGCATCCATCAAATGGGTTCTCCCTATTTTTACAATCTTTTTAAACGCTTCCGATTTTTCTTTTAGAGTATCTCTTAATTTTTCGACAGCCGGAATTGTGGTCTCTACTACTTTTTTATAAGCAGCAATGTGCATCGCTGTCGGATAAGTATCGTTGGAAGATTGTGATTTATTCACATCATCATTCGGATGGACTTCAGTTTTATCGCCTAAATTGCCTCCCGAATTAAAATGAGCACGATTGGCAATCACTTCATTTACATTCATGTTCGATTGTGTTCCCGAGCCGGTTTGCCAGATTACCAAAGGAAACTGATCGTTGAGTTTGCCTTCTAATATTTCGTCGCAAACCTGAGCAATCATATCTCTTTTTTCCGGAGCTAAAACCCCTAAATCTGAATTGGTAAATGCTGCCGCTTTCTTTAGATAAGCAAATGCTTCGATTATTTCATGAGGCATTGATCCTTCCGGACCGATCTTAAAATTGTTTCTCGAACGTTCTGTCTGAGCGCCCCAAAACTTATCAGCAGGAACCTGCACTTCACCCATGGTGTCTTTTTCTATTCTGTAATTCATTTGATGGATAGATTTAGTTTAAATTTTTTATAATAAAATTTTTGACTCTTTTGTGGTTTAAAAAATTAATCCAATAAATTTAGTTATAAATGAAAACTCTCACAATTTATAATCATTATAAATATCAATTTCAATGAATGATTTTTAATCATGCTTTTTTGAGTAAGCTGTATTTTTGCACCGAAAATAAAAGGTAACATGGAATTTAAATATCAGGATCCGTATCCAATTGTAAAAGACGATACAGTTTATAAAAAATTGACTTCAGATTACGTAAAAGTTGAAAAGCTAGGCGACAGAGAAATTCTAACTATTGACCCGAAAGGTTTGGAACTTCTGGCTGAAGAAGCAATGGCAGATGTTTCTTTCATGCTTCGTTCTTCACATTTAGAAAGCCTGAGAAGAATTATTGATGATCCTGAAGCGACTGATAATGACAGATTTGTTGCATATAATCTATTACAGAATGCTGCGGTTGCGGTAGAAGGAGCTTTACCATCTTGTCAGGATACGGGAACGGCAATTGTAATGGGAAAAAAGGGTGAAAATGTGTACACCGGAGTTGATGACGGCGAATACCTAAGCAAGGGAATCTATAATACTTATCAAAAAAGAAATTTGAGATATTCTCAGGTTGTTCCTCTAACCATGTTTGATGAGAAAAATTCCGGGTCCAATCTTCCGGCACAGATTGATATTTATGCTAAAAAAGGAGATTATTACGAGTTTTTGTTTTTAACGAAGGGAGGAGGCTCCGCCAACAAAACTTTTCTTTATCAAAAAACTAAATCTTTGCTGAACGAAAAATCTTTGGAAGAATTTATCAAAGAAAAAATTTCAGATCTTGGAACAGCGGCTTGTCCACCTTATCATTTAGCTTTAGTAATTGGAGGAACTTCTGCAGAAGCCAATTTGGCTGCTGTTAAAAAAGCATCTGCAAAATATTACGATAATCTTCCTACAGAAGGAAATGAAGCAGGACAGGCTTTCAGAGATCTGGAATGGGAAGCAAAAGTTCAGAAAATCTGTCAGGAAAGTGCTATCGGAGCGCAATTTGGAGGGAAATATTTAACTCATGATGTGAGAGTAATCAGATTGCCTCGTCATGCGGCTTCCTGTCCTGTTGGAATGGGAGTTTCATGTTCAGCAGACCGAAATATTAAAGGAAAAATTACAAAAGAAGGTATTTTTTTAGAGCAACTGGAACAAGATCCGAAAAGATTTTTACCTGCAACCCCTCCGCATTTGGAAGAAGCTGTTGAAATCGACTTAAATAAACCAATGTCTGAAATTTTAGCAGAACTTTCAAAATATCCGATTAAAACAAGATTAAAACTGAACGGAACTTTGATTGTTGCAAGAGATATTGCTCACGCAAAAATCAAAGAATTATTGGATGCCGGAAAACCAATGCCTGAATATTTCAAAAATCACCCTATTTATTACGCAGGACCTGCAAAAACTCCGGAAGGAATGGCTTCAGGAAGTTTCGGCCCAACGACAGCAGGAAGAATGGACGTGTATGTAGATGAGTTTCAAAGCAACGGCGGAAGTATGATTATGCTTGCAAAAGGGAACAGAAGTAAAGATGTGACCAATGCCTGCGGAAAATATGGAGGATTCTATTTAGGTTCCATCGGAGGTCCTGCCGCAATTCTGGCAAAAGATAATATTCTGTCTGTTGAGGTTGTAGATTTCCCGGAATTAGGAATGGAAGCCGTAAGAAAAATTGAAGTAAAAGATTTTCCTGCATTCATTATTACAGATGATAAAGGCAATGACTTCTTTTCAGATCTTGCCCATTAATTAGTTTAAATTTAAAATAAATAGCAAAAATCACCTTTTATCTTTTGTCTGAAAAAGAAAAATGTCATATTTTTGCCCTAATCTTTAAGAATAAAAAATGATTTTATCAGCATTTTGGCCGTTTTATCAGTTCCTTTGGACAGTTTATTTCATTATAATGTTCCTTGTCGGTTTCTGGTGTATCTTTATGTTTTTCGGATTTGTTATTCCCTTGTGGTTAACTGAAGGACTGAAAGAATATTTTGGTAAAGTAAAGCCTTTCGATCCTGAACAGATCAGAAGCAAGCTTTTGACGGAGCAGGAAGGAGTTGAGGTTATTTATAATTCTCCAAAAGGTCATGGTCCTTTCATTCATGACAGCCATGGTCACAATCACGGACATCATTAATTGATTGTCAGTTCTTTTTCTCCTGAATTCTGAAAAAGGACTATCAAAGCAAAACAACATATATTTAAAACCACTTAGTTTTCTAAGTGGTTTTTATTTGTTTAACATAATATTTCTCGTTTTCAAAAGATAATATTTGCTGCATAGTTTTTTATTTTTTTAACATCAGGAAAGTGTATATTATTTCAAAAAAAATAAATTAAATTCGTAATAATTAAGTACTTAAATAAAAATAATTTACGTAAAGCCTATCCATAATAAATAGTCGCAATCTATAACAGTATAACGCAATTGACACGTCGAAGGTAATTTTAAAAACAAAAATATATTTATATGAAAAAAATTTATTCTGCTTTACTACTTTTTGTAGTGACCATACTATTTGGACAAATAAGCTACACTATCACTCCCAATCCTTTTAACGAAACCAATCAGATTACTTTAACTGTTCCGGGTAACCAAATTGATGAAAACGCATGGGGTGTTGTCAATAATGCCATTTACATTTGGTCATGGTCTTTAGATCAAAACTTTACCAACAGTCAGGATTGCCCCACCAATGGAAGCTGGACCAATTCAAACGAAGCGAACAGACTTGTTTACAACTCGGTTACAGATAGTTATTCTTTAACTTTTACACCAACAACATTTTTTAACAGAACAGGAATTGGACGTTTCGGGTTTTTGCTGAAGAATAAAACGGGGTCACAGCAAACTTCTGACAACTTGGTTAATGTCGGAACTTTAAACCTGAATATGACGAATCCGGCAGCTAATAGCTTAACCTCAGTTGCTGCAGGAAATTCTATCAACATAACCGCAACCACTAGCATAAATGCAACTTTCCAGCTAAAAGCTAACGGAATTGTAGTAAATTCTACTTCTACTCCTTCTACATCATATGCCTACAATTATACTGTTACTCAGGATGCAGACATGGAACTCATCGCCACAGATGCCAGTTCGAATATAAAAAATGCTACATTTATGCTGCAGGTTCCAAGAAATGTAGTTTCTGCAGCTATCCCGTCATGGATTAGACAAGGGATTAATTATCATCCTACCGACAATACCAAAGTAGGGCTGGCTTTATATGCTCCATTTAAAAATTTTGTTCACGTCATTGGAAGTTTCAACAACTGGATTGTAGATGACACTTATCTGATGAAAAGAGATACTACAAATCCGGACTTGTACTGGATCGAATTAAGCGGACTCACCCCACAGCAATTATACACATTTCAGTACAGAACCAACGACTTAAAAAAAGTAGCAGATCCTTTTTCGCCACAAATATTATCTTCTTATGATGATCAGTGGATTTCTGCAACAACCTATCCTAATTTACCTGCATTTCCTGCAGGACAAGGTTTTGAAGTTTCTACATTTAAAACCGCACAGACACCTTATAACTGGCAGGTTACCTCTTTTCAGAAACCTAATAAAGAAAATCTGATTGTCTACGAATTGTTGTTACGAGATTTCACACAGGAAAAAAACTGGCAGTCGCTTATTAATAAAATTAATTATCTTAAAAATCTCAACATTAATGCTATTGAGCTGATGCCAATCATGGAGTTTGAAGGCAATCTTTCGTGGGGTTATAATACATCTTTTCATTACGCTTTAGACAAAGCTTACGGAACACCGGAAAAATTCAAAGAATTTGTTGATCTGTGTCACCAAAACGGAATTGCCGTGATTTTAGACATCGCATTCAATCATGCAACCGGAAGATCTCCATTGGTAAGACTTTGGAATATAGATCCGGATGGAGACGGTTTTGGAGATGTAGCTGCAAATAATCCTTATTTTAATCAGGCTCCGAAACATTCATATAATGTTTTTAATGATTTCAATCATTCCAGCAATGCTACAAAATATTATGTGGAAAGAACATTACAACACTGGATTTCAGAATATAAGATTGACGGATTCAGATGGGATCTTACCAAAGGATTTACACAAAACTGTTCTGCAAACGATGAAACTTGTACAAATGCCTATCAACAGGACAGAGTAGATATTCTGAAATATTATGCAGATAAACAATGGGCAGCAGATCCTAGTTCTTACATCATATTTGAACATCTGGGTACGGATGCAGAAGAACAGCAATGGGCAAATTACAGGGTAAGTGAAGGAAAAGGTGTAATGCTTTGGAACAAACAGACAGATCCTTACAACCAAAATACCATGGGATATAAGGACAACAGTAACTATGACAGAATGGATCATGAGCTTCACGGATTTACCAATATGCACGCAGTAGGATTCGGTGAAAGCCACGATGAGGAAAGATTAATGTTTAAAAATCTGGCTTATGGAGCTTCTAACGGATCTTATAATGTTCAAAACCTAAATACAGCCTTAGAGAGAATGAAAACTTTCGGAGCTGCATTTTTTACCATTCCTGGTCCTAAAATGATCTGGCAATTCGGGGAACTTGGCTATGAATTCAGCATCAACAGATGTCCGGACGGATCTATCAATAATGCCTGCAGAACTGATGAAAAACCAATTGCTTTTACATTAGGATACGATACAAATGTCAACAGAAAGGCAATTTATAATACATGGGCACAGATTATTAATATCAGGAATTTGCATCCGGTTTTTAAATCTAAAACGTATACGGTAGAATCTAACAACCTTTCCAATGATCCTGACGGTCTTATTACCCGCATCTACGTGTATGATAATTCTTTACCTGCAGGAAGTTTGAAAAACATTGTCGTTCTTGCCAATTATGGCATTACCGCCAGAAATGTTGTTCCTTATTTCCCTTATACCGGGCAATGGCAAAATCTGATGGATAATACAACGATGAACATCACTTCAACAGTTACTCCCATTACACTGCAACCCGGTGAATTTAAAATTTTAGGAAGTACAAACGGAACATTAGGAACGTCTGAAATTAATTCCGAAAACAGGCTTTCTCTGCAAATTGCAGATAACCCCGTGAAGAACGGCATTGCAAAGCTTATATATACCAAAGCTAAAAACGGAGAAATCATCATTTACGATATAAGTGGAAAAAAGATGGATTCCTTCAGACTGAAAAATGAGACAGGAATGCATGAACAGAAAGCGGATTATCCGGCAGGAACTTATCTTGTCCATTTAAGATCTGATACAGGAACTGCCATTCAAAAAATGATTATCAAATAAATACTATACAAAAAGCTCATGAAAATGGGCTTTTGTTCTTCACTATCAATTCCGTATCTTTGCACACTAAATTTTCACTATGTCTAAATCTTTAATTCCGAAATTAGAAGCGATTAAACAAAGATATAATGAGGTTGCAGACCTTATTATTCAGCCTGATGTAATTTCAGACCAAAAAAGATATTCTTCTCTTAATAAAGAATACAGTGATTTGGGCAAGATTGTATTTGTATATGATCAATATAAAGGTGCATTAAACGCCATTGAAGAATCTGATGAAATCATTGCGGACGGATCTGATAAAGATTTCGTAGAACTGGCAAAAATTGAAAAAAACGAAGCGCTGGAAAAAATTCCGGGTCTTGAAGAACAACTTAAAGTACTCTTGATTCCGAAAGATCCTGCTGATGATAAGAACATTATCGTAGAACTTCGTGCAGGAACCGGTGGTGACGAAGCTGCTATTTTTGTGGAAGATATTTACAGAATGTATTCTATGTATTTTAAAGCAAAAGGATGGAGACACGAGGTGACCGATTCCAATGAGGCAGCAAAAGGGTATAAAGAACTCATCATGAAAGTGGAAGGAGAAGGAGTCTACGGAATTATGAAATTTGAATCCGGTGTTCACCGGGTACAGCGTGTTCCTGAAACCGAATCTCAGGGAAGAGTTCATACTTCTGCTATTACTGTTGCTGTTTTACCGGAAGCCGAAGAAGTAGATGTAGAAATCAATCCTGCTGATATCGAAATGCAGACTTCACGTTCCGGAGGAGCAGGTGGACAGAACGTCAACAAAGTTGAAACAAAAGTTCAGCTTACCCATAAACCTTCAGGATTGGTGGTGGTGTGTCAACAGGCTCGTTCCCAGCTGGCAAACCGTGAACTGGCAATGGAAATGCTTCGTGCAAAGCTATATGATATTAAATTACAGGAAGTTCAGGGAGATATTGCAGCACAAAGAAAAACAATGGTTTCTACCGGAGACCGTTCTGCAAAGATTAAAACCTACAATTATCCTCAGGGAAGGGTAACTGATCACAGAATCAACAAATCTATGTATAATCTTGATGCTTATATGAACGGTGATATTTCTGAAATGATTGATGCCGTAATTATGGCAGAAAATGCCGAAAAAATGAAGGGTGAAGAAGATAATTATTAAGATTATTTGAAATAAATTTTAAAGCTTTTGAGAAATCAGAAGCTTTTTTATTTTACAATCTTTCTTAGATCTTTGTAAATTTCATCTTTAGGGATAATGATATAAAGAATGTATTTTCGATAATAATTGTAACGAAAAGTATTATTTTTACCCTGTAAAAAATTGCAGGAATTTTATCATACTTTTTTAATTAGTCTGATAGGTTTCTGGCTGAAAAATATGACAATGAATTCAATTGTAATCAATGTTGGAAACAGCAATATCAGATTTGGTCTATTTGATGATGATAACTGTGATATTTCCTGGGTAATCAATACCAAGCCTTACAGAACCGCAGACGAATTGTATGTACAGATTCTCATGCTTTACCAAACCTATAAAATTGATCCTCAAAACATTGATAAAATAATCATGGGTTCTGTTGTTCCGCAGCTTACGAAAGTCATCAGCTCAGCCATCCGGAAAATTCACGGCAAAGAACCTGTTATTGTAGATCGCACCACTTCTTCTGCTGTTCAGGCAAAATCTAAACAGATGGGAACTGATATTTATGCCAATCTGGTTGCTGCTCACAATTTATATCCTAACAGAAAAAAAATTGTTCTTGATTTTGGTACTGCGCTTACTGCAAGCTGTGTCGCCGAAAATGGTGAAACTTTGGGTGTTATTATTGCACCGGGAATTATTACTTCTCTTAATTCTTTAATCAGCCAGACCGCACAGCTTCCGGAAATAGAATTAGTAAAGCCAAAATCTGTTTTGGGATTAGACACTATAACCTGTATGCAGAGCGGGATGGTTTATGGGTTTTTAGGCATGGTAGAAGGTTTTATAGACCGTATTAACGATGAAGTACATGATGAATGCTTTGTGATCGCTACCGGAGGAGTTTCTCACGTTTATAAACCTTTAACTAATAAAATTCACATTACAGACCGGCTGCACACGCTGAAGGGTCTTTATTTTCTGGGAAAAGAATAAAAAGGTAAGATTCGGCTTTATCTTTTCGCTTTAAAAAATTCTTTTACCATCGAAGAACATTCGTTTTCCAAAATTCCGGTAACGATTTCTGTTTTGGGATGAAGCTGAAGATTTTTATTGATAAATCCTCGCCGCTCATCTCTCGCTCCGATTACTACTTTGGAGATTTGTGACCATGATAAAGCTCCGGAACACATCACACAAGGCTCTAAAGTCACATATAAAGTACAGTTGGTGAGATATTTACCTCCGAGAAAATTAGCCGCAGACGTTATTGCCTGCATTTCTGCATGCGCCGTCACGTCATTCAGCGTTTCGGTAAGATTATGAGATCTTGCAATCACCCGGTTGTTCGAGACGATGACGCAGCCAACAGGAACCTCATCTTTTTCAAAAGCGTCCTGTGCTTCCTGCAGCGCCAGTTTCATATAGTATTCATCGGTAAACATAAAAAAATAAGCTTAGTACAAAACTAAGCTTTTCATCATAAATTTTAATTTTTTAGAAACGATATCCAATACCTCCCATAATTTTTCCCGTAACTTCTTCAAAATAGTAGTTATCCCGGTCGCCAAATCTCCTTGCAATTCCCCCACTCGCTTCAATCACCAGATTATTTTTCAGAACCCATTTTCCTCCTACCCCAAATCCTATTCCTATAGTAGTGGCAGTTCTTCTATTCACAGAAGAAGTATAGTAAAAGCCTGTAGTTTCTTCATAAACATAGTTATAATCATCATTGGAATTTGTGGTAACGGGAATAAAACCTTCAAGAAAAAATCCGGAAGCATATTTTTTCCCAAAATACATTCTATAATACGCTGAAAACTGGGTAAACCTGTCCTCTTTGCGATCAAGATGTATCATTGCATTGACACCAATTCCTTTATTATCAGAAATCAGCCGTTCATACGAAACATTAGCAAGCGGAACGGCGATCAGCAAAACGGGGTCAGCTACGATGTCGTTTTTTCTCTGTTTTTCTGTAACATCTGCAGTCTGTGCAGAGCAAAGTCCGGCTGTAAGGAATAATGCCAGAAAGGTTTTTTTCATGTTCAGTTATTTATCGTTTTCAATAGTTTTATACTTAAATCTTCATTATAATTTAAACTGATAATTTAAGTATATTCAGTTTTTCACAATAATATTATTGCTTTTAAAATTTAGCTCAAATATAAATAATAAAACAATACACCGTGAAAAATTATTCAAAGTTCATTGCCAAAGGAAAACGAAACCTGTATCTTACAGGCATCCCGTTAATATTAGCCGGAGAAAACTTGCCGGAGATTGAATAAACAGCGATTTCTGCCTGCCTGTTAAAAGTAAAATTATCGCCTTCTGCTTTCACATTGCTGATGGTTCCATCCTTTTCAACAACAAAAAAAACAACTGTTTTTAAGCTGGGATTTTCAGAATAAACACCTTCTGTGTAAAACAAATCAGCAACTTCTTTTCTCAAAGCATTCATTCCTCCCGGATAATCTGCTGTTTTTTCTACATTTACCGCAAGATGATCTTCACGATTATGATTTGTATTATTCTGATCAGATACATTTACTGTTTTATATTTAATCTTTCTGAGATCTTCCAGATTTTTAATTTTAAGTAAGGCACCAATAAGTGCGACATTCTCTATGCTATCCATTTTCTTCATAAAAAAAAGAAAATCATTTTTAACCGCCTCTTTAAAAAGCGGATTGGTCTGCTGATTAAATTTTTTCCGGAACTCAGTATTCAGCATCGTACGGTGCTGATTGTAATAGGTCTTTATCATCTTGAAGTCTTCGTTCTGCTGCGAAAAGCAAAACGAAGATGCTAAAAGAAAAAGTAAGTAGATCGTTTTCAAAAGATGCAGGTTGTAGATGTAAATATAATCAAAAAGAATGCAGTTTGCGTTACTCTTGAGAATATGCCTGCAGAGAATCTGATAAACTCTCTCTTATTTCCCTGATCAGACTTTCGGGTTCCATTACTTTTACCTCTTTTCCGTAAGATAAAATTTCTTGTCTGAAATCATACGTCGGATGAAGAAAAAACTCGAAGTAAATATCATCCGATGTTTCTTTCAGCTCTTTTTGAGACTGATGCAGCGGAAAGCTTCTGATATATTCGCCCTGATGTCTGCTGCATTTCAGAACTATCTTCTGAGGATTTTGCTCCGTAAGGTTCATTACTCCAAAAGCATTTTTGAAATGCTCTCTAAAGTTGTATTTGTATTTTTCTCTGAATTTCTGAGGAGCTACCGAAAGATGATTTATCCGGTCTAATCCGAATGATTTTAAGGTTTTATCTTTTGTGTCAACCGCAATCAGATACCATCTGTCTTTGGATTCTTTGAGCGCTAAAGGATGAACTTTCCTTGAGGTCATTTTTTTGTTTTTGTAATTGTAATGCTCAAATAAAACAATTCTTTTGTTTCTGATCGCAAAAAAAAGATCATAAAAATGTTCTAATCCTGTAGGTTTTCTGCTTTCAAAAAAAATGAAATCCGAAAAATCTGGATGAAGATTTAATGCATTGCTTACCTGAAAAGACTCAAGCAGTTTTTGGTTATATTCATCTACTTCCATCATCGGGCGGCTGTCAATATAATATCGGTTGTCTCTCCTTTTTTTGTTGTGAATGGTGAGGTTAAAGAGATTGGAAATTTCCCGGATATCTCTTTGCAGCGTCCGCATAGAATAGCTTTTGATTTCTGCATCCTGAAACTCAAAAGAATTGAGCAGATATTCTTCTATCTGGGAATAGGTAGAAGGTGCAGATTCTAATTTTTTAATGATCAATGCATATCTCGTGAGGTAAAAATCTTTTTTCATGCTGATAAGTTTCTGTCACAAATATATACTCTTAATGCGACAAAACGTGTCGTGTTTAAATCTTGTGGATAACTTATAAAAGCTTTTTCATCTTAAAATATATTCTGCATCGACAAAATCAGTCAGCCAGACTTTGTTTTCAGAAAGATAGAACGCCATTCCGTCTTTATGCATTTTTCCGGTTTCAATGGTTAAAATAACAGGTTTTCCGTGGCCGCATTCCGACTTTGGTTGCGGTGTCTTTGTCCTGACTTAAATGTACGTGCTGTCTGCTTCTCTTTTCAATTCCTTTTTCAAAAATGGATGCAAGATTGGCTTCTGCTGTTCCGTGGTAGAGAAATTCCGGTGGCTGTTGTGGATTTAAAGCCAAATCCACATCAATCGAATGCCCTTGATTTGCACGGATTCTGGTTTTATCTTCATTGAAAATAAAGCGTTTTTTGTCGTTGGTTTCCACTACCTCATCCAATTCTTTCAGTGTGAAAGCGCAATTTTCTTTTGCACATTTTTCCTGTAATTCTTCTACATCTGCCCATCCGTTTTCGTCTAAATTCAGCCCGATAATTTCGGGTTTGTGTCTAAGCACCAAGCTTAGGTATTTGCTTATTCTTTTTTTATGTTGTTCGTTCATGATTTGTTTATTAATTTTTTTCAAATTTTTCGCAAATTTTTTCAATATCCTCCTTTCTCGCCAAAACATCCATCCACTCTTTAGGAATACTTTCAAAACCATAATAAATCCCTGCAATTCCACCTGTGATGGCTCCGGTTGTGTCGGTGTCTTCTCCAAGATTGACGGCTTTTAAAACTGCTTCGGAATAACTTTCAGAATTTAGAAAACACCATAATGAAGCTTCTAAACTGTGGAGAACGTAACCGGAAGAACTAATTGTATCTTCCTTATATTTTGAAATATCATTCTTTAAAATTCTTTCAAAAAGCTGAATCTCTTTTGGGTTAAAACCTTGAATTCCTGCAAATTCCAAAGCTGTTTTTTGAATACGGTTGTATGCTTCTTTTTTATCTTTTCCTTTTATTAATTCAATAGCAAAAATCACATAGATAAAACACGCAAAAACAGAACGAAAATGTCCGTGAGTAATTGATGAAACTTCTTTTACGGTTTGATATAATTTTTCAATATTTTCTTCTTCTTTAAGGTAGAAAGCCAAGGGAAGCGTTCTCATTAAAGAGCCGTTCCCATTGTCTTCTTCAAAAATATTTCCCGAAAATTTTGCGCTTTCTCCTTTTATTAATCTTGCGACAGAATGTTTTGTTGTTCCGCCAATATCGAATAATCTTCCGTGGGCTGTCCAATGTCCGTATTTTACCCACTTCACAAAGCTATGTCCGATTTTTTCCAGATCATAGCCTTTTGTCAATTCTTCTGCGATACAAAGCGTTAAGGAACTATCGTCACTCCAAGTTCCTTTCGGCTGGTTCCACGATCCGAATTCCCGCATATTTTCAACAGGAAATACTTTCAAAGTTTCTCTGGTTTTAAATTCCACTGGAACACCCAAAGCATCACCGATACAAACTCCAAAAATTCCTGCTTTTACGATGTTTTCCATTAGGCAAGATTTATCAATTTATCGTACAATAATTTCATACCTTTGGTTGCCGTTTCTTTCATGACAACCGCTCTCTGTCCGTATCCGAAACCTGTTTCGTTGGGGTTGATAACAATTAAAAGACACTCATCTTTAATATCGTGAAGCAAGCCTGCCGCCGGATAGACCTGCAATGAGGTTCCGATAACCAAGAAAATATCGGCTTCTTTCGCTTTTGTCGTTGCTTCTTTCATCAAGGGAACATCTTCTCCGAACCAAACAATAAATGGTCTTAACTGCGCTCCGTCTTCTGCTTTATCCCCGATATTGATGTCCTCTTTTTGCTCGTAAATCAGATTTTTGTTACTGCATGAGCAGGATTTGAATAATTCGCCATGTAAATGTATAACATTTGTAGATCCGGCTCTCTCATGCAGATCATCAATATTTTGCGTGATGATCTGTACATCAAAATACTTTTCCAAATCGGCAATCAATTTATGTGCATCATTGGGTTCTACTTCATGAAGCTGTCTTCGTCTCTGGTTGTAAAATTCAAGAACCAAAGTCCTGTCTTTTCGCCATCCTTCCGGGCTTGCCACATCCGTGATGCTATGATTTTCCCAAAGACCATCTCCGTCTCTGAAGGTTTTAATTCCGCTTTCGGCACTGATTCCTGCGCCGGTTAATATGGTTAGTTTTTTCATTTGTTTTGTTTTTAATTGTTTTAACCTAAAATCTTTGCAGATTTTAGGTTAAAAATTATCTTGCATATTTCATTCGTAAAGGCGTTGCACTCAGCAAATGAGCATAAAGTTAACCTTCAATTTTCAAGAGCTTTTTATAAATCTCTTCATTTTCATTATCAAAACAGACGAAAATAACTTTTTCTATGATGTTTGATTTGAAATTTTTCACCTCATCAACAGCAATTTTTCCTGCTAATTGTTTTGGAAATTTATAAATTCCTGTGCTGATATTTGGAAAGGCAATGGTTTTTACTTCAAGGCTTTCTGCCAATTTTAATGAGTTTCTATAACAATTTGCCAATAATTTTGACCCTTTTTCTTCATTATCATTCCAAACCGGACCAACTGTATGAACTACATATTTTGCAGGAAGATTTCCGGCAGTGGTGACAACGGCTTCTCCGGTTTTGCATTTTCCCTGTCGGTTTCTGATTTCAATACATTCATCCAAAATTTGTTTTCCTCCTGCACGATGAATGGCTCCGTCTACTCCGCCTCCTCCCAGTAAGGACGAGTTGGCTGCGTTGACGATAGCATCTGCTTTTATTTGGGTGATGTCGCCTTTTATTAATTCAATTTTCATAAAATTTGCTGTTATTCCATTTTTCAACATCTTCAATCCAATTTGGAGTTGTATTTTCATTACAACACAAAATACTAACTCCTCCCGCCATTGCACAGTTTGTATCTCTGTCGCCCAAAGCTGAAACTGTATTCCAAAGGCATTCTTCAAAATGGTTTCGGTATCTCGAAAGCATCCAGATAACAATCGGAACGGTATCCTGAGCCGTCATTTTAATTCCGCTTCCTAAGGTTTTAACCAATAATTCAATACTTGGATTTCCTTCTAAATATAAGGCTTTATTCAACTTACTTTTCATATCGGAATCATTTAATTCATCCTGAATTTTTTGAATAAACTCCTGTTGATTAAGTTTTATCAATCCTAACTTTTCCTGAACCGAAAAAGCTGCAGCCAATGCAATTGCTTTTGTTCCTTCAATCGCTTCTTTATTGGCGTGAGTAACTTCACAGGAAAATTCAGCGTTCAATTTAAGTTTAGCAAAATCATCATAAAAATAGGCTCCGATTACCGAGGCTCTCATGGCTCCGCCATTTCCCATTGAACCTTGTCCTTCAAATTTTGAATAAGAAACTTCTTTCCAGTTTTCTCCATTTTTTACAGTTCTGAAATACTGATGCATCGAAGGTCCGTAACCTCTATTGATATCTAAATAATAATTTTTTGTAAACTCCTCTGCTAAAAAATCTTGATTGATTTTTCCGAATTTTTCTAAAGATTTAAAAATAGCAATCGCCATAATGGTATCGTCTGTAAAATCCAGAGTGCTTTCAGGAATGATTCTTTGATCTATGTACGTTCCTATTATATTTTCTTCGCCAAAGAAACTTTCTCCAAAAGCATCACCAATGGAAATTCCCATAAGTGAATTTGAAGCGAGTAAGAGTTTATTCTTCATTATTTTAATCTTAATTTTTTATTTAAATCTTCATCAAACAGCAGCGGTTTTTCTTTGGGAAGAATTAAACTATCCAAATCGTCATTCAATACAAATTGATATTGTTCTTTTACAAAATCGGAAATATTTTCAATCAAAAGAATATCTTCCTTAGCAAAAGAACGGGTAAATTCATTCCTCAAACCAATCTGAATGGCTCGCCTTTCCAATTTTCCACCAAAAGGATCGTGATCCGGATCCCATTGCAGCCTCACAGAAGATTTTTTCACCTGATTCTGCCATTCTTCCCTTGAAATTCCTAAATTTTCATTGTATGAAGAATAGACTGCATTCTTCAGATAATTTTTGAACGCATTCATCTTCAAATGAATTGCGAGAACAGATTCCTGACCTTCCTTCGTTCCCCACCCGTTTCGGAACATCATCCAAAGGAAGTTCGGCTTTATCCAAGTCATTCTTTCCAGACTGAATGCGCCTCCAAAATATTGATTTTCTACTGCAAATTCGCCTATTTCTTTTCGGTACGACTGATAGACAATGATTTTCTCATCATCATACTGAGCCATGATGTGATACCCTTTTTTCGGCCAATCCTGTAGCTGTTCTTTATATTTTTTTAATTTGAGTTTCATTTTTAAGCATTAATAATAAATCTTCTATCGGTTTATTCACAGATTCTTTAAAGTTGTTCCCAATAAATACTTTTGTCACTTTAATGTTCCCTACAATTGCCTGATTAAAAGTATCCAATTCTTCTGAAGGAACCCATAATTCATTATGATTTTTTGCTCCCACATTTTGGGCTGGATATTTATTTACTTCTTCTTGCAACACTTCAAATTCAGTTACAAATCCAAGATAATTTCCTGCTTCATCTCTTGTATTCCATTTTTTTGCAATTTCGGAGGCATAATCTTCATCTAAAACTGGATAGAAAATCGGTTGCCATTCTAATCTTGGAGGAAATTTTTTGTAGTTGCTTTCTATAATTAAAAGCATTTCTTTTTCTCCGATGGGTCTGTATAATGTTATCGATTTCATATTGTGTTATTTTTACACAAATTTAAAAAAGTATTATTTTATCTTCCAAATTTATTTGTGTTGTTTTTACGCTAAAATGTTTAATAAATTGATTTCCAGTGATAAAAATTCGTTTTTTGAAATACAAATTACACAAATGTTTTTCACAGGTGGCACAGATTTGAATTTTTAATGATAAAACTTAAATGAAAAATATAGTTGGAAAATGCTAATTCTGTCTTTCTGAAGAAGGAAGAATCTTAGATATAATTTATAGATTTTTCACACCGCTTCGCTACTTTCAGAATGACAGTGAGAAAACAACAAGTTAGTGTAGTCTTGTTTTAAAATTATTTTATTTCAAAATAAAAACCCTGTTCTTCCAATTCTTTATATTTTTCCTGATTGAAAGTAAAGAGTTTTCCGGGTCTTCCGCTGCCTTCTTTTCTAAGATTATTGGTTTCATTAAGCAATCCGTAGCTCATGATTTTTTTACGGAAATTACGGCGGTCAATTTCCTTTCCGATAATAGTTTTGTATAAATTTTCGAGATCAGAAAAAGCAAATTCTTCATTTAAAAGATTGAATCCGATCGGCTGATATTGGATTTTTGTGCGAAGTCTTTTCACTGCAATATCAATAATAGACTGATGATCAAAAGCAAGCTTTGGAAGCTGATTGACACTGAACCATTGTGCATCTTCCGCATCGGAATCAGCAAATAATTCGTGATAAGAAGGATTGACAAGCCCTAAATAAGCCACAGAAACGACTCTGTTTCGTGGATCGCGACCAACGTTTCCAAAAGTGTAAAGCTGTTCTAAAAAATCAGGTTTTATCCCTGTTTCTTCATGAAGTTCACGCTTTACCGCATCATCAAGGTTTTCATCGTCCAAAACCAATCCACCCGGAAGTGCCCAACCTCCTTTATAGGGTTCTATGTTTCTTTTTATCAGAAGAATCTGAAGATCTTTTTTATCAAAATATCCGAAAATAATTGCGTCTACAGCCACTTTTATATTCTGCATAATAAGTTTGCGTTATGATTACACAAAATTATTATTTCTTAGATTCATAAAAAAATAAATTTTCGTTAAAATAAATTTATTACTTTTAATTAAAATATAATCTATTTAAAAATAAACCATTATGAAAAAAATTATCTTAACATTTTCAGCAGTCTGCCTTGTTATTTCCTGCGATAAAGTAAAAGTTGATGTGAAAGATTCAAATAAAAATGACTCTTTAGCTTCGGAAGAATGGAAACCTGTAGACTCTGCAACCGCTACTAAGGCGTGGATTGATTTTGCAACTCCCGGAGATAAGCACCAGATGCTTGCCAAATCAGACGGAAACTGGGTCGGCGAAACCACCATGTGGATGGAAAACGGAGGTCAACCAATGACCAGCACATCTGAAGCAACTAACAAAATGGTATTTGACGGACGCTATCAAATGAGTACGCACAAAGGCAATATGATGGGGATGCCGTTTGAAGGAATAAGCATTGTAGGCTACGATAATTCAAAGAAAAAATTTGTAAGCACCTGGATCGACAATATGGGAACAGGAATTATGAATCTGGAAGGCGATTGGAATGCTTCTGCAAAATCTATGGAACTGAAAGGAAAAATGACCGATCCTTCGAGACCGGGAAAAGACTGCGATGTAAGAGAAGTTTTCACTTTCGTGGATGACAATACCCAAAAAATGGAAATGTACGGTCCGGATCCGAAAACAGGAAAAGAATTTAAAACAATGGAGATTGTTTTTAAGAGAAAATAATTTAGAGCATAATCAAAAAAATCCGCAGAAAAAATCTGCGGATTCACTTTTTATCTTTCGCCATATCAACTGGCTCTTTTTTATTTTTTACTTAGCTCTTTCCTTAATCATTGAGCTTCAATACAGCCATGAATGCCGATTGCGGCACCTCTACTCTACCGATCTGCTTCATTTTTTTCTTTCCTTCTTTTTGTTTTTCCAAAAGTTTACGCTTTCTGGAAATATCTCCTCCGTAACATTTTGCCGTAACGTCTTTTCTTAATGCTTTAATGGTTTCTCTTGCAATAACTTTTGTTCCCAATGCTGCCTGAACCGCAATATCAAACTGCTGTCTCGGGATCAGTTCGCGAAGTTTCTCACACATTCTTTTTCCGATGTAATAAGCATTAGAATCATGGATTAATGAAGATAAAGCATCTACCATATCTCCGTTAATTAAAATATCCATTTTTACCAGTTTAGAAGCCCTAAAACCAATCGGATGATAATCAAATGAGGCATAACCTTTAGAAATAGATTTTAACCTGTCGTAGAAATCAAAAACCACCTCTGCTAAAGGCATATTAAAAATGAGCTCAACCCTGTCTGAAGTCAAATAACTCTGATTGACAATTTCGCCTCTTTTTTCGATACAAAGCGTCATTACAGCTCCTACAAAATCAGATTTTGTAATGATGGAAGCTTTAATATAAGGTTCTTCTACTCTATCCATCGTAGAAGGATCCATCATTTCGGATGGATTGTTGATCAAAATCGGAACTTCTGGTTCTTTTTTAGTATATCCGAAATAAGAAACGTTGGGAACCGTGGTAATCACATTCATATTAAACTCTCTGTCGAGTCTTTCCTGCACAATTTCCATGTGAAGCATACCCAAGAATCCGCAACGGAAACCGAAGCCAAGTGCTGCAGAGCTTTCTGGCTCAAAAACCAAAGAAGCATCATTCAGTCTCAATTTTTCAAGAGAAAATCTTAATTCTTCAAAATCCTCAGAATCAATAGGGTAAATCCCGGCGAAAACCATTGGCTTTACTTCTTCAAAACCTTCAATAGGTCCGGCTGCAGGTTTTTCAAAAGAAGTAATTGTATCTCCTACTTTTACTTCACGAGCATCTTTAATCCCTGAAACCAAATATCCTACATCACCACACTGAACGGTTTTCTTTGGAACCTGTTTCAGTTTCAAAGTTCCTACTTCATCTGCACCATATTCTTTTCCGGTTGCAAAGAATTTAATTTTCTCGTTCTTAGAAATACTTCCGTTAACAACCTTGAAATAGGCTTCAATTCCTCTGAACGGGTTATAAACAGAGTCGAAAATCAATGCCTGAAGCGGTGCATCCGGATCTCCCACCGGAGCCGGAATTCTTTCTACAATCTGCTCAAGCAAATGATGAACACCTTCTCCTGTTTTTCCCGAAACTCTTAATACATCTTCATAATCGCAACCAATTAAATTCATGATTTCATCGGTAACTTCTTCAGGGTTCGCAGAAGGGAGATCAATTTTATTCAAGATCGGAATGATTGTTAAATCATTTTCAAGTGCTAAATATAAATTACTAATTGTCTGTGCCTGAATACTTTGCGCAGCATCTACAATAAGAAGCGCTCCTTCACAGGCAGCAATTGAACGGGAAACTTCATAAGAAAAATCTACGTGTCCCGGTGTATCAATAAGGTTTAAAATATATTTTTCGCCATTAAGCTCATAATCCATCTGGATAGCGTGAGATTTTATCGTGATCCCACGTTCTTTTTCCAAATCCATATCATCAAGCGTCTGAGATTGTAATTCTCTCTGAGTCACTGTATTGGTATACTCCAGAAGACGGTCTGCCAAAGTAGATTTACCGTGGTCGATATGAGCGATTATGCAAAAATTTCGTATGTTTTTCATTTAAGAACTATGTAATTTGCAAAGATAATAAAATGCAGGAGAATTTAATTTTTAATTTTAGTAGCAAATGCTGTTTTAAGTTCGTTTTCAAAAATAATATTTACCTTACTTTTATGATATATGACACTTCCGACCTCCTTGTCTCTGGTCGCTGATCTATTACAGTGAAAGTTTTAATTGTACCCTTGCTATCTTTAATAGATTTTGATAAGTTAATAACCTCAGTTTTCTGCCCAAGAAACAGATTTGAAATCAATAAAAAGAACAATATTTTTTTTACACTCATGATTTATAAAATTGCGAATTAATTTAAACAAACTTGAGAGTTCATTCTTATGTACAAAAGTATGAATTAGCTTATATCTTATCCTATTTTATGCGATTTTTTAAATTAAACGACCCTCACAATAAATTGCAAAGGTCGTCCAACATTAAAAAAATAAACTATTATGGGGTTTGCTTTCTTCCTGAAGCTTTATTTCTTCCATGAGGTTTTCTTTCATTCATTTTATCTCGCATCATTCCCTCAGACTGGAAAAGCTTCAGTACTTTTTGGCAAGGAATCACGGTCTGCATTTTTTCCGCATACTTTTTTCTGTTTTCAAACAGTTGCTGTCCCACATCAAAACTTTGCTGAAGTTTTTGTTTTGCTTCTTCTTCTGAAAGTTTATCCGGATCAAAGTCAGAATCAAACTGACCTTTTATTTTATTCTGGCTTTCAATATATTCAGTATACATTTTGGTAAACTCATCTTTATCCTGCGCAGGAACATTGAGCATTTCCACCATCATATTATTTCTGAACTGAGTAAGAAGTTTTTTTCTCTCTTCAGTTGAAAGATTGTTTATTATCTCCTTTCTCTGCTCCGGATTCATTTTCTTCCAGTCATAATCTTTAATCTGAGCATTCAGACCAAATCCGGAGATCATTAAAAGTAAAAATAATATTTTTTTCATTTTCTTTAATTATACAAGTCTAAATAGACATCCTGATTAGAATTATCTGCTAACTCAGCAATTTCTGCACTGGTAAAAGAATCCAGATATTCATTCATTCTCGTCTCTGCTGAAACTTTTTTAGGCAGATTTACCTTTTCTGTATTTTTGATAACTTTACTTTTTGCAACAGAAACTTCTGCATTTTTCAGACTTATCACTTTTTGATTCGTATTTTCAACCGAGGTTAAATCATCTTTCAGCGTTTGATAAGCGATCTGGCTTTCACTAGCCTGTGTTTCAGTTTTTGTTATGCTGTTCTGTGTTTCAACATCACTGTTTTTATCATTGCTAAAAATATAAGCAGATCCAAAGATAAGTGCTAAAGACGCTGCTGCTGCATAACCCCAGTGTAACCTGAATACGGGTGTTTTTTTATTTTTTGATATCTCTTTTAAAACATTATTCTGAACAGTAGAAAATAAGTCATCCTGAACTTTATAAATGTTTTGGCGTTCTAATTGGTCCAGATCAAAATCTTTCACTCCGCTCAACACTCTTTCCTGAATATTGTCAAACATATTCTCAGGAACCTTGTAAATGTTTTTGCGTTCTAAATTATCTAGATTAAAATCTTTCATGTTTGGTTTTTTTCTCAAAAATTATTTTTCGTAATTTTCTTTGATGTATTCTTCTATTTTTTGTTTTGCGTAATGATAATTTGTTTTCAGTGTTCCTACAGACATATCTACAATTTTAGATATTTCTTCATAGGGCAAATCATCATAATACCTCATCGTAAATACAAGCTTCTGCTTTTCCGGAAGACTTTGTATGGCTTTCTGTAACAGAATCTGTATTTCTTCGGCGTCTCCTTCTGTATTATCGGCAACTATATTCTGCATATAATATTCCGGATCTTCATCAGTTTTCTGCATTCTTTTTAGCTTATTGATTTGCTGTAATGCCTCATTGGTTGCAATTCTGTACAACCAGGTATACAGTTGGCTGTCATTTTTAAACTGATGAAAATTCTGATATGCTTTTATAAAAGTTTCCTGCAGCGTATCCTGAGCAAGATCTCCATCTACAATAATACGTCTGATGTGCCAATACAATCTACTCTGATAAGCATCCATCATCACACGAATCCCTTTATCAAGTGTTCGTGAGTTTTGCATAAGCGCAATAATCTCTGCGTCTTTACTCTTCATGTGATGCTTTCATTGTTTTGATTACAAAAATATTTAAAAGTTAAATTAATCATTCAATTTTTAGTCCAATAAATCAAATTTTAAAACTTCTTTTGATAAATATAGATAAAACTTCTGACTTGTATGCGCAATATTTTCAATCAAAAAACAAAAATATTATCTTTGTTAGATGCAAACAGTCATTATAGGTTCAGGAAATGTGGCTTATCATTTAGCAAAAGCATGTAAGCAAAATGACATTCCTTTAGCACAAATTTATGGTAGAAATGAAAATGAACTTCGTAAAATTTCAAGCGAGTTACATATTCCTTATTCTACTCAAAAGCTTGAAGAAGCGGACTTATACCTTCTCTCCGTAAGTGATCAGTCAATTGAAGAAGTTTCCAAAATCATCTCTAAAAAAAACTGTCTTGTTGCCCATACTTCAGGATCTTTACCTAAAGAAATATTAGTAGGAGAGTACAGAAAATCAAGCTTTTATCCTTTACAGACTTTTTCTAAATCTAAACATCTGGACTACAAAAAAATTCCTTTTTTTATCGAAGCTGAAAATAGTGAAGATCAGCAAATTTTAATGAATTTAGCTTCCCAAATTTCAGCAAATGTCATGGAAAGTACATATGAAAAAAGAAAATATATCCATCTTACCGCCGTTTTTGCCTGTAATTTTGTGAATCATCTTTTTTCCAGAGCCAAAGAAATTTCAGATTCTCAACAAATACCTTTTGACTATTTTTTGCCATTAATTGATGAGACCGTCCAGAAAATTCATGAAATTGAACCTAAATCTGCTCAAACAGGACCTGCTGTAAGAAATGACGAGAGAGTCTTGCAGCTTCACGAACAATTATTAAAAGACGAAAGTCTTTTACTCTACAAAACCATTAATAATTCTATTAAAAAAATGTATCATTTGTCATAAAGTTTTACCTTTGATAAAACTCAAAAAATGAATACTAATATCATCCGCTCATTAATCATCGGAACTGCTGTTGTAATTACGGCTCTAATCTTAGGCTCAAGTTTTAAAAACAGAAATCTAAAACAGGATACTATATCTGTTACAGGTTTAGGATCTAAAGATTTTACTTCAGACGAAATAAACTGGAGCGGGAGTTTTGATGCCAACGCAATGGATGCAAAAGACGCATATAATTTAATATCGCAGGATAAAGAAAAAGTAAAAGCTTTTTTCTACAGCAAAGGTTTTAAAGCAGGAGAGTTTTATTTTGGCGGAGTAAATTTTTCGAGATCCTATCGTACCATAACCACAAAAGAATCTGATGGAAGCGAAAAATCTGAAGATATTTTTGACGGATATAAAGCCACTCAAAGTGTTTTTTTCAGAGCGAAAAAAGACCCTGCTTTGATGAAAAAGATTGAAAGCGTGATCGACAAAACGGCCGAACTCATCAACAACGGTGTTCAGTTTGAACCTTCTTCAGCACAATATACCTATTCTGATCTTGCTTCGTTGAAACATAGTTTGATAGAAGCAGGCTCTAAAGATGCCAAACAGAGAGCTGAAAAGATTGTCAGCAGCGCGGACGGAGATCTTGGAAAACTGAAAAATGCCTCAATGGGAGTTTTCCAGATTACGGCAAAAGGTTCTACGGATGAAGACAGCTATGGCGGAAATTTTGATACTTCGAGTAAAGAAAAATCAGCGAGAATTACCGTAAGGCTTACTTACAACCTCGACTAGATCTGAATTTTTAAAATTTATAATGAGTTACAAAGAAAAATTAAAAGATATAAAAGCGTTTGTTTTTGATGTAGACGGCGTTTTCACAGACGGAAATGTATATTTGATGCCCGGCGGAAATATGTGCAGAGTTATGAATGTTCTAGACGGATATGCTGTAGTGAAAGCACTAAAAAATAATTATCTCATCGGAGTAATTACAGGTGGAAATGATGAAATGGTAAGGCATCGACTTAATTATCTCGGAATAGAAGACTACTATGCAAAATCGCATGATAAAATGACCGATTTTGAAAATTTTAAAGAAAAATACAATCTCAAAAACGAAGAAATTCTGACAATGGGTGACGATATTCCTGATTATCATATCATGCAAAATTCTGTGATTGCCGTATGTCCGGAAAATGCTGTTCCTGAAATTAAAAGTATCGCAGACTATATTTCATCGAAAAAGGGTGGGAGCGGAGCTGTACGCGATGTGATTGAACAGGTAATGAAAGTACAGGGAAAATGGCATGATGACAATACGCAATCTGTTTAAAAAATTTTTATGATGAGATTACTTTTAGCTTCACAGTCTCCTAGAAGAAAAGAACTTTTATCCGGACTGGGTTTAAAGTTTGAGGTGATAAAAATTGATTGTGATGAAATTTTACCTCAGAATATTGCTATCGCAGACTCAGCCGCCTATCTCTCCGAACTCAAAGCAAAAGCTTACCAAAATCTTTCTGAAAATGAGATTTTGCTCACCGCAGATACTGTAGTTGCTATTGATAATCAAATTCTCGGCAAACCTAAAGATAAAGAGGAAGCAAAAAAAATGCTCCGTCTGTTATCCGGGAAAATTCATCAGGTTTTTACGGGAATTACTATTAAAACGATCCATACGACCATTACAGAAACTGATGTTGCTGATGTGGAATTTGATGAAATATCTGATGATGAAATAGATTTCTATATTAAAAATTATCAGCCTTTTGATAAAGCAGGAAGCTATGGAATACAGGAATGGCTCGGAATGGCTAAAATAAAAAGTATTAAAGGAAGTTTCTATACTATTATGGGACTGCCTACCCATTTGGTCATTAAAATATTGAAACAACTACAGGAATTTCCAAAATAATTTTTTATTATTTTTACAAAATCATCAAACTGCTGATAATAAAAAGTAAATTAGCGAGTTATATTAAAATAATGAAAAAGAAAATTATATTCCTTTTAGCAGCAATTGTTGTCGTTTCCTGTTCCACGAAAGTGAAGAAACCGGAAGCGAGATCAAAGTTTTTAAAAGGGTTTTCCACATATTATAATACATTGTTTAATGCCAAAGATGCTTTAAACAGTGAGTTTACAGACAGAGATAAAGAGCATAAAGATAATTTTTATGCCCCTTATATTCCCATATTGACTTATGAAGAACAACCTTTGGGAAGTGATTTGGGTCAATCTGCAGCCTTTGCAGAAAATTCAATGAAAATGGCAGAAGTCAACCGGTCATCAAGCACCAGAAGTGCTCCCGGAATGCCACCGGGAATGCCAGGAAATAATCCTGTATCTCAAAATGCAGACGGAACCGAAAATACCGGAGCTTCCGTTTTAGAAATTGCCGAAGCAAAAGCTCTGAAAGCTATTAATAAATATTCGGTTATCAGAAAAGGAGAAGAGCAGAACAAAACCATTTTTGATGCCTACATGATTTTGGTACAATCCAGAATTTATCAAGGAAAATATCTTCCTGCTCTGGATGCGCTGAATTATGTTTTTACGCACATGAAAGAGGATAAAAGACTTCCTCTGGCTCATGTGTATGAGGCTTTGGCGTATGCTCAGATGAAAAACTTTCATAAATCTGAAGAAATATTCGCTCAGCTTAAAAGTGAAAAAATAAGTAAAGATCACGAAAAAATCCTAAGTATTTACTATGCAGAGTCCCTTTTAGATGCAGGAAAAAAAGAAGAGGCAATAAAAGAATTAAACCGTGCATTTGAACTTAACGGAAACAGAAAACTGAAAAGCAGGATAGCCTTTTTGAGGGGACAGGTATTGCAGGAACAAGGGAAATCTGATCTTGCAAGAGAAAGTTTTCTTGCTGCTTATAAATATGCTAATGATTTTGAATTTGAAGTAAAATCTCAGATTGAAATCGCAAAGACATTCAATGGCAAAGGAAATTACGAAGGCGCAAAAGATTATCTTGAAAAAATAAGTAAAAAGGGAACTTATGGATCAAGAAAAAATGAATTTTACTATGCGCTCGGCTTAATGGCAAATAAAGCCGGTAAAAAGACAGAGGCACAGGAGTTTTTCAGAAAGTCTTTGCAGGAAAAAGTTTCCGATTCGCAGGTAAGAGGACTGGCTTATTATGAAATAGGGAAGAGCTATCTGGAAAAGAATGATTACATCGGAGCAGGAGCTTACTATGATTCCGCATTGGTAGCCATGACTTATGAGCCCTCAAAAATTTTATTGCAGGATCAGTCTAACTATATCAAAAAAATCTCAAAAAACTATTACCTGATCAAGAAAAACGACAGTATTCTTTCTTTAGCTAAAATGACAGAGCCACAAAAAAATGAATATTTTGCCAAATACATCGAAAAACTAAAAGTTAAAGAAGAAAAAGAAGAACAGGAAAGAAGAAGAGCCGAAAGAAGTAAAGGTTTTGATACCGGAGATTATAATGCCAATTCCATTTTTGCCAACGGAGGCGGAAGTTTTGAGGATTTTGGAGTAGCTGCCAAAGGTTTTTATTTCAGCAATAATAATACGGTAAGTAAAGGTTCTGCTACCTTTAAGCAGGTTTGGGGAGACCGTGCGCTGTCAGACAACTGGCGTTATTCCAAAAAAATGGCTTCTTTGGAAGACTTGAAAAATGAAGCTTTGGGCGTAAATTCAGCTCCCAATCCCAGACGTTTTGAGCCGGCTTTTTATATTGAGCAGATTCCTACAGATGCAGCCAAACTTTCCCAGCTGAAAAAAGACAGAGATACAGCTTCTTTGGGACTGGGCGTGATGTATCAGAACTATTTTACCAATACCCCTTTAGCCACTAAAACATTATACGATCTGGTAGATGTGAAACCGGAAGAAAAAGTGATGCTGCAGGCATTGTATGAAATTTTTGCAATGAATTACGAGAAAAACCCACAGGTTGCAGCAAGAGCCAAGCAGATTTTACTTACAGATTATCCTTATACCTCGTATGCTGAATTTGTAAGAAATCCTAAAAACAGCAACTTTGTAAAATCATCCGATGAGGTAGAAAATGCGTATAAAACTGCTTATGCATTATATGAATCTGAAAAATTTACGCAGAGCCAAAGCACAATAGAAGAGATTATCCTTAAATATCCGAAAGATGCGCTGGTTCCTAAACTAAGTCTTCTGAACGCCTTCAATGCCGGAAAAATGAATGGGAAAGAGGTCATGATTCTACAGCTTGAACAGCTGGTTCTCAATTATGCAAAAACACCTGAAGGTATTAAAGCCAAAGAAATGCTGAACTACCTGAAAAGTGATCTGAAATTTCAGGCAACCGATAATAAGGGAAATACGATTCAGAATAATAAGCAGGTGATTGGAAATCAAACTAATCAAGCAGGGAATATTCCTCAGAATAAAATCAATCAGCAGCAAAATCAAATTCAACAGAATAAAAATATGCAGCAGATGAATAATCAGAATAATGGAGTTCCTAAAAAACCACAAGAAAGTGATCTTCAGATGGTTCCCAATACTGTTCCGGCAAAGCAATTCGGTAAATAAATACAAAAAAGCGAGGATTTATCTTCGCTTTTTTTGATGGATGCCTATTCCGTATTTTTCTTTTTTACCCCGTGAAAATCTTTCAGATAGAAAGGTTCAAAATAGGCGATATCTTCAAAATCTTTGTTTTCTATTTTTTCTAAAGTTTTTTTGACTAAATATTGAGCAGAAGGGTAGATGTCGGCTTTAAATTCCGCATTTGGAAGCTGTAAAATATCTTTAGCTTTTGCAGACCCATCTCCTACGAAAAGAATTTTTTTATCTTTAAATTCTTCAAAAGCATATTCATCTAAAATTTTTGCTTCTGTCGGTAAAATCTCTTCACCCGAATTTCCGTCATAAACAGCCGTATAAACCTCCATTCGTCTTGCATCGACTAAAGGGATAATAAAGTCAAAGTTTAGCCCTAAAAACGGCTCAATCATGCTTTCCATAGAATTAACGGCAACCAAAGGTATTTTCAGACCATAACAAAACCCTTTTGCCGAAGCTGCACCAATTCTCAAACCTGTATAAGAACCGGGACCTTTTCCTAAAGAAACGGCTTCAATATCTTTCAACGAAATTTCTGCGCCTTCCAATGCCCATTCTACGAAGGTATGAAGACTTTCGGATTGCTTATAGTTTTCTGAAACTTCTTCGCATACACATAACAATTTATCGTCATCAGAAATGGCAACCGAACAGTTTTTGGAAGAGGTTTCGAGGTATAGGATTTTCATTTTTAATTAAATTTTAACCGATAAATCTAATCTGTTTTTACTTTGGCAAATTTACGGCTTTATCTCCACACTTTGCCGGCTCCACAATTTCCATTCGGATTTGTTTTTGATCCAGATTTCCAGAAGTGATAAAGTCATTTTAAATTCCTGATTTTTATATAAACCTGAGACATTTATTTTCCTTCGGATGCTGAATGTTTTGTTGAATTTTTTGATTTCGGAAACCTCTGTCTGTTTAATCTCTTTATAAACTACTTTTTTGGAATTAAAATCTTTTTTAAAATCATGCAAATTCTGAATCCAGCCATTGGAATGACCGAAAGAAACCCCATTTTCAAACAAATTCAAAATTTGGTAATCATTATTTTGCATCAGTGAATCCAATTTTTTAGCCTGTATTAAAACTGCTTTTTCCTGTTTTAAATACTTTTGAGAAAATCCCAAAGCATAACAAAACAAAAGTAGGATAGGGAACAACCTCATTTTCAAATTCTCAAATTAAATTATTTTCAGATTGAAATTATCCTTTTCTGTAAATCGTTCTCGGTTCGCTTTGTGCACTCGGATAAATGGTCATATCCGAAACCGTTACATGTTGCGGGGCGTTGATGCAATACGCAATCGCATCGGCAATATCTTCAGCTTTTAAGGCTTCATAACCAGCATAAACTGTTGCAGCTCTTTCCTGATCGCCCTTAAATCGGATTAAAGAAAAATCTGTCGCTACAGCTCCGGGCTGAATATTGGTGACACGAATTCCGAATTCAGTCAATTCGATTCTCATTCCTTCGGAAATGACATCAACCGCTTTTTTTGTAGCGCAATAAACTACGCCATTTGCATAGGTCTGTCTCGCCGCAACCGAACTGATGTTGATAATATGTCCGGAACTTCTTTCTTTCATCATCGGAATCAAAGTTTTAGAAACATACAAAAGTCCTTTTACATTTCCATCAATCATATTGTCCCAGTCATCTGTGCTTCCTGCTGAAAGTGGTTCTAAACCATGTGCATTTCCTGCATTATTGATGAGAACATCCACATTTTTCCATTCATCGGGAAGCGATGTAATAGCATTTTCAACCTCTTGCAAATTTCTGACATCAAATTGCAAACTGAAAACTTCAGTCAATTTCGATAATTCTGATTTTACCTTTTCTAAAACTTCTGTACGCCTGCCGCAGATGATGATTCTGTTTCCCTGTTTTGCTAAAAGTTCTGCTGTTGCTTTTCCAATTCCGGAAGTAGCTCCCGTGATGAGTATTGTTTTCATAAAAATTTCACTTTTTTTAAGTGTAACACTGTATCAATATAACAGTTTACCGGTGATTGTTACATTACTACATTGCTAAATTGATACATTGTTATATTAATTTGCGTCAAATGCTTCAAAGGCATCTTTAATATGTTCTATAACTAAATTTCCGTTTGTGTCGGGAAGAACGGAAATAATATCAAATCTTACTTCCTGATTTTTATTGAATTCCTCCATAAAATGATTGGCTGCCAAAACAATTGACTTGATCTTTCCTTTTGTGACCGCTTCCTGAGGAAGAATAAAAAAGTCTGTGGAACGCGCTTTTACTTCAACCACAACAATTAGATTCTCTTTTTCAGCAATAATATCAATTTCAGATTTTTGAAAACGAAAGTTTCTGACAAGAATTTTGTATCCGTTTTTTACTAAATATTCAGCTGCCAAGTCTTCTGCTTTCTTGCCTAATTCGTTATGATCTGCCATTGGATAAGTTTGAGAGTGGGAGAGTTTGACTATTTAAGCGTCTTTTATTTAAAACCGAATCTTTACTTTATCATCAATCTTCATTTTAATTTCACTTCCGATAATCAATGGACGATTGTCTTTAATGTGACCATTCGGAAAACCAAAAACTACCGGGAAATTATACTTGGAAATTCGGTCTGAAATCAGTTGATAAGCAAATTCATCGAAACTTTCTTCGTATAGTTTGTTGTCTTTTTCGTCCCCCATATTGGTCATTCCGCCGATGACTAAACCTTTGATCTTTTTGAAAACTCCCGCCAGTTCGAGACTCATCATCATTCTATCAAGTGCATAAAACTTTTCACCGATTTCTTCGATGAATAAAATTTTATCTTTAAAATCAAAAGAATATTTAGTTCCTAAAAGTGCATAAACCAAGGCTAAATTTCCTCCGATCAATTCTCCCGCAATATTACCCTCTTTATTCAATTGATGTGATTTTAAGCTGTATTTTGGCTTTTTTCCTTTTAAAATATCAAAAATAAGATCATTACTTTCTGTAGTAACCCCAAAACTTGAAGTTTTAATCGTTTGTCCGTGAATAGAAACAAAACCTTTTTTCAGCAAACAACTTTGAATAGCCGTATTATCAGAATATCCGATGTACCATTTAGGATTTTTAGTAAATTCTTTTAAGTTTAAACCTTCTAATAAATGCTGACATCCGTAACCGCCTCTTGAAGCCCAGATTGCGGAAATCTCGCTGTCATTTAATGCCCAGTTGATATCTTTTAGTCTTTCTGCTTCAGTTCCTGCGTAATTATATCCGTTGGAAAACTTTGTATAGAGATTTCCACCTAGAACAGGTTCGTAACCTTTATTTTTAATCATCTCAATTCCTTTTTCGAGCTGAGAAGGTTCTACAACTCCGGCAGGAGAAATGATGGCAATTTTATCGCCTTTTTTAAGAGATTTGGGATATATTTTCATTATCAGATGTTGTTTTTATTTAAAATTAATGTTTAAAACTTGCTTTTTCGCAATGTGCGCAATGATTTCTCTGTAGTTCCGATGTATATTTTTTTGCAAGAACATTTACTCAGTAAGGTTGATGATGAGAATTATTATACTTTTAAAATTATCTGTTTTTCTTGTATTTTAATTCCTTTTTTTCGGCTTCTTCCAATTGTTTATCAAACTGATTAAACATTTTAAAACTTTGAAGGAATATAAAAAAACTGAAGATAATCAATACAATACCTACACCTCTCCTTATATTATTCGCCAGTTTTTGGGTAAGCTTGTCGTGGAACTGTTTAGCAAGAAATATTTTAAGAAAATCTATTGCAAGATACGTTGCAATCACAATACCAAGATATATAATTACGCTTTCTGTATCAGGATACTGGTTCCTGACTCCTATAACTGTAACGAGCCAGAAAAGGATGACTCCCACATTCAAGAGATTTAATAAAAATCCGTTGATAAAGGTTTTAAAATAATTCTGACTGATCAACTTTTCTTCTCCGGGCATCCGCATTTTGGTCTTTGTTACCAGCATGATAATTCCATAAGTAAGGATAAGAATGGACGTAATCCTATAAAATCCCGGATGTTTGTCGATAAGATCAACAATATCTGCACTGGCGTAATAGGCTGCAATGATACAAAGTAAATCTGCAGTAATTACCCCAAAATCTAGTGCTAAAGCATGTTTCGGACCTCTGGAAAAGCTAGTTTCAATTAAGAGAAAAAAAATGGGTCCGATAAAAACGAGACTCAGCATAAAACCTAAACCAATGGCAGAAAGTATGAGTTCAAACATTCAAATTTTGTTTCAAAGCCAAATTTAAAGATTATATTTTTATTTGGGTTTAAAAACGGTGTGTTTTAATTCATATCCTAAACTAAAAAGGCTCCCGCTCCTGCACGAATCCTTTCGTGTGGTTTAATAAATTAATTTTGAATTTAATTTCTACTCATTAATGGATGTTTTTATCAAGATAAAATTTTTGAGTAGTTTTTAAAGAAATGCCACATGATAGAATCGTGCGGCAGCGAGGGGGATTCAAAAAGATAAAGAATATATTACAGACATCGAATTTGAAAGGATTATAAAGACCTTAATAAAAATACCAAACGAATAAAGCCCCTAATTTCAGGGGCTTTTTTATTTAACAATTTAAAATTTGCAACGTGAAAAAATCAAAAAAAACAAAAATTAATTCTTATTCTAAAGGATTGATTTTACTATCTGCAATGAGAAACTGTAAAAATGAAATTCATTTAACTCATTATTACTATGGAGTATTACAACTAATGTCTGATGAAGGCATTAATTCTTTACCTAATTCTAAGAAATAAACAAATGAATCAATTTTTAACCAATTCCAATTCTACGAAGTAGAAATTTTTAAATTCAAAATCTTTTTTATTGTCATCCCAATAACGAACAATAATTAAGGGATTATCTTCAGATGCATGTGGAAAACCTAAGAACTTTGCTTTAATGTCAACAACAGTCATTTGCCCAGGATTAGGTTGAGCCTTAAAGGTAACTAAATCACCAATTTTAAATTTTTCGTTCATATATAAAAAAGTTTTGCCCTAAGATACAAAAATGTTTTATCTATTAGAGTTTACCTTTTTAATTATAGCTTCCAAAGTATCTAACAACCACTCGATAACAATATTAGTTTGCTGATTAGAACCATAATCAATATCTCTACTGTCTAAGTTTTTAGAAATAGCATCTTTAAACTGACTAATTATTTGGTACTTGGTATTAGTATCTATATCCCATGTTCTAATATCGTTTATCATATATTCAATTTTAGATTTGACAAATTGGAAGTTTTTATCATAATTCTGTTGCTTTTGTTGTAAAGCACGTTCTATCAAACCAAGATTATTAGGCTGAATGTATTCGCCATATTGTCTTGGTTTTCTCTGGTACTCAGTAGACTTTAAATCATAGTATTCCCATTGTCGGGTAAGACTGTTATACTGTTTATAACCGATAATATTTCCTGATGAATTAAAGTATTCGTATCGCCTAGAAAGAGAGTTGTATCTCTCTGTTACGGATTGAGAAAAACTGAATACTCCAACTAAAAGCATTACAGAAACGAAGATTTTTTTCATGACATAAGATGATTTTGGATTCACCTAGTCCCAAAGTGATGGTTTATTATAAATACAGAAAGCGTGGGACTTTGCCGTATTTATCTCTTGCGAGGCTCTGGTAAGCCATTAGGTGAATAAACAGGAAAGCCCACGCCTATAGCATGAGCATTTCACTTATTTATCCTACACCTATTTTTGAATTTACCAGATTCCGCAAGGTAGAATAAAAAGCAAACGCTTTATTTTGTCAATATGTTTAGATTACAAATATAGAAAAAATGAATGTTACAATTGAATAATAAGAAAAAATAAGAGGTGCTTTCACACCCCTTATGAAACCTGTTACTTTTTACAAGATTTAGGTTTACTTCTGTAAAAGTATTTTCTACCGTCTTTAGTAGACTTGTGTACTTTTACGAACTTGTTGGTAGATTTTCTACTCATTGTTTTACAAGTTTTACAATGACAACCACTACCGTGTCATCTTCGGCGAAATGTTTGGATGATTTGCCTATGATGTAGTAATGTAAACCTAAATCAAAAGTAACGAATTTTTAAGAGACTGTTGAAAAGCGGTCTTTTTTATTTGAAATAAAAATAACAATCAAATTATATCAGTGTAAACTGGTATATTAATGCCTAATTATTTTATATTATATTCTTCAAATTGAGTTAATGTAGGAAGCTTTTTCCCTTTTAGTTGTTCAGGTGATAACATTCTTTTTGTTTTTACATCAAACCTATATCCATGTTTCCACTCAAATCTATGGCCTTCTTTTCCAAAACCTTTTAAAACAAAAAGTCGCCATTGCTGACGACTTTATAACTATTCTAAAGAACTAAAATCTCCATTCAATAAGTCTTGGCAATGATTTTTAACAAATATTGCTACATTAAATATTAAAGATTTATTATTATCATTAAATCCTATAGATTTTGTTATTTCATCTTGCTTTAAAAAATCAGTATTCCCTAATTTTTTAATCATAGAGTTATATAAACTGTAATAAGTTCCTTTTTTAACATTCTTAAAATATGCATTCATTCCATCTTCATATTTTTCAGTTGAAAAATAAATTTCAACAAATTTATTTTTCAGTGTCCCAGCATATTTATTTCTATTGTCATATACCAAATTATTTGAAATCGAAACTTCTTTAAACTGTTCTTTTATAAAATCAATATATCCTGCTATTTCCATTTTTTTTAATTCTTAAGTGTTAATTTTTAATTGTATATTCTTCAAGTTTAGTTAACGGTTTTAATCCTTTTGCTTCATTTGGAGGTACCATACGTTTGGTTTTGGGATGAAACCTATAATCATGTTTCCATTCAAAACGATGAACTTCTTTACCAAAACCTGTAAGCTTTTCACCAATTACTATTCCATTTTCCATTATTGGATTTCTTAAATTAATTAAATCCGACATAATCACCACTTCGGCTTTCTGTCTTACAGCTGCATCCACCCATTTGGAGTTTACATTGGTAAAAAATCCTCCTTGCGCAATAGCTTCTTCATATATTTCATCGGAAACATTTAAAAGATTAAACTTTTGTCCCTTCGGCGCATTAAAAGGGTAGCCACTTTTAAGCATTGCTTTATCAATAAGCTCGGGATAATCTAGCTCTTTTAAAACATTATGCAAATCTGATCCAAAACTTCCTACTAAAAATGTCCCTAAATCTTCATTTCCTAACAACTTCGCTCCACTAGTTGCATTATGCGAGAAACGGTGAGCTACAAATTTATTTACATAAACGGCAATAAAATTACGAAAACCTTGTCGTGTAGAAAAATGAGCAGACCGCAAAAACTCTCCAGCAAGTCTATCTTTTCCTTTTAGAATTTCTACTCCTTTATATGAAACAATATAATCTTCGCCTTTTTTTATGATAGAAAATCCTTTTTGTACAAGATTTTCTGCAGCTCCCTTTAAAAAAGTCTCTATACTTCCAGGAAAAATTAATTTCAATAGTTTTTGTATAATTCCAGAACTGTTTTGTTTTGCCGCAATAATCACTTCCTCTATTATTCCCTCTCTTATCAATTTGCTTTCATAAACCGAAATTTGTTTTACTAATTCGTCTAACTGCGTAACAAAACTACGATACTTTGAAATAGGATTTTTTAGATTTTTCAATTTTTCCAAAAGTGCAGGACCATAAGTAAGAATGCCTTCCATTATTACTACGCTCATTATTCCTGCACCTACCAAAGCGTAGATTAAATCCCAGTTTTTCGCAAACCATTTGCCTTCAGAATATTGGGAGAGCCATTTTTTGACCTCCTCATCCATCAATGTTAAATCTACAATCGCCAACGCAAGATCTGCAGCTGCTATTGCAGAAATTTTCAACGTGAGTCCTATCGTCATTACTCCTAAAATGATGGCAAAAATATCTCCTCCAATACGGATGTTTTGCATCACTTTCGCCCATTCTTTTTCATCGGCAATGGCTTTTATAAATAAGGCGGTTACAATATTTGAATTCCCTTCTTCATCCAAATATATGACCGGACTCATAGGGTTGTAAAAATATCCTGGATCAATATTTTCTTCTACATTAATTTTTTCTTCAATTGTAATATCGTTTACAGGCTCTCCATCTTCGTCTATAAGTGGTCGTACTATTGTTTTTTGTACGGTTCTTTTCTGCTGCAAGAAAATGGCGTCTTTGTAATCGAAATCCCAATCGACACTTGTAACTCCTTTAATATTATTAAGTGTATCATTAAGTTCCAAAATATTAGACTGAATATAATAGTCTCCTTTTCTTATAAGGCTGTTGGTGATTTTCGTTTTTATGTTTGGATCCCTTTGGATAAACATATTTAATACAGAAGCAAATAGTATTCGATTAGAAAAAGGTAACCCTAATATTTCAGAATGTCCATCCAGATTATCGTAAATTTCATTCACTAATTTCGGGTTCTCATTAAAATAATCTACTACCTTGTCATAATCTCGAAACATTGACATTACGGTGATTAATAGGGAACTTGTATCTTTCATCCAACTAAACCATCCCGTATCATCTTCCTTTGTGAGTGTAATGAGATGTTTTACTACATTTTCTGTACTTAGATGTATATGCACTATAAAGCTTTTGGGCAAATCCGCATATACTTTGTAGAGATCGGTTGCTGTATTGTTGGGGTCTTTTAGAAAATTTGTAAACTCTTTGATAAAGTAGGTAGATGCATCATAATCTGTTTCTATATCTCCGTAACCCAAATATAATAAAAGGCTTTTGTAATCTTCAAAAGAATGAGTTCGAAGTTCTATGGCGGTCTGCAATGTTTCACTATATCTAAATGTAAGGGTGTAGGTAAGCTTATCATTTTCATCAAAAAACACTTCCATAGCAGGTTTGTCTCTTCCCACTCTTTGAGAGACTTTTACTATTCCGTTTTTGAGGTATATCTTAGCGGAAACATCAATATGTTTATTTCCATCCATGATGTAGGTTTGTGCTGTATCCTGAAAATATTCTTGATAAGCATACTGCATTTTATCTCCATAACCTGAATTATAAGCTAATCTTATATGATCTAATAATAGATTAAGATTGATATAAACATCATTTTTATACTCAATATCAGATTTTTGCATTCCTTTTATCCCCTGCAACGGATTTTTATTCCCTTCAAAACCTTGGGTTACTTCTTCAAAAGAAAGTATTTTGTATCCGGATAAATCTCCAAATTCGTCGTCAAAATTTTCCATTTTTTTAGTTTTTAATTAATAGGTATGAAATGTTTCTCCGACAAATCTAAAGTGAGGCAGCGACAAAACTTGACGTGTTATAATTTAAAACAAAAAAGACCACAAAATTGTGGTCTTTATATCCTAATGAAAGATAAAATTCTATTCAACAATCTTAAAATCAAGCTGTTTAGCAATCAAATTAGCTTTTACTACTTTAATTTTTACCTGATCTCCCAACTGATAACGGTTTCCTGTACGGTTTCCGTAAACTGCATGAGTTGATTTATCATACGTGTAAGAATCATCCATTAAATCTCTTAATTTAATTAATCCTTCCGCTCCATTTTCAGGAATTTCAACCCAAAAACCAAATTCTGCAACTCCTGAAATTACTCCTGTGAAAGTTTCGCCCAGATGTTTTTCCATGAATTTTACCTGCATAAATTTAATAGAATCTCTTTCTGCATCTGCTGCCAATCGTTCCATTGCACTGCAGTGTTTTGCTTTTTCTTCCAGCTCGTTTTTGTCGGGAGATTTTCCTCCATCCAGATAATGCTGCAACAATCTGTGTGCAAGCAAATCCGGATAACGGCGGATAGGAGAGGTGAAGTGCGAGTAATAATCGAATCCTAAACCATAGTGACCGATTGGTTCGGTAGAGTAGATGGCCTTGCTCATACTTCGCATTGCTAAAGTTTCGATCATGTTTTCTTCTCCTTTACCTTTCACATCTTTCAATAAATTATTTAAAGATTCAGCAACTTTTTTGGTGTTTGCCAAATCCATTTTATATCCGAAAGTGGAAACAAAATCTCTTAAAGCTTCCAGTTTTGCCGGATCCGGATCATCGTGAACTCTGTAAATAAAGGTATTTCCATTCGGTCTTCCTTTTTTCAGCGATACAAATTCCGAAACTTTTCTATTGGCCAAAAGCATAAATTCTTCAATCAGGTGATTTGAGTCTTTACTGATTTTAAAATACACACCGATCGGCTGATTATTTTCATCCAAATTGAACCGAACTTCGCTTCTGTCAAACGTAATTGCGCCATTTCTGATACGTTCTCCACGCACAATTTTAGCCAAGCTGTCCAAAACATTGATTTCTTCCTGCAAATCGCCTTCTTTCGTTTCAATTCTTTCCTGAGCTTCCTCGTAAGTAAATCTTCTGTCGGAATGAATAACCGTTCTTCCGAACCATTCTTTCTTAACTTCTGCTTTGTCATTTAATTCAAAAACAGCAGAAAATGTATATTTATCTTCATTCGGACGAAGTGAACAGACATCGTTGCTTAAAACTTCAGGAAGCATCGGTACAACACGGTCTACCAAATAAACAGATGTTGCTCTCTGATACGCTTCGTCATCCAGAATCGTTCCCGGAACCACATAATGAGAAACATCTGCAATGTGAACTCCTACTTCCCAGTTTCCGTTTTCTAATTTTCTGATTGATAGTGCATCATCGAAATCTTTTGCATCTTTCGGGTCTATTGTAAAAGTGAGTACGTCACGCATATCCCAGCGTTTTGCTGCCTCTTCATCGGTAATTCTGCGGTCTATTTTATCAGCATCTATTTCCACCTCTTCAGGGAAATCGTATGGCAAACCATATTCTGCAAGAATAGAGTGGATCTCAGTTTCATGTTCTCCGGGATTTCCGAGAACCTGTAGAATTTCTCCTTCGGGATTTTTATCTCCAGGTTTCCATTCGGTCATTTTTACAATGACTTTATTGCCATTTTCTGCACCGTTTATTTTACCTTTCGGAATAAATATATCGGTGTTGATGGTCTTTTTATCACAAACTACAAAACCAAATTCTTTGTGAGTAACCAATTGAAATGTTCCTACAAATTCTGATCTTTTTCTTTCTATAACTTCCAAAACAGAACCTTCCAGTTTTTTACCTTTGAAATTGTAAGTGACAATTAATACGGTATCGCCTTGCAAAGCATCTTTCACATTCTTTGAATGGATGAAAATATCATCTTTTAAATTTTCTACCGTAACATAAGCGTTCCCGCTTTGATTGAAATCAATAGTTCCTGTTAAAGTGCCTTCAATATTAAGATTAATACTGAATTTTCCTTTCTCGGTTTCTTTTATTCTTTGGTTTGCTAATAATTTGTGCAAAGCCTGAATTACCATCTCACGCTGTCTGGGATTTTTATAATCTATCCCGTCTGAGATTTGTTTGTAATTGTATAGCTTTGTTTGATTCTGATTCATAAATCTCATGATTAATCTCCCGATTTCCATCAATTTATGGTCGTTTTTCTGACTTATATATTTTTTCTTTTTTGCCATTTTTTTAATTAATTCAAATATATTCCACCATTATCTTGGAATATTCAGTTGTATGAAATTACACTTATTATGATTAAAATTCATCATTTTCCTTGCCAATAATTTTCTGCTCAACCGTACAGAAATAAATCAAATAGGATCTTGTAATAATCTTTCTATAAATTTATAATAAATATGGAGAAGTGCGAGGAAAACTTTCCGATCATTTTTTAAGATCATCTAAAATTTTAGAGAAGACAACAGTCTGGTAAATTCTGTTGTGAGTTACAAATATACAACTTAAAAATAAATAAGGCTTGTAAACCGAATTACAAGCCTTTATATTTTAGCAGTATGCTATTTTATCTACCCTTGTCTGATGTCTTCCACCTTCAAAATCGGTAGAGAGAAACCTTTTTGCTATTTCTATGGCAACTTCTTTTGCGATAAATCTTGCCGGGATAGAAATCATATTGGCGTCGTTATGCTGTCTCGCCAATTCCGCAATTTCCGGCATCCAGCATAATGCACATCTTATTTTCTGGTGTTTGTTGGCGGTAATTTGCACCCCGTTTCCGCTTCCGCAGATGAGAATTCCGAATTCGTTTTCTCCATTTTCTACAGAAGTTGCAGCAGGATGTACAAAATCCGGATAATCGACAGAATCTGTAGAGAAAGTTCCGAAATCCTGAACTTCAAAATTTTCTTCCAAATGTTTCTTGACGATTTCTTTGTATTCAAAACCGGCATGGTCAGCTGCTATAGCAATTTTTCTTTTCATTTTTAATTTTTTACTTGATATAGTAGATTTATCTGACAAAGTTACGGTAAATCTTAGGTATTATTATTTATAAAATCTAATATTATAGTCATTTTAATTAACTAAATTTTTAGTTTTAAAATTATTTTTAATTTTATTTTAGACTCTCATTATTCTTACTTATACATTACAAAGCAAACAGATTTTTCTAAAATCTGATAATTCGCAGTCCATTATAATTTAAATCAGATTTCTCAATAAATAATTTTTACAAACCTATTGAATCTCATAAGTATCTGAAAATGAAACGAAACTGATGATCATATTTTTAAAAAAGCTTATTATTCCTTAATTGTTAATTAAACCCTTATAAATTGTTAAGAGCAATGTGAATAAGTGTGGAAAACTTTGTTGAAAATAGTGTTTTTTTGCTTTATAAAAATTCGTAATGAAATATCCATCCAAAAAAAATTCAAAAACTTTTTAAAAACTTTTTTCGGGTATTATTATTTTTTTCCATAATCTTTTTACTAATAAACAGCTGATCAATAAAGTTATCCATAATTGTTAGTAAGAATAGAAATAACCACATTTATAAGTTATTATAATGTGGATTATTTATGAGTTTAAGATCATTTTTATGTGATGAAGTTTTATGTGAAAACTTATCCCCGAAATTCACAACACTCAACAACATAACTCATTCTTTTATTTTAAAAAAAAGAAATTAATGTTGATTATTGAATGAACGGGTTGCTTATTTTTTTTGAAAACTTTTAGAAGTTTCCGTTTCCTCCGAAAATTTAAAATCATACATTTGTGAAAGTAAAATTTAAAAGAATCAAATAGTAAATGCAAGATTTCTTTTAGACTCAATATAACTCATACAATATTTTAAACTATATGAAAACGATCAACGATTACAATTTCAATGGAAAAAAAGCTCTGGTAAGAGTAGATTTTAATGTTCCGCAGGATGATCAGCTTAAAGTAACCGACAATACCAGAATTGTAGCGGTGAAACCTACTGTAGATAAGATTCTTTCTGATGGAGGTTCTGTAATTCTTATGGCCCATTTAGGAAGACCGAAAGGAGAAAGAAAGGATGAGTTTTCATTGAAATATATTGTAAATGAAGTTTCAGAAGTTTTGGGTAAAGAAGTGAAGTTTGTAGATGAATGCATCGGAGAACAGGCAGAAAAAGCAACATCAGAATTACAAATGGGTGAAATTCTTTTGCTTGAGAATCTTAGATTTCATAATGAAGAGGAAAAAGGAGATGTAAAATTTGCAGAGCAATTGTCAAAAATGGGAGATGCGTATGTAAATGATGCCTTCGGAACAGCTCACAGAGCACATGCTTCTACGGCAGTAATCGCTCAGTTTTTTCCTTCAACTAAATTTTTCGGTATTTTAATGGCAAATGAACTTAAAGCGATTGATAAAGTTTTGAAATCTGGTGAAAAACCTGTAACAGCTATTCTTGGAGGTTCTAAAGTTTCTACAAAAATTACAATCATAGAAAATATTTTACCTGCTGTTGATAATTTAATCATTGGCGGAGGAATGGCATTTACTTTCATTAAAGCTTTAGGTGGTAAGATAGGAACATCTTTGGTAGAGGAGGACAAACTCAATTTAGCATTGGAAATTCTGGAAAAAGCAAAAGAAAATAATGTTAAAGTATATCTTCCTTCAGACACGATAATCGCTGAAACTTTCAATAATGATGCTGAAAGAAAAGAAGTTAATATTTATGAAATTCCGGAAGGATGGATGGGATTGGATGCTGGAACCCAATCAAGAGAGCAATTTAATGATGTTCTATTAAACTCCAGAACAATTTTATGGAACGGTCCTATCGGTGTATTCGAAATGCCTAATTTCGCAGGCGGAACTGTAGCATTAGGAGACAGTATCGCAGAGGCAACTAAGTTAGGTGCATTTTCTTTAGTTGGAGGAGGGGATAGTGTTGCTTTTGTAAAACAATTTGGTTATGCCGACAAAGTAAGCTATGTTTCAACCGGCGGAGGTGCAATGCTTGAAAGTTTGGAAGGGTTGGAGCTTCCGGGTGTTGCTGCGATTAACAATTAATCTATTTCATTTTATAAAAAATAGTCTGCTTAATTTTTAGGCAGACTATTTTATTTTTCAATATGTAGTTGTTTGTTGAAATTTTAAATTACAATTTATTTTCTATAATTCTTTTTAGAAAATTTATAAATGCTCAAAAACTAACTATGGTAATTAGTTTTAAACCATAAAATTTTTTAAATTCTGTATTTTTAATTAAAAATACGGAAAATTGACCTCCATAAATGGCTTAAAAATCTATTTTCTATCTTTTTTCGATAATATATATCAAACTTGAAAATTCGTTGGAAAATACTGCTTTTACGTTAGAAATCGTTCCGTATATTGCTGCTTTAATCCAAAATAGTGAAGATTTTTTATATTTTTCGCTTAGCATTGAGATATAATAGGAATCTAATACTAAAGGTTTAATTTTTCTCAGTTTCCAGTTTGGTTTATTTGCAATCAAATTTTCCATTCCTTTTTTTGAGAAATGATAAATGTGTCTTGGCACGTCATAAGCTGCCCAAAATTCTTTATAGTGTTGGGCATCATAAGAAGTAGGATTAGGAACTGCAATAATGAGCAGACCTTTTTCTTTTAATTTTTTATTAAAAATTTCCAGCATTTCATCCTGATTTTCTATATGCTCAAACACATGCCATAATGTAACTGCATCCAAGCTGTTATCTTCAATAGATTGAATATTGTCTAAAATAACTGCTTTAGAAATTTTATTTTGAGCTGCATTTCTTGCATCTTTATCTGGTTCAAAACCGTAGGTTATGAAATTGGTTTCAATATATTTTACAAATTCTCCAGCTCCGCAACCATAGTCTAAAACTCTTGACCCTTTATTTATTCTATCTAAAAGAATAGTCTTTTTATACTGTAGATTAAAAGACTGCAGAAATTTATATAGCTTTTCTTTAAGGCTTCCGGAATCCTGATGATGTGATATGTAGTCTTCACTTTCATAATATTTTGAAATATCGGAAGGAATAGGGGAGGTTTTATAAACACCTTTTGTATTTGTTTCTATAATTTCAAATTCTTCCTGAGTGAGAAAATGGTCTTTTATTTTCATAAAATTAAAAAAGATTCAAGTTCAAAATCAGCTATTTTTAAACTTTATTTTTGAACTTTATTTAGTGAATGTTTCACGTGAAACATTTGTAATTATTTGGCTAAATAAACTAGTAATACATTAATGTCTGCAGGTGATACTCCGCTGATTCTTCCTGCCTGTGCAACTGTTTTTGGTTTTAGTTTATTCATTTTTTGTTTTGCTTCAGAAGAAAGACTCGAAATTTGCAAATAATCAAAATCTTCTGGAATCTTAACATTTTCCAAACGATTTAGCTTAGCTACATTTTCTTTCTCTTTTTCAATATAACCTTTGTACTTGATATTTACTTCGGCCTGCTCTCTTACTTCATCATCATATAGAGAAGATACTTCTTTGATAAAATCAAGTTCCTCAAGTTTATTCAAATTCATGTGAGGTCTGGTTAAAATCTGAGCGGCTCTATATGCCTGATCTACAGGACTGCTTTCAATACTTTCTAAAATGGGATTTATCATCCCTGGTTTTAAAGAAGTTTCTCTAAGGAAGCTTTCAAGTTCCTCACTTTTAGACACTTTTTCATGTACTCTTACTAACCTTTCCTGCTTTGCTAATCCTAAATCAAAAGCTTTTTGTGTTAAACGGATGTCAGCATTATCTTGTCTTAAAAGCAGTCTATATTCTGCTCTGGAAGTAAACATTCTGTAAGGTTCTTCTGTTCCTTTAGTAATTAAATCATCTATAAGAACGCCAATATAAGCTTCGTCTCTATTTAAAATAAATTCTTCTTTTTCCTTTACCTTGTTGTGAGCGTTAATACCTGCAATTAAGCCCTGTCCGGCTGCTTCTTCATAGCCTGTTGTACCATTTATCTGTCCGGCAAAGTATAGATTTTCAATTAATTTTGTTTCTAAAGTATGCTTTAATTGAGTAGGTGGAAAATAGTCATATTCAATAGCATAACCAGGACGAAACACTTTTACATTTTCAAATCCAGGAATGTGCTTCATTGCTTTTATTTGAACATCTTCAGGAAGAGATGAACTAAAGCCATTTACATAGATTTCTACAGTTTTCCATCCTTCTGGCTCAACAAATAGCTGATGTCTATTTCTCTCTGCAAAACGGTTAATTTTATCTTCAATACTTGGGCAATATCTTGGTCCTAAACTTTGAATAGTCCCATTGAACATAGGACTTCTGTCGAAACCTTCACGTAAAATGTCATGGACTGTTTCGTTAGTATACACTATATGACAGCTTAGTTGTTTAGTCAACTTTGGCGTATCTAAGTAACTGAATTTTTGTGGATTTTCGTCTCCTTTTTGTTCTTCCATTTTGGAGTAATCAAGACTTCTTCCATCTACGCGAGGTGGAGTACCGGTCTTCATTCTTCCAGCTTCGAATCCTAGTGAGACTAATTGTTCTGTAATCCCAAAAGCTCTTGGTTCACCCATTCTACCGCCGCCTAATTGTTTGTCTCCAACGTGAATCAAACCATTAAGGAAAGTTCCATTAGTTAAAACTACAGAATGTCCTTTGATTTCAATTCCCAATGAAGTAATTACACCAGTAACCCTATTGTTTTCTATAATCAGCTGTTTCACCATATCCTGAAAAAAATCAAGATTCGGTGTATTTTCTAAAGCTAAACGCCATTCTTCTGCAAAGAGCATTCTGTCATTCTGTGTTCTCGGAGACCACATTGCAGGACCTTTTGAAAGATTGAGCATCTTGAACTGGATAGCAGATTTGTCTGCTATAATTCCTGAATAACCCCCCATTGCGTCTATTTCACGAACGATCTGTCCCTTGGCAATGCCTCCCATTGCAGGATTGCAGCTCATTTGTCCTATGGTTTGCATATTCATCGTGACGAGTAAGGTTTTAGAACCCAGATTAGCTGCTGCTGCTGCTGCTTCGCAACCTGCGTGACCTGCTCCTACGACGATTACGTCATATATTTCTGATATCATTTCTATTGCTTATTAAAGCTTATTTTTATTTTTTATCCTCAATGTTTCACGTGAAACATTTATTGATTAGTACGCTTAAAAAACCCTTTAAATGGGCATTTTAGCCCCGATCGAAGCAATTGTTTGAGCTCATTTTTCTTTTAAAAGAAAAATAGCGAGTGCGGAGAGCGGGATTAAGCTCCTAATAAAAGATATTATTCAGAATATGTATTTAAATAATAATCTTCTTTGTTTCGCATTTCTATTTCTTCTTCTTCAGATTTGTCTTTGTAACCGCAGAGATGAAGAATTCCATGTGCCAATACTCTTCTTAGTTCTTCTTCGTAATCTTTGAATAGGGTAGAAGCATTGTCTGAAATGCGTTGCAAAGATACGAAAATCTCACCGCTTATAGTTTTACCTTTTACATAATCAAAAGTGATAATATCTGTATAATAATCATGTTGCAGATAATCCTGATTTACCTTAAGTAAGTAATCGTCATCACAAAAAATATAATGGATTTCCCCAATTTTTTTTTGCTCTGAAAGAATAATATTCTGAAGCCAGGTAATATATTTCTGATCTACAGATGCTGTAATGTTTTCGTAAAAATATTGTATCATGATTTAAAACCAGTGTCCTAAAATTACACTGAATATTCCTTTTTGATTAATTTTAAGTGAATGGCTAAAATTTATTTTTATTTGTCCGAAAGGCGATTTGTATCCTGCAGTGATACCGGCAGAACTGTAATTAAGCTTTACGGTATCTTCAAAACTAATATCATCAGATAAATTTGCAAAAGAAAAATTACCGGTTAGAAAATAGTTTTTATTGAATTTAAATTGTATATCATTAGATATTAAAACAGCATTATTCGAATGTAGCTGAGCAAAATAAAAACCGGAAAAAGATTTGAAATTAATAATATTCTGTTCAAAAACTCCTCCCAATCTGTATTTATAAAATTGCGGAGTATTTTCGCCTATTGTAATTCCACCATATAAATTAAGCTTATAAGTAAATTGTCTTGAAATGGGAATATTGATTTTAATATCAGCCTTTACTTGAACAATTCTTTTCTCTACTTCGGATTTTAAAAGGTCTACTACTTTACCTTCAGCATTAATATAAATTCCCTGAGTGGCAAAATCTCTGTCGTTTTGGGTATCACTTTTCAAAAACACATACGGATTAAGAAATCTGTTATATCTTTTATTTGTTCCATTTGATTCTGCTTCAAAGTAATCATAGCTAAGTCCACCTCCAATAGCAAATTTGTCTCTCCAGATAGATTGTATGTAAGCTTCGTTTCTAAGCCATTCCCATTGGTCTATATTGTAATTGTTCATATCTTTAATATCGAAACTCATACCGGAAGAATAAATTCCAAAACCTGGAATATACCCATTATCAATAAAATAATTTAGATAATATCTGGGGTTATCTCCTACAATAACATCAAATGAGAGATTAGAATTTTTAAATAAAAGTCTCTTTGCTGAATAATTCATCAGCAATCCTGTTTTAAATATTTCATCATAATGGAGACCGACTTTCAGAAAATGTCTTGTTTCATCTTCATTTACATAAAGTTTGAGATAATTGGAACTATTGGAAGAAAGAATATCATAATTGATAAAACTATAATTATTGGTCGCAATGAGCTTATCAATTCCTCGATTGATGCTTCCGTAGGTCTGCATTGATGGCAGCCGCAGTCCCATCTTTCCTAAAACATAGTTTTTGCCGTAGATTCTTCCTCCATCTATCACAACGCTATCTATCTTATAGACATTTGAAAATATTGGATTTACGGGCTGTCTAAGACGGTCGAAGTTTCTTTTCGGGAGCTGATCCAGAATTTCAGTATATTTAAGACCTTCTACAAAACCGCTATCAAGAATTTTTTTCTTATCATCATAGCTTGTTGCAGTCATTCCTGTAAGATTAGGCTTAATATTAATATCGGTAAACTTATATTGTCTTCTTGTATCTTTTTTGATTCCAAAATCTATAATCTGATTGAGAATAGAAATTATGTTGTTTAAATCTTCTCTTTTAGATAAATCCTGATTCAGATCTACACCGATAACAATGTCAATTCCTTTATCTTTTAATGGTTTTGAAGGATAATTAACTGTCATTGCGCCGTCAATATAAATACTGTCACCAATTTTTACAGGATCCATCAAAGAAGGAAAGGCAGAACTTGCCATAATAGACTGTACCAGATCTCCTTTTTCAAAAATTTCCATATTACCGCTTTCCAGATTTGTTGCTACGCACATAAAAGGGATCGGAAGCTTCGAAAAATCATCTATTGTAGAGACATTTTTAAATAATTCTTTTAACAGATAAACATTCTTTTGTCCGGAACTTATTGAAGAAGGCAAAGTAATTTTTCCATTTTGGAGTGGGATTGTGAATAGGTATTTATCAACAGACTTATTGAAAAATGTACTTTCCTTACGTGATTTCGGATCTCTGATGAGAGAGTAGAAGTCGGTATCCATGACAATTTTTTCAATGTCTTTACCGGTATATCCTGCTGCATATAATCCTCCAACAATAGCACCCATGCTCGTTCCTGATATATAATCGACCTTTACGCCTAAAGAATCCAGAACTTTTAGCACTCCGATATGAGAAAAACCTTTTGCTCCGCCACCGGCTAAAGATAGTCCTATCTTAGGATTTTTCGGAATAACAAGATTTTTCTTAACCTGAGCGTTAAGAAAAAATATCTCTAATATGAAAAGTAAAATCAGGAACTTTTTCATAGGCTTTAATCTTTTACATAAATTCTTTTCACTCGAGGCGAAATGGATGTTAAAACTTCGTAAGTAATTGTTTCGCAATAGGCTGCAAATTCTTTTAAACTAGGTTTTGCATTAAAAATTGTAACTGTGTCTCCTTCTTTTATATCGTTTATGTGATCTATATTGATCATCATCATATCCATACAAATACTTCCCACGATAGGAGCCAAAGTTTTATTGATGCCTACATTTCCAACTTGATTTCCGATCAATCTTGGTATTCCGTCGGCATAACCTACAGGTATTGTAGCAATTTTTGTAGGATGATTCGTTTTAAATCTTCTGCTGTAACCCACAGATTCTCCGTTTTCAACTACAGAAATCTGAGAAATAACTGTTTTGAAGCTTACAACAGAGCGTAATTGTTTTTGAATCTCAGAATCTGAGGATTCACCAAGCATTCCAATACCTATTCTCACCATATCATGCTGATGCTCGGTATAATTTGTAATTCCTGATGAATTGAGTATATGTCTGATAGGAGTATAGCCCAGTTTTTCTATTAAATAAATTGAATTTTTTTCAAAAGTTTTTAGCTGATTCAGAGTAAATTCTTTCTCATCAGGTAGATCTGAAGACGAAAGATGGCTGAAAATACTTTGAACTTTCAGATTTTTATTAGCCAGAATATTGCCGAGTTCATTGAGTTCATGATCTTTAAAACCAAGACGGTGCATTCCGGTTTCCAGTTTTATGTGAATGGGATATTTTTTATCATAACCTGATTTCTGAACTGTTTTATAAAACAATTCTAAAACTCTGAAACTGTAGATTTCAGGTTCAAGATTATACTGAATAATGGCATCATAGCTGTGTTGCTCCGGATTCATCACAATAATTGGTACAGTAATTCCTTTCTTTCGAAGCTCAATCCCTTCATCAACAAATGCAACTCCAAGATAATCAATATGATGATGCTGCAAAAATTCTGAAATTTCATAACTTCCTAATCCATAAGCATTTGCTTTTACCATTGCCATCATTTTTGTAGAAGGTTTCAGCAGAGATTTATGGTAATTGATATTATGGAGAATAGCATTGAGATTAATTTCTAAAACGGTATCATGTTTTCTGAGCTCAAGGATATCTTTAAGTTTTTCAATTTCAAATTTCCTTGCTCCTTTTAGAAGGATGAGCTGGTTTTCAAGTTCTGTAAGATGTTTACTTTCAATTAATTCCTGAGTATTAATAAAAGTAAAGGTTTTAGTTTTAAATAAGTCACTAAATTTAGAAATTTCATGTCCGATTAAGAAAATAAAATTGAATTTTTGTTCGTTTACTAAATCTGAAACTTCCTCATAAAGTGCTTCTGAATTGGCATTTACGCCAATAATATCGGTTAAAATTAAAGACTTTTTTGGTTTTTTATATTCTTTCAGAAACTGAAGAGCCGTTTTCAGAGAGTCAAGATCAAGATTGAAAGAATCATTGATGATCATATTGCCTTTGATTCCCTCAATGGCTTCCAATCTCATTTCAACAGCTTTCAAAGCATTGATTTTTTCGATGATCTTTTGATTTTCGAGTCCTAATTCCTTTAATACTGCTATTAACGCTAGAGCATTGCTTAAAGTAGCCTCATCTCTCTGATGTACAGGAAATGAAATTTCTTCATCCAAATATTTAACAACAATATCTTCATTTTTAGATACATTGTTTTTGTAATAAACCTGATTGTGATCTTTAAAGCCGTATGAAATTAATTTTTTACTTGAATATAATTCTTTTATTTTTTTGTCAACCAATGGGTTATTGCCATTATAAATAATGACTTCTGAATTTTTGAAAAGTTTGATTTTCTCATCAATCAACTCTTCTTCAGATTTAAAATTTGCAAGATGAGCAGTTCCGATATGTGTTAACAAACCAATTTGTGGATGAAAAATATTTTCCTGTTTTTCCATTTCGTCCGGTTCCGAAATGCCTACTTCAAAGATTCCGAGCTTGTGAGAATCATTGATCTGGAGAAGAGAAAGCGGAAGACCAATCTGAGAATTAAAACTTTTTGGGCTTTTTACTGTAGAAAATTCGTTCCAGAGACATTGATAAAGCCATTCTTTTAGAATCGTTTTTCCGTTGCTTCCTGTAATTCCTACAGATTTTATGTGAGAATTTTCAAAATGAAATTTTGCTAATTTCTGAAGAAATTCCACACAATTTTCAACAATAATCCATGTGATATTTTCAAACTGAGGATAATGATGTTCGGAAATGATGACGTTTATTCCACGGTCGACCGCAGATTCAATGAACTTTTCTCCTGAATTTTTTGGAGTATTGATCGCTATAAATGCTGTATTTTTAGTAGAATAAATCGTTCTGCTGTCGAAAGCTATATTTTTGATCAATATATTTCTTTCTCCAATAATCTTCGCATTGGTGATTTCTGCAATATGGTTTGTCGTGTAGTTCATAAACTACTTTTCTGTAATTAAGTTATAATTAGAATCAGGATTTCGGAAATTATTAATCATATTTAAAAGATTTATTTGAGTTTCTGAAATTTCGTAAATGATAGAGTTGTGTTTCGTAATTAGTAATTTGTGAAACTCTGTATCTTCATATTTTTGATGAATAAGATTTCCATTTTCAAGCAGAGAAATTTTTCTTTCTAAAATTTCATAAAAATCTTCCAAAACATCAAACCCCCAATTTTTAATAAGAAAATCTTCTAAAATTTCTAAATCCGATTTGGCTCTATTTGTCCAAAAAATATTCATTTTTCTTTTTTGCAATTCTTGCCTTTACTTCGGTCATTACTTCCAGATGTTCGGTTATCCTTCCGTTTTTTACGTCATCTAAACCTTCCTGAATAGCTTTGAGAATATCATCATGCGAAATTTTTTCCGGTTCAATAATTTCTGCAATCTTCAGCAATTCTTCAGGAAGAAATTTTTTTTCTTTCATTTTTCTGAAAAATGTAGGTTCAGATATTCCGCTTTTTTCAATGATATATTTCATCTTAAACGGAGAGTTTTTCAGAATTTCATCAATAGAATTGCTGATTTTGATATAGTTTTTGATTTCCAATATCATTTTATGATAGTTTTTACTATTAATATTTAAACAAAAATAATAATTAATTTGATATTAAATTATTTTTTATTCAAAACTTCATCCACAAAAACTCTTCTGCTCACTGCATCATAAGCTTCTGTTTCTCCGAGTTCTACAAGATCTTTTCCCGCCGATGTTCTCATCGAATAATTAGCAAGATTTCCGGTTCTTCTGCAGATTGCGTGAACTTTTGTCACATATTCTGCAGTTGCCATTAAATTCGGCATAGGACCGAAAGGACGACCCAAAAAATCCATATCAAGACCGGCTATGACAACTCTTATTCCGCTGTTGGCTAACTGATTGGCTACATCTACAACACTTCCATCAAAAAACTGAGCTTCGTCTATTCCTACAACGGCGCAATTAGAAGCCAAAAGCAGGATTTCGTTAGGATTTTCTACAGGTGTGCTTCGTATTTTAGTTTGGTTATGGGAAATTACATCGTCTTCAGAATACCGTACATCGATTTTCGGTTTAAAAATTTCCACATTCTGCCCCGCCATTTCTGCTCTTCTGAGTCTTCGGATCAACTCTTCGGTTTTTCCGGAAAACATTGAGCCACAAATAACTTCCATCCAACCGCTCTGTTTGGAATGATTAATTGTATTTTCTAAAAACATTTGTTAAATTAGCCGTAATATTTTAACATCAAAAGTAAGCAATTTTAATAAGAATCTACAATGCAGAACATTCAAGATTTAAAGGATAAGATTTTTTCCGAATCAAGGAATATCATTCATATTCTGAGCGGCGTAAATAACGTCGAAGAGCTGATTTCAAAGCACGATCTTGCTGATGATCTTGCAGAGAAGATTTCTTTTTTAAAACTTTTAAACAAGAATCTCCGGAATTTTGATAATCAATTGTATTCTGAAAAGCCACAACATTTTGTTCAAAATGAAGATCTCGAAGAAGAAGCTGTATTTAATAATGAGCTGAATGAGATTGGCAGTGAGTATCCTTCAGAATCTGAAAATAGCACTGAAGTAAAAGAAGAAGAGGCTATTTTTAATCACCAGATCAATGAAATTATCGAAAGTGATCTGCATGAGGAACTAGTTAACTTTGTTGAAGAAAATAAACCCGAAGCTGCCACAGATTTTGTTTCTGATGAAATTTCGGATCATCTTGAGGAAGAAGCTGTATTTAATAATGAGCTGAATGAAATTGAGGAAGAAGAGCCGGATAATAAAGACCTTGTTCTAAGTTTTGTGGACGAAGAAAGGATTCTGGAAAATGCCGAACCTGAAGATAATTTTAAACAAGAAGATGAAGAGTTTTCTGAAAAAAACAGTTCTACGGAACAATTGAGTGAAGCTGATATTCAGCAACAAAACCAGCCGGAAATTTCAGAAAAAATTGCTGACATTTTTGATTCCGATCATTACGAAGAAGAAGAAGATATCCTGATCGAAGAAACAGAAAATCATGATATTTCTGATGCTGTAAAACTGAATCAGGAAGAAATAATTACTGAAAACTCTAACGTAGAAACTGTGTTAGATGAAATAAAAAAAGATTTTCAAAATCAGGAAGATATAGGTGATGAATCTGATAGAAGCAAAGTTATAGATATTGAGAATCCGGTTTCCGAAACTGTAAGAGAGACACCTCTTTCGGATCAGAGTTTTGAAAATATTGAAGCCTATAAAAACGAAAAGAAAATAAAACTGGCGAATATAAGAGGGCTGAAATCTATCCAGACTTTGTTTGATGATGACCCTCTGGAAAGAGAAAAAGAAGAAAAGCCAGAAACTTCGGTTATGAAAGAGGATGCAGGTAGTTTGTTAAAAAGCAATATTCCAACCGACTTTATGGAAGCCCCAAAACCAAGACCTGAGTTTAGATTGGATCTAAATGACAGGCTTGCTTTTACAAAAATACTTTTCGGAGGCAGCCAGACAGATTTGAATAATGCTATTTCAGAACTCAACAGATGTAAAAATCTTGAAGAAGCCAAAGAGTATCTCAGTGACCTCTATTATGATAAAAAATGGGATAAGGTAGATGAATATGCCCAAAGACTTTGGCTGTTGGTAGAAAATAAATTTATGTAGTTTTGAGCGGAATCCTATACTTTGTACCTACTCCTGTAGGAAATTTAGATGATATGACTTTCAGAGCAATAAAAACCCTGAAAGAAGTGGATTATATTCTTTGTGAAGATACCCGAACTTCGGGAATTCTCCTGAAACATTTTGAAATAGCTAAACCTCTGAAATCCTATCATTTACACAATGAACATCAGGCTACAGAAAAAATAATTACTGATCTTAAAAACGAGCAAAATATTGCGATCATCACTGATGCAGGAACACCGGGAATTTCAGACCCGGGTTATTTACTGGCAAAAGCAGGATCAGATCATAATATTGAGATGATTTGCCTTCCCGGAGCAACGGCTTTAATTCCGGCTTTAGTGGTTTCCGGTCTTCCCAATAATGAATTTCTGTTTGCAGGTTTTCTTCCACAGAAAAAAGGACGGCAAACTAAACTGAAACAGCTTGCGGAAGAGAGAAGAACGATTGTTTTGTATGAAAGCCCTCATAAAATCAATACTACTTTGGAACAGATCAAAGAGTTTTTCGGTGAAGAAACCAAAGTAAGCTTAAGCCGCGAGATTTCAAAAAAATTTGAAGAGACTAAACGCGGAACAATTGATGAATTAATTGAATTTTCTAAAAGCAAAACTTTGAAAGGAGAGATTGTTTTGGTAGTGAATAATTCTGTCAAATAATTAATTATGGGAAATATAGCTTTATCAATCGATGAGCAAATAGATCTACTAAAAAGTAGAGGTTTATGTTTTGAAGGTTTTACAACTCAAAAAATAAAAGAGATTTTATTAGATATTGGGTACTATCGATTAGGATTTTATTGGTATGATTTAAGAGACGGAACAGGTTCGCATCGTTTTATTGAAAAAACAAAATTTCAAACGATTATTGATCTTTATTATCTAGATAACGATATAAGATATATCTTAATTAAGTATTTAAATCGAATTGAAATAAATTTTAGAACATCACTTGTTTATTATGTTTCGGTAAAATATAAAGATGATTCATTATGGTTTGTAAATGATGAAGTAATGGAGAATTCTTTTATTAAAGATTTTGATAATCATTATAATGAAGATTTTAAATTAAAACATTACGTAATAAAAAATCATCATAGAAAATATCCTAGTAGCAAATATGCACCAGCTTGGAAAACGCTTGAAAATTTTCCATTTGGATCAATCTTTAAGATTTATCAGAATATAAAAAATGAAGAAATTAAGGAAAGAATATCTGAAAAGTTAGGAATTAAGCCAATAATTAAGTTCAATAAAACTTTTAAAGGTTTAGTCCATATAAGAAATAGATGTGCTCATGCTGCGATATTATACAATTATTATTTGCCAACAAGTTTGCCAACCATTCCATCCATAATGTATAAAGATGATAATAGAAGCAATTTAGGAGTTATTGTAAAAACTATTTCATATGTTTTAAATCAAATTTCCTCTAATCGTAAAAATGATTTTGAAATTGAAATCAATGATTGTCTAAAAAAATTTCAGAATTGTCATGAAGCATTTGAAATTTATAGTGAAAAATCAGGATTAATTATGTTTAATACAAAATAAATCATATCTTTGCAAAAGAAAGTGCCTTTGTATACTAGATATATAGGTGCACTATAAAAAAAGAACGTAGGCTCACAATTTATTGTGAGCTTTTTTTATAAATTTGAAAAACTTTATAATATTATATATGAAACTATTGGAAGGAAAAGTAGCACTAATTACCGGAGCTACAAGAGGAATCGGAAAGGGTATTGCAGAAATTTTTGCTCAGCAAGGAGCAAAAGTAGCATTTACTTACGCAGGCTCTGTAGAAAAAGCAAAAGAATTAGAAACTGCTTTAAGTTCTGTAACTCAAATTAAAGGTTATCAGTCTGATGCTTCAGATTTTGAAGCGGCTCAAAAATTAGTAGATGAAGTAATGACTGAATTTGGAAAAATTGATATTTTGGTCAACAATGCAGGCATTACAAAAGATAATTTGTTGATGAGAATGTCAAAAGAAGATTGGGATACCATTATCAAAGTAAATCTGGACTCTGTATTCAACCTTACTAAAGCGGTAATTAAACCGATGATGAAGGCAAAATCTGGTTCTATCATCAATATGACTTCTGTAGTAGGAGTAAAAGGTAATGCAGGACAGGCAAACTATGCCGCTTCTAAGGCAGGTGTTATCGGATTTACAAAATCTATTGCCTTAGAACTGGGATCAAGAAATATCCGTTGTAATGCAATTGCTCCGGGATTTATCGAAACTGAAATGACCGCAGCTTTAGACGAAAAAACAGTTCAGGGATGGAGAGACGGAATTCCTTTGAAAAGAGGAGGGCAGCCTGAAGATGTAGCTAATGCGTGTGTGTTTTTAGGAAGCGAAATGTCTTCTTATATTTCCGGTCAGGTTCTGAATGTAGACGGTGGAATGCTTACTTAACAAACAGAAAATTAAATATAATCCCGCAAAAAAATTTGCGGGATTTTTATTTTAATCCTTAAAAACCTGATTTTCCTGTTCCTGAACCCTTATAAAAGTGGTTCTTTTTGACAGTTCTTTCAAGGTGGAAGCACCAACATACGTGCAGGTAGAGCGAACACCGCCAAGAATATCTCTTATTGTTTCCGACACGGCACCTTTATATTCTACTTTCACCGTTTTACCTTCGGAAGCTCTGTATTCTGCAACTCCGCCCGAATGTTTATCCATTGCAGTTTTGGAGCTCATTCCATAGAAAAGCTTATATTTTTTACCGTTTTCTTCCACCATATCGCCTCCGCTTTCATCGTGACCGGCAAACATTCCGCCCAACATAACAAAATCTGCGCCTCCGCCAAAAGCTTTGGCAACATCTCCCGGAACTTTACACCCTCCGTCTGCAATAATATGACCTTTCAATCCGTGAGCTGCATCAGAACATTCTATAATTGCTGAAAGCTGTGGATATCCGACTCCTGTCTTTACTCGGGTAGTACAAACCGAGCCGGGACCAATGCCGACTTTTATAATATCTGCACCCACCAAAAGAAGTTCCTCTACCATCTCGCCCGTTACCACATTCCCAGCAATGATAATTTTATCAGGGAAATTCTGTCTCGCTTTTTTTACAAATTGTACAAAATGCTCAGAATAACCATTGGCAACATCTATGCAGAGAAACTCAATTTTTGGATGTTGTGTGAGAATTGTTTTTATTTTTTCTTCATCGCTTTTTCCGGTTCCTGTACTCAATGTGATGTATTGGTAGAATTCATCACTTTTATCTTTCAGAAAATCAGCCCATTCGTTTACAGAATAATGTTTATGTATGGCAGTGATTATTTTCTCTTTTGCAAGTTCAGCTGCCATTTCAAAAGTTCCTACCGTGTCCATATTGGCAGCGATAATCGGAGTTCCTTTCCATTTTTTTTGGGTGTGAAGGAATGTAAATTCTCTCTCAAGGTCAACTTCAGAACGAGATTTTAACGTTGAACGTTTAGGACGAAACATTACATCTTTAAACCCTAGCTTTATATCATATTCTATTCTCATAATTTGGAAAAATATTTTAATTAAAATTAAGGAAAAGATTTAAAAGATAAGTTTTGAAATAAACTTTTATGAAAATTTTAAATCCCAAGAGGTATCACAATAGATGCTAATCATTCACGATTTTTGAGATTTTGTGAAAGTGTTAATTGATAAAATCACATTTTCATCTTATTTTGAAATATCTTACATTTGGTTTTATGGATTTTCCTGTTACTTTTCAGATTTTTGATCATACAATCCTTGCACATCCTGTTCTTGAAACCATTGGGATTTTCATCGGAATGCGGTATTATTTTTATTTAAAACGGAAGTCAAAAGAAAAGCTGTCCTTCAACACTTCTGCTGCGGTCTTAATCGGAGCTACGGCAGGAGCATTATTGGGTTCAAAGCTTATTGGGAATTTAGAAAATCCGGATGTGTTTTTTAATGATTTTGATTTTAAAAGATTCTGGACAAACAATACCATCGTTGGTGGACTGGCTTTTGGTTTAATGGGTGTAGAATGGGCAAAAAAAATTGTCGGTCACAAAGAAAGCACAGGAGATTTGATTGTTTTTCCTTTGATTCTCGCAATGATGATCGGCAGAATCGGATGTTTTCTGACCGGAATTCACGAAGAAACATATGGAATTCCTACCAATTTTATTTTCGGAATGCATTTAGGTGATGAATATCTTCGGCATCCTGTTGCGTTATACGAAATTGCTTTTCTTATGGTCTTATGGATTGTTTTAAAAATTATCCAGAGGAAAAATAAATATCCTTCAGGTTTTGTTTTTCAGATATTTATGCTGAGTTATTTCAACTTTAGGTTTTTTCTGGATTTTATTAAGCCCAAAATAGAAATTATAGGAAAATTGGGAACCATACAAGTAGTTTGCCTGATGTTCATATTATATTATATTTATGCTATTAAAAACACTATATATTTAATGAACATTAAAAACACAATTACAATATGAAAATACTTACGCTTTTAGAGGTGGGAGGTTTAGAAGTCTTTGTTCTAATTATAATAGTAATTATTCTCATCGTTGCCTTATTGATATCCGCAATGATTACAGCTCTTGTTAAATTTATTTATGAGTTTAATAATAAGAAAAGACTAACGAAAAAACAACTATGGCAAATTATGATTATTTGCTTACTAGTTTGCGGATTAATTAGCGGTTTTGTGTGTGGCGGAATGTAAAAAAAGAAATTATGCCAGTAAGAAACTATACCTATTACGATTATACCATCAGTTTGTGTCCGGAATGCCTTAAAAGAGTCGGTGCTAAAATTATCATCGAAGATGATAATGTCTTCATGACCAAAAGATGTCCTGATCACGGATTTTTTAAAACTAAAATTGCTTCCGATGTTCAGTACTATAAAAACATACGAAACTACAATAAAGCATCAGAAACACCTGTTCATTTTGGAAACGATGTAGAGTATGGCTGTCCTTACGATTGTGGTTTATGTATTGATCATGAGCAACATAGCTGCCTTTCTATAGTAGAAGTGACAGATCGTTGTAATCTGACTTGTCCGACTTGCTATGCCATGTCTTCTCCACATTACGGAAGTCACAGAAGTCTGGAAGATATTGAAGCGATGTTAGATATCATTGTTAAAAATGAAAGCGAACCGGACGTTGTTCAGATCAGTGGAGGAGAGCCGACTATTCATCCTGAGTTTTTCAAAATCATGGATATTGCGAAGTCAAAACCTATCAAGCATTTGATGTTGAATACTAACGGTGTAAGAATCGCCAATGATCCGGGTTTTGCAGAAAAGTTAGCAACTTATGCACCGGAGTTTGAAATTTACCTTCAGTTTGATTCTTTTAAGCCAGAAGTTCTGGAAGATTTCAGAGGGAAAGATTTGACAGATGTTCGAATGAAAGCTTTAGAAAAATTAAATGCTTTAAATCTTTCCACAACATTGGTAATTGTCCTGCAAAAAGGTAAGAATATTGATGAAATAGGAAAAATTATTGAGTTTGCCTTAAAGCAAAAATGCGTTCGCGGAATTACCTTTCAGCCCGTGGAAATTGCAGGCAGAAACAGAGAAGATTCGGCACATGAAAAAATTACTTTAACGGAAGTAAGGCAGGAAATTTTAAATCAGTTTCCGCTTTTAAATTCGGATGATTTGATTCCGGTTCCGTGTAATCCCGATGCTTTGGCAATGGGATATATTCTGAAGCTGGAAGGTGAAACTATTCCTTTAACAAGATATATCAATCCCGCTGATCTGCTAAATAATGAAACCAAAAATACAATCGTCTACGAACAGGATACCGGTTTGCAGATGCAGCTCTTAGATATTTTCAGCACAGGTATTTCAGTGGATGAAGTAAAACCAAAAGTCAATCAGCTATTATGTTGTCTTCCTGAAGTTTCGGCTCCGAATCTTGATTATGATAATTTATTCAGAATCATCATTATGAATTTTATGGATGCCCATGATTTTGATGTTCGTGCAGTAAAAAAATCCTGTGTACATATCGTCAACAAAGATTTGAAAATGATTCCTTTTGAGACCATGAATTTATTTTATCGTGATGACAAAATCAAATATCTGGAAGAATTGCGAAAAGATGACAGGGTTTTATTTTAACTCTGATGAAGATTGCTTTAATCTGATGATTTGAAAAATTTAGTACTACTTTTGCGTTTGTGAAACATCTTGTTATTATCGGTCTCGTTATTCCCGAACCGGCTTCTACGGCAGCAGGCCACAGAATGATGCAGCTTATTGAATTGTTCAGAGAAAAAAATTACAGAATCACATTTCTTACTTCAGCCAAGAATATTGAGTTTTCGGAGAAAATTGATGTTGAAAAAATTGAAATCAACAGTGAAAGTTTTGACAAAAGAATTAAAGCTCTGAACCCCGACATCGTCCTTTTTGACCGATATGTCACCGAAGAACAGCTGGGTTGGCGGATTTCTGAAAATTGTCCGGAAGCGATTAAAATCCTTGATACAGAAGACCTTCATTTCCTTAGAGAAGCACGAAGAAAAGCTTTTATTGAAAAAAGAGAAGTAAACGATCAGGATTTCATCAATGAAATTTTTAAAAGAGAAATTGCTTCCATTTTGCGGTGTGATTTATCGTTAATCATTTCTGAATTTGAAATGAATTTGCTGATACAAAAGTTCAGAATTAATCCTGAAATTCTCTTTTATATTCCGTTTCTGACAGAAAAAAAGGAAAAGAATAAAACATCTTTTTTAGAGCGGAAACATTTCGTAAGCATTGGGAATTTTCTTCACGAACCTAATTGGCAGACTGTTATTAAGCTTAAAACGATCTGGAAATCAATTCGTAAGCTAATCCCGGATGCGGAACTTCATATTTACGGAGCGTATGCAACAGAAAAAGTTTTTCAGCTGAATAATGAGAATGAGGGTTTTGTTGTGAAAGGAAGAGCAGAGTCTGCGGAAGCTGTTTTGAAAGAATACCGTGTTTTACTCGCTCCCATTCCTTTTGGTGCGGGTTTGAAAGGAAAACTATGGGAGAGCATGAAATTGGGTTTGCCGAATGTTACCAGCTCGGTTGGAGCAGAAGCGATGCACAAAAATCTGCCATGGAATGGTTTTATTGAAGATTCTGACGACAAGTTTATCAAAAAAGCGGTTGAGCTATATCAAAATGAAACAGTCTGGAACCAGGCAAACGATTATGCAGCAGAGATCCTGAAACAGGTTTTTGATAAGCAGCTTTACGTTGACCAATTTTGGGAAAAAATTGCGAACATCAAGGAAAACCTTCAAGATCATCGGGCAGTAAATTACCTGGGAATCATTCTGCAGCATCATCAGTTAAATTCAACCAAATATATGAGTCGCTGGATTGAAGAGAAAAATAAAAAATAAAAGACAGATTTCTGCATTTTTAAGTTTTGTAGAAATCTGTCTTAAAAAGAAATTAAAAAGTTTAATCAAACTTCATTATTTCATTCAATTCGTTCATGTATTCGTACGCAGTAAGGTCAAATTTTACAGGAACAATAGAAATGTATCCGTTTGCCAAAGCCGTTTCATCTGCATCTTCAGATTCATCCATATTGTTGAAATATCCTGTAAGCCAGTAATATTTTTTTCCATGCGGGTTGATGCGTTCATCAAAGCTTTCTTCCCATTTTGCGTTCGCCTGTTTACAGATTTTTACGCCTTTTATTTCTTCTTTCGTAAGTTTTGGGATGTTAACATTCAGCACTACACCTTTTGGCATTGGGTTATCAATCACCTTTTTTACAATTCCCTGAATGTATTCTTTAGCCTGTGTGAAATCTGCTTCCCAGCTGAAATCCAGCAAAGAAAAGCCAATGGAAGGAAGTCCTTCTACACCACCTTCCACAGCAGCAGACATCGTTCCCGAATAAATAACATTGATGGAAGAATTGGCTCCGTGGTTGATTCCTGATACTACAATATCCGGTCTTCTCGGAAGAATTTTATCCAAAGCCATTTTTACACAGTCTACCGGAGTTCCGCTGCAGGAAAAATCCCATTGAGGTCCGTCCAAATGTACTTCTTCATAGCTTAAAGTAGAATTGATGGTAATTGCATGACCTTTTCCGCTTTGCGGAGAATTGGGAGCCACCACAATCACTTCTCCTATCTCATTCATAAATTCTACAAGATTTCTGATACCCGGAGCTGTAATTCCGTCGTCATTTGTTACCAGAATAAGTGGTTTTTCCATATAAAAAATTTAATTTTAACAAAAATACTTAAAACTAATTGATAATTCTAAAGAAGGTATTAATTTTGATAGTTTGTAACGGAAATTTAATTATCAATACTAATTAAAAACAATTTTAAAAAATTAATAAAATATATTATAGATTTATGTGGAAAAATTTTAAACTGAATAAATTTTTACTCCTCATACCATTAACAAGTCTTATGTTTTGTTTCAATTCGCCTCAAAATGATGATGAAAAGATGCAGACGATTATGGTGAGTGTTAAAAATACTCTTTCTTACTTACATTACAGCCCAAAACCTATCAATGATGCGTATTCTAAAGATGTTTACAAGCATTATTTTGAATTGGCAGATCCTGCAAAAAGATATTTTCTTCAGTCTGATATGGATGAATTTGCAAAGCATGAAACCAAGCTGGACGATTACATTAATCAGGGAGATCTTACATTTTACAAGCTTACGATTGATAGATTATACCAAAGAGTAGATGAAATTGATAAGATGACGCAGGATATTTTTACGAAACCAATCAATCTTGAAGAAGACGAAACATTGATTCTAGAGCCTAAACTTAAGAAAACTCCTGCAAACAAACAGGAGCAGTATAACGAGTGGAAAAAATTCATCAAATACAATATTCTTCAGGAAATTGAGTCGATGAACAGCAAAGAAGAAACTCAAAAAGAGAAAAAAGACTCTGTACAGAAATTTAAGCTCAAAGACACCATAAAACTCGAAATTCTTACACCTCAGCAAAAGCTGACAAAAGCAACAGATGAGGTAAAGGATCTGGTAAAAGAAACTTTTACAAGATTCAAAAAAAGAAAGAAAATGGATTGGTTTACGGTCTATATGAATGCTTATACAGAAGTTTTTGATCCGCATACGAATTATTATTCTCCAAAAGATAAAGAAGACTTTGACACTCAGTTTAAAGGAAAAGTGATCGGGATTGGCGCATTAATTCAGGAGAAGAAAGGTTATCTTTATTTAGGCGCATTAACAATCGGAGCTCCTGCGTGGAAATCTAAACAGCTTTCTGAAGGAGATAAAATTCTGAAAGTAAAGTCTAAACCAAAAGAAGATGCTGTGAATGTTGTTGGGATGCTTGCTGATGAAGCCGTGAGATTAATCAGAGGTGAAAAAGGAACTCCGGTAACTTTAACGGTTCAGAAAAAAGATGGTACGATCAGAGATGTAACCATGATTCGGGAAGAAGTTGCGATTGAGGATACGTTTGCGAAAAGTATTATTGTAAACTCACCGAATGGTAAAAAGTACGGATTTATCAATCTTCCAAGCTTCAATGCAGATTTTGAGGATGAAAAAGGCAGAAATGCTTCAGATGACATCAAAAACGAAATCATCAAACTGAAAGCTCAGGGAATTGAAGGAATTGTTCTTGATCTGCGAAACAACGGCGGAGGTTCTTTAACAGAAGTAGGAGATATTATGGGACTGTTTATGAATGCCGGTCCATACGTTCAGGTAAAAGACGGAAACGGAAAAATCCAAACTTTAAAAAACAAGCAGGAATCCCCGATCTGGAATGGTCCTTTAGTAATCATGCAAAACGAGCTTTCTGCTTCTGCTTCCGAAATTCTTGCCGGTGCAATGCAGGATTATGGCAGAGCAATCGTGGTAGGATCTCCACAGTCTTTCGGCAAGGGAACGGTACAGACTTTCGTAGATCTTAACAGATTTTTAAATACTGAAGATGATTTTGGATCTTTAAAACTGACGATTCAGAAATTCTACAGAGTGACAGGAGAATCAAACCAAAGAAAAGGAATTGTGTCGGATATTCAGATGAAAGATTTCTTCACTTTTGCGGAAATCGGAGAACGATATGATGATTTTGCTTTAGCTTGGGATAAAATTCCGAGTGCTAATTTCCAGAGAATGAATAATTTTGATGTGAAAGCACTAGAAAAAGCAAGCAGCGACAGAATGGCAAAAAATCCTAACTATCAGCTGCTTCTGGAATCTGCACAATGGAGAGAGCAGCTCAATAAAGAAGAAACAATTACTTTAAACATCAATAAGTTTAATGAATTGATGAAACAGAGAAAAGCACAGATCGAAAAGTTCAAAAAACTTTCTAAATTCGATAACGGGCTGAAGTTTGCCATGTATCCTGCAGAGATTGAGAGAGAAAAGAAAGATGAAGCATTTAAAAAGAAATCTGAAATGTGGATGAAAAATCTCCAGAAAGATTCTTATCTTCAGGAAGCGATGAATATCATTGCCGACATGAAGTCAAAACAATAAAATACCACAAACCAGCAACGAAAGTTGCTGGTTTTTTTATTCTGTAAAACACAAATCAGGCAGAAAAAACAACTCAGCAGTTAAAATCTACCATTCAGTCATAAAAATATTTTTCTGTAAAATTTTAGAGATAATTTTACAAAAAATAAAAACAGACATGAAAACGATATTTCAGAAAGTTGCTTTCTTTCTTTTGATGCTTAGCTTTCTTTTTTCTTATTCTCAAATTCAAGTTTCAGGAAAGGTTACTTTTAAAAATAGGGGAATCAGTGAAGTAAATGTTACACTGAAAGACACTTACGACGGCGCTACAACCGACAAAGACGGTAACTTTTCTTTCGAAACAACTGAAAAAGGAAATCATGTTCTTACATTTTCGCATCCTAAGTATATTGAAGTAGAAAAAAATATTTTGATAGGAAATGAAAATATTATAGTAACTACCGAAATTAAAGAACAGATCAGCGAGATTGAAGCCGTTGTAATTTCCGCAGGAGCCATTGAAGCTAGCGATAAAAAACGAGCCACAGCTTTGCTTACGCCCATAGATATTTATACGATTGCCGGAGCAGACGGGCAGGTTTCTTCTGCGCTCACTTATCTTCCGGGCGTGCAGAAAGTAGGTGAAACGGAAGGTCTTTTCATTCGTGGCGGAACCGGAACCGAAGCCAAAATTTTTATGGACGGAAGTCTTATCAACAATTATTTTTCTAATTCTGTTCCGGGAATTGCAGGAAGAGACCGCTTTAATACTTCTCTTTTTAAAGGAAATATTTTTTCCAGCGGCGGCTATTCTGCATTGTACGGACAGGCTCTCTCTGGTGTTCTGATGTTGGAAAGCGTAGATCTTCCCGATCAGAGTTCCTATGATATTGGAATTTCTCCGATATTCCTTAATGCAGGTTTCCAAAGATTAAGTGAAGATAAAAATCACTCTTATGGAGCAAGTGCAGGATATTCTCTGCTGACTCCGATGCGCAAAATTTTTAATTTTAATACCGATTTTACAGATGGACCACAAGGTTTTAACGGAGATGCAAATTTCAGATTTAAAACTAAATCCGGAGGCTTTTTCAAGTATTACGGAATGTATAGTACCGACAGAATGGGTGTAAAAACAGAAAGTCTGGAACCGGAATACGATTTTGCGCTGGTAAAGCTGAAAGGAAAAAATACATATCATAATCTCTCTTTCAGACAAAAATTCGGGAAATATCTTTTGAACATAGGAACTTCTTATTCTTTTAACGAATCTGATCTGAATTTTTCAACAGAAAAACAAGAAATAGAATCAGAGAATACTCAGATTTTAAATCAGGGAAACTACTTTAATTTTAAAACCGTTTTAGAAAGAAAACTGAATAAAATCAGTGCATTGAGAGGTGGTTTTGAGCTGAATAACACCAGTGAAGAGCTGAAAGTAACAGATTTTAATAAAAATTATAAAGATTTGATCTCTTCTGCTTTTGTGGAAACAGATTTGGGATTCAGCAATCATTTTTCTGCTAAAATCGGAGTTCGTTCGGAGCATTCTTCTTTTCTGAACCAATTTAATGTGGCTCCCCGTTTTGCTTTGGCTTACAGACTGGCAAAAGAATGGACAGCCTCTTTCGCCTACGGATTGTTTTACCAGAATCCGGAAAGCCGTTACATCAATTCGCCGCTGAAATTAGATTTTCAGCAGTCACAGCATTATATTTTTCAGATTCAGAGAGCTTCGGAAGGAAGAAGTTTGAGGCTGGAAGCTTTTTATAAAAAGTATGATGATTTAGTTAAAATTTTAAATATCAATGAGATAAACGGTCAGTCTCCGCCTGTGCAGACAGCGATTAATAATGACGGAAATGGTTTTGCCAAAGGTCTTGAATTTTTCTGGAGAGACAAAAAGACGTTCCAAAATATAGATTACTGGATAAGTTATTCTTTTCTGGATTCTAAAAGAGATTTTTTAAATTATCCATTGAGTTTAAGACCCAATTTCGCTTCAGAACATACGATTTCCGCAGTTGCCAAAAGATTTTTTCCTGATCTGAAATTCGGAGCCAATCTTTCTTATACTTACGCTAAAGGAAGACCTTTCTACGATATTGTTTCGCAAAACGGAGAAAATATTATCAGAAACGAAGGAAGACTGAAAGATTTCAGTTCACTTAATTTTAGTTTTAATTATCTTCCGAATTTAGGAAAGAAAGATGCGAAGTCGTTTGTTGTACTTGTGTTAAGTATTTCCAATATTTTAGGAAATAAAAATATTTACGGATATAATTTTTCCAGAAACGGGATGCAGAGTTCTGCGGTGGTACCGCCTGTAAATACCTTTGTTTTTGTTGGAGCTTTTTTCAGTTTCGGAGTCGACAGAACACAGGATGCAATCAATAATAATCTTTAACAATAATAATTTTTTAAAATTTAGAAATCATGAAAAAATATCTTTTAAGCTTTGCTTTAGTTTGTATGAGTTTACTTTCTTATGCTCAAACTAATTACGAAAAAATAATGACTGAAAAAATCAGCAAGTTGGAAACAAGCAAAACGCCGGAAGACTTTCAGGCTCTTGCCAACGATTTTCAGAGAATTGCCGATAAAGAAAAGGGAAAATGGCAGCCCAATTATTATACTGCATTTTCTTATATTCAGAAAGGAAGAATTTTGATGAGAGAAGGAAAAATGCAGACTTTGGATGAGGTGGCAGATCAGGCTCAAAAGTATGTGGATGTGGCAGAATCTATAGAAAAAAATAACTCTGAGATTCACTTGCTTCAAAAAATGATTTATTCGCTCAAGATGATGGTCAATCCTATGGAAAGATACATGACATTCGGAACAAAAGCGGAAGAAGCACTCAAAAAAGCTGAACAGCTGAATCCGGCAAATCCACGAGTTGTTTTGATTAAAGCTGAAGATACTTATTTTACTCCCGAACAATATGGTGGAAGCAAGGCTAAAGGAATGGAACTTTTTAAATCAGCTTTGGAGAAGTATAAAACTTTTAAGCCTAAAACGTCTTTAGATCCTAATTGGGGACAATCTGAAGCTGAATATTTTATCAGTCAGTAAAGTAAAGTTTAAAAATGGTATAAGAATATTAAAAATAGCGCCTTATACAGTTTATTATCTAAATTTGAATACACAATAACTTATGACACGCAAAAATCTGATAACTCTTGCCTGGGTTTCTTTCGCAACATCTATGTTCTTTTTCTTTTTGTTTACAAATGAAAAGACAATCGAAAACTTTTTGCTTACCATTCTTATTTCTTCCATGTATTCATTTGTTTTAGGTGGAGGAAACGGTTTTGTGAATGATTTTCTTAACAAGAAATTTCCTTGGTCTGAAGCCACGACAAAGCGTGCAGTCATCAGCATTGTTACGATTTTAATTACCAATATTATTCTGGTTTATTTCTGCAACTATATCAACTTTGTCGTTTTTCAGAAATCGGCAACAACGGAAGAGTATTTTCTTGGGAAATATAACTTTATCAATTGGTTTACCATCAATATTGCTTTACTGATTTCTGCATTTCTCCATGCAAAAGGTTTCATGGAGGAACTCAAAAAAGCTTCCAAAAAAGAAGTGGTGGAACAAAAACTTATTGCAAAATCTGCCAATGCACAGTTTGAAAGTCTGAAAAATCAGCTTGACCCTCACTTTTTGTTTAATTCTTTGAATGTTTTAAGCTCATTGATAGATGAAAACCCTATTCAGGCACAGAAATTTACGGCGTCAATGTCTAAGATTTACCGCTATGTTTTGGAGCAGAAAGATAAAGAACTTGTTACTGTAGAAGACGAGATTGAATTTGCCAAAATCTATTGCGAATTGCTTAAAACAAGGTTTGAAGACAGTGTAAATTTTATTTTTGATATTAAAAAAGAAGATATAAAGAAATTTGTTGTTCCGCTTTCTCTGCAGTTACTTCTGGAGAATTGTATTAAACATAATCTTGCCACTTCTTCAAAACCTCTTTTAATTAAAATTTTTACGGAGGGAGAGAGTCTGTGTATCGAAAATAATCTGCAGATCCGTGAGCAGATCAAAGAAAGTGCGGGAATCGGCTTGGCAAATATTGTACAGCGATACGCTTTGCTTACCAAACGGAATGTTTTTATAGAAAAATCTGAAGATTATTTTAAAGTAAAACTTCCTGTTTTGAATGAAAAACCAAATGTCGTACAAGAGATTGTTTCTGATGATGATATGTACTATGAAAGAGCATTGAAACGAGTGAAAGAAATTAAATCTTTCTACAATAATCTTATCTCCTACATTGTGGTGATACCGGTTTTAGTTATTATTAATCTGATAACATCACCTAAAAATCTTTGGTTTTACTGGCCTATGTTGGGTTGGGGAATGGGTGTGGCTGCACACGGATTAAGTGTATTTTCTATCGGTAGAAACTGGGAGGAGAGAAAAATACAAGAAATTTTAGAAAAAGAAAACAACAACTATGGAAAATAATATGATGCGAAATATCCGCTATCGTGAAGCAGAAAAAAAAGTAAAGAAAATTAAAGGCTTTTACATCCATCTTATGGTATATTTTTTTGTAAATATTTTTATCATTGTTTCTGAAGCTATTACAGCAAAACCCGGAGCGAAATTTTGGGAATGGGATTTGCTCGTTTTGCCTGCATTGTGGGGAATTGGTGTGGCTGCTCATGGACTGAGTGTTTTTCTGCCGGCATTTATCTTGGGTAAAAACTGGGAAGAAAAGAAAATAAGAGAATTAATGGAAAAAAATAAATAATATGAATGCACTTTATCTTGTTTTTTATGCATCTGTTGCGCTCTGGCTTTTCAGTGAACTGTATTATAAAAGAATGCTGAAATCCGGGGAAAAAGATCAGAAAAAAGATCAGTCAACACTCAATATTTTATGGGTAGTCATATTACCTTCTGTTTTTTGTGCCGTTTTGGTTTCCAAAACCACTTATTTTCCTATCAGAAATCAATACCTTACACTTTATATTGGTGAATTTCTTATTCTGACCGGAATTTTTTTCCGCTGGATTATCATCAGATCATTAGGAAAATATTTTACGGTTGATGTTTCCATCAAAGAAGATCACAAAATAAAGCAGGAAGGATTTTATAAATACATCAGACATCCTTCTTATACATTTGCGCTCCTTACTTTTTTAGGTCTCGGAATTTTTCTGAATAACTGGATTTCTTTATTTCTTGCTTTTGTGCCTACCTTTCTTGCATTTCTGTATCGCATTAAGATTGAAGAAAAGGCGCTTACTGAAAAATTTGGCGAAGAATACATTCAGTATAAAAAGAAAACTAAAATGCTAATTCCGCTTGTTTACTAAAATATTTAATGAACTTTTATAATTGAAAATAATATTAAAGGAGATGGTAAAACGTCTCCTTTGTTTATTTATATACTATAATATTTCTTTTGAATCAAAATTATACTTTGCCTTTACCCTCAAAAATATAATGATTTACAGAAATTTATTTTCTTTTATTTGTTCATTCCAAACCCGTCAAGTTTTGTCGCATTAAGGATTTAGTTTTGCAGAGGTAACAATAAAACTTATTATATGGAGACTTAATGACGATATTTTAAACGCAAAATATTTTCACGCTTTGCGATGCAATTCATTGCCTTTGCATCTTTAAAATTAAACGTTTTGAAAATAAATCTTTGCGTGAAATAAAACTTTATTACATGAACATTTGACGCATCATTTAACGCAAAGTTTAAAAAAAAGAATGCTATTCATAAGGTGCAAAGTTGAATCAACAAGTTGATTGATGAAGCGATATTTTCACGCTTTGCGACGCAATTCATTGCCTTTGCATCTTAAAACAAACCGTTTTGAATTAAACCTTTGCGTGAAATTAAAAATAAAACTTTATTACATGACATTTGACGCATCATTCAACGCAAAGTTTTAAAAAAAGAATGCTATTCATAAGGAGCAAAGTTGAATCAACAAGTTGATTGATGAAGCGATATTTTCAAGCTTTGCGATGCAATTCATTGCCTTTATATCTTAAAACAAAACGTTTTGAAATAAATCTTTGCGTGAAATAATCTTAAACCAGTAAAAAAAACGGTGAATTATGCATTCAAAAAATTCATTTATATTTGAAAAATTAAAAAATAAACTATTAAAAAAACACGGCTATGAAAAAACTCTATTCGGGTGCATTTCTTGTATGCACCATGGCTGTATCGCAGGCTCA
>NZ_VKNW01000019.1 GCF_007474535.1 Chryseobacterium echinoideorum | reverse complement strand
GTCCGTTCTGCCGTGGATAACTTCCAATCTTCTTGACAATCAGTGAAGCCGTAACAGTTCCATTTTTTATGGAAGCAGCCAATCTTAGGATTTCATCCCAGTTTTGAACAATCTTTTTACTGTTGATGGTTCCTCCTATATGTTCTGATAACGCAGAATAGCTCGTAGATGTTTCAGGGATAAATAGCTTTTTATCATTTAAATCTCTGATTCTTGGAGCAAATTTAAATCCTAGTAACTGCATCAAAGCAAACACATGATCGGTAAACCCCGAAGTATCCGTATAATGTTCTTCTATCTGTACATCAGATTCATGATAGAGAAGCCCATCCAAAACATAGGTTGCATCCCTTACACCTACATTGATAACCTTGGTGTGAAAAGGTGCGTACTGATCGGATATATGGGTGTAAAACTGAACTCCTGGACTGCTTCCATATTTCGGATTAATATTTCCGGTTCTCTGCGCATAGCTTCCGGTAGCAAACCTTTGACCGTCCGAAGAAGATGTTTTCCCTTCTCCCCAGTAAAAAGAAAATGGGTGTGCAGATTGAATATTGATAATTTCTGCTAAAGCTGAAGAATAGGTTTCATCCCGGATATGCCACGCCTGAAGCCAGGAGAGTTTTGCGTAAGAAGTTCCCGGAGAAGCTTCCGACTTTTTCTTAAGCCCAAATTGATGGCATCTGACAGTATTACAGTGAGTAACAAGTTTTTGTCACTGGCTTTATTTCCGGATTTTAGATGAGTGATCTGATCTGTAAAGCCCGTCCACTGATCGACTTCTTTCAAAAGATCTGTGATTTTAATGAGAGGCAGCAGACTATATATTTTTTTTCCTAAAACTTCAGCTTCTTCAGGAACTGTATTTTCAAGAGGTTTAATTTTTATCCTGTCATTAATAATAGAAGAGCCCGGGAGTTCATTACTTTCAATAAGTTTACAAACGATTTCTGTTTTATTGGAAAGAAGCTCCATCCGCTCCGAAAGAAACTCTTCGCCATTCAACGCTACATCCAAAGGAACCTCATTCTGATCTCTCATTTCAGTAAATCTGTCTGCAGGAATAAGATAATCTTCAAAATCTTTGTACTGTCTCGATCCCTGCACCCAAAGATCTCCGGAACGCAGATGGTTCTTGAGTTCAGAAAAGAGACACAGTTCATAAAACTTTCTATCAGTACCGTCCTCAGTAAATATAAGTTCTTCCCATCTTTTCCTCACAAAACCTGATGGAAGTTTTTCCGGAAGCCTTTTTATTTTTCCTTCATATAAATCTATGAGAATACCCACGGCACTTAAAATGTCTTCTGCTACAGGGGCAGAACGGAGTTCCAACTCTTTCAGAAATTCTCCACTATATTTTTTTATGGTAGAATATTTATCGGATATAAAATAAAGAGAGTCAAAATTTTGTTTCACGGTTAAGTTCTTGGCTTCCGAAATACTCCTTGCCAAAGCTTCCCACGAAATAACCGACTCAACAGCATCGAAAGGATCTTCTCCTGTTTCTCTGGCATCAAGAAGTGCGCTGCCAATTTTAAAAAATATACCGAGCTGTTCTCCCATAGATTTTCCGGAATCCTGCATTTTTTGAGTTTGTGTGTTCTTGGCATATCTGAACAAAGAACCGATGATCTTGTCATTCATTTCTATAATTTCATCGATAATAGAAGCTTTAGTTTCCAGAAGTATTGCCACCAATGTTGCGTATCTCCGGGATTCTTCAAAATCCCTTAGATGCTGTGGAGTCATCTGTCTCCCTTCTCTGGCTATTTTCAGTAATCGGTTTTGATGAATATCCTTGCCAATATCTTTCGGCAGATTGATCTCTTTAATTATTTTCAACCTCTTGATGTGCATCAGTAAAAATTTGGAATTGACCGCCTGTGGAGATTGCTTGAGCCAATTTAGTTGACTGATACTGCTTTTTTCCTGTAAGTTGAGAAGAGCATCTAATACCTGTTTCTGATGATTGGACAATGAAGAACTCAGGGTATCATAAATTTGCTTTTCTGCATTAGTAAGAACTTCTGAGCATATTTTCTCAATTGTATTGATAGAAGGAAGTTGTATTTTATTTGTCCTTAAATAAGTGATGAACTCTTCTGCGATAATTGCAGCTCTATCTGTTTGTAATGCTTTATTATGGATATATTTTAAAGAGACTTCCTGCTCAAATTCACCATACGTTTTGAAGCCAAAAATTTTTCTTATTAATATAATATGTTCTCTTCTGGTAACATCCCGAATAGCATATTTTTCCCAAGCAGAAGGATTAATATTAAGTTGTTCGCAAACATATTGTAGAATTAAAGAATCCGGGGCTTCATTAGACCTTAAAACCTTTCCCGGAAACCGTAGATAACACAGTTGTATGGCAAACCCTAATTTGTTTGCAGTGCCTCTGCAATTTTGCTCAATAATTATAATATCAGATTCCGTAAGAGTATACCAACGTATAATATCTTCCTTTAAAACAGGAGACTCAATTAAATTTTCTTTCTCTTTTTCAGATAATATTTTTCTTAAAGCCATAATTTCAAATTATTCTTGCACAAACGATCCTTTTTGCAACAAAAATCAGAATGTTCGGGAAGCATGAATTTTTCAGTCGCAAAAAAGTATTGCAAAATAAAAATATTTTGCGATATGTTTGTGCGAAATATTTATCTTTGTGTAAATATTCTTATCATGAAAAGTATTGTTATTTATCCGGATAATCCAAAACAGTTCTCTGTTATTGAAGCTTTTTTAGAGGAAATGAAAATCCGTTTTAAAAGTCAGGAAGACATTATAATTTCTGAAGAAATAAAACAATCTGTCTTAGAAGGTATAAAAGATGCAGAAGAGGGAAGGCTCATTTCAAGTGAAGAAGTTAGAAAAAAAGCAGCAGCTTTATGTTCGAAATAGAATGGACTGAAAAAGCAGAACGTTTATATCTGGAAGCTTTGGAATTTTGGATCAATCATAACAAGTCTGCCACTTACTCAAAGAAGATAGTAAAACAGGTTTCTGAAAAAGAAGATTACATTGTCAACAACCCCTACGCAGGACAGGAAGTTTTTGATATTCCAGGTGTACGATATGTAGTTGTTCTTAGAAAATTTCTAATTTTTTATAGAATCAAGAACAAAACAATTCAAATCCTTTCCTTTTGGGACGGACATAAAAATCCACAAGATTTAGAATTATAAAATACCATCTATGTTAATAGGATATGCCAGAGTCTCCACCCAGGAGCAGGACAATTCAGTTCAGATTGAAGCTTTGAGAAAAGCAGGTTGCGAGCTTATTTTTGAGGAAAAGATTTCCGGTGGGAGATGGGATCGCCCGAAACTTAAAAAGCTTCTTAGCCATCTTCGTAAAGGCGATATTGTTATTGTCTGGAAACTGGACAGACTTTCCCGATCATTGAAGGATCTTCTCTTTTTGATAGAACAGATTGAAGGTAAAAAATCAGGATTCCGAAGTTTGACAGAATCTATTGATACTACCACATCTTCAGGAAGAATGATGATGCAGATGGTCGGAGTATTTGCAGAATTTGAAAGGGAAATGCTGAAAGAACGAACTAAAAAAGGTTTGGAACACGCCCGAAAAGAAGGAAGAATCGGAGGAAGAAAACCCAAACTAAAAGAAGTCCAAAGAAAAGAAATAAAACATCTTATCCAATCGGAACGAAAAACAGCTCCAGAAGTAGCCAAACTATTCGATGTTCATCCGGCTACTATTTACCGATTAATTAAATCAGTTTAATCTATTAAAACAAAATCTTTTAATAGATTTTATCCTTAACGTACAAAATTTTACTTTTCGTCGACTGACCCCAATTTCTTTTTTAATCCTTGGGATAAATTTACGACGCACTCATCTATGCCAAAAATAAAACAAACTTATAATCAATATATTAAAAAATAATTTTAAGTTTGCACTTCTATTAAAATCAAGATGAAAAATAAGATTGCCTTAGTTTTAGGATTATTCACAATAGTTACTGTAAAATCACAGAACACAGTACGCCCCGCTTCCGAAATATTTTCAGATTTCAATGGTTATTGGAGAAGCTCCAACAATGCAGTAATACCCAATAACAATCATAATTTACTTGCCTTTACTTGGAATGCAAATGGAATTAATAATATTAACACACCCATAACTTATTCTACCGGAGTTAATAATTCGGCTTTATCCAGCAATAATATTCCTTTCACATCTGCCACATTTATTTCATTACCCATTTACACAATCCCCTCTCCAGGTAGCGGAACTTTTATTGGGGTAGGACAAGCATTTGGAGGAAATGGTAATGTAACGCCGGTGCCGGTTAATAATAATTTAGTACAATATCTTACTGATGGTATTAACGGTTTAGGTTTAGGAACTGCTATTTTTAATATACCACAAGGCTCTAACATTGCCTTCAATACGATGGGAATTGTTCCCACATCAATCGGAGATGGTGTACCGGATCTTATTTTTACTCAGATGGGACAACCCAGCAGTACATCAGATGTATTTCACTTTCAAAATGGTCCCACCCCATCAGATCCGATGGTAGGAACTCCTTATTCGGTAGCTTTTGGTGCAGAAGTAAATGGTATACCGGTAGTTCCGTCTATTGGTAACGCCTGCTGGAAATTTTACAGAGCAGATGTATCGCCTCCTCTTTATGATGCAGGAACTTCAAGTGGATGTACGAGAAACATTAGAGTTATCGCTTTAGATTGGTCTGAAATGGGAATAACGACCGCTAATTATCAGAGTGCAACAACATTAATCCAAACATATTCAGGAACATCAGATCCTGCTTTTATTGGTGCTTATAACGCTGCATCAATTACTTTTGCAACTACTTTTAGCGGAACTGTCTTTAATGATAATAATGCAGGAATTCCCGATGGTAACGGATATCAGGGAGCAACTGTTAAGCTCTTTAATAATGGAGTAGAAATAGGATCAAAAACAACTGATGTAAACGGATATTATTATTTTGACAATATAAACACCAATACTTATCCCGGTCCTTACACAATTCAGTTAACAGAGCCAACAGGTTTTAATGTTGTAGGTAATAAAGTGGGAACTACTGACAACAGTTTCACAGCAACAATATCTAATAGCATTTCTTCAGGGAATAATTTTGGAATCAATCAACCTCCTGTAGCGGTAGATGATAATGCTTCTGTTGGTAAAAATATGTCTAAAACATTCAGTATCGTAACGAATGATTATGACTTGAATTCAGGGTCTTTAATATACTCTACAATTAATCTCATCGCTCCCTCTGGTGCAACCAATATTATAACTTCCGGAGGATATACGAAAGGATTTATAATTGCCGGACAAGGAACTTGGCTGGTAGATAATCTTGGAAATCTAACATTTACCCCCGCTATCGGATTCTTCGGAAACGCTACTACCGTTAATTATAATATTAAAGATTTAGCCGGGCTTACAAGCAATAATGCCTCAATTTTCATCGCTGTAGATTACTGCATAAAACCAGGAGCGTCAGGAATTCCTGATGGATATTCAAAAGTAGGAATTACCACATTAAAAAACCGTAACAAAAATTGGCCCGAAGGTCCAACAATTGATGAAGGTGGAGTTCCTAATGGTTTTATTGCATTGGAATCTAATACGAAAGGACTGGTTATTACCAGAACAACAAGTACAGCAAATATTATTAATCCCCAAAAAGGTATGATAGCATATGATATTACAGATCAATGTATAAAACTTTATAACGGAACTACTTGGAAATGTATAAAAAGAGCGTGTAACGATTAAATATAAAATATGAAAAATATAAAAAATACAAAAACATTCTATATAGGCAGTCTTATATTTTGTTCTTTAACCTTATCCGCCCAGGTAGCCATTGGTAAAACATCAGTAAATGGAAACAGTACACTGCTGGATTTCGGGGGAGCAACAGCTACTAATTCTCCGACAGATGTTGAAACCACTAATTTCAAAGGCATCATTCTCCCTGCATTAACAGCAACTCCTACATTTTCTGCTACCACTCCAACTACTAATAATCCACAAAACGGAACATTCATATTTGATAAAACTTCAGTAAAAGTGAGAATGTTTACTAATGGTAGTTGGGTAGATATGTCAGATACGGGAAGTTTAACCAATCTTACATCCAATACAAGTGCAGAGAGTGGGAATGGTGTGATAATAGGTTCCAATATAAGTTCGGCTACGGGAGTACTTGTTTTAGAGTCTCCCAATAAGGCAATTATATTACCTCACATTAAAAATCCTCATACAACAGTAAAAAGTCCCTATGCTGGTATGATGTGCTATGATACAGTAAGCAATTCGATTGCGGTATATGATGGCAGTAACTGGAACTATTGGAAATAAAAATCTTTACCAAATCTGCGCCTCTGTTTTTGCTTTAATAACTGATAGAAGATTTTAACGGAGCACAGAAAGGATTCACAAAAATGGAGGTTTCCTGCGGAACGTCGAAGACTATTCGAAATACCCCGAACCTATTCACTTTTAGCAAAATAGCAACAGTGGCAGCAAAGCTTAAATTTAAACATAATATTCTGAATATAAGAAGTGATTCAATATCCTTCAACTCCACCAAAATAAAAGGGTAAAACACCATTTAAAATCTAAAAATATTTTATAAATTGCTCAAATTCATTCCGTTTCATTGATTGCCTTTGTGCTGATTGAAATGGTGGTCACAAAATTTAATTATTTTTTAAAACATATTTTCTTACCGCGCTCGACGAGATCATTACATCCTTCTTGAATTTTCTTTACATAAAAAAATGTACGGAAATTATTGATGATGATGTGTACTTACAAACCTTCTAAGAATGGAGTCTTGCCGGTTTTGGCGGGATATAAATTTTAAAAAAGTTGCAAGATTTATTGCAAGACTTTTTTAGTAAATGGTCATAGAACATATTAAATCATCAAAGAGGGGTCAGTCGACGAAACGGAAAACATAGCACGTTAATGATGGAATCTATTAAGTATTGATAAGTAATTTATTATAACTATTCAGTTAACGAATTTTCATTAAAGATTTGAGTATAAAAAATCAGTATAATTATTTATTCTGAAATTCAGTTTTTATTTTATATTTAGCTAGTTAAAAATTTATAATAATGATAAAACAAAACGACAAATTAAAACTGAGGCAATTATTTCTTTATGTCCTTTCAATAGGGTTAATTTCCTTTCAAATTTCGTGTAAGGACGAATTAGCAGAAGTCCAAAATGAACAAGCTTTTAAAGAGGAATTGAACAATACTCTTTCAGCGAGAACTTTTTCGGGAGATTCGATTATGTTAGAGAATCCATATTCTACGGAAAATATGACAAAAGCTTTTCAAACCATAAAAGATAAAAATCCTGAATATGGGTTCGGAGAATTTGATATTCATACCACTCATTATTATCTTAAATTTACTCCTGAAAATGAAGAAGAGGTGGGATTACTAAAACGGGACTCTACAATTCATTATTTTGATTATAGGTTAGATGCAGAGTATAGAGAAGGATACTTGGAAAATAGAAATCCAGATAGAGATACTATTTCAGTATATTATACTGCAGTTCCTGTTGGAAAAATTCTTCCTAACGTAAAACATGAAATTTTAAGTGAATTATATATTCCTGAACAGGATCAATATTTTGCTGATATTAAAGATTACAAATAATATGAGGTAACGGGTAGAGTTGAAAATAAAACAGATCTTTTCAATAATCTTTTATTTTCTGCTTACGAACAAACAGGTAACGAGAATGAGTTGCTGACAGAAAATTCAACCCCGCAAGCGAGATGGATTTTTGGAACTAAATGGTATCCTAGTGGAAGCATACGCGTCCAGGATGATATAGCCGGGTTAAGACCCGTAACCGGCGCTCAAGTTTTAATGCGACAATGGTTTACTGTTGCACAAGGAATAACAGATGGAAACGGAAATTTTTCCACTTCTTCTGTTCGTGGAAAAGCTCGATATGTTATTCAGTGGGAAAGATATAATTATAGCGTTCGTGATGGATCTTTTTTTCAGGCAGAAACACATGGTCCCGATGTGAAACAACAGTCTTGGCATCCTATCCTAAATGGAGGTAAAGATGAATATCACGCTTTAATACACCAAGCAGCCCATGACTTCTATTATGGAAATAGATTTGCTCTAATATCACCTCCAATGAATAATCATTTTTATAATTTTGGCAGACAGACTCAGATAAAAATTGCAGGTAGATTATCAAATTCTGGTCCTACATCTTCCTTTTCTCATTTAAGAAGTGAAATTACATTTGGACTTTCAGCTCAGGTTCATATAAAAGATTATGGAAAACCATCTGATCAAGTATATGGGACTACAATTCATGAATTAAGCCATGCTTTGCACTCTGTAAAAGATAGATCATCTTATAATGATATTGTGCAAGATTCTTTTTTATCTGGAAATACACAAGTGAGAAAAAGAAATCGTAGATTATTGGAGAGTTGGCCAACTGCAGTGGAAATTCTTATGACTCTAGAAAGATATAGGATAAGATTTAATAATCCAAATTATTTAGTTTATCAAAATCTTACTTTAAATTATCAAAATTATCAATTTAGAACTATCGCAGCAGAGAATTTATATACTTCTGGGATTTATGATATGACAGATACTGTTAATCAAAGAAGGATTTTTGGAGCAGGCTATCCAATGGATCAAGTAGATGGATATACAATTAAAGAGCTGGAAAATGCTTTATCAGGCGCGAGATATTGGAACGACTATAGAGATAAAGTTAAAGCAATGTATCCTAATAAACCTACTAGACCTTTTGTAGATGAATTATTTGCTAACTGGCAAGATTAAAAATAATGAAAACACTACTATTACTAAGTTTTGGTTTGCTTACGATATGCTGTGGAACTGATCAGGGGGAAAGTATTGATTATACATATAGTATATCAAATAATGCTGGACAAAATATCAAATTAGTACCTTACATAAATGGTGTTCCTGAAATGGAAAATGCCATTACACTAGCGAATAACGAAAAATTCACCAAAAAATATACGTATAAGCCACCAGGTGCAGCTGGCTTTAATATGACAGGATTGTTTAAAGCAACAGCAGCTGGAAGTATTACTCATGTAGGTGTAATTTACAATAATAACCATATAAATCTTTTTACTGTATTCTCAGAACAGTGTCCAACATGTGCTAATATTCCTAATAATCCCTATCCGATTATTTATAATGAAAATATTAGAAATTTGTTTAATATAAGTTTCAATGATGAACAAGTAGAAACTTATTCAATAACTTCTGAAGATTATCAGAATGCTACTGATTGTGGTGGCAATTGCTATTAAAGAAAAAGATTAAGAGTCCGTTTCATACCTAGTAAAAACGGACTCTTTTTTATAACAAATAAAAAATTTCAAATATGGATAAAAAACTACTTTTAATTTTTGCAATAACCTTAAGTCTATTTGCTTTCAGTCAAAACATTTCTTTTGAAACTTCTGAAGGATACACGTTAGGAAATCTTCCAGGCCAACAGGGCTGGTCGAGATGGGGAGGCGTTACTACGAGTAGTGCTAAAGTGATAAATACCACAGCATCAATTGGTTCAAACTCTGTGACTGTTACAAGTAATAGTAGTGGTACCAGTGGAGGGGTTACAAAAAGTATTTCTGGTTTTACAAAGACCGAATATTCGTTTGATTACAAAATTTCTGCTGTTGGATCTTCAGAATATCATATGGTTGTACAAGATCTTGACGATAATATCGTAGGCGGTTTCAACATTGAGCCAAGTCAAGGCGGACTGCTTGTATATAACGGAGTTATAGACGATGGTGTAGCTACATCTGTAAACATTTCTGCAAATACGTGGTATAATTTTAAACTAATTGCAAATTTGGCAACACACACCGTAACTTATTATTTAAACAATATCTTACTCGGAAGCCAACCTATTTCAAATAGTGTTATGGGGTTTAATGTTCTCAACTTCGTTTATGATAACGAAGGATCTGGTTTTACAATGGATAACATTAAAATTTTAAATGCTGATCTTCTTTCTACTTCGGAAAACAATTATAACGATAAAATAGATGTTTATCCTAACCCCACTTCAGATTTCATTAATATCAAAATAAAAGAAGTCGTAAAATCAATTGAAATTTTTGATCTTTCCGGAAAATTGATTTTAAAAGATGTTTCCGGGAAAAAAGAGATCTCTATTTCACATTTACAAAACGGATCATATATACTGAAAGTAAACACAAAAGAATCTGCGTACACTAAAAAGTTCATTAAAAACTAGAAATATATAGTTTTTTATAATCACTCTTATCTTAATGTGATAAGAGTGATTATTATAAAGAATTTCTTAGCGATCTAAACTCTCCTTTTTTAAACTTGATACGATCTTCCCAAACATAGTCTCCGGTAAGGTGAATATGTTCCCATCCTAAAGGAGAAAGGTGTTGAAGTAATTCTTCATTAATTTCTTCGCCCTGTTCTTTCAGGTGCTGCACTGCTTTTTCAATATAAACTGTATTCCATAGAACAATAGCAGCAGTAACCAGATTAAGACCGCTTGCCTTATACCGTTGATTTTCAAAGCTTCGTTCTCTGACTTCTCCAAACCTGTTAAAATATACAGCTCTTGCCAAAGCGTTTCTGGCTTCACCTTTATTAAGTCCTGCGGTAACTCTGCGTCTAAGTTCCGGACTCATGTACCAGTCGAGCATAAATAAAGTTCTTTCTATTTTACCCAATTCTCGTAATGCTACAGCCAGTCCGTTCTGCCGTGGATAACTTCCAATCTTCTTGACAATCAGTGAAGCCGTAACAGTTCCATTTTTTATGGAAGCAGCCAATCTTAGAATTTCATCCCAGTTTTGAATAATCTTTTTACTGTTGATGGTTCCTCCTATATGTTCTGATAACGCAGAATAGCTCGTAGATGTTTCAGGAATAAATAACTTCTTATCATTCAAATCTCTGATTCTTGGAGCAAATTTAAATCCCAGTAACTGCATCAAAGCGAATACATGATCGGTAAACCCCGAAGTATCCGTATAATGTTCTTCTATCTGCAGTTCAGATTCATGATAGAGAAGCCCATCCAAAACATAGGTTGCATCCCTTACTCCTACATTGATAACCTTGGTATGAAAAGGTGCGTATTGGTCGGAGATATGAGTGTAAAACTGAACTCCGGGACTGCTTCCATATTTTGGATTAATATTTCCGGTTCTCTGCGCATAACTGCCTGTAGCAAACCTTTGACCGTCCGAAGAAGATGTTTTGCCCTCTCCCCAGTAAGAAGAAAATGAGTGATCGGATTGAGTATTGATAATTTTCGCTAAAGCTGAAGAATACGTTTCGTCTCGGATATGCCACGCCTGAAGCCATGAGAGTTTTGCATAGGAAGTTCCCGGAGAAGCTTCCGACATTTTTCTTAAACCTAAATTAATGGCATCTGACAGTATTACAGTGAGTAACAAATTTTTGTCACTGGCTTTATTTCCGGATTTCAGATGAATGAACTGATCTGTAAAGCCCGTCCACTGATCGACTTCTTTCAAAAGATCTGTGATTTTAATAAGAGGAAGCAGACTGTATATTTTTTTTGCTAAAACTTCAACTTCTTCAGGAACTGTATTTTCAAGAGGTTTAATCTTTATTCTGTCATTAATAATAGAAGATTCAGGGAGTTCATTATTTTCAATGAGCTTACATACTATTTGTATTTTATTTGAAAGAAGTTCCATTCGCTCCGAAAGAAACTCTTCTGCATTCAATGCTACATCCAGAGGAACTTGATTTTCATCTTTCATTTCAACGAATCTGCCTGCAGGAATAAGATAATCTTCAAAATCTTTGTACTGTCTTGAACCCTGTACCCAAAGATCACCGGAACGCAAATGGTTTTTCAGTTCAGAAAATATACATAGTTCATAAAACTTTCTATCTATACCGTTCTCTGTAAATACCAGTTCTTCCCATCTTTTTCTGATAAAACCTGATGGAATTTTTTCCGGTAGTTTTTTTATTTTTCCTTCATACAGGTCAATCAAGATACCTACTGCCTTTAGAATATCTTCTGCTACAGGGGCAGAGCGGAGTTCCAACTCTTTCAGAAATTCTCCACCATATTTTTTTATCGTAAAGTATTTATCGGATATAAAATAAAGAGAGTCAAAATTTTGTTTAGCTGTTAAGTTCTTGGCTTCTGAAATACTTTGAGCCAGAGTGTCCCATGAAATAACTGACTCAACAGCATCGAAAGGATCTTCTCCTGTTTCCTTGGCATCCAGAAGTGCGCTGCCAACTTTAAAAAATATACCGAGCTGCTCACCCATGGATTTTCCGGAATCCTGCATTTTTTGAGTTTGCGTATTCTTGGCATATCTGAACAAAGAACCGATGATCTTATCATTCATTTCTATGATTTCATCGATGATGGAAGCTTTGGTTTCCAGAAGTATTGCCACCAATGTTGCGTATCTCCTGGATTCTTCAAAATCCCTTAGATGCTGTGGTGTCATCTGTCTTCCTTCTCTGGCTATTTTCAGTAATCGGTTCTGATGAATATCCTTACCAATATCTTTTGGAAGATTGATCTCTTTTATTGTCTTCAACCTCTTTATATGCATCAGTAAAAACTTTGAATTGACCGCCTGTGGGGATTGCTTGAGCCAATTTAGTTGACTGATGCTGCTTTTTTCCTGTAAGTTGAGAAGAGCATCTAATAACTGTTTCTGATGATTGGACAATGAAGAACTCAGGCTATCATAAATTTGCTTTTCCGCATTAATAAGAGCTTCCGAGCAAAGCCTTTCAATTGTTCCAGTTGCAGGGAGTAAGATTTTATTTTTACGAAGAAATTTAACTAATTCTTCTGCCACAACAAATCCTTTATCTGTTTTGAGAGCTATTTCTTGTAACAACCCTTTGTAGACCGTATAATCTATGATTGTAAATATTCGAAATCCATAAACAGATTGCAGTATGCTTATATATTCTCTCCTTGTTTGCTCTCTTTTTCCATAGTTTTCCCATTCTAAAACATTTATTCCTAGTTGACTGCTAATAAACTGTAAGATTTGTCGATCAGGATATAACTCAGGAGCTAAAATAATCCCTGGATGTCTCATATAACTGAGATTAACTGCAAATCCCAACTTATTGGTGTTTGTTCTACAATGATTTTTTATTATTGAAAAATCATTTTCCGATAAAGAATAGTTGATGATTAATTCTTCATCAGTTTCTGGAATTTTAATTAACTCTTTTATCTCAAACTCTGATAATACTTGTTTTCTAGGCATAAAAATATTTTTTCTTAAGTAAAATAAAACGTCCGTTTACTTGTACTTTTTTGTGTTTTCTGAAAATTACGTTTTAAAATAAAAATAAGTAAAAAAAACTAGTATAATAAATTGAGTATATTTATTTAAATTTTTAATGAAATTATCTATACTTATGAAAATTGGATATATCAGAATATCAACACAGGATCAAAATTATAATCTGCAGGAAGACGCTTTAAATAAATTAGGATGTAAAATGATTTTTAAGGAAACAGTTTCCGGAGCTACAAAGGAAAGACCACAACTCAAAAAATTATTAGAGCAAATTCGTAAGGGTGATGTTGTAGTTGTTTATAAATTAGACAGACTTGGAAGATCTTTAAAACACCTGTTAGAAATTGTCGAAATATTAAATTCTAAAAATGTAGCTCTACAAAGCTTGCATGACAACATAGACACTACGACTCCGCAAGGAAGATTATTTTTTAATATTTCCGCATCCTTTGCAGAATTTGAAAAGGATCTAATCAGGGAAAGAACAAAAGCAGGCTTGGAGGCAGCACGGGAAAGAGGTAAGAAAGGAGGTCGCAGGAAAGGATTAAGTAAGGAAGCTCAGCAAAAAGCTATTATTGCAGAAAATTATTATAATGAGGGGATAAAAAGTGTCAACGAAATTGCTGCCGACTTGAAGATTTCAAAAATGACAATGTATAAATATTTAAGAGAAAGAAATGTGGAAATAAAGGTTTACAATAGAAAGTAATTTATTCAGTCTATAAAAAATAATTATTTAATAGATTCTATCCTTAACGTGCTATATTTTCCGTTTCGTCGACTGACCCCTATATCTATTATACTCCTCGATTCCCATTTTTTCTATGATAAAATCTTCCATATGAATATCGCTTTTTTCTCTGACATAACGGGTAAAGGATAAAATGCTTTTACAGGCTTCAAAACCTCTGGACTGCATATCTTTTCTAACATTTTCCTGCAATCCCTCTAACCACTCCGTATAATCCTCAAAACTTGGTTCAATGGGTAAATGATGATACAGATAACTGGCGTTACCATAAGAAAATAATAAGGAATGATATTCTTTGTCTTTATCAGCAAGATTATGAATGAAATCTTCCTGTGCTGTATTGTATTGTTCTAAGGGATGTTTAACGCTTATCATTTTATAAAGATATAATTTTTAGTTCTTTTTATAGTCGGAAAAAACATCTTCTTTTCTGTATTCCGGGCTTCTGAAAAAAAAATACTTTTTTTTAAAAATCTTTTTATAATGCGACGAGTTTTGTCGCCTCACGCCGATATATTTGTATCAGTAGTTAAGTGACAGAATCCTAGGCAGTCATTTATTTACTAAACCAGTTATAATTTTTTTAACCCTTTAATTAACTTATTTTATTATGAAAAAAATGCCGTTTACTCCGGAAGGAGTACAAGCCAAACAGAAAGAATTCAGCGTATTGTCAATAGATGAGAGACTGAAATTAGCAGACTATGTTGCTGCGAATCCTGCGGAGTTTATTTCCGAAAACTTTGAAATGAGTGAAGAGCAGCTGGAGTACTTAAGATCTCTTGAAGTTGTTGATCTTAGAATTACCGGCTTCAGCTTAGCTATCGGATTCTTAGGACAGATTCCTGTGGATATGCAGGATACAACGCCTCCTTCAACGTTTGCTGCCAGAGGAAAAAAGAAAAAAGAACTTTCAACCAATGTCAGCACAACAACCAATCCACAAACCGGAGCCACAACCGTTACGGGTTCGGTAGGAATCAAATGGACTTGGTAATTGCAAAAATGATTCACTGAATCAATAGACTGCCTTACGGCAGTCTATTTTTTTGCATTATATTTGTTTGCACCTTAGAGAGATAAAAGCATGAAAAAATTAAAAAAACACGTATTTATAATTACCTTAGTTTTCTTTTCTTCCCTGCTGAATGCAGCAGAAATTCCTTTTGAACTGATTGATGGAAAAATTATTGTTCCGGTAAGCATCAAAAAAGAAAAGCATAATTTTATTTTTGATTCCGGAGCTTTTACCATTATTTCATCCGAACTCAAAAACAGACTGAACGAAAAAAAAGTCAATACCATTTTTGAAGGTATTGATGCCAATAATGCAAAATCAAGCATGGAAGTATTTTCCACCAATACTCTACAGCTATCTGATATGAACATCAAAAACGTCAGCTTTTCTTTTGCCGATATAGGCTGGATGAGTGGTCGTGCCTGTAGAAAAATAAGCGGAATTTTTGGAGCTAATATGATGAAGGATAAAATATGGAGAATTGATTTTACAAACAAAAAAATTACGGTATTTGAAAAAGTGCAGCTGCAAAATACCAATGCTTCGGTAATTCCGTTTTCTGAAGAAAACTTTACCCATGTTCCGAAAATTAATGCCAAAGTACGAAACCAAAACATCGAATTTATATTTGATACCGGTTCCGGAATGGGATTTTCGGTTAATCAAAAATCTTATGATTTGATTAAAGATGATCATTTTCTCACTTTTGAAGGGTTGCTTTCCCAGTCTCTTAACAGCATCAGCAAAGGACAAAGATTCCTTGACATGATGGAAGTTGAAATAAATAATGTCAAACTGGGCAGCCATATTATAGACAGCAGCTCTGACGCTCCTAATCTGATAGGCATCAGATTTATTGAAAATTATCTGGTTGATTTGGATTTTATCAGCAAAAAAATCATTCTCTCCAGTATTAATAAAAACCCGGAGTACAAAAGCTTTGGGATTTCTTTAGCTCCGGTGGAAAATACGGTAGTAATTGTCAGCAAGCTTCAGATTCCTGAATTGTCAGAATTGAATCTCACGGAAAAAATAGTCAGAGTAAATGATTTTGATGTTTCAGCTTTAAAAGAAAACACGTTCTGCGAATTAAAAAATATAATGGACAGCAGCGAAACAATCACCTTAGAAAATGCTTCCGGAAAGAAGTTTACCCTACAGAAGACAAATGTTTTACAGCATTTATACTGAGTCCTTTCAGCCAAATGGTGAAGGACATCCTATGTTTTACAATACCATTATAATTCATATCTCATTCAAAAGTCTGGTGCTTCAAGCACCAGACTTTACTTTTTCCCTCTTTTAAAATCCTGATATCCTTTATAATAAATTTCTAATGATTCGCTGTCTTTCGGATTCGACTTTTGCCATGCCTTTAGAACTTGTGATTGCTCTACATAGCCTTCCCATTTGGCTTTTTCTACAATAATATTTCCGTCTCTGCCTATTTCCTGAAGAACCTGCGCCCGGATCTCCTGTTTTGTCCTTACGCTTTCTTTATACCATTTGATGCCGGAGTATGCCCCGAAAATCGCTAATCCCCAACCGGAAAGCATGACAAAAAGGGAAGTATAAAGTACAGGTTTGTAATGCTTAAAATAGTCTTTGTACGATTCAAGCTTTTTTACATCTTCCGGAGAGATTCCAATCTTAATATCGGAAGCACTTTTTTTTATTTCCTGCAGTTTTCCCTCGAAGATGTCCGAAACGTCCATAGCGAGTTCCTGCATGGATGCTGATTCGGAGTTAAGCTGTGAAACTTGCCTTTCCAGCATACCTGTCGTTATTTTTAACTGTTCCAGTAGTTCCACAGGGTTAAGCCGTCCGGAACTGGCGTTTTGATTCTTGTTCTGTTCTTCCATAATTCTGTATTTTTTATTGTTTATCTTGATAATCCCCATCCTCTTTCCATATCCTGGGAAGCATTGCGGATAATCGCCCGGGCGATATCTTTAATTTTCAGTTTCGGGTCGATTTCGCTTAACTTAAAACCCTGCTTCGATACTTTTTCCAAAACCGAAGGGTTGGTATTGAGATCAGTTTTAGGAATGATCCTTGCGCCGTTTAAGCCTTTGCTGTTTTCGCTGATCTGCATAATATAACCCCGATAATTCATCCTCCATGTTAGATCCTCTATGCTTTTACTTTCTTGGATTTCCTCTAGAAGTATGTTTTTTATTTCTGCTTTCTTTTCTCCGGTAATCTCCTGTGCGGTCTTCCAGTTCCGTTCTCTCGATAATACTTCAGCGTGTCGGCAGGCTCTTTCACCGATATTATGGCTCGTTACCTGATTTTTGCCATGAAAATCAATCCTGTTCGCTATAATATGCAGGTGCTTATCATCAGTTGATTGGTGCAGATGCACTAAATATTGGTTATCCTTTCCGATTCCTTCACGTTTTAAATAGTCCTCTGCCAGTTTCGCCCAATCTTGAAGACTTAAATTTTGGCTGTATTCCTTTGGAGGAGAGATCATCGCAGTAACATATTTATTCTCCGTTCTTGTATTCAGCTCAGCGATCTGTTTAAATTCCTTAAACAGTTCTTTCGGCTTCTCTCCTGATAATCCGTTCCGGCACACTTCCACGCTCTGATCCTTATCACTCTGCTGGTACTGGATGGATCGGAAACTTACATTTCTAGTTGACGCAGAGATTACCATTGGATATGTGTTTTAATCCCTTTTATCGTGTCCTCAATTTCCCTGAGAAGATCTGCCCGTTCTTTTTCCGTAAACATTTCTTTTTTCATATAGTTGGCTATTCTCCGGAAGTTGGTCGCATACTCCGTCAGCATGATGTTTTTTTCATAGTCCGGAAGTTCTTTTTCCAAAAGAATAATCCGGCTGTAATCCGTAAGCTTCAGCTTTTTTTTATCCGCTCTTTCTTTGAGATTTTTCATTTCATGTACCGTAAAACGAAGTGCCAGACGCTCCGATTTGGGTGCGTTCACCTTGGGACGACCTCCAAGCTTTCCCCGTTCACGATATTGGTTCTGTCTATTGACTTTCTCAAATTCCTGATGAAAAAAAGATTCCCAGTCTTTCGGAATTTCATTTTCCATGATTCATTTATTTTTTGTAAATTAGACGAACAAAATAACTTTTTTTCAAAGTTTTAACAATTTTTAAAGTTAAATTTTTTCAGCTCCTTGTGCACAGAGGAGCTGTTTTATTTCCCAGTTTCCTTTATTGTTTTTTGGCTACGCCGAATCTTCGATTTCCGAATTTTAAAATTCTAACGATGTAGGTCTATCCGTTAAAAGTGCCATGTAATCTTTAGCGGTTTGTTTGTCCGTTTATGACGATAGGAATAAACCAAGTGGTCCTTTTGTGGCGGAAATCGGAGCGGTGGCGTAGGTTTTTGACGTCAAAAGGTACTACTTGCCCTTAATACGAACATCAAATATAACGCCAATATACGCAATTTCCCTTCATCATGCAACCTGTGCTTATTTTTATCAGGTACAGCTCCACAATATTCTTGCAAAATCGCCCAGCTCTACCCACTCTAAAAATCACTTAAAAAAGTAATACTTCAGATCAGCTCACCACTCCGGAACCGAAATTGAAACACTCCAAACATTCTGCAAAAAATAAAGTCCAAAGAGATAAAGCTGAAGAGAAAAAAGTCAAGCCTGTTCCGGAAGCTTTATCGCTCTGATCACACCACTGGACAGCTCGTCTGTACAGTACTTATATAATAGAATTTATCTATCGTTATTTATTATGCTTAGCATAATATCGGCCGCCCAAGCCGACTTATAAAAAGTTTGTTTTTCGTTCTTTTTGTTTTTCTTCCACCCTGCTAATGACAAAATGACAGGAAAAATTTTCGCTCCAACAGATCAAATAAAATTCCTTTTGAACAAACGTATTTTTTAAAATATTTATTACTTTCTTATTTTATTATTTTAAAGCTTTGCAACTTGATGTAAATCATAACTTTATAAATTTAAAAACGAGTTTTTATAAGCTAAAAACGAGTTTTTATAAGCTAAAAACGAGTTTTTATAAGTCTACTACGAGTTTTTATAAGCTAAAAACGAGTTTTCATAAATTTTCTACGGGTTATATAAACGATTATCGTTTTATTTAATCGTTTTTGTTTATATTTGCTCTTATTAAAAATTACATTTATGGAACTTAGGGACGTTAATAAAGATGATAAGTTAATTTATCAGCATAATGTTATTACTTCCGGAAGATATGATTACTCAGCTTGTATGTTAGATATTCTTTTCATGGTACTTTCCTGCCTTGAAAAAGATAAATTGGAGTACACTATTCACACTCACGACATTGAAGCGATTACAGGACGTAAATGGAACTATAAACAGTTAAGAGAAGCTACTGAAAGTATCGGATCTCGAATGTTTGAAATTGATACTCCGGAAAGCTATGATCAAATTTGGCTTTTCTCTCGTGTCAAATATTTGAAAGGTACAGGAAGTTTTACAGTAAAATTGAATGATGAAGCAACACCTTATTTTTTTGACTTAAAAAATAACTTTACTGCCATGCAGTTAAAATCTGTATTAAACTGTTCTTCAAAATATGCTAAAAGACTATATGCAATTGCTTGTCAGTGGCGGAGCGTAGGAACAAAAAGATTTGAAATTCCAGAACTAAAAAATATGCTCGGTCTTATTGATAAAAAAGGGAATGAACAGTTTGAAAGAATAAGCGATTTTAAAAAATTTGTTTTAGATACTGCACGAACACAAATTTGTGAAAATACTGATATAGAAATTGACTACGAATTAAAAAAACGTGGACGGGAGTTTTTTTGGGTCACTTTACAAATTAACTCCCAAAAATTCAAACAGCTCGAAATTGATTTTGAAAAGCCTTTAAATATTCAAAAATTTACATCAAAATTAATTACTTATGGACTTAATCAGGAACAGGCGGAACTAATTGCCGGAAACGAAAAAGAAAAGGATTTTGACATCTTAATAACAGAGCTGAACGAAAAGATCAGACAGAGAAAACTGAAGATTGAAAATTCTGTCGGATATCTAATTGGCATATATCAGAAAAAGGGGATTTTGCCTGTTAAGAGTTAATTATATATTTATATATTTGTGTAATTATATATTTATATATGGCTAAAATTATATTAACTACACATCAGAAAGGAGGAGTAGGAAAATCAACATTATCATTTAATCTTGCTGTAAATCTTAGAGAAAATGCAAAAGTCTGCATTATTGATTTAGATGCACAAGGTTCTTTATATCAGGTTCGGGATTTGTCCGAAGTTCCTATTTTTCCTGAAGACAAATTAAAAGAAATCCAGAGTTCAGATTTTGATTTTGTTTTTATTGATACACCACCATATTTGTCTAGCAAACTTACTGAGCTATGCGATCTTGCAGATGTTATTATTATTCCTACAAAAGCAGGAGTTTTAGACCTTTTGGCAATCAAAAGCACTATTGATATTATAGAACATTCAGGAAACGAAAATAAAGCTCTTATCGTCTTCAATATGGTTAAGCCAAATACAACTTTAACCGAAGAAATAAAAGATCAGTTAAGTGATTATAATGTCAAAGTTTCTAAAAATATGATCTCTGATTTGGTAGCTTTCTCTCGGTCTGTTTTAATTAATGGAGTGGAAGATAACAATAAGGCACAAAAACAAATTGATGCTCTGACAAAAGAAGTTTTGACAATCTCAATCAATAATTAAATAATTATATATTTATATATTTATATAAAAATGGCAAAACAAGATTTTACAGCACTTATAGGCAAAGCAAAAGAAAATCAAATTAAAACTCCGGTTCAAAAAGTAGTTCCAATCAAGGAGAAAAAAAACGAGATTCTTTTCTCTCTGCATATTCCAGCAGAAAGATTAAAAGCTCTTAAAATAATTTCAGCAGAAAAAAATATGAGCCTAAAGAATCTTATCAATTCTGCTATTGACGAAAAATATTTTAACTCTTAAAATATCTGATTCTACTAAAAACTCAATATTAATCCTTTAAATTTTAAAATTAACTTGACTGTTATATAAAAAAAGTGTAACTTTGAGCATATAAATTGCATATATGCAATTTATATACATACTAATTCAAAAAAACGCTGTCATCATTATTATATACTCCCTGCTGAATTTATGAAATATATTAACTCGTAATTATGGATAATTTTAAAAAACATATCCAAAAAATTGATATTCTTGTTGATGAAAGACATTATAAAGTTCTAAATAACAAAGAGTTTGAAGAACTAGTATCAATGATAAATAGTCTTTGGGGGTTAAAAAGTTATTCAAGAAATAAGGTTAAAGATTTTTTATTTTCTAATAATTATGTTTACAAAGATATTTTAGACGGAAATACTGAGTCTGGAATTTTTGTTTTTAGAAATACGGAATTTGATGATTTTGATATTGCATCTACTAGATCAAGAAACTCTTTTTTTAGCCATTATTCTGCACTTTTCATCCATAATCTAACTATCCAGTTTCCAAAGCAAATTTATCTTACTTGGGAAAGAATAAATTATAAGCCTAATATAAATAATCAGATACTTCAAAGCTCTGTAGATGCAGCTTTTAATAAACCCCCAAGAATTACAACAAACAAAAGGGTTTATAAAAGATTCACTATTAATCAGATTAATGGACAGTCACAGCATAGTATTGGAATAGTTCCGTTTAGAGAAGTATATAAAGTATCTGATATTGAACGAACTTTAATTGATATTGCAGTCCGTCCTTTTTATTCAGGAGGTGTAACCCAAGTTCTCGGAGCTTTTAGAAATTCTATAGGCATTATTGATCCTGAAAAACTTTTTGATTATTATTCTAAAATGCATTTTGTTTATCCATATCATCAAGTAATTGGTTTTTACCTTGAGAAAGCTGGTTACAATGAATCAGATTATAGAAGATTTATGGAATTACCAATGAATCTAAATTTTTATTTAACCTATAATATGGTAAGTAAGGATTATTCTGAAAAATGGAAACTTTTTATTCCGAAAGGCTTGTAAATGGTTTTGCTATTTCGATTAGTTTATCAAAATAATAATCATATTCCTGCAGGTCTTCATCGCTGGAAACAGTTTGTATAACAGAGTTCCAATCCTCTCTATTGTGTTCTCTAAGATTTTCAAGATTATTTATAAAACTTAACGGCACCTGCTTTGCTTTGAAAATTTCGCGCAAAAGCTTTTCATCTAAATCTAATACACCTGAATTAAAAACTGTATAAATGTCATAAACGTCTCTAGCCCTATGTTTTGCATTAGCAGTTGTCACAATCTCTCTATATTCAGGCATTGTCTGACAAAGTGCTCTGATTTTCTCAAACAAAATCATTTCTAATGTATAAACTCGTAAAAAAACACCTTCTATTTCTTTGGTTGTTGCAGCGGCAGTATACTCATAAGCACTAATATCTACTTCATATTGAGTGGACTGATCATTTAGTTTAATTGCATTTCTCCTAATTTTTTCAAGATCGCCTTCAAATTGATTAAATTTTTCCTGTTCTATAACTTTGAAGCGTAATAAATAGCCCATCCAGGGGTCAGTCGACGAAAAGTAAAATTTTGTACGTTAAGGATAAAATCTATTAACATTTCACATTTCAATAGACTGACCAAATGACTACTCTTTTCTTAGCGATCTAAACTCTCCTTTTTTAAGTTTGATACGATCTTCCCAAACGTAGTCTCCGGTAAGGTGAATATGCTCCCATCCTAATGGAGAAAGATACTGAAGTAATTCTTCATTAATTTCTTCGCCCTGCTCTTTCAGGTGCTGCACTGCTTTCTCAATATAAACCGTATTCCATAAAACAATAGCAGCGGTTACCAAATTAAGACCGCTTGCCTTATACCGTTGATTTTCAAAGTTCCGTTCTCTGACTTCTCCAAACCTGTTAAAATATATAGCTCTTGCCAAAGCGTTTCTGGCTTCACCTTTATTAAGTCCAGCAGTAACTCTGCGCCTGAGTTCCGGACTCATGTACCAGTCGAGCATAAATAAAGTTCTTTCTATTTTACCCAATTCTCGTAATGCTACAGCCAGTCCGTTCTGCC
>NZ_VKNW01000018.1 GCF_007474535.1 Chryseobacterium echinoideorum | reverse complement strand
AAATATTTGAATGTCAGAAACTTAAATATACGAATTATTGCTATTTTTTACAAAGTTTATCTCAATTATTATCCCGAACTCAGGTTATCTTAAGAATTTCAAAAAGATTATCCGTTTGTGTATGGCGCACGGTTGGATCACTAAAGACCCTTTTCTGGGCTACAAATCAAAGATCAAAACTGTGGAGCGTCCTTATCTTACCAAAGAAGGAATCCAAGGTGATCTATGAAAAGAAATTTGCATCAGATCGATTGAACCAAGTTCGAGATATCTTTCTTTTCAGCTGCTATACCGGATTGGCTTATGTGGATGTCAAGCAATTATCAAAATCTAACATAAACATTGGGATTGATGGCGATCAATGGATTTTTACCCATCGTCAAAAGACCGATACTTCAACTAGGGTTCCGTTATTGCCTTTGGCTCAGGAGCTGGTTTTAAAATATGAGAATCATCCGCAATGTGTCAATTCAGATGTTCTGTTTCCTGTTCTCAGCAATCAGAAAATGAATTCTTATCTCAAAGAAATTGCGAGTCTCTGCGGTATAAATAAGGATTTAACATTCCATATCGCAAGGCATACGTTTGCTACTACTGTTACTTTGTCAAATGGTGTTCCCATTGAAAGTGTAAGTAAAATGCTGGGGCATACGAATATAAAAACGACCCAGCACTATGCTAAAATTTTGGATAAGAAAGTGAGTGATGACATGGCGGTTCTAAGGGGTCGACTTAAAACTAAGTAATGGAAAAGGATAGTTGAATTTAGTCAATACAAATTTGATTATAACTGTCAGATCAAGTATTGACTAATTTAGCTAATTCATATAAATATATAAGTTTTTTCCTATAATGGTAATTATATCAGTTTTAATGGTAATGTCTCACTAGCTCACACACTTTATGGGATAGTGTCGGGAGGAATGTCTCATACATGGTGCTTAAGTATGTATATGCACATTATAAATATTCCTTTATAAAATAATTTCCAGCTCGTCTTCTCTAAACCATCCGTTGCCAATGACATTTTTCTTCAACTCTTCTGGTAAATCTGTATAACCAACTATTGCTAAGCTTTCTTTAGCTCTACTACAAGCGACATAAAATAGCCGCATTGTTCTATCTATTCCCGTTTCTTTACCTTCATCTATGTTTTTCTTGTCAGTGGGAGTAAGTGGCTTTAAACCAAATAATTTATCATAGCTAAACATAAAGCCTTTGGACTCTTCATCATCAATAATAACCATAACTCGTTCAAACTCTAAACCTTTAACACCTTGATGTGTTCCGAATTTCGATTCTTGGTTGATATACTCATTATACTTTAAAATTTCGACAAAATTTGCTTTCAATGCTTCCTCCCAAGCTTTTAAAACGTCATCATCTTCCGATGTTTCATCGTCTTCAATCTCAACATCTGAATCAACATTAGCTCTTTTCAAAACTACTTTTAGTACAGATGGAATTTTGAACAAATTGGTTTCTTGAATTTTTTCTAGTATCTCCATTAATAATGGACAATTATCTTCATTCCATAAAGACAATAGTTCATTGACCTTGCCATTTACAGTATGTAATATTTCTAATTTATTATCATCATTTTGTAATGTCTGCTTATCTATTAAATGAGAATGCTGCTTTACAATATTAGCAATCTCAAATTTATTCTTCTTCATATGAGCCTTATGTAAGGGCAAAATTATTTTTGTAAATAAATTAACAGAAGATGAAGATCCGTCTAACAAACTTGTTTTTAATTTATCAACGCCATAAAGAGGTGCGAAAAAGTTGGAAAACCCAATTCTACTTGCAGCCATATGATGCTCTAATGTTAAAGTCATAACTTCAGAATCATCGCCGCTCCATTTATCATCTTTTGCTGCTTCCTTCATTTTATGGCGGATAAGCTCTTCTGCTTCAAATTTATTTTTAGCACGAGAAACGGCAAAGAATCTAACAATTCCACCTGTATTTTCAAGCCGTGGCAATTGTTCCTGTCCATCTATGTCCTCTCTAATTTTATTTATAAGGTCAATTATTCTGGACTTTGAACGATGATTCATTTTTTTTGCAGGCTTAATCCATTTTTCTGGTAATGCAATTCCCAGATTTTCTTTTCCATCTGAATAAATTCTCTGCATCGTATCTCCAAATAATCCTAAGGAAAATCTTTCTTCATATTGACTTTGAAGTTCAAATAGTGCATCGATTAAATCCTTTTTAGTATCCTGACTTTCATCTATAAGGATAACAGGGTATTTGTTGATTAGAATTTGTTTGAACAAGTCTTTTGATTTAATAAAATCAGCAGTAATAGAAATTACCTCAGTATGATTTAAAGAATCTTTCGTTAAATTATCCCCATTTGGGTTATAAATGAACTTTTTAATCGTTTCAAGCGATGCAAGTCTTTTATTTTTAGATTCTATTTTTTTTGCTCTACCAACAGAAGTCTTATTATTTAGATTTCTACTTTTAGATTGTTCTACTTCTAATTCTGCTATTTCAATAATTAAATTACTCTTTATCCAAGCTTTGATATCGGGCGTAAAGCTTTTTATTAACTCCCAACAGAAACTATGAATTGTGCTAACATTAAGTATTGAACTATATTCTAGCCTATGAGTAATTTCATCAGCTGCTGCGTTAGTATAAGTAATGATTGCAATTCTTTTATTTCTTAATTTATATTCGTCTCCAAATTCATTTTTAAAGCGAGCAAGTACATTTACAAGTGTTCTTGTTTTTCCTGAACCTGCACCTGCAAAAAGGAAAAAGCTTTGAGGTGATGAGGGTTTAATACTTTTGTAAATCACATCATCAACTGGAGCGTCTATTTCATTAGTATATTCAGCCATTAACTTATGTTTAGTTGATTAATCCTTGTTTATTACTTTTTAATTGTTCTTCAATCCAGTCTAAACCTTCTTTTATATAAGAAGGAGTTTTAATCTTTTTGGGATCTTCAAAATATAGAACATCTAAGGCAAATTCTGCTTTTTTAGCTTGTTTCTCGTTAATGATTGTATATGTCTCTTGTACTAACTCTATTAAATCCTCTTTTTTAGTGGCTTCCACCATTTTTTTCAAAAGACCTGTCGCATCAGCAATAGCTTTAAAATTGTCCTTGTTTTCAATTACCAATGCATCTTCAAATGTGTAGGGATAAACAATGATTTTGTTGTCTCCATTATCAAATTCAAGCGGTTTTTGATAAGCTATTCTAATTGGTAAATCTTTTTTGATTTTATCTTCTGAGCTTAAATTCAACAGATCGTCTAACAGCTCTTTTTGTGGATGCCAAGTTTTGAGGGTATCATTATTAGTTTTAAAATTTTTCTTTAGTTCTGGTTGACATTTCTTTCCATTATCGTTAGGATTGATAGAATCAACATCAGTAATAACCAAACAGATCAGGCCTAATTTTTCAATCAAGGACTTTAATCTGTGCGCATGACTTCCGCCAATCTCTAAAATTGTCACATAACAGCTATCCAACAAACAATTTTCATTCTTTATGAAATGTGGTACTAGAATTCGTTCGGCAGGACCTTCCACTAAAATAACAGCATCAGCAAAAAACAAATCGTTATGTGTTGTATTCAGATATCGAATCACAAATTTTTCTGTTTCTTTATCTTTTTCGCCAAAAACTGATTTTAGACTAATCACTTCTGATGTAGGAAGAGCTGAAGAATTATTTCTTTTAAAATATCTTAAACTTTCAAATTTTTGGTGAGCAATGTAACTGGAATGCGTACTAATGACTAATTGCGTTGTAAAATTTTTATTATCTTTTAAATTCACATTATTTCGCAATACCTCATAAGCCTTTTTAATAAAAACCTGTTGCACTTGTGCATGTAAATGAGCTTCTGGTTCTTCTATTAAAATCAAATGTAATGGTTCTATAACTTCATCGTCAGTTATTGCATTTTTACCGACTCTCATCCATTCGTCTCTGAAACGTATTAATTTGAAGATGATTGATATGAGATTTTGATATCCTAACCCATTATACTTTTCAGGCAACGATAAATCTTTATCAAGATAATATTTTACCGCTGAATCATGCTGTAGACCATCAGCCGTTGAAACTTTAGTTGATAATTGAATTTGAGGATTACCAAATCCAGGATAATTCAACCCTTCAAGTTCTGAAAGAGATGTCTTAAAGCTTTCTTTTAAATTCTTATCAAAATCATCTTGAGCATTATTGATTGACTCTAATGCATCTATATCTTTTTCAGTTGGCTCTAATGTTGGATTAAGATGTTTGTCATAGTAAGCTCTTAATTGTGAAGATAAATTCCTGCTATTACTTTCAACATTTTCTGAATTTGCATCACTGAATCCTCTTTGAGCATTAATAATATCTATTTTTATTAGACCCTTTAAAACATCTCCATCTAACGGAATATTATTATCTAACAATTCTTGCTTTTCATCATACTTATCAGGATCAAGCAAATAAGTTTTGATTGTAAAATAAGCGCTAAGTTTACGTTCACAAAAATCCCAAAATGTCTTTGGCCATAACTTGAAATCTTTTCCTTTTTCTTGTGAAAGCTTGTTTGATTTATTATAAAGAGTTAGAAATTCTTTTGTTAATTCACCCATATCCCTAGGCTCAAATCGTAGCCTAATTCCTAACAGACCTCCTTTCCAATCCAAAGTAGGAATTATATGACTTACATAATGAAGCTCCGAATTTTCAACTTCAATCCATAAATCTAACACTGGAAGATATTTTTCTAATAGTTTTATAGACTTATCTTCTTCCTTCAGCTCATCCACTTTAATCCAGTTTTCTCCAATCTCATTTAAACTTTTCCAATGACAAAGTGTAAAATCTTGGGGTTTGAAGCTTTTCGTTTTAAGGAAAATCATCAAAGCATCCATTGCGGTAGTTTTACCACTATTATTTGCCCCTACAAAAATTGTTTCTTTTTCAGAAAAATCTATTTTACAAGATTGTAGTTTCCTGAAATTTTGAATCTGGATAGAATTTATTTTCATGATTTGAGAACAGTTATTAGTTTTTTATAATTATAATCCTTTAATTTTCATATACAAACAAATATAAATAAATATCAATTTAATTAATTATGGAAAACCATAAAATAGAACGCCACAATTTATATGTTCAAATATGCAGAGTGGAAAAGACGGTCAAATTGACCACCTAATTTCGGTTTAAATTGACCACTGATTTCGGAGCAAAGTGACCACCACTTTCCGGTCCAAAATGACCACCTGTTATTTGGGTTATATTTGAGATAAAAACGACTTGATTTTTTCATGATGTTAGCGTCATACATTCGTTAAAAAAAGCGGATTATGGCAAATAAAATAACAGACATGAGTAAAATTAGAAAAGTCATAAAATTCTACAGCAATGGAAAGAGCAAGTTATTTATAAGCAGCTATTTATCCCTTTCCAGAAATACCGTAAAAAAATACATTTCATTATATGAGATCCTGGGCTTGAGCCTTGATGCGATCAATACCAAGACAGACGCCGAACTGGAACTTTTGTTTTCCAATAACACGGTTCAGACCATCAATCCTAAACTCCAGTCCCTGTACGATTTTTTTCCAAAGATGGAACGTGAGCTCAAAAAGGTAGGGATCACTATACATCATATGTGGGAGCAGTATCTTGTACTGCATCCTGATGGTTTTCAGAGTTCACAGTTCCGGCATCATTACAAGATCTGGGGCAAGCGTGTGAACCCGGTGATGCATATGAATCACAAATCCGGTGACAAGATGTATGTCGATTATGCAGGAAAAACACTCTCCATTATTGATAAGGAAAGCGGGGAGCTCAAGGAAGTTCAGTTTTTTGTAGCTATCCTTGGAGCAAGCCAGTACACGTATGCTGAGGCTTCTATGAGCCAGCAGAAGGAAGATTTTGTACGATCTGTAGAAAATGCCATCCGCTTTTTTGAAGGCACACCGGCAGCGATCGTTCCTGATAATTTAAAATCCGCAGTGATCAAAAGCAGCCGTTTTGAACCCACCATCAATGAGACCCTTGCCGATCTGGCCGAACATTATGAAACGACCATCTTGCCTGCCAGGGCTTACAGACCGAGGGATAAATCCTTGGTAGAGGGCGCGGTCAAGATCCTGTACAGAAGGATCTACGCCAACCTTCAACAGGGATCTTGCGGTCTGGATGAACTAAATAGTGAGATCCGGGTTCTGTTGGACTCTCATAACAAACGCAAGCTCACAGGACGTCCTTACTCCCGCTACGAGCTGTTCCTGGAGGACGAGAAGCAGCAGCTGCGCCCACTGCCTGAGCGTCGTTTTGAGATCAGGTACCAATCCTTTGCAACAGTGATGCAGAACGGGCACGTACAGTTGAGCCGGGATAAGAACTACTACAGTGTTCCGTACCAGTATATCAAGAAGAAGATCAAGATCCTATACACATCTTCCACCGTGGAGATCTACTATAAATACAACAGGATCGCAATGCACAGACGCAATTACAAGCCTTACGTCTACACGACCATTACAGAACATCTGGCCAGCACCCACCAGTTCGTTGCCGGATGGAGTGCTGCCCGCTTTATCGATTGGGCCAACAGTATTGATACTGCAGTGGGAGAATATATCCTCCAAATTATCGACAGTCGGAATCATCCCGAGCAGGCCTACAAAAGCTGCCTGGGAATCCTGAACTTCGAAAAAAAAGTAGGCAGGGAACGATTGATAAATGCCTGTAAACGGGCATTGGATTTTAAGATCTACAGCTTTAAGACCGTACAGAAGATATTGGAGAACAATCTGGATCAGATGATCGATTCGGAAAAAGAAGAAAAGGAGCAGGAACTGCCTGATCACGGCAACATCAGAGGAAAACAATATTATCATTAAATACCAACAGTTATGAACGAACCGACAGTGAGCAAAATGAAGCAAATGAAGCTTTACGGCATGCACAATGCCTTTAAGACCGCTATTGAAAGCGGAAGGACAGACCATTATACCCTCGACCAGTTTATATCGATGCTCATCGATGCCGAATGGGATGAGAGGCACAACAGGCGCATAGAGCGAAGCATCAAAAATGCAAAGTTCCATTACAAGTCCAGTATTGAAAGTGTCAACTTCGATGACACCCGCAATCTCGACCGTAATCTGGTAATGCGTCTTGCAGGATGTGAGTTCGTAGAGAAAAATGAAAACATCCTGATCACAGGAAGTACAGGCGTGGGTAAAAGTTACCTGGGAACTGCGTTGGGCTATCAGGCCTGTATCGAAGGCTTCAAGGTCAATTATTTTAATACTTCCAAGCTGTTTGCCAAACTAAAAATGGCAAAAGCAGACGGGTCATACCTGTGCGAACTTGCAAAAATACAAAGACAGGATGTGATCATCCTTGATGATTTTGGTCTTCAGGCATTGGACAGTGCCAACAGGATAACCCTTCTGTAGATCATAGAAGACCGTCACAACAACGGATCCATCATTGTAACATCGCAGATCCCGGTGCAGGGCTGGTATGACATCATTGGTGAAAAGACCATTGCTGATGCTATTCTGGACAGACTTATCCATCAGTCTCACCGCCTGGAACTCCAAGGGTGGTCAATATCACTGGAATTTACACGTATTTCCATTCATTCTTACTATTAACAATCATTTCTATTAATGTCATCCATAAAAGCCAATACTGGTCAGCCTTAAAATCTCGAATAATTTTATTTAAAATTGAGTCATTTTCATCTTCTAAATATTTTGAATAGGACAAAAGTCCAATTCTTAAAGTCCATATATGTTGTAAAATTACTTTTTCATTTCTTGAATTATCTTTAACTAATTTTATAGCAATGTCAATTAAATTAATAAGTTCATCCTTTTGACTATTTTCATCATCAAATGATGAGAACCAGAGAACATCTTTGTATTTATAGTTTTCAAGAAAATTAAAAGCGTCGTCTTGATACAATGTATATTTTATCTGTCTATTCCAATCAAGCTGAAGTTTTTGCTGTTGATCATTTTTAACAGCCACAAGTAAACGACTTCCTTTTATTTGCGATTCTAATTTAGCTGAATGAACTAATGCTTGACTAATTATAAAGTCTTTTGTGAGATTAGGAGCTGTTTGTCTATCTTCAACGTTCACAATTCCTACACTCATTGCACCACGTGGTAAAAGAAAAAACTTTGACAATTCATCATAAGAAGCATTTTTGGATAAACATTTTTGATAGATTGCACCAAGGCAATTGATTAAGTCTTCTCTCGAATTAGAATACGCCAACAATGAATCGGAAAACAAATGACCGCTTACCGTCGGTTTTTTTTTTATTTCTTTAAATGCAATATTATAAAAATCATTTAAGATCACTCTTGCTTTATCTTCGTCTGAGTCTACCATTTGACTAAATCCAAGCAAGTCAATAAATGCAAGTATTTTTTCCATAATTTAATGAATATATTTTTAAATAATTATGCTATTTCTAATTTAGAAAAGTTTTTTGAAACGGGAAATACAAAATTTCTGCTTCACAGTTCAACCAAGCTAGTGGTGTGTCAGTTACCGAATAACAAAACATCTAGGTTGGATATACTATTTCCATTATCTAAGTATCAAAGTAATTCAAATATAATCAATATTCATATAAGAAATTGATGGGATATTCCTTCATAAACCTGTGTGATTTAAATACAGGTCAACTGGAAACCTGCGCAAAAAGTGTACAGGTCAATTTAAAACCTGCTCAAAAATTAAGCAACCCAACACCAATCCTGCGTAAAAATTTAACAGGATATATAAATGCGTGTTCAAAATGTAAACATCCGTATTTCTAAATTGTATCCAAGAAGTATAGCAGCTCAATATCCCTGCTTAAAAATTGCGCCACTTTTTTGAAAACCTGCTCAAAAATATTACCACAAAACGTTTACCTGGCTCAAAAAGTGAGCTGTTCATCACTAACCCGGCGCAGAATTTGAGCCGGATACTGTCGATGCGGCTCAAAAATTAAACCGCCATATTGCTAAACTGTATCCAAGAAACTATAGCAACTCATATCCCTGCGCAAAAATTGAGCACCCTTTTTGAAAACCGGCTCAAAATTGTTACCACAACACGCTTACCTGGCTCAAAAAGTAAGCCGGTCATCCCTAACCCGGCGCAGGATTTGAGCCAGATACTGTCGATACGGCTCAAAAATTGAGCTGCCCTGAAGTCATTGTATTTCTGCTTTTTTTATTTTAAAAAGTAATTAATACAACTGGTTAATAATCAATAAAATGCAGTCACATTTCAGAGCTCTGAAAAATCGGCGGTACAATTAAGCAAGATGTGTCTTTGTATATACAAACTTTTCAAGTTTTATATCCAAGACTCTCTTGCCTTTTTTGCAAAAAGGGGAAAAGACTTCGGAACTCGTCTTTTTTCTTGTAAACCATCTAGTAGATTCCAATTTATTCTTTTTTAATCTCCAAAAGATTCCTGCATCATCCAGATTGTTCTTATTTAGACCACGCCCTTATAACACTATTGTTTTCAATGTTTTAATGCTACAAATTTGTAGAAGAAAACCAAGTCAAAAATAAAAATGAAGTAGTTATGATCGTAAACCTAATCACCAAAGAAGACCTTCAGGAATTTAGAACCGAATTGCTGGAAGACCTACAAAACCTATTTCAGATCAAGATTTCCCAGCAGAAACTATGGCTGCGTTCATCAGAGGTCAAAGTGCTTCTGAAAATCTCCTCCGGAACATTGCAGAAGCTACGGATCAATGGAACTTTATCTTACATCCGTGTCGGCGGGACACTATATTACAATTACAAAGACATCGAAGAAATACTGAAGAAGAAGCAATGATATTTCGAAGCACCGAAACTAAATTATGAATTATATTAAACATCTTACAGCTTTCTATGAAAAGGTGGCTCAGGATAATACGCTTAATCCATCGCACATCAGCCTCTATTTAGCCTTATTCCAGTTCTGGAATTTCAGCCGTTTCCGAAATCAGGTCAGTATTTCCCGCGATGAAGTGATGCGTATCAGTAAAATCCGCTCAAAAGCCACCTATCATAAATGCCTGAAGAATCTCCATTCTTCGGGCTATATTGATTATCAGCCTTCCTATAATCCGTTTCAGGGAAGCCAGGTGGTGATGTTGGATTTTGCTGGGGAGTTGAAGTGTGCTAAAAAGCAGACATGAAATAAAGCAATTTTTTTGAAAATTATTAAAACGAATTTTATGCAAGCTTAACTGATTTCATAATATGGTACAGCTTATCGCCAAAACTTTATTGTGTATTTCTCTGAACTAACTTGTCTTTATTTGATATAGAAAAACATAGGAATATAAATATCAATCGAAAAGCTTAATTGAATAAGTATTTTGATTAAATTTAAAGGTTTATATAGTAATTACGGAAAACCGTAAAACAATTTGTGAATTTTATATTATTTTAGCTTGAATATGACCAATATAAATTAAAATGGGGCGTGAGATAATGGAATATAAACGAGATGGAAGATCTCCAATCCCAGAAAAAACATCGACATCTAAAGTGATGAGTGCTAATAAGGGAAAAAACACCAAGCCCGAATTAGCTCTGAGAAGTGCTTTATGGAGTAACAATATAAGGGGTTATAGATTACACCTAAAAACTATACCAGGTAAGCCAGATATAGCTTATTCAAAAGATAAATTAGCAATATTTGTTAATGGATGTTTTTGGCATCAATGTCCTTATTGTAATAATCGAGTGCCTAAATCAAACACTGAGTTCTGGCAAGCAAAATTCTTAAAAAATAAAGAACGTGATTTGAAAAAACAAAAAGAATTAAAACTTTTAGGATGGTCTACCATAACAATTTGGGAGTGCCAAATAAAGAAGAATATTGAAGCTTGTGTAGAAATTGTTAAAGAAAGATTAGAAAATCAATCAAAAACGAAATTCAGTGAAAAAAATAAATAAATCATTAACTATCATAGATTTCTTTTGTGGAGCAGGAGGTTTTTCAGAAGGTTTTAGACAGATGGGATTTAATATTGTTCAGGGATACGATCATTGGAAACCAGCTGTAGATACTTTTAACCACAATTTTAACCTTCAATGTGAAATAAAAAATATTTTAGATTTTGAAAATTCAATAGAGGAAATTGAGAATATACCTAATACATCGATAATTTTAGGAAGTCCGCCTTGTGTCAGTTTTTCCTCTTCAAATAAGTCAGGTAAAGCCGATAAAAAATTAGGATTACGTTTAATTAAGACCTTTTTAAGAATTGTTGCTGTAAAGAAGCATCAAAGTAATTCTATTCTTGAAGGATGGTTTATGGAAAACGTGGTTAATTCTAAGAAGCATTTACAAGAAGTATACACATTTACTGATTTAAATCTTGCAGAATGGGCATTAGAGAATGGTAAATCTCCTGAAGATGAAGCGTTAAGACTCTTATCAAATACGTTTATTATAAATTCTGCAGATTATGGTTCACATCAATCGCGTAAAAGATCTATTTCTGGAGAAATAATCTCTAAAAGAATTTTTATTATTCCTACACCAACACACATAGAAAAAGGTACTTCTTTAAATTCTTGGAGAACACTAGGGCAACTTATTAACAAGCTACCACCTCCTAGTTTAAAACCATTCGTAAGCGATATTATTGATCCCGTTTATCCAGAAATAAAAATAAAAGCGATAGAACTTACTGACCATTTTTACGATAGTGGGCTTTATGAATGTGAATGGAGACAATCAAAAGAATTGAAAACAAATCATCATTGTATGGGGAAAATGTCTTTTCCCGAAAACTTGGATAAACCTAGCCGAACAGTAACAGCTACAAAAAGTGGAACATCTAGAGAAGGTCTGATATACAAATCAGATTATATTCGTAAAGGAGATGGGGAATATCGATCTCCTACGGTTAGAGAGATTGCTTCTATTATGGGCTTTCCAATTACATATCAATTTACGGGGAATTTGTATGCAAAATGGAGACAAATAGGTAATGCCGTTTGTCCTACTGTTAGCAGGGCATTGGCTTTGGAATTTTTAAAACAAAATGATTATTCAATACCTGAAAAGTTATTTGTACAACAAGAGATTAACTTAAACGGTATAATAAATTTAAATTCATTTGAAGAATACATTTTTACCAATCCTCCTAAAAGAACTAAAGACTCAAAATACAGAAGGCATCCCATTAAAGACGGAAATCTAACAGTTACACTTTCAAATTTCAACATTGTATCTAATAAAGGAGATATTAGAAAATGGAGAACTTCTATTCAATACGGTACAGGTGTTAATTTTAAACATCAAGAAGTTTCAGATGGGTTTTATAAAAGCATAGAAGAATTAATAAAAAAAGAAGTTAAGGAAGGAGAAAAATTTATAAAGATTATTAACAATGGTTTTTCTGAAAAAATTGCAAATTCATCCTTAATGCAGAAAATGTATGAACAGCAAAAATCTGAAAATGGTAAAAGAGAACCCACTTATCTAATGGAAGACCTAAAAAAAATAATCAACGAAACTGAATTAGATAAAGAAATATATACTCAAGACCAATCAAATTCAATATTTAAGTTCAAAGAAAAAATTCCACTGAGACAAATCTTGGCTTTATATGGAGTAAACAAGATTTCAACACTAGCAAATAAAACTCTGAATTAATAATAACTATGCCAGTTCACTTTCATCCAAATAATCCAATAGATGCATTAGAGAGCATTATCGTGAAAGAAGACGGAAGTCCTCTTCGCGGAGAAATTGATGTTTATCGAAAACTTTGGGAGGATTTGAGTAAAAGTGAAATTGAATGGGACATTTGGCATGATTTGAAATTAACTGAACATTCAGACCATTTGAATTATTATAAAAAAACAAATGCACAAATTGATTTTGTTATTCTTTCTAAACACGGACTGATAATATTGGAAGTAAAAGGGGGAGCTATCTCAACAATGGATAATATGTTCTATTATGGAAAAAACTTTGAAACTCTAATGAAACAAAATCCTTTCAAACAAGTTGAAGGGTATAAATTCACTTTAAAGGATAATGTTCTCAATAATTTAAAAAACTGTTTCTTTTGCGAAGTTGTCGCTTTTCCACATGTTGATTATCCTTTTGACTCAAAGTTGATTGACCCTAATTTGCTATGGACAGTATACAACGCTTCATATTTTGATAATTCGATTGAAAAATTCCTTTTGGCTGCTATAGAATATTCAAAAAACAAGCACAAACGACATTTTAGAAATTATGAAAATCTTACAGCAAAGGAGTATTCCGCAATCAAAAAGATACTAAGCCCCAAAATTGGTGATAGAAACCATAATACTTCTATTAACACGTTGGAGTGGCTTGGGATTCATAACATTGAAATTCTTGAAGGTCTCTATAAAAATCAAAGAATTCTAATTCAGGGTCCTCCAGGTTCAGGAAAAACAACACTTGCCAAAGCATTTATTGACAAACAATCAGACAAAAAGGGCATTTACTTATGTTGGAACAATCTATTGATGCATTATACTAAATCATTGCTGGATGAACGAAATTTATTAAATAACATAGAGGTAACAACATTTTTTCGTTTTTTTCAAAAACTTAATCCTGAAATAGATTACGAAAAACTGAGTCGATTTTCAGAAGATGAATTTTACGATTTGGTAAAAGAAACTATTTCTCTATTAGATAAAGAAAGCAGATTAGTCCCTTACGACTTTGTTGTTATAGATGAAGCACAGGATGTATTTGACAAAGGTTTAGACTTATTTGTTAATTCATTTTCAGGATACAATAGTAAAGGGCTACAGAACGGGAGCTCTCTTGTTCTTTACGATATAGATCAAAGTTATTCTATTAGTGGAAGGAACGTTTCTGAACTTGCAGACTTGATTTCAGAGTATTATTCTCATTTCAAGCTGAACGAGGTAAAACGAAGTATTCAAAATCCTGATATTCGAAAATTAAGTGCTGAAATATTAGATAACCCAAAAGTATTTAGCAATGAGGATTTCAAGGATTCATATTCTAATATTTCTATTTACTATCATAAAGATTTACAAAGTGTAAAAAAGCACATCGTTAAATCAATCTTAACGCCAATTCGTGAAACTGACTCTTCTTTAAAAGGTTGTGATTGTGTTGTTTTGATAGAATCAACTTTTCTTAAAGGGAGTTATAAAGGAAGCGACGATTTAAGAGAATTATTGATAATTAAAGATATTGAAGAACTTTCTGAATCAAATGTCGGAGACACTGCGAATAAGCTCCGATATACCTCAATCTTAAAATTCAAAGGATTGGAAAAAAAGAATGTTTATATGATTATTTCTGAACCCTCGGAACTTAATAAGTACGAAATGTTTGTGGGAATAACTCGTGCGATGTTGAATGTAGAAATAAATATAGTACAATAGTGAATCTGATAGACCAACATATTCGCCAGCATTTACTTCGCTTTCAGAGCGAAGAAGACACTTTTTTTCTGGAAATTGTTGCGTTGATCCAAAATGAAGTAAAAGAAAAACATATTCTTTTACTGCGTTATATTCATTTATTATTAGATGAGTCATTTAGGGAAGATAAACAAGATTCTAAATCAATCCATATACATTTCGACTATGAACTTGATGATAAAGAAAAACAATCAATATCTCAATTCTTAATAATCAGATTGTATTTAGATTCACTCAAAAATGAAAATTCAGGAGAGTGCAATATCAAGTTTAAAAATTATTTAGAAATTTTAGAAAAAACAGTAAGAAGAGGGATTTATTTTCCACACGGAATAACTCGGGCTCACGAGAAGAAGATTAGGGAAAATTTCAAAAAGAATAAAGACCTTCTAAAATTCTATAATAATATATCTTTTAATACATTATTTAATATAAAACATATTTTTAATTGTCAAGTTCAATTATCAAAGTCCTTAACTGATATTTTTAATACTAAACCTTATGCTTCAACTATTGAGGGTTACAACGTCTATCCAACATTTAACTTGTTAAACACAAGACTAACTTTAAACCAAATAGACGAGATAGATAACTCAATAATAGATGACTTAGAAACTGTCGTACTATTTGATTGTGCAAGAAGGAAAATGATGCAATATTTTTCTTTACAAGGTATAAAGGACTTTGACATTAATCTGAAGAAATATTTAGTCCTCTCTTTTGGGAATAAAAATAGTTCTGTACAAAGTTTAAGAGATAAACTAGATTTAATTCAGAGTAGACTTAAAATCTCAAATAATGATTGTTATCCAATTCTTCAATATGAAATCGATTTCATCTTAGGACAAAATAAGAAAAAACATATCCCCGCTTTATTTGTTGGGAATGAAAATTCTGATTTATGGAATGCTTTTTTACTTGAAACAAGTATTCAGGATGTTTATGAATTACGCTCAATTAAAATGATGAACTTAATTTCTTTGTGTTTAAACGAAGAAATTAAAAAGTTCATACTTAATGATATATTCTCGAAGAATGGGGTTTCCGAAATAATATCGGAAGAAACAAAGCAAAGACTATTGGATTTAAGCGACGAAGATACATTAGCATTAAGAGGCTCTTTGGAGAATGTTTTGAATTTGGTTATCGCTTCTGATTTCAAACAAGTTTTATCTGAAAAGATAAAAAATGAAACATTATTGATAGTAGACGATTTTATACTCAAAACAAAAAAGATGAAACAACTACTATCCTCTACACTTCGATTATCGGCAGGGAACAAGTTTAGTTCTTGGTCTGACCTCCGAGGTATTAATTGTGAAGATATTCTGGTTTTATCCTATCAAGACCAAGGAAAATATCCATATTATTTTTATCCAAATATTACAGAAGCAACTGTTTCAAAAAACGTAATTATTGGAGCTATATACCACAGATTTCTATTTTTCAACAGATATCAGTGGGCAAAATATAATGTAGCAAATGAATTACATAAGCTTTCAGATCACCCTATAAGACAGAAATATTTCCAATGGGAAAGGTTGAAAAAATCCATCAATAGCTTACGACCTCAAAAAGAGGATAATACAAATTGGGATTTAGAACAGCAATATTCAAGCAATTACAATCGAGAAACTATTAAACTCAAATTAAAAGGCGAAAGGGAGAAAACTTTCAACAGTTCTGAACTTTTCATCTACACAACTGACAACAAGTCTTTTAAAGTTGAAAAGATAGAAACAATTATAGAAACAATTGATGAAGATGAAAAATATTATATTCACCATCTTGATGAAATTCAAGAAAGCATCAATCTGTATGAAAAAATGATAGATACTACTCAGCAAGAAGAGGAGTTAAATGTGATTCGGCAGAAGTTTCAAATTGATGAGAATGCAACTGGAAGGCTTTGGAAAATTTTATTGAAACAGAAAGCCTCAGGAACTAATGAGGAAGGTTTGTTTGAAGAGTTGAAAAATCACTTAGATAGTAAAGGACTTAAAATTGTATCTTTTTCTCATTTCAAAAATAATTGGTTAATTCCTGAGAGTAGTTCTATAGCCCCACTTAGTAAAAAGGTTTTTATAGAATTATGTAATTTTCTAAATCTGCCTAAAACATATTTTATTCTAATACAACGACTAAGAAATGCGTCTAAACAATCAAGTCGTCAAAGTACCCGCCAAATGAACCGCCTTTTACAAGATTTGTTTAATGACGGTAGTTTTGATGAGGGAGTAGATATATTTAATATAGTCAGAGCTAATCTTGCAAAATATATTAAAAAACACCCTTTGGATGAATTAGGTATTGATGAGAAATATTTGGGAGATAACTTAATTACCTTGGTTGAACTGATAAAAGCAGAGGTAACATTGAAAGAATTGGAAAAATTCAAAAAAGTTGAATAATGAACAAAGTATTACAAAAAAGGAACTCTTTAGAAATGTTTATTAGGGAACAAACATTAGGTCCCGGAATAAACGGATATAAATATGTTGACATAGATGATGAAATTTTAATGGAAAAAAATCTAAGAACAGAACCATCATTGAATTATGAGACTGAGATTTTAGATATTGTTCCTGCCGCTATCTATAGCACAGGTATTCTTTTTCCAGAAGATAAAAGCGGGACTTGCGGAGAAGGTGCTATTCTTGATAATAATGAACAAACAGAATTAGAAGATGGAGTTGAAGAAAAGGATTCTCAAGATAATAGTATGGAATCTGAAGAAGTTTCCAATGGTGTGGAATTAAATCAGATGTATCCCAAAACTATGGGGCTAACTTTCTGTTTAGATGAAAAAGTTCTAGAAAAAGGGGAAATAGAATTTGATGTTTTATTTAGATATTACAAAAAACTAAAACAGGATAAGGAAGGAAAATTCAATAAAAAATATGGATTATTATGTGAAATTGATGTAGAGGAGTTTAGAACTTTTCTAATAGAACACAAATTAGTGCAATTTTCAATTGTAAATAAAGGACAAAACGATTTTGTACTATTGTCTAAAATAAGTTCAGAACAAATAACTGAACTAAAAGCCACTATTAGATCTATTCAAAAGAACAAAGCCGAAAGTTTATATGATAAGACAAATATCATTTATAGCTTACCTCTTTTGTCTAAAGAAAAATGTTATTTGAGTAATTTAAAATCAACCATTTTTTATGAGTTGAAAAATTCAATTACTGATAGCAACAAAAGACAAGAATTATATGCCATTACACAACAAATAGAACTAATTGAAAATATAACTGAACATTTACGAAACCTTTTAGACGTTTATTCAGGGGGATACGGACTATGGGAATCTAATCCTATAAAAAAAACGATTAGACTCAAAAACGTTAATTTTCCAGAGAACAAAAGTAAAGCATCATTTTTGTACAATAAACCTCAATCAAATGAAGATATTATTGTAATTGATGACAACGAATCCGGACAAAAGGGTTTAGAGCACCTGTTTAAGTTTAATATAAACGATAATCAAGATAACTATGCTTCACTATCTGCGAACATTCAGTTAAGTCGAGACTCAAGAAAAGAAGCCAATAAGATTTTTGTAAAAGTTCAGTTAGTCAATACAAGTACAGCCTTTACATTAGATAAAGAAAAAGATAGTAGGTATTTCTCTACTTTTAATGAAGTAGTAAATCAACGAACATTCTTCGGGGTTAAAATTTCTGTAGAAAATGAGTTTTTAGTTTCTTATTCAGATTATAAGTATTCAGTAGATGAATCAGGTATTTATGATGAAGATACAACGACTCAATTTATTTATGATCAATTCAAAGATTATGCTATTGGTCACGGATGTTCCGCAAAATGGAGTAGTAAAAATAAAAAAGTAGAAACTGAATACTTACCTGAGTGCGAAACTCCTGATATTGATCCGATACCGAGAGACAAAAGTAAACCTGCAATAGAGAATGATAAAGGTGATTTTACTTTGCCGCTATTTTTAGAAAATTCACAGTCTCAAGAATTCAAATGGCTTTCTGTACTTTCCGATACAAAAAATAGTGAGGTTATCAATGGGTTGCTGGCATTTGTAAATTCTTACGGTAAATGGATTAAAAACAAGAAAGAGGATGTGAAATATCAATCAGATCTGAAAGACATTGCCTATCAAGAATTAGACAAATGTGAGAAAGATTACCAACGAATGAAGATAAATATCGAGACTTTATTACAAGGAGAAACTAATAAGGGTAATTTGGATTCATTCCGATTGATGAATGGGGCTATGTTTATGCAATTATGGCATTCCGTAAATGTTAAAGATGACAAAGTAATTCCAATATTCAAACAAGATGATTTCAAACTTTTTGATTTCGACTTTTATAAAATTGCAGATGATAACCTATTTTCCAAAACAGAATCTGCAGGTTGGAGAGCCTTTCAGTTGGCGTTTATTCTGTTAAATCTTGATGGTGTTTTCAAACCTGAAAATGATGAAAATTGGGAGAAAAGAAATGAATGGGTCGATTTGGTCTGGTTTCCAACAGGTGGGGGAAAAACGGAAGCATATCTTGGATTAATTGCACTTACAATTATCAATCGAAGAAAGCTACACAAAGAAGAAGGAGGTGGAGTTGCTTCTATTATGAGATATACTTTGCGACTGCTTACAATGCAACAATTTCAAAGAGCGACTTTGGTAATAATGGCATTGGAATTAATAAGACGTTGGGGCCTATATGGGTTGGGAAATGAACCCATAACAATCGGATTGTGGGTTGGAGACAACTCTCTACCAAATAAAACAGAAGATTTAATTGTCGAATTTGAAAAACTAAACAACCATCAACCTAATAAAATACCTTTTTCAAATTGTCCTTGGTGCGGGAGCATCATCGAGGGTGAAGATAAAGAAGATAAAGAAAATCTCAATAATCGAGACAACCATTGGTTTTCAAACAAAGTTCACTTAAAATGTTCAGATAATAAATGCTCCTTTTCATACCCGAAAAGACGAGCAAGAGTTAGACAAAACGACCAAGGGGCAATTCCTGTATGTTTGTCTGATGAAATTATCTATCAGCACCCACCGACATTGCTATTTGGGACAGTTGACAAATTTGCCCAATTAGCTCACAAAGTAAAAGGTACAGATAATGGAAGAAACGCAGATTCGAGGCGTTTATTTGGTAAAGGAAATTGGGAAAAGGGGAAACCTCAGAACGGTTATTTATCACCTGATTTGATAATTCAAGATGAACTTCACTTATTACTGGGGCCACTTGGTTCAGCTGTTGCATTGTTTGAATCAGCAGTTGACCAACTTTGCACACGAGAAGATGGAACAAGGCCAAAGATCATCTCTTCTACTGCCACTACACGAAATACTCAATTGCAAATTGCAGCCCTGTTTGACAGAAAGGTCAATCTTTTTCCCAAATCTGGGGTTGAATGTGATGATTCGTTCTTTGCATTTTATAGAAGAAAATTCAATAATGCGGAAAAAGAAAATGAGGAATATTTATCCAAACGAAAATACTTAGGCGTATTGCCAACAGGTAGAACACAGATTTGGATGCAAATGAGATTGGCTGCTATCATTATGACGCATCGGGCTATTTTTGAGTTACAAGAGCTATCAGATAAAACTCCTATTGATTTTGATAATTATGATAAAGACTTTGAAAAAGCGATGGATTATTATTACACGACTATCTCTTATTTCAACAGCTTAAAAGAAGTAGGAAAAACACAATCACAGGTGCAGACTTATATCTTAAAAGAACTTCGGAGAGTTTTCAATAGAGTTATTCGCCCTCAAAAGTTAATGCACTCTTTATATACTTATGGTCCAATACGAGAAGCTGAATTAACAGGAAGATTGTCAGGAAAAGAAGTTAAAAATGAGCTTAAAAATGTAGAAACAAAATGGAAAGCTCAAAATAGGTTTGCAAATATTGAAATTGAAGAAATAATAAGAGGTAATGTGCCTCCTGAATTTGTAGTGGCAACAAATATGATTTCCGTAGGGATTGATGTTTCTCGTTTCAATACCATTATTATGAACTCAATGCCTCGAAATACTGCTGAATATATTCAGGCGAGTAGTCGTGTGGCAAGGAACGATTATGGATTGGTTTTAACGGTTCATCATCCTTTTAGAGCAAGAGACATCTCCCATTACGAAAAATTCATTGAGTTTCACGAAAAGATGTACAGTTATGTTGAGCCAATTTCCATTACACCATTCACAAAAAAATCTGTTGAGAGATATATGGGATTGTATTTAGCAACAATGATTCGTCATACTACAAGATTTACAGAAAGAGATTCAGCAAGTAATATTTCCTCAATTTCGAATGAAGACCTTTCCTCAATTATTTCCGAATTGACCGAATATTTTGATAATAGAAAAGAAAGACTTTCCAATTTTGATAAACTGATTAATAATCTTCTAAAACAAGAGAATGTTATTCAAATTAAACAATGGATTGAAGAAGCTTTTGAGGAATGGAAGGAATTGGAAGAAAATCTTGATAGCTCGACAGATTTAGTTTTTAACAGGAAAAAAAATGGAGCAAATCAAGCAAGGAAGCAAGAACAACTTTATGTTGATATAGAAGAATATGAAGGAAACATTCATAGTAAAAAATGGCAAGTGCCAATGTCATTAAGGGTAATAGAACCTGAAGCAGCCATCAAAATAAACTCTATTTAAGAAAATGAGAATATTAAACTCGAATCAATATAATCAAGGAATCGGAAAGAATAAATTGCTTTCTTCTACAGCTGGCGTAGGATCAATCATTACAACAAAAGTGGGCTCTTATGTATTGATTTCCGATATAAGCAAATGGAAATTCATAAAATGGGCAAATTCCAAAGTTGAAACAATTCGCAAAAACAATTCTGACGACAGAAAAATTTATGAAATTAGTAAAACCGAAATCACTATCCGCGGCATTGATTTTATAAATGACCAACGTTTTATTCGCTTTATAAGAACTGAAAAAGAACTTAAAAATTTAGTTTGCTTAATAGGAGTTCCGCATATGGCTCTTAACGAATCTTTCAATACGCCAAATTGGAAAAATCACCCAATAAAAACAGCTTTAGAAAACGCAGGGGAAACAGGAACATCAAATGATTATATGATTGTTGGAACACATTTTCCGAAATGGTTTAAAAATAGAAAAGGAGAGCTTAAACAAATTTCGAATTGGAAAGATATGTGGGAAAAAGAAGGACGAAAACACAATGGAACTCCGAGCATAAATGATTTTGCCCCGCCAAGAGATGCTTCAGATTTTGTAAAAGAATTTAAACATAAGAATATTGAAGGCAGGGAAGTTAATTACAGAGAGTATCGGGAACTTGAACAACTTAATTTATCTCTAATTTGCCCAAATGGACATTTGTCCGATATGCCTTGGCCAAGATTTTTGACTTGGAAAACATTAAAAGAAACATTTCAGCTAAACCGAGATGATAATGGTGAAAATTTGTTTGACATAGAGCCCTGTTGCAGTAATCCTAATTTAATTTGGACGGAAAGTAAAACGAAGTCAGAAGGTTATGGAAGTATTTATTTAGAGTGTAAAAGTTGCGGTTTAGGATCTGGCGTATCAAAAGAAAAGCCTAAAGTAAATTTAGAAGGAATAAATAATGTACAGCCCAATTGTAAAGGACAAAAACCATGGGAAATAGAGATGTCGAATCCAGATTCTATTCCTTTTGAAAAATGTTATATCCGTGGTGAACAACAAAATGGTAGAGAAAAAATGCAAGTTGCGTTGGTAACGGCAAACAATGTTTATTATGCCAATGGATTTTCCAGTCTGTTTATTCCAATGCACCTTGCTGAAGATATTTCAAAAGAATTACATGATGCACTTGAAATATTAGAGGAACGATACAACAAAAGAAATATCAATAATCCCATCTCAAAAGAAGATTATTGGACTAAAAAAGTAGCTGACGATTTTGAAGAATTTTTAAGTGACAATGCAATTTTGGTAAAATCAGACGAACATCAATTTGAAAGTTCATTAAAGTCTCTGTTTTTAAACACTGAAAATAATCGACCTACTGACCCGTATGAAGAATACAGATTGCAGGAATATAGATGTTTTACACGAAATTCTTCTATTTCAGATAAAGAAGAAAACAAAGGACTTTATTTTCAAGATATTGATCTACCGACTGAATTAAAACCATTTTTCGCAAAAATACAGCAAGTTGAAGAGCTTAAAGTAACCAATATTCAATTTGATTTTACTAGAGTGAAACCCAAAGAACGAATAGTACGGCTAAATGAGAAAGGCGAAAAAATTGTTGAGGAAGCTTCAACAGGACAGAACACTTTTTCAATCATAAAAGAAGAATTATTTGTACTGCCCGCAAATGAAACTTACGGGGAAGGTTTGTTTTTTCAATTCAATGATGAAGCTATTGAAAAATGGCTAGAAAATAATTCTGACCAATTATATAATCGGTTTTCAAAATTCCTGAATAGAGAAGTCAATCTTAAAGAGCAAGGTGCAGGTTTAAAGCAAAAAATCAAAAATAATGGTGTCAAACATTTCTTAATACATTCATTTGCTCATTTAATGATGAGAGAATTAGAGTTTTCTTGTGGCTATCCAACAGCCAGTTTAAAAGAAAGACTTTACATCTCTAATACTCCTGAAAAAGTAATGTCAGGTATATTAATTTATACCGCAGAAGGTTCGGAAGGAAGTATGGGTGGTTTAGTATCACAAGGTGAACCTGAAAAAATATTGGATATTATAAAAAAAGGGCTAGAAAGATCGGTTAATTGTTCCTCGGACCCTCTATGTTGGGAATCAGATGGACAAGGCATCTTTGATTTGAATTTATCAGCTTGTTTTTCCTGTTCACTTGTAGCAGAAACAGCTTGTGAAGAAATGAATTTAAGCTTAGACAGAAGAGTCTTGGTTGATGAAAAATTTGGATATTTTACAAGTATAGTATAAATTATATATTAGAAAATTAATTTTATAATGAAAGCATTAAAATCATTACCTAAACCACAAAATTGGCAAGATTTTGAGACATTATGTAAAAAACTATGGGGAGAGATATGGGAATGTCATGAAATAAAAAAAAATGGTCGACAAGGGCAGGTTCAAAATGGTGTAGATGTATATGGTAAACCAAATGGAGAGTCAGGATATTATGGAATCCAATGTAAAGGCAAGGATGAATATACTGGAAAGAACTTCACTAAAAAAGAAATTGATAAAGAAATAGAAAAAGCTAAAAGCTTTATTCCTAAACTTAAAAAATTATATTTTGCAACTACCGCAGAAAAAGATGCTAGAATAGAGGAATATATAAGAGAAATAAATTTAAAAAATATTGAAAACGGCATTTTTGAGGTAGAGATTTATTGCTGGGAGATATTGTAGAATTAATTTTTGAAAATAGAAACACTTATAATTATTATGTGAAAAGCTTAAATTTTAAAGATAATTATTCTGTAGAATTAAACTTTTTTAATAATAGTGAAACTTTAGATTTATTTCCAAAATTTAAAAAAGAAACAATTATCAAAGTTGGAAAAACGTATAAACAATATAATCCGAGAAAAAGAACTTTAGACCTTTTAGGTGCATCATTTAATTCAAGAACAGAAAAAGTAAATGTTAGTTTAAATCAAATTAGACTTAAATTGAGAAATTCAGGAGAAAGAGATATCATTAATTTTAAAATAATAATAGAAATCGACGGAGAAATAACAGATATTGTAGAAAATAATATGAATTTAAACATAAAAAAAATCAATTCTCAATCAAATATTATAATAAACAAGGAAGAAAAGCGTATTGAAATTATTCCATCAAAGAAAATTCTTGTAGGTGATGATGAGTATTTACCTGAAGAGTTTTATATTAAAACTCCTCCTTACAGAACGTCTTTAAAATTGAATTGGAAACTATTATCGAGTAATTTTAAGTCTGATGGGGTACTTCTAATGAATATTGCGCCTGAAATAATTGATAAAGAGCTACAATCTGAAACAGAATATTATCACGAAATTGGTACAGTAATTTATAAAGATATTGAAGATCATTGGGAATGTAGACCATAACTACAATACTTATTTACTACCATTAATAGCATTCCTATAGATTTGATCAGCATATAGCTACTGACATCAAAATAAAAACAGGCGCCAAAGATAATTCGCTCCCTAATCCAACAGCTAAATTCTGTCAAGGTCAAGCCCTCCGGATTTTCAGAAAAACTTTTTACGTATAAAAATCTACGCAAAAACTTTTTCCAAAAAACCTTGACAAAACGCCTCGCTCATTTTCAAATGGCTTTCTTTTTTTCTTTTTTTTATTTTTTTTCTTCGTTTTCTTTTAGAAATATTTCAACTAAGAAATTTCAAGCGCAAAGAGAAGGACTAAATTCTTGGTTTGAACCCTAAAAAACTTGTTCAAATTTCGGCCTTTTTACTTGCAGATTTCAGCAGAAATTTTTAGTTTTACTACGTAAAATTTAAATTAGGATTTTACCACTTTTTTGCCAATGTCCTATTTGAGGCCATTCACAGAGATACTACAGCGAAAATCTTATCCATAAAGCGATGAGAAATGGATACAAAATCCCTCTCTCTCCGCCAGTTGGGAAACCAAAATAAGCTAAAACGCTGTAAACATCAATGTTTACAGCGTTTTTTTTAGCTATCATAAGATATAATAATTATATAATGTATATGTATAATGGTCTAAATATATCATAATTATTCTTTTTTTAAATAGTCCTTGATATATAAATCGTTGATCAAAACAAATATTACTGCAAGCAGCGGGGTTGCCATAAGCAAACCGATTCCTCCTAAAAATATGCCTAAAAAGATCTGCCATGCCAATGTTAAAGCGGGCGGTAGATCAACAGCTTTTTTATTAATATATGGGGTTATAAAATAACTTTCTAAAGTCTGTACAATAATATATAATATAGCAGCGTAAAGTGATTGCACTGGTTCATTCACCAATCCAATAAGCATTGCAGGAATCATCGCAATTACAGGTCCTATATTTGGAATAAATGTCAGAATCATCGCAATAAGAGAAAGCACAAGAGGAATCGGAAAATCAAGCAAAAGCAGACCGATATAGGTTAATACCCCAACTACAATCATTGATAAAAATTTTCCTTTTAACCAGTTTGAAAGTGTTTCATAAGATTTATAAATCAATTTCTCAGCTTTAGAGCTGTTTTTATCAGGAATCAAATATAGAAGTCCTTTTTTATAAAGATGCGGGTCTGCTGAGAGGAATAAAGCTATCACAATTACGACAAATGTGTTGGCTAATGAAGAAAAAGTTGCAGAAAATACTGCAGTTGTACTGTTTAAAATATCTTCTTTATTGCTTTTGACGATTTCTTCAGGATTTTTAATATTTCTCAAAAGATCTTTTCCCCATGATGTCTTAGATAGATATTCCTGAAGTTTGCCTATTGACTGTGGTATATCTTTTTGCAGCTGCGCAAACTGTTCGTCAAGCGAAGGATATGCCAACAACCCTATTCCTACTGAGATTATGATTAGTAATAAAACAGTAACGGTTAATCCTCCCGCATATGTTATCTTAAGCCACTTACTCAATTTCGCTGCTACCGAAATCAATAATACAGCTAAGACTACAGATGCAAACAGCATGAAAAAGAAGTTGATTCCGAATACCAATAATAGGACTGCTGCTACAAGGGAAATCAATATAATGCAACGCTGGGTAAAAACTTTCAGGCTCAAGATGTAGATTTATTTAAGATTAAAGGATAATTTATAATGATGATGATGAAAACAACAAATATGAATTTTAAAACTTTTCAGTTCAATACCTGTAATTTACTGGTAAAATATAATCAGGTATTAGTTTAACAATATCAGAAATCAGTCTGTTTATCGTCAAACTATCATAAGGTTTATTTTGTACAATTACCGTGCCTTGTCTATACAATAAGATCAAACGATATATTATACAAATCACTAAAGTTTTACAGTTTATAAACATTTAATATTTCAGATATAATAATTAATTTCTGACATTAGACCATTATTTTAGTAAAGCATAATATATCTCTGATAATAATTTTATCATAATGATAAAAAAAATCTGAAAAATTGCTTTTCCAGATTCTAATGCATTTATATTAAATCTTTTATATGCTTATAATTAGATTTTATGGTATCAAACGCTTCCTGCATTTTACCACCAAGCATCAGTTCTGTCATTGTCTTAGACATTCCGAGAACTTGTTCCATCTCAATTTTCGGCGGTAATGCCAATGCGTTGGGATTTGTAAATACATTCAGCAAATAAGGACCATTGTATTTCAGACATTTTTTTATTGCAGATTCCACATCTTCCGGTCTCTGAATAGTTTCCCCCGGATAACCCATTATTTGAGCAATCGCAGCAAAATCAGGATTTACCATGTCGGTTTCGTTATCTGCCATACCCGCAACTTCCATTTCTAATTTTACCATTCCAAGGCTTCTGTTATTGAAAACAATAATCTTCACAGGCAATTTATATTGGAATACAGTTGCCATATCGCCCAAAAGCATTGATAATCCTCCATCACCACACATAGCAATAACTTGTCTTTTAGGATATGCAAGAGAAGCACCGATAGCCATTGGTAAAGCGTTTGCCATTGAACCATGATTGAAAGATCCTAAAAGTTTACGCTCTCCTGTTCCTGTAATGTATCTTGCTCCCCATACACAGCACATTCCTGTATCTACTGTAAATATAGCATCCTTGTCTGCTAATTGATCCAGACTGTGCGTAAGAAATTCAGGCTGAATGGCATTTTCACTTCCAGAATCTCTTACATAGGTCATCTGGTTTTCTTTTACTTTATCGTAAAACTCCAATTGTTGTTTTAAAAAGCTGTCATCTTTCTTTTCAGATAATAATGGCAATAAAGCTTTAATTGTTTCTTTGATATCACCTGTAAGACCGAGTTCCAGACTAGCACGCCTTCCTAATCTTTCGGCTGATAAATCAATCTGAATAATTTTATTTTCAGTAGGCATAAACTTTTTATACGGAAAATCTGTTCCTAAAAGTATCAAAACTTCAGCCTCATGCATTGCCTGAAATGCTGAAGGTAAACCCAACAATCCGGTAAGCCCCACTTCATTAGGATTATTGGGCTGAATTGCCATTTTACCTCTGAATGAATAGCCAACCGGAGCTTTTATCAATTTTGAGAGTTCTATGATTTCGGAGCTTGCATGCTCTGCTCCAATACCGCAATATAAGGTGATTTTTTTGTTGTCATTGATTATGTCTGCAAGTTCTCTGAGTTCAGAATCTGATGGACGTGATATAGGATTTGTTCTGAAAATTTGATTGGAGGTAGTTGTTTTTTCCGCTTTCATCTCAGAAACATCTCCTGGAAGACCGATTACTGCGACGCCTTTCTTGGAAATAGCGTGCTGAATTGCACTTTGCACAATTCTCTGAACCTGTTCAGGTCTTGTAATCATTTGATTGTAATGACTGCAGTCATCAAACAATTTTAAGGTATTGGTTTCCTGAAAATAATCCATCCCCATTTCGTCACTTGGAATGGTAGAAGCGATAACCAGCATTGGAAGGTGCGAACGATGAGCTTCATACACACCATTGATTAAATGTACATGACCGGGACCACTACTTCCTGCACAAACAGCAAAACCATCTAATTCTGCTTCGGCTGCCGCCGCAAATGCGCCAACCTCTTCATGCCTTACATGAATCCATTCAATATTACTATTCTTTACCGCATTGTTTAGATAATTAAGACTATCACCAGTTACAGCATAGATTCTTTTTACTTCTGCTTCTTCGAGCATTTCAACGATTTGCTCAGCAACATTTTTTTGCATATTAATTTTTTTGGTAAGTAGTAGTTTATGCAAAAGCTTTACCATAATACTTTAATAACAAAACACTTTTTACAAGAAAGCTTAGAAAGATTTATTTAAACTAAAATGAAAACAAAATAGTTATATGTTTACAAAATAATCTAAATAAAAGAGTAACCAATTGGCTTAAAAGAATAATTGTTAGACATCTCTGCCGAACAGGCTGTCATTCCGACAATCAGATCCATTTCTGCTTCTATGATTATATAGTCTCCTCTCCTACTTTTGGGAGGAAGTACACTTATTTTGCCACTTTCCCCATCAACTGAAACATGCATAAAAATATTAAAACAAATAGGTATAGCGTCGGGTTGAATGCCGTATGGCTTTAATGCTTCACAAAGGTTACCGAAACATCCACGATGTGGATTCTCATCACCGTAAATGATACGAAATGTATCTGCGCTACAAGGAGTAAGCAAGAAATCGTGGCGACCAACTGTATCTTCTATAATATTGAACATAATATTACTTCTATTGGAATAAAAAGGATTTCCTTTTGTAAGAAAAATAGTTTCTGCATAATCTATTGTTCTTCCCGATGAAAGATATTCTTTGGTATCGTTCATGTTAAAACATATAAAATCGGAAACTTGCTCTCCTTCTATATCTGTTATCTTAAGTCTGTCTCCTTTCTTAAGGATAAATGCTGTGCCACTTCGAGGGGATATTGTATTCATTGATTGTTATATTTGTAAGGACATTCCCAATTTTTATTATATCTCATTCCACTATATTGGTATGCTTAGGAGTCATCTCCGAAATCATTCAGCATCGGATTGATGGAACCACTGAGTGCAACATCCCTTTTACGTACAATATTTTTCATTTTATCGTATCTCTTTAAGGATCTTAATTCTTCAAATTGTGCATGGGGATTAAATACAATCGCAGGATAGCGAAATCTTCTTGCTTCTCTGCTGCTGCCGGGAAAAAGACCTATGATAAAAAAAGCCTCTTCTCCTAAACTGAAACTGAATTGTGGTGATGAAGGATCAGTATCTACCCGTTTGTCATAAGGATACTTTAACGAATCAAGATCTGACAACGCCTGTAATCTGTTCCAGAGCAAACGGTCAAAACTTTCTTCAGTAATGGAGTGTGTTTCAGGAAAAATTACGCAGACCGTATGAAAATCATTCTTTGATGCTCTATACTTTTCTACAAAAGTATAAATAAAGTCCAGAATCTCTTGATCGTCTTTTGGACAAGCTAAATGACCTGCAACAAAAAGGTGCATCTGATCTCTTTGAAGTGCTGCCTTAGCTGCTACACAGGGAAAGAGTTTGTCATCTACAAATTCTTTGAAAGCATGTTTTACTTCCAGATTATAGTCCGTATTTTGTGAATTTTTGGTTGGTGTCATACTCTTAAATACGCAAAGCATGTGCCACCAAAGCCCATACTGTATTCAAAATCAAATCAATACATACCACATATGATTTAAAAGTTTATCATAAAGGACTATAATTATTGAAGTTAACTCACTCTCAAAATAATTAAAAATATAAAATCACTTTGTCAAATTTTAAAAAGATTAAAAACTGTCATTAAAGAAACTACGGTGTCAATGATTGAACACCGTAGAATTGTTATAAAATTAAACTTGAGGTTTATGATACGGGCATCCTGCAGGAGGATTTACAGCACGTTCAGCATTGGTAGCAGGCGTTGTCATACTCATCCCGGAAGGTGCGTTGAAAAACTGCTCTTCAATAATTTTTCTCTGATCTGCAGGAATATCTTCAATCTTACGAAGTGTATTCACCTGAATATGCGGCCAGCTTGTTGTACCACCATCATTTCCGAAATCAAATTCAAAAAAGATAATCTGCTCATATTGCAGCTGAAGGATTTCTTTTCCGTCTTCTATCACCGTTTCTATCCACATTCTGAAATCTACTTCAACAGTAGGAACAAATCGGTTAACAAAAGGAACATTTAAAATTCCTCCCTGCGCTCCGGTTTTCATTTTTGATGACATCTGAATAAGAACATAATTCGCAACATTTTGTCCGCTTAATGTATCTCTCAGTCGCATATCGGGTCTTACGCAATAAGGATAAAGATCGTTCGCAAGAATTCTTTGGGTGTAGATTTTATTGGAACCGGGATCGTTTTCATCCGTCAATGTCTCATGAACCCAAGCCGGAGCTGGCTGATCAAGATTGATAGGGTTTGTAACACTTGCACCGGCTCCGCCCATCGTTGGCGAAATCGCAAGATGATCCGGCTGCCAAGTCGCATCACCGTAAGGAAATTGCGGCGCACCACTGATTAAATAATTCGGTCCGCTCGGTGCAATATCTCCCAATAAAGTAATGGTGCTTCCGTGAGGAATAACGCCACTTCTGGAGATCGAATAATCCGGAATAAAGTAAGGACCGGTAATGCCGTCTCCCGGTTTTATTTCCTGCGCCGGAATAATTTCAAAATATTCCTGACCTTCTTTTAATTCGCTTAAAAGAATATAGCTTACATTTCCATTATCGTCTTTTACCTGAACCAATGGCTCATTTCTGTATTCTCCTTTGTAGCCATATTTTTGATAATCTTCCTGCGAAAAGGCATGAATACCGCGGTCTTTTTCGATAGTTTCTTTGGTTGCTGCATAATTGTACACATCACTTAGCCAAAGATACATTCCATTTTCTTCGTGAATTCCTGCATATTCCAAGTCTGGCTTTCCTTCAGCTTTATTGACGCTTTTAATGGTTTGATCATATTTTACCGCACCACAAAACAATTCACTTGCGCCGCCGCGATTTCGAACACCACCCGGAACGATTTCGAAGGTTAATTTTTCAATATATTCTTCCGTATCAAAGCTGAATTTTCCGGGAATTCTATTTTGATCAGTTCCCGGAGAAGGCATAATCGTTGTATGAATTCCGCTTCCTAGTGAGGGTCTTTTTATATTTTGATTATAATTGGCATTGTAACTCACCCAAGTTCCTTCCAGAGCTGCTAAAATTCCATAATCAACATTATTGGCAATTTCTGATAAATTTTCTTCTCTAAATGGTCTTACCGGATCATCTATCAAAAGTTTGGAATACCCATCCATAAGCGTTGCCAAATAGCCTTTGATACTTTCTGCTGAGGTTCTTAAAAGTTGACCGTCCTGTTGTTCAACTCCGTCTTTTTTTCTTTTTAACATGATATATTAGTTTTTTGGTTTATTAATTATGAAGGAAATTCAAAAGTTGGTCCCGCATTGTATTGCGAATCTAAAGGCTGACTCATTAATCCGATTGCCTGCTCTTTCAAAGCATACATATACATAATGGATTTTGCTAATTCTTCCGAACGACCTTCTACAGCCGCCTGAATGGCATCCAACAATTTCTTGTAGGTTTCATTAAATGCTTTTCCCTGCTCAAATAACTGCGGATTCGATTGATAATCTGCCATTTTAGGATTTGGTTTCATCGGATAAGCTGCCTTCCAATCGACAGGAAGCGGTTTTCCGACAGGTGGAGTTGTTACCGGCATCATTCCGTTTTCATCAGTAAAAGGTGTGTAATCTCCTTCTAAATAAAAATGCTCATGGAAAATTTCTTTAAATCTGAAATAATGCGCCAATTCTGCCCCTTCTTCAAATTGTGAAGCATCTACATCAAAAATAGAATCATCTGCACCTTCTCCCTGCCCTTTAATTTCCTGAAAAACAAGGATTACTCCTTCCAAAGCCTCTACGGGATGCAGTTTTCCTCCACTTCCATAGTATTGTTCCGGAAGGATCTGCTTAGAAGGATCTCCGGTAAAAATTCCGCCTTTGTTTAATTCTTCAAAAGTCTGAGGCAATTTTCCGTTGGCTTTATAATAAGCAATAATCTGGAAAACAACAATATAAAAGAATAAAACATCATAATATTCTCCAATAGTATGAACATTCTGCATCATAAAATCTTTCATATTTTCCAGTGTCCAGAGGTTATTCTCCTGAACTGCACCTTTTGAAAGCATGGCTTCCGGTTGTGCGTCATAATCATATTTCGGTGCTTTTACCAAAGGATTACTCGGACTTTCAATAGCAATAAAAGTTGCGATGCTGTTTGAAGAAAATGTTTCCAGACCTACATAGAAATCTACATTCATTGGCAATTTCATCGGATAAGTCGGATAATTTTCAGGTCTGTTCACCGAAGGCTGAATGTTTACCGCATTCATCACGTTGCAAACCATAATCATGTGAAGCATTTCTTCTACGGCAACACTTCTGATAATCTGTGATGCTAAAACATTGCTTCCGTCTTTAATAGAATACAAAGCCGTTAAATACGGAGGAATCGTGGAATGTTCGATTAAAATTGCAGTCTGCAAAAGATCCTGTAAAACCGGAATATAATCTAATTCCGTTAATCCTTTTTTAACCTCAAAAGATTTTTTTGACAGTTCAGCCACAGGAAACATTTCAGAGATTTTGCCGTGAAACTGAGACTGCAGATATTGGTTAAATTCTTCAATCTGGTTATTCAGTAAAAGATTGGTTAATGTTTTACTGTGATATTTCAGTCCTTCGATCCAGTTTTCTTTACTGATACTGGAATCAAATAATAACGACTGTAAAGAGATTGCTTCTGCAACGATGGTATTTTTAGCTAAAGAACTTCTCAGAAGATTGTTATTTTCCTGAGGTTCTGATTTATTGATAAGTCTTTGTCTCATTTTTTTTATTTTAAAATTGTTTCCAGATCTTTCAAAATAGATTCTACGGAACGGATAGTAAATGCGGATAAAGTAAGTGTAGGGTTAGAAGTTCCCAAAGTGGTCATATTACCTGCTCCTACAATGTATAAATTGGGATGATCCCATGATTTGCAATAACTGTTGGTTACAGAATCATCCGGATTGTCGCCCATTCTGTGCGTTCCTACAATATGTCCTGCTCCATTGTAAGAATATCTTATACCGTCATAGACAAAAGTATTGTTGTCTGTTGCATTATATTGAGTAAAATCCTGAATACCTAATCTTTCAAACATCTGATCTGAAGCCTGTTTTGCCTGTTTCATTGCTTTCATTTCGTATTCTGTAAGTTCATAATTAATCACAGGACGCGGAATTCCCAGTACATCCAAATACTGATCGTTGATGGTTACTCTGTTATTCGGATTCGGAAGCTGCTCGATTTCAAAATGGAAAAGTACCTGTCTGGAAAGTCTGTACGTTAAAGCCTGTTTCAGATCTTCACCAAAAAGTCCCTCATTTAAAAATTCTGAAAGGTCTGATCCGGGAGAAAAAGCAGGCCAGCTCCATCCCCAATTGTCGAGAGGAGAAATCCATGCAGAAAATTCGCTTCTGAAATTTCCGTCACGGAAAGATGAAATATTAGTTGTGGAACCGGGACCTCGGTAAGAATAAACAGGATCCGGAAATAATCCCCAAGTCAGCATTACCATGTGATCCATCAGGTTTCTTCCCACCTGATCGCTTCTGTTGGCTGCGGTTTTTTCAACTTTCTGTCCGTTTTCCCAAACAGTGTATTTTGAATTTAAAAGAATTTTCGGGTTTTCAAAAGCGTTTGCAGCAAGAATTACGATGGAATCTTTAGTATCAATTACTTCTTCCACAAAATTTGTTTTTTCCCTTGAAATGTATCTTCGGATATGAACTTTAGAGATTCTTTCCTGATCTGCAACATCCACACTCAATTTATAAACAACACTCTGTGCCTGAATCTGAAGATTATGGTTTCTCTGAAGATTCTGATTTTTATTGACTTTATATAAAGCTTTTTTCAATGTTTTCAAGGCGTTGTATTTTGCCTGAACCGGACAGATAGGAACACAAGACGCATTTCCTTCGCAACGCTCTCCCTGATAAGGATTCCAGACTGATCCTAAAGCTTTGTATTCCCCATTTTCGATATTGCTTAATGATAATTGATATCCTGATTCTGAAGATTCCGCTTTAATTAATTTAGATGTTCCGTAAGCAATATTTGGGGTAGAATTTCTTCCTTGCGGTGACGGAACCATCATCAACGGAATTTCTTCTGAATTAACCTGAACTGAAGTTCCCGCCAATCCTTTAATAATCTGATGGTCCATATAACTCTGTGAAATTTCTTCCATCGGAAAAACATAATCTTTACCATAATATTCTTCCATGCTTTCTCTGATGGGGTATTCCTGTGCTGCCACGTTTCCGGAAACACCAATTTCAAATTCAGCCATTTCATAATAAGGCTTTAATTTTTCGTAATCAATTGGCCAATCCATCGCTCTGCCGTATTTTTCTTTTAATCTGAAATCATTCGGGAGCATTCTTGGTGTTGTTCCGAGCCAGTGAAGCGTGGTTCCTCCTCCTACACGAATGGCATCACTTGCAAAAGGCATCGGACCAAACTGCACCAAATACCCTTTTTTATCCGGAAAAGGCTGAACAATCGGCTGCATATCTAGAACATTCGGAGAAGGTGCCTGTTTCAGATCCGGATACGGTGAGTTCGGAACTTTGGCTTCTTCCATATAAAACTTACGGATATAATCGTTGTAAGTAACCATAGATGTTGCAGAATCGAGTTCTATACCGGCTTCCAGTCCGGCTTCATACATTAGAATTGATAGTTCTTTGTAGGTTTTTGAGTCGTCCGTTTCAGAACGGTGAACCATTTTTTTTGCATCTGTATCAAAAACATGGTCTGTTAAAAGCTTGGCAATCAAAGAACCGGCAATCCCCGTTCCTACGATGATTACATCTTTTTTTTGCGGTGTTTTTTCTGTGTGATTCATGAGTTGCTGTTTACAGGTTTCGTTTCCCAAGATTTAAAGCCCGGCTGTTTTGCTCCCGGCGGATGTGCATACATTACCGTCCAAACAAGACCTTCTTTATAAGATCTGTCGTTTACATAAGTGCCCTCCCAGATTCCCAGATACCAAAGCGTAATAATGCTCTGAGCAATACCCTGAGTTGCAGGATTGGTGATAATTTCAGCTTTAACAGCATTTTGCAGCTGTTCTTTATTCTCAGAACTTTCAAGAACATTTTTAGAAACATTCAGAAATTCGATAAAGGTTGCCGTTTCAATCTGGTTGAGAATGTACTGGTAATAAATCTCGGCTAAGCCTGTAGACTGCAGTTCGTTCACGGAAAATCCTGTGAGGGATTCTGAAATCGCCATGAACACGTCGTAATAATAATCATCGACGTTGAGGATTTTGTTGATAATCATTTTGTGAAAATTTGGTGTGTTAATAAACTTATCTTCTTACTATAAAGAAGACATTTCTAAGCTCGAAAAAAGGATCGTTTGATTGTATCAATATTGATTAGGCGGTTTCATAGACTCTCTGAACATTTTTAAAGTTATACATAATTATTAGTTTTTATTATTCAAATATAATACTTTATCATTGTGATTTATTCAGGGATTTTACGATAATTGAGCGTTCAAAGCATATTTATAATTATTATAAAAAATAATATTTTAACAACAATCTATTCATTTATTATTTAAAATAATAACTTTTTTATTATAATTAATAAAAAAAATAACAGCAGTAAAATAATTACTGCTGTTATTATCTAAATGAACATTAATTTACTTTTTGATAAACTTAAATGTCTGAGTATTATCTTGTGTGAAAACCTGAATCAGATATACTCCCTGTACTAAAGAATGAACATCAATACTTCTTTCACCTTTTTGGAAAGTTTTCTCTGTAATCTTTCTTCCCTCACCCGAGAAAATTACTACTTTGATTATTTTTTCCTCACCACTGAAGTTAAGAACTTCTCTAACTGGATTAGGATAAATCTGCATTGATGAATTAGACTTTATTATATTACCAACACTTAAACTTGCGTTATAGGCGAGTACAGCTAATGAAGCCGTTGATTCGCAACCACCAGATGTTTGTGTAGCATAATAGGTTGTATTATTTACAATCGGAGTTGTCATTGGTAAACTACCTGTATGATTTGTAGCATCAGTAGCAGATGCATACCATTTAATACCTTGTCCGTTCACAACTAAAGCACTTAAAGTATCACCAGCGTTGAAACTTTGAACAGCAGCTCCGGTTGGAGCTCCAACAGCAGCCGATTGCGTAATAGTCACTGTTCTCGTTGTTGTACAAGAATTAGCATCCGTTACCGTTACCGTATATGTTCCTGCTGAAAGTCCCGTTGCTGCTGCAGCAGTTCCGCCTGTCGGTGACCATGAATAAGTGTATGGTGAAGTTCCACCGGAAACGGTTATTGTTGCCGAACCGTTAGATCCGCCGTTACAGCTTACATTGTTCTGAGAAACTGTTGCAGATAATGCTGTTGGCTGAGTTACCGTGGCGTCCACCG
>NZ_VKNW01000017.1 GCF_007474535.1 Chryseobacterium echinoideorum | reverse complement strand
ACGAGCTAAAATGAAAAAGAAGCTAAAGGAAAGCAATTAAGAACCAACATAATTAAAATGATAAAAACTCCCGAAGAGGGAGTTTTTTATTGTGAAATTATTAGAGAAATTTAAAAGCTTATTTTTATATTTGTTTAGACTAATCATCAAAATTTACACAATGAAATTCGGACAAGTTGAAGATCCTTCGCAAATAGATTTTACACTACCAAAAGACCATTCAAGAACCAAAGAAATTCTGAAAAAGAATAAGAAAGGTCTTGAAAACATATCAATTGGCTGTGCAAAGTGGAACAAAACAGACCTGAAGGGCTTCTATCCGAGAGGAACAAAAGATGAGCTTACTTACTACGCAAAACAATTCAATTCTATTGAGTTAAATGCTACCTTCTATGGAATGCCAACTCCGGAACAGATAAAAACATGGAAAGAGAAAACACCTCAGAATTTTAAATTTTTCCCAAAAATCACCAATACTGTTTCCCATTTCCGAAGACTTCTGAATATTGATGATGTAGTAACAGAATTTGCAACTACAGTATTAAATTTTGATGAAAAATTAGGAATGGTTTTTCTGCAGTTGCATGATAATTTTAAACCAAAAGATTACGAAAGACTGGAACAGTTTGTCAATAAATGGCCAAAAGAAGTTCCTTTAGCCATTGAACTCAGAAATACAGAATGGTTTACGGATGAAGAAATTTTAGATAAAACCTGTCAGCTTTTTGAGGAAAACCAAATTACCAATATTATTGTAGATACAGCCGGGAGACGAGATATGCTTCATATGAGACTGACGACTCCTCATGCTTTTGTAAGATATGTTGGAGCCAACCATGAAAGTGATTACGAAAGATTAGATGACTGGCTGGATCATCTTACACAATGGAAAAAAGAAGGATTGCAGAATTTATATTTTTTTGTGCATCAAAATGTTGAAAAAGCATCACCGCTTTTATCAGCTTATTTTATTGAAAAAATCAATAAGGAATGGAAAACCGATCTTACCGTTCCAAGAATGGCGCAAGATAATCCGCCATCTTTATTTTAAACTTTCTTTTTTAAATAATAATCCAAGATTCAAAAAAATCAGAAGAAAACAAAGAGTTACCCAAATTCCCAACTGCATACTTTCGTAATTATGGTTTTCAACTTCTTTCTTGGCTATGGCTGAGAGCTTTTCACTCTGATTGATGTAGTTCTGCACCTCAACAATCTGATCCATATTCTTATTGGGCAAAGCATGTTGAGAAAAATAAACCAGATTTTTTTTACCCAGAAAACCTACTACCCAGTATTCATCAGATTTATTCATTTTCAGATACTCAATTCTGTAAAATTCGGGACGAATCTTTCCGATATGCTGCGTTTCAACAGGCAAATTACGATCGAGATTGTTAAGATTAATCACATAAAAATCTAATGTCTGAGGAAGTTTATTGATAACCTGCAACGAAACAGAATCATTTACAATACTAACAGCTGATTTTTTCACAAACCAATAACTAAAAATTGCAATGGAAAAAATAACCGTCGCAAATCTGAAAACTTTCGCATACTGACCTACAGCCCCTTTTTTGATTTTTGACAAAAAAAGCGAAAAAATAAGTGATAGAAAAATGACAAAAATGATAAATCCCATTTGACAAAGATACTTATTAGAAAGTTTCTAATCAACATTCCATTCTCTCAAAAACTGGTCGAGGAAAGCTAGCATAAATTCGTGTCTTTCTTCGGCTATTTTTTTGCCTTCATTCGTGTTCATCAAATCTTTTAACAGCAAAAGTTTTTCGTAGAAATGATTGATGGTTGTTCCATTAGATTTTTTATATTCTTCTTTCGACATATTCAACTTTGGCTGAATATCGGGATGATACATCAGATTATTTTTAAAACCTCCAAAATTGAATGTTCTGCCGATTCCAATAGCACCAATAGCATCTATTCTATCAGCATCCTGCACAACTTTTAATTCAATTGGCAGATTTTCAGAAACTTCTCCTCTATTCTTAAAAGAAATATTTTGAATGATAAAAAGAACCTGATGAATAATTTCTTCACTCACATTCTGAGTTTCTAAAAATTCTTTGGAAATTTTTAATGCTAATGTTTCGTCACCATCATGAAATTTAGGATCCGCAATATCGTGAAGCAAGGCAGAAATTTCTACAACTTCAAGATTACAATCTTTTTCGGCAATTTTTCGGGAAAGCTTCCATACCCTTTCAATATGAAACCAGTCGTGACCGGCTTCAGCTCCCTCCAGCTTTTCTTTTACAAATTTTATTGTGCTTTGTATGATTTTGTCCATTTTAAAATTAACTTTAATGTAATTATTTAAACCACCCCGTCAAAAATTCTCACGAATTTTCACCACCTCTCCATTGGAGGGGAATTTTCACCAATTAACTTCGGATTTCATTTAAGACAATATTCCAAAGTTTTTTGTTGTAGCTTCTGAAAAAATTAATGTGCCCAATTTGACCTTTATCAGATTCCGAAGCCTTCAAAAATCTGTATTCAGGCTTTAAATTGGGATAAGTTTTCTGTAATAAGCTTTCTACTCCTTTTTCCGTAAGCCAATCATCATCTTCAGCATATAAGACCAGAACGTTCTGTATTAATCTGTGAGAATGATTTTCTGTTTCTTCAAGAAGTTTATTGGTAGATTTCCGGTTCAAAATTAAGGTTCTCCAGTCGTAAGCACAATTTTTAGGCAAACTTTCTCCCAAGCCAAACCAATTTGCGGGAAAATATCCCAATACAAAACTTGTGAGTGGTTGTATTATTCCAAACCCAATGTAAGCCTCAATTTTTGTTCTAAACCTTAAATTTCCTACATAAGCATTTTGAGTTCCCACAAAAACAAATTGTTTGAATACATCAGAATTTTTATTCATACCTAATAACAAAGCTCCCACAGAATGCCCGAGACAGAATTTTATGTAATTACTAAATTCTTTTATCACATAATCTGTCACTGCTTTAAAATCAGAATTTCCCCAGGATTTCATAGAGGCATCACAGTTTTTAATTGAGTTAGGTTTTGACATTCCGATTCCGAAATAATCATATGTCATCACCGTAAAGCCACTGTCTTTCAAAAAATGAGCAAATGAAAAATAAATCTGCTGCTTCACACCGGTTGCAGAATTGATGACTAAGAATTTCCCGTTAGACTTTTCCGGCAGAAAAAGATGTGCAGTAAGATGATTTTGCTGATCTGTGATAAGATTAATTTTACGCATGATTCAGAAATAAAAAATCCACATCAAATGTGGAAATTTTAGTTTAAAATTCTTTATGAAAATATATTTTTCAATATGCAGCAAATAAAATTACTTTACATCTTTAAGATAAGGTAAAGCTGTTTGTGCGCCTTTACCTAAAGAAACTTTAGATGAAACAAGGTTTCCGAATTTCACGCAGTCTTCAATAGCATTTTTATGACACATAGCGATAGAAAAACCCGTAGTAAAAGCATCTCCCATTCCCATTTTGTAAATCATATCATCATTTTCATTGCGGAAGTATTTCATCTCTGTTCCGTTAAAATAAAGGGTAGAATTAGTTTCGTCTCTTACAAACAGTTTATTAAAGTATTTTTCGAGCATTTTTTCTCTTTCATCTTCTCCAAATATTACAGAAAGCTCGTTTGATTTGGCAATAATAAAATCAATAGAATTTAAAATTTCATCATTAAGCCTTTTCCCCGGTGACGCGTAAAGTCCAACCATTTTACCATAAGATTTTGCCATTTTTACGGTAAACTCTACCACCTCCATCGGAATTTCAAGCTGTAGTAAAATCAAATCTGATTCTGCAATATACTTCTCTGCATCTTTTACGTTTTCAATACCGAGATAAGTATTGGCGGCAGGATCAACAACGATGGCAAAATCTCCATTACAATTGGTAACATACGCAATTCCTGTTGGAGCCTGATCTGTCTCAGAAACAAAACCTACATTTACATTTTCATTCACCAGATTTCGCATGATTTGCTGTCCCAACGGATCCACTCCTACACAGCCTACAAAATAAACATGAGCTCCCAATCTTGCTGTTCCGACAGCCTGATTGGCACCTTTACCTCCAAAAAAGTTTTCAGAATGATGAGCCATTACCGTTTCGCTGCCACACGGAATTTTATCTGTATATAAAACTAAATCAAGCGAACAGCTGCCTATGACCACGATTTTTGGTTGTTGTGATGAAAATTTCATTTCTAAATCTTAGCTTGTTAAAATATTTGGTCTAAATGTAAGTAATTTTAATTTACCAATATCTCTATAAATTCTGTAACCACCTTTACAGGGACATTTTTTTCATTAAAACCAATATAACTGGCATAAAAGCCTTCTCCGAAACCTGTTTCAAAGGCAATAATATTTCCGGGGTTTTCTTCATTGGGTTTTAAAAATGCAAATTGATCTATAGCTCCGTTTTCATCAAAAAAATGTCCGTGAAAAAATTCTTCGTAAATTCCCATGAAATCATCTCCTTTTCTTTTGAAAAGCTTTTGTTCCAAAAGATTAAGCTGCTCCTGAGTTTCAAAATCCATAAAACATCCCATTCCGCTTTCTACAGGATAACCAAAAACCTCTCCTTCGGCTAAATCTTTTGTATGCTGATTTCCTGTGGTTGCCATTTTCCATGAAGTTATTTTTTCTTCGCTGAAAACAATTTCTGTGTAAGCAACACAATTGCTTTCGCGCTCTTTGTGAAGTATAACCTGAAAATCCCCCTTTGGGAAATTGGCAGAGAACGGCTGCATATCATTCGTGATCAAAGGATCACAAGCAACCAGCTTTCCGGTAGGAAGATATATTTTTCCTACTTCAAAACTTTCCAGTAACGGGCTTTCTACAAAGTCCTTAGAGAAGAGTTTTTGTATATTTTCTAAGTGTGTCATTATTAATTCTAGGCTAGATTAAAATTATTAGTCTATCCGGTTTCAAGATTGTCACGCTGAGCATAGTCTAAGCGTTACAAGCTTTTCAGCTTCTCTTCAAGAATTGCAATTTTATCCTGAGCATCTTTTTGTTTTTTACGCTCTATTTCCACGATTTCAGGTTTTGCGTTGGCAACAAATTTTTCATTGGAAAGTTTTTTATCTACAGAAATCAAAAATCCTTTTAGATATTTTAGTTCTTCTTCTGTTTTAGCTTTTTCTTCTTCAAAGTCTAAATTTTCACTTAGAGGAATTGAAATCTCTGTTGCGCCAACCAAGAATGTAAAGCTAGGTTTATCTGTTTTGGTCGCAAAATGAATTTCATAGACATTGGCTAATTTTTTAATAACATCTTCGTTCTTAAACTCTGTAGCATTGGTAAAGATTTCTGCTCCTTCTCTTGGTGAAATTCCTTTTGTCTGGCGATAATTTCTAATTCCTGAAATCACTTCAGATGCTATTTCAAAGTTTTTAATAATTGCTTCGTCAAACGATTCTGCTTTTTTCTGCTGGGTAATCACCAACGCTTCGTTAGTTTTTCTTTCAGAAATAGCCTGCCACAATTCCTCAGTTAAGAAAGGCATGAACGGATGCAGCAACTTCATTAATTCTTCAAAGAGCTCAATTGTTTTATTGTAGACCTCTTTAGAAATCCCTTCACCATAATTTGGTTTTATTGCTTCTAGATACCATCCGCAGAAATCATCTTTAATTAGTTTTTGAATTAAATTTAAAGCATCAGAAATTCTGAATTTGCTAAATTGGTCATTAATTTCAACGATTGATTTATTCAATTGGTTTTCAAACCATTCAATGGTCTGAATCTCGGTAGAATTTGCAGATTTATCTTCATGATTCCACATATTAATTAATCGGAAAGCATTCCAGATTTTAGTTCCGAAATTTCTTCCCAAATCGCAAAGAGGCGAAGTATAAATTGGATCTTTACCTTCATCCATTCTTTGTTTTATCTGCTTTTCTGTAAGAACATTTCCTTGTTCATCAATTTGTTCAGAATCAAATTTCAGGTCATTTCCCGCAGCAGAACTCATCATAATTCCTACTCTTACGGCATCGGCTCCGTAACGTTCCATCAAATCTAGCGGATCCGGAGAATTACCAAGAGACTTAGACATTTTTCTGCCAATTTTATCCCTTACAATCCCTGTGAAATAAACATTTTTAAAAGGAACTTCTTTTCTATATTCCAATCCTGCCATGATCATTCTGGCAACCCAAAAGAAAATAATATCAGGACCTGTCACCAAGTCTGAAGTCGGATAATAATAATTGATGTCTTTATTTTCAGGATTAAAAAATTCATCATCATTTTCATCAAGTAAGCCATCAAATACAGAGATAGGCCATAACCATGAAGAGAACCAAGTATCCAGAACATCTTCGTCTTGACGAAGGTCTTCATGAGTTACTATGATTCCTTTTTCTTCTTCAAGTTTTGCAACCGCATCATATTTATCAACAGCAACGACAAAATCATTCTCTCCATCACCGTAATAGAACGCCGGAATCTGTTGTCCCCACCAAAGCTGACGGGAAATATTCCAGTCACGGATGTTTTCCATCCAGTGTTTATAGGTATTTTTAAATTTTTCAGGATAAAATTTAACCTCATCATCCATTACAACATCCAAAGCTGGTTTTGCAATTTCAGACATTTTAAGGAACCACTGTACAGAAACTTTAGGCTCAATCACCGCACCTGTTCTTTCAGAAGTTCCTACTTTATTTACATAATCTTCTGCTTTTAGTAAAAGGCCATATTCCTTCAATTCTTCAGCTATTTGCTTTCTAACTACAAACCTATCTTTTCCATTATATTTTGGATTGTCAAAAGTTATACGACCCTCATCGTCCAAAATAATTAAATCTAACGGAAATCCATGTTTTTTCCCTATTTCATAATCATTTAGATCATGAGCTGGAGTAATTTTTAAAGCACCAGTTCCAAATTCCATATCAACATACTCATCCGCAATAATTGGAATTGATCTCAAAGCTATTGGAACATTTACATATTTTCCTATTAAATGTTTATAGCGTTCATCATTTGGGTTTACTGCAATTGCAACATCACCAAAGATTGTTTCGGGACGCGTCGTTGCAACATCAAGAAATTCTTTTTCTGAACCTACAATGAAATACTTCAAGAAATATAATTTTCCGTTTTGCTCTTTAAAGATTACTTCTTCGTCAGAAATATTGGTTTTCGCTTCAGGATCCCAGTTAACCATTTTGTAACCACGATAGATCAGTCCTTTATTGTACAGATCAACAAAAGATTTGATCACCTGCTGAGAAAGTTTCGGCTCCATGGTAAAACGGGTTCTGTCCCAATCACAAGAGCATCCCAATTTTTTCAATTGCTCAAGGATTGTTCCTCCGTATTTATCCGTCCATTCCCAAGCGTGTTTTAAGAATTCCTCACGAGTAACATCAGATTTACTGATTCCTTCAGACTTCAGTTTAGCAACGACTTTGGCTTCTGTAGCAATAGAAGCGTGATCTGTTCCCGGAATCCAACAGGCATTGAAGCCCTGCATTCTTGCACGGCGGACCAGAATATCCTGAATGGTATTGTTGAGCATATGCCCCATGTGCAAAATCCCCGTCACGTTTGGCGGAGGAATTACAACAGTGTAAGGCGGCTTGTCATTTGGTTCTGAATGAAAATACTTGTTTTCCAACCAGTAATTGTACCACTTTTGTTCTGTTTCCTTTGGATTGTACTTTTCTGAAATCTGCATAAATTCTTAATTTCTTTTCTTTATGATTTGCAAAAATAGCTTAAAGTAAAAAAATGTAAGCATTAATTAAAATAATTTTTAACTTTGTTCCTCAAAATTTATCTAACAAACATATTAACATTCAAGAATATGAAAAAATTAATCGCAGGAATTGCACTATTCGGAACTTTTGCACTAGCATCTGCACAAACTATTACTTTTGACAGAACAACGTACGAATATGGTCAAATAAAACCAAATTCTGACGGAAACAGATTTTTCACAGTAACTAATACAGGTGATAAGCCTCTGATTATTTCTAACGTAAAACCTTCTTGCGGATGTACAACTCCTGAATTTAGCCAGGCTCCTATTTTACCAGGGAAATCTGCAAAAATAAAAGTAGGTTACAATACAGCTTCTCAAGGGGCTTTCAATAAAATGATTGAAGTTTTTTCTAATGATCCTGTAAACAGCAGAAGTGTAATTTACATCAAAGGTGATGTAAATCCTAATGCTCCTGATCCTAAACCATTGACTGCTGCTGAAATGAAAGCAAAAGCAAAAGCTGAGAAAAAGGCTGCTAAAACAGCAAAAAAAGTAGCTGCTAAAAATTAATTTTAAATTATTATAATATCTAAACCGTCTTGATGAGACGGTTTTTTTTGTTACTTTAGATAAAAAAATAGGAATGGATAAAAATTTTTCAGATGATTTTATGGTGAAAGAAAATTTTTCGATCAAGAAAATATCAACCCGATATGAAGGTTCGCTTACAAAAGACGAGGGTATCACCATTCTTAATGAAGAAAAACAAAAACTCAGAGAACATCAGGAAAAACTGTATGCAGACGGAAGCCAATCTCTTTTGGTGATTCTTCAGGCAATGGATGCAGCGGGAAAAGACAGCCTTATAGAACATGTTTTTGGCGGTGTAAATCCACAGGGATGCAATGTAACCAGTTTTAAAACTCCCAGTTCAAAAGAATATTCTCATGATTTTTTATGGAGACATTATTTAGCGTTACCTCAAAAAGGAATGATCGGAATTTTTAACCGTTCGCATTATGAAAGCGTTTTGGTCTGCAAAGTACATCCAGAATATAATTTAAGCGAAAAAACATGGCAATCAGTAAATGATTTCGATAAAAAATTCTGGGAAAACCGTTACGAAAGCATCCGAAATTTTGAAAAACATCTTGCTCAAAACGGAACCACCATTGTTAAAATATTTCTTCATGTTTCAAAAGACGAACAAAAGAAAAGACTTCTTGACCGAATTAATGAGCAGGAAAAAAACTGGAAATTCTCTGCTTCTGATCTTCCTGAAAGAGCTTTATTTGATGAATATATGAAGTATTACGAAGAAGCCATCAACGAAACATCAAAAGATCATGCACCTTGGTATGTAATTCCTGCTGATAATAAATGGTTTGCAAGACTTTCTGCCATACAGATCATCATTGATACTTTGAAAAAAATGGATCTGAAATTTCCTGAACTCTCGAAAGAAGATCTAAATGATCTGGAAGAGGCTAAAAAACAGTTGGAAAACGAATAAAATAAGAAAGCTGGGAGTTACTAATTGTATTTAAAACTTCCAGCTAAAAATCACGAGAAAATCTATAAGCCGGATTTTGTACTTTAAAAAAAGTGCCTGTTATTTATCTGCGTTTTACATTACTGCAAAACTTGAGCTGATTACCCCTCGGTTTTCAGGACGAGCCGCCCCTATTTTCATTACTGAAAAGAACCGATATACTTATCATTGCACCGCAAAGAGTTTACCTGGTTTCACTACAGCCGAACTGTACCTGCTTTCTGTTGCACTTGTCCTATCCTCACGGATGACGGATGTTATCCGCTTTGCTGCTCTATGGTGTCCGGACTTTCCTACCCTCAATTGAATGAGAATCAACAAGCCGATTTTCTCGTGGCTGCAAAGATATGTAAAATGTGAATAGTAATTCATATTTTGTGAATGATGAACAGTCAATTCACTTCGTTGTCAATTTTTGAAACTTTTCAATTGAATTAAAAAATAAAATTTACAATTCACTTACGAAGTAAAATCACAATTGACTAATAATTATTATCTTCGTGCAGTTATAAAATTTGTTTTGGCTTCAAAAGAAAAAGAGTTTGCGCAGCTTGTAAAAGATAATCAGGGATTGATTATCAAAGTTTCGCGTCTTTATACCAATTCTCTTGAAGACGAAGAAGATCTTTTTCAGGAAATTGTACTTCAGCTTTGGCGGAGTTATGACTCTTTTAAAGGTAATTCAAAAATTTCAACATGGATGTACCGTGTAGCGCTCAATACCGCTATTACTCTTTTCAGAAAAAAAACCAAAAGTATACAGACCAACGAGCTTGACATCAATCATCGGGATTTTGTAGAAGATGATGATGAAAAGCAACATCAAATTTCACTTCTTTACACTGTTATAAAAACTTTGCCGAATGTAGAACGAGCCATTGTGATGATGTATCTGGACGATTTGCCGTACAAAGATATTGCAGAAAATCTGGGAATTACCGAAGTTAATGCGCGGGTAAAAATGAACCGACTCAAAAAAGTCCTTAAAGAAAAAATGGAAAAACATGCCTGAATTTGATTTAGACAGCTTTAAGAAAACATGGCAGGAACAACCTGTACAGTCAAAATATGATCAAAATGAGATCCTGAAGATGCTCAATAAAAAATCGCGCAACTACATGAAGTATATTTTCTGGATCAGCGTGGCCGAATTTTTATTTTTTAGTATTTTAGGGTTATTTTATATCGTTAAAAGCAATGATTCACAAAGTTTTCTTTCAATTTTAGAAAAAATGGGAGTTCAGAAAAATATGGAACTCGAAAATAAGCTCGATAATATTTATTTATTGATCAAAATTCTAAGTCTGCTGGTAACCGGCTTTTTTGTGGTTATATTTTACCTGAATTACCGAAAGATAAAAATTGAAGAAGATCTGAAGAAATTTATCATCAGGATCATCACATTCAAAAAGACAGTAAACGCCTTTATCCTTACCAATATCGGCTTGCTTATCATCTTAATTTTAGTTTTAACTGGATTTGTATTTTATATCCTGAATACACAGCACATCAAACTAAGCGGATCGGAATTTACCGGATTTATCGTTGGGATAATTGCAAGTACAGTTTTGTGTGTAATGCTGATCTGGATTTATTATAGGCTAGTCTACGGAATCATCATGAACAGATTAGATAAAAATTTGAAACAGCTTAAAGAAATTGAATCCCAGGAAAATAAATAATCAAAAAAAGTGATTAATCAAAATTTTGAGGCGGAGTTTTATCGTCTTTTCCTCTATTCATAATAATCAATCCTAAAGACAATCCTATAACACCTGCTCCGGCAATCATCAATGCTCTTTCCAGCTTATCTGCTTCGCTGTTGCCTAAATAATTCATCAAAAAAAGAATGACAAAGGTAATTGCAGAAATGATAAGATGGTTTTTTCCAAATAGTTTCATTTGTAGATATTATTTTTAGTTAAATAAATATAATTATTTCAGACGGTAAGAAATCATTATTCCGCCACGATAAGGGAGTATTTCTCCACTTCTATTGTAGCCGTCAGGTTTTTCGTCATATCTTTTTCCTGATATTCTGTCGTACCCTTTATAAAAATCCTGCGACGAACCTACTGTTCCGTATACATCCATCCGCCAGTTTTCAGAAAGTTTAAACTGATAACCTAACGTGGCTCCAAACAAAACAGAATATCCTTTTTGGTAAAAATTTGATTTGATAAAAGTTACACCTTCCTCGTTTTTGCTTGGATAAAGCTCATCACTCCAGTAATTCCATTTTTGAAGCACAAAAGATGATGCCGCAATATTAGCACCAACAAACCACCCTTGGAAAGATTCTTTAAAATAATACCGTCCTTCCAATGATAACGAGTAATACTGAAACTCATGTCCTGCAAAAGATTTCCAGGGAGAAATTAAAACGTCGCCCTGCATCGTAAATTTATGATTCAGCTGATACTCCAAGCCTGCATTTACAATCCCGATCGGAATAAGTAAAGCATTACCTTTTATATAAAGTTTTTTTTCTGAATTATCAATATTCTGAAAATCAGATTTTTCCTGCGCCTGTGTTTTAAAAAAAGAAAGCATTGCAAAAAGCAGAATAAAAAATTGAATCTTCATTGTCTTTTATTTTATCTGGGTAAGAAGACTTTGAGCTAAACCTGAGTCTTTTCCTGTTTTTGCAGCAATATCCTTCGATAGTTCGGCAAAGTTTTTAGCCAGATCTTTGTTACCCAAACTTAAATAAATTTTTGCCAGAATATAGGTATTTTCTGAAGTCTCACCTCTCATAACCGATTTTTCTGCCCATTCTGCTGCTCTTTTGAGAGATGATATATTTTTAACATGATCAGAAAAAATCCATGCAGCTTTTAATAGTTCGTTCGTATCGAAAGCATCTGTATTTTTATAATATTCCAATGCTGCTTTTTCATATTCCTGAAAATTTGCATTTTGCTCATAATAAGCTAATTTCGTCTGATTAAGCTTCAACAAGGCTGTTTCCTTTCCAACAAGAGGTTCGGCAGTTTTCAGGAAATAATTATCGTTGATTTTTTTATTTTTTTCATCAACAGACTCTTGAACTACTTTTGCCAAAACAAGCTGATTTTTAAAATCATTATAGTTCTGCTCCGGAAAATACTGTATAATATCTGATTTTCTGTCTAAAAATATTTTATAGTTGGAATCTTCAGTTGATTTCAGAAAAAAAAGTAAAAATCCGACCTCATCTTTTGTAAGGGATTCTGTTTTAGATTTATTAGAGAAATATCTTTCAGAAGCTTTTTTAGCAAAATCAACATCAGAATTAGAATTAAGTTTCATGATGGTTATCAAAAATTCAGGATCATTTTCTCCTTTTGCGAATCTTTCTTTTAACGAACCTTTTTTATTCATTGGAGAATCTATATTTTGCGCCATAGCAACAAACATATCTTGTTCCATATATCCATAATTCTGAGAAATCAGTTCACCGTCACCATTCAAAAACAAATAGGTAGGATAAGATCTTACTCCATATTTGGCAGCAATTTCTCTTCCTTCTCCTTTTTCCATATCAATACGTGCATTCACAAAATTTTTATTGTAAAAATCTCCTACAGATTTCTGAGGAAAAACATTTCTTTCCATCATTTTACACGGACCACACCATGAAGCATACGCATCTACAAAAACAAGCTTATTTTCCTTTTTTGCTTTGGCAAGCATATCTTTAAACGGAATTTCTTCAAACTTAATTCCTTCCTGAGCTAATATAAGAACAGTAAAAAAAACAAATAATCCGGAGATTAATCTTTTCATTGTTAAGTATTTTTAAAAAGCGAAGATACTTATTTTTGGATTTATATGAATAATGAAGAAGATAAAGAATAATACAGTAAGCGAGATAAAATAAAACCTCTGAAAATCTAAAGATTTCAGAGGTTTTTTTGTACCCAGGACCGGGATCGAACCGGTACTCCTAAGAACTGGTGTTTGAGACCAGCGCGTCTACCAATTCCGCCACCTGGGCTTGTGTAAATCGGTGTGCAAATATAGAAACTTTTTTTACTATTCCAAAAACTTTTTATCAAATTTTCTTTAAAAAATAATCTCCAAACCATCGTAAGCAAGGCTGATTCCCTCAGGAAGTTCTTTATTTTCAACATCATGCAGCCCAAAATGATGACTGATATGGGTTAAAAATAATTTCTTGGGTTTCAGCTCTTCAAATAATTCTAAAATATCCGGCAGAATAAAATGTGCTGGATGAGGATCAAATTTTCGTATACAGTTTAAAATTAAAACATCCAGATTCTTCAGTTTTTCTTTTTCTATGTCAGAAATAGAGCCTGCATCGGTGATATAAGCAAGATTTTTAAATTGATATCCAAAAACTGATATCTTAAAATGGGTAACTTCAATGGGAAGTATTTCTGTATCTAATACTGTAAATTTTTTATTTTCTATCTCATGCAGATCAAAAGCCGGCGCCCCTGGATATCTTTCATCAGCAAACGCATAAGGAAAACGGTTTTTAACTTCCTCTCCTACTCTCTTCATGCAATAAATAGGCATATTTTTACCAGTTTTAAAAATCAGAGGACGCATATCATCCAATCCGATCACATGGTCATTATGCTCATGGGTAAGAAGTGTTGCATCAATATGATTTTCATGATTTAAAAGCATCTGCTGTCTGAAATCCGGTCCGCAATCAATAAGAATTTTTTTATTCTCGTCGGTTGTTATCATCACCGATGCCCTAAAGCGGGTATCTTTCGGGTTTTCTGACGTACAGACCTCGCATTGGCAACCTATCACCGGAACACCTTGCGATGTTCCTGTTCCTAAAAATTTCAACTTCATTTCTTTTGAGGTTGTTTTAATTTTGGTAAATTTACGAAAAATTTAATGTCCTAATGTATCAGAAACTAACTCCTAAACAAAAAGCATTAACAATTAACTTAGATCCTACTATTTATGGTACTTTCGCAGAAATTGGAGCTGGACAGGAAACCGTTCGACACTTTTTTAGAGCAGGAGGAGCTTCGGGTACAATTGCAAAGGCAATGTCGGCTTACGACAAAGATTTCAGTGACGCTATTTACGGAAAAGAGGTAAAAAACAGATATGTTACCCAAAACCGACTCAGAAAAATGCTTCGTTATGAAGTATCACTTATTGAGGAGAGAATTTCCAGAGACAGCAATCCCGGAAGAAAATATTTCTCTTACGCCAATACCGTTACCACCATCAATTTTGACAAAACAGTAAAAGGTCATGGCTGGGTTGGAATCCGTTTTCAGGTAAAGGAAAATGAAGATTATAACGAAATTGTTATTCATGTAAAATTTAAAGAAAATGATGCCACTTTACAGCAGGAAACTTTAGGAAATCTTGGTGTAAATCTTATTTTCGGGGCTTTTACTTATTATGACAATCCAAGAAGACTCATTGAGTCTCTTTATGATGATATCGCAACAGATAATCTGGAAATTGATATGATTGACTTCAGCGGACCGGCGTTCGCTTATGTTGATAACAGACTGATGTCTCTACAGCTCGTTAAAAACAATATGACCGATGCTGTGATTTTCAATTCTGAAGGAAACAATATGCTTCCGGCAGATATTTTATACAAAAAAAATATTTTTGCGGTAAGAGGAAGCTTCAGACCGGTAACAAAGGTAAATATTGATATGCTCCGAAATGGAATGGATATGTTCCTGAAAGATGCTATCTGTACTCATGAAGAAACCGAAATCCTGATAGAAATTACCATTTCCAATTTACGAGCAGACGGAGACATTGATGAAAGAGATTTTCTTGACCGTGTGGATGTATTGGGTAAATTGGGTTACACAGTAATCATCTCTAATTTTTCTGAATACTACAGGCTGATTGATTATTTTTCACATTATACCAACGGCGATATCGGTGTTGCAATGGGAGTAAATAATCTTCTGATGGTGTTTGATGAGAAGTATTACAAAGATCTTTCAGGAGGAATTCTGGAAGCATTCGGGAAGTTTTTCCGAAACGGAATGAGAGTTTATCTCTATCCTTATAAAGACCCTGAAACACACGAGCTTTTGGACTCTTCTAATCTGAAAGTAGAGGAAAATCTGAAAGAACTTTACAAATATTTCAAACTCAACAACCGTATTGTAGATATTAAAAATTACAATCCGCAGTTTTTGGAAATTTATTCACGAGAGATTCTCAGAAAAATCTCATGCAATATGAACGGATGGGAAAATCAGGTACCGGAAGGTGTCGCAGAAATGATTAAGGAAAGAGGAATGTTCGGCTTTAAAAATGAGCTTTCCCTTAAACAATTTTCATAAAAATTATAAAAATGTCTGAATTAAAAAAAAGACTTTCATCTATTTTGGAAAGTCCAAAACATAATACTGAAGAAAAACTTCAGAAAGTTTGTCACTTACTGGATCAGGAAATTTCTTACTTCAACTGGACGGGGTTTTATTTCAAAAACGGCGATAAAAACGAGCTGAAATTAGGTCCTTATGTAGGAGCTGAAACCGATCATACCATTATTCCGTATGGGAAAGGAATCTGCGGACAGGTAGCCGTTTCCAATGAAACATTTATAGTGCCTGACGTACATTTGCAGGACAATTATCTAAGCTGCTCTATTGATACAAAAGCGGAAATTGTAGTTCCGATTTTTAAGAATGGAGAAAATATCGGGCAGATAGACATTGATTCTCATACTTTAGATCCTTTTACAAAAGAAGATTTAGAACTGTTGGAATGGCTTTGTAATGAAGTTTCTAAGATTTTGTAATTTTCATTTCATTCTAAAAATAAATAAAGCGGCAGATAGATCATTTCAGCCGCTTTTTGTTTAATTATTTTTAAGCTGCAAAAAAAGTGATTCGATTTTTTTAATATACTGACCATAAAATCTATTGAACCACCATTTTCCAAAAATGAAAAGCAGAAAAATACTGACAATTAATGTCGTAATTAAAGTAACAGCAATTTGCAAATCAGACAACGGAACCGGTCGCGGAATAAACTCCAGAACAATCAGCAGTTCGCAAACCAAAAAAGGAGCAAAAGCGACATAAAAGGATAAGTAATACTGCTTATTCAGCTCAAGTTGAAGCATGAGATCTTTTAAACCTTCAAGAGTATTGAGGTTCATATTGGTCATATTTCGGTAAAGTTTGAAAAACTTTGTGAAAAAAAATACCGTCACAAAAATCATAGAAGCAATAAGGATTGATATGTAAAATTTAAACTTAAACGGAGCTTCACAAAAAGTAATCAGCGCAAAAGCAAAAATAAAAATACCAAGAGTAGACCAAAACTCCATTTTCATATTCTTTCTTATCTTTTCTAAAGGAAGATGAATGCGGTTTTTATCTTCCATATTGATTTCCGGAATCTTTTCAGACTGATCGTCATTCCACATATTTTTCAGTTCATCTATATTCATATCAATAATTGTTATAATATTACCCGATTTTTAATTTAAAAGTTCTTTGAGTTTATTTTTTGCACGGTTCATTTTTACCCGTACATTTCCTTCTGATATTCCCATTTGTTGGGCGATTTCTTTTCCCGAAAAATTTTCCAGGTAGTAAAATATAAATGCTTTATCAATGGGATTAAGTTTATTGATAGCAGAATACATTTTTGAAAGCTTCTCTTCTTTTTCATCATCATATTCTTCGTCTTTGATTCTATAGTCCGAAAAATCATCATTCGTTATAAAACTTCTTCTTTTCTCAGATCTCAGAAACATAATCGCAGTATTAAGAGCAATTCTGTAAAGCCAGGTAGAAAATTCGCTTTCTCCCTTAAAACCGGGGTAGGCTTTCCAAACCTGATAGGTAATTTCCTGAAAAAGATCTTCCCGATCACTCTGATCGTCCATATACATTTTAGAAATCTTATAAATGATTCCTTTATGCTTTTTAATCTTTTCTAAAAAATTCCCTTTGTTGTAAAGTCATTCTGATTGTACTCTGTAGAGTTAGTATCTGTGGAATAAAAATGTTACAAATTGTTATAAAATTAGCATAAAAGACAGCAAAGATTAAAATAACACTTCAGCTGGCTCAAAATTTGTGTTGAATGTATCACACCAAAAAATATAGATATGCCTTACATTACAAAACAAAACGACAAAAGTTTTGAACTTTACTATGAAGATTTTGGATCAGGACAGCCTATTATTCTTATCCACGGATGGCCGCTGAGCGGAAAATCCTGGGAACTTCAGATTCCTGTACTTCTTGATTTGGGTTATAGAGTCATTACCTATGACAGAAAAGGTTTCGGGAAATCTTCACCTACTTTAGATGGATATGATTACGATTCTCTTGCAGCAGATCTGCATGAATTAATTTCTCAGCTTCAACTAAAAAATGTTATTCTTTTTGGGTTTTCCATGGGTGGCGGAGAAGTTGTACGTTATCTCACCAATTATGGCTCTGAAAACATTGATAAAGTAGCATTAATCTCTTCAATCATTCCTTTGGTTCAACAGAAAGAAGACAATCCGCACGGAGTTCCACCGGAAGATTTGGCTGAAATCATGAAGAATTTAAAGCAAGACAGAGTCTCCTTTCTGGAGACATTTCACAAAAATTTCTATAATTACGGATTGCTTACTCAAACGGTAAGCCAGAAACAATTGGATTTCGACTGGAATATTGCTTCATGTGCATCACCAATAGCCACCTTAAAATGTGCGGAAAGCTGGGCAAATACAGATTTCAGACCAGAATTGGCTAATGTTACCGTGAAAACGCTTATTGTACACGGAAACAGTGACCAGATTGTTCCTATTGAAACCGCCGGTAAACAGGCTGCACAAGGAATTCCCGATAATCATTTTATGATAGTTGAAGGCGCACCTCACGGTTTAAATGTTACCCACTCTGAAATACTCAACGAAATAATTACTAAATTTTTATCATAGTTTTTTTACAGTTTATAGTTTTTATTAAGTGAGCTGCAGTATTTATACTGCGGCTTTTTATTTCAGAAAAGAATTTTTATAAGTTTTGGGCAAAAAAAAGACAAACCTTTACAGATCTGTCTCTAAAAATATATCGTTTGTTTTATTTTTATTCTACATTAACTACCTTTTCAATTTCGGGAGCGTGTTGTTTGATGGTGTTTTCTACGCCTAATTTAAGTGTAGAAAAATTAAGAGAACAGCCTGAGCAATTACCTAGAAGTTTAACAAAAACTGTTTCATCTTTCACATCAATCAGTTCAATATCTCCACCATCCTTATTAAGAAACGGACGAATGCTGTCTAATGCCTCCATCACTTTAGTTACTGTATCTTCGTGTGTTGTTTTTATTTCCATATTTGGTTTGGTTTTTCAAAAATTATATTTGAAATTACATTATTTTTTTGGTGAACAACCTGCCATAGTTGTAATTTTTACGGCTTCTGTCGGAGGAAGAAATTTATTTCTTTCAACCAGGCTTTCTACCATTTTTCTTGCAGTTTCTGTGTAAATGTCAGCAATTTTTGAGCCTTCCTGCAATGCAGCCGGTCTTCCGACATCTCCTGCTTCTCTGATGCTCTGAATTAGAGGAATTTCTCCCAAAACAGGAATTCCTAAATCATCTGCCAAATACTGAGCTCCCTGATTTCCAAAGATATAATATTTGTTGTCTGGTAATTCTTCCGGTGTGAAATACGCCATATTTTCCACTAATCCAAGAACAGGAATATTGATACTTTCCATCTGGAACATCGCAATCCCTTTTCTCACATCCGCCAAAGCAACATGTTGAGGGGTACTTACAATCACCGCTCCCGTTACGGGAACCTCCTGAATGATAGACAAATGAATATCACCAGTTCCCGGAGGAAGATCAATTAACAAGAAATCTAATTCTCCCCATGCAGCATCTCTGATCATTTGATTCAGAGCTTTTGAAGCCATGGGACCTCTCCACACTACTGCCTGATTTGCTCCTGAAAAATATCCAATAGAAAGCATTTTCACACCGTAGTTTTCAATAGGCTTCATTAAATTTTTTCCGTTAACTTCTACAGAGATTGGTTTTTGTCCTTCCGTATCAAACATTGTAGGAACTGAGGGTCCATAAATATCTGCGTCTAATAAACCTACTTTAAAGCCCATTTTCGCTAAAGTTACCGCAAGATTGGCAGAAACTGTTGACTTCCCTACTCCTCCTTTTCCAGATGCAATAGCAATGATATTCTGAATTCCAGGAATTTGCTTGCCTTTGATCTGACTTTGCTGAATTTCACTTGGTTCAGGCGAAACTATTTTAAGTTTTAAATTAATATCTTCTCCAAATTCGCTTGCGAAAGCCTGCTTCATTGCAGCTTCAAGTTTTTTCTTTTCGTGCATTGCCGGGGAATGAGCAGTCATATCAATATAGACATCATTTCCCATAATCTGAAAATTATTTACCAAATCATCTACTTCTATTTCTTTAAGGAAATTCTGAACCTTTTCTTTAGTCAACATAAAATTTAAATTGGCTACAAATTTACGCAATTTTTAATTATTTAGAATCAATAAACTTATCCATAGATAAATTCTTTTACATCCCTAAAATTTATGTATTTTAGGACGATTTTTAAATTGATATCCATGAAAAAAATAGTAATCATTCTTTTAGGATTTATTGCTCATAGTTTCTTTTCACAAAATTTTTCACAATATGTAAATCCTTTTATCGGAACAGGCGGTCATGGTCATACTTTTCCCGGTGCTATTGTGCCTTTCGGAATGGTTCAGCTTTCTCCGGATACCAGAATTGACGGAAGCTGGGACGGCTGCAGCGGTTATCATTATTCCGATTCTGTGATTTACGGTTTTTCGCATACCCATTTAAACGGAACCGGAGTTTCAGATTACGGAGATATTATGTTGATGCCAACCATGGGAAAAGCGGGTTTAACACCGAAAGAATATTCTTCTAAATTTTCTCACAAAAACGAAAAAGCCAAAGCAGGTTTTTATTCCGTTAAATTGGAAAAACACAATATTGATGTTCGTTTAACCACAACCAAAAGAGTTGGCTATCATGAGTATACATTCAATAAAGCTGGAAACGCCAATATCATTTTAGATTTAAATCACAGAGACAAATTGCTGGAAGGTGAAGTAAAAATTATCGATAGCAAAACGATTGAAGTTTTCAGAAGAAGTGAAGCTTGGGCAACCAATCAATATATTTATGCAAGAATTGAATTTTCAAAACCGATGTTTGAAACCAAATCATTGGTTGAGAGTCCATCACAACCTGGTGTTGCTAGTACAAATTATAACGGAACAAAAATTCAGATTGCATTTTCAAGCAAAGTTAAAAAAGGCGAAAAAATTCTTGTAAAAGTGGCGATTTCACCTACAGGCTATGAAGGTGCAGGAAAAAACATGCTGGCTGAAGGAAATTCAAATGATTTTGATTTAATTAAAAAACAGGCAGAAACCGAATGGAATAAAGAACTTTCAAAAATTGAAGTTAAATCTGACAACAAAGATAAACTGACGATTTTCTACACCGCACTGTACCATGTTTTTACACAACCCAACATCAATATGGATGTGGACGGAAAATACCGTGGAAGAGACAACAAATTCTACATGGCAAAAGATTTTGATTACTACACTGTTTTCTCGTTATGGGACACGTTCAGAGGTGCGCATCCTTTGATGACTTTAATCGACAGAAAAAGAACGGCAGATTTCATCAACACCTTTATTAAACAGCGCGAACAAGGCGGAAGAATTCCTGTTTGGGAACTGGCTTCCAACGAAACCGAATGCATGATTGGCTATCACGGTGTTTCTGTAATTGCAGATGCAATGGCAAAAGGAATTACAGGTTTTGATTATGAAAAAGCTTTCGAAGCTTCAAAAAATTCAGCAATGCAGGATATTTTCGGATTAAATGCTTACAAACAGAAAAACTATATCAGTATTGATGATGAGCATGAAAGTGTTTCAAAAACTTTGGAATATGCGTATGATGATTGGTGCATTGCTCAAATGGCAAAGATTTTAGGCAAAAAAGATGATTACGAATACTTCATGAAACGTTCTCAGAACTGGAAAAATCTTTACAACCCGAACAACGGTTTTATGCAGGCAAGAAAAAACGGAAACTGGTACGAGCCATTTGACCCAAGTGAAGTTAATAATAATTATACAGAAGGAAACTCGTGGCATTATTCTTACTTCGTTCCGCAGGATATCCCGGGATTAATTCAGGCTCATGGCGGTAAACAGAAATTTGAACAGTTTATTGATGCAATTTTTTCAGCATCAGACAAAACAACAGGAAGAGAACAGGTGGATATTACCGGACTGATCGGACAATACGCCCAAGGAAACGAGCCAAGTCACCACATTGCCTATCTCTATAATTTCGTAGATAAACCACAAAAAACGGAAGAAAAAATAAAATTTATTCTTGATAATTTTTACAAAAATGCTCCGGATGGTTTAATCGGAAATGAAGACTGCGGGCAAATGAGCGCCTGGTTTATTTTGAACTCTATGGGAATTTATTCCGTGACTCCGGGAAAGCCTGAATGGGAAACGGTAACGCCTTATTTTGATGAAATAAAATTACACTTAGAAGATGGAACAACAAGAATCATCACTAAAAACACTCCAAAAAGCGAGCTTAAAAAATTGGGTTTTGAAGATATAAAAACAACTAAAGAGTTAAAATACACTGAGCAGACTGCATCTCCTGTGATTGATGCCGCCAGAATTTTTGATTTTAGCACTCAGGTAAAAATTACTCCTTTAAATGAAAAAGATAAAGTATATTATATGACATTGGATGAAGACGATAAAAATGTCAGAAAAACTTTTAAGGTATATAAAGAACCTTTCATCATCAGCAAAACAACTCAGGTCTCCACTTATGCAGAAAGAAACGGTGAAAAAAGCTCAATTACAACAGCTGATTTTAACAGACGTCCTAACTATTGGGATATTATCATCAATGCAACAGCAAATCCGCAATACACCGCAGGCGGAAAATTAGCAGTTATTGACGGGATCAGAGGTGACACCAACTGGAGAAAAGGCGAATGGCAGGGATATCAAGGACAAACTTTTGAAGCAATTATAGACTTTCAATCACCACAACCCATCAACTATATTTCTTCCACTTACTTACAAGACAGCAGAGCCTGGATTTTGATGCCTAAGAAAGTAGAATATTATGCTTCAATGGACGGTAAACACTTCATTTTGCTGAAAACTTTAGAAAATAATATTGATCCTAAAGACACCCAAGTGCAGATTAAAGATTTCTCAACAGATATTTTCCCGACAGAAGCGCGGTTTCTTAAAGTGAAAGCTTATCATTTCGGAAAACTTCCGGAATGGCATCAGGGCGCTGGCGGAGATTCTTATATTTTTGTTGATGAGATTTCCGTGAAATAGCCTGCATACCCAGCAATATAAACAATCCTCCATATTTTGGAGGATTATTTTTATATATTTCCAGATTTCAATTCATTGATTAATTAACCATTCTCTCCGACCAGTTTAAGTTATCCGGCAAGTCTCTATCAGAAAACTCAATATGAATCACTCTTCTTTTATTTCCGTTGGTAGTACGGTTTGAACCGTGGAGAAGAAAAGGTTTCATCAGCATAATTCCACCTTTTTCGACATTACAGAGGGTTTCGGTTTCCACATTCCAGTCGATGGTTTCAGGTCTATAAATTCCTTTTACGTGAGACTTCGGAACAACTTTTAAAGCTCCATTATTTTCGTCTGTATCATCCAGATGAATTCTAATGGTAAAAATGTTTTCAAGAATATCTAAGGGAGGCTGTACTGCAAACTGGTTTTGCTTTGTCGTCCAAGATCCGAAATTTTCCAGTTCTAATTTCTTATCAACAGAAATCGTTAAATCCTGATGATAAGCGACATACCAATTCGATTTTTCTGGCTTGTCAAAGTAAATGCTTTTTACGACAAAATAATTTTCACCAAACACTTCTTTGATAATCGTTTTTAAATTTTCATTAAAAATCAAATCTTTCACCTCCGGAATTTCTTTTAAAAATTGCCTGATCGCAAAAAGATCTTCTGATTTTCTGAAGTTATCTTTTGAAGTATCTATATTTTGAATAGCCTCACTTATTTTTTCAATTTCTTCTTCAGAAAAGATATTATTGATTACAGCAAAACCGTTGTCAGTAAGTTCATTTTTATAAGTCTTCAGATTTATCATATTGAACATTAGTATTTAGATTTGATTGTAAATCAAATACGTTTTTTCTAAATTTATCTACTAAAGTAATCATAATTCTTAAATCGTGATTAATTTTAATTACTTTTGAAAAATGTCAAAAGATCTTAAGATTCTATGGTTTTTTTACAAGAAACTTCTTATTCCGGGAGTTTTATTTTCTTTTTTATTGTCATTTATGATTGGTTTCAACACCAGAATTTTCGGATTGAGTTTTATGTTGATATTTCCGCTTCTCCATTATTTTATTTATGAATTGAGATTCAGAAATGAATATATTTTTTATGCTAATTTCGGATTTTCCAGAATTTCCCTGTGGACAATTACAGTCATTATCTCTGTTGTTTTACAGTTCGCAACATGCTTATTATGAGTACACTTCACATCGACAGCATCACCAAGTCTTATGGTGAAAAAGACATTCTTAGAGATATTTATTTAAGCTGCGAGACAGGAAAAATTATTGGGATCTTAGGAAAAAATGGTTGCGGAAAATCTACTTTACTACAAATCATTTTTGGAACAGTAAAAGGAAACAGTCAATACATAAGGTGGAATCATCAAATCCTGCAAAAGCAATCTGACAGAAAAAATATCATTGCTCATTTACCTCAATATACTTTTCTTCCCAAGGATATAAAAATCAAAACACTCATCACTCTTTTCTGCAGTAATCAAAATAGTGGAGAGCTTTTTCAAAACGACTTAATAAAACCGTTTCTTCACAAAACTCCTAAAAATCTTTCTGGCGGAGAAGTCAGACTTATAGAAATTCTGCTCATATTGTATTCAAATGCAGAATTCATCCTACTCGATGAGCCATTTCAAAGTTTATCTCCCAAAGTAGTTTCGGAAATAAAAACAATCATCAGACAGCATACTCAGAATAAAGGATTTATAATTTCTGATCATCAATACCATGAGGTTATTGATATGGCTGATGAGCTGCATCTTCTTTCTGAAGGCTGTTTGCGACCAATAAAAGATTTATCTGATCTGAAACGATTTAATTATCTTCAAAAAAATATTTAATTTATATCTTTGGACTATAATATTCTAATGAAAATGAAATTTATCAGTAAAACAATATACTCATCTATATTTAGTATTTTTTCTATCTGTTTAATACAAGCACAGAATAAAATTCCATTTGGAGTGGTAAAAGCCGAAGAAGGATATGCGATGGTGCGGGTTCCCAAAGATGATTACCGAAAAATAGTAGACAAAATAAGGATGAAGAAAGGTGATGTGTTCGTATACGTAAAACCTGCTCCCGGAGAAACGGATTGGATCTGGATAAAATATCCTGAAAAAGATGAAATTCCGAAATCTTTTGTAAGATATGACAGTCTTACAAAGGAAGGCATGGTCAATAAAGAACGGATCACTTTCATTGATCAGCTTCCAAAATTTACTCCGTCTAAATCTAAGAACGGAAGATCAATAATATTTACAGATGACACCAATCAGAAAATCCCAACCAACCAGCGTACAAAGGTGATTATTGACGTTTATCCTTCCAGCGCAAAATTCAAAAAACAAGAAAAAGATTCAGAAGGGAATATCATCAAGATTGATAAGCAAAAAACGTGGGGAATTGGTAAAGAACTTCCTGAAGGACTTACGGAAGTGAAATCTATAAGAGTACAGCAGCCGGGAAGAGGATCAGTTTTTGTAAGAGAAGCCATCAAAAATATGTTTCAGCCTACCATGGATTTTGACAAAGCCGGAGTTTATGCTATAGATAAAGATTATATTTTTTTATATATGATCAACGGTTCCGGAGAAAACAGATATACCACCTTCTGGACGATCAAAGAAGGAAAAGTAATTACTCAGATTGTATATAATAATCCTGAATAAATCTGAAATTAATTCTTATTTTTGCCTCAGAAAGCACATCAGCTTTCGGAAAAATGGTTTTGCCTAACCGCAGATGAAAAGGGAATCGTGTGAAAATCACGAGCTGTCGCGCAACTGTAAATAACGCTAATCTTTATCATAAACCACTGTGCTCAGAGCATGGGAAGGTGATAAAGAAAGTTATCAGCCAGGAGACCTGCCAATTTTTCTTTAAACAAAAAACTTTCGCGATTTGAAGTTTTTGATTAGCAGACCTTCGGAGATTTTTATCTCTGATGATTTTCTGTTGGTTTAAACTTTCATTTTGCCTTAAATTTAATAATGAAATGACAACAGAAGAAAGAATTGAAGCCTCAGAAACCAGAATTTTCAAAGCAGTTTTCCCGAATACGACCAATCATTACGATACCCTTTTTGGAGGTACTGCCATGCAGCTGATGGATGAGGTAGCTTTCATTGCAGCTACAAGATTTGCCAGAAAACGTGTCGTAACTGTAAGCAGTGACAAAATTGACTTTAAAAAACCAATTCCTGCAGGAACAATCATTGAACTAATCGGAAAAGTTTCCCATGTTGGAACAACCAGTATGAAAGTAAACGTAGAGATTTACACCGAGCAAATGTACTCTTATGAAAGAGAAAAAGCTATAACGGGAGATTTTACCTTTGTGGCGATAGATGAGTTTAAGAAACCTATTCAGATATTATAAAAAAATTCGGAGGGTTTTTGATCCTCCGATTTTTTTCATATTACTTTAATACTTTTTCATTTTCGAGATTCGTATTCAACAACTTGTGAAAAGCCTCTCCCATTTCGTCGGATGCTCTGCATATTGCATTTTCAAGCATGTTTCTGATCTGAAGTTCTGTGACCTTAGCTTCAGTCCAGCTTTTTCCTGAGGTATGGGAATTTAGAATAAACGGCATAATTCTGTCAATAGCACAGGCAAAGATAGCATCCGGAGTCTGCTCTTCTTCAAACTCCAGCCAGAGATTAAGAAATTCCAAACGAAGAGGTTCCTCCAAAATTCCGAAAATTTTCTGCGCAGAAAGTTTTTCTCTCTCAAATTTCCCCACCATTGCAGCTTCATCAAAAATAAAGGTATCACCAGCTTCAATCTCTACTAAATCATGAATAGAAAGCATTCTAATCACTCTCAACAAATCAATATCCGCCCTGTTTTTTGCATAAGGAAAAAGAATCTGAGCCAGAATAATGATCTGCCATGAATGTTCTGCCGTATTTTCTCTACGCGCATCATCTGCATTGTAATTTCTCCGCTGAACATTTTTTAATGCATCTACAGCCAGTATAAAATCTATTTCTTTTTGAATTTTCATCCTCCAAAAATAAAATTGTTAATTTTTATTTTTTAATAATTTTTTTGGTTGTCGAAATTCCTTCTTTGTAGTTAAGTTTTAAAAAATAAGTACCTGCAGAAAGATTTCTAAGATCTATTTTATCATTATTCATTCCAACATTGCTAATAAATGTTCTTCCGCTCATATCCAAAATATCTACAGAACTGATCGTCAATTTTGTTTTAATAGTTACAAAATCGGAAGTAGGATTTGGTGAAACAAAAGCATCCCCAATTGTTTTTGCATCTGCAACACTTAAATTTTGAGGAATCAGGGTAAGAATAGCTTTGTATTTTTTTCCCTGCACCTGAGACGTTGATGTAGACGTGGGACCTGTATATTCAGTTGGAGGATTTAGCGGATCTGGATTAACATTATCGTTTCTGTTAATCAAACTTACATCGCCGGAATAGTCAACCGTCTGATAAAACGGATAAGAATTTCCGTCGTCACCTGATTTGTTTTCATCAAATGTAATAACCAGATTATCAGTACCATTGTAAGCGAAAGGAGTACTTAGTATTACTGTAACCTCATTAGCATTATAGGTTACGCTGCCGCTTGTTAAAACTTTTTGTTGCTGAGAAACAGGGATCCAACCCGCACCCGTTGCACTTACTACATTCTGAAATTGAGTAGAAGTGGTGTGACCTATCCATACATCAATCTCACCTGTATTTGAAAGAGATGTAATGGGATTCTTTACATAAAACTTCAATGCCTGAATATTCATTGGTGCCCCGATTTCGCTCGCCAGGTAAATTTGCTGTGTTAAACTGTATCCATAGTAAATAGATATAGGAGTGGATAAACCTACATTAGAATCGACTCTGGTTCCGGTTCCGATCGTAACCTGAGAAGATAACAGACCTGTAACTAGAACGCTTAAAAAAAATAAAGTTTTCTTCATTTTATTGTAATTAATTATTATTTGATCAAATGTAAGATTTTTTAATAATTTTTTCATCATAAATCGTGATTTTCACTAATTAAACCTTAATACTAAAATAATAAAACTACTAAATTAAAAATATATTAAACTGATAATCAATTAAATAAATTAAAAGCAAGAAAAATTTTACTACTTTGTATTGCATAATACCATTTTAATTACATATCTTTGTATTATAAAATCAGAATAGGTTCATCTAGCTAGGAGCTGAAATCTGGAAAATGATATAATCAATTAATAAAAACCAATTACAATGAATACCGAAAATACCAAAGCGCAAATGCGGAAAGGGATTCTGGAATTCTGTATTTTAAGCCTCATCAATTATCGAGAAATGTATGTTTCTGATCTGATTGATGAGCTCAAAAAAGGAAAACTGGATGTCGTGGAAGGAACACTCTACCCTCTTTTGACAAGATTGAAAAACGGAGAATTTCTCTCCTACAGATGGGAAGAATCAACTGGTGGCCCGCCAAGAAAATACTACCAGATTACTGAAAAAGGCAAAACTTTTCTGGCCGAACTTCAGAATACCTGGAAAGAACTGACAGATTCTGTAAATCAAATCACTCAAAAAAATTAAAAACAAAAAGCTATGAACAAGACACTCTCAATAGGACTCGCAGGTTTTTCTTTTACTATAGAAGAGCATGCATATATAAAGCTCAGCGATTATCTGAATGCTCTGAGAAGCTCTTTAGATATTTCTGAAGCAGATGAAGTAATGAACGACATAGAAATAAGAATGGTTGAAATCTTCAAAGATTCTTTAGGAAGACGCGAAGTAATCAATGATGCTGATGTAGAAAAAGTAATTGCACAGATCGGCTCACCTGAAAAGATTGAAGAGCAGGAAGAAGCATATTACTCAGAAAAAAACTCTAAAGCAAAAAGCTCAGGAACTTATTATACAGATAAAAAACAATTGTTCAGAGATCCCGAAAAACAAAAAATAGCAGGTGTATGTGCAGGTTTGGCAGCTTATTTCGGTCTGGAAATCAGTTGGATGAGATTAATTTGGGTAGGAGCATTTATATTGTTGTGGATTGCACCAGGATCATCATTTTTAGTAATAATACTTTACATTATTCTTTGGGCTGTACTGCCAAAAGCAGAAACTGCATCCGATTTTTTGAAAATGAAGGGCAAGCCGCTCAATTTTGATAATTTAAAGGAAGAATCCAGCAAAATTGTACAGTTTGCCAACGAAACCACAACAAGAGCAGGAGAAATCTATATTGAAAATAAACCTTACGTTAACAAAGCTGGAAGCGGAATCTGGAATGTTTTGAAATACATCATCGGGATTTTCTTCGCCATCATGGCAGTAAGCAGCATTATCGGGGTATTCGTAGTTTTTGGACTTTTCGGCATTGATTCTAATTTTCCGGGAGCCAATGAAATGAAATTTTATTTTGACGATAATGGTCTGTATAATGTTCTGGCTGCATTAATCATCATCGGATCTTTGATTCCTGCAATTCTATTCAGTTTACTGAGCATCAAAATTTTTTCTCCGAAAACAAAGTTGAGAAATATCGGATGGGTTTTAGGGGCTTTATTTCTTACCGTGATTGGATTGGGAACCTATTTCGGAATTAGTATGGCAAAAAGAGAGATGCTTTTTACGGGTCATAAGGAAGATACAGAAGAAATTGCCATCAACACTCAGTCTGATACCCTTTATGTAGATGTAAAACAAATTACCATCCCACAAAATTTTGTAGGCTATGATGATGATCTGTACTCTGATAAAAGCTATGTTTATAAAAAAGACTGGATCAATGTAGATATTACCAGAAAACCAGATGTTAAAACTCCTTATCTTATCATTAAAAAAGATGCGAAAGGATACAATATTCCTCTGAATGTACATATTCCTGTAGAAATCATGGACAATAAAGTAATCCTTCCTAATTATGTAAAATACCCTTACGATCATCGTTTCAGAGAATATCATATTGATTACGAATTAGTTATTCCAGAAAACTCAGTAATCATTTCATTGAAAAAGAACGAAATTAATATGAATGGTGATGCGGATGGAAATGGGATTAATGATGATGACGAGGATAATGAGCATGAAGAAGAAAGCGAAAATGTGATCAAGATTAATGGTTCTACCATAGAATACAATTCTGATGATAAAGACAGTGTGATCATCAACGGCAAGAAATATCCTAAAAGCGAAGCAAAGCATGTTATGGATACAATGAAGGCAAAAATTGGTAAAATTGAAAATGTAGATATTAAAATAAAGGACGGCAAAAAAGAACTATCTATTAAAACCAAATAATTAAACTTTAGAGAGTGCAGGAGGTGTGAATGGAGAGCAATCGTTTGAAATTCACACTCTTCTTCTCTCAAAAATTTAAAACAATTTTCAATATAGAGTGTTTTATTACAAAAAAATTCTTATATTCGTACTTTAATATCACAAATTATAAACGCAAAAAAAATTAACCCATGGTACAAGTAGTTTTAGAGATCGCAGTAAAAATCGCAGATTTTATCAGCAGTTTATTTTAAGAGCAACAATATTTCGATATATTTGTAAAGTATAACCATTCTTTGGTTATACTTTTTTGTTTTAAACCGAAAAAAAATGAGAAAACTGATTGGCAAACTGCTGCTGAAAATTCTTGGATGGAAAGTTGTGCTGCAAGGAAATGTTAATAATCTTGACCGATGCATACTTGTTGTAGCTCCACATACTCACAATATGGAATACCTGTTGGGAAACCTTGCTTATTGGTCTTTAGGAAAAAAATTAAAAATAATCATCAAAGATGACCATACCAAATCATGGTATGGATCTATCGTAAAAGGTTTGGGCGGAATAGGAATTGACAGAAGCCAAAAAAACGACTTGGTAAATTTTGTTGCCAGACAATTTGCAAAAGAAGATTTCAGTCTTGTCATTACCCCGGAAGGAACAAGAAGCTGGGTTCCGAAGTGGAGAAAAGGTTTTTACCATATGGCATTAGCAGCAAAAGTGCCGATTGTTTTGGCAGCCGGAGATTTTAAAAGAAACATCATCTATCTGGGATATCAGATTCCTTACGAAAGATTAGAATCTGCAAGTTTTGCTGAAATCATGGAGGAAATTCAGAATTATTACATCAATAATGATATTGGTCCCAAAATTCCAGCTAACTGGAATCCGAATATTATGGGAAACGAAGCAGAAGTTAGAAGTTAGAAGTTAGAAGTTAGAAGTTAGAAGTTAGAAGCAAATTTACTTTTACTTTTTACTTATCATTTATTATTCATAAAAAATGTACATACAAAATAAATCTAAAGAAGAGATTCTGGAATTTTTAAATAATTGGGGTGGTGAAATCACTTTAGCCAAAACTCTGGAAATAAAATTTACAGATATTGACCTCGAAAATGAAACACTTACTGCAACAATGCCTGTGCAGCCTAAAGTACACCAGCCTTTCGGAATTTTACACGGCGGTGCAAGCTGTGTTTTAGCCGAAACAATGGGTTCAAGCCTGTCTAATTTATTTATTGACGGCAGCAAATATTATGGGGTAGGAACCAATATTAATTCTAATCATCTCAGAAGCAAAAAAGACGGTACAGTCACTGCGGTTGCCCGATTTATCAGAAAAGGAAAAACCATGCATGTTTCGGAGATTGAAATACGCGACGAAAAAAAGCAGCTCATCAATCATACAACAATGACCAATAACATTATCAACCGGTAATTTTAATCTAAAATACTAAAGACTCAAAAATTTTTGAGTCTTTTTTTCATATTTCGCTGCAACCTTTTGATTTTTTTTCATCTTATATAAAGAAACCCTTAAATTTATAGATCATGAAAAAAATTCTATTCTTATTACTAGCTTCAATATTATTTATCAATTATTCTTGTGATAATAAGGACGAAAATATTGAAAGTAAAACGCAAATTAATTTCCAGTTAATTGGAAAAGGAGAACTAATTGGGCACGATCTGCCACAACAAAATCTTGTCATTACAAATTCTGCACAATGGACTGCTCTTCTGAACAACTTAGATAACAGTAATAATGTTTCAGGAGGATTTACGGAGACCAATATTGATTTTAATCAATACATGGTTATTGCGGCTATTGATCAAACTTATCTTAATGGTGGTCATTCAATTGACATTGTTTCAGTTGATGAAACAGCATTAAATATTGAAGTAAATGTAGAAAATTTATCTCCTGGAAACCTCACTACGGTTGTCACTCAGCCTTATCATATTGTGAAAATCCCTAAAATTGCAAAACCTGTAACATTTTATTAAATCTACTGCAACCTTGTTGTAATTCTTCATCTTAATAGAAAATAATAACCATGAGAAATTTAATTTTACCGTTTATTTTGTTGTTAACTTTTGTATTTTCTTGTAGGGAGAATGAAGCTGAAGGTCTTGAACAGAAAAACGCATCTTATGATGTATATATTGCTGGTCAAAAAAATGGCGTTGCTTGTTACTGGAAAAACGGAAACAGAACCGATTTAACTAATGGTTCAGGCATTACCGCAGTAAAAATTTTAGTTGAAAATAATGATATTTATGTTTTCGCTATCAGCAATTCCGGACCTTCAAATTATTACTTTTGGAAAAATAATGTGAAAGTTGATATTCATCAATACATTGGTCTCAACATCAATACTACAAATCAATCAGATTATTTTCATAACATAAACGATTTTCTAGTTGATCAAGGAAATGTATATTTTTTTGGAAGTATAAAAAGTCCGACTGTTCAGATACCTTCAACCTGGACTTATACAAAAGAGCTTTGTTATTGGAAAAATGGAGTTAAAACCGTGTTATTTACAGAAAATCCTCCTTTTACTCAACAGTATGTCACTACAAGAAATTTTACAATTTATAATGGGGATGTTTATATTCCTGTAAATAAAATGCTTAATAACTTTATTGACGCACCCGTTGAAGTAGGGTATTTTAAAAATAATATTTATACGGTTATTTCTCCCTTTAACGGACAGAAAAATTTCATGCATATTTCGAGCAATTCTAGTGGAGTATATTTATCAATAAATGATAAACTTTTGAATAATACTTTTTATAAAAATATTTCATCAAATAACGACCTTTACATTTCTCAAAGCGTAAAAGGAAGATTTAAAATTGATGGAAATGATATTTATGATTTTAGTAACGGTCAAAATTATTTAAAAAATGATATTCTTACTGTTTCAAACTATGCTTCTGGATTTAATAATATAGAAGACTTATATGCTCTTGACCAAAATGTTTATCAAATTAGGTCCAACTATATTAATGACAAAAAAGAAGCTTATAAAGCTTACATTAACAATACCGAAATTCAGCATATTGATATTTCAGATGGAATTTTCAATTCTATATTTGTTAAACAAAACTAAATGCAAAAACTCAACTGGCAAAAAATCTACCTCAGCTATTCCCCAAAACTTTTGGGGATTTGCCGGCGTTATGTAGCAGATCTTCAGGCTGCTGAAGATATTGTTCAGGACAGTTTTATGACTGCTATTGAGAAAAACCAACAGCTGAAAGATGAAAAGGCTGTTTTTGGATGGCTCAGAAAAATTGTCATCAACAATGCCCTGCAATACATCCGAAAAACAAGTGCAGAAAATTTTGCAGCCACAGAAATATCAGAAATTGCCGAAATAACCGATACAAATCCCGCAATGGACGAAAAAAAACACATCCTTATATATGATTTCACGAGAGAGGAGCTGTTGAAATCTATCGACAGCCTTCCTTCTCATCACAAATCTGTTTTCAATCTATATTTTATTGAAAATTATACCCATTCAGAAATTGCAAAGCTGCTTCAGATCCCTGTAAATACTTCAAAATCTCATTTATTGAGAGCTAAAAAATCTGTTCAGGATTATCTGATGAAAAACTTTGGAAACAGGGAAAACACCAAAAACAAAACCGCTCAGATTCTTGTTTTTCTTGGCTTGGGCGGACTTTTGTGGGCACAGACTTTTCAAAATAAATTTTTAGATTTTAAAATTCAGCCGCAAAAGCAGTCCGAATTTACTGGAAGTATAAGCTTGCAGAATTATTGGGGTTTCAATCAGTATTTCAAAAAAAATTTAGTTATTGCTGCAACTTGCTTAATCATGATTACAGGATCAGTATTTTTATTCAGACCCATACCTTCACACTCTTCAATAAAAACGATAACAGGCACATCTGAAAATAATATAAAACAAAATAAAACAGATAATATATTACCGGAAAAAAAAATAAAAACAGTACCGATTAATGCTGATTTAAAAGAAATTCCGGAAATACCCGTGCCTAAATCCAAAATCACAAAAAGCAGATTAGCACAAGATGATTCTGAAAAAAACAAAAAAATAATTCCTCATCTAAAAGAAGAAAATACTGCTCCTGTGATTATAGTTAAAAAAATCGTCCAGAGAGATACTATATTTGTAGAACGATAAACCACTCTGCTTTTGAAAAAACTATTATTTTTTTTATTCATACTATTTTCCATTGGCTTACAGGCTCAGAGAAAAAAAACTGATACCATCTATATTTACGAAAAAATAATCGTGTATGATACCATTTATATCGAAAAAGCCATCAGTTTACCATTTAAAGATATACAGTTTTCAACACCGCAAATAGCTGCAATAGAATTGAATGATTTGCATTTGCCAAATAATTTTCAAGATAATTCTCAAAACCTTCTTAAAAAATCCGGCAATGGTTTTCAATACGGAATTGAAGCAGGTGTTGGTCTAAAAAAAGTAAGCTGGGCAAATGACTTTTCAGATAATCCCTCTCAGTTTGGTCAAAATCTAGGAATATGGATTTCAAAAAATCTATTTCTCCCTCAATTATCCGTTTTATTTTCTGCCAATATTCAAAATTGGAATTCCAACTTTGATTTAGATGCTAATAAAGAAGAAACTTATCTGAATGGTTTTTATTTCACGAAAAATAATGAACCTTTACTATTTCAAAGATTTAAAAATCAGCATTTTGAATACCTCATCCATCTAAAACTACTGTACGAATGGAAAAAATTGCGCCCATTTGTTGGAATTGCAGTCAATAAAAACATCTACAAAATGCAATTTATGGTTCCTGAAAACGATGTACTGAATAGATTGGATGATTTCAAAAGCAAAAATATCAACTTTGGGTATACATTGGGAGTTCAATATCGTTTGTACGGTCGTTTATTTCTTAATTTCGAATATCAGCAATTCATAATCAAGAATCTTTCTCTAAAAAACTCTGCATTTGATTTTGACATATTTAAACCGAATAATACCTTTGCTGAAAGAAAATTTTTACTCGGAATTTCTTACCAGATCAGATAATTCAGAAAAGCACAAATCAAGAGAATAATATCTAAAATAATAAAACAGCCTCTTACAAAAATTGTAAAAGGCTGCTTTTTTTAGATTAATTTTGCTGTATTGATTCAGTTAACTTTGTTGTAGTGCTTGTACTTTTGTGACAAGAAAGATGACAATCTGCAGAACATAATGAAGCGCCTAAACTTGTTGGTTTTCCATAACAATCATTCGCGCGGTGACATTTAATTACACAAATTGCAGGATCATCACCAGAGCCTGCTAAACTCATATCTTTTGTAGACTTAATATGCAGAATTTCCTTACTTATATAGATCAAATGCTTTTTAGTTTTTTCACTTAGAATATTACTATCCTCTGCAATATAAGTAGCCACAGGTTTTTGACTTTTCTTATCAACAACTACCTTAAAATAGAATCCTTTTCCTTCCGTATCCTCTTTGTAAATTGTATAATATTCAATATTGTTTTTTTCCAAAACAAAGTTATCTTGTTCTGTTAGTAATGAAAATGATTTATTTTTAGGCTCTTCATTTTTTCTAAAACTACTAAAGTATTCTTTATCGTTATCTGTGTTGTTTTTTGTAGCGGCATAAGAAAATAGGCTACATAAAATTAGCATCAATAGCGTTACTGTTTTTAAAAGATTTTTTTTCATAATTGTTAAGGTTTTAGTTCTATTTTATTTTGTTTTTTAAACATTTCTATTAAACTTTTTTGAGTATCATTAACTAATTTTCTCATGTCTACAACATTACCGTTTTTATCAGCTCTTTCATAGATTTGAGTAGCATTCATTAACTCTTGCATCCTTTGTGTAGGATTATCCTCATAATTTTTTCTCAAATCATAATATTTTTTTCTAGAAGTTTCTATAAATTTAGTAGTACTAAGATCTAAAGTGATATCATTTCTATCTGTAGAAATACCCATAATACTAAAACAATGCTTATTTTCGGTGTCATAAATTTCCAAAATTAAGCCTGGTAAACCAAAAAACTTATATGGACCTTCCTGAATAGGTATTTGTTCTGTAAAATAAGCCTCATAACTTCTTCCTGCATAAGAAGTTTTTGCTAGAACAGCATTATATCCTAAGATTTCTTTTTTTGTATTAGTAATAATCCATTTAAAATCTGGTTTTTCAGAATATTTGAATTGTTTATCCATAAAATCATTAGAATAAAAAACAACTTCTCTTTTTTCTAAATCTTTACCTATAATACCTCCAAGATAATCTTCTGGTAAAGCTCTGAAATTGGTTATTTTATTGTTCTTAGTATCTGCAATCATAATAGAATCTGACAAGTATTCGCCTTCACTAAAAAATAAAGATTCTTTTTCATCAATCCGAAGAAATGCTGTCTGAGATATTATTGTGGTATCTTCAACATTTTTTTGTTTAGAATACTTATACTGAACAACTAAATTTTGTGAAAATAAACTGCTGCAACAGAAGAATAAAAAAATTATACTGATTTTCATTCTCAAATTTATATAATTTATTGTATTGATGCAGTAAGAGATTTTACTGGTTTAGAAAGCATATAACATTCAATGAAACAATCTGTAGCACAAAGCATAGTTCCTACTTGGGATGGTTGATCATCACATTTCCATTTATTATTACAGTCCGAAAAGCAGTTGGCTCTTATGTCTGTTGGTCCTCCATCACCTGAACTTTTTACACTATTAATGTGATAAGTAATGAAATCAGAAACTTGTTGAGTTGCAATATCAATGTTTATGATATTTTCTAATTTTTGGTCAGAATCCAATACTTCGATTGAATAAGAGGATATTTTACCATTTTCAGCCTCTCCTACATAAACTTTGAGCTTTTTTCTCATACCATCAGCAACCGTCCTGTACACAATTTTTTCATGCACATTAATCTCTCTTAGCTGTTCATTCTTATACAGCTCAACTCTATCTCCTGCGAAGCAAAAAGAAGTAATAAATAAAACGAATAATAATGTTAAATTTTTCATTTGAAATAATTTTTATTGGTTAACAGTTCAAAACTAAAACAAATATTTCACACTATATATGAATATTATTCCACAAAATATGTGGAACTTTTTGGACATTTTTTATATTTTTGTAAAAAATCTTGTATGGTAGGAAAAAAATTAAGAATCCTTAGAACTAAAGCAGAAATCTCTCAGCAGGACTTAGCAGATTTTATAGGTGTTGACAGAAAAACATATATTAACTGGGAAAATCAGATTAGTGATGTTAAATCGGAATACATCCCTAGATTAGCAGAAAAATTAGGTGTAGAAATTAAAGAACTCTTTGAGGATACAGCTTCTACAAATGTTAATCAGAATGTTAATGATAATACATTTAATAATAGTGTTATGATTATGATGGTTACCGACAAAAAAGTAATGACAGATGTATTAAAAGTTTTGAAAAGAGATAACAATCCTGAATAAAAATAAATTCGGATTTAAGAAAAGCATAAGTCTATGATTTACTTTCAGTTTCCTTTTGATAAAAAATTCTATTCTACCGATGAAAAATCTGAGATACATCCTATAGAATTTCATTCATTTGACAATTCGGAAATTAAAAATTTTAAAGGAAAAATCGTGGAAATCAGTCAGGAAGAATTTAATACACTCCATATAAATTCTGCCAATCTTTATGATGAAGAAATAAAATATAATGCAGAAAACAAGCAGGAATATTTGAAAAAACTTGAAAAAGTAATCCAGATCATCAAAGAAAACAAACTGCCAAAACTTGTTCTGTCGAGAAGAAAAATGATCCGTGATTTTAATTCTTTAGATCTTACCAAAAGTTTTTCAAATCTTTGCCTGAATTATCCAAATGCTTTTAAATATATGTTTTTTGACGGAAAAGATTCCTGGATGGGTGCTTTTTCAGAAGTTTTAGGGAAATTCAACAAAATAACTCAGCAGTTTGAAACGATGAGTCTTGCAGGCACTATTCCTGTGAATGAAAACTGGTCACAGAAAGAAATTGAAGAACAAAAGCCGGTTTCAGATTACATCCGCAATATTCTACAACAGTACGATGCCGAGAACACTTTACAAGAATCTGAAATCTATGATCATATTTCAGGAAATATTAAACATTTAAAAACAGATTTTAAACTGAAAATTAATCCTGAAAATCTGGACATGATCATCAGCGAACTGCACCCTACTCCGGCGGTTTGCGGTATTCCCAAAGATTTTTGTGCAGATCAGATTGAGAAAACCGAAAAATTTCCGCGCGAGCTGTATGCAGGATACATTAAGATTGAGACAGAACATCACATTCAGTTTTTTGTTAATCTGCGTTGTGCCAAGTTGTATAAAAATGCCGTTCACCTCTTTGTTGGTGGCGGAATCACCGCAGAAAGCAGCCCGGAAAAAGAATGGAACGAAACAGAACTCAAGTCGGAAGCTGTTTTAAAAAACCTTGTGGTGAATTGATTTACTCCTAGTAAAATCTGAGTTACAAAACAAATCTTCCTGAGATTATCGGGAGGATTTGTTCTTTTTATCTCATTTAAGCATTCTTCTACTTGACAAAAATACTAATTTCAAACTGCTGATTGACAGGAATACCATAAGATCTGCCGTTTTTTCAGCTTTTCACAAGGATCAATCGTAAAAGGTAAGTTTGGCAAGCTCGGCAAACCAATCGTACAGCCGTTCTCATCGATAAAACCAGATTGTGGGTCGGTGGGGATGATTGTTCCTGTACATTTTTGGGACAACCAACAAACGCCCTGGAAAAGGGCGCTTATTTACTGTTTCGTTAGCACAATATCTCTTGGGAAATTAACCGGAAAATCATTTCCCTGCATGACAGAGTTGTAATAGGGGCAACTATCATTAATGTAAGAGGGATCATAGACAAAATGCAAGGTCATTTTATAGTTAATCTCATCGAAATCTGTGATATGAAAGAGATGCGGTCTTTCTGCACATATTATCTGGATAAAATGTTATCATTTTTTTTCCGGGATATTTTAAACTGTTAAACATACCCCTAAACTCGGAATCTTCATTATTGAAATTAGTGATCCTATCTATTTCCACCACGCCGCCAGAATTTATTATTTTTCTTTCGCCAAAAATTCTATCCATATAAAGTTTACCCATTTGAGAATAATATTTTATTTTTCTCAATTCCAAATAAACTGTTTTACCATTCCAGCTCCCTTTCCATACACCTACATACTTGTCCAGTTCATTATTTGTATCTTTTATATAACCATTGTCAGGAACATCGCTTGGGCTTGTATTTAGCGGATAAATCTGTGCTTTGCAGGATAGTGTCAGCAACAATATTGTAAATAAGATTATATTTTTCATTTAATTATTTGTTTTAAAATTAAGGACATTTTTTTGTTTTTCTGTTTCCATTTTCTAAGTATATTTTAACCATTGTCAGGAACATCGCTTGGGCTTGTATTTAGCGGATAAATCTGTGCTTTGCAGGATAGTGTCAGCAACAATATTGTAAATAACCTGAGTTCGGTTTAAGCAAAGTTTAAAAATAGTTGACCGTCATTTACCTTTTTCAAGTTGAGTGACGGTTTCTTTGGAAAGAAACAATATGCTGTTAGCCCTCCCAAAATATTTATTATAAAATTGTTCACACTTCGGTGTCTGGTGTGCTCAACCTGACAATGATTTTTCAGTTCGTCATTTATGGTTTCAATGATAGCTCTTTTTCTGAGCAAAATCTTGTCTTCCATTGTCATAATATGATTTTTCATATTCTTTTTAAGCTTGGTAAAGAGCTGGATCCCATCTGCAAAAAGCATCTCCCACAAGGCTTTTGAGAGATATCCTTTATCGGCAAACAATTTTCCAAACAGTTCCCTGGTCATCTTCTTGATATGCTTTGGATTTCTATCGTCCACATTTCCTTTCGTCAAATAGAAAGATAAAAGTTCTCCTCTTTCATTGCATATCAAATGTAGTTTGAAACCGTAAAACCAACCCATTGAGGACTTTCCGCGTTCTGCCAAACCTTTGAAAACTTTATGGCTATGTATTCTTTGATTTCTACAGACTTTCAAAGTTGTACTGTCCATAAAGCTGATTCCTGTACATTTTCCCAGGCATTTCTCTTTTAAGAATAAACCAAAAACAACAAAACATCTTTGTTGAAGCTCAATAAACCTGTTATAGGAAAGCCTATTTGGAAACAGATCTTTCCAATATCCACAAACGATTTCCTGATAATAATGTTTAAACGTTTTGTGGGCTCCTAAATGAAAGCCTATCATAATTGTGATAATTTCAGAATTAGACATTTTTGAATTTCTGTTTCTTCTTTTCTTGCTGTCTCCCAAGGCTTCCAGCTTTAATTTTTTAATTTGAACATCAAACTCTTTACAGAAATCATCAATTTGTACAAAAATATTTGTAATTTGGTCTTTTAAATTCATAGCAATAAATCGTTTAAATATTTGAATGTCAGAAACTTAAATATACGAATTATTGCTATTTTTTACAAAGTTTATCTCAATTATTATCCCGAACTCAGGTTAATTTAGCAGGAAAACATTGGGGTTTATTTGGAACAAATGCAAGAAACGGAACAAGACCCCATAAAGGTTTAGATTTATTTGTAATACCAGGTTCTTCTGTATATTCTTGTGTCAAAGCAGAAGTTACAAATATTGTATATCCAGCTGCTGTGGGATATGGTATATCTTTGACATTAAAGGTTTTAGATAAAGAAACTTTTTTGGCACATAAACGAGATTATCAGTTAAAATATCCTGACAAAGAAGATAAAAAAGATTCAGGATATAATGAAGATGGGGATATATACTTATTCTATGGACATTTACGAAAAGTACTGGTAAGTAAAGGAGATGTAATAGACGATATATCAAAACCAATAGCATTAAGTGGCGTTTCAGGTGTTCAAAGTGGTGGGACTTGCGCACCACATGTACATTTTGAAATAAGAGATGCAAGTAAAAAAAGATGCAACCCTGGTTATTATGTATATTATAAATCCTATGATGACCAAAGTCAAATAGAAAGAGACATTCAAATAAAAACAGCACAAAATGGAAAAATTAATGAATTCGGTGGTAAAGAATAAAATATTATTTAATTTATTTTTTATTTTATTTTCTATAAATATTCTATGTTCTTGTAAAAAGGATGTTGATAATTATAATCCAAATTCAACTTTTGTTGAAGCAAATCAAACGATTTTTAAGGAAGTAAAAAGTCTACAAATAAATAATAATTACTCAGCAGATTCTGTAAAGAGTCTAGATGTAAATTTTCAGGATTATCATTTTAAAATTAAATATATTGAGGATAGGGCTTACATACAATATTCCTTTGGAAATAAACTGATTCAAGATTGGCAGCCGTTTAATATTAATTTTTATTATGACAGCTCTTATGAATTTGCTGAAAAAGATATTCATTTACTTTATAACTCTACAATTTCAGAAGGAGTACTATTAATCCCCAGTTTTACTGAAGAATTTCCATCTTATTTTCTATATAAATTTGACTCGAATAAAATTCAATATTTAAAAGATATTGAATTAAATACAGGTATTCAACTAAATAAAAATGGTCACTATCAAGCTGTTCAACAAAATGAGAAAATAAATGTTAGTTATGTTATTAAAAATCGAACTGAATTTAAATTTGTTGATAGAAATGATCAACAAAATATCATTAATCAAACAATTATAAAAGATGATATAAAGCTTATCAATGGTTTAAAAAGTGAAAATTCTGATAATATAATTGGTTTATGGCAACTTGATTGTTCCGTACAAAATAGTGGTATTGAAATTTATCAAAATAAAAATCGCTTTACTGGTACTTTAGCACTAGCTCCACCTGCAATTTTTATAAATGTTACCCTGGAAAAGGGTATAGAAAATAATGTTTATTATTTAAAATATGTTTCACAAGATATGTCTCCACCAATGGCTTCCGAAAATGAAATTGATGAAGAAAATATTTCAAAAAAAGAAAATATAGGAAAAATTGTTAAAAACAATGAAGAGTTCGAATTAACGTGGTATGGACTAAGCAATATCAAAACATCAAAAAAAACACATATAGTTACTCAGTTTAGTAGTTCAGAAAATGCAAAGCCTGTAAAATTAAAAAAATGTGAGAATTAGCAAGAATCACAGAAGGTTTCTGGAATGACTTTGGAGGAAGTGAGGTAAGCCGTGCGAGATGGGGACAAACCGTAGATTATTGCATAAAAGGAGAAAATATAGAAGGAGAGAAAATTGAACTAGAGAACCACCAATATTGCTTCCGACGAAGTGAAATTATATGCCAAAGCCAAACTCATTGGTTTTAATACCTCTTTAACAGATGTTACCGAAAAGAAAGACACTCAAAAACATCTTACAGTCAATAATGAAGAAGAAGTTTACCGTGCAATAATAGGAGATAAAGATGGAAGAGCAAGGCACAATCCTGTAGATTATGAGATCATAAGTTGGGTTTATGCAAACACTACTTATCCGAAAGATACAAAACTGAAAGTAAAGATCTTTGAGAATACTCCATGGTACGAATTTGATCAAAAATGTGATGAGCTGGAAGCTACAGGCACAGTAAAAGAAGATGGAACTTTGGTCACCGAAATTAATTGGAGCAAGTTAAAAGATGCCAAACAAAATAAGAAAACCAAAAATTACTATGCCAAAATCTATAATGAAGACGATGATGAGTTATTAAATGGGAAGGACAGTGATATATTGTGTTCTACAGTTCTTACGCCTCAAAGTGATTTGTTGAAAGAAGCTAGTTATGTAGGAGCTGTGACGAATGGAAGCCAGAATATAGAACAACAAAATAATGGAGCTTGTGTTTGCCAACAGAATAATTTGGTTTGGGGGGGCATCCAAATGTAACCTGTGAGTTTAGAAAAAAAGTAGTTGAAATAAGTAAAAGACAAAATTTTGACCCTAATGATTTAATGTCGGTCATGAAAGTTGAAACTTCAGGAACATTTTCTCCATCCAAAATTGAAATAAAGCCCACAAAAGAAAAAAGGAAGGATGGCACATTTAAAAGAGATTACAGAGGTCTAACAAAAGATGAAATCATGCAACTTCCCGAAAATTTTGCTGGAGCAGTTGGATTGATTCAGTTCACTCCTGTTGCCATAAGTTCTTTAAATACAAGCTATAATTTTTCTTTGACGAAAAGGAAATTAGCATTGATGTCTGCATTGGATCAATTAGATTATGTAGAAAAATATATTGAATTATGGAAAAAAACTAAAAATATAACAAGCAGAATATCTATATCTGATTTATATGTACTCGTTTTTGCCCCAAATTACTTTGGATCTAGCGATGATACTACATTATATAGAGAAGGTTCTGATTATTATAATGCAAATTCAAGTGTTGATACGGATGGTAAAAATGGTATTACCAAAAAAGAAATCGCTGCAAGGGCAATTTCTGCAAAAACTGAAGGATTTGTAAATAATGAGGTTACTTTTGAGTGTGGAAATAATGGTCAAGCTGATATTCAAATAAATGCAAAAGATATTGTAACTTATCATATCTATGAGAATGGAAGAATAGAAAAGCATATCCCCAAAACTATTAAAGAAGAATACAAACAAAAATATAAATATGTTTATCATGATAAAGATAAAAACGAACATGAAATATGTATTGTGGATTGGTTTACCGTAGATAGAAGGAATAATGGACAGAGAATTTCAACCATTCCTGCGGGTTATATAAATACATATAGCTATCCTTCAGGAGGAAACGCACAAACAGCATACTTATATTCAAATGGGGACATCTGTGTCTCGGGTACAAGGTATGGCTATAGAAAATATTCTAAAGGGCAAGGAAAAGTCCCTCTTGTTAGAATGATGGATAGTTTAAGCTATGAAAAAGGTTATATTAAAATATTTTACACATTTCAAAATTCGCAAAGGCGATATTGTAATCCTGATGCCTATGCTGGTTTTATAGGAGCATTAGCCAAATTAGGAAGAGAAGATGTTTTGTGTACGGGTATGTGTTTTGCAGATGCAACAAGCTATCCAAGTGTAACACATCCGAATGGAGATTGTGCGGATACAGCTTATTATGCTACTTTAGAGCTTGAGCAAAAGAAAGTAAATGCCTTCAAGGAATTTCATTTTGAAAAAATATACAGGGGTAGTGGAAGTTGGTATTCTAGATTAGTTGGAACTATCTATTCTTCTGGTCATGAAGATCATCTACATTCTGGAGAATTTAATTCAAACATTATTCAAACAATAGAAGAAAAATGAAAAAAATAAAATTGTTATCATTCTTATTATTTGGGTTTTTAAGTTGCCAAAAACAAGGTCAGAAAGATATGGTAGCTTCTAATACGAAGGAAATAATTAATGTTGATAAAATAAAATTTGAAACGGTTGGTTTTTCAGATAAATATGATTTGCTTCCAAAATTGAATCTTAAAGAAATTGATGAAAAAGAATTTAATCAATTAAAAAATTTTAAAAATGACCTTATTAAAAAACCATTAATAGAAGACAAGGGGAATTATTATTTTGAAGTTGGGTCTAAAACTATAAAGTTAAAAAAAAAGGAAGGAACTATATGGTACAATTACTTAGGGTTTTATACATCATTAAATATGTATGCATTTTCCTGTAATTCTGTAAGTGAAAGTTTAGGGTTTAGTGATTTTGAATTAATAAATAAATCAAATGGGAAAATATATAAAATAGTTTCACCAGGTGATGATAAAATCGAAACTCCTATTTCATCCCCCAACATAAAATACTTAGCGTATTTTTATAATCAAATTTATAGTGATAACAATAGTTTTTTAGGGATTTTAAAAATTGACTCACATAAGAATTTTCAAGAATTTTCAAGTTTTACTTCTGAAAATTTTAGAATACATCAAATTGCTTGGTCTATAGATAATTTGTTATTAGTTAAGACGTCATCTGATAATAAAAGAAATTTTAAGTATTATAAAAGTGATCTTACATTCAAAAAAAATGAGGAAGCAAATTTAATTTCAAACAAATGGTTTGGTAATTATACTGCATGGTTTAGTTATGGTGAAATAGGAGGACAGAATGTTGGTTGGGAGTTAGAAATAGAAATAAACAAAGAAAATATCATAGCTTCAGGAAATGGTTATCAAATTGGTTTTACGGATGAGTTAAATGCTTTAGAAGACGGAAACAAATTAATTCTGAAACATAAAAAAAATATAGATGGATACACTCTTGGAGAAAATATGGATACTGAATTTGTTTTAATAAACGACAATGGAAAATATTTCATTCAGTCGAAGTGGATTGACTCAGATATTCTTACGAAACCAGATCAGAAAGGGTATAAAATCAGTAAAAAATAATTGATTGAAGCATTCTGTAAAATGGCAAATTCTTTTGGTTCAAAAGCGAAACATGAGGAAGATGACTGGCATTTTGAAGTGAAGCATAATGATATTATAAGCTATCAGAAAAGTGGTTCGTTGAAAGTAGGAAAAAGTGTTCGTTTTAGTATTGGAAATAATGATTTAATTTTTAAAAATTTAGCTAGCAACGAACAAATTTACTGGAACTTGGGAGGAAAAACGTTTCAGGGGCAGTATGCAGATTATACACCCACAGTTTCTGGAGTTGTAACTGTAAAATGTTTTGTTAATTCCCAAAATGGCATTACAAAATCAGAACCCATTGTAGAAGCCAAAATAACCGAAGGCTTTTGGAATGATTTCGGAGGCAGCGAAATAAGCCGTGCAAAGTGGGGACAAACCGTAGATTATTGCATAAAAGGTGAAAATATAGAAGGGGAGAAAATTGAACTTCATATTTATGATGATGATAATCCACCTAATGACGATGATTTTGCTTACTCTAATACCGAAAATAAAAAAGATATTTTAGGAAGCAAAAATGGAGGCTACACCTATCATAGAATAGAACTTAGTGATACAATAAAGGATAGAACCACCAATTGCTTCCGACGAAGTGAAATTATATGCCAAAGCCAAACTCATTGGTTTTAATACCTCTTTAACAGATGTTACCGAAAAGAAAGACACTCAAAAACATCTTACAGTTAATAATGAAGAAGAAGTTTACCGTGCAATAATAGGAGATAAGGATGGAAGAGCAAGGCACAATCCTGTAGATTATGACATCATAAGTTGGGTATATGCCAACACAACGTATCCGAAAGATACAAAACTGAAAGTAAAGATCTTTGAGGATATCAATTGGTCAATAGATAAGGAATGTAAAGAACTTGAAGTAACCGAAACCGTAAAGGAAGATGGCACATTGGTAGCAGAAATCAATTGGGGCAAGTTAAAAGATGCCAAACAAAATAAAAAGACAAAGAAATACTATGCTGTCATTTATGATAAAGATGACAATGAATTATTGGATGGCAGTGATAGTAGCACATTATGCTCCACTGTACTTACCCCACAAAGTGACTTGTTGAAAGTAGCAAGTTATGTAGGTGCGGTTACGGTGGGAAGTGATACGGTGCAAAATGGTAATGGAGCTTGTGTTTGCCAACAGAATAATTTGGTTTGTGGTAAAAAAATTGGATGTAATGAAAGAAAAAAAGTTGTTGAGGTTGCAAATAATTTGGGAGTTGATCCTAATTGGTTAATGACGGTAATTGCGTTGGAAACAGCAGAGACTTTCAGTCCATCAATAGACAATGGAGTTGGTTATGTTGGTCTCATACAATTTGGTGTAGGAGCAGCAACAGATGTAGGAACTACACAAGAAAAACTAGTTAAAATGTTTTTTATAGAACAAATGGATTATGTTGAAAAACATTTAATGAAAAAGAAAGCTAAATTTAAAACATTGGCGGATTTGTATTTAGCAGTATTATATCCTAGTGCTTGTGGACACGGTAGTGAAAAAGACTATGTTGTATTACATGGAGCTGCTTATAGAAGTAACCCATTATTCTTTAAAGAAGAAGGAGAATGGGAATGGGCAACGAAAGTAAATAGTAGAGGTAAAACGATAAAATATAAAAAACCAACAAATCCTAATGGAAATACTTATGTTTGGGAAATAGCAATGGTAGCTCAAGAAGTGTATACTAAAGGATTAGGATTGAAAGAAAATGAATTTGGTTGTGGAGCATCTATTACTCCCGCAATACTTAATGCAAAAGATATTATAACTTATCATATCTATGAGAATGGAACAATAGAAAAGCATATCCCCAAAACTATTAAAGAAGAATACAAACAAAGATATAAATATGTTTATCATGATAAAGATAAAAACGAACATGAAATATGTATTGTGGATTGGTTTACCGTAGATAGAAGGAATAATGGATTCAAATGGGGACATCTGTGTCTCGGGTACAAGGTATGGCTATAGAAAATATTCTAAAGGGCAAGGAAAAGTCCCTCTTGTTAGAATGAAGGATAGTTTAAGCTAAATATTCTTTCTCAAGCAATTCCATAATCTTCAAATTTTCTTCTTTTTCTACATTCGGTTTATAGTACAATTCGCTTCTGTGAATGGATAGTAAATTGAATTGTTTACTGATAGTCAATGATTTATCATTTTCATCAATGCGTTCTCTACGTTCTTGTAAAGGCATCACCTCAAGTTTTTTTTAGAAAATCTTTCTCTACTTTTAGCTGTCCAATTTGGGCATAAAGTTTTTCTATGTCGATGGATTTTTCTTTTTCATTTGAAATTTCTGCCTGAAAAAAATTCCCAAAATTACTTAATGTCTGGGATTTTCAAAGACTGATTTGAGAGTGCTGTAACTCGTATTTCTTGGCGATTTCCTCTATGGTAGTGCGTTTCTTCAACGCTTCCAAAACTACTTTTGATTTGAATTCTTTACTGAATTTTCTCCTTGTTGACATAAATTATTTGATTTTAAAATTAATTTTTTTTCGTTAATTTCATATCTTAAATTACGGTCTTAATTTGGGGGAGTATTATACTCCGAAAAATATCAAAAGAAGAAAAGTATTTTGTCATTTCTATTAAAGATTACATTTACATTTCTGAATTCATTTTCAGTGCTGATGTAAAATTTTTAAAAAATCTGTCTTTGAAATCATTCTTGCGCCCAAACTTTCAAGATGATGAGTATGAGACTGGCAGTCTATTAAGGTGAAATCGTTTTTGTGTTGTTGCACGAAATGTATAAAGCCTGCTTTTGATGCATTGCTTACTTTAGAAAACATACTTTCTCCACAAAAAACATTACCAACCTGCAGGCCATAAAGTCCGCCAACAAGATTGCCTTCCATCCAGACTTCTACACTTTTTGCCAGGCCATAACGATGCAGTTGCCTGAAGGAATTCATAAGCTCCTCAGAAAGCCATGTTCCGTCCTGGTCCTTTCTTCTTATAATACTGCAATTGTATATAACTTCGTCAAAGTTTTGATTTTCAGTAATAGTAAAAATATTTCTGTTTAAAATCTTTTGCATTGATTTCGATACTTTCAGCTCATTCGGAAATAAAACAAATCTTGGATCAGGACACCACCATAGAATTTCTTCGTCAGGATTAAACCATGGAAAAATACCATTTTGATACGCAAACCAGATTCTTTCTACAGATAAATCTCCGCCGAAAGCAATAATGCCTTCATGACCGTCATATTTTGCCGGATCCGGGAATGAGATTTCGTTTTTGTTAAGTCTTACCATTCGCAGAAAAAATCCTGCCTTTTAAAAGCAGGATTTTTATTAAGATTTATTTTTTGATTAGAATGGTAAATCATCATCGTCATCATTCGCAAAAGGATTCTCGTTAGAAACCGGTGCCGCAGATTGGGAAGGCGAAGCTTGTGTAGGTTCTGATCCGTTGTCTATAACTTTTTCTACTCTCCATCCCGTAATAGAGTTGAAATATTTTGTTTCGCCTTGTGGAGAAACCCATTCTCTACCTCTGATATTGATTCCTACCTTTACATTTTCACCTTCTTTTAAAGAATCCAGTAAATTTATTTTATCCTGTAAAAATTCGATGTTAATCGGCTGAGGATACTGTTCTTGTGTAAGAATAACCATTTCCTTTTTCTGAAAACCGCTTGCAAATGTTTGTGTTTCAGAGATTTTCTTTATCGTTCCTTGTAATTCCATATCATAAATATTAACTGTGTAAAAGTAATAAAATGAAATTTAAAAAAAATGGTTTCAAACAATTTTTAGAAAAATTTATTTTTTTTTAAAAATAATTCTTGCAATTACAAATAATTGCCCTATATTTGCACTCACAAAAACGAAAGAAGTTCTTTAAAATATTTCAGTAACCATGCGGATGTGGTGTAATTGGTAGCCACGCCAGACTTAGGATCTGGTGCCGTGAGGCGTGGGGGTTCGAGTCCCTTCATCCGCACAAGTTTGCGAAAATAGCTCAGCTGGTAGAGCACAACCTTGCCAAGGTTGGGGTCGCGGGTTCGAATCCCGTTTTTCGCTCCACACCATGCCCTGGTGGTGGAATTGGTAGACACGCAGGACTTAAAATCCTGTGTCCGCAAGGACGTACGGGTTCAAGTCCCGTCTGGGGTACAAAAAACGCTGTTAATCTGTTGATTTTCAGCGTTTTTGTTTTTTAGGGGTGGCTAAAAGGGTGGCTTTTTAGTAATTCGTTTTTAATTCCCAGATATTCCATTCACAAAAGTATCTACAAAACTGATTATTTTATGTAAGATTCTGTCTCCGATTTCTTTAGATTGTAAAACACTTGGTCTTCCCTCATTTCTTAAATCCAAAATTTCTTGACGTATGGGCTCTCGTTCTGTAAAAAGATAGTTTTCTATTAACCTTTCTGTTTTTTCTTTCGTTAAATTTTCTGTTTCGATTAATTCTTTGAGTGCTTTTTCTTGTTCAACGCTCCAGAATTTTTCAAACTCTTCCGATATAGTGTCTGTATCTTCAATATATGGCAAATTTTCTTGAATAAATTTTTCAATTAACGCTCTTTTGCTTCTTAGTGAAACATCTGTGTTTAGTAAGTTGAAAATATCTTTTTCAATACTTTCTTTGTCTTTTTTACTGTGTTTTGACTTCAAATTAATCAATAACTGAACAATGTAGGTTACATTAATGGTATCACGCCTTATTAGTTCCAATTCAAAATCAATATCATTCAGAATTGATGTTTTTTCTGGTGAAGAATGAGGACCAATTTTTTCTTTTAGATCAAGATATTTACTGGTATAATCAGCAAAAAGCTGCTCTTCCATTTGCAAATCCTCCCAAGTAAATTCGGTGTAATGGCTCATTTTTTTGTGCAAACGCATTAAGTTACGGAACGCCAAAATAAACTGCAACTGATCTTCTTCGGTAAACAATCCGTCCACCGATTTCACTTCCGGAACAATGGTTAATAATTTTTCTACTGCTTCATTAAATTGCTCTACATATTTTTCATAAGGCTCTACAATAATTTCATCAATTGCTTCTTTGTTGCTGAATAACGCAATGGCTTCGTCTGTTTTATCTTTTAAATTTCGGAAACAAACGATATTTCCTTGTGTTTTGTTCTTATCTAAAATCCGATTGGTTCTACTGAATGCTTGTATCAATCCGTGATATTGTAAATTTTTATCTACATACAATGTGTTCAGATGTTTGCTGTCGAAACCTGTCAAAAACATATTGGCGACTAACAAAATATCCGTTTCGTTTTGCTTCGATTTTTTGGCAACAGCATTGTAATAATTGTAAAAGCTTTCGGTGTCTTTGATGTTGTGTTTTTCTCCAAATAGTTCATTAAAATCTTCTACATAATGTTCTAAAACTTCTCTACGATGTGGCTTTGGATTGCCATATTCTGCTTGGTCTTCTGCAACCATAGCGAGTTGAGAAGAAGTTGCGTCTTCCATTTCGTCTTCATTTTGACCAAAACTAAAAATGGTGGCAAGTTTTAAATTATGTTTTCCGTTTTGTTTTTTGCGTTTGAAAATTTCATAGTACTGAATCACCGCATCAATATCTTGCACACACATCATTGCACAGAATTTTCTGCTTTGTGTTTTTTGATCGTGATGTAGAATGATATAATCTACAATGGCTTCTTTACGTTCAGGTGCTTCAAAAACTTCTGTTTCGTTGATTTGCTCTACTTTCAAATCAATAATTTGTTCTTTCTGCTTGAAGGTTTGAATGTATTCTACCGAAAATTTCAACACATTTTCATCTCGAATAGCATCGGTAATCACATATTTATGCAAGCATTTTCCAAACAAACTTGCTGTGGTTTTTTCGCCGTTTGCGTTTTCTGCTAAAATAGGTGTTCCTGTAAAGCCAAACAGTTGAATATTGGTAAAATAACTGACAATGTTTTTATGCGTATCCCCAAATTGCGAACGATGACATTCGTCAAAAATAAAAACCATTCTTTCGTTCTGAATTGATTTCATTTTCAATAAATTTCTGCCCGAAATAGCGTTGTTCAGTTTCTGAATGGTGGTAACAATAATGCGAACATTCGGGTCGTTAAACTTCTTGATTAAATCATCGGTATTGGTGGCAGAACTTACCGAACCTTTGCTGAATTTATCATATTCCTGATTGGTTTGATAATCCAAATCTTTTCTATCCACCACAAAAACCACTTTTTTAATAGCAGGAATTTTAGATAAAATCTGGCTGGCTTTGAAGCTAGTTAATGTTTTTCCACTTCCCGTTGTATGCCAAATGTAGCCGTTCTTATCAATGTTATAACCGTTCAGAATTTCGTTTTCTTTTACTTTTTTGATAATGCTTTCTACGGCGTAATATTGATATGGGCGAAGCACCATCAAGGCTTTAGCGGTTTCATTCAGGACAATGTATTTACAAATCATTTTACTGATGTGACAAGGCTCTAAAAACGCATCTGTAAACTCTTCCAACAGATTATTAAGTGGTTTGTTCTCCTCATCTGTCCAATGAAAAGTTTGTAAAAATTCTTGCGGATGCAAACCAAAGTTGCTGAAATATTTGGTATTTACACCGTTACTGATAATAAACAATTGCACAAAATGAAACAAACCTTTTCCTGCACCAAAACTGTGCTTTTGATAACGATTGATTTGATTGAACGCTTCCTTCATTTCCAATCCTCTACGTTTCAATTCTATTTGAACCAATGGTAATCCATTAATCAACAGCGTCACATCGTAACGGTTTTCATATTTTCCTTCTTGCGTAATCTGGTTGGTTACCTGATATTCGTTTTGACACCAGTGTTCTACATTCAAAAACTCAAAATATAGGTTATCACCATTATCACGAATGATATGATGTTTCTTTTCTCTTAGTAGTTTGGCTTTTTCAAAGACAGAACCTTTGTTGAGAATATTTAGAACTTTCTCAAATTCACTGTCAGTAAATTGGATATGATTGTGCTTTTCTAATTGTGTTTTAAGGTTTACCAATAAAGCTTTTTCATCTTTTATGGAAACATATTGATACCCTATTTTTTGAAGTTGGATTAACAGTTGTTCTTCCAATATATGTTCTGATTGTTTACTCAAAATAATTATGAATTAGGAGGTTATTATGGTTTTTCAACTACTTACAAATTTAGTAAAATAAAATATTCTCCCAATTCATAATTTAGAACTTATCTCAATGTCTTAAACATCTGCTCAATGGCTTTCTTCTTTTGTTCCATATTTGGGTGAACATATAAATTTAAAGTGGTACTGATGTTGGAATGTCCGAGTAATACACTTACCGTTTTGTAATCGCAATTGCTTTCGATACAACGTGTGGCGAAACTATGTCTTAATCCGTGAAATTTTATTTCTGGGATTTCTAAATAACGCATTAAGTTTTTGTAAAAACTTCTATACGTTCTAGGTTCTGTAGGTTTAGCATCATTGGTGAGTACAAAAAAAGAAGGATTTACTATTTTTTTGATGGGTTTTATCAGTCGAATTAAATCTCGGTTCATCGGGATTTCGCGAATGGAATTTTTGGTTTTTGGCGTGTCTAAAATGAGTTCTGTTTTTCGGGTTCCTTCTTCTATCACGTAGATTCGTTGAATGGTGCGGTTCACGCTGATGACTCCGTTGTCGGTATCAATGTCCTCCCAAGTTAAAGCACAAATTTCTCCAATGCGCATTCCTGAAGACAAACAGATTAAAACACCTAAATTCCGAAAGGTAAAATGCTCTTGTATGTAATTCATTATTTTTTTTTGGTGCGTTCTTGAAAGCACTTCTATTTGCTGACTTTCTCGGATGGTAGGATATTGAATTTCGAAGGATTCGTAAGCAATCCATTTGTTTTTTGCCCCGAATTTTAGCACCATTTTCAAGACGATTAAAATGTCTTTGATGGTTTTTTGGCTTAAACCAGCTTCTAATTTTTGCAACACAAAAGTTTGTACATCGGCTTCCTGAATTTCGTATTGATTGCCAAAAGAGGGTAATAAATGATTTTCGATGAGTAACACATACGCCGAAAACGTTGATTTTTTTACATAGTTTTTTTTGTCTGCTTTCCATAGCGCAATGACTTCTGAGAGTTGTTTTTTACTATTCATTTTTATTTAATTTTTAAAACATCTCAAAGGAAAGAAATTGAGGATTAAGGATTGCAAATCTTTTAAATTGAGGTTTAAGAATCCTTAATTCAAATGTTCCAAATAACCCAAAGCAAATCCCTAATCTTAGATTTCCTGAGTTCGAAGGAGAGTGGGAAGTGAAGAAGTTGGGGGAGATTGCTACATTTTCAAAAGGAAAAGGGATTTCTAAAAGTGAAATTGAAGAAAATGGAATTACTGAATGTATAAGATATGGCGAACTATATACACATTACAGAGAAGTCATTAACGAAATAAAATCTAGAACTAATGTAGATAAATCGGCTTTAGTATTAAGTGAAGAAAATGATGTTATCATCCCAGCATCTGGAGAAACAACAATAGATATTGCTACGGCTTCCTGTGTTTTGAAGCCAGGTATTGCATTAGGAGGAGACTTGAATATTATCAAATCCAAAAATGATGGAGTATTTTTATCTTATTATTTGAACAGCAAGAAGAAAATGGAAATAGCAAATTTGGCTCAAGGCATTTCTGTAGTGCATTTATATTCAAGTCAGTTAGCTTCTCTTTCATTGAGTTTACCAACTAATCAAGAACAAGAGAAAATATCAACTTTCTTGGCAAAAATATCTGAAAGGATTGACTGTTCAATTAAAATAATTAACGATTTAAAAACTCTAAAAACAGCCACTGCAAAAAAAATATTTTCACAAGAATTGAGGTTTAAAGATGATAATGGA